>CAWFZA010000013.1:0-291764 GCA_963820095.1 uncultured Alphaproteobacteria bacterium
CTCGCCATTTGCGGCGCTGCTCTTCCCAAGACACGCCTGCGAGGCCGGTCACGTTGTTAGATTGCAAACCCCTGTTCTGCGCGTTCAGGGCGAAGGTCGCCTCACGCAGGTTGCCGATCCCGTTGGCGCTTTTGTCCCGGTTCTCGTGATCGACCTGATCATCCGGCCGGCGGCCATGTTCGAGCGCGAAGATGACGCGGTGAACAGTGACCCTACGCTGGCGTCCCGCAACTGTCAGCATAGAGCGTCGGCAGGCGGGGGGAAGGGCCCAACTCGGCGCGAGGCGCCCAGCGGCCAGCCCAGAGCCGCTGCGCCGCCAGAATTTGCATCAACCTAGAGTTCTGATTGTTTTGGACTTTCCTGATCCAAATTTCTGATGCAAGAATCGCGGCATGATTCGAAATCTGACCTTCTCAGCGATCGCGCGGCGCGACCGCGGGTGACAACGTCAGCCACTCGACCATCTCACGACATGCGCTGTCCGTAGACGGCATCTGATGGTGGAGCATTCATTCGGCGGGGCATGGACCGAGCGCAAGCTTAAGTGCCTGCGCGACTATCTCTGTGCGTATCGGACCATCTTCACCGGCAATGAAAAGGCCCTGTATTTCCGCACTTGGTATGTCGACGCCTTTGCCGGGACCGGCTCACGGACTGCGGCGGACCTTCCTCTACTCGACATCGACGATGATGCCGAAGCCAAGGAATATCAGGACGGCAGCGCGCGGATTGCTCTCGGCCTGCCAAGCCCGTTCGACCAATATCTTTTCATTGAGAAGTCGCGCCGACATGCTGATGAGCTTCGCCGCGTCATCACGACAGATTACACGCAGCTCGACAATCGTTGCGAAATCCGCACAGGAGAAGCCAACTTCGAAATCAGGAAGTGGTGCGCGGAACGCGACTGGAAGAAAGAGCGCGCCGTCGTTTTTCTCGACCCCTATGGAATGCAAGTGGAATGGGCAACCATTCAAATACTCGCGGCCACCAAGGGCATCGACTTATGGTATCTCTTTCCCGGTATCGCGCGCGTACTTCGCCATGACGGCCACATTGATGAGAAGTGGGGCGCGCGGCTTGATATTCTGCTTGGCACCGATGCGTGGCGCACGCGATTTTTTCAGAAGGAGATGCGAACAGACCTGTTTGGCGAAATCGAGAACGTGGAGCGCACGGCCACAGAAGCGGCGATTGGGAGCTTCATCCACGATCGGTTGGAAACCTGTTTCGGCAAGAAGGTGGGCCGTGGCCTCATTCTCCGAAACTCGAAGCGAAGCCCGCTCTACTTTCTGTGCTTTGCGGCGTCGAATGAGCGCGGCGCCAAGGCGGCGCTGAATATCGCCAACGGTATCTTAGACGACTGACGGGGCGCGGCATGGCAACCGTATCGACTATCGAATGGACGGAAATGACGTGGAACCCCGTCACCGGCTGCATCAAAATCAGCCAAGGGTGCAAGCATTGCTACGCCGATCGCATGGCAAAGCGGCTCAAGGCTATGGGCGCTGCGCGTTACGGGGATGGCTTCAAGCCTACTCTGCATGACGATCTGATTGACGCGCCCCGGAAGTGGAGAAGGCCGCGCCTGATCTTTGTAAATTCGATGAGCGACCTTTTTCAGGACGCAGTCCCCGATGCCTTCATCCGGCGCGTCTTCGAGACGATGCGCGACTGTCCACAGCACACCTTCCAAATCCTCACCAAGCGCAGCGACCGCCTCCGCCAACTCGGCGCGTCCCTGCCTTGGTCGCCGAATATCTGGATGGGCGTCAGTGTCGAGAATGCGCGCGTGAAGGGCCGGATCGCCGATTTAGGCGCCGTGCCTGCGCATGTGCGGTTCCTATCGTGCGAGCCGCTAATCGGGCCGCTCGACAATCTCGATCTTGATCGCATCCATTGGGTGATCGTTGGCGGAGAGTCCGGGCCGCGCGCAAGGACGATGCAACCTGCTTGGGTTGAGTCCATTCAGCGCCAGTGCGTGCGGAAGGGCGTGGCTTTCTTTTTCAAACAGTGGGGCGGCGTTCGCAAGAAAACGACGGGTCGCAACCTTCACGGCCGCACTTACGACGAGATGCCCCGCGTGAGCGCGTAAGCCAGGAAGGCGGATTGACCAAAGAGGCGCGACGGCTGACCGTTCCCGGAAAGGAAATGCCAAGAAACTTGTTGAGGTCGATCTGTTTCAGATAGGCGCGATAGCCCGCAACTAGTCGCGAGCGGGCGACAAGGTCTCCCCGGACGCCTTGCTGCCGCTCCACCTTGGCCAGCAATTGGCCAAGCTTCCAGCGCGCCCTCGACTCGGACCTGGTTCGCCGCCGCAGCGCCTCGGTGTCGCCGCGATAGCCGGCCCAAGGCGGCCCGGTGGCGGCCTTTTTCGAGCGCCGCCGGCCTGAGAGGGCCGGGCCTGGCGCGAGGCGACCCAGCGGCCAGCCTGCCTGCCGCGAGAGCGGCGATCGCCGCTTCATCCTCTTGTTCGCCAGTGCAGAGGGCCGCATAGTCCCTCGTGGCGGATAGCCTCCCGAAGCGTCCGCCAACTCGCTTCCCTAAACTACTGATAATATTGGTACGCCCGACAGGATTCGAACCTGTGACCTCTGCCTTCGGAGGGCAGCGGCGTGGGCCGACGCGCTGCTTGCGCGATATCGTTAACCTCATGTCCCGACCGCGAAGAAAGGACTGGCGTTCGGTTCGAAAAGGAGCGTGTGTATGGATATTCCGGCGGCGCGAAGGCGCTGCCCGGCAGACCCTTAGCCCCGGCGATCGCGCCGATCCGGGGCTCGCGTCGGTGAGGGGCCTGGATTGGCTAGGCCCCAATCGAAGACGCGAAGGGTGCATCCATGTCCATCAAACTTACCGATACGCAGCTCGTTCTGCTGAGCGCCGCAGCCCAGCGCAAGGACCTCTGTCTCGTCGCCCCGCCGACGCTCAAGGGCGCCACAGCGCAGAAAGTCGCGCGTAAGCTGATCTCCGCTGGCCTTGTAAAAGAGGTGAAGGCCAAGGCGAGTGATCCGATCTGGCGACGGGACGAGGAGTCAGGGGCGTCCTATGCGCTCAAGCTCACCGCCGCGGGCGCCAAAGCGATCGCGGTCGATGACGCCGCCGAGCCTGAGGATGCAGGGGAGGAAAGCGACACGCTCGCGAACCTTGATCAGGCAGCCATCCTGTCAAAGTTGGACGCCAAGGACGCTCGACCTGCAGAAGCGATGGAGCCTGGTCCTGTACGCCCATCTGTTCCACGCGGCGGCTCAAAGCTGGCCCGATGTTATTGCGCTGCTTGAGCGCGATCATGGCGCGACCATTGCGGAATTGATCGCTGCGACGGGCTGGCTCGCCCACACGACCCGCGCCGCGCTGACCGGCCTGCGCAAGCGCGGCTATGCAGTCGCGATCGATCGATCAGACGACAATCGGGGATCGTTCTACCGCATCCCGGCAGGTGAGACCGGCCTCGTTGAAGGGCCGGCGAACTCCGAGACGGCGCGCAGGAAGGAGCAGGGCCGGTCGGAGCCGCAAGCCCATCAAGCGGCCTGATGGCCAGGCGCCGACCACTGCGCGGCGCGGGCGAAGGTCTGCTTCGCCCGACGCCGCGACCCAAGGGCGTCCTGGCCCAGGACGACATGATCGCGGCGCTGGTCGAGCTCGACGCGAACGGGCTTTGCCTGCAATGGCGCAACCACTTGGGCGGGACCCCTCCCGCCCATTTGCCGCGTTGGCTGCTCATGAAGATCCTAGCCTATCGCATCCAGGCCACGGCGTTCGGCGGGCTCGACAAAGAGACGCTGCGCGTCCTTCGCCAACCGAAGGGCCAGAGACTCGCATCATCGGACTTGCATCCTTTCGAAGCGCGGATTGCGACAACGCGGGAAGGGACCAAGCTGAAGGCCGGGGCTCTGCTCGCCCGCGAATGGAATGGCAGGCTCGAGCGTGTGATGATCCTCGACCAGGGCGTCGCCTGGAACGGCGAGACCTACGGCAGCCTGTCGCAAGTCGCCAAGGCGATGACAGGCACAAGCTGGAACGGCCATCGCTTCTTCGGCTTGCGAACGGCCAGGTCCGACCGAACCGCGATGGTCCCTCGCAGGTCAGGAGATTGCGACGCCGCTTCGTCCGGCGCCGCCTCAACGCCGATCAAAGACGGCGGAGCCGCTTTCGCCCGACGACCTAGCCGGCAGGCGGCGTCGCCATGAGATCGGAGAGAGGCAAAACGACGTTGCGCTGCGCCATCTACACCCGCGTCTCGACCGAGCACGGCCTGGAGCAGGAGTTCAACTCGCTCGACAATCAAAGGGAGGCCTCGGAAGCCTACGTCAAGAGCCAGGCTCATGAAGGCTGGAAGCTGATCCGGACCCACTACGACGACGGCGGCTACTCCGGCGGCTCGATGGACAGGCCAGCCCTCCAGAGGCTGCTCGACGACGTTCGCGCTCACCGGATCGACGTGATCGTCGTCTACAAGGTCGACCGGCTGACCCGCTCGCTCGCCGACTTCGCCAAGCTGGTCGAACTGTTCGACGCCCATCAAGTGTCGTTCGTCTCGGTCACCCAGGCGTTCAACACGACGACCAGCATGGGACGATTGACCCTGAACGTGCTCCTGTCCTTCGCCCAGTTCGAGCGCGAGGTCACCGGCGAGCGGATCCGAGACAAGATCGCCGCCTCGAAGAGGAAGGGCATCTGGATGGGGGGCGTGGTTCCCCTCGGCTATCGGGTCGAGAACCGGGCGCTCCATGTGGTCGAGGAGCATGCCGTCTTCGTGCGCGATCTCTTTCGCCGTTATCTCGAGATCGGCAGCGTCGTGCGGCTCAAGGCAATTCTCGACCACGAGGACGCCCGGTTGCCATTACGGACCGACGGGACGGGCAAGACTACGGGCGGCGGGCTCCTCGCCGGTCTCGACGAGAACCGCCGGGTTGCCTGTCGCGGTCTCATATCGGCGCACGATGACATCGACATAGAGCGGGTCGAGCTCGACGCCGCGACAGACGCGGCCGGTCTTGTCGGCAGCGATGAGAGTCGAGCCGGAGCCGAGGAATGGGTCGACGACGATGTCGCTGCGATTGGTGAGGTCGAGGAGCGCGTCCTCGAGCATGGCGGTCGGCTTGACGGTCGGATGGTCCTTGAGGCCACGACGGGCGTCGGAGCCGAGCGACGAGGCGCCAGGATAGGTCCAGACGTTCGAGCGCCAGCGACCGCGTTTGCCGAGTTCGACGTTGTTGACGTGCGGAGCGGTTCCTTTCTTGAACAGCGGCAGCAGCTCGTGCTGCGAGCGATAGAGGCTGCCCATGCCGGCGTTGGTCTTCGCCCAGACGATGAGATTCAGGGGAACGAGGCCGAGTTTCGTGGCCGCCGAGTGAACGGTCGGCGAGCCCCGCCAGTCGATGAAGGTGCCGAAGACGCCGCCGTCGCAAAGATACGGAAGAACAGCCGCCATCCACGCGTCGTTGAAGGCGAGGAACTCGGCGTCGGTCATTTCGCCCGACGCCATGGCGAACTCGCGGTGAGCGCCACCCGTGACATGCCCGGCGATCTTCACGTTGTAGGGCTCGTCGGTCAGGACGAGACGGGCGGCGCGTCGCCTTCCAACAATCGAGCAAGAACCGCGGGATCGGTCGCATCGCCGCAAACGATGCGATGCGGACCGAGTTGGAACATATCGCCAACCCTGGCGACCGCAGTGGCTGGATCTGGCTCGAGCGGCCCCTGCTCCAGCCCCTCGGCGGCGTCGCCAAGAATGACATGGTCGATTTCGGCCGGAGAGAACCCGGTGATCTCGATCGGCGCGTCCAACAGGATCAGTTCTTCAAACTCAATCTTCAGCGCATCCAGATCCCACTGGCCTTTTTCTGCCAGGCGATTGACCGCAAGCCGCAGTACGCGCTGTTCGTCCGGGATTCAAGTGGCTCGACGCGCACGCACGGGACTCGATCGAGGCCCAATTGCTTCGCCGCCTCGTAGCGCGCTTCGCCGTCAATGAGCTCGTTGCCGCGACCGATCAGGAGCGGATCGCAGAAACCGAGGAGGCTGATCGAGGAAGCGACCTCCCGCACGTGAGCTGGATCAAGCTTACGCAGCTTTCGGGCGGAGGGTCGAAGCTCTTCGAGCGGAACGTAGGAAAGCTCCAGGCGAGGGAGCATGTCGTTGCGCCGTCCGCTGCGCCGCGGATGCCAAAGCCATCCGTTCCTGGCCTTCGCGTCGGTTGCGGCTCTTCCGCCTCAATTGGTCGCCAAGAGTTGCGCTGGATGCAATCGGATTAAAGGGGTTGGTCATTAGGGTCCTGCTCTTCTCATCATTCGAAAACAACAAATCAACGCGACGGAGATGAATGTCGTCGAGCCAGTCGGTCCTAGCGGGCCGTCTGCGCATCGACCGCGGGTACGCGCTGGCGCGGACCTCACCAGGAGTGGCCGCGCCCGGCATTCGACGTAAATAAGTCGCGTCCTTGGCTTCCACTGCCTCCAGACGGGCGACGGTCTCGGGCGAGATATTCAGCGGGAACCTGACGTTCTGCTCGGACAGAGCCTGGCTCACGGAGTCACATTGGTCGTCGTTCCTGCTGCCGGGGAACGCGAACAGCTCCGCTTCAAAATCCGCGAGCCATGACGCGCGCTCAGGCAGGAACACCTGGCCTGCTTCAAACTTGGCCGAGACCACGGCCATGCGACTGACTTTGTCGCCGTCAGGCCTCACGGCGATGATGCCGGAGACCTTCGTACGCAGCTCCTGAACGAGCGAGGTCCCGGCGCCAGCGTCCTCGACCAGAACGCGTTGCGCCCGAAACCTGACGGCCAGATTTTGAACCGCCGCTTTCAATTCGGGGTAGTCGACCCGCTTGCGCCAGACGTCAACGAGATACCATTGCTTTCCCTTGGTCACGCACCAGGTCGTGCCCACCGAAAAGTCATTCTCCGGACCGCCCTTGCTCGCCGTGTCCCAACTTTGGACGAGGAGGAGCCGATCCTGTTGCGCCGGGAGGTCAGAATAACGTTGGATCCAGTCGCGCTTGATCATCGCGCCGCCAGGCGGCGCAGGCGCTTGCTGATATTGGGCCGAGAACGCGTCGCTGCCCAGTTGCAGCTTTAGGGTCTCGAGCACCGCGAGCGGCTCACGCTCGGACGAAAGCGCCTCCCCCGCCTTGCGGCGATAGACCTTTCCTTGCGAGATTGGGACGTCCTCATCGATCTCCGCGATGGCCGGCAAGCTGAGAACCGTCCAGTCGTCCGAGAGAGACTGCACAAAACCGGTCAGGTCATCCAAATGTATGCGCTGCATGACAATCAGGATGGCCCCGCTCCGTTTATCGTCGAGTCGAGAGATCAACGTGTTCTTGAACCATTCATTGGCGCCATTGCGCTTGACCTCCGAATAGGCGTCATCCGGCTTCAAGGGGTCGTCGATGATGATGAGGTCGCCGCCGCGGCCGGTCAGAGTGCCGCCGACCGAAGTGGCCAGACGAAAGCCGCGGGCGGTCAGTTCAATCTCGCTCTCCGAATCCTTTTGCCCGATCCGCATGCCGGGAAAGAGATCTCGATACCAGCCGGCTTCCGCGACCGCGCGGAAGTCGTTGGCGTGTTTCTTGGCCAGATCGCCGGAATAGGAAACGCAGATGATGCGCCGGGTCGGGTCGTGTCCCAGGACGAAGGCTGGAAAGGCGACCGACGCCGTTACCGACTTTAGCGAGCGCGGCGGCATGTTGATGATCAGCCGCGTGATCTCGCCGCGACGAAGCCGCTCGAGCTGATAGGCGATCGCTTGGAGATGCCAACTTGGAACGAAGGTTTGGCCAGGCGCGAGCGTAGCGAACGCCTTCTCGACAAAAGCGTTGAAATTCTGACGCAGCAGCGCCCGCAACAGTCGGGCGTCAGCGTTCACGCTTGGCCTCCGTATCCGTTTCAGGCGACCATTCCGGTAGGAGAAGGGTCGTCGAAGTCCGGCAGGTAACGGCGCAGGATCGCCAAGTCCTCGGCCCCCGTCATTTCGTATTCGGCCCCGGTCTGGGCGCTCTCGCCGTAGCGCTCGGTCAATTGAAGCAGCAAGCGCAGAGCACGCGCGTCGCCGCGCGACGCCTCGCCGGCAGCCCGCAGGAGGATTGCTTCCAGCCTGGGTACGCGCCGCACGCGCCCGTTTTCCGTGACGGTCACCTTCTGTCCGACAATCTTGCGGACGATGTCCGAGAGCGACTTGACCCCCCGCGGACGTCCGCGGGGATTGCCGCTCTGCCCTGGCTGAAACCGGCTATGCCTCGGGGGCCGGCGATATCCCACGCGATTATCCGCGTCTGCCGCGGCCTCAACATTCGCCGCAACGTCGGCCTGTGTCGGCAGGGTGCTCCGGGATGCGTCTTGATCATCGTTCATCGGCTGCTCCATGATTCGAATTGGCCGTGTTTGAACACGAAGCAGCGACCGACCGTCTAAGATACTAATTCCGAGGGTCGAGAAAGACCGCGCCGCAGGCCATGGCGGCGCAGATTGTTCAGACCAAGTGTCTTAGCCCTGTTTAGCTCGCAGCCGTCGCCGCGCGGGCACGGGGTTGAAGTCCGGATCGTCGAATTCTTCGCGCGTCGCCTGGGTCAATCGGTCGGTGAAATCTTCGCTGTACGGCGACCAGGTGAAGGCGCCAGTTCCGAAGATCGATTGAGAACTCAAGAAAATACTCATGCGCGGCAGAAGCATGGGTGAGTTTCGGACCGCGCGAAACGGCAACGCGTCGCCAAATGGCCTTCGCAATCCGGCAGACGTCAGGTCGGTCGGACAAATCGCCCGCAAGACAGAACTTGAGCGCGCGAATGAATACAAGCCCTTCGAATCGCGGGCGTCCATCGAAGAGATCGCGCGTCGACACAGTCCCACCCATGGCCTCGAGGGCCACTTTGGCGTTGGCAAGAAACGCCTGCGTCTCCAGGCGCGGGTTGGCGAGCCGCCGCAGGGCCTGAGCAAACTCCGTGCTTCTTTTCGCCGTCGCCGCCCGGACGCGCCCCTCTTCAACGATCATCGCCGCCACCATGCCGGCCCAGTTGCGATCGTAACCGAGCGTCTCGAGAAATTTCCCGTAGCCCTTGTCCTTCGGATACTTGAGGCCACGACCGATCCTGACCTCGGCGTCATCGTCCGGGCTCTCCGGCTGATCACACTCGGGCCGCACCGTCCTCAAATGCCTTTCGACGAAAGAGCGATCCGGAATCGTTATCCGGCCACCCTGAGGGTCGGTCGGTCCAGGCGCCACGGTTTGCGCCCGGCTTACGTCGACCCGGTTCGGATCTGCTTGTTGGTCGGAAGAGCGGTTCACAACCGTTGTTTAGTTCACTCGACGAGAACACAATGGGAACAACGACCTCTTCTCAAGATTAATTTTCGTTCACGGCAAGCCAAGTCGACGAGCAAGTCCGGAACTGATCCCTGTTGTTCGATTGCAGCTCCCTGTTATTGCGAATTAATTCCCTGTTTTGTTTCTTAGGGAATTTTCCTGCAACCCATTGTTCTGAATACAGAATCCAAAGCAAAATCGAAGCGGAAGTCCATTTCAAAGATGGATCCTGCTTCCAAATAAAATCTTCATTCAAAACAAGGTTGCCATTGAAGAAATCAAACAGCGCTTCAAATCTCTGTTTGCCGTCGATAATCGCGTATGGAAGTTTCTTACTATTCAACTCGCTATCTGCTAGCTGAGTTGCTAGATATAACTTTGGGACGTCAAATCCGTTTATAATAGAATTGATTAAGTAAGCTTTATCGGATGTGGACCAAAATGCTCTCTTCGCTGATAACTGGGTTTACGGCGTCGATTGTGCTCCGTCTACTGTACCACCAAACGAGGGGCTTACTCGGGTGATTCTTAATCCTCACAGGCCACCTTTAGGTCAAAACTCAAATACACGGCGTATTTCTTTAGATAATCCATCAGTATTCGGGAAAGACAACCTACTTCGTAAACCCCTTCCTGGAAGAGAGAATTTTTCGGTTTTCTCATCTTGGCGTGCGGTATCTCGATTTTCTCAAAATACCACTTGGGAAATTTCGGCTCGCTGTAAAGGTCTTCCATTGACTTCACGCCCTGGCCGAAAAAGTGCAAAACCTCCACGTTGGGCAACTATTCTAGGATCATAAGAACCGTAGATCATTATGGGTAACATTCGGAATTTCTTTAACGGCAGTTCCAGGGGAATAAGGACTGAAGTCCTAGGGGCTGCTCTGGTGGTCAAGAACAAAGCCAAGGAGATGTGGTCGGACCGCTCATTTCGACTCAACCGGATCACACATCCAAATGGCCGCATCTGTGTCCGCCTGAGTTGCTCAAGGAGACCAGCGCAAAATAGACCGCAACAAAGGGGTTTTCTGTCCAATCCAATAGTCGAGTAGGCACGCCATAATGTTGCATGAAAAAGAGCTTATCCCACTCATCGACTATTGTCCGTGCAATAAATAGAAGCGATCGTTGCACAAATCTTGTCGTAACATGGGTTTCAAGCGTAATCAGGTCAGTAATGTTTGTTTTAGACGTATGCCTGTATAGCGTTGGGATTAGCTTATGGAGCTTGCTGGTGACATCCACGGTACCACGATACGGTCGACCTGGACTGAAAATCTTCTATTCGTTCCAGCAGTTCTCCAAACTATTCGGAGAATGCACTGCTACCGCACCCACGTGCCGCCCCCCAGGCCCTATCTCGTTATGAGTGGGCGTTGTGATTTAACTTACTCCAGGCGTCCCTACAACAAGCTTCAGTAGGGCCTGTCATTTCGGCACGCTCAGCTGTCCTTAGCGAAAGCGGGCCAGCGGTCCGGTCGATGCACTCAGCAACACACTTCGCGGTTGACCGCGCTCGCAGTGACGATGTGAACCGGGGTGCATCTCCTCCAAGGAAGTGGCGAAGCGGTACCTATTGCGCCAAGAAAAAGCGCACCATCACACGCGAAGCGTCGAGGCCCACGATTTACGTATAGCTGCCGCGGATCGCCGCCGGCGTGGCCGCCGCCTGCCGGGCGCCCTTCTCCTATCGGGAGAAGGTGGCGCGGAGCGCCGGATGAGGGGACCCGACCCCGATGAGCCCGCGATAAACCGTTGACGGCCGAGTCCCTCATCCCCGACCCTTCTCCCGCCGGGAGAAGGGGGGCCCGCTTCGGACGACGCTCTCCCTCTTCTTCAAGCGGCGCGAGCGGTTACTCCGCCAAGAAAAAGCGCACCATCACGCGAGGCGTCGAGGCCGACGTTTTGCGTGTAACTGCCGCGTGGATCGCTGCGGAACCAGGCGTGGCCGCCGCCTTCGATCCGCCATTGCTCGGCGCCCGTCGGGGTCTTTCACCGCCGTGCGGCTGACGCAGCCGCGCTCGATTGGCCAGTCGAGGTCGCTTCGCGTGAGCGCGGCGTCCCTGCGTTCGACCTCCTCAAAGAATGCGTTCGCCATTGACCGAAGCGACCTTCACGCCGCTCGGGTGAAGAACGACTTCCGCGCGGCCGATTGCGTCTCGTAGATCGAACCTTGCCTGAGCGGCGGCGGCAGCGGAATCCGCACCGGCGTCTCCGTCATGCGTGGCGTCACGGTCGAGGGCCCGGCCATGAGCCGGCTGTCGAACTCGTCGAAATCCTTGACCCCCATCAACGGCCACGCGTCGCTCGCCGCGACCTCGTACAGCAAGAGGTTGCGCGAGCGGTCCGAAAGTGTTCGGCCCCGAGCCGTGCAGGGCGCGCACGTGGTGGAACGACAGGCTTCCAGCAGGCCCGACGCAAGGGATCGCGCGCGCGATCTCGTCCCGAATGAGATCGGGATCGATCAGGCCGATGAAACGACCATCGTCGCCGTGATGGCTCCAGACCGGCCCGCGATGCGTCCCCGGCGAAACCAGCATCGGGCCGTTCGAGTGGTCGGTGTCGTCGAGCAGGACGCCGATGGCGAGCAGGTCGTCGTTGGTGTGCGGGTAGAAGGCCCAGTCCTGGTGCCATTCGACCGGCGAACCGTATTGCGCCGACTTCATGTTCAGTTTCGAGCCGTGCAGCCTTAAACCCGGTCCGATCAGCCTCGTCAGGATGTCAAGGACCGGCGGGCTGCGAACCAGCGCGTCAAAGGCGGGATGAACCTTGTGCGCCGCCTTGATTCGACGCACCCGCGGCGCCTCCGGCGTATGACCGGGTTCAAGGTCATAGACCTCATTGTGCTCGGCGACCGCCGCCGCGCCCGCGACCAGCTCGGCGACGATTCCGCGCAGATGCGCCAGGGTCTCTGCGTCAAGCAGGCTCGGCACGACGATGACGCCATCGCGGCGGTAGGCGCGAACCTGATCGTCCGAGATCATTCCATTCCTCCCGCCCGGCGCCGCCTCCGGACCCGGGCTCCGGACAAGGATAGCGCCGTCACGCCTGTCGGGGCAAACACCGCCGCAACGTCCGGGCGCCTGGGCTCCGATGACCTCACGGAGCCGTGGCGTAACCCGGCGAAACGGAGAAAGGCGGCTAAGACATTGAAAAGAAACGATTCGTGGAGAGATTAAGAATGAGTAATGATTTCAATGGCTTAAAGCCATGGAGCCAAGACGGCGAAACGAAAACGGGGTCAAGCCAGCGACTGCGAACTCGCTAATCACGCCGCAAAGGCTTGAAAAGATTGATTCCGGACTCGCGATTGGCGCCTCCGAACGACGGCGTCTTTCAGCCGGTCCTCAAGGCTTGACCCACTTGCCGTTGGCCTTCGACGACTTGACCGCGGCCTCGACGAACGCCAGGCCCTTGACCCCGTCGTCGATGGTCGGGAAATGCGTCGACTTGAGCGGCTTCTTGCCCACTCGGGCGGCTTTGATGGCGAGCGCGACCTCGGAATAGATGTTGGCGAAGCCCTCGAGATAGCCTTCCGGGTGGCCCGGCGGGACGCGCGTCACCCGCGCCGCCGCCTCGCCCGAATCCGGCCCGCCGCGGGTGACGATGCGGGTCGATTGTCCGAATGGCGACCAGTAGAGGTAGTTCGGATTGTCCTGTCTCCAATGGAAGCCGCCCTTGGTTCCGTAGACGCGCAGCATGAGTCCGTTCTCGTTGCCCGGCGCGACCTGGCTCGCCCAGATCGCGCCGCGCGCGCCGTTGGCGTAGCGCAGCATGATCTGCGCATTGTCGTCGAGCTTGCGCCCGGCGCCGAACGAGGTGAGGTCGGCCGCGAGCTCGGCGAGCTCGAGCCCGGTCACGTAGTCGGCAAGGTTATAGGCGTGGGTGCCGATGTCGCCGAGCGATCCGCCCGCGCCCGAGCGTTTCGGATCGACGCGCCATTCGGCCTGCTTGTTGCCGGTGGTCTCGGTCGGGCCGGTCAGCCAGTCCTGCGGATATTCGGCGTGGACGAGACGGATCTCGCCAAGGTCGCCGGCGCGGACCATCTCGCGCATCCGGCGCACCAGCGGATAGCCGGTGTAATTGTGGGTCAGCGCGAAGACGAGGCCTGACTTCTCGACCGCGGCGCGCATCTTCTTCGCTTCCGCAAGGCTCACCGTCAGCGGCTTGTCGCAGATGACATGGATTCCGGCCTTGAGGAAGGCGTAGGTCGGCCCGGCGTGGGCGTCGTTGGGCGTGACGATGGCGACCGCCTCGATCTTATCGGCGCGCTTGGCCTCGGCCTTCGCCATGCTCTCGTAGTCATCGTAGATGCGGTCCGGGGCCAGACCCAGCGCCTGACCCGAGCGGCGCGCCTTCTCCGGCGTCGACGACAAGGCGCCGGCGACGAGCTCGTAGTGATCGTCGATGCGCGAAGCGATGCGGTGAACCGCGCCGATGAACGCGCCTTCGCCGCCCCCGACCATGCCAAGCTTGATCCTGCCGCCCCTATTGGCGTCGCTGCGTCCCTCGATGGCCATGCTCGCGTCTCCTCCGTGGCGCGGCCTCGAAGCTCGCGCTCAGCTGCTTTGGAATTGGCTTTGTCGCTCGGCCGCCCGCGTCCGCGCCGTCGGTTCAAGACCGGCGCGAAGACGCGTCGACGGCCGGACATGCCCAGCACCGGTCGCATGCTCGCACAGTGACCGCCGATGCGGCAACCGGCAAGGAGCTCAGAACGGCGCTTACAGAACAGTAACCTCCCGGCCTTAAAACAGATTCGGTCCGAATGACTGGACCTATTCGCGGCGCCGGAGCGCGCTCCGCCCCGCCATGATGGCCGCCTAAGCGCATCGATGACAGGTCGGCCGGAATGCATGACGCAGCACTTAGATCTATCCATCGAGCGAGCGCGCCATCTTGCGAGCTTCCCGCCTCGCCGTTCGAGCCCGCTTCTCCAACCAAATCGGCCCGAGCATGGCTCTGAAAACATTCGTCCGACCGCGAGCCCACGCAGCCTACGCTCTCGTGGCCGTGTTCCTGGGGGCTGTCGCGTTGGCCGCGTTGGAGGCCTTTGTCCCGGATCAAGCGCTGAGCGCCTTCCGGTCGCTGATCCCGGGTGACGCTCCGTTCTTGCAGCTTGTCCTGCTCGGTTGGATTGGCGTTGGCCTCGGCCGGCTGACGAACAGGGCGGCGCCGAACCCGGCCGAGAGCCGTGCTCCAGCCGCCACGGCGCGCCGGGAAACGAACGGGAAGGACGAAAAGCTCGACCAGGTGCTGCGTCAGGTCGCCAAGGTCCTGCAAGGCCACATGACCGACAGCGAAAGCTTCTCCGAGCGGCTCGACGGCCACAACCAGCGCCTGGCGCGCCACAAATCTGTAGGCCCGATCAAGGACATCGTGTTGGCGCTCATCGAGGACAATCGCGACATGCGGGACCGGCTCGACAACGTCAGGAACCAGCTCGAAGAGTCGCGCCTCCAGGTCGTGCATCTGCAGACAAACCTGGAAAAGGCTGAAGAGGCCGGGCTGCGCGACGTTGTGACCGCGATTGGCAATCGCCGCTTCTTCGACGCTTGCTTCATCGAGGAGGTGGAGAAAGCGCGACGGCTTGGCGACCACATCTGTCTCGCGCTTACCGACATCGACAAGTTCAAACATGTCAACGATCGTTTCGGCCACCTTGTCGGCGACCGCCTGTTGCGGCTGTTCGCCAACATCCTGGTGCAAAACGTACGCGGGCAGGACAAGGTGGCGCGTTTCGGCGGCGAGGAATTCGCGCTGATCTTCCCGGGCGCGCGCCTGGGCGAGGCGGTGACCGCCGCCGAACGGATTCGCAGCGTCCTCGAGGCCAAGCAATGGACCCTTGAGCCGACCGGCGAGCGAGTTGGCAAAGTAACCGCATCGTTCGGCGTGGCGAAGTTGAGGGCTGACGAATCGGCCAGCGCTCTGCTGCAACGGGCCGACGAACGCCTCTATGAGGCCAAGATCCAGGGAAGGAACCGCGTGGTCGCCGATGATCCGAATGACGAAACCTCCCAATCGGCGCCGCGCAACAGACGCGCGACGGCCGGCTGACCGCTGGTCGAGACCGGAACAATGTCCGGCCGCCGCAACGATGCGTTCGAGCGCGCCCTCGACGAGGCCGCCGCAACCGATCCCGGCCCGGACGAGGGGGCGTCGACCCGAGGACCCCGCGTCCGCGGCGTCGCATTTGGCGCGGCCCCAGGCGCTGGTAAGGCGCGCTTCGGCCTTGCCTTGGACTGGACGGACGAGCCCGCGGAGCGGCCCGCGCCGCCGCCTCCGGGCGAAGCGGTCGTGCGCTCAAGCAATATTCCGCCCGAGATCGCGGCCGAGCTCGACCTTCAGGCGGCGCGGACCCTCGATGAGCTTGCGTCCCGCTGGCGAGCTTTCGTCTGGCGCAATCATCCCGATCGGCAGCCGCCGGACGCCCGTAGTCAGGCCAACGCCAGAATGGCGGTCGCCAATGCGCTTTACGACCGAGCCCGGCGGGAGCTTGCCGAGACTCTGCGGCAGTCGTCGCCCGCCTCTTCGGCCAAATAGACCCGCGCAAACGCCGTTGAGCCTTACGAATCGACCAGGGCTGGGACCCACAGGCAGGGGCTGCATTCGAATCCGGGCGTGTCGATCTTGGCCTGCGTACATATTGAGCCGCAGACGCCCCTCGTGCCATTCTTCGTTGCAAGCCCGCGCCGTGCGCCAGCGGGCGCCGAACGGGCTAACCTCATTACGAACGTCGCTGCGCGGGGGGCGACCGACCCTCGGAGAGGCGATTTCGACAGCGACGACTGGGCGACGACGGCAATCCGAAATGAGCGACGCTGCAACGGTCTGGTTCGCAGCGCTCGTCATTGACACCTCCGGTCGCGACACTATGGTGAGTTGAGCCTGATTATAGGCTCGCAGAAAAAAGAACGCGAACGTTTCCGAAGTTCGAAGCCCGGAAGGGCGGGGTGGTTAGACCCCGCAAGGGAGATGCTTCTCGCTGCCGGACGCGACCGCGCCACAACGCAATTGGCGCTATTCAAGGAGGAAACAGCAATGCCCACGCGCGTAAACCGTCTGACGCGGCGCAGCTTCTTGCAGTCGACCGCATTCGTTGGCGCCGGAGCGGCGACGACCGCAATCGGCCTTACGCCGGCCCGAGCGGCGCCAGTCGAAATCCACTATTTTTACCGCGCGGCGTGGCCGACCTCTGAGACCTACGCCAACTGGCTCATCGATGAATGGAACAAGAAGAACGGCGACCGCGTCCATGTGACCGGCGCGAGCGTCGACGGTGAAACCTATAAAACAAAGCAAACGATCGAAATCAGCTCGAGTGATCCTCCAGACGTTTTCTATTCTTGGGAGGGAGGTCGTGCGGGCGAGATCGTCAAGGGCGGTTTCGCAGCCGATCTCACCGACTATTACAAGAAATACGGTTGGGACAAATCGCTGAACACGGCCAGCGTTTCGCTCGCGCAGTTTAACGGCAAGCCCTATTTCGTACCGACCGAGCTCGGCGCCTCTGTCGTCTGGTACCGGAAGGACCTGCACGACAAGCTTGGCCTGAAGGTCCCAACGACCTGGGACGAGATGATGGCGAACGCGGCCAAGGCCAAGACGGCGGGCATCGCGCCTTTCATGCTGTCCAACCAGAAGAAGTGGCCGGCGCAGTTCATGTGGTCGGCGATGATGGTCAACAAATACGGCCTCGACGCCTATCAGGGCCTGATCGACAACAAGATCCCCTGGACCGACCCGCGCGCGGTCGACATCACGGCGATGATGAAGAAACTCGCCGACGACGGCATGTTCATCGAGAACTTCAATTCGATCGACTTCGCCCCGGCGCAAGTCCCCTGGGCGCAGGGCAAGGCGCTCTACTGGTACAAGGGCTCGTTCATCCTCGGCAGCTTCCGCGGGGACAAAGCGCAGTGCTGCGCCGAGCCGATCGACTGGTTCCCGTTCCCGGCGATGAGCGACAAGAAGCCGGTCATGTCGATCTACGACGAAGATACCGTGATGATTCACGCGGCAAGCAAGAACAAGGACGCCGCTGCTGAATTCGTCAACTGGATGGTCTCGCCGGAAGCCTCGGCCAAGAAGCTCGAGATCGACAAGCCCTACGCCTCGAACGCGTCGACCGATCTTTCCCACCTGTCGCCGATGGAGCAGCGCTTAGGCAAGGCCATGAGCGACGCCGGCTCGTACACGTTCATGCATGTCGACCACGGGACGCCGCCCGCCATATCGGACCGCTTCCTCGACGGCCTCCAGGGTGTGCTCGCCGGCGCGATCACGCCTGAAGACGCCATGCAGGCGACGGAGACCGAGGCTCAGCGCGTGCGGGGCAAGATCTAGACTGATCGCTCTGAGTTCGGAGCTTCGACAGCCCTTGGCCGAAGGCGAATGGCTTCGCAGGGGCGGCGATAGGCGATCCTTCGGCGGAAGGCGCGTTGGAAGAATGGAAAGCGAGGACGGCTTGTTCGCCCGCCGTCCCGCTTCCCGACGGGGGGCGTCGCAATGCTTTCGCGGATGAGCGACGAACGAACGTCCTTCGTCGCCTTCGCGCGCCAGCACGTCTTCGTCACAATTTTCGGACTGGTCCTGCCGGTCGTCCTGTTCCTCTGCTTTATCGGCTATCCAATCCTCTACACGATCTATTTGAGCTTCTTCGAATGGAACGGCATGACGCCGGTCAAGAAATTCGTCGGGTTCGCCAATTATTCCTACATGCTCGGCGATAAGTATTTCTACATCGCGCTTGAAAACAATCTGAAGTGGCTCGCAGTCTCGCTCGCTTTCCCGGTCGTTCTCGGATTTCTTATCGCCTATGCGATGCGTGCGCGCGCGGTCTATCTCCCGACCCTCCTGCGAACGGCCATATTCTTTCCGGTGACGATGTCGCTCGTCGCAGTGGGACTGATGTTCCTTCTGATCCTGAACCCGATTTTTGGCGCATTCGACGCCGTCTTGCGCGCAATGGGCTTAGGCTTTCTGGTCCGCGAGTGGTTCGGCGACTATCGCATAGCCATCTACACGCTTGCGGTCGTCGGCGGCTGGGCGTTCACCGGACTGCCGATGATCTTCTATTTCGCCGGCATCGGCGATGTGCCAAAGGAGACGTTTGACGCGGCGCGGATCGAGGGCGCAGGACACGTTCGCATGATGCTGCGCGTCGCCTTGCCGCAGCTTCGCCCCGTGACCGCCGTAGTCGTGATGCTGACCCTCTTCGAATCGTTGAAGGCGTTCGACCTCATCGCGGTGATGACGAAAGGAGCGCCGTTCGGGCGCACCAACGTTCTCGGCTATCTCGTCTATCTCGAAAGCTTCTGGAACTCTCGCTTCGGCTACGGCGCGACTGTCAGCGTCGCGATTCTCGTATTGTCGATCGCGATCGCGGGCTTGCTCCTCGGCAAGCTGTTCAGGGGCGCCTTCGATGTCTAGCTCTCGCTCTCCGGGTTCATTCAGGACGGACGCTCGTCCGGCTTCGTTACGCGGCGCCAAAGATCTTCGCGACGCTCCTTGGCGCTCCTGCTCGCGGCCGTCTGGATCGGCCCCTGGCGCTCATGGTGATAACGTCGATCAAGCCGAACAGCGAATTCCTCAACGGACCTTTTGCGCTGCCGATCGCGCCGAATTTCGACGCTTACGTCAAGGTCTGGCAGGGTTTGCATTTCGGCACCCTTCTGCAAAACAGTCTCATCTACGCGGTTCTCGGCTCGGCGTTGGCGGTGGGGCTTGCTCTCGTGCCCGCGTTCGCGCTGAGCCGGTTCGAGCCTCCGGGCAAGCGCTACATATTCGCGCTGCTGCTGACGGGACTGATGCTGCCGCAGCAGACGGTTCTCATTCCTCTCTACGATATCTTACGTTGGCTTCACCTCTTCGACACCCGCATCGGCCTCATCATCGTTCATGGTGTCTATGGCATGCCTTCCCAGATCCTGATCCTGCGCGGCTTCATGACGACGATTCCGCGCGACATCGAGAAGGCGGCGCAGATCGAAGGCGCGACGGATTTTCAGATCTTCACCAAGGTCATCCTGCCGCTTGCCGTTCCAGGCATTGTCGTCGGCTATACGCTGAACTTTATCGCGATCTGGAAGGAGTTTGTCTTCGCCCTCGTGTTCCTCAACAACGAGGCGATCTTTCCAGTCACCGTCGGCATGCTCAAGCTCAACAGCGACCGCTACATTTCGGCGTTCAATCTGCCCTCGGCCGGCTTGGTGATCTCGCAGATCCCAATCGCGATCTTGTTCATCGTCGCCTACCGCTGGATTTCCAGCGGCAACTTCGTCGGCTCGGTCAAGGGCTGAAGCGGTAGGAAAGGCGCGGCGAATGGCCAATGTTTCCCTTATCGACATCGAGAAGCGCTTCGGCGCGCATGTCGTCATCCCGCAGCTCAATCTTGAAATCGCGGACGGCTCGTTTGTGGTGCTCGTCGGTCCGTCCGGATGCGGCAAGACGACGACCCTCAACATGATCGCGGGGCTTGAGACCATTTCGGGCGGTCAATTGCTGATCGGCGGCCGCGACGTGACCGAGGTGCCGCCGAAAGCTCGCGACATCGCCATGGTCTTCCAGTCCTATGCGCTGTTTCCTCATATGACGGTGTTCGAGAACATCGCCTTCGGCATGAGGATCAGGCGCCAGGGAAAAAGTGAAATCGAACTCGCAGGTTCGTAGCGTTGCGGACCGGCTGCGAATCGAACTCGCTGCTTGACCGACTGCCGAAGGCGCTTTCGGGCGGACAGCGGCAACGCGTCGCGCTGGCTCGCGCGCTTGTGCGGCGTCCCGGCGTCTTTCTCATGGACGAGCCGCTGTCGAACCTCGATGCGAAATTGCGTATCGAGGCGCGAAGTTTTCTCACCAAGATGCATCAGGAAGTCGGCGTGACGACAGTGTATGTCACGCACGACCAGTCCGAAGCAATGACCATGGGCGACACCGTCGTCGTCATGAAGGACGGTCTTATTCAGCAGGCTGCGTCGCCGCTTGAGGTTTACAACAATCCGGCCAACACGTTTGTCGCCGGCTTCATCGGCTCGCCCGCGATGAATTTCCTGGACCTTGCGGTCGACGGTTCGAAATTGATCGATAAAGATAACGGCTTCGCGATTACGACTCCGGACCGGCTGCGCGGAGAACTGGCCGGCTACGACAAACCGAAAGTCACCCTCGGCCTCCGCCCGGAAGCGTTGCGTCCCGTTCCGCGGAACATAGACCCGCGCGACGCCCCGCTTCTTTCCGTCGATGTTCTTCAGCACCTTGGGCATGAGACGTTGCTCGACGCTTCGAGCGGACCACATCGAATTGTCGCGAGAGTGAGCGCCTCAGACGATTCGCGCATCGGCGAAAAAAGGCCATTCCTTTTCGACCCGGAGCACATGCATCTCTTCGATTCAGAGACCGGCGCCAACCTCTTCCCCGCATCGACCGTCAGCCTGTGAAGAAGCGAGCCAAAGGAGCGCCCGTTTCTCCCCAGACGGACGGCGCCGCGATGGGTGGGCGTTTGATCACGGTAAAACTATTCGAAGATTCTCCTCCGGGTGAAGAGCGAGGCGCCGTTCGCGCCTTTCGCTACCGTGAGAAGCGCCTTGCCCTGATCGTCCAGCAGAGTCCAGCCGCCGTCGCGCGCGACGATTGCCCCGATCCGACCGAGACCCGGCACGGTCTCGCCTGGCGTCGCGGTGCGGATTGCGCCATCAACCTTAAGCCAGACGCGATCGGTTTGAGCGCCGACGATCTCGATCGGACGCGGCCCTTGCGCGGCTAGGCCGGTGGAAGCGGCCAGCGAACCGGTCGCTTCCATATCGACTTGAGGCGCGGCGTCTGTCGGCGCCGGCTCGAGATCACGGACGACATTTCCGGGCCCGCGCGGCTGGGCGAAGATCGCCAAATGGTCCATGCCATTGATGCGCGTCTTTCCTCCGCCATAGGCGAGCATATACATGGCGAACCCCATGGAAAGGCTGGCGAGCGTCATCCCGACCGCGCGGATCACAGTTTCATGGGCAGGCGCCATCTCTTTCTCAAGCCTCAGCGGGTTTAGATTCATTGCGAAGCGCTGCGGCGAGATCGATGAAGGGATCCTCGCACCTGGGCGCCTCGATCGTCTGGCTCATCGCTTCATAGACGCGCGGGGTCGATTTGATCGCCTTGTCGAGGAGCGGGTCGGCGCCGGCAGTATAGCCGCCCATCAGCCGCAACTCGCGGGTCTCCTCGTAGCGCGCGATCATGGCGCGCAGATTCTGAACCACCTTGCGCTGTTCCGGCCTCCACGACGGGTTCGTCATCCGCGAGATCGACGAGAGGATGTTGACGGCCGGATATCTTCCTTCGTCGGCGATGCTGCGATCCAGCACGATATGCCCGTCGAGCGTCCCGCGAATCGCGTCAGCGACCGGATCGTTGTGATCGTCCCCTTCAACCAGGACGGAGAAGATTCCGGTGATCGAACCTGATCCCTCGATCCCCGGTCCAGCGCGCTCGAGCAGCCGCGGCAGATCGCTGAAGACGCTCGGCGCATAGCCGCGGGCGACCGCGGGCTCCCCGGCGGCCAACGCCACATCGCGCGCGGCATGCGCAAAGCGCGTGACCGAATCCACGATTAGCAGCACCGACTCGCCTTGATCACGGAAGTATTCGGCGACCGCCATCGCCGTCTTGGGCGCAAGCCTGCGCATCATGGAGCTTTCGTCGCCGGTCGAAACGACCGCAACGGCGGAGCTGCGATTGTCGCCCAGCGTGTCGTCGAGAAATTCGCGCACTTCGCGGCCCCGCTCGCCAACAAGCGCGATCACAACCGTGTCGATCGGGGTCGACCTGGCCAACATGGCGAGCAGCGACGATTTGCCGACCCCCGAGCCAGCAAACACGCCCACTCGCTGTCCGATGCAGAGCGGCGTGAATAGATCTATGACCCGCACGCCGGTGCGCAGCGGCGCATGAACGCGCGCCCGCCTAAGCGGCGCGGGCGGGGGCGCGTCTAGCGGCGCTGGCCTGTCTCCTCTCAAAAGCTCGCCAGCGCCGTCGATCGGCCGGCCGAGCGCGTCGATGACGCGCCCCTTCCACTCGTGACGCGGCGACAGCGATAGAGCCTCTGTTCGAAAGGCGCGGGCGCCAATGGTCACGTCGCTGCGCACGTCGAATGGCTTGAGGACAGCCGATGAGTCATCGATCCTGACCACCTCGCCGATCTCAACGCGATCGCCCACGTCGACGCCGATGCTCTCGCCCAACTTAAGAAAACGCGACAGGCCCGCGACGCGGTAATGCGACATCGAGAGCTCGACGACGGCGCCGCTTGGCTGCGCGAATGGCAAAGTCCGCAATCCGCGCGCGACCTCCCGCTCAAGGCGCTCGAGCGGCGGCAGCGCGTCGCAAGAAACGTCGCTCATGCCGACGCCCCCAGAGTCTTGATCGCGTCTTGCAGCGAAGTCTCGGATTGCGAGGCCTCCGCCGCCACGCCGTCAAACGCGCGCGTCACCTCGATCAGCCTGGTCATCTCGCGCACGGGATCGACGTTCGAGCCTTCCACGGCGCCCTGAACGACCCCGTCGCGGGTGAAATCGAGAACCGGCGTCGCTGGCTTGTCGGGGATGACGCTCGAGTTTTCCGACCGTCTCAAGTTGGCGCTCGGATCGATCGCGAAGACGCCAATCGCGCCGACCTGCCGTCCGTTCTGGGTGATCATTCCGTCCCCGGAGACGGCCAAAGCCCCAGCGCCGCTGTCCAGAAGGATCGGCGCGCCCCCGGCGTCAAGGATCGGGTCGCCGTTCAGCGTGCGCAGCATGCCGGACTCGTCAATCTGGGTCCGTCCGTCACGCGTGTACGCGACCCCCTGCGGCGTCTGGATTCCAAACCAGCCGTCGCCTTGAACGGCGAAATCGAGGCTGTTGTCGGTCTTAATCAGGCCGCCGAGACGGCGCGAGATGAAATCCGAGCCGCTCGAGACGTAGCCGAGCCTCGCATCGCCAGCCTTGGCCATTTCCGTCTCGAAGGACACGCCAGTCCCGCGGTAACCGACGGTGTTCATGTTGGCGACGTTGTCGGCGATGGTTTCGAGCCGACGCTCTAGCGCCAGTTGAGCCGAGAGGGAGACATAGAGTCCGTTTTGCATGGCGCCGTTCCGACGAGGCC
Organism: uncultured Alphaproteobacteria bacterium; assembly: GCA_963820095.1. Lineage (GTDB taxonomy): Bacteria > Pseudomonadota > Alphaproteobacteria > Rhizobiales > Beijerinckiaceae > Roseiarcus. Next base: position 23,425 of record CAWFZA010000013.1, read on the forward strand.
CGAAGCGACGCCGACCTTTCGCCGAGACGATGGTTGGGCCGGCTTGTCCGTGGCTGACTTGGCTCGCGCCAGCTTCGCGTAAGCGTCGGACGGCAAGTCTTGGGTGCGTCCGCATTAGGAGCGAATCTTGAACTTCGCCATAGGCCTCGTGATCACCGTCGGCTGCATCCTCGGCGGCTATGCGGCGCTTGGCGGACACCTCGATGTGCTGTTTCAGCCTTTCGAGTTCGTCATCATCGCCGGATCGTCGCTCGGCATTTTCATCGTCGCCAACGCCATGTCGACGATCAAGGATTGCGGCAAGGCGTTCATGGAGGCGGTGCTCGACAAAGCGCCGAAGCCTCGTGATTTTCTCGATGTGCTCTCGGCCCTGCATGCGCTCATGCGGGAGCTCAGGGCAAAGTCGCGCAGCGAAGTCGAAGCCCATTTCGACAATCCGCAGGAATCCGAGATCTTCAAGAACTTCCCGAAGCTTTTGGCGGACAAGGATCTCGTGACATTCATCTGCGACTATGGGCGCCTGATCATCATCGGCAATGCGCGCCCGCATGAGATCGAGGCGCTGATGGACGAAGAAATCGAGACCCTCGCGCACGATCGATATAAGCCAGTGCACGCCTTTCAGGCGGTCGCCGACGGATTGCCCGCGCTTGGCATCGTGGCCGCGGTGCTCGGCATTATCCACGCCATGGGCGCGCTCGACCAATCCCCTGAGATCCTTGGCGGACTCATTGGCGCGGCGCTGGTCGGCACTTTTGCGGGCATCTTCCTCTCGTATGCGATCCTGGCGCCGATCGCCCAGAAGGTGAAAGCGGTGCGGCAAAAGCAGTTGAGGCTATTCACTTTGGTGAAGCAGAGCCTGCTCGCCTTCATGAACGGAGCGATGCCGCAGGTGGCGGTCGAGTTCGGCCGCAAGACAATCCCGTCCAAGGAACGGCCGACCATCGACGTCGTCGAGAACGAGACGACATCCCCAGGGGGCGGCGAGCCCGCGATCCGGGAGGCAGCATGAGCGCGGAAGAGGGAACGCGCGAGTTCGGTCATGGCGCGCGCCGGTTGCAGGGCGCGATGCTCGAGCATTCGAATCTCGCCATCGAGCGGATGCCTGGCCTCAGCTTCGCGCTCAATCGCTTCATAGCGGAGGCGCCGGCGCGCCTGGCTTCGCTGGTGGCGCATGCCTCGGGCGTCGCGATCGAAGAGATCCGCGCAACCACGCTGTTTGAGGCGATCGGCGAGTGTGACGGTCTTACAGCGGCGATCTATGCGAGCGCCGAACCCGAAGCGCGCTTCATGATCGCGCTCGATGAGCGCATCGATGCGCTGATTGCCTCCTCTATTTTCGGCGAAGCTGTCGGCGCCGATCGTTCCGACAAACTTGAAGACGAGACCCCCGAGCCACGCACGGCGATCGAGGCCGCGCTTCTCGAAGCCCTCGCGCGCGCCTTGGGCAAGGCGTTCGAGGCGGCTTTCGCCATGGTCGCTCGCGTCGCCTTTAGCTTCGAGCGGCTGACGACGATCAAGGATCCGTTGGCGCTCGGGCGCCGGGATGGCGAAGCGGCGGCGGCGCGGTTCACGATCGGCATGAGCGGCGGCGTCTGCGAGTGCCTACTCCTGCTGCCGCAGGCATTTCTCCTGCCCTTGCGCGCCGAACTGGCGAACGATCCCGAGGCCGAGCCGCCAGCGGCTGACCAGCGCTGGTCACGGCTGATGGAGGCCGGCGTTCATCAGACGCAGCTTCCCGTGACCGCAGTCCTGGAGGAGGTTTCGATGAGTCTCGGTGACATCGCCAATCTTAACGTTGGCGGCCTATTGCCTCTGCAATGCAATGACTTCACCGCCATCCGCCTCCTATGCTCCGGGCGGGGAATGTTCACCTGCAAACTCGGCCAAGCTGACGGACACTACCGTCTCGAAGTCGAGAGCCCGATCGCGCAACGCCCCGACTCAGCCAGACCCTAGGCCGGGACGCCAAATATCGTCTCCCCCTCCGGCGCCTTGGAGCAAGATCCCGTCATGGACGCGGCCGCCATCACTTCCGAGCCCAGCACGGTCGATCCCGCGAATGGAGAGCCCATCACTGGCGCTCCTAATCTGGGCGCGATCCTTTCGATCCCGGTCACGGTACAAGTCGTGCTCGGCTCGACTTCGCTGCCGGTCGCAAGCCTGATGAAGCTCGCCCGCGGCGCTGTCGTCTCGCTCGATCAGCGTGTCGGCGATCCGGTCGACGTCGTCGTCAACGGCACAGTGATTGCGCGCGGCGAAATTGTCGTTGTCGATGACGCGAGCCAGCGATTCGGCGTGTCGCTGCTCGAGGTTGTCGCCGGGGGCCCGCTTAGACAGCCGCCGAAGGCTGCGCAGGGGAGTAGCCATGCCTGAGGCGATCAGTGGCGGCAGGGAGCTGACCGGCCCTGAAAAAGCTGCGGCATTGCTCTTGATGATGGGCAAGCCGCCGGCCGCGAGGCTGCTCAAGCAATTCGATCAACCCGACCTGCAGGCGGTAGCGCGGGCCGCGGCTGGGCTCGGCGTCATTTCGGCGATGACTCTGGATCGGCTGGTCGACGAATTCGCGGCCGATTTCTCCGCCGGCGCGGATCTCATCGGCGACGCCGGGCAGGTCAAGAGTTTGCTGGGCGATGCGCTTCCGCCCGAGCAGATTGCCGATCTCCTCCGGGTTGGATCCTCGGAAACCCCGCAAGTCGATGTCTGGCGGGCGCTGGCGCAAGCGCCGGAAGCCGCGGTCATCGCGCTCCTGATGGCGGAGAGACCGACGACGGCCACCTATATCCTGTCCAAGCTCGATTCCTCCGTCGCGACGAAGGTTATCGCCGCGCTGCCGCGTGGTCGGCGCAACGCCGCTCTCTGCGGGCTGGTCGCGCCGCTGGACGTGACGCCGCTGGCCGCGGGGCTCATCGAAGAGGCGGTGAGAAGCGCCTTGAAACAGGCGCCAAAGACAGCCGGGGACATCGAAGGACGCTCGCGCCTCGCCAGCATTATCAACGGGCTCGATCCGCTGGAGGCGGAGGACGCCATGCGAGCGCTCGAACAGGCGCGCCCGAAAGACGCTGCGATCGTTAAGACAATGCTGTTCTCCTTCAACGACCTACCGCGATTGTCCGAACGGGCCCGGGCGCTGCTTTTCGATCGCGCCTCGATCGACATTGTCGTCATGGCGTTGAGGGGAACGGACGCGGATTTCCGCGACACGGTGCTGTCCTCCATGCCCTCACGTGGACGTCGTCTGGTCGAAGGCGAGCTCAATTCCGGGGGCAATGCGCCGCCGCGGGACATCGCCAAGGCGCGGAAGGCCATCGCCGAAATCGTGCTCAGCATGGCGAGCCGCAACGAGATCGAGCTTGGCGGCTCACCGGCCGAGGCGGCTTAAGCTTGGCGCCGCGTGCGAGGATTGGCGGCCGCCTTACGGGTGAGCGATGAGCGGCGACGTCGATCCTGAAGACAAAACCGAGGAGCCGACGGAAAAGCGGCTTCATGATGCGGTCGAGCGCGGCGAAGTCGCCTTTTCGCGGGAAGCGCCGCTGTTCGCGTCGCTGGCCGCGACGTTGCTCGTACTCATCTTCGTCATTCCCGCGCGCGCCGAAGCCCTCCTTACCGCGCTTGTCGGCCTCATCGACGATCCGGCCGGCTGGCGGATCGACCGCGGCGAAGACGTTCTTGCTATCGCCGGCCCCCTCGTGGGCGAGGCAATGCGTTTCCTTCTGCCGACGGTGATTCTTCTCACGGCCGCAGGCGTTCTCGCGTCCGTCGCCCAGAGCCCGCCACGCATCGCGCCCGAGAGAATCTTGCCCGACACTTCGCGCATCTCGCTCCGCCGCGGTCTTAGCCGCGTGTTCGGCGCTCGCGGTTGGACCGAGTTTCTTAAGAGCCTGATCAAGCTCGCCGCGGTGATCGCGGTCGCGATGATGATGTTGATCGGCCAGAAGGTCGTACTGCTCACGGCGATGGACGTCGACCCAGGCATGCTGCCTGAGCGCGTTCTCGACCTATCCGTCAAAACGGTCGCGGCCGTGCTCGTCGCGACGGTTGTGGTCGCGGCGGCGGATCTCGCCTGGTCGCGTATTCTGTGGCGGCGCGACCACCGCATGAGCAAACAGGAAGTCAAGGAGGAGCTTCGCCAAGCGGAGGGCGACAGGATGATCAAGGCGCGATTGCGCTCGCTTCGCCTCGATCGCTCGCGCAAACGAATGCTTTCCGCAGTGCCGCGCGCGACGATGGTCGTGGTCAACCCGACTCATTACGCGGTCGCCATGCGATACGCCCGATCCGAGGGCGGCGCGCCGATCATGGTCGCCAAGGGGACAGACTTCATCGCATTGAGGATCCGCTCGATCGCGGAGGAGAACGGCATTCCGGTGGTCGAAGACAAACCGCTCGCGCGCTCGCTCTATGCCGCTGTCGATGTCGATCGCCCAATTCCAGCCGAATTCTATCGAGCAGTCGCCGAGATCGTCCACGTGATCCAGCAAAGGAAGGGCCAATGGGCCCAACGAAGACAATGAGTGCGCCTGGACGAAGGTTGCGACAGCGTCGTTCGCCCGAGCGCGAGCAAATCATCGCCGATGCGCTGGTGGACTTCGCGAGCGAGCTTAGGCTGACCGACGCAGCGGAATTGATGTCGATGATCCAAAGCGACCATGCGGCGAATCTTGCCGACCTCGTCAATTCGTCAACCGAGCTTTTCTTCAAGAGCGGGACGTTGCGTTACGCGCTGTCGGCAAGCTTCAAGGCGTCCTGGGACGCGACGCCCACGGTCGAAATCGACATGGAGTTCCGCCACGCTGCCGTCTGCGCCTTCTTCCGACTCAAGATCGGCCAGCGCCGCGCGGGAGTCGAAATCCGGGACATTCTTTTCGAGGAGCCCGGGCTGGACGATTTGGCCAAGGCCGAACGCCTCTCCGAGGCCCTCGAGACCGCGCGGTGTGCGGCCGCTGCTGCTCCCGCTTCCCGGTAAGCCTCGTGCAAGCCCGCTCACTGAGGATCGATCCAATCCCGTCCGAAAGTGGCGTCCAATTGTCCCCGATCTATCTCTTCGAAGTTGGCTCGCAGAAGGCGCAATGGCTGTTCGCGCGCCAAACGGCGATCGCCGCCAATATCGCGAACGCCAATACGCCCGGCTATCGGGCGGTTGACCTTCAGCCGTTTTCCGCGGTCCTTGATTCATCCCCGATCGAATTGGCGAGCACCAATCCTGCGCACTTGTCGTTGCCTCAATCGGAGGTGGGCGCGCTGCGCGAGGTCGAAGCCGACCCCGCGGAACAGACGTTGTCCGGCAATACAGTCAATCTCGAACAACAGATGATCAATCTTGGCGAGGTCAATCGGGATTACACGATGAGCTCCAACATCCGCCGAACTTTTCATCAACTCCTTCTTTCTGCCCTTAAGTGAAAACCCATGCAGGATTCGTTGCAGGCCGCGCTCCGCATCGCCGCTTCCGGGCTTCAGGCCCAATCTACGCGGCTTCGGGTCGTTTCGCAGAACATCGCGAACGCCCAATCAACCGGCTCGAGCCCCGGCGCCGATCCCTACGCGCGCCAAACCGTCTCGTTCGAAAGCGAGATGGATCGGACGCTCGGCGCCAATGTGGTCGGAGTGAAATCGATCGGCGTCGACTCGTCTCCTTTCAAGCTCGAGCACGACCCCGGCAATCCGGCGGCGGACGAAAACGGCATGGTGAAAATGCCCAACGTCGATGTGCTGACGGAGCTCGCCGATATGCGGGAAGCCAACCGCAGCTACGAAGCCAATCTGCAGGTCGCCAAGCAGTCGGCTGAGATGTTGAACACCACCATCAGCCTGATGAAGGACGCCTGAACGGCGAGCGACCGGCCATGAGGTTAAAACGATGATCGAGAGCATATCCGGGATTGGCTCTGCTGCCGTAAGCGCGGGTGTCCGAAGTCCGACGTCCGCCGCGGCGCCGGCGCAAGGGATGAGTTTCGATCAGGCGCTCGCACAGGTGGTCGGTTCGGCGGTCGACACGTTGCGAACCGGGGAGGCGGTCGCAATCCAAGGCGTCGAGGGCGCAGTCTCGCCGATGAAGGTCGTGGACTCGGTGATGGCGGCTCAACGCTCGCTCCAGACGGTTCTGGCGATACGCGACAAAGCAATCTCCGCTTATCAGGAGGTCGCCCGCATGGCGATCTGATGCAGAGACGCTGCTGTTGATGCGCGTATCGATTAGGCGAAAGCAAAGGGTTTTGACATGAGAGCGTTGGCGATCGCGGCTACGGGCATGAGCGCCCAAGAGCAAAATCTGGAGGTGATCGCGAACAACGTCGCCAACATCAACACGACCGGCTTCAAACGTTCGCGTGCGGAATTCACCGATCTCATCTATCAGACTGAGCGGCTCATGGGCGTTTCGAATCGAGGTCGCGACGCGACCGTTCCCGAGGGCGCCCAGATCGGCCTTGGGGTCCGCACGGCCGCCATTCGCAGCGTCAACCTTCAGGGTGCGCTGACCAATACCGGCAACCAACTCGACCTCGCGGTCAATGGGCGCGGCTGGTTCCAGGTGACGACGCCAAACGGTGACACCGTCTATACCCGCGACGGCGCGTTCAACACCAACGCCAATGGCCAACTTGTCACCATGGACGGCTATAGCGTGAACCCGTCGATCCTCGTCCCCCAAACGGCCACTGCGGTCACCGTCAGCCAGACCGGCCTCGTGACCGCGACGGTTCCGGGTCAGGCGACGCCCCAGCAGATCGGCCAACTGACGATCGCGAGCTTCGTCAATGAAGCCGGGCTGTTGGCGCTCGGCGGCAACTACTTCCAGCAGACCGCCGCCTCCGGCGTGCCGACCGTCGGCGTTCCGGGCGACACCTCGTTCGGGATTATCCAGCAGGGCTACGTCGAGGCTTCCAACGTCGATCCCGTCACCGAGATCACCAACCTCATTGCGGCTCAGCGAGCCTATGAGATGAACTCCAAGGTGATCCAGGCTGCGGACCAGATGTCGGGCACAATCTCCAACATGCGTAGCTAGGCGAAACCTCGGAGACGCCCCATGCGCCTGACGCAAGCCTCATCGGTTCTCAAAGCCGCGGTCATTGCGCTCGCCGCAGTTTGCGCGATCCCTTGTTCGGCGCAGGAAGGGCTTCTGCCGACCCCGAAGGCGGTCATCTATCCCGGCGACCTGATCCTGGACGAGATGCTGGTCGACCTTCCCAACGCCGCACGGGACGGATCGGGGCCCTTCGTCAATTCGCGCTCGCTCATCGTCGGCAAGGCGGCCAAACTCACACTGCTCCCAGGGCACGCGATTCCATTTTCCGGCGTCTCCAATCGCAAGCTCGTGTCCAACGGCGCCGAGGTCAAGCTTGTCTTCTCCGAGGACGATCTTGTCATCACGACCACTGGCGCAGCGCTGCAAGACGGTTCGATCGGGGACATCGTCAAGGTCCGCAACGACGACAGCGGCGTCACTGTATCGGGCGCCGTCCAGCCGGACGGCTCGGTCAGAGTGAGCGGGGGATAATGCGGCGATTCGCTTTGGGCGCTCACGCTTTGCCTCGTCGCCGCGCCCGCCCTTGCGGCGCGGATCAAGGATATTTCGGTCCTCCGCAGCGCCCACGATACCCAGATCGTTGGCTATGGCCTTGTCGTTGGTCTGCAGGGGTCGGGCGACACCCTGCGCAACGCGCCATTCACCGAGCAGTCGGTGCAGGCGATGCTCGAGCACCTGGGTCTCGACGTACACGGCGCCGCGCTGCGCAACCGCAATGTCGCGTCGGTCATCGTCACTTCCGATCTGCCCGCCGGAATGGAGGTAGGCACGCGGCTCGATGTCACTGTTTCCGCCCTCGGCGACGCGCCGTCCTTGATGGGCGGAACGCTCCTGCTCACCCAGCTTCAGTCAGCCGACGGAACGCTCTATGCAAGCGCGCAAGGCGCGGTCTCGGTGACCGGATTTGACGCGGTGGGCCAAGGCGAGACGCTGTCGCAAGGCGTGCCGACGGCGGGCCGCATTCCGAACGGCGCGATCGTGGAGCGCGAGCTTCCCGGTTCCCCCGAGGAGCTGCGCTCCATGCTGGAGCTGAAGAACCCGGACTATGCCACAGCCGTAAGGATCGTCGACGCGATCAACGCCTATTCCCGTGAGCGATTCCGCGCGAGCTCAGCCTACGAAGTCGACAGCCGGAGAGTTCGAATTGTTTCGCCCTCGACGAGTCTCGTTCGCTCGTTTCATGGCCGAAATTGGGGAGCTTCAGGTCGACCCGGACATGGCCGCGCGCGTCGTTCTCGACGCCCGCACCGGAACGGTGGTTGTCGGCCAGGACGTGCAGATCTCGACGGTCGCGGTCACGTACGGAACGCTGACTGTCCGGGTCGCCGAGCGGCCGCGTGTCTCGCAGCCCGCCCCTTTCTCGAACGGCAGGACCGTCGTAACGCCCAACACCAGGATCGATGTCGAGCAGGGGGGCGGCCCCATCGCTATTGTCGGCGGATCGAGCCTCAGAGCGTTGGTGAGTGGATTGAACCGGATCGGCGTCAAGCCGCCGGGCATCATCGCAATCCTTCAGGCGATCAAGACCGCAGGAGCCCTGCAGGCTGATCTCGTTATTCAGTGAGCGGCCGGGGCCCGCGCGGGGTGAGTTCCAAGTTAACTGGAGTGAGTTCCAAGTTAACTTAAGTCAGCCCAGCGCAAGCCCTGCGGGCGAGGATTGTGCTCACCCTCGGGGGCCGACACATGTCATCTCTCTCCCTGTCGCAACGCCTGACAGCTCGATCCCATGGCGCGCCCTTGATGCTTGGCGTCGCCGCTTTTCTCCTTATCTGTCCGGCGTTCGCTCAGGACGGGCGGGCGCCCGCGAAGGAAAAGCCAAAAGTCGGTGCGAACAAAACGCCGGATAGCGCCCCGGCGGACAAAGTCCCAGACATTGAAGCCAGCCGCTTCTGCGCCAACGCCGCCCCGTCGATCGCCGAAGCACGTATCGCTTGGCAAACCAAACAGCTCAGCGACCTCGACGCCCAGGTCAAGCAGCGACTGGCGGATCTCGAAAAAGCGAAAGCGTCGGTGCAAGACTGGGTGGCAAAGCGAGACGCGATGGTCAAGTCGGCAACTGACGACCTTGTCGCCATTTACGCCAAGATGCAGCCGGAAACCGCCGCTGCTCAGATCGCCGCCATGGACGATCAAATGGCGGCCGCGATCCTGGGCAAGCTCAAGGCGGGCGCCGCGGGGGCTATTCTCAACGAGATGGAGGCGGAGCGGGCAAGCAAGCTCGCGGTCGTTCTCTCGGGCGCGACCGGCGTCGGGAAAAAATCCTGATGCGGCTCATTCTGCCGCCGCTGTTGCTGACGATCGCGATGTCGATGAGCGGCTGCTGGGCGAGCGCCAACGAGTTTATGCGCGAACCCTTTTTCACGCCTGTCGGCTCTGGGCTTGTCACCGACGAGACTGCGAGCATTCAAAGCGCCAGAATCCTTCCCCCGGGCCCGCCCTCCGGACATGGGCCGCCGCCGTCCCTTTACAGCCAGCCGCGCATCGCCAACGTGGGCGACATCGTGCGGGTGCTGATTTCGATGAACGACAAGGCGACCCTTGGCAACGCATCGGGCCGCTCTCAGACAACCAAGGACGGAGTTGTCGTCGACTTTGGCTACAACAACGGCTCGCCGTCGGCGTCGTCCAACCAGCCAGCCAAACTTCTTGGCGACCTCTCCTCCTCGGCCTCGACCCAGGGGCAGGGCAACATCGACCGGTCTGAACAAATTCAGGTGTCGGTGGCGGCGGTCGTCACCCGCGTCCTTCCCAATGGCAATCTCGTCATCTCGGGATCTCAGGAGGTTCGCGTCAACTATGAGATGCGTCAGCTGACCATCGCCGGGATCGTAAACCCGCTCGACATCTCGCTGAACAACACCGTCGCTTACGACCGGATCGCCGAGGCTCGCATCTCCTATGGCGGCCGCGGACGTCAGAGTGACTTTCAGCAGCCCAGTTGGGGGCAACAGGTCTACGACGCCGTCAGGCCATTTTAGCCGGAGCGCCGATGTCTGATTCTGCCCCGGCCCAAGGCATCGCCGCGAGAAGTCGCCGCGGGGATCGTTGAGGGAATTTGCGATCATCATTTGTTTGGCCGCCGGCGCCGGCGCCGCCTTCGAAACGTGGCGCCCCTCCGCACCTTCAAGACCGGACAAGACCGCCGAATCGCCCGTCAGCGCGCCGGCGCAACCTTCGACAATCGTCGACCTGCCCCCGATCGTCACCAACCTCGGCTCGCCCCAGGATACCTGGGTCCGGCTCGAGGGCTCGATCATTTTTGACCCCAAGACCTTGCCGCATCCCGAAGCCGTGGCTGGCCAGATTGGCGACGACGTCCTCGCCTATCTCAGGACCGTCTCGTTGCATCAGCTTGAGGGGCCGATCGGTCTCGAAAACATCCGCCAGGACCTCAACGAGCGGGTGGCGACCCGCAGCGGCGGCAAGGTGCGCGCGTTCGTGATCAAGACATTGGTGGTTCAATGAGACGGGCGATCTGCGTAGGCCTCGCGCTCCTGGCGACAAGCTGCCCGGCGGGCGCTCAAACGGTCGATCTGAATTCTTTGATCCCAACCGGCGGGGCTACTGCAAGCGGCCGGATCATTGAGCTTGTCGCGATTTTGACCGTCCTGTCCGTGGCGCCGGGTCTTCTCATCATGGTGACAAGCTTCACCCGGTTCATTGTCGCGCTTTCGTTCCTGCGCTCCGGCCTCGGCTTGCAGAGCGCGCCGGCCAATCTGGTCCTCATTAGCCTATCGCTGTTCATGACCTTTTTCGTCATGGCGCCGACCTTCGACCGCGCCTGGCAAAACGGCTTGAAGCCGCTCATGGACAATCAGATCAGCCAGCAGGACGCGCTCGCCGCGGTCGTCGAGCCGTTCCGAGAATTCATGCTCAGCCAGGTTCGAGAAAAGGATATGGCTTTGTTCGAGGGTCTGTCCAAAGGGCGTTTCGAGGTCGCCGACCGCTCGAAAGCGGATTTGAGGCTGCTCATCCCCGCCTTCATGATTTCCGAGCTTCGTCGCGGCTTTGAGATCGGGTTCCTGATCGTGTTGCCGTTTCTAGTCATCGACATGATCGTTGCGACGCTGACGATGTCGATGGGCATGATGATGCTGCCGCCTTCGGTGATCTCGCTTCCCGTGAAAATCCTGTTTTTCGTGCTGATCGACGGCTGGAACCTCCTGATCGGAAGCTTGGTGCGTTCGGCGAGCTGATCGGCGCCCTGAAATTCACTCCGCGCCAGCTTGGCGCAAGGCCAAGGGCTTCAAATGGAGCATCCCCGCTAGGACTCTCCCATGAGCATTCTCAACACCAGCGTCTCAGGCATGCAGGGCGATACGAACTGGCTGTCGACGATTGCCCAGAATGTCGCCAACTCGAACACCACCGGCTACAAGAACGTCGAGACGGCCTTCTCGAGCCTCGTCGATCAGATCGCCGACGGCCAGCAATCATTTGGCGGCGTCTCGACGCGCGCGGTCTCGCTCAATGCGCTTCAGGGCAGTGTCACCTCCACTTCAACCGCGACTGATCTGGCCGTCCAAGGCGCTGGCTTTTTCGTCGTTTCCGACTCCAGCGGCAGCCTCTATCTGACGCGTAACGGCTCCTTCACGCCTGACGCCTCGGGCAATCTCGTCAACAGCGCCGGCTACTACTTGATGGCGGCGAACGTGCAGAACGGGGCCTCGCCGCTCGCCGCGAACTCGCTGACTGGTCTTCAGATGGTCAACGTCGTTAACGCCGGGCAGACCGCGACGCCGACCACGGCTGGCTCGTTGACCGCCAACCTGCCGTCAACCGCGACGCCTGTCGCGCCGGCCAATCTGCCGTCGACCAACTCGGCAGGCTCGACCTATACCGCCGCGACGTCCCTTGTCGTGTACGACAATCTCGGCGGCTCGCACACGATCAATATCTACTTCACCAATACCGGATCCAACACATGGGAGGTGGATGCATACGATGCGTCGACGGCCTCCGCCAACGCCGGCTTTCCCTATTCGTCAGGCCCGCTGGCGACGCAGACTCTAACCTTCAACCCGACAACTGGGGCGCTGTCATCGGGGTCGCCACTCTCATTTGCGGTCCCGAACGGCCAGACGATAAATCTCGACCTCAGCAACATGACGCAGCTTGCGGCAGGCTTCAATGTGACGGCGGCCACGGCGAACGGAAATGCGCCCAGCGGAATCAACGGCCTCTCCATCTCCACCACCGGGTCTTTGACATTCAACTATGCGAACGGGACGTCCAGCATCGCCTACCAGATCCCGCTCGCCAATGTGGTGAGCCCTGACAATCTCGCATCCGTCAACGGCGGCGCGTACCTGCAGACGGCTGCTTCCGGCCCCATCTTCCTGGGAACCGCCGGCGGCGCCGGCTTCGGCAAGATTGAAGATTCGTCACTCGAAAGCTCGACGGTCGACCTGGCCACGGAGTTAACCAACATGATTCAGGCGCAGAGCGCCTACGAAGCCAACTCCAAGGTGTTTCAGACGGGCGCCAATATTCTTGACGTCCTGAACGGGCTGAAGCCGTAAAGTCGATAAGCTGAGGAGCTTCGATGAGTCTTTCGACGGCGTTCAGCGTCATCAGCTCTTCCTTCGCCGCGAATGCGGCGCAGACCGCTGTCGTCTCGAGCAACATCGCCAACGTCAACACGCCTGGCTATTCGCGCGAGATCGCCAATGTGGTGACGAATTCCTACGGCGGCGCCGACGTCGCCTCGATCACCCGCGAGGCCAACGCGGCGCTCACCGAGCAGGTGTCGAGCTCGACCTCGCAAGCTGCGACGCAGCAGGCGATTTCTGACGGATTGGCGACGCTCGCCCAAACCGTTGACGACAGTTCCTCCGCATCCTCCACATCAGGCGCCGACCAGAACGGCGCCTCGCCATCGGCCATGCTGGCCAACCTGCAGAGCGCGCTGACCACCTACGCAAACTCGCCCGCGTCCTCGCCCGCCGCGGACGCTGTGGTGTCCGCCGCCTCCGATCTCGTCTCGTCTCTAAACAGCGCGAGCGCGACGGTTCAGCAGGTGCGGGAGACGGCCGACCAAAAAATGGCCTCGTCGGTGAGCACGATCAATTCGCTCCTCAATCAGTTCACCGCCGCCAACACCGCCGTCGTCACGGGGCTGCAGACCGGCGCCAATGTCTCGAGCGCCAAGGATACACGCGACTCGATCGTGACTCAGCTCGCGCAGCAGCTTGGCGTTTCGACAACCGTGGCCGCCAATGGCTCGGAGTCGATCTACACCGATAGCGGTGTCACCCTGTTCCAGGATACGCCCCGCACGGTTTCATTCACCCCGACTCCGACCCTGGTCGATGGTGCGAATGGCGGCGCGGTCACCGTCGATGGCGTGCCGATTATCGGCGCCAATTCGCCAATGCCCATTCACTCGGGCGCGCTTGCGGGATACGCGGCGTTGCGGGATACCCTCGCGCCCGAATATCAGGCTCAGCTCGACCAGATCGCCGGCGGCCTCATCAACGCCTTCGCCGAAAGCGATCAATCGGCGCCTCCTACGCTGCCCTCGCTGCCGGGCCTGTTCACCACACCGGGAGCGACGAGCCTGCCGACGATGACGGCGACAACGGGTCTCGCCGCAATGATCGAGGTCAATTCGAATGTGGATCCTTCTCAGGGCGGCAATCCAAGATCTGCTGCGGGACGGCGGAATCTCCGACCCCGGAAACCCAGCCTATACGTACAACACGTCTGGCGCCGCGAGCTATACCGGACGTATCCAGCAGCTTGTGGCCCAGATCAGCGCGACGCAGAGTTTCGACCCGTCCGCAGGCCTCGAGTCATCGGCGAACCTCACCGACTACGCCAACGCGTCGGTAAGCTGGCTGCAAGCCCGGACCCAGCAGGCGAACGACGCTTCCTCTTATCAGAACGCCGTCGCAACGCAGGCCAGCTCAGCTCTATCGAACGCGACCGGCGTCAATCTAGATGCCGAAATGACCAACATGCTGAACCTCGAGAACTCCTACGCTTCAACAGCGAAGCTTTTGACGACTGTCACCAGCATGTTCTCGGCTCTATTGCAGGCGGCATGACCACCGTGGGCGCAAACTTTGTTTCGACCCACTACCTGGCCAACAGCCTGGTGTCGCCGGTCATGCAAGCTCAGTCGCAGCTCACTAGCGCGATGACGGAAATGTCGACCGGCGAATACGCCAATCTCGGTCTGCAGCTCGGCGACCAGTCTGGCTACGAACTGTCGCTCAAGGAGCAGGTCGGGCAGCTCCAGACGCTGACCATCGGCAATAGTGTCGTGTCGACCAGTCTGTCGACCGCGCAGAACGCGCTATCGGCCATCCAGACGACCGCCCAGACGACGCTCGACAATCTCACAGGCTCGGCGCAGGACGCCAATTCCGGCGTTTCGCTTCAGGACATGGGTCAATCGGGGCTGCAGTCGCTGATCAGCGGGGCCAACACGACGTCGGGCAATCAATATGTATTCGGCGGAATCAATTCCGCCGTCGCGCCGCTCGCGGATTATTATTCGAGCCCAGCGTCGGCCGCCAAGACAGCGATCGACCAGGCCTTTCAGACCACATTCGGCGTCCTGCCGACCGATCCGGGCGCCGCGAACATCTCCGCGACGGGCATGCAAAGTTTTCTTTCCGGACCGTTTGCCGCGCTCTTCCAGGGCGCTTCATGGAGCACAGACTGGTCGTCAGCCTCGAGCGTCAATACGAGCGCCGAGGTGGCACCCGGTCAGACCGTCACAACGTCGACCAACGCCAATCAGCCGGGCTTTCAGCAGCTCGCCCAGGCCTACGCCATGCTGAGCGAGTTCGGCGGCTCCGCCCTCAGCAGCGACGCGCAGCAGGCTGTCGCCACGGCCGCGTCCTCGCTCCTTTCACAGGGAGTGAACTCGATGATCAACCTTCGAGCCGGCCTCGGCTCGAACTCAGAGCGTGGTCACCAACGCCACCAATTCAATGAGCTCTCAGCTCACGATCCTGCAAGGCCAGATCGGCAATCTCGACAACATCAATCCGACAGCCACGGCCGCTCAGATCACCAGCCTGACCAATCAGATCCAGATGGCCTACGAGCTAACCTCGCGCCTGCAGCAGCTCAATTTGGCGCAATACCTGCCCGTTGCCTAAGGCGCGAAGGGACGTGATGTACGAATTCGCATACAACGATGTGATCGAAGATTCCCATCAGACGTTGCGCGTCCGCGAGCGTGCGGCGATGGATCGCGTGATCGGGATGCTGCGCGCAGCTCAGGATAAGGGTCCACAGTCGCGCGAGCGAATTGACGCTCTGTTCTACCTCCGCCGTCTATGGACGATTTTCATCGACGACCTCAAGGATCCCAATAACGAGTTGTCGGATCAGCTCAGAGCCGGAATCCTCTCGATCGGCATCTGGATGATGAAGGAGATCGACCGGGTGCGCGGCGGCCTGACCAACGACCTGACGCCCATCATTGAGATCAATGAACTCATCCGCGACGGGCTGAAGTGAGGGTTGGCGGATGAACATCACGCTCAGGGCCGGGGAACGGTTCTTCATCAATGGCGCGGTCATCCGCATCGACCGAAAGGCCTCGATCGAACTCCTGAACGAAGTCACTTTCCTGCTCGAGAACCACGTGATGCAGGCCGAGGAGGCGACGACACTCACTCGCCAGATCTATTTCGCCGTCCAGATCATGCTGATGGACCCTACGGCCGCCGCCAGCGCGACGCCGCTGGCCCGTTCGCTGATCGAATCCGCGATGGGCGCCTATCGCGCGTCCGATTTGATCGCGGGCTTGAAGAGCGTGGACGCTTCGCTCCTGCGTGGCCGGAATTTCGAGGCGTTGAAAGCCTTGCGCGGGCTGTTCGCCATCGAGGACAAAGAGCTTCAGCCGCTCGCCGACACGCCAAACGCCGCCTGAAGAGGAGAACGTCATGACTGTAAACGCCGCCGCCGCCGTGGGGTCCCCAGGATCCACGTCCACCGCTTCGTCGACGAGCGCGGCGACGCAGACCCTTGGCTATAACGACTTTCTCACCCTCCTCATGGCGGAGATGAAGAACCAGGATCCGACCCAGCCGATGGACCCTTCGCAGATGGTGTCGCAACTCGCGACCGTCTCCGAGGTCGGTCAATCGGTGCAGACCAACTCGACCCTGGCGTCGCTCCTGACGGCGACCTCGCTCAGTCAGGCCGAGCAGTTGATCGGCCGCACCGTCACGTCCGGCGACGGGTCAACGTCAGGCGAGGTCGCCTCGGTCAGCGTTGGCAGTTCGGGCGCGGTCGCCACGCTGACCAATGGCGGAACCGTTTCGCTCGCCAACGGCGCGAGCGTGCAATGAACGAAGGCGACGCGATCGATCTCGTCCAGTCGGCGATCTGGATGGTGGTGGTCGGCGCGGGGCCTTGCGTGGGGGCGGCGATGGCGGTCGGCGTCGCGATCGCGCTCTTGCAGGCCTTGACCCAGATACAGGAAATGACGCTCACTTTCGTTCCGAAGATGATTGCGGTCTTTCTAGCCGCGAGCCTCACGGCCTCATTCGTCGGGGGCAAGTTCTCGATCTTCACCCAGTCGATCTACGCGCGGATCGAGCAGGGCTACAAGTAGGCTCCAGAGCGCGCGCCGGGTTTTGGGCGGCGTCGACATCGCGAGGACCCCCGGGGTACGCAAGCCCGCTCCTGGCCGGAGATACAACCAAAGCGGGAATTCCTGCCAACATAAGCGCTCGCTAAACGACCTTAAACGGTAATAAACGAGCTTAAACGGCAGTAAAGAAGCTGACGTTTACTGCCGTTTATTTCTCCGAAACGGGCGTTTTCAAGGGGTTGCGAGGAGAGGAAATAAAAAAACCGCCTTTCTCCTCGTCTCGCGCATCAGGTTGTGGGACCCCCATGTGTGGGACCCCAATGTTCAAACAGCCACGGCTTCTCGTATTCCCATTCGTCTCGCGGCGGGCGGGAAATAGAATTTCGTGAACTGGAACGTATAGTGAACATAGCTGATTTTGTCAAGGAAATTCGCAGGAACTCGTAGCTCTTGCGGCGTGGGCTGTTGGTCAGCCGTCCGCGGCTGCGCCAAGCGCCTCTGCACGGAGGTCACGACTTTTTGGCGGTCGGCTTCGGATAGGCTTTGGCGATCTTTGCCCTGGCCTGGTGGATGGAGAACATCCAGTTGACGGGGGCGCCTGAGGCGTTGCGGCGCGCTTGCCGTGCGGCGACCTCCCGAACGAGCAGGTCCTGGCTGTCGATGCGCCGGTCCGAACCGAAGCCAATTCGACGCCCAATCACGGGGAACTATGGCCGCTAGGGGCGGTCGTGAAAGTGCGTTTCGCCTTCGCTCGGCCCACTGAATCACCGTCGCTGTCGGCGAGCTTGTAGCCCGCGACTAAAACCGAAGTCGGCAAGACGCGTTCAAGCGCATGCGGCAGGTCCCCGTCGATCAATCCGCTCTCAGGCGGCAGGTCCGCGACAAGCCGCAGGTCCCGCAACGGCTTCAGCGCCTCCGGGCGAACCCAGAACATCGTTCCGCCGAAGAAATCGAGTTGGAACCGATCGGCCGGCACGCCCATCCGTTCCGCGATCTTCAACGTCATCGAACGATTTGCCGACCAGGAGATGTCATCGGAATAACCTTGTTTTGGCAATCGAAACGCGCGTGGACCGATCATCCCAATCGACGGTTCGCGATCGAACGTGTCGAGGACGGCGGTTGCGGCGCCAGGCGCGCCGAGCAGATCGAACAGCAACCGCCGCCGCCACATCTCGCCCAAATAGGCGCTGCGGCGGCCGTCTATCGATTTCTTGCCATGAACCTTGCAAACGTAACGGTAGCGATCGAGCCGCCCCTGTTCGAGCAGGGTAAGGAACGGGCCGATGTCGCGGCCGCGGTTCTCCATGACCTCAATTTCGGCCCTGGGATAGCTGCGCCGAATCCGCTCGATCAGCCGCTCGCGACTCTCAACGGTCGTAACGATCAGATCGAAGGGGATCGTCAGGCTGCCGAGCGCGCCCGCGATGTCGGGCCAAGTGTCCTCATAGTAGATATGAGCTACGACGGCGACCGGCGCGCTCGGGGAACGATCCGCGACTTGAGACGCAGGGCCAACCTCCGCCGGCCACCCCTGGAGAAGCTCCGGGTGTCTGGCGACGAGATCACCGTCGACCTCGACACCAATGTTCATCGTGTCCTGATTGAACCCGGTAAAGCGCTTGCGTTCGGCTCTGGGACCGACGGAGAAGACGGAAAACTCTTCGTATTTCAGATATTTCTTCTTCTTGAAGAAGGCCATGAGGCGCAGACGCGCCCAGATGGACGGCGCGACGCCCAATGTCTCGACACGAAAGTCGTCGCTCTCGATTCGAAGCGCGGCATGCCCGCTCGAGGCGACGACATAGTTGAGACCCGGAGAATAAGGAAGGAGAACGCTTTGATTGCTGGCGCCGATCCGGAGCAGCGAAAGGACGTCCTCCTCCCTTTGTGCGACCGGCTTCAATCGATAGGCGCGCGGGAAGCGGAAGGAAAACTGGCTCATCGATCTCGTACTGGAGCTTCCCCTGAATGGGCGCGGCAGCGTCCGTCCTCCTCTACCGAGGACGCCCGCGCGGGGCAATTGGCGCCCGACCCGACGTCTCTAACGCCCGTGGGCGGCACGCTTTCGCACGCGGGTTGCGCGCTTTCAACATCTGAGGATCCGGGTCGATCCTCAACTGCCGGTTTGGGCGTCAAAGCGCGCCTCGACCTCCTGGACGATCGCCGCAAGGATGCTGTTCATCCCAAAATCCTTGGGCGTATAGATCGCGGCCACGCCGGCCGCCATCAATCGGCGCGCGTCGGCGGTTGGAATGATGCCGCCGACAATGAGCGGCAGGTGTTCGAGGCCCGCGGCGCGCAAGAGTTTGAGCACCTCTTCCGTGAGGGCGACATGCGATCCGGACAGGATCGACAGGCCAATGCAGTGAACGCCCGACTTGGCGGCCTCGACGATTTCGGCCGGTGTGAGGCGGATGCCGTCATAGATGACGTCCATGCCGGCGTCCGTCGCGCGCGCCGCGATCTGCTCGGCGCCGTTGGAATGACCGTCGAGGCCCGGCTTGCCGACGAGAAACCGGAGCCGGCGGCCGAGCTTGAGCGAGACGCGTTCGACCTCTCCCCTGAGCGGGTCAAGGCCAGCGGCTTCCTGGCGCGCCCGCGGCGAGACGCCAGTCGGAGCTCGAAAGACCCCGAACTCGGCTCGCAGCGTGTCGCCCCATTCGCCCGTCGTCGCGCCGGCCTTTGCCGCCTCGATCGACGCGGGCATGATGTTGGCGCCGCTCTCGGCCGCCTTTCGCAGCGCCCGTAGCGCCTCGCGGACGCGGCCCTCGTCGCGGTCAGCCCGCCAAGCCTTGAGCCGGGCCACCTGCGCGGCCTCCGCTTCGGCCGACGGAACAGTGATCGGAGTTCTCGCCCGCGGTCAGCGGCGAGGGCTCGGAATTGGTGAACGCGTTCATCCCGACGACGATCTGCTCGCCGCGCTCAATTCGCTCCAGCCGGCGCATGTTGGATTCGACGAGCTTGGCTTTCAGGGCGCCCGTCTCGATCGCCTTGACCGCGCCGCCCATCGCGTCGATGGCGGCGATTTCCGCCAGCGCCTCTCTCTTGAGCCTGGCGACCAGCGCCGCAAGCTCCGTGCTGCCGTCGAAAATATCGCCGAATTCGAGCAGGTCGGTCTCATAGGCCATGATCTGTTGCAGGCGCAGCGACCATTGCTGGTCGAACGGCCGCGGCAGGCCGAGCGCCTCGTTCCACGCCGGCAGTTGCACCGCGCGAGCGCGCGCGTTCTTCGAGAGGACCACGGACAGCATTTCAATGAGGATGCGATAGGCGTTGTTCTCAGGCTGCTGCTCGGTGAGGCCGAGAGAATTGACCTGGACGCCATAGCGAAAGCGGCGCTTGGAAGGATCCTGCACGCCGAAGCGATCGCGGGTGATCTCATCCCACAATTCCACGAACGCGCGCATCTTCGCGAGCTCGGTTACGAAGCGCATGCCGGCGTTGACGAAAAATGAAATTCGCCCGACGACCTCAGCGAAACCCATTTCGTCGACCTCGCCCGATTGGCGGACGCGTTCGAGCACGGCGATCGCAGTGGCGAGGGCGTAGGAAAGCTCCTGCACCGGCGTCGCCCCGGCTTCCTGGAGATGATAGGAGCACACGTTCATTGGGTTCCACTTCGGCGTCTCCTTGGCCCCGAACAGGATCATGTCCTTGGTCAGCCGGAGCGAAGCCTCGGGCGGGAAGACGTAGGACCCACGGGCCAGATATTCCTTGATGATGTCGTTCTGGGTCGTCCCTTGAAGCAGGCTGCGGGGCGCGCCCTGCTCGTCGGCGACGCCTATGTAGAGGGCCATCAGCCAAGGCGCGGTGGCGTTGATGGTCATCGACGTGTTCATCGACGCGACAGGAATGTCTTCGAACAACGCGCGCATGTCGCCGATATGGGAGATTGCGACGCCGACTTTGCCCACCTCGCCGCGCGCAAGCGGGTGGTCGCTGTCGTACCCGGTCTGGGTCGGAAGGTCGAACGCGATCGACAGCCCGGTCTGTCCCTTCGCCAAGTTCTGGCGATAGAGCTTGTTCAATTCGTGCGCGGTCGAATGGCCCGCGTAGGTGCGGAAGATCCAGGGGTTGTCGCGGCGCGCCGCCATCTTTTCTCCCTTCGCCTGCGCCATCCTTCGCTCGCTTCGGCCTCCTCGGCGGGTTGTCCGCCGGCGCAAAACAATTGTGCATGGCACAATCACAGAAAAGCGCACTTGACGCTACGCCCTCGCTCAAGGCGAGGCCGACGCTTGTCGCTGCGCCAATTAACCGCCCCGGCAATTTGCTGTTGGTTCGACGGCGGGGAGCGTCCGACGAGCCGAATTCAGCGTTTGGCGACCGCGCTGACCATCAGAACTGTCGTCAACAATCCGCCAGCCACCGCGATGGTCGTCACGTAGGGGTCATAAGCGACGTAGGGTTGCAGCCACCAGTCGCGAATGCACAGCCCGGCGTAGGCGCCGAGCATTGCGTAGAAACCGCTCCAATAGGGACCCAGTCCGTAACGGCCAACGATATAGTCGATCGCGAAGCCGACAGAAAAGAAGACCACAACCGCGCCGAGCAGGAGCGCAACGAAATCGAAACCTTCAAGATTTTCAACGAATTGCAACAACGGCCAAGTCGACATGCCGCAGGTCCTTGTCCCGCTTCGGCTGCCGAATTGTCTGCGCCGATCCGTCTAGCTTACGCATGATTTCCTGCTGCGACGTAAATTCCCATTGCAGCGAAGCGAAATCGTTGACCAAAGTCGGGTTGATTTTCGCGTGTTCAAGCGCGATGGTCGATTGTGCGCTGCAATATGCGAAGCCGCTTCCACCTCCAGGCGCACTGCGGAATCCCTGAGGGAGCCATGAACACTCGCCCCACGGGCGCCGAGCCGCTTTCCGCGGCGCTGAGCAAGGATCTCTATGAAATCGGCGAGATTCCGCCGCTGGGTCACGTGCCGGCTTCGATGCACGCCTGGGTCGTTCGCAAGGACCGGCATGGACCTCCGGAGCAATCCATGCAGGTCGAAGTCGTGCCGACCTGGACGCTCGACAGCCATGACGTGCTGGTGTTCGTGATGGCGGCCGGAGTCAATTACAACGGCGTCTGGGCGGCGCTCGGCGAGCCCGTCTCCCCGTTAGACGTCCACAAGAACCCCTTTCACATCGCCGGCTCTGACGCGTCTGGCGTCGTCTGGGCGATCGGCTCCAAGGTCAAGAGGTGGAAGGTCGGCGACGAGGTCGTTGTCCATTGCAACCAGGACGATGGCGACGACGAGGAGTGCAACGGCGGCGATCCGATGTTCTCCGCCTCGCAGCGCATCTGGGGCTATGAGACGCCGGACGGCTCGTTCGCCCAGTTCTGCCGTGTGCAGGACCGGCAACTGATGGCCCGCCCCAAGCACCTGACCTGGGAGGAGGCCGCCTCCTATACGCTGACGCTCGCCACCGCTTATCGCATGCTGTTCGGCCACGAGCCGCATCGGCTGAAGCCGGGCGACAATGTGCTGGTCTGGGGCGCCTCGGGGGGATTGGGCGTGTTCGGGGTCCAGCTCTGCGCGGCGGCCGGCGCAAACGCCATCGGCGTCATCTCCGATGAAACGAAGCGCGAGTATGTGATGTCGCTCGGCGCAAAAGGCGTGATCAATCGCAAGGACTTTGGTTGCTGGGGCCCACTGCCGAAGGTCAACTCTCCCGAGTACAACGCCACCATGGCGGAGGCTCGCAAGTTCGGGAAGGCGATTTGGAGCATCACCGGGAAGAAGGACGTCGACACGGTCTTCGAACATCCGGGCGAGCAGACGTTCCCCGTGTCGTGCTTCGTGGTGAAGCGCGGCGGCATGGTGGTGTTCTGCGCCGGTACGACCGGCTTCAACATCACCTTCGACGCCCGCTTCGTCTGGATGCGGCAGAAGCGCATCCAGGGGTCGCATTTCGCCAATCTCAAGCAGGCCTCTGCGGCCAACAAGTTTGTGATCGACCGCCGGATAGATCCCTGCATGTCGGAAGTGTTTCCCTGGACGGAGATTCCCGCTGCACACAGCAAGATGTGGAAGAACGAGCACAAGCCCGGCAACATGGCGGTGCTCGTCAATGCGCCGACGACAGGATTGCGCACGTTCGAGGACGTGCTTGACGCCGCCAGAAGGTCAGTTGAGGCGGAGCCCTGACCGAGGGGATTTGCCTTCGTTCGCGCCAGCCGGTAAAGCGGCCTCTCCTCATGTCCGCCCCGCGCGAGACCGGGCAGCAGCGTTTCCAGCGAACGAGAGCGAATGAGCGCAATGGCCGCGACGCAGGACAGGGACCAGCGGAAGCGCGAAGCCGCCGAACGGGCGCTCAAATTGGTCACGCCAGGCATGAAGCTCGGGCTTGGCAGCGGCTCGACCGCGCGCCACTTCGTCGATCTCGTGGGCGAAAGAGTCAAAGCGGGTCTCGAAGTCCGTTGCGTCGCGACATCGGAGGGGACTGCGGCGCAAGCGAAGGCGCTCGGCATTGCGCTCGGCACACTGGACGACATTCCGGAGCTCGACTTGACCGTAGACGGGGCCGACGAAGTCGATCCTAAGCTCAGGCTGATCAAGGGCGGCGGCGGGGCGCTGTTGCGCGAGAAGATCGTCGCCTCCGCCTCGAAGCGCATGGTCGTCATCGTCAATTCCACCAAGCTTGTGCCGCGGCTCGGCGCCTTTCCGTTGCCGATCGAGGTCGTCCCTTTCGGCCTCGCGGCGACCAGGCGACATATCGAGCGCGCCTTCGTCGAACTGGGGTTGGCCGGGTCGATCCGTCTGCGCGGCAAATCCTCGCCGTTCGTCACCGACGGCGGCCACTATATTCTTGACTGTTCGCTCGGCGCCATTGCAGAGCCCGAAAGGTTGAGCCAGATCCTGTCGCCCATCCCCGGCGTCGTGGAACACGGGCTGTTCATCGGCCTTGCGCACGCGGCGATCATCGCCGGCGCCGAGGGCGTCGAAGTCCTTGGCGACCCGAACTGAAAATCGAAGCTCGCATCCCTTGAGGAGTCATTGATGCCCGCCCGCGCCGGAATCGCCAAAGGCCGCCTCGCTTTCGTCATCCTCGCAGCCTTGAGCGTGTCGGCTCAGGCGGCCGACACAAAGCCGCCCGCTGCCCCTGCAGCTCCCGCCCCGACCACTGACGCCCCCGCGACAGCCACACCGTCGCCTGCGGCCCTCGCCGCCGCTGACAAGATCCTCAACACGATCGGCCTCAAGCAGTCGATCGCAATCGTCGTTCCCGGCATGATGGCGGAACTCGAGACGAACGTCACTCGGACTCGGCCTGAGATCAGGGATTCGCTGCGCGCAACTCTGAAGGCGATCCAACCAGAATTCGATCAGACTGCGAAACAGATCTACCTCCAGGCGGAGGAGCTGCTCGCCTCGCAAATGTCCGAGCAGGAGATCACCGAGGTCGCCGCCTTCTTTGAAAGTCCCGCAGGCAAGAAATATGTTCAAGTCACCCCGGTCTTTGTTCAGAACCTTGCCGACGTCACCGGGGCATGGCGCGAAAAGCTGTCGACCGAAATATTTCAGCGCGCCCGCGCGGAGATGAAGAAGAAGGGGGTCGATTTCTAGCCAGGCGCGTTTCGTCCCGGGCGGGGCCACAGAGGCTAACGATGGCGTTCGACGTCGATTTTTTCGTGATCGGCGCAGGGTCGGGCGGGGTGCGGGCCGCGCGCATCGCCGCCGGTCATGGCGCTAAGACGCTCGTGGCGGAGGAAGACCGTATTGGCGGGACGTGCGTCATACGCGGCTGCGTACCGAAGAAGCTCTATGTTCACGCCAGCCGGTTTGCCGACGACTTCCGCGACGCGGCCGGGTTTGGCTGGACCGTTGGCGAGCCTACGTTCGACTGGCCGACCCTCGTTAAGGCCAAGGAGAAGGAGATCGGCCGGCTTTCCGACGCCTATCGCGAGAATCTGGCGCGATCCGGCGCGAAACTGGTCGAACAGCGGGCTACGGTCGTCGACCCGCACCGGGTGCGCCTCGCCGACGGGCGCGAGATCTCTGCTCTTCATATCCTTATCGCCTGCGGCTCGCGTCCGGTTATACCGACCGAAGTCCCGGGGATCGAGCATGCGATCACCTCGAACGAGGTCTTCGATCTGCCTGTCTTTCCGCACCGCCTTCTGGTGGTCGGCGGCGGCTATATTGCAGTCGAGTTCGCGTCGCTGTTCCAGCGCTTGGGCTCGCAGGTCACCATGGTCATGCGCGGCCCGAACGTCCTGCGCGGTTTCGACGACGACATGCGCAATGGGATGCGCGACGCGATGGCGAATGCCGGTATTGTCCTTCGCTTTGGCTGCTTGCCGACATCGATCGAAAAGAGGCCCGACGGCGCGCTCAGCGTGGCGCTGTCCGACGATTCCGTCATCGAAGCCGACCAGGCGCTGATCGCGACGGGCCGCAACCCCGACACCAAAAATCTCGGTCTCGAAGCGGCGGGCGTCGAGGTCAGCGCCGCGCACGGCGCCGTGAAGGTCGACATCAACCTGACCAGCACCGTGCCGTCGATCCACGCCATCGGCGACGCCACCCATAGGGTCGATCTCACGCCGGTCGCCATTCGCGAGGGGCATACGCTGGCGGATCGGTTGTTCGGGCCGGGCGCGCCGCCTCTCCGCTATGACACGATCGGAAGCACGGTGTTCGGCACGCCGGAACTCGGCGCCGTCGGGTTGACCGAGCGGGAGGCGTTGGAGCGGTTCCCGAAGGTCGAGATCTACAAGACCAATTTTCGGCCGTTGAAGGCGACGGTGTCCGGCAGCTCCGATCGCACGATCATGAAGCTCGTCGTCGATCGCTCGACGCAACGCATTCTCGGGGCGCATATTCTCGGAGGCGAGGCGGCCGAGATGATCCAGCTCGTCGCGGTCGCCATGACCATGGGCGCGACCAAGGCGGACTTCGACGCGACCGTCGCCGTGCACCCGACCGCAGCCGAGGAACTCGTGACCATGCGCTCCGCCCATGCGCGCTTTGAAGACGGCATGGAGATTCCATAAGAGCGCGCGCACAAGTTTACGCGCACGAGTGAATTCAGTTCCTTATGTGCGCTTTTGCGCAACGAAGTGCTGCCGAACAACGCGTCTCGGAACGGAACGATCGCCGCCTGCGAGCACGCGTTGACCCTTGATCGCAATCTTGCCGACGCGCATGCCTTCATTGGGCTTGGCAAGATCTTCACTGGTCGCGCCGAGGAAGCCCGAGGCTCACATCGGCCAGGCGCTTCGCCTGAGCCCGCGCGATATGTCGGCCTATGCGTGGCTCACCGAAGTCGGAGTCGCGAAAAACCACCTGGGCGATTGCGAGCAAGCCGTCTTTTGGCGTCGGCGCGCAATCGCGAACGCCCGCAAACCTGACGATCGTCAAGGCGCATCGAAGCGGGCGCGCCTAGCCTCAAACGCGATGTCGGAAGCGTCGCGGGACGCGGCGGCGCTATGATTGGAGATTGGAACATGGCGGACAAGCCTCTGAATGGACTGAAGGTCGCGATTCTGGTGACCGACGGTTTCGAGCAAGTCGAACTGTCCGAGCCCCGGAAGGCGCTCGACCAGGCGGGCGCCGAGACGCGGATCGTCTCGCCGAAGTCCCAACGCGTCCGCGCCTGGAAATTCACCGATTGGGGTGATGAACTCGCGGTCGACGCGCCTCTTGATCAGGCCAAGCCGGACGACTTCGACGCGCTGCTTCTGCCGGGCGGCGTCCTCAATCCCGATGCGCTCAGGATCATTCCAAAGGCGGTGGCGTTCGCAAAAGCCTTCTTCGACGCGAGCAAGCCGGTTGCGGCGATCTGCCATGGGCCCTGGACGGTGATCGAGACCGGGGCGGCCCGCGGCCGGCAAATGACCTCCTGGCCGTCGCTCAAGACGGATTTGAAGAACGCCGGAGCGAATTGGGTGGACAAGGAGGTGGTCGTCGATCAGAAACTGGTCACCAGCCGGAAGCCTGACGACATTCCAGCCTTCAACCGAGAAATGATTCAGCTGTTCAGCACCGCGCGCGGGCGCCAGCATGCGGCGTGACGTCATGGACAGCCCGGTGATGAGGATGGAGCGGCGCCCTTTCGGCTCCACACGCCGAAACGTTCCGGTCATCGGCCAGGGCACCTGGTACATCGATGAGGCGGACTGGGCGGTCGCGATCGCCGCTTTGCGTCGAGGCCTCGATCTCGGCATGACGCATATCGACACGGCGGAGATGTACGGGTCGGGCGCCGCGGAGGAATTAGTCGGGGAGGCGATCGCCAGCCGGCGGGACGAGGTCTTCCTCGTCTCCAAAGTGCTGCCGAACAATGCTTCGCGGAAGGGGACGATCTCTGCCTGCGAACGGTCGCTCAAGCGGCTGAAGACCGACCGGCTGGACTGCTATCTTCTCCACTGGCGCGGCTCGCATCCTCTTGAGGATACGGTAGCGGCGTTCGAGCAGCTCCGCGCCGACGGCAAGATCCTGTCTTGGGGCGTCAGCAATTTCGATGTGGACGATCTCGACGAATTGAGCCAGGTCGCAGGGGCGGCGACGCCTGCCTGCAATCAGGTGCTCTATCATTTGCGCGAGCGCGCGATCGAGCACGCCGTGATCCCGTGGTGTGAAAAGAACGGCGTCGCTGTGGTCGCCTATAGCCCGTTCGGTCACGCCGGCGGATTTCCGGGCCCGAACACCGCTGGAGGGCGGGTGCTGAAGGCAATCGCCGAGCGGCATGACGCCACGCCACGTCAGGTTGCGCTGCGTTTCCTGACCCGCCGGGCGTCGCTGTTCGCGATCCCCAAGGCGTCAAGCCCCGAGCACGCGGCCGAGAATGCGGGCGCAGGGGCCCTTCATCTCAGCGCTGCCGAACTGGCCCAGATCGATGCGGCTTTCCCGCTTGGGCCGCGCCCGCGCTCGCTGCCGATGCTTTGAGCTGAAGCCCAGTGCGGGCCGGCGGCATCCATTCCGCCTCAGAAACGGAAATACAGGAACGGGCTATAGGCGCCGGCCGCCACTGTGATCATGGAAAAAATGAGCAGCGCGAAAGTGAGCGCGAAATCGGCCGAGGCGCGCACCACGAACGGGGGCGTCCATTTGGCGGGCCATCGCGGCGCAACCGCCAAGATGCAGCCGATGACGAGCGTCATGATCGCCCGATCGTTCAGCGCGTCGTGCATGTCGAAGCTGATGTCGGCGATCCCGTTCCGCCCGAAGAGGCTCGCGTAATAGCTGATCGCTTCCGTTAGATTGGCCGAGCGGAACAGGACCCAGCCGCCCATGACGGCGAGCAGCGCATAGGCCCAGGCCGCCGGGGCCGACAAGCGAGCGAGCACCGACTTGAGGCCGAGGCGCTCAATGACGAGGAAGGCGCCGTGCCAGGCGCCCCATAGGACGAATGTCCAATTCGCGCCATGCCAGAGCCCGCAGAGCAGGAACACCATGACGAGATTGCGGTAAGTCTGGGCATTGCTGCCGCGGTTGCCGCCAAGCGGGATGTAGAGATAGTCGCGCAGCCATGACGACAGCGACATGTGCCAGCGCCGCCAGAACTCGGTGATCGAAAGCGACGTATAGGGCATACGAAAGTTGCGCGGGAAGGTGAAGCCGAGCACGATTCCGAGACCGATCGCCATGTTGGAATAGCCGGCGAAGTCAAAATAGATCTGCACCGTGTAGGCAACGAGCCCGATCCACGCCTCGATCAAAGAACGGACGTGAAGCTGGTCGAATGTGACTTGAACGAGCGGCGCGACGACGTCGGCGACCAGCACCTTCTGGGCGAGGCCGACGATGAAGATCCGCGCGCCGACCGAGGCGCGGCCAAGCGTGAACCTGCGGGCGTCCAGTTGGCGCGCCACGGTCTTATAGCGAACGATCGGGCCGGCGACCAATTGCGGGAAGAGGGAAATGTAGAGGGCTATATCGACCAGATTGCGGTTGGCCTTGAACCGTCGACGGTAGACGTCGATGATGTAGGAGAGGCAATGGAAGGTGAAGAAGGAGATCCCGAGCGGCAACGCAATACTCGTCTGGATCGACGGCGCCCCGAGCGGAGTGATGAGCGTGCTCAGATTGCCGGTGATGAAATTGGCGTATTTGAAGATCCCGAGCAGGGTGAGATTTCCGGCGACCGCGACCGCGAGCGCGACCCGGCGGGACGATCCATCCCGCGCGTCGATCACGAGCCCCGCGCAAAAATTGAAGGCGATCGAAATGAGAAGAATGAAGACGAACCGGGGCTCTCCCCAGGCGTAGAAAATCAGGGAAAATAGAAGCGTGACGATATTCTTGGCTTGAATCGTGGGCGTTAGCAGATAGGCGGCCAAGAAAATGGGCAGGAAGTAGAACAGAAACGTGATCGACGAAAACACCATTCTTCAGCGCTCTCATGCCCCGGCGGACTTGGCCGGCGCTCGAGACGAATGACGCGGGCCTTCGCCGGGATTCTCAGAGGATACGGGCAGCGTCAAGGCGACCTGCGCGAAATTACTTCTGCTGAAGGCGATCCCAACAGGAACAAGTAATAGCTATCTAGATATGTAATACACCACGACATATAGATTTACGCCGTTAAATATGCTAGGCGTCCTCTTGCAGGCGGGCAGGCGTCCGCCTACCTCGACGAGGCCGGAATGCCCGATGTCATCACTGCCAACCGGCTAACGGACGGCGTTGTCGTGTTTCAAACAATTGACGAGTGCTGGGCCGAGGATTTCAACCGCGCCGCGGTCTTCCCCGATGCCCAAGCGACGGCCAGCGCGTTGGCCCGCGCCAAGCAGGACGAAGCGAACAATATCGTCGTCGACCCCTATGCAATCGTGGTCGAGGAGCGCAACGGCCATCTCGCTCCCAAGGCGCTGCGCGAGGCGATCAGGGCGGCGGGACCAACGATCAGGCGCGATCTGGGCAAGCAGGCGCACGGTCAGGCGCCGCGCTTAAGTCCAAAGGTCGCGACGGAGACCGATCATGTATCATTATGACGATTTCGACGCCGCCTTTGTCGCCGCGCGCGTCGAGCAGTTCCGCGACCAGGTGGCGCGCCGCCTCAGCGGTGAATTGACCGAGGAGCAGTTCCGCCCCCATCGGCTGATGAACGGCCTCTACCTGCAGCTTCACTCCTATATGCTGCGCATCGCCGTCCCTTACGGCGTCCTGAACTCGCGCCAGATGCGCAAGCTCGCCGAGATCGCGCGGAATTACGACCGCGGCTACGGCCATTTCACCACCCGACAGAATATCCAGTTCAACTGGCCGGCGCTCAAAGACACGCCCGACATTCTGGCCGAGCTCTCGAGCGTCGAGATGCACGCGATCCAGACTTCGGGAAATTGCATCCGCAACGTCACGGCGGACCATTTCGCCGGGGTGGCGCATGACGAAATCGCCGATCCGCGCCCTTACGCCGAAATCTTGCGGCAATGGTCGTCGCTTCATCCTGAATTCTCGTTCCTGCCGCGCAAGTTCAAGGTCGCCGTCAACGGGGCCGCGCACGATCGCGCGGTGGTCCAGGCGCATGACATCGGACTGCAAGTCGTGCGCAACGACAAGGGCGAACTCGGCTTTCGCGTCTATGTCGGCGGCGGGCTCGGCCGAACGCCGATGATCGGGCGGATGGTTCGCGAGTTCCTTCCCGAGCGCGACCTGCTCGGCTATGTCGAGGCGATCCTGCGCGTCTACAATCTCGAGGGACGGCGCGACAACAAGTTCAAGGCGCGCATCAAGATCCTGGTGCACGAAAAGGGCCTCGAGCCTTTGCGCGAGGAGGTCGAGACGGAGTTCGCCGCTCGCGATCCCAATGCGCTCAATCTCCCGGAAAAGGAGCTTGCCCGGTTTCGCGCTTTCTTCGCGCCCCCTGCGCTGGACCTTAAGAAGCCGGTGAGCGACCGGGTGGAGCGCCGCAAGGCGAAGGACGCGCGCTTCGCCAGCTTCTGTTCCTTGAACCTCGTTCCGCACAAAACGCCGGGCTATGTCGCGGTGACCGTCTCGCTGAAGGCGATCGGCGCGATCCCGGGCGACGCGAGCGCAGATCAAATGGACGCCGTCGCGGATCTCGCCGAGGACTATTCGCACGACGAGGTCCGCGTCTCGCACGAGCAGAACCTGATCCTGCCCCATATCGCGCTGGACGATCTGCCGGCGGTCTACGATCGCTTGGCTTCGGTCGGCTTGTCGACGCCAAACGCCGGCGCCATCAGCGACATTATCGCTTGCCCTGGCCTCGATTATTGCGCGCTGGCGACTGCGCGCTCCATTCCCGTCGCGCAGCGGATCGCCGAGCGCTTCGGCGATGGCCAGCGCGCGAAAGAGATCGGTCCGCTCAAAATCAAGATCTCCGGCTGCATCAACGCCTGCGGCCATCACCATGTCGGCCATATCGGCATTCTGGGACTCGAACGGGCGGGGGAAGAGACCTACCAGATCACCCTCGGCGGCTCGGCGGACGAGAAGGCCGCGATCGGCCAGATCACCGGGCCCGGCTTCAGCTCCGAGAATGTGGTCGAGGCGATCGAAACCATCGTCGAGACCTATACGGGCCTCAGGCTCTCGGAGAATGAGACCTTCATCGACGCGTACCGCCGCGTCGGCATGGCGCCGTTCAAGGAGGCGCTTTACGAGCGAAGCGCCGGATCGGACATCTGATGAGCGCGCATGACGTCAAGCTGTTCGGCGACCAGATTGCCGCCTCCAGGCTCGAGACGCGCTTCGCGCAGCTCAAGGCCTCTTCGCTTCTGAGGCTCGCGATCGAGGATCTCTATCCCGGCCGCATCGCCCTCGTTTCCAGTTTCGGCGCGGACGCCGCGGCGCTTCTCCACATGGTGGCGCAGATCGACAAGGCGACGCCGGTCGTCTTCGTCGACACCGGGCAGCACTTCCCGGAGACGCTTGCCTATCGCGACGACCTCGTCGCGCGTCTTGGCCTCGCCAACGTCATTGTCGCCGAGCCGAATGCGGAGACAGTGACGCAGGAGGACCCTGAGCGATTTCTGTTCATGAGCGATCCGGACCGGTGCTGCGAGATACGAAAGGTCCGTCCGCTTGCCGAGGCGATTGAAGGTTATGACGCCTGGATCACCGGCCGGAAGGGTTTTCAGAGCGAGCTTCGCGCAACCCTGCCGCTGTTCGAGGCGGAGGGCGAGCGGATCAAGATCAATCCGCTGGTCGGCTGGAGCGCCAGCGACGTGCTGAAATATATCGCTGACGCCGGATTGCCCCGACATCCCTTGGTGGCCAAGGGTTTTCCCTCCATCGGCTGCCTGCCGTGCACGAGCCCGGTCAAGCCCGGCGAGGACGAGCGGGCGGGCCGTTGGCGTGACCGCGGAAAGGTCGAGTGCGGCATCCATCTCGGGCCGCTCGACGCTGGATCGGGCATCTGATGCCCTTGTGGCGTCGCGAGGGTTTCGTCGAGGACAAATGGGCCTTTCTCGGGGAAGAGGCTCCGGTTCCGGAGGAAGGCGCGATCGCGGTCTCGCTCAAGCGCTGGCTTGAGCAGCGCGAGACGCTCATATCGCGAGCCGACCCGGTCGGGGTGGCGGTCGAGGCGGGGGCCGACGCCCAGGCGCATCTCGCCGATCTTGCCGACCGGCCGCTGATTGCGCTCGCCTTCGACAAGTTCGCGGACGGCCGGTCGTTCTCTTACGCCCGCATCCTGCGCGACCGGCTCGGGTTTGGCGGCGAGCTGAGGGCGATCGGCGATGTGCTGATCGACGAAATCCCGCTCATGCTCCGCTGCGGGTTCGAACTCGTTCGAGGTGACCAACGCGCCGACCCTGCACGCGCTCCAGGCCGGCCGGCTGCCGGGCTCGCCGCTGCACTACCAGCCGAGCAGCGCGCATGACGAGGCGCACGAGGGAACGCGGCCCGTGGCTGCGGGTGACGAGGCCGCCGACCGACCCGGGCTGACAGCGCCAAATTTGTGCGGGCGCCGCCGCTTAGTTCCATTTTAGTTCCGCGCCTGAATGTTTTCAGAGCCTTACGACCCGCTTTAGTTCCGCGTTCAAAAGTCTGGTGTGATCCGCAGCGAAACTCACGTAGACAACATATAAGAACTGTAATTAATAGCCCTTGCCTGAAGGCCTCGGAAAAACTCTTCCCGCGCGCGAGAGCGCGCTCGGGATGGGTTGGGGAGCTAAAGCCGCATCGACAGTTCGACATCCTCGGCGAAGGGCACGGACATGTAGCCGCTCCCGGCCGTTCGCACGCGCTTGAGGTAGTCAGGGCTCATGTCCGCGTTGTCGGCGACGATCAAGGCGCCGGGCTTGAGCCTACTTTCGACGAGGCTCAGGATCTCGGGATAGAGCGACTTGGCGCCGTCGAGCAGGACGAGGTCGATCGTCTCGGGAAGATCGACGCTCAGCGTCTCGCAGCGCGTCGCCCTCCCGGATCTCCACGAGATCGATGACGCCGCCCGCCGTGAGGTTGTCTCGCGCCCGCGCCGCCTTGGAGGGCTCGAACTCGCTCGTGATCAGGCGCCCGCCGCCATTGTCCCGCAAGGCCGCGGCAAGGTGCAGGGTCGAGATTCCGAACGAGGTCCCGAACTCGACGATCGTCCGTGCGCGAGTGCTTCGCGCCAGCATGTACAACAATGCGCCGGTCTGTCGCGACACGGCGAGCGGAAGGTTCTTCATTCGCCCGTAGAGTTCGGCATAGTCGGTCTTGCTGCGCAACAGGCGCGCCTGCTCGTCGTCGGAAAGATCGGCGAATGCGGCGTCAATGTTCGGCTCGGAGGCTTCGGCGTCTGCGAATAGACGGTCCAGGAGAGGGGCGAGCGGGTCGGTGGTCAGGGTGGTCATGCAGGTTTCCAATTTCGGGGTTGAGCGCGTTTTCGCGTCGGGCTAGAAATACGACGAATTCGTCGCGTTTTCTATTCGCGTTTGCTCCGGTCCCACCATGCCCGACCGCCAACAGGCCCAGATTTCCTCGCGAAAACGGCCCAGCCAAGCCCGCTCGACCGAGCTCGTCGCGGCCATTCTCGAGGCTGCCGCTCAGGTTCTGGCGAAGGAGGGCGCGCCGCGCTTCACCACCGCGCGGGTGGCCGAGCGGGCCGGGGTCAGCGTCGGGTCGGTCTATCAATATTTTCCCAACAAGGCGGCGATCCTGTTCCGGCTCCAGTGCGACGAATGGCGCCGGACCTCCGAGCTCCTGCGTGTTATCCTCGATGACGTTCGCAGACCGCCATTCGACCGGCTGCGCGACCTCGTCCACGCCTTTATCCGTTCCGAATGCGAGGAGGCCGCGATGCGTGTGGCGCTCAATGACGCGGCCCCTCTCTATCGCGACGCGCCCGAGGCGCGGGAGGCAAGGGCTTCAGGGGACCGCACCATGCAGGTCTTCATGCGCGAGGCGCTGCCTGAGGCTTCAGAGACCGCCCGCGCGTTGGCCGCCGACCTGGTCACGACGACGCTGAGCAAGGTCGGAAAGCACTTCTCGGAACACCCTCGAACCTCAGCCGAGATTGAGACCTACGCCGACGCCATGGCCGACATGTTTTGCGCCTATCTTAAAAGCCTCGCGGGGCCCCCAGGCGCGCGCCGACAAAAGCTCCCTGTCATGAAGCCTTGATCCCCTGGCCGCCAGATAGTGTATTCAGACGAGGGGAAGACGATCTCGATGTCTCACGACCATAGCGGCCACTCGCACGACCATGACGATCATGGCCACGCGCACACCCATGCGCCTGCGAGCTTCGGCAAAGCCTTCGCCATCGGGATAGCGCTCAATCTCGGCTTCGTGGTCATCGAAGCTCTCTACGGTTTGCTCGGCAATTCCGTGTCGTTGCTCGCGGACGCGGGACACAATCTGAGCGATGTCCTTGGACTTGGCGCCGCCTGGCTCGGGAGCGTGCTCGCCCAGCGTGCGCCGACCGCGCGCTTCACTTACGGCCTGCGCGGCTCGTCGATCCTGGCCGCCCTGTTCAATGCGGTCTTTCTGCTGGTGACGGTCGGAGGCCTGTCGTGGGAGGCGATCCGCCGTATCGGCTCGCCCGAACCGGTGGCGGGCAAGACGATGATGGCGGTCGCGGCGATCGGCATTCTCGTCAACGGCGTGACGGCCTGGCTCTTCGCCTCAGGCCGCAAGGATGACATCAACCTCAAAGGCGCCTTCCTGCATATGGCGTCCGACGCGCTCGTGTCTGTCGGCGTCGTCGCGGCTGGGCTTTTGATCCTCATGACCAACTGGCTGTGGATCGACCCGGCCGTCAGTCTCGTGATCAACGCGGTGATCGTATGGGGCACGTGGGGTCTTCTGCGCAATTCGGTCGGCATGTCGATGGCCGCGGTGCCGCCGCAAATCGATCCCGGAGCAGTGCGGACATTCCTTTCGGCGCGAACAGGCGTCGTTGAATTGCATGACCTGCACATCTGGCCGATGAGCACGACGGAAAGCGCGCTCACCTGCCATCTGGTCATGCCGAACGGCCATCCCGGCGACGCGTTTCTTCACGAGCTGTGCAACGATCTCGCCCAGCGCTTCAGGATCAATCACACGACAATACAAATCGAGGTCGATCCTCACATCGCCTGCGCGCTGGAGCCGGACGAAGTGGTTTAGTCGACGGCACAAGAGAACGACCGAAAGCGCTGAACCGATCATGGCGGCGCAACGTTCGCGCAACGGTACCCGCGCGAAGATCGAGCTCGGATTGGTCTACAAACCGCGCGGCTGCGCGAAAGTCTTCCCGCCAACCCCGGCCTTCCGAAGCGAACTTATTCCGCCCAGCCCCTCAGTTCCCGCCGCGCGACCGCTTCGATCACCGCCATGCCGTCGGCGCTGTCGTTGAGGCAAGGGATCGCGGCGAAGCGCTCCCCGCCGGCCTCGCGGAAATAGCCCGCGTTCTCGACGCCGATTTCCTCCAGTGTCTCGAGGCAATCCGCGGCGAAACCAGGCGTCAAGACCGCGACGCGCTTGACCCCGCTCCCCGCGAGTTCGCGCAAGGTCTGGGAGGTATAGGGCTTGAGCCATTCGCCGCGGCCGAAGCGTGACTGGAAGGTCATGCGCAGGCGCTCTTCGTCCATGCCGAGAGCTTCGCGCAAGAGACGTGTCGTCTTGGCGCAATGGCAGAAGTAGGGATCGCCCTTGTCGAAATAGGCCTGCGGAATGCCGTGGTAGGAGGCGAGCAGAACCTCGGGGTCGAAATCGAGCCCGGCAAGGCTTGAACGGACGGAGCGGACGAGCGCATCGATATAGACGGGATCGTCATGATAGGGCGCGGCAATCCGGACTGCCGGTTGCCAGCGCATCTTTTGCAGCGCCTCGAACGCCTTGTCGGCGACGGTGGCAGACGAGGCGGCGCAATATTGCGGATAGAGGGGGATGACGAGAATGCGGTCGCAGCCTTCGGCTTGAAGCGCTTGAAGCCGCTCCGCAATCGGCGGCGCGCCATATCGCATAGCCCAGTCGACGACCACGTCGCGGTGAAGATCGCGGAGCGCGAGCGAAAGCTTCTCGCTTTGCGACCGGGTAATCGTCTTCAGCGGCCCTTCGTCGTTCTCCTTGTTCCAGATCGCGTCGTAGTCGCGCCCTTTGGCGTGCGGCCGTCTCAACAGAATGACCTGGAGAATCGGCAGCCATAAAGCGCGCGGCGTCTCGATGACGCGGCGGTCGGAAAGGAACTCCTGCAGATAGCGCCGGATCGACCAATAGTCGGTCCCCTCCGGGGTGCCGAGATTGACGATCAGCACCCCGACCTTGCCGCTCGGCGCGGGCGGATGGCCCGCCGGTCGAGCGGCCCGGACTTCCTTCGGCAACCTCGAGATGTTCATCGGCGCGCCTGGTTCAGAGGCGCGCCGCGTCGGGCCGCGAGCGACGCCTCTCAGTGCGCATCGGCCGGCGTGAACGTCGTCGCGACTCCGTTGATGCAGTACCGCTGACCGGTCGGCGGGGGGCCGTCCGGAAAGACGTGGCCTAGATGCGAGCCGCAGCGCGAGCAGTGCACCTCGGTGCGCGTCATCCCATAGCTGTTGTCGACGCTCGTTTCTACGGCGCCCTCGACCGGAACGGTGAAGCTCGGCCAGCCGGTGCCGCTCTCGAACTTGGTCGCGCCCTCGAACAAAGGCTGCCCGCAGCCGGCGCAAGCGAAGGCGCCCGGCCGCTTCTCGTGGAGCAGCGCGCAACTGCCCGAACGCTCGGTGCCGTGGCCGCGCATGACCTCGTACTGCTCGGGGGTCAGAATCTTGCGCCATTCGGCGTCGGTGTGGGTGACTGGGAAGCGGTCCTGTTTCATGAAATCCTCCTTGGCCCAAGCCCTAATATAGGCGCCTTCGGCGCCGGCGGCACCTCATATACGGTTGCGATGGGCCTTAAGTTACGAGGACTGCAGATGATCGCTCGGCTGTCACAGGCTTAAAACCGATCAATCCCCTGGCCGCGTCGTAAAGGTAGTCCGAGGCGGCCAGGACATGTCGTCCGGTGTTGATCCCCTTGCCGTTGCGCCATTCAACGGCAGATGGCGCGGCTGGGTTGCTCGCGTCGCCGGTCATAAACGAATATTGCAGGGCAGGGGCGTCCGACGACGGCGGAGCCGTGATTGTGATCGGGACGCCAGCCGGGAATTTCGAATAGCCGGCCAGCGCCGAGGGGCGATCTGCGGCGCCGAGCCACAACAGCATCTCGCCCACGCCCGTATCGATGAGCACCGGCAGTTCGATGCTGAAACCGTCCGGCAGATCGAGGCGCCCCGTCGGCTGCATCCAATCGGCGCTGTCCGCGTCGCGGTGCAGTTCGATAACCGCAAAGCCCGCCGTGTTCGCTGGAGTAAGGCCGGCCTCAACGCCCTGAGAGCGGATGATGTAGCCGCGGCGCAGCTTCTCTCCGTGGAAAGTCAAATGAAGGAGCGGATTGCGGGCCGGACCTCCATCCGCCTCGCCGCCGATCGCGAAGCCAATACCAAGGATTGCGCCGTCGAAGTCACTCGGCCGGTCGGCTGCGAAAACCTCGACCTCGGTCATCGGATAGTCGCCGGCGCCGTCCCATGTCGCCGGCACGCCCAGAATGACCGGCGCTTTGACCCACTGTCCGCGATAAGTTTTGCCGCTGCTGACGTATCCAAATTCGACGTCCAACGAGGGATCGAAATTCTGATAGGGCGGACCGAGCCGGTTTCTCGGAACCAAAACGCCAACCGATCCGGTGTCGACCTCGAACACGTGCGGCGGACCGCCTCCTATGGCGGCATAGAGACGCAAACCGCTCGTCAGATCAGAGGCCGCGGTGAAAGGAAGAAAACAACTCCGCTCGCTTGACGACGGCATGGGTTTCTCCTGCCGTAGGTTCTAACGCGGTTACGGAGGCTCGGCAAAGGCGCGTTCAGTCCCCGCGCCCGGTCTATCCCTCGAACACCACGGTCTTGCCGTGGTTCAACAGGACCCGGTCCTCGAGCACATTGGCGACAGCGCGGGCGAGCACGCGGCGCTCGACGTCGCGCCCTTTGCGCACCAAATCCTCGGGCGTGTCGCGGTGGCTGATGCGCTCAACGTCCTGCTCGATGATCGGGCCCTCGTCGAGATCAGAGGTGACGAAGTGCGCCGTCGCTCCGATCAGCTTCACGCCACGCACATGCGCTTGGTGATAAGGCCTCGCGCCCTTGAATCCGGGCAGGAAGGAATGATGGATATTGACGCTCCGTCCTTGAAGCTTGGCGGCGAATCCATCCGACAAGATCTGCATGTAACGCGCGAGAATGACGAGATCGGCTTTTGCGGACTTGATGATTTCCCAGGCCTGAGCTTCCTGCTCCATCTTGGTTTCCCTGGCGATCGGCAGGTAGTGGAAGGGAATGTCGCCAAAGTCGATGTGGCCGTAGGTCTCGCGCGGATAGTTGGCGATGATCGAGACCAGGTCCATCCTGAGTTCGCCGCTGCGCCAGCGATAGAGGAGATCGACCAGGCAATGGTCGAAGCGCGAGACCATGAGCACGACGCGCTTCAACTGATCGACGGGACGCATCGACCACGTCATTGCAAAGCCCATCGCGATCGCCTTGAAGGTCTCACGCAGCTCCTCGACGTTCGCCTCTGGCGCGCTCGGGTTGAACACGACCCGCATGAAGAAGTCGCCGGTCTCGACATCGTCGAACTGCTGAGCGTCAAGAATGTTGAAGCCGCCGTCGAACAAGGCGGCGGACACTCTTGCGACGATCCCTGGCCGGTTGACGCACGACAAGGTCAGAATGTGGCGCGCGCTCGACAACAGGACCTCCTTGAACTTGGTCAGACAGCGCCCGCCGCTAGCGGTTTGCCTGCTTTAACAGCGCCTCAACCGAGGGCAGGATCTTTTCAACGATGATTGCGACGCCCTCGGGCGTTCGGGTGCAGACCGTCCGGCTGATTGAGCTTCGGATCGCCCGCGACGCCGTCCAGAAAGAACGGATAGAGCGAAACATCGTAACTTTTCGCCAAGGCCGAATAGATGGGGGAGAACTCGGCCGCATATTCGCCGCCTAGGTTGGGAGCGGCCCGCATGCCGGTGAGAAGCACAGGCAAATGGGCGGCTCGGGCCTTGTCCAGAATCGCCGCCAGCGTCGCCTTCGTCGCCTCGGGCTTCATGCCCCGCAGCATGTCGTTGGCGCCCAGCTCGATGATCAGCGCGTCGGCGTCTTTGGGCACCGACCAGTCGTAGCGCGCGAGCCCGTCTGCCGCGGTATCGCCGGAAACGCCGGCGTTGATGACCTTGACGTCCCAGCCTTTCGCGCGGAGCGCCGCCTCGAGGCGATCGGGAAACGCCTTGCCGGGCGGCAGCCCCAATCCGGCCGTCAGGCTGTCGCCCAGGGCCACGAGGCGAAGCGTGCGCGCCGCGGCGGCGTGCGGAATCATCGCCAGAGCGGCGGCGAAGGCGAGCGCCTGGACGAGGAGGCGCAAATGCCCATATGAGGGCGACCCGGCTTTAAGGTGCTTAAGCAATGGTCTTTCCTGCGGTCGCGATGCGCGGCGTGGACCTCAGTCTCGGCCGCGGGGCGGCTCGCGTCCATATCTTGTGCGACGTCGCTCTGACAATCGGCAAGGGCGAGGCGGTCGGCATAGTCGGGGCTTCCGGCTCGGGCAAATCGACGCTTTTGATGATCATGGCCGGCCTCGAGCGCCCGAACAAAGGCGAGGTCGAGATTGACGGCGTGAAACTCGGCGACCTGAACGAAGACGCTTTGGCGAGGTTTCGCGGCCAGCGCATCGGCATCGTGTTCCAGTCCTTTCACCTGATTCCGACCATGACTGCGCTCGAAAACGTTGCGGCGCCGCTCGAGCTTGCCGGCGTGAGCGACGCGGGCGCACGCGCAAAAGCCGAACTGGAACAGGTGGGCCTCGGCGACCGCCTTGCTCACTATCCGGCGCAATTGTCCGGAGGCGAGCAGCAGCGCGTGGCCCTGGCCCGCGCCCTCGGGCCCCGACCTTCGCTCTTGATCGCGGACGAGCCGACCGGCAATCTCGACGAGACAACCGGCCGCGCCATCATCGATATGATGTTCGACCTGCCCGCGCGGCGTGGAGCCACGCTCGCGCTCGTCACGCATGACGCGGCGCTCGCCTCGCGCTGTGACCGGGTGATCCGCATGCGCTCGGGCAGGATCGAGGCTCCGCCGGTCGCCGTGCCCGCATGAACGCGCCTGCGACAGGGTTCATTCCGCGAGCGGGTCCTGCGCCGACGTTGCGCTTCGCCTTGCGCGATTTGCGCGGCGGCCTCAAGGGTCTGTGGATCTTTCTTTTCTGCATTGCGCTTGGCGTCGCGGCGATCGTGGGGGTGGAAAGCCTTGCCCGCGCGCTCAACGATGGCATGGGGCGCGAAGGGCGCGTGATCCTCGGCGGCGACGCGTCCTTCTCGCTCATCCATCGCCGCCTTTCCGCCGATGAACGGCGCTTTCTCGAAGCGCATGGTTCGCTGTCGACGGTCGCGACCTTACGTGGCATGGCAAGGGCGGCGGGCGGTGATGCGGCGCTGATCGAGATCAAGGCTGTCGAGCCGTCATGGCCGCGCCTTGGCGCTGCGGTGTTCGCGCCGCCCATGTCGCTCGACGATGCGCTCGGCGAAAGAGACGGCGTGTTCGGCGCCGCGGTGGAAGAGGCGCTGCTCGCGCGCCTCAGCCTCAAGCTTGGCGACGTCATTCGCATTGGCGAAGCACGCTTCGCGCTTCGGACCCTTCTTGCCAGCGAGCCCGATCGGCTGGCGACCGGCATTGGCCTTGGGCCGCGCGTGCTCATCTCGCAAGCGGCGCTCGACGCAACGAAACTGGTGCAACCCGGCTCGCTGGTCCGGTGGACGACCCGCGTCGTCATGGGAGGCCCGGACGACGCGCCCGACAATTCCGCCGTCCAGGTTTTCATGGATGAGGCGAAGCGGACATTCCCGCAAGCCGGCTGGGACGCGCGCTCTCGTCTCGCCATTTCCCCGGATTTCAGTCGCGATCTCGACCGCTTCGCAGAG
This sequence comes from uncultured Alphaproteobacteria bacterium, assembly GCA_963820095.1. Lineage (GTDB taxonomy): Bacteria > Pseudomonadota > Alphaproteobacteria > Rhizobiales > Beijerinckiaceae > Roseiarcus. The sequence goes on from CAWFZA010000013.1 coordinate 64,378, forward strand.
TTCCTCACGCTGGCCGGATTGTTGTCGCTGGTCGTCGGCGGAGTCGGCGTGGCCAATGCCGCGCAGGGCTTCGTTGAGCGCAAGCGTGCGACGCTCGCCATTCTCAAGGCGATCGGGGCGACCGGCTCGGGCGTCGTCGGCCTCGCGCTCATCGAGTTCGCGATCGTGGCGCTGATCGGCGCGCTCGCCGGCGCGGCTCTTGGCTCGGCGATCCCCTTCGCCGTCGACTGGCTGTTCGGCTCCTTGCTGCCGATCCCGCTCGCGCCCTCGATTTCGCTGAGTGTCATCGGCCTCGGGCTGATCTACGGCCTGTTGACGGCTCTCGCCTTCTCGATCGCGTCCCTCGGCCGCGCGCACGATATCCCCGTGACGACGCTCATCCGCGACATGATCGAGGAACGCTCGGGCTGGCCACGCAAGCGCTATGTCGCCGGCGCGGCGCTCGCCGGAGCGGCGCTCGTCGCGCTCGCCGTCTTGACCAGTCCGCAGCAGTCGATTGCGGCGATGGTCGCAGGCGCGACTGTCGCGGCGTTCCTCGCGCTGCGTGTCGTGGCCTTTTGCATTGCTTACCTCGCGCGCCGAGCGCGGCCGTCGCGCTCCGTCGAGTGGCGGATGGCGCTTGCGGCGATCCACCGGCCGGGCGCGCTCACCGCCTCCGTCGTGCTGTCGCTCGGCCTTGGCCTCACCGCTCTCGTGGCGCTCACGCTCGTCGACGCCAACATGCGCGCTGAGCTGCGCCACTCCGAGCCTGGGGTGACGCCGAGCTTCTTTTTTCTCGATGTGCGCGGCGCCGACGCGGGCGCGTTCGTCGACTTCCTGAAGCGCGAGGCGCCGGGCGTCAAGATCAGCGAGACGCCGATGATGCGAGGTCGGTTCGTGCGGCTTGGCGACCGGCCCGTCGAACAGGTGAAGCCCAGCGACAAGGTCGCGTGGGCGCTGGAAGGCGACCGCGGCGTCACTTTCGCCGAGAGGCCGCCGGAGGGGTCCGAGGTCGTAGCGGGGACATGGTGGCCGAACGGCTATTCCGGCCCGCCGCTCGTGTCGATGGAGAAGGAGGTGGCGGAGGGCCTCGGCCTCCATCTTGGCGACACGGTCGTCGTCAACGTGCTCGGCCGCGACATCGCGGCGAAACTCGCGAACTTGCGCAAAGTGAACTGGAAGAGCTTCGCGATCAATTTCGTGCTGGTCTATTCGCCCAACGCGCTCAAAGGCGCGCCCTATACCGAACTCGTCTCGGCATCGCTCCCATCGGCCGCGCCGGACGCCGAGCTTAAGCTCATGCGCGGCGTGGCGCATGATTTCCCCAACGTGGCGAGCGTCCGGGTGCGCGAAGCCATGGAAAATGTCGAGACGCTGGTCGCAAAGCTTGCGCTCGCCATTCGCGCCGTGACGGGGGTCGCGCTTACGACCTCGGTCCTGGTGCTCGCCGGCGCGCTCGCCGCCAATCGGCGCGCGCGGCTTGCGGACGCAACGATTCTGAAGATCCTCGGCGCCACCCGCGGACGGCTGACGAGAATGTTCCTGATCGAATACGCGCTTCTGGGCCTCTCGACCGCGGCGTTCGGCCTCGCGGCGGGAACCCTCGCCGCCTACTGGGTTACGGCGCGCTTCATGGAGTTCGACTTCGTCTTCGACTGGCTTCCCGCATTCGTCGCGGCCGGAGGAGGCCTTGCGATCACCGTCGGGCTCGGCATGATTGGCGCCTGGCGCACGTTAAGCCAAAAGCCGGCGGCCTACTTGCGCGAATTGTGATCTGGATCACAGTCGACGGCCGCCCGTGATGCAACGGTTAGAAGAAAAGGCAGACCGCCGGAAAAGGGAGAGAAAATGGCGCTCATCACGCAAGCTTATGTTCACGGCGCCTCCTCGACCCCTCTGATCGGCGAAACGATTGGCCAAAACCTGCGGCGGATCACGGCTGAGCAACCGGACCGCCCGGCCCTCATCACCCGCCACCAAAACGTGCGCTGGAGTTACGCGCAGCTTTTGCGCCGCTCGGAAGACCTGGCCGTCGGTTTGCGCAAACTGGGCCTCGAAAGGGGCGATCGGGTCGGCATCTGGTCGGCCAATGTCAGCGAATGGGTTCTGGCGCAGTTCGGCACGGCGCTCGCCGGGCTCATTCTCGTCAACATCAATCCGGCCTACCGGGCGCATGAATTCGACTACGCGATCAAGAAATCCGGCTGCCGGGCGTTGATCCTGAGCCCGGGCCACAAGAACAACGACTATTTCGCTTCGCTTAAGGTTTGCGCTCCCGAGATCGACGCCGCTCAGCCGGGCAAGCTGCGCTCCAAGGGCCTGCCGAAACTCGAGTTCGTCATCCGCTTGGGCGCGGACAAGTCGCCCGGCATGCTGAACTTCGATGAGGTCGTGAAGCCCGCGACCCCGGCCGAGCGCGCCGACCTCATGGCGTTTGAAGCGTCGCTTCAGTTCGATGACCCGATCAACATCCAGTTCACGTCGGGGACGACCGGCGCCCCCAAGGGCGCGACGCTGACGCATCACAATATCTTGAACAACGGCTATTTCGTTGGCGAGGCCATACGGCTGACGCCCGATGATCGCTTGTGCATTCCGGTGCCCTACTATCATTGCTTCGGCATGGTGCTGGGCAACCTTGCCTGCGTCACCCACGGCTCCTGCATGGTGAGCCCCTCGGAGGGCTTCGATCCTCTCGCGACGCTGGAGGCGGTGCAGGCCGAGCGGTGCACCGCTCTGCACGGTGTTCCCACAATGTTCATCGCCATGCTCGAACATCCCGAATTCGCCCGCTTCGACCTCAAGAGCCTGCGCACCGGGATCATGGCGGGCGCGCCTTGCCCGGTCGAAGTGATGCGAAAAGTGGTCGACGCGATGCATATGAGCGAAGTGACCATCGCTTACGGCATGACGGAAACGAGCCCGGTCAGCTTCCAGAGCGCCTATAACGACCCGCTCGAGCGGCGGGTCTCGACAGTCGGACGCATCCAGCCGCATATCGAAGTCAAGATTGTCGACGGCGACGGTCGAATCGTTCCGCCTGGGGCGCCGGGCGAGTTGCTGACCCGTGGCTATAGCGTGATGCGCGGCTATTGGGATGATCCTGCGGCGACGTCAGCTTCGATCGACGACGCCCGATTCATGCATACAGGGGATCTGGCGACCATCGATGAGGAAGGTTACTGCAATATTGTTGGCCGGCTGAAGGACATGATCATTCGCGGCGGCGAGAACATCTATCCGCGCGAGGTCGAGGAATTTCTCTTCACTCACCCGGCGGTCGCCGAGGTCCAGGCCTTCGGCGTTCCCGACCGTCGCTATGGCGAGGAGCTGTGCGTGTGGATTCGCCGCCGCGAGGGTTCCGCCTTGAACGAGGCCGAGGTCATCGCTTTCTGCCGGGAGCGAATCGCCCATTACAAGGTTCCGCGCTACGTGCGCTTCGTCGATTCGTTCCCGATGACGGTCACCGGCAAGGCGCAAAAATACTTGATGCGCAAGGCGATGATGGAGGAGCTGGCCCTGGCCGAAGAGCGGACGGCCTGAGCTTTTGGCCGCGGCTTCCGACCTTCAGGAACGTTCAGATAGACTTAACCTTTATCGAACGTCGGGGAGCCGATTTGTTCAAGCGGTCGCCGTAGACCCGCCCGCATGCCGCCAAAAAGCAACAATTTCGGCCTTCACTGGATCTTGAGACAATATGAGTTTCCCTTGGCAATTCGGTCGGGCGCGCTTAAATGGCAAGGGGTAAGGTCGGGAGGGTCCGGGAAATCTCAGGCGACCGCTCCGTGACGGGAAGATGATGAACGCAAACTACAGAAATTTCGCCCTCTGGGTGATCATTTTCCTGCTCGTGCTGGCGCTTGTCACGCTGTTCCAGAGCCCGGGCCAGAAGGCGCCCTCGAGCGAAATCACTTTCAGCCAGCTCCTGACCGACGCCGACGCGGGCAACATCCGCGACGTCACGATCGCGGGTCCCGACATTTCCGGCCACATGAAGGACGGGCGCACGTTCCAGACCTACGCCCCGAACGATCCGACCCTCGTCCAGACGCTTTACAAGAAGGACGTCACGATCACGGCCAAGCCGCCGTCCGACGGCAACAACTGGCTCCTGACGATCGTCTCCAGCGTCCTGCCCGTGCTGCTGTTCCTGGGACTTTGGATCTACATGACCCGGCAGATGCAGGGCGGCGCCGGCAAGGCGATGGGATTCGGCAAGTCGAAGGCCAAACTCCTCACCGAGGCGCAGGGCCGGGTGACGTTCGAGGACGTCGCCGGCGTCGACGAAGCCAAGGAAGACCTGCAGGAGATTGTCGAATTCCTGCGCGACCCGCAGAAATTCCAGAAACTCGGCGGGCGCATTCCCCGCGGTGTGCTGCTCGTCGGGCCGCCGGGCACCGGCAAGACCTTGACCGCTCGCGCAGTGGCGGGCGAAGCCAACGTGCCCTTCTTCACCATTTCGGGCTCCGACTTCGTCGAAATGTTCGTCGGCGTCGGCGCGAGCCGCGTGCGCGACATGTTCGAGCAGGCGAAGAAGAACGCGCCCTGCATCATCTTCATCGACGAAATTGACGCGGTCGGGCGCCATCGCGGCGCGGGCCTCGGCGGCGGCAATGACGAGCGCGAGCAGACGCTGAACCAGTTGCTCGTCGAGATGGACGGCTTCGAGCAGAACGAAGGCATCATCATCATCGCCGCCACCAACCGGCCCGACGTGCTCGACCCGGCGCTGCTCAGGCCCGGCCGTTTCGACCGCCAGATCGTGATCTCGAATCCCGACTTCATCGGCCGTGAGAAGATCCTGCGCGTTCATGTGCGCAAGGTTCCGCTCGGCCCGGACGTCGACCTCAAGGTCGTCGCGCGCGGAACGCCGGGCTTCTCTGGCGCGGATCTGATGAACCTCGTCAACGAGGCCGCGCTGCTTGCCGCACGTCGCGGAAAGCGTGTCGTCACCCGTCAGGAGTTCGAGGATTCGCGCGACAAGATCATGATGGGCGCCGAGCGGCGCACCCTCATCATGACCGAAGAGGAGAAGCGGCTCACTGCCTATCACGAAGCAGGCCACGCGCTCGTCTCCGTGTCGATGCCGGCCTCGACTCCGATCCACAAGGCAACGATCATTCCGCGCGGCCGCGCGCTCGGCATGGTGCAGTCGCTGCCGGAACGCGATCAGATCTCGCAGAGCTTCGAGGAACTCATCGCCATGCTGGCGATGTCGATGGGCGGCCGCGTCGCCGAGGAATTGATGTTCGGCAAGGACAAGGTGACGTCTGGCGCAGCCGGCGACATCCAGCAAGTGACCAAGATCGCCCGCGCCATGGTGACCCGGCTCGGCTTCTCCCCCAAGCTTGGCACGGTCATGTATGGCGAGAACCAGGATGAGGTGTTCCTCGGCTATTCGCTGGGCCGGCAGCAGAACATCTCCGAAGCAACCGCAGAGACGATCGACCAGGAAGTGCGCCGGCTGGTGCAGGAAGCCCATGAAACGGCGACCCGCATCCTCACCGAGCGGCGCGCCGACCTCCAGACGCTCGCGGACGGCCTCATGGAGTTCGAGACGCTGACCGGCGACGAGATCGTTGGCCTGCTGCAGGGCATACGACCGGTGCGCGAATCGGCGACCGATCGGGAGCCCCCGGCGCCGCCGCGCGCCGCCGTGCCTTCGACCGGCAAGCCGCGCCCGATCGGCCCGGAAGCTGGCGGCCTCGAGCCGCAACCGCAGACCTGAGCGCGTCCTTTCCTTCTCCCTCGGGGAGAAGGTGGCGAGCGAAGCTCGTCGGATGAGGGTCCGTGTGGACGGGCGCGCTTCGCGCGCGAACCCTCACCCCACCCCTCTCCCTAGAGAGGGGCCGCCCAGCCCAAATGCAGAGCGCCCTACCCCGTCGCCATCCGAACGACATGTCCGCCTGGCCCGGGCCGCGGAGGAACGGGAAAGTCCGGCAGATAGCGCGCAACGAGCGCCGCGCGATCGAGATCCTCGATGTCGAAGAACCCTAGCCCGCGCGCGCGAGCATGAAGTTCGGGCGTATCGAAATAGCCCCGGAATGGCTCGCCGCTCGCCGCCACCCGCTCGGCCATCTCGCGATGGAAGTTGCGCGCGTTGGATTCGTCGACCGCCTGTGGCGGGTTGGTGTAGTCGAATACGACTTCCGTCCCGCCCGGCCAGGCTCGCGAGCTCGCCGAGCGTCGCGAACACCGCCCCCTCGGTCAGGTAGGGCGTGACGCCGAGCCATACGACGAAAGTGCGCTTGCCCGGATCGAACCCGGCGGCCTCGAGCGCGGCGGTCATGCCGCCGTGCTCGAAATCGTGAGCGACATAGGCGACATGCGAGGGCTCGACGATCCGCGCCTCAGCGAGCCGCCGCCGCTTCTCCGCTTGCGTCGCGGGATGATCGAGCTCGAAGACACGCAGGTCATGGGTTGGCTCGAGCCGATAGGCGAAGGTGTCGAGACCCGCGCCCATGACCAGGATTTGCCGCACGCCTTGTTCAAGGGCGCGGCGCGCGGAATCCTCGGCGAACCGGCTGCGCATCGCTATGAACAGGCGCAAGGACCGCCGCTCCGGGCGCTCCTTGGCGAGCGCGATGGCGTGATCGGCGTCTTGCCCCAGGATCGGAAGCGCGAGCGGATCGGCGAACACGAAGCCGCGCTCGAGCACCTGATGGGCCGCCCGATGCCCCGCCGCGCCTAGCGCGGTCACGCTCGCCTGTCCTTGCTGCATGAGAGCGAAGGTAGAGGCGGCGGGAGAGCGTGTCGAGCCTTGACGCCGAAAATCCCTTCCCCTATAGACCGCCATCCCATGAGCCAGGCCATGCGGCGGCGGGACGCTTCTTTGTCGGAGCGGCCCTCTTTCCTGTTTGCCGGTAGGGCTCGAGCTATTTCGTCTGAAGGACATTGATGCGATGTCACGCCGCTGCGAGCTGACGGGCAAGGCCGTTCAATCCGGCAACAAGGTCAGCCATTCCAACCACAAGACGCGCACGCGCTTCTTGCCCAATCTCGTCCAGGTCACGTTGTCGTCCGACATCCTGGAGCGCGCCGTCCGCTTGCGCGTCAGCGCGGCGGCGCTGCGGTCGGTCGAGCATCGCGGCGGCCTCGACGATTTTCTCGCCAAGGCCCACGAGTCCGAGCTTTCGCGAGGACGCGGTCAAGCTCAAGCGCGAAATCGCCAAGAAGCGCGCGGAGACGACGGCCGAAGAAGCGAAGCCAGAGGCGGCGTAACGCCGTTTCCTGCGCCCAAGTCGGCTCAAGCAGGGATCTTGCGACGCGCCCCTTTCGGCCTTGGTTCCATTTTAGTTCCGCGCCACAGTGTTTTCAGTCACTTGCGACCCGTTTTCGTTCCGCGCTTTGCGCTCCGGGAATTAACACATATTTAATTAATTGTTTTAATTCATTCAGACCCGTCCGGCCGAGCCGCAAGCCGCTTTAAGCGACCGTCCGCGTGAGTTCCGCCGCATCCCGCGCCAGCGCCTCGACCGCGAGATAATCGCCCGCCGCCAGCGCCGCTTTCTGCAGCATCCACGAGCCGCCGACACAGGGTACGTTCGGCAGTTTCAGGTAATCCGGCGCCTTCGCAAGGTCGATCCCGCCGGTCGGGCAGAAGCGCAAGTCCGGCAGCGGCGCGGCGAGCGAGGCGATCAGCTTCGCGCCTCCGACCGCTTCGGCGGGAAACAGCTTCATCGCCCGGAAGCCAAGCTCGCGCAGCGCCATCGCTTCGGAGGCCGTGGCGCAGCCAGGCAGGAACGGAACGGGCGCCTCGGCGGCGGCCTTGGCGAGCGCCGCGGGCGCGCCGGGGCTGACGAGGAACCGCGCCCCGGCCTCAACCGCCTGTTCGATCTGTCCGACCGAAACGATGGTGCCCGCGCCGACGATCGCGTCGGGCAGATTTTTGGCGATCGCCCGGATCGCCGCGAGCGCTGGCGCCGTGCGCAACGTCACCTCGATCGCGGCCAGGCCGCCGGCGAGGAGCGCCCTCGCTTGCGCGAGCCCATCCTCGACGCTTTCGACCGTGAGCACCGGGATCACCGGCGCGAGCGCCAGGATCGCAGCCGTTTCGTCGTTGTGAGGATAAAGCGGCATGGCGCTCTCCAAGAGTTCGAGATGCGCCCTTAGCATAGGCGCTCCCAACAGGACGAGGCTCGCGCTCGAGTGGGAATCGATTAGGGTCGCATCCTGAAGCGCTTCGCGCGTCACGGAGCCCGAGGTGAACGAGCCGCTCGACCTTTCAGTCTACAAGGAGGCGCTGCTGTTCCTGGTGACGGCGGGCGTGATCGCGCCGCTGTTCTTCCGGCTGCGCGTGAGCCCCGTGCTCGGTTATCTGCTCGCGGGCGTCGCGCTTGGACCTTACGGCCTGGGCGCAGTCGCCCAGAAGGCGCCGTGGCTCAGCGCGCTTGCGATCCGTGTCGAGTTGATCGATCGGATCGCCGCGTTCGGCGTCGTGGCGCTCATGTTCACCATGGGGCTCGAGCTTTCGTTCGAGCGCTTGAGGCGCATGCGTCATCTGGTGTTCGGGCTGGGGCTCGCCCAGGTCGTCCTGACGACACTCCTTCTCGCCGCCGCGGCATGGGCCCTGGGTTTGAGCGCGCCAGCGGCGCTCGCCATTGGCGCGGCTTTGTCGATGTCCTCGACCGCAATCGTCATTCCGATGCTGGTCGAGAGCAAACGGCTCCATTCCGGCGCCGGGCGTGCGAGCCTGGCCGTGCTTTTGTTTCAGGATCTCGCAGTTGCGCCTCTCCTGGTGATGATCGGCGCGTTCACCGCGAAAGGCGAAAGCGGATTGGCGTGGCAACTCCTCACGACTCTCGCGCCCGCCGCGCTTGGGCTGACCGCTCTCGTCGTCTTTGGACGCCTGGCCTTGCGGCCCTTCTTCCGTTTCGTCGCCGAGACGAAGAGCCCCGAGTTCTTCATGGCGGCGTGTTTGCTCGTGGTGCTGGGCGACGGGCTCGCCGCCGCGGCGAGCCATCTGTCGATGGCGCTCGGCGCCTTTGTCGCGGGGCTTCTTCTCGCCGAGACTGAATACCGCCGCGAGATCGAGCTCACCATCGAGCCGTTCCGGGGCCTGTTGCTCGGGCTCTACTTCGTGTCGGTCGGCGCGGGGATCAATCCGGCCTTCATTGCCGCGCGGCCCGCTCTCGTCCTTGGCCTCGCGGCGGCGCTGATCGCAATCAAGGGCCTGGCGCTCTTCGCGCTCGGACGAGGATTTCGCCTGCCGTCTCGTGTCGCCGCCGAAACGTCCCTCCTGCTCGGACCTGGCGGCGAATTCGGCTTCGTGATGATCGGCGTTGCGCTGGCGGGAGGCCTCATCGACCGCTCCCTTGCGACGACGCTGATCAGCGCGGTGGCGATATCGATGCTTGCGATTCCCGCGCTCGCAAAGCTCGGCGCGCGCATCGACGCAATCCCGAAAGGGGCGGCGAGGGCGCCCGAGGTCCCGCCGGACAGCGAGCAGCCCCGCGTCATCATTGTCGGTTACGGCCGGGTCGGCGCGCTCATCGGCGACATGCTCGACCGGCACGCGATTCCATTCATCGCCATAGATTCGAACGCTGGAGTGACTGCGCCGGCCCGGTCTGAAGGCAAGCCGGTCTATTATGGCGACGCCGCGCGCCCGGAATACCTCCGCCTTTGCGGCCTCGAAACGGCGCGCGCGGTGGTCGTCACCATGGATTCGCCCAAGGCCAATGAAGCCGTGGTCGAGACGACCCGGCGTCTGCGCCCTGACATAACCTTGGTCGCCCGCGCCCGCGACGCCGATCACGCCCGCGCGCTCTATGGGCTTGGCGTGACCGACGCGGTGCCCGAGACGATCGAGGCGAGTTTGCAGCTCTCCGAGGCGGTGCTGGTCGATATCGGCGTGCCGATGGGTTTCGTCATCGCCTCCATCCACGAGAAGCGGGACGAATATCGCAAGCTCCTGGCCGTTGCCGGCGCGCCGGAGCGGCCCCGTTCGACGCGCGGGCCGAGGCGGGGGTGAGCCGGCCCCGGCGAAGACATTGCTAAGCCCGCCTTCATCATGCCTCAGCCGGGGCCTAGCCGCGCGGACCCTGGTTCGCTAGAATACCCGCCTTCCCATTCGAGAAACCGTCTTGTCCGCCTTGTTGCGCCTTCTCATGATGTCGCTCGCCGCCTGCGCCGGCCTTGCCGGAGCGGCCAGGGCGTCCGACTGCGCCCTCACGCCTGCGCCGGCGGCGCGGCTCCAGAGCCTCACTGCGGTCCGCGATTACAAGCCGGTCCTCAAAGCCTGCGTCGCCGCCGATGGACGCAAAGCGATCGCGATCCGCGAGATGACGGTTCAGGGGGAAAAGGTCGACCTCCTCGCAGATCCTGAGGCGCTCACCACCCGGCTCGAACACGCCGCATGCTGGACCTGCCGCGAGGAGACCGAATCCGAACTGAGCGCGACGCGCATGGGCCGCGCGATCCGCGAATCCGCGTCAGCGCCAGGCCTCGTCCATCGCGGTTTTCTCCAAAACGCGGGGCTCACCCATGGCGCCGGTCAAGGCGACTTCGTCACCGGCGACCTTTGCCCAAGCGAGAAGCCGCTCGATCGCAGATTTTTCAAGCGCTCGAGACCGCCAGTTCGCGCGCTCCAGTGGCGCTCTCGATCTCGGGCCTCTGGCTCATTCATCACTTCGACGATTTCCGCTGGCTCGTCGATGAGCGCAACGCCGGCGCGCTCGACATCCTATGGGTCAATCACACCTATCATCATCCCTATCATCGCAAGCTGCCGGACGCCGCCAACTTCCTGTTGTCAAAGGGCGTCGACCCGGAGGAGGAAATCCTCGACACCGAGCGGCTTCTCATCGCCAACGGCGAGACCCCCTCGCTGTTCTTCCGCTTCCCTGGCCTCGTCTCGAGCGATCCCCTGATGCAAGCAGTCAGCCAGTTCCATCTGGTGACGCTCGGCGCCGACGCCTGGCTGGCGCTAGGCGAGAAGCCCGGGCGAGGCTCGATCGTGCTGGTCCATCCGAACGGCAACGAACCCAAGGGGCTGACGCTTTTCTCCGCCGACCTGACGCGTGGGGCGATCGCCGCCCCGCTCGAACCCTTGACCGCCGCGCCCGAGTAGGCGCGACGCGGTCGCGAGCGCTTTGCCGGACCTTGGCCGCACGCCATACACTTACTACCTTCGCGCGGCAAAAATTCCGCTTCCAAGGTAGCTCGGATTGCCGGGCAGGTTAGAAAGGATGAGCGACCCGCCCATCTCGCCATAGGCAGGCGTGACGTTGGTCGCGCCGCCCCGGAAGAACGAGCCGTTCAGCGCCGCTGTTCGCCCTCCGCCATTGCCAAGCAACGGCGATCCGGCGGCCGTCGCGAACGTGGTCGTCCCTGGGACCCACGCGGCCGTGCCGGCATAGTTGGTTCCATCGAGGCCGCCGATCGTGATCGCGCCGTTGTGGGCGCCAAAATTGACCGCGGCGGAGAATGCTCCTGCCGCGAGATAGGTCTGGCCGCCGACGCCCGAAGCGATATTGGCGATGGCGTGGCCGGTATAGGTGGCGGTGCCGGTCGTCGGAAGGCTGCCGAGCGTGGTCGGAACGCCGCCCACCCAGAGCAGCAGAACGCCTTGATCCTCGAACGCGAGTTGACCGTTTGTGTTCGCGCCGTTGAAGGCGCTCCAGAAACCCCACTTGGTGGACTCGCAAGCGCACGGGGTCACGGCGGCGGAGGAAATCGAGGTCAGAAATCCGGACGTATTCGCGCCGACGCTGTCGGCCGTAACCATCAGTTGATTGGCGTAACCTCCGATCGAGGCCAGGGACTGGCCGTTGCGCAATGAGACAGGAATATTGGCCCCGTTGGCGAACACCGCCGCGCCCCTTCCCGCGAAATTCGACGGATTGACGTACGTGCCGCGCGCTCCATTCAGCCCATTTTGGCCGTTCCCATTCAGACTTCCGAAGACATAGGTGGAGTTCGTCATGCCGCCGTTCGGCGCGTTGACGCTGCCGACATTGAAGATGGCAAGCATCTCGCTTGAACTGCCTGGCAGAAAGATGCCGACGTCGCCAGGCTGCCCGGTGAGGTTGGTTATGACATAGGGTTTCGTATAGTTCGTAAATGGCGGCGTTGAACCCCCGGACGCCGTCACCATCAGTCCGCCGACATAGCCGTTCAGCGACAAAGTCGGATGGTTGTTCGCCGAGAGCGTCGGCGTTCCGGTCGTGATTGGATTGAACGTGTAGTTCGCCGGACCGGATTGGACATAGTTGTAGGAGCTAGCGTTCGACACAGCTCCGGTGTTGAGATTGGTCGTCGTATTGTTCAAAGCGTAGCTTGCAATCGGCACGCCATTCTTGATCGGTACGGTATTGGGCGCCGACGCCGGCGTCGCCGATGACAAAGCGCCGGCGGCCAATCCGTACCATCCGCCCGAGTTGTTCATCGTCGAACCGGTGAACCCGCCGGCCTGCGTAAAGCCGATGTTGGGCGCGTTGCTGATCGCCGACGTCATGACGAAGAGCGTCGCGTTCTGCGCCGCGCCCTTTCCAGTCACGCTGAGGCCGGCCTGGAACTGTCTCGATGTGGTGTTCGGCGTGCCGTCCGCGTTGAGCCCGCCGGCCTGGTAGCCAAGGATCGGCGAGACCGAGAAATTGCCGCTTCCGGCGAAGGCGCCGGTCAGATAGGGCACGGAGCTCGCGCCAACGCTCGTGCTGTAAGGCGCGTGGGTCACCATGGCGTATGTTTGGGCGGGAGTTGGCGTAACCGGCGTAACCGGGACAACGGGGATGACCGGCGTGACGGGGACAACGGGGTTGACAGGAGTGACTGGCGTGATCGGCGCCACCGGCCGAATCACATCCTGTGCGATGACCCTTTGCGTGGTGCCGAAGGACGCGCTGTTCTGCGATCCTTGCTGGACGCTCTGCTGAGTGGCGCTCGCGATCGTGAGCGCGTTGGCCCGACCCTGTGAGGCGGTGGCGATGATCGGCGCGCCGGGAGAGTTGGGCGTGCCGACGTTATAACTCTTCGCCTGCTTGTCCGTCGGCTGCTGGCTCGCTCCCCCGGTCTGGCCGCCCTTGCTCGTCAACTGCCCGTTCGCCTGCGCGAGCTGCTGGCTGCTTGCGCGGCCAGGGGAAGAGGGAGGCCTGTTCAGCCCCGCGATGCTCACGACGAAGCCCGGACGCGACATGTCAGTCGTGGTCGGCGTACAATTTGTTGTGCCGCAGACCGATGTGACGGTCATGTGGCCGAAGCCGAGGATCGCTTGTGTGCCCTTGGCGCTGCTATGGGAGATAATGGCGATGCCGCCGCGCAGGCCGATCGCGGCGACCGGAGTTCGGATCGTCGCCCCCTCGGAATGCGTCGCGATGCCTCCGACGACGCGCACCACGCCCTTGCCCAACGAAAGGGCGAGCTCACCCTTCGTCGTGGCGGGATTGTAAACGAAACGGTCAATCACCAGCGTCGAGTTGGGGCCGACGTTGAGGGTGGTCTTGTCGATGAACAGCACCTGGACGCTGCCGGTCGCGGTGGTCTGGATCTTCTCGTTCGCGACGACCTGCGTCCCGATCTCGATCACTCGAGTGGGCGCTCCGGGAGATGTGCCCGAGGCGGCCGTGTTGACCGCGCCGGCCGTGCCGACCGTATCGGCGCGAGCCGTGGTCGCTAGCGCGAGAACCGCGCTGAGCGGGACGGCGAACAAGAGCGGAAGCGATCGTGCCAAGCGCATTCGAGTTTCCCCGAGATCAGAAGCGGAAGGTCGGCCCACCCGCGACGATGAAATCCTGCAGGCTGTAGTTCGGAATGGTCGAGTAGGTCCGCAGATATTGGACCTGCAGCGTGAAGCCGATGTTGCGGTAGAAGGTCGTGTCCAAGGTTCCCGCCACCCGCCATTGCTTGTCCATGCGGGTGGTGAAAGGCGCGACGAACAGATCCGGTATCGCATAGGGGGTGTACGAAAACCCCGCGGAAGGCGTGAATGTCCAGACCGAAGCCGTCTGCGCGAATGAAGGCGCCGCGAAAGAATAGGGCAAGCCGACATCGACCGAAAAATCGTGAAAAGCATAGGGCCCGTAATTCGCGCTCGAGTCCGTGTAGGAGAGGCGGCCCTGCCATCCCAGGCCCCACTGAGCGGAAAGCAGCCCCGAGCCGAACACATAGCCGATCCACTGACCCCCGGTTTGGCCGGTGGCGGTCGGATAGTTCGCGGAATTGTAGAAGGAGCGGTTGCGAAACTCGACTCCGGGCGTGATCGTCAGGTTCTCGTTGACAGGCCAGTTCAACGAGACGCCACCGCCAAGCGTGTTGAGATAGTTTGCCCCGCCGAGCGTCAGCACGTTGCCGATCCCGTAAGGGTGCACGGTGATGCCGCCATAATTGCCGATGCCCAACCGCGGGCCGGTGCGCAATTCGGCCAGGCCAAGGTCAAGCCGCGTGACCCTGAATTGCTGCGAGTAATAGGTGATCAGATCGGATTCCCACCCGTCGCCGCGCTGATCCTGGAAATCATAGAAATCGTGCACCGTCACCAATCCGAACGCGTTCCAGTCCGGGGTCTTCTGAAACTGCGGGGAGAGCAGCGCGTTCTGCCCGAGCGCAAGAACGTTCGGGCTGTTGGGGCCGGCGTTCGCATTGGTCTGATAAGCGAGGCCAAACTGACCATAGATCGACAATTGATTGACCGCGACCGCCTTATCGATCGCCGCGATATAGGTCTGCACTTCGGTGCGAATGTCGCTGGGCGCGTCGGGGGCGTTGAGCACGGCGTCGAAATAATTGCGCGCCATCTCATAGGACCGCAGGTGAAAGTAGAGCACGCCGAGCTGGAGCTTCACCCGGGGAAGATTCGGATTGTAGTAAAGCATCCGCTCGAGCGCGCCGATCGCGGCCTCATAATCGCCGAGTTCGGTCTCGAGCTCGGCATATTTGAACCCCGCGTCGAGATCGTCGGGCTTGAGCAGGAGGCGCTTGAACAAGAGGTCGGCGGCGATGCGCTTGTCCGCATCGCTCATCGGCGCGGCCGGCGGCGGGGCGGCCTGCGACGAAGGCAGGGAAGGGACTGGCGCCGGCGTCGAAGGGCTCGCCACTTGCGCGAAAGCGACGGGGAGCGAACCGAAGGCGGCGACGGCGATCGCGGCGGCAAGCGCGCCGGTAGACCGTCGCACGCTGCGAGGGACTTCCGCCGACCCGTCGCGTGCGGACTCATGCGCACAAGCGGCAGGCGCGCATAAGCGATTGGATCGGCTCGCTCCGGAGCCTTTCTTCCGCTCCCAACGCATCACGCGGAACCCCAGCTTGCAGTTTTTATTCACTAAATCCCATTTTTACCGAATGCAACTGCATTCTCGTCATTGCCCGTTCGTCGCATCCCAGCACGACATGTGCCGGTCCGGCGTCCTCATTCGTTCGGACGGCGTCCGATTGAAGGCGCTATCCTCTCGCGCGCCGCGGCCTATATTGATTGAGGGGCCTAAGAGGACGGGAGCTCATGAACGATATCAGCACCGCGGGAACATTTCCACTCGGCGAGCGGATTGTCAGGCGCCTGGGTTATGGCGCAATGCAGCTCGCGGGACCGGGGGTGTTCGGGCCGCCCAAGGACCACGACGCCGCGATCGCGGTCTTGCGCGAGGCGGTCGCGAGCGGCGTCGATCACATCGACACCAGCGATTACTATGGTCCCTATGTGACCAACCGGCTCATCCGGGAGGCGCTGCATCCCTATCCCGACGATCTCGTGATCGTCACCAAGATCGGCGCCCGACGCGGCGACGACGCGTCGTGGAACCCCGCCATCAGCCCCGATGACCTGAAGGACGCCGTGCGCGACAATCTGCGCAACCTCGGCCTCGACGTCATGGAGGTGGTCAATCTCCGCATCATGGGTTCCATCTCTGGACCCTTGGAGGGATCGATCGAGGCGCCCCTCACGGCGCTGGCCGAGCTTCAGCGGCAGGGCCTCGTGCGCCACATCGGGCTCAGCAACGTCACCGCCAACCAGATCGAGGAGGGACGGCGGATCTGCGAGATCGTCTGCGTGCAGAACATGTACAATGTGGCGCATCGCGAGGACGACGCGCTCATCGACGATCTTGCGCGAAGCGGCGTCGCCTATGTGCCCTTTTTCCCGCTCGGCGGCTTCACGCCGCTGCAGTCGTCGGCGCTGAACGAGGTCGCCCGGAGGCTCGGCGCGACGCCGATGCAGGTCGCGCTCGCTTGGCTCATCCAGCGCGCGCCCAATATCCTGCTCATTCCGGGCACCTCGTCGCTCGCCCATCTGCGCGAGAACCTGGCCGCCGCCAGCCTCGAGCTGCCTGCCGATGCGGTGACCGCGCTCGACGCGATCGCCAAGGGGTCCGGATCGGCCTGAAAGGCGGGGGACGGGGCCTGGACTATGGACCGTTCCCGATAGCGCCCTTGGCCATCCGACGGCGCCGCTGTGTGCGACAAGTCGGCTCGGACGTCGCCCTCGCAATGCACAAGACTAAGAAAGCTATGGCTCCGACCCCCACTCGCGCGGGAATGCGTCGATGTCGACGCCGCCGATGGATGGTGCGAAAAGAACGACCCAACAGGCGACGACGAGACCGAGCGCCAGCCAGATTGGGAGCGTCGTCAGCGCAGATAGGATCAACGCGAAAGCGCCCGGCAAATCGGACACAGATCGACTCAACCCACGTCTGGAGACTCATGTGGACCGCGGAAACAGTTTGGGGCGCCAGGCGGGTGGATTGACGCCTTCCAGAGCGCGTTCAGTCCCGTATCGTTGCCGTATTGCAAACCCGGTGGTGAGGACGTAAGCGAACCCCTTGAAAACACTGCTGCCGGGCCGGTAGCTCAATGGTTAGAGCCGGCCGCTCATAACGGTCTGGTTGCAGGTTCGAGTCCTGCCCGGCCCACCAACCAAACCGTTGGTATTATAGGTTTTTCCGTCTCTCTGAATAGCGTCGGCATGTCCGTGGCTTTGCCGGCCGAAAGTGCAAAGGAGACCTGTCAGAGACTCGGAATAACGGCTTCCGGCGGCGACTGTCACGATAATTCCAAAACGGCAAATCAGAGACCGGTTCGAAGTTCGAATCTTCCGGACCCCATTGAAGTCCGAACTGTCATTTTGGGCGCGTCCTTCGTCTCGAGACCGGCAGCTCGTCTAATTGAGCACCCGTTTCCCCTCGGGAAAATCGAGCGAGAAAGGGGGGATGGAGACCTGAAAACTCCGTCCGTCCGGATCGACCATGCGGTATTCGCCGACCATCAGCCCGCTCGGCGTGGTGAGCGGGCAGCCCGAGGTGTATTTGAAGGACTTGCCCGGCGCGATCGTCGGCTGCTCGCCGACGACGCCGGGGCCGCGCACTTCCTCCTGCCGCCCATTGGCGTCGGTGATCCGCCAATGCCGCTCCATCAGGGTCACAGGATTGTCGCGGAGATTGACGATCTCGATCGAATAGCGCCAGAAATAGCGCCGCTCGTCCGGATCGGAGCGTTCCGGATCGAAGATCGGCTCGACGGTGACTTTGACCTGATGCGTTAGCGCTTCGTACATGCGGTTATTCTAGCCGCAGCCTCGCCGCCGTCCACCGTTTCCAGCGCGGCGCGCCGCGCGCCGAACGCGGCCGGCGACAGGGCGCGATCCTTGCCGCGATCGGGCCGCAGGTCGACGGCGGCGTGGCGCTTGTCGCTTGCCTTGCGTTCCTCGAGCGGCTGGCGGAGGACTTGTTGCGCTGACATTTCTCCGCTCTTGCCGCGGCCCTCGATACGGGCAAGAATCGTGGCTTCTGGGTTGGGGTTCTAACGGTTGAGGTTTCTCGCGCTCATCTGTCGGCGCCTGGCCGTCTTCGCGCTCGGCGCCTTCGCCGTCTGGCTGATCGTCTTCGTCTTCCAACTCACCGACACGAGGGCGCCGACGATTTTAGCGCTGAGCCTGGTCTATGCGCTCGCGGCTTACGTGATCCTGCCCCGCATCGTGCGCATGAGCCTCAAGATCCTGCAACGCAAAAGCGTGCCGAGCTTCACCGTCACCGGCGATGGATTCCCGGGCGACCCGGTCAATCTCGTCCTCATCGGCGAATTCGATAAGCTGCGCGCCGCCTTCCTCGCTGCGGGTTGGACGGAAGCAGAACCGCTCGGCCTCGCAAGCTCCTGGCGCATGGTCGCGGCCTTCGTGCTTAACCGGCCCTATCCCGCCGCGCCCTTCAGCACGCTCTTTCTGTTCGGGCGCGGCCAGGACGTCGGTTTCCAGAAGGCGATCGACAAGAGCCCGCGCAAGCGCCATCACGTCCGCTTCTGGTCGCTCAGTCTCGAGCGGAGCGACGAACCGTTGAACGATCCGGAATTCTGGCTGAACGCCGATCGTCCGGGAATTGCGGAGCCCGCCCTATGGGTCGGGGCGGGTACGCGGGATACGGGCCTCTCCTTTACCAAGTTCACTTTCCAGTTCACCCATGCGACCGACGACGACGTCAACGCCGAGCGCGATTTCATCATTTCCGAGCTCAGACGGAGCGGCGCTATCGGAGACGTGATGTGGCGGCGCGCCGGGGAGACGCTCGCGGCGCGCGTCAACCATTATGTGACGGACGGCGAGATCGCCGCGGCGAGCCTCGGCTGAGCCGCGAGCCTAGATGGAAGGCTGCTTTGCGGTTGAACGCCATCGGCTCGTTCCGGCGGCGAGATAGGCATGGCCTCACTCCGCCGCGCACAGGCTGCCGAGAGACGGGCGTGCTTCCCGACGTCCGATGACGTCCTCTTGGCTTCTCTCCACGCGGGAGACGGCCTCGCGCAGGACGTCGAGCCCGGCGCCGCGCCTCACCGCTTCGGTCGCAAGCGCCTGCCGGAACGCCCGCGCGCCAGGCCGACCGGCGAACAACCCGTGCAGATGCCGGGTGTAGTCATGCAAACGATCGCCCCGTTCAAGCCCGCGCGCGATCACGGGGCTGAAGGCTTCGATCGCCTCGAACCCGTCGGCGACCGGCGCCGGCTCGCCGAACAGCTCAGGGTCGACGCCGATCAAGAGCTCCGGATTCTGATAGGCCGCGCGGCCGAGCATGACCCCGTCCAAATGCTGAAGGTGTTCGCGGGCGGCCGTGAGGTCCGTGACGCCGCCGTTGAGGACGATTGGCCAGTCGAGATGGGCGCGCTTCAGCGCGTGGACGAGTCCATGGTCGAGCGGCGGGATGGACCGGTTGTCCTTGGGGCTCAAGCCCTCGAGCCAGGCCTTGCGCGCATGGACGATGAGCGCCGCGGCGCCCGCCGCCTTCACCTTATCCGCGAAGGCGAAGAGAGAGGCGCGCGGCTCCTGCTCGTCGACGCCGATGCGGCACTTGACGGTCACAGGGACTTTGACCGCCGCGGCCATCGCGGCCACGCATTCGCCGACGAGCCCCGGCTCGCGCATGAGGCAGGCGCCAAACCGGCCGCTCTGCACCCGGTCGGATGGGCAACCGCAATTGAGATTGATCTCGTCATAGCCAAAGTCGGCGCCGACGCGGGCGGCTTCCGCAAGCCTTGTCGGCTCCGATCCGCCAAGCTGCAGCACGACGGGATGCTCGCTCGGGTCGAAGCCGATCAGCCGCTCGCGCGGGCCGAATACGACCGCATCCGCCGTCACCATCTCGGTATAGAGCCGCGCGCGGCGCGTGAGGAGGCGATGGAACGCCCGGCAGCGCCGGTCGGTCCAGTCCATCATCGGCGCGACGCTGAATCTAAGCCATTGGTTGGAAGTCATTTCCTAGCTATTCTCAATGTGCCGCGGCGGATATCGTACGATCTTTTCTACGCCTTGCGCGGCTCTCTGCACGGCAGTTCGACGGCTCGGCGCTCCACGTTCGCCGACGTTCAGCCGGGCTCAATCCGGATCCTGGCGGGCTCAGGTGCGGCGGAAACGACGATATGTCAATGAGACATTCTCTCGCCGAAAGTCGCTTCCCCGCCGTTGCGCCTTCTCAGGCAACCCAATAACAACCGCGCGCGTCGGCTTCGCAGGTCATGGCTCGCCGGCTCGCCGAGCCACCCTTGAGCGCGCTCCTGCGCGATTTGGATCACCGTTCGTTTTGTCATGCCGTCGAGCATTCCGGATGCCGGGGTGACCAATGCGCCATCCATTACCGTAGAGACATTGAAGCTCGGTCCTTCCGTTTCAGACGGATTCGACTGGGACGATCTTAGCCGTCGCTCGTTTGTCGTTCAGCGTCGGAGCCTTCGCTGGCGGGACCGCCGTGGATCAGAGCCATGATGCGCTGGCTCATGGGCTCGTAATGGCGGTTGTTCTCAAGCTCGTTAACGATCAGAAAGTCGCGCATGACGAGGATTCGATCGGCAAGCGTGATCATCTCAGGCATGTCGCTGGAGATGAGGAGAACGGAAACGTCGCCGCGGGTAACCTCCGCGATCAGCTCATGGATGGCCGTCTTGGTCTTGATATCGACGCCGACCGTCGGCTCGTCGATAATGAGGATCTTCACCTCGGCGGCGAGCCATTTGGCGATCGAAACCTTCTGCTGATTGCCTCCCGAGAGCTTGCCTACCGTCTGCTCCAGCGACGGCGTCTTGATCTCGAGCTTACGCGCGAGCGGTCCGGCGATCTCTCTCTCGCGTCGCTGCAGCAGAAGGCCAAGTCGAGACAGGATGCGGCGCCACACCGTGATCGCGACATTCGAGCGCACCGGATAGGCGAGGATCAGCCCTTCGCCTTTACGATCCTCGGAGATGTAGCCGATCTGGAACTTGCGCAGCGCCTGCGAAACGCTGCCGATCGAGACGGGCGCTCCCTTGAGCCGCAATTCGCCCGAGGTCACTTGAGCGTCGCCGATCAAGGTTCGGGCGAGCTCGGTTCGGCCGGCTCCGACGAGTCCATAGAGACCGAGGATCTCGCCCTTATGAAGCGTGAAGCTCAGGTCGCGATGTCCGAGCGTCGTCGTAATTCCAATCGCCTCGAGAACCGCCTCGTTGCGCGGCGTTTTCCGATCGCCGAGGTTGGCGATCGGCTCCTCGCGTCCAATCATCGCGGACACCATCCGGCCGCGGCTCACCGCCGCGATCGGCTCGCCGGCCACGACCGTCTTTCCGTCGCGCAACACCGTGACTCGGTCCGAGAGCGCAATGACCTCGTCGAGCTTGTGGCTGACGAAAACGATGGCTTTGCCTTCCGTTTTCAGTTGGCGCAACACGGCAAAGAGCGCTTCAGCCTCGTGACCGGAAATCGATGCGGTCGGTTCGTCGAGAAGAAGCAAGCCCGCTTCCAGCGACAGGGCCTTGGCGATCTCGACAATCTGCATCTGCGCCACCGACAGACGGCGCACCTCGGTCCGCGTGTCGATGGAGGGATCGATCATGTCCAGGAAGCGCTGCGCCTGCGCATGAACGCTGGCGTAGTCGATCAACCCGCGGCGCGCCGGCAGCCGCTCGATCATGATATTCTCGCCGATCGAAAAGCGCGGAATAAGGTTACGCTCCTGATGCACCGCGCTCACGCCAGCGGCGATCGCGTCACGCGGCGATGCGAATCGGACCTCCTCGCCGTCCACCAACAGGCGGCCTTCGTCGGGCCTGTAGAGACCAGTCACGATCTTGATCAGCGTCGACTTGCCGGCTCCATTCTCGCCGACAAGGGCGTGAACCTCTCCGGGCCGGATTTCCAGCGAGACGCCGTCCAGCGCGACGACGCCCGGAAAGCTCTTGCGCGCGCTTTCGACGGCCAAACGCACCCGCTCACTCGCTCTGTGCGTGGACAGCGCGAAGTCGGTTGAGACCGACGGCGGCCAGGATCAGGGCGCCGAGAAGAAACTGGACCCAATACGGATCGACTTTCGCCAGCACCATGCCGTTCTGAATAAGCACGATCAGCACAACCGCGAGGGAAGTGGCCGCGACGGATATGTAGCCGCCGGTCAGAGCGGCGCCGCCGATGATGGGAGCGGCGAAGGAGATGATGAGCCAGTCGGTCCCAATCGTGGGCTGCGCCGACCCGAGCTGAGCCACCGCGAGGATCGCGCCAACCGCCGCCAGGAGCCCGGAGAGCACGTGGGCGAGGACGATCGTTCGGTCTCGCGGAATGCCTGAGAGCTCGGCCGCGTGAGGGTTTCCGCCGACAGCCAGCAGATAGCGCCCAGGCACGGTGCGGGCGAGGAAGAAAGCGAGCGCCACCCCGACCGCGACGGGCGGCGCCAGCAGGTAGGGTATTGCGAAAAAGCGCTCCGTGCCGAAAGCGACAAAAGCGGCGGGCAGGTTGTAGAACGGGATCGACTCGGTGACGCCGAAATTGACCCCGGTGAAAACGGATGCGGTCGCCAGCGTGATGATGAAGCCATTGATGCCGGTGCGCACCGTCAAGACGCCATTGGCAAGCCCGCCTGCGGCGCCGATCAACAGGCCGAGGCCGATCGCCAGACTGATTGGACATCCCAATTTGTCCATGACCCCGCCGACGACGATCGCGACAAGGCCGCCAAGCGCGCCGATCGAAAGATTGAGTTGCCCGACGCCGAGAGCGAGCATCTGGGCAAAGGCGACAACCAGCACCACGCAGAAGGACCGGAGCATCACATAAAGGTTGAACTCGGTCAGGAACGCCGGAGAGAGAAGCGAAAGCACGACAAACCCTGCGAGAATTGCGGCGGCGAGCGCCGACCATTCTTTCGCAAGCAGGCGC
This sequence comes from uncultured Alphaproteobacteria bacterium, assembly GCA_963820095.1. GTDB lineage: Bacteria > Pseudomonadota > Alphaproteobacteria > Rhizobiales > Beijerinckiaceae > Roseiarcus. Next base: position 86,945 of record CAWFZA010000013.1, read on the forward strand.
TGCGCAACGTTCATGAGCTCCGACCCAGGCCGCGCCGCTCGGCATAGACGCTGCGATAGCGGTCGAGCATGACCGCAAGCAGCAGGATCAAGCCCAGAAACAGCTGAAGCCAGAAATTTCCCACCTGAAGGATGAGCAGACCGGATCGAATCGTTGCGACGAGCAACGCGCCGAGCATCGTGCCGATGATCGAGACGAAGCCCCCGGCCAGCAGCGTTCCCCCCAACACCGGGGCGACGAACGAAGGCAGGAGCCAATCCTCGCCAATGGACGGCATGGCCGCGCCGAGCCGCGTCATCAACATCAGGCCGGCGCAAGCCGCGAGGAGTCCGGAAAGCGTGTGGACCGTGATCGTCACCCGCCCGACCGGCACGCCGGAAAGCTCGGCGGCGCGGGCGTTGGCTCCCGAGGCTAGGATCTCGCGGCCGAGCGCGGTCAGGCGAAAGAGGATGAGCAGCGCTGCGCCAATTGCGAGCGCAATGAGCAACAGTGGCGATAGGAAGCCCCAGCGCATGCGCCCGAAAGCCGCGATGGCGGGCGGCACGCCGTTGTAGATTGCGGCCTTCGTCAAGATGAGCATCCCGCCCATGAAAAGGCTCGCGCTTGCAAGGGTGATGATGAAGGAATTCACCCCGGAGCGGACGATGGCGACCCCGTTGGCGAATCCGAGCAGCGCGCCGAGCGCCAGTCCCCCGGCGAAAGCGAGCGGGATAGGCAGTCCCAGCTTCTGCATCAGGTAGCCGACCAGCATCACGCTGCAAACCCCGATCGAACCGATAGCGAGGTTCATGCCTCCCGTCGCCAGAACCACCATCGTCGAGTAGCCGATGACGATGTCGATGGCGACCGACCTGGAAATGGCGAAGAGGTTGAATGGCGTCACGAAACCCGGCGCAAGCGCCGTGAACGTCATCCATAGAATTGCGACAATCGCGGCGAGGCCAAGGAGGTTCGATTGCTCGACAAGCCAAGCTTGCAGGCCCAGCCCGTCGACACGCATTGCGGCGTTGGTCATTGTGGACGCAGGGAAACCATACAGCGAAGATCAGGCGCAGCCGACGGCGAAACGCCGCCGAGCCGCGCCTTCCGAGGACCGCGGACCGGCGATCCGGTCACTCTCTCGTGCCTTACTTGCAAGTCAGATATTTCTGCTTGAATGAAGACTGGAGATCGGCAGTGACCTTCTTCAAATCGCTCTTGTACGTGTCGAGGTTGGCCGGACTGATGAGAAGGGTGCCGGAATCGATAAAGCGGACGGTCTGCGGCGTCTTGATGAAAGGCGCGTCGGCTTTGACAGTGCATGTCTTGCTCGCCAACAGGTCGAGCACGTAGGCGCCGACATAACCTTGTCCATAGGGATTCTGCGCCATTGTGCCGGCGACGAAGCCATCCTTGATCGCGTCGAGGACGATCTTGTCGTCGTCGATCCCGACGAACTTGATTCGTTTGTCGCCGAGGTTGCGCAGCGATTTCGCCGCGACGACGGACGGGATGTATGCGGTGGCGACCATCCCATCGATCTGGTCCTTCTGGGCGCCAAGGAGCGCATTGATCTTCTGGTCCGCCGCCTCCTGCTGATCGGTGTCGGTGAGATGCTGGATAAGGGTTACGGCGCCGTTCGTTTCCTTCACCGCCTTTTCAACCGCGTCCATGCGCAGTTTGGTGTTGGGGTCCACCAGGAGGCCGGCGAGATGCACGATCTTGCCCTTGCCGCCCATCGCCTTGATGAGCGCCTGAGTGCCGAGATAGGCGGAATTGAAAACGTCGGTGCCGAGGCAGAAGGCGGCCTTTGTCGGATCCTGCGCGCAGCCGGCGAGCGCGATCGAGGGCGCGTTGTTCGAGGCGAGCTCCTCGATTGTCGAATTGATTCCGACGGCGTCGCCCGGAAATATGCCGAACGCATTGTAGCCTTGAGTCATCAGGCTCTCGATCAACTCGGTTTGCAGATTGAGCTTCCAATCGGACGGCACTTTGAAGTCGACCGTCGCGATGCCGAAGTCCTTCTTCGCATCCGCCGCGGCCTGCTCCCAGGGCGCGAAATAAGGGTGAGGCCCGCCTGGGATGAGCGCGATCTTGTTATTGGAGGCGTCCGCCCGCCCTGAAACAAGCGCGACGATCGCGAAAGCGAGCAACGAATATCGGAATGCGTAGGCGCGTGCTCTCATAAGTTTCCTCCCTCTAAAGCCAGGCTCGCTGTCTGGGCTCGCAAGTGTTCGCACTTTTGAATCTCGCATGCAATCGGCGTCCGGGCGATGGCGGAAGGTCGAGCGACGAACTGCGGACATTTCCAATGAGGCTCAACGCGAAGCCTCTCCCTGCTCGCAACCGAATGATGGCTTGGCGCGGAGGTGAGCAATAGGCCCGGGGCCTGGCGGCGAATGACGATCTGGACGCCGGGCTCACGCTCGAGACACGAGGGGGGTTGGCGCGCAATGAGGTTATACAGGAAAGCCTGCTCCAATTGTCGCCAAGGGGCTGACAGCCGCTCGGTCGAGCGACAACCTCGTTACTTCGAGGGCGACCGGAGTTCCTCATAGGTGCAAGCGAAAGCTGCTTTCTGAACTCTGTAAGTGTCTTTCGGATCGTTGATGTCCTGGACGATCGCGTCACCGGGGCGGGCGATCATCGACTCGCCCCAGGGCGCCGTGAACGTGAACGCGCCCTCCTGTTCCGTCACCACGACGAAGCGCATATCCGCGCCGCGCGGCCGATAGGGGCGCCAACCGCCCTCGCCCGCCGGTCCGGTCGGCCCTTCGTATCGGCTGGCGAACTTCGAAGCGGACACAAGGAACTCCTCGTTTCCGGTCTCAGGACACCGATTGCGGACCACCATGTCGCCGGCTTTGGCGGGCGGGCTCTGTGTTTCCTTGCCCTCCCCTTTGATGACGGTGACGACAATTTCGTCCGGCCTCGCGTCTCGCGCATCGACAATCCTTGTCTTGCGCGCGACGCCATCGTGTCCAAGGTCGCGCGCCTTCTGAAAGTAAGCGATGATGTCAATCTGAGTTTGCGCGAACGAGATTTGCGCGGAAGTCAGGAATGCGGCAAATCCCGCAGCAAGCGTTCGGCGCATGGTCAAACCTCGCTCGCTCAATGGAAGACGCCCGCTCGACGCGACGAATTATGGCGCGGGTCAGCCTCAACGACATTAGGAGGATAGCGTTGCCTGATGGAACATGAAATCGTTCGATCCGTTAAGCCCGGTCGGATTTCCCGGGGTGCAAGGCCTACGAATGGTGCCAGCGTCGAACCACCGAAAATTGCTGGCGTGTATCTTGGTCGTCGAGGACGATGTCTTGATTCGCGTCGTGATCGCGGATGAATTGCGGGCTCGAGGCTTTTTGGTCATCGAGGCTGCGACCGCGGATCAGGCCTTGTCCTACTTTCAAGCAGGCGTTCAGATCGATCTGGTGCTGTCGGACATCGAGATGCCCGGTTCGATGAATGGCCTGGGGCTGATCCAGCATCTTCGGACTCACGAGCCGCACTTGCCGACCGTCTTGACCTCAGGCGCCTCTCCAGGCGCTCACGCCGCTGACGCATTCGTTTCGAAACCCTATGAAGCAAGCCAAGTGGTCGCTCTTGTGACGAAACTTCTGCATAAGGAGACAGAATGAACGCGCCTTGTCTCCTTCTTGTCGACGGCGAGGAGCTTGTCCGCGCCCCGCTCGCCCAATATCTCCGGGAGTGCGGATATCGTGTCTTGGAGGCCACCAAGTCGAAAGAAGCGCTGGCGATTCTTTCCGATGCGTCGCAAACCGTGGACGTCGTGCTTGTCGATATTCAAACGCTCCGCGAGGACGGATTCGTTTTCTCAACCTGGGTTCGGAAAAATAGGCCAGGGGTGAAAGTCGTCTCGGCGGGGACAATCGCGGCCACGGCGCGCAAAGCAGGCGATCTTTGTGAAGAAGAGCCGCCGATACGAAAGCCATATGATCACCAACTGGTGTTGGATCGGATCCGCCGCCTGCTGGCCGAACGGGACCGAAACCGAAGCTGACGAGAGGTGGTCGGCCGGCAATGCCGCCGCAGCCCTCCGCCTCCACGAGACGGCTTTCAACGGAAGGCGCGCGCCGCGTTCAGGGGCAACTCGGCCTTCTTTTGTTCCACTCGGTTGTGACAGGATCAACTCAGCCGCAGAACTTCACCATGCCGGGTTTCACGCCGGCGCAGACTTGCGCCTTGGTGATCCAACCCTTGTCGACGACCACGTTGAGGTTGTCGCGGGTAACCGGAAGCGGCGTGAGAAGAACGCCGTTGACCTTGACGCCCTTGGCGCCGCCGGAGAGCGGCTTCACGTCGGGAATGTCCGTGAGGGTCTTGCCGCCGCCGAGCGCGACCGCCGCCTCTCCGGCCGTCGTCCCGAGATCACGCGCATCCTTCCAGATCGATACGGTCTGCGTTCCGAGCGCGATGCGGTTGATCGCCGCGTGGTCGCCGTCCTGACCCGACACCGGAACCGAGCCCGCCATGCCTTGCGCCCCGAGCGCAGCCACGACGCCGCCCGCCATGCCGTCGTTCTCCGACAACACGGCGTCGACCTTGTTGTTGTTCTTGATGAGGATCTGCTCCATTTCCTTCTGCGCGTTATCCGGCTTCCAACCATCCGTGTACGACATGCCGACGCTCTTGATCTTGCCCGCGTCCATCGCCGGCTTCAGGACTTCCATCATGCCCGAAAACAGGAAGTCCGCATTGGGATCGCCCTTGTCGCCCTTGATGAAGGCGTAGGCGCCGGCAGGCTTCGCGGCTTGAATCGCCTTGGCCATCATGCGGCCGACGCCGGCGTTGTCGAACGCAATGTTGAGCACGTTGGGACTCTCGATCAGGCGGTCATAGGCGATGACGGGGATGCCTTCGTCCGAAGCCTTCTTGACCGCTGGCAGGATCGCCGCCGAATCCATTGCGAGGATGATGAGTACATTGGCGCCCTTGGAGATGAGGTCCTCGACGTCCGTCAGCTGCCTGGTCGGCGAAGCCTGAGCGTCGGCTGAGATGTATTTGGCGCCATGCGCCGCGAGCGCTTTCTTGATCGCCGCTTCGTCGGTTTTCCAGCGCCCTTCCTGGAAGTTCGACCACGAAACCCCGACCGTCAGGTCTTTCGCCATCGCCCCGAACGAGGCGACGCTGGCCGACGCGAGCAAAACCGCCCCAATCGCCAGGCTTCTCAACGATTTCACTGGGCTTGCGGCGATCGTTGTTCGCCGCAAGCCATTCGCCAAACACAGCGCGGGACGCATTGGGAACGCCATTCATTGCTTCGCGCAGACGATCACCGCCTTCGCGCCGCCGTCGCAGCTTGCGCCCTTCGTTCCATCGATGTGCACGGCGGCTCCGCCCGCGCAATAGGCGCTGGCCATGATCTCGTCTGCCTCGCATGACGCCTGGCCGGCGTCGCTGACCACTCTGAGGGCCTCGCCGCCTCCGGCTGGGCCTTGCGGTCCGGCCGGTCCCACGTGGCCTTGAGGGCCGGGCGGCCCCATCTGCCCTTGGGCCCCGGTCGCGCCAGCGGGGCCGGGAGGCCCAGGCGGCCCGATACGCCCCGCGGGTCCCTGTGGGCCGACCACGCCTGCTCCTCCGGTGTCGCCCTTCGGCCCAGTTGGTCCAACTGGTCCCGGCGGTCCGATCGGCGCCAGCCTCGCCCTTAGGACCTGCCGCGCCCGCAAGGCCGGCCTCGCCCTTCGCGCCGGGCGGTCCGGCTGGCCCGGCTACGCCTGCTCCTCCGGTGTCGCCCTTCGGCCCCGTTGGTCCAACAGGTCCCGGCAGTCCGATCGCGCCAGTCTCGCCCTTAGGACCTGCCGCGCCCGCAAGGCCGGCCTCGCCCTTCGCGCCAGGCGGTCCGGCTGGCCCGGCTGCGCCGACTTCTCCCTTGGGTCCCGGGGCGCCGGCTTCGCCTTTCGGCCCGGGCGGTCCTTGAGGGCCGACCGCGCCCGTTTCGCCCTTTGGTCCGGCCTCGCCGGCTTCGCCCTTTTGCCCTGGGGGTCCTGCCGCTCCCGCAGGTCCGGTCAGGCCAACCTCTCCCTTCGGGCCCGCCGGCCCGGTCCCGCCCTTCGGGCCAGGGGGTCCGGCTGGTCCGACAGATCCGACCGCCCCGATCTCTCCCTTCGGTCCAGCCAAGCCAACATCGCCCTTGGCGCCGGGAGGCCCGGCAGGCCCGCGCGGGCCGACCGCGCCCGCGATTCCGGCTTCTCCCTTCGGCCCGACCGGTCCAGCCGACCCCGCCGGCCCTGTGGCGCCAGTCTCGCCCTTGGGCCCCTGGGGACCGGCAAGACCCTCGAGCCCTGGTTCGCCTTTCGGCCCTTGCAACCCGGGCGGTCCGGCTGCGCCGACGTCGCCCTTCGGCCCGGGCGGCCCATCGGGGCCAAGCGGGCCGGGAGGTCCTGGCGGCCCGGCCGGTCCGGCTTCGCCTTTCGCGCCGGGGGGACCGTCAGCCCCTGTGTCGCCCTTCGGTCCCTGGGGTCCGATGGCGCCGACGGCGCCTGGCTCGCCCTTCGGGCCGGCCGGGCCGGCAGGACCCTGCTGGCCCGGAGGCCCAGCCGAGCCTTGCTCGCCCCTGTCGCCTTTCGAGCACGCCGAAACCGCGAGCAGCGCCGCAAGAGCGACGCCGACGACAAGTGAGCGCATTCGGTTCTCCCCCAACGAGGCGCCGCTCGGCCTCATAAGACGGCGTTGGCGCCGGATCGTAATCGGCATGTGTAGACGAGACGCGCCGCGTTACGCCAGAGCCAAGGCTTTCTATCTGGCCCTGGCATTTCTCAATGCTCGACGGAGCGACGGTCACCCCCTCCTTCTTGACGGGGCGGCTCGGTCGAAAAGGGTTCGCCAAGTTTCGCATCAATCAAAGCATCGAAGGGGCGTCGGCTCACGCCATCCAAGCGCCTCAATCCTGGGGCGGATCGCACGCATCGCAATTGAGGTCAAACATGTATCGCAGCCGTCGCTCCTTCCTTGCCAGCCTCGCCGTCACAATGGCGCCTCTTCGGGTCCGCGCTGCGCCCGTGGCCGAGGATCGCCTGAACCTTGCCAACAGGCGGCTCACGGAGATCGAAGCGCGAGAGGGCGGCAGATTGGGCGTCTTTGTGCGCGGCGCGCAGACCGGCGCGACGATCGAGCATCGCGCTGACGAACGGTTTCCGATGTGCAGCACGTTCAAGCTTCTTGCAGCGGCTGCCGTGCTCAAGCGCGTGGACGACGGCTCCGAGCGCCTCGACCGAAAAATCGCCTATGGGTCGACCGACCTGCTCGACTATGCGCCAATCACCAAGGCGCATGTCGCCGAAGGCGGCATGACGCTCGCCGATCTCTGCGCCGCGGCGATCGATTGGAGCGACAACACCGCCGGCGAATCTTGTCCTTGCCGACGATCGGCGGCCCAGCGGGGTTTACGCAATTCGCGCGTTCGCTTGGCGACACGGTGACGCGACTCGACCGCAATGAGCCAACGCTCAACGAAGCAACGCCGGGGATCCACGCGATACGACGACTCCGCGGGCGATGGCGGGCGACATGCAAAAGGTGCTGTTGGACGATGCGCTGTCGGAAGGCTCTCGCCGCCAGCTCCAGACGTGGCTCATCAACGACAAGGTCGGCGACAAAAGGCTGCGCGCGGGGTTGCCGTCTTCGTGGCGGATCGGCGACAAGACCGGCAGCGGCGAGCGCGGATCGACAAATACGATCGCGATTCTATGGCCGCCGGGAAACGGCGGCCGATCGTCGCGACGGTCTATTACACCGAGTCGTCCGCGCCGATGGATGCGCGCAACGCGATCCATAAGGAGATCGGCGGCCTGATCGCGGAGACGTTCTCGTGAGAAAAGGGGCCGGCGCGAGGCCGGCCCCCGGTCAACTGACCTCTGCTGAAGCTTAGCTGCCGCCGCCGACGCAGGTGTCAGCGGTCTTCGGCGTGCAGACGTCGAGACCCGGTGTAGGTCGGATCGGCCGGCGGCGCCTTGCCGTCCTTCATGTCCTTGAGGAAGTACATCGCCTTGTATCCCATCTCGAACGGCCGCTGGCCGACCTGGCCGGAGGAGAGCCCTTTCTTCATGAGATCGATCTGCACCGGCAGCGTGTCGGCGACGACGAGCGCGAGCGCGCCGGAGGCGATCTTGTCCTTGTACTTCTCGGCCGTCTTCGCATAGGCGTCCGGCAAGAATTGCGGGAAGCCGCCGGTCGGGGTGAAGGCGTCGAGATTGGGATATTTGGCGAGGATGTCCTCCATCTGCTGGTTCGCGACCGTGAAGTCGTCGTTGGTGTAAAGCGGACAGCCGGCGACTTCGGTCCAGCCGTTCTGGCCGGTCAGGCGAGCGCCAGGCGATTCGGCGCTCTTCTTGCCAGCGAGCGTGTCGCGGATGCCCTGCATGCGCTCGTTATGATTGGCCGCCGCGGCGCCGCCGGACTGGATGCAGATCGTGCCGCCCTTGGGCTTGATCTGCATGACGAGCTTGGCGATGTTTTCCCCGATATCGTAATTGTGCGTGCCGACATAAGCGGCGCGCAATCCCTTGTCCGCCGGCAGGAGGTCCGAGTCCCAGGTCAGCACGGGGATCTTGTTGGCGGCGGCGTCCTTGAGCGCGTTGGCGATCGCCGGCGCGTTGGCCGCCGACACTGCGATCCCGTCCACTTTCTTTGTCACCAGGTCGGCGACGATCTGCGCCTGCTCGTCGCCGCCACCGTGCTCGCCGGGACCGATATAGAGGCACTTGACGGCGCCATTGAGCTCCTTCTCGGCCTTCTTGCATCCGGCGAGCGCCTGATCGAAGAAGGGGTTGTTGGTGTTCTTCGGCACCAGCGCAAACGTGTAGGGGTCGGCGGCTCGCGCCGAAGCCGAGATCGCGAGCAACGCCCCGGCTGCGACAGCGCCGGTCAACATAAGCTTCAACATTTTACTTCCTCCCAGTTTGGACATGGCCCCACGCGGGCCCGTTAGACGCGCCCCCATGCGGGGTCACTCGCGTTTCTTTCCTCGAATCTTGCCGAGGTAAACCGCTCCAATAAGGAACAGGCCGACAAACGTGCCCTGCCAGTTCGAATCGACGCCCTCCATCAAAAGCGAATTGCGGATGACGAAGATCAGCGCCGCGCCGATAAAAGCGCCGAAGGCGCTCGCCTCCCCGCCCATGAGATTGGCGCCGCCGATGACCGCGGCCGAAATGGCGAGCAGCTCGTAGCTCGTGCCCAGAGCGTTGATCGCGGAGCCGGACCAGCCGACGTTGAGGATCGCCGCCACGGCCGCCGTCAGGCCCGAGACGATATAGACCTGGACCTTGACCCGGTTGACCGGGACGCCGGTCAGGAGCGCCGCGTGCTCGTTGCCGCCGATCGCCAGCACGTGCCGGCCCCAACTCGTCATCTTGTAGACGACCGCGAGGATCGCGGTCAGGACAATGAGGAACAGCAGCGGATAGGAGAGCGAAAACGAGTGGCCGATTGCGAGTTCTCCTCCGCCCAGGATCTTGAACTGCGGCGCCGCCAGGGCCGAACTTGTAGAGCATCCGATTGCCCGACAGCACCACCGCGACCGAGCGCGCGATCGCCAGCATGCCGAGTGTGGTTACGAAGGGCGAGATGCCGGCATAAGCGATGATGAGGCCGTTGACGAGGCCGACAACAAATCCCGCGCCCAGGCCCACGGCCACGGCTGCCCACCAGGGATATCCCGCCTCCAACGTCAGCCCGCTCGCCACCGCCACCAGTCCCATGATCGATCCGACCGAGAGATCGATTCCACCCGTCGCAATGACCGCGGTCATTCCCAGCGCCATGATGCCGATGAACGAGAAATTGCGGGTTATGTTGTAGAAGTTCTCGGGCGTCGCGAACGAGGCCGGCTGCAGCCAACCCATCACGATGCAGATGATGACGAGCGCGATCGTCACCCAGAACGCTTGCGATGCCGTGATACGCTGCCAGAAATTGTGTTGCTGGACGCCCAGCACCGATTCGATCGAGACATTGGCTTGCGGCGCTTCGCTCGCCATGGAAGACCCCTCAAGCCGCGTGGATGGCGCCGGTGATCAAGCCGGTCACTTCTTCCGGGCTCGTCGCCGTGATCGCCTTGTCGGCAACCTTGTTGCCGCGCCGCATCACCATGACCCGATCGCAGACGGCGAACACGTCAGGCATACGATGGCTGATGAGGATGATCGCCATGCCGGCGTCCTTCAGCCGGCGTATCAGGTCGAGCACCTCCGCCACCTGCCTTACCGAGATCGCAGCGGTCGGCTCGTCCATCAAGACAAGCCGCGCCTTCGACAGCCGAGTGCGGGCAATGGCGACGGCCTGGCGCTGCCCGCCAGACATCTGACGCACGAGGTCGCGGGGCCTGGTCTCAGACTTGAGTTCGCTGAACAGTTCGCCCGCGCGCTTGGCCATCGCCTTGTGGTCGAGCCAGCGGAATGGACCGGCGCCTCGCTTGATTTCGCGGCCTAAAAACACATTCGCCGCCGCGGACAGATTGTTGCACAGCGCCAAGTCCTGGTAGACGACCTCGACGCCCTTCTCCCGCGCCTCGACGGGCTTATGAAAGTGCACCGCCTCGCCGCCTATGCGGATCTCGCCATGAGTGGGAGGGAAATTGCCAGCGATGACCTTGACCAGCGTCGACTTGCCGGCCCCGTTGTCGCCCATCAGGCCCAACACCTCGCCCGTTTCCAGCGCCATGTCGACTTCATTCAGCGCATGAATTGCGCCGAAATGCTTCGACACCGCGCTCAGTTCAAGAATTGGCAAGCCTTGCTTCCTCTGCGCTCGACCCAGCTAATCCGGACGTTTCACTCGTCCGCCTATTCTTCTAACATGTCACCATCACAGATCAGGCCGAAGCGCAAGCGGAAACCAGCGGAGGCCGACCGGTCTGACCACGCTGGTCAGCGGCCCGAAGCTCGATGCGGGGCATCCGTCGCCGACGTCCTCACCTTACAGCCAGGTCGGCAGGATCAGCGGATGCCAAAAGCATGGGGGGAAGCATCCGGCGGGCCCACCCGAGACCCAACCCCGGCGCGCCGGCGGTCAGCCTTGCGGGATCGCGCCGGGCGCCTCTTCGACGCGATGGCGCAGCCAGACCATGCCGCCTTCCAGAGTCTCGCAGCTGATCAGCCGGAGCGCCTGTCCAGCGCCGGGGCGCTCGCCGTCCACGCCGTCATAGTCGACGATGCTTTGGCGCCCCGCCAAGCCGTCGACCGCCGGGAAAATCAGGGTGCTGAACTCGTCGATCAGGCGATGCTTGAGAAACGCGCCATTGATCCTGCCGCCGCCCTCGAGAAGGAGCCTCTTGACGCCGAATACGGTCGCGAGCTGCGCCATCGCGCCGGGAAGGTCCTCGCCTTTTGGACCGGCGAAAATATAGGAGGCCCCGTCCTCGCGGAGCTCGGCGAGATAAGCGTCCGACACCCGCTCGCCCAGCACGGCGACGACGTGATCGCCGCCGATATTGTCCTGGCCATAGTGCACGCGGCCGGAGGGATCGATGGCGACGGCGAGGTTTCTGCCGTTCCGTTGTCCAAGGTGCGGCTCGCGCGGTAGGGCCGGAGCGGCGGCGACGGAGCGTTCGCGCCCCTTCGCCATTTCGCCCATGGTTTTCCGGCCGACGATCCAGCCCTCGGCCTCGAAGCGGTCGTGGATTGCCTCATAGTGCCCCCGCAGTACGTCGTTGGACACGCCGGCGGCAGGCCGGGTGAAGCGGCTCGGATGGAGCCCGCCATCTATGGACGTGCCCATGTGGCAGATGATGGTGGGACGCATGAGGAAACGACTTTACGATTGCAGGGTCGTGGTCAACACCTACAGGGCGCACTCCGGCGATTGCTCGCCTTGATCTCCGCGTAGATCGCGTCCGGAGCGATATCGATCCCTTCCGGCCAGCAAACAGCGCCGAGTGAAACGAAAACGCGGCTGAAGGCCTCGGAATTGGCCAAGGCAGCGAAGACACCCGCGTTCGGGGAGGCGACAAGCCTCGACATGTCTACGACCCCTTCGAGGCCGTCAAGGAAGCGGACGCGCAGTCGATAGCCTTGCAAGGCTTGACGCTCGCCACGCGCCAAGGCATCGCAGGCCGAACGGCAGGGGCTACGGCAGCGGTTGAATTTCTTCGGCGACTGGTTGCGGTTGCATAGTCCCAATCCTCCATGAGTTCGGCACGGTGCTCTTGCGCCCACTCAAGCATAAGAGCCATCGCTCGGCGTGGTAAGCCGCCGTCTATGACTTGCAGGGTTCGAATGTCGACGACCGCTTCGTATTCCGCGTAAAGCGCGTGAAAGAGTGGCGGCGCGTGGTCCTTCCAGAACATTTGGATCAGGATCCCGTAAAATGCGCTGATGGTTGGCGCTACCGCCACATATCCCGCATGCGCGCCTGAAGATCGACCCGCGGGCCGTCGGTCACGGCGCGCTGTGGCGCGGGCTCGGCTTCGGGCCAAGTCTGGCGGTCGAAGTGCTTCAACAGCGGCGGCGGGATGAACCGGGTGCGGCTCGCGTACACACTGCGGTCGCCATTGCGCGGCTGCCCATGGACATAGAAGCGCTGCGGGACGACGAGCGCGAGCTCGTCCTTCGCCCGCGTCATGGCGACATAGAGCAGACGGCGCTCCTCCTCGATCTCATCCGACGAGCCGGTGGCCAGGTCGGAGGGAATGCAGCCATCGACGCAGTTCAACACGAACACCGAGCGCCATTCCTGCCCCTTGGCCGAATGGATGGTCGAAAGGATGAGATAGTCCTCGTCCCTCAGCGGCGGTCCGGCCTCGTCGCTGGTCGTGTCAGGCGGATCGAGCGCAAGCTCGCTCAGGAACCGCTCGCGCGACGGGAACGAGGCGGCGATGCGCTCGAGCGCCTCGAGATCGCCCATCCGGACGCGCGCGTCGTCGTAGCGGGCCTCGATCAGCGGGCTCAGCCACGCGACCGCGTCGGCGATTTCCGCCGGCCATGGCGCCGCGCGCGACGCCAGCCTGCGCATGAGGTCGGCGAAGCCAGGAAAGCCGTCCCGCGCCCGGGCTGGCGTCGACAGCGCCGCCATTGTCGCGAAGCCGTCGCCGGCCGCCGCCGCGGCGACGATGGTCTCGGCAACCTTGGGTCCGACGCCAGGCATCAGCTGCGCGACACGAAAGCCTGCGACCCGATCGCGCGGATTTTCGGCAAAGCGCATGAGCGCAACAACGTCCTTGACGTGCGCAGCGTCTAGAAACTTGAGGCCACCGTATTTGACGAACGGCACGTTGCGGCGAACGAGCTCGAGCTCCAGCGCGGCGCTGTGGTGGGAGGCGCGAAAGAGCACCGCCTGCGCCTTGAGCGCCGCTCCTGCTTCACGATTGGCGAGAACGCTGGTCGCCACGAAGCGCGCCTGATCGGCGTCGTCGGCGACCGCGACGAGTAGGGGAAGAGCGCCGTGAGGCCGGTCGGTGCGAAGCGTCTTGGCGAAGCGCTCGGGCGCAAGGGCGATGACCGCGTTTGCCGCAGCGAGGACGGCGCCGCTCGAACGGTAGTTGCGCTCAAGCGTCACCACATGAGCAGGCGGATCGAAGCGCTGCGGAAAATCGAGGATGTTGCGCACCGTCGCGGCGCGGAAGGAATAGATCGCCTGCGCGTCGTCGCCGACAACGGTCAGGCCGCGCCCATATGGCCGAAGCGCCAGCACGATTTCGCCCTGCAGCGCATTGGTGTCCTGGTATTCGTCGACCAAGAGATGATCGAAGCGTCCGACGATCTCCGCAGCGATCGATGGCTCGGTCAGCATATGCGCGAAATAGAGCAGTAGGTCGTCGTAATCGAGCACGTTCTGGCGCTGCTTCATCTCGACGTAGGACGCGAAAAGCTCTCGCAGCGCGTGCTCCTGCGCGGCGGCCCAAGGAAACCATCTGCCGAGCGTCGCCTTGAGATCGCCTTGCGCGTTGACGACGCGCGAATAGATCGTAAGGCACGTCGCCTTGGTCGGGAAGCGCACCTTCAGATCGCCGACGCCCATTTCGTGGCGCCCCCAGTTCATGAGATCCGCCAAATCCTCCCGGTCGTGGATGGTGAATTGTGGATCAAGGCCAAGTCGGGTCGCATATTCGCGCAAGAGCCGCGCGCCGATGGCATGGAACGTCCCCGCATAGGCCGGCGTCGCACCCGCCGCGGCTTCAGGCGCCAGGCGGCGGACGAGCAGGCGTTCGACGCGCCGGCCAAGCTCAGCCGCCGCCCGCCGCGAGAAAGTCGCGAGCATGATGCGCTTGGGGTCGGCGCCCGCGAGGATCAGCGCCGCCACCCGATGCGCGAGCATCGCGGTCTTGCCCGAACCTGCGCCGGCAATGACGAGTAGGGGCCCAGAACCTTCCGGCTCGCCGATTCCGTGCTCGATCGCGAGCTGTTGCTCGGGATTGAGATCGACGGCCGGGTTCGAGCGAATCAGGGCGAGCGACATGGCGCGACGCAATCATGTTTCGCGCTTTGTTCGCAAGGGCGCGTCCCCTTTCAAGGACTGCGCCGCGCGTTTGTGCGCGAGCCCGCCGCAAAGCGGATTCGGCTAGCCTAGCCTAACCCAACGGCGGGCGACACTCCATTGTCCCCTACGGAGAAAACCCGAGCGGAGATTTGCTTGCCCTTGACTGTCGCTCGAGAGGAGACGGACAGGTAGAGAATCATAAGCCCGGAAGCTGGCTGGTTTCCGGTGCTGGCCCTTTTCAGGAGCCGCGTAATGCCGGGAGCCGAATTGCACTACGTCAATCGCGCCGCGTGGCTGCGGGCGGCGGTGCTCGGCGCCAATGACGGCATCATTTCGATCGCTAGCCTCATTATGGGCGTGGCGGCGGCAACGGATTCGCGGGCGGAAGTCTTGACCGCCGCGGTCGCCGGCTGGGCGGCGGGCGCCATGTCGATGGCGGCGGGTGAATATGTCTCGGTCGGTTCGCAGGCCGACTCCGAGACCGCGGACCTGGCGCGCGAGCGGCGCGCGCTTCGCGAGCGGCCGGTCGAGGAGAAGCAGGAGCTTGCCCAAATCTATAGGAAGCGAGGTTTGAAGCCACAGCTCGCAGAACAGGTCGCGGGTCAACTCATGGCCAAGGACGCGCTGGACGCCCATGCACGTGACGAGCTCGGCATCAGCGAGTACGCCCAACCTAAGCCGATCCAGGCCGCCTTCACATCGGCTCTCGCCTTCTCCGTCGGCGCCGCCGCGCCGACCTTGGCGGCGTTTCTCGCGCCGCAAGGCGCCGTCGTTAAACTCGTGCCTGCCGCCGCATTGATTTTTCTAGTCGCGCTCGGGGCGCTCGGCGCCTGGGCGGGCGGCGCTCCGATGGTGAAGCCGGCGATCAGGGTCGGCTTCTGGGGCGCGCTGGCCATGGCGGTGACCGCCGGCATCGGCGCCCTGGTCGGCAAGGCGGTCTAGCTCGCCCAAGCGAGCGCGAAGTCAGCCTGCCTTTCGCGTCTGATGCGGAAACAGATGCCGCTTGGCCTCGTCGTCGAACTCCTGTTTGAAGGCATGCTTTTCCTTCAATTTGTTGACGCGAGCCACGGCAGGACGCTCGTTGATCTCGTCGACGAGCCGTTTGACATTGGCCATCTTCGACCACGTCTCGGCGCCCAACAGGAAAGGAGCAGCCGAGCTCCAACCCCAAATCGACATGTCCACGATCGTATAGGTGTCGCCGAGCACGTATTTTCGCCCGGCCAACCGGTCGTCGAGGATCTTCCAGTGCCGGTGGGTTTCGAAGCTGTATCGATTGATCGCGTATTCGATCTTCTCGGGGGCGGCGGCGTTGAAGTGGAAGGCCTGACCGGAGAAAGGGCCAACTCCGCTGGAGACGAAGAAGAGCCACGACAAGAGTTCGCCGCGCGCTTTGGGGGTATTCTCGGGGAGGAAGCGCTTCGTCTTCTCGGCGAGATAAAGCAGGATCGCGCTCGAGTCGAAGACGGTCGCTTCGCCGTCCACGATCGCCGGCGTCTTTCCATTCGGATTGATGGCGCGGAAACTTGACGAGTGTTGCTCGCCCTTGCGGGTGTCGACGGGCATGAGTTCGTATTCGAGGCCGGCTTCTTCGAGGAACAAGGCGACCTTCGCCGGGTTTGGCGACGGGTGATAGTAGAACTTGATCATGCCGATGCTCCCTACAATGCGGCTAGGCCACAGCCATTAGCGTAACCTTATCGGTTACGCAATGTCACTTGGCGTCAACGGCCCCGCGAGACGAGCGGGTTCGCGCTCTGCGTCTCATTGCTTCGCGCAAGCACCGCGCCTGCGATGTCGGCTATCGTGGCGCGCGAAAGCTCTTTCTCCAAAGCCTCGACGGCAGGCCTCGTCGCCTCACGCAGAACAGGAAGAATATGGGCGCCCACCGGACAGGATGGGCTCGGCGGCGACCGGTGTTCGGCGAAGAGTTCGCCGCTCTCCAACGCGGCGAAGACGTCTCGCAAGGTGATGTCGCCGGCCGGCCGCGCCAGTTCGAAGCCGCCTCCCGGACCGAGCCGAGCGCGGATCAATCCCGCAACCGTCATCAGCGAGAAGAGCCGACGAACGACGACCGGATTGGTGTTGGCGCTATCCGCAACATCCTCCGAACGTAGGACCTTACCTGGATTGGCGGCGAGCGCCGTCAGCAAATGAACGCCGACGACAAAACGAGTGCTCGTTCCCATCGCTGACTCTTCGCACGGCTCGCGTCCGTCTTGCAAAGCTTGCGCCGGAGGCCCGCCCCAGCGTCAAGCGAACTCTACGGGAAACGCTACTTCGGACAGGGCGGTAGACCCGGCCTTCCGCACGTTTGCGGTTGCGCGGCGGGCGGCTGCACCCGAACCGCCGGCGGCTGGCGAAGCGCAGGCACAGCCGCGGCTGGCGGCGGGGGCGCGCGAACTGCCGGCGGCGCAGGAGGAGGCGCGTGGACCGCCGGCGGGGCAGTCACTGCCGGTGGGAGCGCACGAGCGGCAGGCGGCGCCGGATGAGGCGCGATAGGCGCAGCCGGTGCGCGCGGAGCGATGGAAGCCGGTTGCGCTGCGACGTTGGGCTTCGGCGCCGGATTGGCTGCTGGCGCTGGCGGCGCCGGCTTCGGGGCTTGAACGGGCGGGATGGCCGCTTTGGCGGCTGCTGGAGGGGCCGGAGTGGCCGGCGGCGGTTTGAGGCCGGGAGCGACGGGCGGCGGTTTGCCGCTGGGCGCGGGCGCAGTTGCTGCTGCGGGCGCCGCCGTCGGAAGCGGCGTCGGTTTCCCTCCAGGCGCGATCGGAGCCGCTGGGGCGGCGACAGCTGAAGGCGGCGCTTTAGGGTTAGCCGACGGCTTGCCGCCGGGAGCGGTAGGCAGAGGTTTGCCGCCAGGCGCGGTCGGGACCGGCGCAGTCGCTGTGGCAGGCGGCTGAGGAGTTGGCAGCGGGCTTGGCTGCCGGCGCGCCGGGCGCAGTTACGGCTGCGGGCGCCGCCGTCGGAAGCGGCGCCGGCTTTCCTCCAGGCGCGGCCGGAGCCGCTGGGGCGGCGGCAGCTGAAGGCGGCGCTTTAGGGTTAGCCAACGGCTTGCCGCCGGGAGCGGTAGGCAGAGGTTTGCCGCCAGGCGCGGTCGGGACCGGCGCAGTCGCTGTGGCAGGCGGCTGAGGAGTTGGCAGGGCTTGGCTGCCGGCGCGGCGGGGGCAGTCGGAGCCGCTGGCGCGACAGCGGCCGCGGGAGGCGCTCCAGGTTTCGGCACCGGCTTACCGCCTGGCGCCGCCGGAGCCCCGGCGCCAGCCGGGCTTGCCGGAGCGGCAGGCGTAGCGGGGCTCGGCGCGCCGGGTTGGCCGCGCCGCCCGATTGGCCGGAGCGGCTTTACCGCAGCCGCACTTGGGGGAGGAGCAACGGCGGCGACAGGAGCAGGCGGCGCCACAGGTTTGATGTTCGCGGGTAGCGGCGGCGGCGCGGGCGGCGGTTGTCGGAAACGCGGCTCTCCACGCGGCGCAATTCCATTCCGATGGGACAACCCCTGATATGCGACGGCGCCTGCGGCGATGGGAAGCGCGACCCCCAAGACCGGAAGCACGCCAATCCCTGGCGGCGGCGGGGGCGGAGGCAAATCACGCCAATCGTCATCTTCCGCGTAGCCGTATTGGACCGGAGGCGGAGGCGGGGGCGGCCCGAAATCGTCGAAAGCGTAGATCGGCCGCTCCTCATAGAACCGTTCGTCCGGCGGCGGCGGAGGAAGATTCGCATAGATCTCCGGCCGGAAATCCGGCGGCGGCTCGAACTCGGCCGAGAGCATCGTCAGGCGGCGCTGTGCGTCGGCGACGTGCGGGCCTCTCGGATAGATCCTCAGATAGGTCCAGTACGCTCGCGGCGTATCTGCGCGCACGGTATGGCGCCAATACGAAGCTTCTCGACGAACGGCGAGAATGGCGCGCACCCGTCTCGCCTGGTTAGAGTTCGGATAGGCTTTAAGGAACTCGCGATAGCCGGTGAGAGTGTCTCGCTCGATGGCGGCCGCGTAGGCGTCCTCGGCGGAAAAACTGGAGATGGGCTTTCGCTCCGTCTGCGCCAGCGGGGGCGGAGCGGGAGGCGCATCGGCCGCGCGCTCGAAGACGTAGAATGGGCCGCCGAGCTTGGAAGCGCTCCAAGGCAGCAATGCGCCTTGAGTCTCTGCATTGACAGAGACCCTCGTCTGATCGAACGCCTGAGCAATGTCCACGCCGCCCTGTCGGATCGCGCCCGCCAGCGTCTTGCCGTAAACGCCGTAGGGACCTTGCTCGTCACCAGCCAGCGTGCCGGGCGCAGCATTGAACGCGATCAACTCGCCAGCCTCGGGATCAACCAGCGCAAGCCCTGGTGCGAGCGGCGAGCCTTGCGCAGCGTAAGGATTGGCGCGCGCCGCGTCGAGAACGATGATGCGCGCCTTGCCTGGAGTGGCCGCGAGAGCGTGCGTGAAATCAGCGATGCGGATCGCTTCGATGGGCACGTCGGCGTCGCGATTGATCTGGGCATCGACTGGAACGAAATAGTTGTCGCCATTGTACTGAACCGCGCGGCCCGAAAGGTAGACGACCGCCTGCATGTCGGGGCCTGCCGCCGCTGCCTTTTGCAGGAAATCGCGGAGGGCGGTGCGCAGGGATTGGCCGTCAAGGTCGCGCGCGCCAATCACGTCAAAGCCAGCGGCTTGCAAAGTCTGCGCGACGAGCCCAGCGTCATTGGCGGTGGTCGCCAGCGCGGCGTCTGGATAGGTCGCATTGCCGACGACAAGGGCAATACGGGGATTGGGGGCGGCTTGCTGAGCTTCAGCGACCGGGAGCCCGGCAATCACAAAAAACGCCGCGAACGCCGCGGCGCAGATTCTCTTCGGATAGCGCAACATCAAGCCCCTCATTGTCGAAGAACCGCGGGCGCTTCGATTCGTTCCCGGGAATCGCTAATGTCACATCGTGTCCGAACCGTGTCCCATGGATTCTCAGCACGACTTCAATGAACCGGTTCGTTAAGTCACAGTCTCAGCGCTGTAGCGGGCGATGAGGCCATTGCGGATCACCGAGCGGTATACCGAAAAGAAGAACAGGCACGCGAGCACAAGGTAGATGAGCGCCAGCACGCCTCCGATCGCGAGGCGGTCCCATGGAGCGCCCTGCCCGGCGACGACCGAGCGCATGCCTTCAAACACGTAGGACGGCGGCAGCACGAGCGCGATCGCCTGCATCCATTCGGGCAGGACCGTCACCGGGTAGAACACGCCTGCAAAGGGCGAGATCAGCATCGGGATCGGCCAGATGAGCCATTCCGAGGCGGGCCCAAGTCTCAGCACCAGAGCCGACGCGGCGATCCCAAGCGCGATGCCGGTGACGAACAGCACCATGAGAAAGGGGGCGATCGCCAACCCGTAAGAGAGAAAAGACAATCCGAACGCGATCTGCGCCAGAATGATCATCGCCACGAGACTCATACCGCTAGTGGTGATCGCGACGATGAGGAGGCCGATCAGATATTCGGACGTTCTGAGGGGAGAGGCAAAAAAATTGAGGAAGTTTCGCGTCCAGACATCCTCGAACAACGTCATCGTAATCTGCTGCATCACTCTCGTCAGGAAATCCCAGAGCAGAACCGCGCCGAGCAGCGCCGGCACGAAATTAAGGTCCGCGTGCGAAACGGAGTTGAGGTAGCGGGTCAGAAAACCCCAAACCAGAATATCAATCGCGACGAAGACAAAGATGGGAAACACACGCTGCGGGCTGCCGCGATAGAGATAGAACATCCTGAGCACGACGGCGCCGATGCGCGAGGCGTTCATCGGCCGACACCGTTATGCAGCGCCTCTTGCGCGACGTTGACGAACAGGTCGTCGAGAGTTTCCGCGCCGTGTTCCTTTGGCAGCGTTTTCGGATCGCCCTCGAGCACGATCCGCCCATGCGTCAGGAACAGCACCCGGTCGCAGACAGCCTGAACCTCGTACATGTTGTGGCTCGTCCATAAGACCCCGCACAGTCCGTTGTCGACGAATTTGGCGATGCCGGCGCGAATGTCGCGCGCGCTCGAAGGGTCGATCGAGGCGGTTGGCTCGTCCAGCAGCAGAAGACGCGGAAGATTGAGCATCGCCTTGGCGAGAGAAAGGCGCGTCTGCTCGCCAGACGACAGAACCCCGGCCTTGGTCCGCCGGTAACGGACAAGGTCATAGAGGGCGAGCAACTTCTCGATTCGCGCTGAGAGATCTGGCACGGCATAGAGCATGCCGAATACGCGCAGGTTCTGTTCGACAGTGAGATTGCCGGGCAGCGGAGCGTAAACGGCGGCAAAGTTGGTGCAGGACAAAGCCTTGCTCCGGTCGGCGGCGAGGTCGACGCCCTCGATCTCGATCCGCCCGCTGCTCGGTTCAAGCACGCCCAGGATCATGTTGATCGTCGTTGTCTTGCCCGCGCCGTTCGGGCCAAGCAGGCCGACAATTTCGCCAGGCGCGACATGAAAGCTCACGCCATTCACTGCCTGCACCTCGCCGAACGACTTTTCGAGGCGCTCGACCTTAAGCACGCAAGGGACGGGCGGAATCATTCGCCCGTCCTATCAGGTTGGCGGTAGGCGCGTCAAGCGCCAGCCGTCAGGGCTGCCCGCTTCCTCCGGCGGAGCCATAGACCTGCCCAGTGGCGAAGCTCGCGTCGGACATCGCCAGTTGGACGTAGATGGATCCGAGTTCAGCCGGTTGGCCTGGCCGGCCGAGCGGCGTCTGACCGCCGAACTTCTCAACCTTTTCCTGTGTGGCGCCGCCGCTGATTTGCAGGGGCGTCCAGATCGGACCCGGAGCGACCGCGTTGACTCGAATGCCCTTGGAAGCGAGCTGCTTCGCTAGCGACTTTACGTAGTTCATGGTCGCGGCCTTCGTCTGAGCATAGTCATAGAGATCGGGAGAAGGGTCATACGCCTGCTCGGAAGCCGTCCCGATAATGGCCGAGCCTGGGGGCATATGCGGCAGAGCCGCCTTGATGATCCAGAATGGCGCGTAGATGTTCGTCTTCATCGTCGCATCAAAATCCTCGGTGGAAATATCGAGGATCGAGGGTCGGGTCTGTTGCCGTCCCGCGTTGCTGACCAGGATATCGAGGCCGCCCAAGCCGCGAAAGGCTTGGTCGACAAGACGTTTGCAGAAGGCTTCGTCACGAATGTCACCGGGAATGGACAACGCCTTTCGACCTTCCGCTTTCATGAGGTCGATCACTTCGCGCGCGTCCGGCTCCTCCTCCGGCAGATGGTTGATCGCCACATCCGCGCCCTCGCGCGCAAATGCGATCGCGGCGGCGCGGCCCATGCCCGAATCCCCGCCCGTCACGAGAGCCTTCCGGCCTGCAAGCCGACCCGACCCCCGATAGGATGTCTCGCCGTGGTCCGGGCGCGGATCCATTCGGCTCGCCAGCCCCGGCCAAGGCTGCTCCTGTCGGCGGAACGGCGGTTTGGGATATTTGGTGCGGGGATCTTGCAGGGCTTCAGGAACCGCCGCCTCGGTGTCTTTCGAGAGGGGCCGCTCCTTCGAATTCTGCGCAAAGGCCGGCGCCGCCGCGGCCACGAGGCCGATGCTTCCAGCGGCCACGATTGCACGGCGGGAATAGGGAAAAGTGTCTGTACTCATCTGCGATCTCCACGATTTCCTGGAGAACGCCGGCTTTCGCCATTTGTTGCGGGAAAGCCTCCCAACGATCAAATCGACGGCGTCAACCGACGAGCAAACCCTCGAGATCGAGCGTGAACAGCTCCTGCGGCTTGCCGACGCCGCGCAGCGCGAAGCGTCCGACCGAAGCGAAGGCGCGGCGTTCATCGGCGACGGAGCTTGCGAAATCCGACGACATGAGAATCGGCTGGTCCACCGATCGGCACATCGCCGCGATGCGGCTCACTTCGTTGACCGCAGGCCCGACGACGGTGAAATCGAGACGCTCCTTGCTGCCGATGTTGCCGTAGAACACCTCGCCGATGTGCAGCCCGAGATACATTTCGGTCGCAGGCAGGCCCTTCTCCAGCCGGCGCGCGTTCAAGGCCGCCACCGCATCCTGCGCCGCCCTCGCGGCGTCGAGCGCCCCGGCGCAGGCGCGGCTTCTTTCGTCGGCGGGAAAAATCGCGAGAACGCCGTCGCCGATCAGCTTGAGCACGTCCCCGCTGTTCTGGTGGATCGAGGAGACGACGGCCTCGGCATAGTCGTTGAGCAGCGGAATGATTTCTTCCGGCGGAGAGCTTTCCGAGATGCGGGTATAGTTGCGCAAGTCGCTGAACCACAGCACCGTCTTGATCCGATCCGCGACCCCGCGCTCGATGCGGCCCCGCAACACCCGCCGCCCGGCGTCGCGTCCGAGATAGGTCTCGACCAACGTCTCGGCGATGCGAGCGAGGGACGCCGCCTTGATCGCAAGCCCGAGGAACGGGGTGAGGCGCTTCAACGCCCCGATCTCATCGTCGGAAAAACCTTCGGCGTGATCCGTCGTCCAATAGGAATACACGCAATCCATTTCGCCGATCACGCCGTCTTCGGCGAAGCGGTTGATGATTGCGACATAGTCAGTGAACTTGGCTTCGCGAAACTCGGCGAAGGAAGGAAACTCGACTTCGGCCGCTGCAGTCACACGGAGGCGCAACAGCAATTCGCCGCTGTTCAAAAGCCGATAAAGAGGGCTCGTCCGCCAGCGTTCGGCCGCTTCCCCTTCGGCGGTTCGACCATATTCGGTCAGCGTCGCCTCGGGCTTTTCTTTTTCCCAGCGAAACGCTCGCCCCTCGTGAATGGGGTGGAGCGTGTCGACGAGGATCATCGCGCGCGCAAGCGGCAGTCCGCCCGCCACGGCGCGGCTGCAAAAGCCCTCGACCAGCGCGGTCTCCGTCCGTCCTTCTAGGCCCGCTTTCGCGAGCCAGCTCGCGAGCTTGGCGATCTCGGCCTCGGTCATCGGAAGATCATAAATCGTCCGGCGCGGAAGGCCAATGTCGAACGTCTCACGGATTGGGGCGAGGAACACGTCCCGCGCTACAAAATCGTCCAACCAACACGAGGAAACAATGTTAACAGGCGCATTGTGCGTATCCGTTGGGTATGCTACGCGGAGGCGCCTCGGAGGCGCCCGATAGGCTCTTCCCAGATCGAAATAAGTTCTCGGGAGGAATCGATGTCCCTTCGCCTCAACGACACCGCGCCCGACTTCACCGCCGAAACCACGAAGGGCAGGATCAACTTTCACGAGTGGATCGGCGACAAATGGGCGATCCTGTTCTCCCATCCTAAGGATTTCACGCCGGTCTGCACGACCGAGCTCGGCTACATGGCAAGGATCGAACCCGACTTCACCAAGCGCAACACCAAGCTCATTGGCTTGAGCGTCGATCCAAGCGAGTCCCATGCGCGTTGGCTCGCCGACATCGAGGAGACTCAAGGCGCTAAGGTGAACTACCCGATCATCGCCGACAAGGATCTCGCGGTCTCCAAGCTTTACAGCATGCTGCCCGCCGAAGAGCCCGGCACATCGGAGGGCCGGACAGCGGCGACCAATCAGACCGTGCGCTCTGTCTTCGTCATCGGCCCCGACAAGAAGATCAAGCTCACGCTGACCTATCCGATGAGCACCGGCCGCAACTTCGATGAGATCCTGCGCGTGGTGGATTCCATGCAGCTCACGGCGAAGCACAAGGTGGCGACGCCGGTGAACTGGAAGCACGGCGACGACGTCATCATTGCGGGCTCGGTCAACGACGACGACGCCAAGAAGCTATTCCCGGAAGGCTGGCGCTCGCCGAAGCCCTATATCCGGATCGTCAAGCAGCCGGGCTGAGCACGCTCGCGTCCCGCCGGCTCATCGCGGTGGTTTGAAAGACCACCGCCATGAGCGCCTCTAACACACGGTTGAGCTAGGACCCGCCGGGCGATGGATGAACATTCCTCGCCATTGTGGTCACGCTGTAAACCAAATAGGGTCTGCAAAACTCCCGCTCCGTTTCGCGAGGAGCGGGAGAAAAGGAACGTGCGCGCATCGCTCCTCGTGGTGATTGGCCTATCGACACTGAGTTCAGCGCTGGCTGACGAAGCGCGGACGTTTAAGGCAAGCATCGACGCCCTCACGGCTGTTCAGAGAGACAAGATGAACGGGCGATCCTGGCGTGAGGGGTGCCCCGTGCCGCTCGACGATCTGGTTTCGGTCCGGCTCAATTATGTCGGCTTCGACGATGCGGTGCACGATGGCGTGCTTGTCGTGCACCGTCGCTTGGCCAAGGAGACAGTCGAAATCTTCGGCGAACTCTTCGCGACGGGATTCCCGATCGAACGCATGCAGCCATACGAAGATTTTCCAATCGGGGAATACGGCGCGAGCAACGATACCGTGGGCTTCTACTGTCGTCCGGCTGAGGACAATCCAAAGATTTTCAGCTCGCACGCCTATGGCATTTCAGTCGACGTGAACCCGATGACCAACCCGTATCACGATCCTAAAGGCTGGTCGCCGGCCGGTTCGAATGGAGACCGCAACCGTTCGGCCCCCGGGCTTCTCAGCGCGGACTCCGAGGTCGTCAGAATCTTCATGCGGCACGGCTGGATTTGGGGCGGTTTGCTCGACCCGCCGGACTACATGCACTTCGGCAAGATCACGCTCGGCGCAGAAGACAATCCCTTACAGCGACCTGTATGGGCGACCCGATTGCAACCCGCGCCGAAGTGAGACGTCTGTCACGAACGCATCGATGACACA
Source organism: uncultured Alphaproteobacteria bacterium (assembly GCA_963820095.1). GTDB lineage: Bacteria > Pseudomonadota > Alphaproteobacteria > Rhizobiales > Beijerinckiaceae > Roseiarcus. The sequence goes on from CAWFZA010000013.1 coordinate 112,042, forward strand.
GGGATAACAGCCCGCATCGTCGGGCGGTCGAGTAAGGAGGGCAAGGGCATGCAACGACGTGATTTTCTAAAGGCCGGCGCAGCCGGTGTGGCGCTCACTCTGGCGCAAGGGCCAGCTCGGGCACAGGTCGAGCCGAGAGCCGACGTGAAGGGCGCCGACGCCAAGGATTCGCAGGCTGATCTCAGTATCATCGTCATCGGCGGGGACGGCTCAGTTCCCGCCAAAGCGATGGTCGACAAATATCTCGGAGCGCGTGCTGACGTTTGGCACTACCTGCCAAATCGCCCGGCGTTTTCGCAGATCCTCGAGTTCCTCGACACCGATCCGCGCATCAAGCTCGCCAAGTCCACGAACGACATCCTGGCCAACAAGCAGGCGGGCAAGGTCTCGATGGTCGTCGGCTGGCAGGACAGCTTCGCGCTTGAAGAGGAAAACGGGAACGAATGGCAATTCGCCAATCCGCCGCAGACCAGGCTGCGTGAGTATTACGAGCTAGGGCTTCGCACCGCCAACCTCACCTATCAGTTGTCCAACCAGTTTGGCGGCGGCATGCTCGACCCGGAGGCGCGTCTAACGACCCAGGGTAAATACATCGTCGGCAAGATGCAGGACCTGGGTATCCTGGTCGATGTCTGCGGACACAATGGTGAGCAGACGAACCTCGACATTATCGCCATGGCCCGCCGGCCGGTGGCGATCACGCATGGGTGTTGCAAAGCGCTCAACGATAATCCGCGCAACAGCAGCGATCGCGTCATCGAGGCCATGGCCAAGACCGGCGGACTTATGGCCGTCGCTGCGCTCGACGCCTTCCTGACATGGAGCAGCAAGGATGCACCTCGCGTGGATACGGGACCATTTCCTCCGAGAGCGACCGTGGCCCGTTACGTCGACGAGTTCGACCATTTGAAGCGCCTGGTCGGCATCGACTACATCGGTTTCGGCACGGATTTCACCAGCGACATCGAGGCCGCCGATCCCTCCCAGATATTCGAGATTCCTCCCGAGATGTTGTACAAAGAGTCGCCCACGATCAAATATGTCGAGGGTTTCGAGAGCGTTTCCGATATCGGAAACGTCCGCGCCGAAATGGAGCGCCGCGGTTACACGGCCGAAGAGATCGCGAAAGTGTTTGGCGGCAACTGGATGCGCGTCTTTGGACAGGCGTGGAATTCGTAAAGTTCCACTGGCTTTTCGATCGTCAGCTTGGCTCTTCAGAGTGTGCGAATCTGATAGCGTGCGGCTTGTCGTGAGCGGGGTGGGCTGATCACAAGCGGAGCAGAGAGCAATGCGGATTTGGCTGTTCGTCACTCTCGCGCTTTTCGGCGCCGTTCGTTCTCTCTAAGACCGGCGCTTGCCGATGATGCAGCCATCACCGCGCAACTGCAGCAGATCCTCGACGCCTACGTCAAGGACCGCGCCTCGATCGAGGGATTTTCCGGCGCCGCTTTGCAGGTGGACCGCGGCGGCGGACATCCGATCCTTGCGATCTATGCCGGCGACAACGGGCTCAGCGACAAGAGGCCAATCGGCCCCGACACGTTGTTCGACATCGGCAGCAACACCAAGGCATTCACCGCAGCTCTGATCCTCAAGCTCGAAGCGGCGGGCAAACTCAACATCGACGACACGATCGGGAAATGGCTGCCGCAATATCCGGCCTGGAAGGACGTGACCATCCGCGCGCTCCTCCAGATGACGAGCCCGATCCCGAACTATTCGGAGACGGTCGCCATCAGCGAGATCGAGGTCGCCGATCTTGAGCATCAGTTCAGCGCCAAGGATCTGGTCGGCTTCGTCGATCCCGCCAACGGCCTGCATTTCCCGACGCCCTCGGGATGGTTCTATTCCAACACCAACTACATCCTCGCCGGCCTCATCATCGAGGCTGCCTCCGGCATGAACTACGAGCAGGCGCTGACGACGATGATCCTCGAGCCGCTCGGGCTGCATGACATGTTCTACGCCAACGGACCCCATCCGGGGCCCGCTTCCGCCGGCCCGGTCATGTCGCGTGTGCCTCGCGCGCTCTTCCTGCTTCAGGATTGCCTGATGTATCAGCCGGAGCCATGCAGCGTATCGACGCTTGCGCCGCTGATCGGCAAGGACATGCGGTTGCAGAACCGGTCATGGGCGGCGGAGGCGGGCGCCATCATCTCGAACCCGCACGATCTAGCTTTATGGATCCGCGCTCTCTTCGACAAGCGCGTCATTCCCGCAAAGCAGCTCGAAGAGATGACCACGCTCGTCTCGAACAAGACGGGCCTGCCTCTTCAAGGGGTATCCGCCGATGCGCCGGACGCCTTCGGCCTTGGCCTCGGCCGCTTCTATCGAAAGGAAACTGGCGGCGCCTATTGGTTCTATGAGGGCGAAACCCTCGGCTTTCGAACGATTTTCGCCTATTGGCCGCAGGACGACCTCCTGATTACCGGGTCCGTCAACAGCCGGCCGCCGAACGGCGAGGACAAGTTCGGTCCGACCGTGATCGGGGGAGCCTTCATGACCCTGCAAAAGGCTGGGCTGCCGGACGGCGCTACCAAACCCGCCGCAAAATAACTATAAGGGCCCGTAGAGACAGCCGGTCGTTACGGCTGCGCAACAGGGAGGCTCGCATGATCTTCCGGCAATTGTTCGACAGCGTCTCGAGCACCTATAGCTACGTGCTCGCCAGCCGTCGCGGCGGCGAGGCGCTCATCATCGATCCGGTGCTGGAAAAGGTCGACCGCTATCTCAAACTGATGGAGGAACTCGATCTCAAGCTCGTCAAGGCGGTCGACACGCATCTGCACGCCGACCACATCACCGGCTTAGGCGCGCTGCGCGACCGCACGCGCTGCGTGACGGTCATGGGCGAGCAGAGCAAAGTCGACGTCGTGTCCATGCGGATCGGCGACGGCGACACGCTCTACGTCGAGGGCTTGAGCCTCGAGGCGCTCTATACGCCGGGGCACACGGACGATTCCTATTGCTTCCGTTTCGGCGACCGCGTCTTCACCGGCGACACGCTGCTCATCCGCGGCACGGGCCGCACCGATTTCCAGAACGGCGATTCCCGCGCTCAGTACGAGAGCCTGCAGCGGCTGATGCGCCTGCCTGACGAGACGCTGGTCTTTCCTGCGCACGACTACAAAGGCGACACGGTCAGCACGATCGGCGAGGAGAGGCGCTTCAATCCACGCCTCCAGGCGCCGAACGCCGACGCCTACGCGCAGCTGATGGAAAGCCTGCATCTGCCTAATCCGAAGATGATGGACGTCGCCGTTCCAGCCAATATCCATCAGGGGCTTCACCAGGAGGACGTGGCGCGCAAGGGCTGGGCCTTTTCGGCTGAGCAGGCCAAAGGGCTCCTGGGGCGGCCGGACGTCGCGTTGATCGATCTGCGCGAGAAGCCGGAGCGCGAGCGCTCCGGCGCCATTTCGGGTTCGCTGCACGCGCCCTATGGCGAGCTTCAGGACAATATCGGGGAAGGCGGCCTCATTCACGAACTGGCGCGATCAGGCAAGACGATCGTGTTCTATTGCGCATTCGGCGAGCGCTCGGCGATGGCGGTGCAGGCGGCTCAGGATCAGGGCTTGGCCTCGGCTCGGCACATCGAGGGCGGCATGGCGGCTTGGAAGACAGCCGGCGGCGCGACAAGCTGAGCCTTCTCATATCGGCGCGGTTGATTTCGATCAGTTGCGCCGCCGGCTCCAAGACCGTTAACTGCGCGATCCGTTGACCTCCATCGGCGCCAAGGCGTAGCGTCGCTCGGTAGAGGCGGTCCGGGGAGGCGTCGGTGCCTAAGGTCAAGGTCAACGACATCACGGTCAATTACGAGACCCAGGGGTCGGGCGAACCGCTCATCCTGATTCCTTATCTCGCAGCCGACAACGCCTGCTACGCCTTCCAGGTCGCCGACTACGCCAAGCATTTCACCTGCATTTCGGTCGATCTGCGCGGAGCGGGCGAAACCGACAAGCCGGACGGAGCCTATTCGACCGAATTGTTCGCAGACGACGTCGCCGCCTTCATGGCTGTGATCGGCGTCGAGAAAGCGCATGTGAGCGGCGTGTCTTTGGGCGGCGCTGTTGGTCTCTGGCTCGCCGGCAAACATCCCGAGCGGGTGAAGACGCTATCGGTGCATTCCTGCTGGCCGAAGAGCGATCCATTCCTGAAGGTGATCGTCGGCGACTGGCAAATCATCGCCAAGGCTCTTGGCAGCGTCCAGGAGATGACCATCCAGGGAATCTTTCCGTTCTGCTTCACGCCCGAGCTTTACGCCAAGAAGCCCGAATATATCGATCAGCTGGCGGCCTTCGTGCGCAGTCGGCCGAAACAGCCGGTCGACGCGTTCCTTCGCCAGTCGGAGGCGGTCATCGCTCATGACGCGCTTCATCAGCTCGGCAAGATCACGGCGCCGACTCAGATCACCTTCGGACAACACGACATCGTCACCTCGACTCGCTTCGTCGATCCGTTCACGAGCGGCATCAAGCACAACGAGCTCATTATCTTCGAGATGTGCGCCCACGCCGCGATCTACGAAAGGGTGAGCGAGTTCAACGAGAAGACCTTGACGTTTCTCAAGCGGCACACCGGATAGGCCGGGACCTGAACGCCCTTGTCAGGAAGGGGAGGGTTTTGGGCGTTCGAACCCAGCAGCGCCGCCGCGCCCTCCTCGGCCTGAGTTTCGCGTTCGCAACTGTCGTCGCTCCTTCCTTCGCCGCGGCCGACGACGATGAGCTTTCCAAGACCGGATCGCCAGCCAACCCGTTCTATGCGCTCGACACCAAGAACCTGTTCGGCTTCCTCGAGGGAGCGGACGTGGGCGAGCAAGGCGACCGGTCGCTCGAATTCGAAACCACCGGATCCTTTGGCAGGGAACAGGGCGTCTCCAATTCGATCGAACAGGAAATCATCTTCGAACCCACCCTGACCGATTCGCTTGGACTCGAGCTTGGAGCCCATATGCTCGGCCAGGACATTCACGGCGTGGCCGACCTGCCCGATTTCGCCGGCGTCAATTTCATGGGCGCCTCGGTCGAGATCCGCTACGTGGTGATGCACCGCACCGCCGATCTTCCGGTCCAGCTCACGCTGACGGTCGAGCCGGAGTACAGCGTGATCGCCGACGCCGGGCGACAGGCCAATGACTTCAATACGGCGTTCCGCGTCGTGGCGGATGTCATCTCCAGCGATCGGCGGGTTTATGGCGCAATCAATCTCGCCTACGCGCCCGACAGTGCGCGGTTTCCGGGTCAGCGGTGGCAGGACACGGGCGTGCTTTCAGCTTCCGGCGCACTTTCCTATCGCCCCACGCCAGCGCTGATGTTCGGCGTGGAAGCGGACCATGATCGCGCCTATGGCGGTCTCGTTCCGCGCGGATTTGAGGGGCAGGCTTTCTATTTCGGGCCGACGTTTCATTATCAGATCAACGAAAAGATCGATCTCTCGGCCGCCTTCCTCGCACAAACGCCCGTCGGCCGGATCGACTTCGACGAATTCCCGCGCCAGCTCGCCAAGCTGAGGCTGGAAGTCGAGTTCTGAGTCGCCGCGCGCCCGGCTCGGCCTCTCAGGCCGTCAACAACAGCTCCGCCGCCTGACGCACGCGAAGCGCGACCGCTTCCTCCCCTTGCGCCCTGGCCGTCGCCGTCATTGGAACCTCCAGCGCGACCGGGATGTCCTGAGGCATATGCTCAAGGATGCGCTTGATATCGATGTCGCCCTCGCCGGGCGGCAGCCGCTCCTCGCGCGCCGCGTGCAAGAGCTCTTCGTCCGTGTAGCTCGCCTGCACCGTCGCGTCGGCGATATGGACGAAGGGCAGACGCGAAGCCGGCACTCGGTCGATCTCATCGAGCCGGCTTGCCGATCTGCTGAAATGAAGCGTGTCCACCAGGATCCCAAGCTCGGGCCGATCGGCCGCTTCGATGACCTTCTGCGCCACGCCGAGATTGGGAACGACGGTCCAGGGAAAGAACTCGAGCACCGCGCGCAATCCATATCGCGAAGCGAGGTCGCTGAGCGCAGCCAGCCTCTCCGTGAAGCGGCTGAGATCCGGGTCGTAAGCGGACGCGATCATGTATCGCGCGCCCAATTCCGCCCCGGCTGCCGCGAAGGGCTCGAGCGAGAGGATGTCGATTTCTGGCGTGATCCTGACGAACTCGATATCGAGCACGCCGATTCCCGTCGCCGACATCGCGGCCTTGGTCGCGCGCATCAGCGGCTTGTCGTCCATCAGCGAGTAGGCGGGGGTTATCTCAGTTCCCCCTGTCAGACGCAGCCCAACTGTCGCGTAGCCAGCGCGGGCGGCGACCTCGATCACGTGCGGGGGGCTAAGGCGGATCACAGTCAAATGCGCAAGTGAAAACCTCGGTCTCACGGCTGGCCCTCATTTGTCGCTCGGGTCGCCTCGCGCCCCGCAGTGCGACGCGTGGTTATCGCCGCGCGCCTTATCTCCGTGCTGGACAAAATTCAGTCCCTTGGTCATGCACATTGGGATTCACGGCAACGGGATAATTATAGTCGCACCACCATCCGACATAGCAATGAGCCTCGTCCAGAGTGCAGGCGTACGCGGGGACGGTGCCGCCGCAATCGGCATAATCGAAGCTGTAGTTGCCCGATTCCTTTCCGGTGGCCAGCAGAGTCTGGCCATGTTTCCTGATATGATCCTGGACCTGAGCGCAGGTCATGGTGAGGGAATTGGGGGTGGATGCGGCTGAAGCCCTACTCAAAGAAGCCGCGCCGAAGACAGACGCCGCCACGAGAACTGGCGCGAAATTGTTCATCTGAGAATTCCTGATCTTTCTTGGCGCTGAACTCGCCTCGATCGCCGATGCCCAATCTTTCGGGCGCCATTCGGCGATCGCTAGCCTGCGCTTCCCCTTGACGGGCTAGCGCTACCCTGAACGGCCGTAAGGGTTCGATATCGGTTGCGGGGGCTTGTCGTAAGGAACGTATAAAGTGGGGGCTTGAAGCGCTCAATTCGACGCTTAAGACATCCCTGGAGCAGGAGCCCGCACGTTGCGGAAGCTCCGTCCGCCTTGGAGTCGCAATGCGATCTTGCCTGTTTGCTCTTGCTTTGCTCCTTCTGCCCGCTTCCGCGCTGGCCGGCGTCAAGGAGACGATCGCGGCGCTCGCGCCATCGGCGGTGGTGCTCGTGGTGGACGCCAACGGCAAAGAGCTCATCGCGCAGAACGTCGACAAGCCCTTCGTTCCGGCATCGGTCACCAAGATCGTGACGGCTTGGCTGGCGCTGGAGGTTCTCGGCGCCGACTACCGCTTCGAAACGCGCTTCTATCTCGACAACAAACGCGTGCTCTACATCAAAGGCGGCGGCGATCCTTACCTCGTCTCCGAGGAGCTCAAGCCGCTCGCGACGGAACTCGTCGTCAAGATCGGCAAGGCGCCTATCACCGGCATCGTGGTTGACGCCAGCTACTATCCTTCGAACCTGCGCATCCCCGGCATCGAGGACGATGACACGGCTTACGACGCGCTGAATTCGGCGCTGGGGGTGAATTTCAATACGATCTACGCGGAGCGCATCGGCAATAAGGTGGTCTCCGCGGAGGAGCAGACGCCGATCACCCCCATCGCGATCGCTCGGTTCCGCGCCAAGGGCCCGCCGGACGGAGAAGGCCGCATCAGTCTTGGCTCAGACCCTGCGGTCGGCCTCCGATACGCCGGCGAACTGATCGCCGCGTTCATCCGGCAGGCCGGCGGCAGCGTGAAAGGCGATATCTCGATCGGAACGGTGCCGAAGGGTCTGGAGCCGGTCTACGTTCACCGACAGTCGCGCACCCTCTCGGAGATCCTGGTCCAACTCCTCCTTGACTCGAACAATTATACCGCGAACCAGGTCTTCCTAGAGATCGGCGCGCATCGCCTGGGCGCGCCGGTCAGTCTCGAGAAGTCGCTCGAGGTGGCCAAGACAATGCTCGCCGCGCACGGCCTTGCCGAGGCCATCCATCTCGAGGAGGGCGCCGGCATCAGCCGCGACAACCGGTTCACGGCCCGAGGCCTCGCCGAGGTGCTCGAACTCTTCGCGCCCCATGCCGACCTGCTCCACGGCCATGATGGCGGCTTGAACAAGAGCGGCACCATGGATGGAGTCCGCACGCTCGCCGGCTATGCCGACACCGCCGCCAACGGACGCGTCCGTTTCGTTATCTCGCTGGCGAGCAATGACGAGACGCGCTTCCAGCTCCTCCAGGCCATCAAGGCCGGGTTGTAGCCCTCGCTAGAACCCCTGGGTCCCGAGGGAAATGTAGCCTCCCATTGAAAAGTCCCAATTCTGAAAAATAAACGCTAGTAAGAGGCGTTTTACTAACGCTTGCTTGCGTTTACCGTGGGCCTGGCCAAGGAGTTTTCGTTACGCGGATCAGCCGTTCCAGGTGGCGAACATGCCCACCGCCGCCGCGGCCATGACGGCGGTCGCGATCCAGCCCAGCGACTTGAGCAACGGGTGGAGCGCGAATTCGCCCATCACCCTCCGCTGCGAGGCCATGTGCATGATCATCGCCATGACCGGAACCGCGACCACCCCGTTGACGACGGCGCTGAAGATCAGCGCCTTGATCGGATCAAGCGAGGTAAAGTTGAGCAGCGCGCCAAGGAAGATCGCCCCGGCAATCGTCCAGTAGAAGGCCGGCGCGCCGGCCGGACGCTCGTCGAGTCCGATGTTCCAGCCGAGCGTCTCGCCAAGCGCATAGGCTACGCTCCCGGCCAAGACGGGCACGGCGAGCAATCCCGTGCCGACAATTCCGAGCGCGAAGACCGCAAAGGCAAAGTTGCCCGCGATTGGCCTCAGCGCCTTCGCCGCGTCAGCCGAGGTCTCGATGTTGGTCACGCCATGCGCGTTGAGGGTCGCCGCTGTCGTCAGCACGATGAAAAGGGCGACCAGATTGGACACGCCCATGCCAACCATCGTGTCGAGCTCGATGCGCTGAAGCTGCCGCGGCGCCTGATCCGGCGCTTCGAGAATGGGCTGAGCGGCTGGGTCGTCCTTGACCTCCTCGGCCTCCTCCGAAGCCTGCCAGAAGAAGAGATAGGGGCTGATGGTGGTGCCGAAGATGGCGACGACGATGGTGAAATAGGCGGTGGTCCACTCGACATGCGGAACGACAAGATAAAAGGCGACCGTTCTCCACGGCACGCCGACGACGAACACCGTCGCGACATAAGCGAACAGCGAGAGCGTGAGCCAGCGCAACACGGAAACATAGCTCGCATAGCGCATGAAGACTTCCAGAAGCACGACGAGAATGGCGAAGGCCGCCACATAGAGCCATCGCGGCCCGGGCAGAATGAGCTCGAGCGCTGCGCCCATCGCTCCGAGATCGGCGCCGATGTTGATGACATTGGCGACCACGAGAAGGCTCACCAGCGCGCAGAGCATAGGCGCGGGATAGGAGCGTCGCATATTGGCGGCGAGCCCCCTGCCTGTCACGCGCCCGACCTCGGCGCTGATCATCTGGATCGCGCACATGAGCGGATAGGTGAGAAGGAGGGTCCACGAGAGTGCGTAACCGAACGCCGCGCCCGCCTGCGCATAGGTGGCGATGCCGCTCGGGTCGTCGTCGGAAGCGCCGGTGATCAGGCCCGGACCGAGAATGTCGGCAAGCTTCAGCCGGTCAGGCTGTTTGAACTGACCCGCGCCCGGAACGTCTGTGAGCGCCAATGCTGGATCCCCCTCAGCGCGAGGTTAACGGCTGACAACCCGTTTCGTTCCCTAACTGTTCGCCAACTTCCGCGCGTCGATGACAGCGCGCGCCCATTCCTCCGGCCGCTCCTGCGGCAGGTTGTGGCCGGCGCCCTTGAATATACGATGCTCATGGGGGCGGGCGAATTTCTTTGTATGATGGGCCGTGCCGGGATTCACCCCGTCCGTGTCGCCGTCGATGGTGATCGATGGGACTGTGATTGGCGGCTGCGCGGCGAGGGCCGTCTCGATCGGCGCATAGGCCGGATCGCCGGCGACGAGCCCGTAGCGGTGACGGTAGGAATGGATGACGACGTCGACGAAGTCGGGATTGTCGAAAGCGCGCGCCGTGCGCTCGAACGTCGCGTCGTCGAACGGCCAGCTCGGCGACCACATGCGCCACAGCAGCCGGGCGATCCCGCCTCGATCCTTGTCGAGACCGCGCCGGCCACGCTCGCTATGAAAATAGTATTGGTACCAGAGCGCCGCTTCCTCCGACGGGCTCGCCGGCTCCATCGCACGCGCAATATTCTGGATGTTGTACGAATTGCCGGAGACAAGCGCGATTACGCGCTCAGGTCTGAGCGCCGCGACGACGCAAGCGGCGCGTCCGCCCCAATCGTAGCCACCGAGCACCGCCCGCTCGACCTCGAGGGCGTCCATGAGCGCCAGAAGATCGGCGCCGAGCGCGGCCTGTTCGCCCGAGCGGGTCGTCTCGGCCTGAAGGAATCGTGTCGGCCCGTATCCACGCAGATAGGGAACGATAACTCGCGCCCCGGCTTGCGCAAGGATCGGCGCCGCCTCCTCATAGGCACGGACGTCATACGGGAAACCGTGGCCGAGAATGCAGGGCCATCCCGACTCGGGCCCAGTTTCTTCATACGCGATGTCGAGAGGGCCGGCTTTGATCGTCCGAAGGGTCGCCGGCATGTTGGCTTATCCTTTGTCGATACCGGTTCGGACTGGACCGCCGCATCCGAGACTTCGAAATCGCCTTTGCAGCCAGGCGGGTTCTTCACAAGTCCGGAATGAGCTCGGCTTGCGCGGGCTCGTGCGCCTTCTCCGAAACCGCCTCCGCATTCGGCCATGCCGGGAGGGGAGGCAGGCCAAGGACGCTGCGGACCGGCGCGAAAGAACGGCGATGAATAGGGCAGGCGCCGATCCGTCCGAGAGCAGCCAAATGCTCGCGGACGGGATAACCCTTGTGCTTCGAAAAGCCATATCCGGGATATTCGGCATCCAACTTGCACATCAGCGCGTCGCGGGCCGTCTTGGCGAGGATCGAGGCGGCGGCGATCGTCAAGCTCTTGCTGTCGCCCTGCACAATGGCCTGCTGAGGCGTCGTCAGCTCCTTCAGGCGGCGCGCGTCGATGAGGATGTGCTGCGGGGCGGGGAGAAGCGCTTCGACGGCGCGGCGCATGGCCAAGAGTCCGGCCCAGTAGATGTTGATGCGATCAATTTCGTCGACCTGGGCGAAGGCGATCGACCACGCGACGGCGCGCCCTTTGATCTCACCTGCCAGCTTCTCCCGAGTCGCGGCATCGAGCTTTTTCGAATCGTCGACTCCTGGAATCCGCGATCCTGGGGCGAATATGACTGCAGCGGCGGCCACGGGCCCTGCGAGCGGACTCATGCCGGCTTCATCGACGCCGGCAACGTGCAGTAAGCCGGCGCTCCAAAGCGCGTTCTCGAATTGCAGCAGCTTGCGCAGTCGCTGCCCCTCTGAGCGGTTTTCGGCGCGGCGGCGAGCGATCGCGTCCAGAATCGTCTTTGCGCCAAGGCGCGGATCGACCCTGAGCGCGCATTCCGTCTCGGCATCGAGCGGGCAGGCCTCGATGACGTAGCGCGCCGAATCTCGGCAAGCATCAGGCGTGTCACCGCGACAATCTAGCCGGGATCGCGTCGCGTACAATCGGGAAAGCAGGGCCGCCGGAGCTTAATCCCAGGTTTCGCGCGAGCGCCATTCGGGCCGCCGGCCGGGCCACGCGCTGTCTGCCTTCGCCGGCCGGCCAGGCCGTGATAATATGGCCTGAGCGATCGGATATACGGCAAGAGACGGGGAACACTATGGAGCCCAAAGAGGACGCGATCGTCGATATTCCGAAGGAGCGCCTCAGTTTTTTTGGCGGCGCAGGCAAGATGCTCTTGCCTGGTCCGGCGACCGTTGCAGCGTTGATCGAAAAAATTCCGGCAGGCAGGCTCATCACGACCAATCTTCTCTGCCAGAAACTCGCCCGGCAGTTCAACGTCCGCGGGACATGCCCGGTTACAACCCAAAAAGCCCTTGAGGCCCTCGCCCATGATCCCGGCGCCAAAGTCGCCTATTGGCAAGTCGTGAAAGCGAACGGAGGGCTTATGAACCGGTTTCCCGGCGGCGCGGAAAGTCAGGCGGAACGCCTGCGAAAAGAGGGCTTCACGCTCGATAGGAATGGGAAGGCGCCAAAGGTGACGAATTTCCGGGAAAGCCTCGTTCCGCTGTGAGTGGTCTTGACGTGGCCATCGCCGGTCGGGTAAATGGGGCGCAATCTGACGAGGTTATCGCGTGGCGAAGCTTATCGTAATTTTGGCGCTGGAGGGCGGGCAGATTTAAAATCTGCATTCCGTCCCGCTAGCGCTTACCCGAAGGCCCCTCCGAGGGCCTTTTTTGTTGCCCCGAACTCATGAATTGACGAGAAAAGGCGGAGAGTTGCGATTATGGCCAAGCACATGACCGGCGCGGAGATGGTCGTCGAGGCGCTGAAGGACCAGGGCGTCGAGATGGTCTTCGGCTATCCGGGCGGCGCGGTGCTGCCGATCTACGACGCCATTTTCCACCAAAACAAGCTTCGCCACATTCTCGTGCGCCACGAGCAGGGCGCAGCCCATGCCGCGGAAGGATATGCGCGCTCAACTGGCAAAGTCGGCGTTTTGCTGGTCACCTCGGGCCCCGGCGCGACCAACGCCATCACCGGGCTCACCGACGCACTCATGGACTCGATTCCGCTGGTTTGCATCACCGGGCAGGTGCCGACCCATTTGATCGGCTCCGACGCCTTCCAGGAATGCGATACGACCGGCATCACCCGCAGCTGCACCAAGCACAATTATCTCGTGCGTCGGGTCGACGACCTGCCGCGCATCCTGCACGAGGCTTTCTATATTGCTTCGCACGGCCGGCCTGGTCCGGTGGTCGTCGACATCCCGAAGGATGTGCAATTCGCGAGCGGCGCCTATACCTTCCAGAAGAACGTCCAGCACAAGACCTATCAGCCGCAGCTCAAGGGCGACCTCGAGCGCGTTCGGCATGCGGTCGAGATGATGGCGGCGGCAAAGAAGCCGGTCTTCTATACAGGCGGCGGAGTCGTCAATTCCGGCCCCCACGCTTCAACCCTGCTGCGTGAGCTCGTCCGGGCGACCGGATTTCCGATCACCTCGACGCTGATGGGCCTTGGCGCCTATCCCGCATCCGACAGGCAATGGCTCGGCATGCTCGGCATGCACGGCTCGTTCGAAGCCAACAACGCCATGCATGATTGCGATCTGATGATCTGCGTTGGCGCGCGTTTCGACGATCGCATCACCGGCCGCCTTGACGCCTTCGCACCGAAGTCGAGGAAGATCCACATCGACATCGATCCGTCCTCGATCAACAAGAACGTCAAAGTCGATCTCGGGATCGTCGGCGATTGCGCGCATGTGCTGGAAGACATGGCGCGGTTGTGGCGGGCGGGCTCGCATCGGGCCGAACCCGCCGCGCTCGCCAAATGGTGGGGCGCAATCGACGGCTGGCGGGCGCGCAACTCGTTCGGCTTCCGCAACTCCCAGAAGATCATCAAGCCCCAGCACGCGGTGAAGCGGCTTTACGAGCTGACCAAGGGCCGGGACGTCTACATCACCACGGAGGTCGGCCAGCACCAGATGTGGGCCGCGCAGCATTTCGCCTTCGAGGAGCCGAACCGGTGGATGACCTCGGGCGGTCTCGGGACCATGGGCTATGGGCTGCCGGCGGCGATCGGCGCCCAGCTCGCGCATCCGAAGTCACTGGTCATCGATATCGCCGGCGAAGCCTCGATCCTCATGAACATGCAGGAGATGTCGACCGCGGTTCAGTATCGGCTGCCAATCAAGATCTTCATTCTCAACAATCAGTACATGGGCATGGTGCGCCAATGGCAGGAGCTTCTGCATGGCGGGCGCTACTCGGAAAGCTACACCAACTCGCTGCCCGACTTCGTCAAGCTTGCTGACGCCTATGGCGCGCACGGCATACGCTGTGCGGATCCCGCAAAGCTTGATGCGGCGATCATGGAGATGATTGAAACACCGAAACCGGTCATCTTCGACTGCCTCGTCGATCAGAAGGAGAATTGTTTCCCAATGATCCCGTCGGGCAAAGCGCATAACGAAATGATCCTTGCCGAGCTCGAGGATGATGCTGGCGTCGAACTCGACAACATCATCGACGAGAAGGGCAAGATGCTGGTCTAAGGGGCCTCATCCGGCGCGATGGCGCGTTGAAAGACGCGCGTCTTTCGACGCGCTAAGGCGCCACCTTCTCCCGGAGGGAGAAGGGGAGCGGTCGAGGGTAGGGGTGAGGGCGTCGCGATGTTCGGTTTACAGGAAATGCGTCGGGCGCATGAGGTGGTGCTCAGCGCGTTGCGCCCAACGCCGGCGCTCAACTGGCCCCTACTCAACAAGCGGCTCGACGCTGAGGTCGTTGTCAAGCACGAGAACCACCTACCAACCGGCGCCTTCAAGGTGCGCGGTGGGCTCACTTACGTCGATGCGCTCACCAAGCGCGACCCTGCGGTGAGAGGGATCATCTCCGCCACGCGCGGCAACCATGGCCAAAGTCTCGCCTTCGCTGGGCGGCGCGCTGGCCTCGAGGTCACGATCCTCGCGCCGCATGGCAACTCGAACGAGAAGAACGCAGCCATGCGCGCGCTCGGCGCTGAACTCATCGAATTCGGGCGCGATTTTCAGGCGGCGCGAGAGGAGGCGATGCAACTCGCGAGCTTGCGTGATTTGCACCCGGTTCCTTCGTTTCATCGCGATCTGGCGCTCGGCGTCTCGACCTATGCGTTTGAGCTTCTGAGCGAACGATCCGACCTCGATGTGCTTTACGTTCCGATCGGCCAAGGCTCCGGAATCTGTGGCTGCATCGCCGCGCGCGACGCTTTGAACCTCAAGACAGAGATTGTCGGCGTGCAGTCGGCCGACGCGCCGGCCTACGCGCTCTCGTTCGCCGCCGGTCATGTCGTGCCCACGAACAGCGCCGATACGCTTGCCGACGGCATGGCGACGCGCGTTCCCGACCAGGAAGCGCTCGACGTCATCCTCAAGGGCGCCGCACGGATCACGCTTGTCAGCGACGAAGAGATTGCGGCCGCTATTCGCGCCTATTGGACCGATACACACAATCTCGCCGAAGGCGCCGGCGCGGCGGCGCTCGCCGCGGCGGTGAAGGAGCGATCGCGTCTCAAGAAGCGTAAGGTCGGACTTGTGCTGTCGGGGGGCAATATCGACTTCGACCTCTTCCGCCGATGGATTTCCGCCACGCCAAGCGCCGTCGCCGCCTGAACGGAGCGACATACGCCAATTCCCGCGCGGAACAAGGACTAAAGCTCATGAGCAAGACCTCGATCCTCCAGCCGCTGTCGCCCTATTCCTCCGCGACGGCGAAAGCCAATATCGAGACCCACACGCTTTCGGTGCTGGTCGACAACGAGCCGGGCGTGCTGGCGCGCGTCGTCGGAATGTTCGCGGGGCGCGGCTACAACATCGAAAGCCTCACAGTCGCCGAGGTGGCGCACGAGACCCATCTTTCGCGCATCACGATCGTCACCTCCGGCACGCCGGAGATCATCGAGCAGATCCGCCATCAGCTCGAGCGGCTGGTTCCCATTCATTCAGTGAACGACCTGACCCTGTCTGTGCGGGCGATCGAGCGTGAGCTGGCGATGATCAAGGTGAGGGGCAAGGGCGACAACCGGGTCGAGGCGATGCGACTCGCCGACGCCTTCCGCGCCAAGGTGATCGACGCGACGACCGAGAGCTTCATCTTCGAACTTACCGGAGCCCCGCGTAAAATCGATGATTTCGTCGAGCTCATGCGCCCGATCGGGCTGGTCGAAGTCTCGCGCACCGGCGTCGCCGCGATCTCGCGCGGGCCGGAACCGATCTGAGCCTACGGCTCGTCTTGGCGCGTTTGACCGCGACGCGGGCCAAAGCGCCTGTGACCGCAACCGCAGCTCGCATTGACACGTCCAGTCCGCAAGACATACAGGGTCTCAGCGGCATGCGCGGCAGCCTCGGCCGCGATTCGCCTGAGTGGCGTTAACGATGTGCATTAACGAAGCATTACAAGGATCTCTCTAATTCAGTCGTTCGGCGTAAATTCGATTTGCGGGACGATTGGGGCAGGGTGACAATGCCGGGCGGCAAGATTCCTAGTTCGCGCTCCGTCTCGTTTCTTGCCCTTGCGCTCGCGGCTGTGCTGTCCGGCTGTGGCGGCGGCGCCGGGCCCATTGATGTCGCCGATCTTCCACGAGGCATGGTTAAGACAAAGTTTCCCAAGCCGCACGACTACCCGGTCCACGGAATCGACGTCTCCAAGTTCCAGGGCGACATCGACTGGAACGCAGTCGCCAGCAGCGGCGTCAAGTTCGCCTGGATCAAGGCGACCGAGGGCGGCGACCGCGCCGATGCGCGCTTCCAGGCCAATTGGACCGGCGCAAAAACCGCGGGGGTGCCGCACGGCGCCTACCATTTCGTTTATTGGTGCCGGAATCCGATGGAGGAGATGGCCTTCTTCGAGCAAAACGCGCCGGTCGAGGACGACGCCCTGCCGCCGGTGCTCGACGTCGAGGCCACGCCGACCTCGCCGACCTGCCATCGTCATCTCACCCAGCAAAGCGCCGCAGCCGACATGAAGGTGATGCTGGAGGAAATGGAGCGCCACTACGGGAAGCGGCCGATCATCTATACGACGGTCGACTTCTATGAGGCGATCCTGTCGGACGGCGCGTTCTCCGACTATCCGATCTGGGTCCGGTCCACCAAGTACCATCCCGCAGTCAAGTACGGGTCGCGCGCCTGGGCCTTTTGGCAGTATCAGTCCGACGGCCAGACGCCCGGGATTAACGGCAGCGTCGATCGTGACGTCTTCTACGGCACGAAGGAACAGTGGGACGCTTTCCTCCGTGAGCAGCCGTCGGGCGCGCGGCAGCCGACCATCGTGAAGGCGGCGGCCCAGCAACTGGCGGACCCGAACGTCCCGCCGTCGCCCCCTCCGGCTGAGGAGCAAGCCGCCGCGCAACCCGGGGTGGACGCAGGAGCGCCGGGCCAAGAGTAACAAGGGCCGGGCTCGCCGACGGATCGAATCGCGCGCGCTCGTTGTACAAGCAGCGTGCGACGACAATCCCAACATTGAAAATCGACGGAGGCGTTGATGGCCTTGGAAGGCGAGGCCGATCTCAAGGCGGACGCCCTGCAGTTTCACAGCACCCCCCGTCCGGGGAAGCTGGAGATCGTCGCCACCAAGCCGCTCGCCAACCAGCGCGACCTCGCGCTCGCATACTCGCCTGGCGTCGCCTTTCCGTGCGAGGCGATCGCGGCCGATCCGGCAAGCGCCGCGATCTACACCTCGCGCCAGAACCTCGTCGCAGTGCTCAGCAACGGCACTGCGGTCTTGGGCCTCGGCGCCATTGGCCCGCTCGCGGCCAAACCCGTTATGGAAGGCAAGGCGGTTCTGTTCAAGAAGTTCGCCGGCATCGACGTATTCGACATCGAGGTGGCGGAACTGAACGTCGACAAGCTCGTCGACATCATTGTCGCGCTCGAGCCGACCTTCGGCGGAATCAATCTCGAGGACATCAAGGGTCCGGAATGTTTCGAGGTCGAGGAGAAGGCGAAGGCTCGCATGGGCATTCCCGTGTTCCACGACGATCAGCACGGGACGGCGATCATTGTTTCCGCGGCCATCGTCAACGCGCTCGAGCTCACGGGCAAGACAATCGGCGAGGTCAAGATCGTCTGCTCGGGCGCCGGCGCAGCCGCGCTCGCTTCGCTCAATCTTCTCGTCTCGCTCGGCGCGAGCCGGGACAACATCATCGTCTGCGATATCGAGGGGGTCGTATACAAGGGCCGCGCCAAGCTGATGGACCGCTGGAAGGAGGCGTACGCCCGCGACACGAGCGCCCGCACGCTCGCGGACGCCATTCCCGGCGCCGACATCTTCCTTGGCCTCTCGGCCGGCGGCGTCCTCAAGCCGGAAATGCTGAAGCTAATGGCGCGCGACCCGCTGGTGATGGCGCTCGCCAACCCCACGCCCGAGATCATGCCGGAGCTGGCGCTCGCGACCCGTCCTGACGCGATGATCTGCACCGGGCGCTCCGACTATCCCAACCAGGTCAACAATGTCCTCTGCTTTCCCTACATCTTTCGCGGCGCGCTCGATGTCGGCGCGAGAGAGATCAACGAGGCGATGAAGAAGGCCGCGGTCGGCGCGATCGCGGCCCTGGCGCGCGAGACGCCCTCCGAAGTCGCGGCCCTTGCCTATGGCGGCGAGGCCTCGCTGTTCGGCAAGACTTCGCTCATTCCGAGCCCGTTTGATCCGCGGCTCATGCTGCGCATCGCGCCCGCCATCGCGCGCGCCGCCATGGAGAGTGGTGTCGCCGGCCGGCCGATCGCTGATTTCGACGTCTACGCCGATCAGCTCAACCGCTTCGTATTCCGTTCCGGCTTCATCATGAAGCCGCTGTTCGCCAAGGCGCGGGCGGCGATGAAGACAGTCATCTATTCCGAAGGCGAGGACGAACGCGTGCTGCGCGCGACCCAGGTCGTGTTGGAAGAGCGGCTCGCCAAACCTGTTCTGATCGGCCGGCCGGAGGTGATCAGAGACCGCATCAAGCGCTTCGGCCTGACCCTTCATCCAGGCGCCGACTTCGAAATCATCGATCCGGGCAATGATCCCCGCTATCGCGACTATGTCGCGACCTATCTCAAGGTGGCCGAGCGAAAGGGCGTGACGCCGGACGTTGCGCGCATCGTGGTCCGTTCGTCGCCGAGCGTGATCGCAGCGCTCGCCGTGCATCGCGGCGAAGCGGACGCGCTGATCTGCGGGCTCGAGGGACGCTTCACCTCGCGCCTCGACCATATTCGCGACATTGTCGGGCTCGCGCCGGGGTTGAAGGGTTTCTCGGCTCTGTCGCTGGTTATCGCTTCGGCGGGCGTCTATTTCCTCGCCGACACGCACGTGCGTTACGACCCGAGCGCGGAAGAGATCGCCGAGACGGCGGTCGCTTGCGCCGTCCATGTCCGCCGCTTCGGTTTGTCGCCTAAGATCGCGCTCATTTCGCATTCCGACTTCGGCTCCGCCGACACGCCGTCCGCGTTGAAAATGCGGAAGGCTCTCCGTCTGTTGCAGGAGCGCGCGCCCGACCTCGAAGTCGACGGCGAAATGCAGGCCGACACCGCGCTCTCTCTGGTCGCTCGCCAGCGCGTGATCAGCCACTCGCGTCTTGAAGGCGAGGCTAATGTGCTCATCTTTCCGAACCTCGATGCGGGAAGCACGGCGCTGCAGCTGACCCGAGTCATCGCCGACGCTCTCCCAGTTGGGCCGATCCTCATTGGCCCAGCGAAGCCTGCGCACGTTCTGACGCCCACGGTGACAGCGCGCGGCATCGTCAACATGACGGCGATCGCGGCGGCTGAAGCCGCCAGCCAACCGGCGATGTTTCTCCACATTCCGGATAGCGCGGGGAGCGAATTGTGATTTGACAGCCGAGCCCGGGCGTCACAAACTCATTGCGTCGTCATGAACAGGCAGCGTGAAGGCGACGCGAACGTCGCCCTGCCAAAAGGGCGGCAGAAAGACGGGGTAGCCATGACTCCGCCGGACCAGGAATGACCCTGGCGCCACCAGGGTCGAAACGCCGTCGCCGCTCGACATGCCAGAGCGGAAAGGCGTTCTGAACATCATTGACCAACATCTGCGGCCCCGGACCGCGAAGGCCAAGCGGCTCCCGAGCCGAGTTATCATCTGCAGCATCCCAGACGTTTCGGTGACCCCGAAACAGGGCCCCGTTCCGCCTTAAGTGCGCCGGGGCCCATCCTCTTTTTGAGCCTGGCCGTTCCGGCGCCACCGCGAACGAAGTTACGCGGCGCAATCATCCCCACAGTTGTCTTTGGTTTTCCCAACATCTACTCGGGCTTGTCGCCGGGGTCGCGAGTATTCGGGGTCGCGAGTATTGGGATGATGCAGCGCCCCAAATTGTTCTCTATGTCGTCTGAACGCAGGTGAGTTGACGAGTTGGTTTTAAGCGATTTCAATGGATTGCGGCGCGGTTAGCGAGTCGCTTCTTTCCTCGGTGCGCCATCGTCTCGTACAGCCGCCGACAAAGCGACCGGTTGATCTGATTTCTGAAAAACAATATCATGCACGAGCGAAGTTGGCAAGAAATTGTCGATTTTTTTATCCGAGCGCTGCAGCGAACGCCCTCGGCTTAGCGACGCCGGTCTTAACCGCGCAGGCGGGTGATCTTGTCGCGCGCGCTCTCGTTGGCCGGGGTTGGCGGCTCTTTCGGCACCGCGCCCTCTGTGTCGTGGCGGCGGGAGCCGCGTTCCTGGCGCGCGGCTTGCAAAGCGCCTTCGGCGAAAGCGCGCGTCGCCTGTTCGGCCTCGAGCTCTTCCTTGAGCTTGGCGAGCCTTGCCTGGAACTCTTCCCGCGCCGTCTCCATCGCCTTGGTCTCATCGGCGAGGCGACCTTCGATCGTGACGATCTTCTGCTCGGCGCGCTGCAAGGCGGCGCCCTTCGCCTCCAACGCCTTGGCCAGCTCCGCGGACCGCTGATCAAGCATCGCACGGACGGCCTCGACCTCCGCGAGCGACGCGCGCGCGGCCCCGAGATCCTTCTCCATATCGGCGATCGTCGCATCTTTGGATTTTGCCGCGAGGGCGCTTTCCACCGCCCGCTGCTCAAAACCTCGAATTTCAGCTTCCCGTTCGCGTAAGCTCCCGCGCGCCTCCGTCAGAAGCTTCTCGGCTGCTTCCGAACGCGAAGCCATCGCGCTCAGCTCCTCTCGCAGGTTCGACGCGGTCAGCCGGTGCGACTCGGCCGCGTCGAGGTGGGTGGCCTTGAGCTTGGCGTGGGCCGCTCTCTCCTGGGAAAGCGTCGCCTCGAGTTCCTCCACCCGCCGGGTGAGGTCGTCGCGCCGGCCCTCGAGGTCGCTCACCTGCCGGTTGAGCTTCGAGGCGTTGGCCACGAACTCCTCGCCCCTGGCGCGCAGCGTCCGGTTCTCCTGCGTCATAAGAGCGTTCTGGTCCTGCAGAGCCGCTCGCTGCTGCTCGACCTCCTGCAGGCGCTTCTCCCGAGCGCCGAACTCCGCCCGGATCGCCGGCAGTTGCTCGCTCACCGTATGGAGGCGCCGCTTGTTGTCCTCGAGCTCGCGCTCGGTGCGCTCGAGTTTCGCCTTCCGCTCGTCGAGCGCGGCTCGGGCCTCCGAGGCGCCGCCCTCGGCGACGGCAAGCGCCTTTTCGAGATCCATTACGCGGTCCGACAGCTCCTGGTGTCGAACGCCGAGCGCGTTACGGTCGAGCGTCAGGACGGCATGGTCAGCCCGCAGGCGCTCGTGCGCTTCGCTCAATCCTTCGAATTTGCGCTCCGTTTCGAGATGGGCGACTTTCGTTCGCTCGATCTCGACGAGCGTCTGATCAATCGGGCCCAGCGCCTCGTAGAATTGGGAGCGGATGGTCTCGATATTGCGAAATGAGAGCTCAATGCCGTCCAGATGCGTGCGCAGACCTTCGTTGCGCCGGCCGATCGAGTTCGAATGTGCGCGCGACTTTCAACGACTTGGGCGGCGCTTCGCCGTTGCGGCCAGGATCGCTCGGGAGCGAGCCCGAATTCGCGACGCCGGGAGGATTGGCGGAAGGCGTTTCCTCTCCCGGTTCATAGCCAAGGACCAGCGCTCGGGAGTTGTTCGCGGGCTCGGGATTGTTCTTGAACAGCCTTTCCCAAACCGTACTCATCGGCGGCGTCTCCTGACCCAAGAACGAGAGTGAAATGGTCGTATGGAATACAACCGACCACGCGAATATATCGCCGTCATGACAGGAAGGTCAAACCAACCGGTGCGGAATTATCCTTTAGGTCGGCGTGGATCGAAATCGCCAAAAACCCCGGTTTTCCTCGCGTCAAAGCGTGTCGTGAAGAGTGAAGACCGTCCGGCGGTCGAACCTTGGCGGCAGCGCCGGATTCAACCGCCCACGTGTTTCCGCCAGTCGTGCGCTTGCTTGAAGCCGAGCACTTCGCGGATCTTGCGGTTCGACAGAGGCGCCTCGAACTCGCCCATCTCGCGCGTGACGGGCGTCTGCGGCGCAACCTGCTTCAGCGCTTCCTTGGTGGATATGTTGAGCGTGATCGTATCGTTGGTCGCGTTGAACACCTGGAAGCCGAGCCCGTCCTTTTCCAGGCATAGGCGGACGATCTCGCCGAGGTCGCGCGCGTCGATATAGCTCCAGGCGTTGCGTTTGCGCACCGGCGGGTTGGCGGCATAACCCTTGAACGGCCCATATTCATGCGGCTCGATCACGTTGCCGATGCTGAGCGCATAGATGTCCGCCTTGTAGCGCATGGCGAAGGCGCGTGCGGTCTTCTCGTTGCAGACTTTCGACAGGCCGTAGGAATCCATCGGATCGACGTCGTAATCCTCTTCGAGCGGGAACGAGTGGAAGTCCTTGTCTCCCTCGGCGAAGCACACGCCATAGGTGGTCTCGCTCGAGGCGATGATGACCTTGCGCACGCCGAGCTTCATCGCCGCTTCGATGACGTTGTAGGTGCTCATGACGTTGGTCTGGAAGGTGATGTTGTCGGGCTCGATCAGCACGCGCGGGATGGCGGCGAAATGCACGACGGCGTCGGGAGGGCTCGGCGGGCGGCCCTGGTTGAAGCCGGCGAAGGTCGGGTGGGTGGTGAGCGCGTTGAACGCCTGGCCGCTATCGGTGAGATCCGCGATCAGCGTCGGCACGCCCGGCAGGTCGAGCGGCTTCAGGTCGACATTGAGGACCGAGTAGCCGTGGGCGACGAGATGCGGAACGGCGTGCCGGCCGGCCTTGCCCGTTCCGCCGGTGAACACAATGCGCTTGCCCGACATGACTTCGATCCCTTGACTTCTTGCGGCGCCTTCTTAAAGCGAGCGCCCGCGGTCGTCGATAGGAGGAGGCGCGGTTTTTAAGCGCGCGGATGAGCCGAGCGGTAGGCCGCGAGGAGGCGCGCGCTGTCGACCCCCGTATAGACCTGCGTCGTCGACAGCGAAGCGTGGCCGAGCAGATCCTGGATGGTTCTCAAGTCGCCGCCGCGAGCCAGAAGATGGGTGGCGAACGAGTGGCGGAGCGCGTGCGGCGTCGCGTCCTCGGGCAGGCCGAGCGCGCCGCGCATCCGCGCCATCGCCAATTGCACGATGCGCGGCGACAAGGGCCCCCCTTTCGCGCCGACGAACAACGGGCCGGCGGATTTAAGCGCATAGGGGCATAGCTCGAGGTAGCCCTCGATCGCCTTGCGGACCGGCGCAATGATCGGCGCCGAGCGGGTCTTCCCGCCCTTGCCGAGGATCGTGACGGCGTCCGTTTCGCCGGTTGGCGCGTCGGCGCGCCTGATGGACAGCGCCTCGGAGATGCGCAGGCCCGCGCCGTAGCAGAGCGCAAGCACCGCGGCGTCGCGCGCCAACACCCAGGGTTCGCGCTCTTCGCCGTCACGCAGCGCGGTTGTGGTCATCGCCTTGGCGTCCGACGGACTGAGAGGCCTGGGCAGGCGCCGTCCGGCCTTGGGCGCCCGGATCGCGCCGAGCGCGGCCGCCGTTTGCCCCGTGTCGCGCGCAATGTGGCGCGCAAGCGACTTCAAGGCGGAGAGCGCGCGCTGCAGCGAGCGGCCCTCGATCGCCTCCGCCCGCCGATGGGCGAGAAAAGCGCGCAGATCGGCGGGAGCCAAGTCGGTGAAATCGCCGATTGCGGGCGACGCCCCGAAGCGCCTCTCGAGGAAGGCGAAAAATTGCCTTGCGTCGCGGCCATAAGCCTCGATCGTGCGCGCCGACAGGCGCCGCTCGTGGGCGAGGTGGTGAAGCCATGCGCCGACGGCCGCCGCAAGGTCGGGCGCGGCGGGGTGAGTTGGGGGCTCGGGCGATGCGACTGGCTTCCGCATGGGAGCAGGATGCGGTGGAAATAATTAAGCAGCGGTTGCCGGCCGCGAACGGCTCTGGCGCGCAGCGCGAATCCGCCTATGTTAGACCGGTCAAATCGACGGGTCAAAATCATGACGGACATTCTCGAATATCAAGCCTCTGAAGCCAAGGCCAAATGGGCCGAGCTTCTGGACGAAGTCGAGCGCGGCCGCACCGTGCGCATCACCCGGCACGGCAAAACGATCGCCCGGGTGGTCCCCGAGACGGACCGACGCGCGGCGGAAATCGCCGAGGCGGTTGAGCGGCTCAAGGCTCTGCGGGAGAAAACGGGTAAGGCGCCGCTTGCTGAAATTCTTGCGAGCCGCCACGAGGGGCACAAATATTGAGTTTGGTGATCGATGCGTCGATTCTGGCTGCGTGGTTCCTCGACGAGAAATCCGATCCACGCGTTGAAGCCGCGTTCGATACGGTCGCGCGGATCGAGACGCTCGCTCCAACACTCTTCTTCTACGAGATCCGCAACGCCCTTCTCGTAAGCGAGCGGCGAAACCGCATCACCGAAGCGATGTCGGCGGCGTTCCTTCGCGATCTCGGCTTGTTGCCCATTCGATTGGAGCCTGCCGGGGACAGCGCGAGCCTGATGACTCTCGCCCGCAAGCGCAAGCTTACCGTTTACGATGCCGCCTATCTCGAACTGGCCAAGCGCGAAGGGTTGCCCCTAGCGACCCTCGATCGTGCCCTTGAAAAGGCCGCCGCCGCCGAGGGCGTCGCTCTGTTCGGGGCTTGACCCGCCGCCATGCCCGGGCGGATGCTCAAGTTGAGATCGCCGGGCGCTTAAGCAGGGCGATCGACAGGGGTGGAGGCGGTTCGATGCAATTCCTCGCCGTGATTGGGGCGCTCGCGATCATCGCGGCCATCGCCGCGGCGATCTATTTCTTCGGCGGCTTCTACAACGTCGCACAGACCGCCGATAATCCTGCGATCGTCGATTGGGCGCTGGCGAGCGTGCGGGGAGCGTCGGTCGTCGCGCGTGGAACCCAGAACTCCGCCGGCCAATCTCGAAGATCCCGAGACGGTCAAAGCCGGCGCTCGCATCTATTCGACGATCGGCTGCGTCCATTGCCACGGCGGGCCGCCGGACGCCAATTGGTCGAAATGGTCTGAAGGCCTGAAGCCGGTCCCCGCCGATCTCAAGGTCATGGCGAAGGAGCGCACCTCCGGACAATTATTCTGGGTGATCAAGAACGGGATCAAATTCACCGGTATGCCGAGCTTCGGTCTGGCTGGCGCGTCCGATCAGGACATCTGGTCGGTGGTGGCCTTCGTCAAGAAATCCCCGTCCGTTTCCGACGACGAGTACAAGGCGTGGACGGCGCCCCCCTAGGAGGGGATGGCTTTAGATCGAGACTTCCGAAAAAGGGAGTCACGACATTGTCTTGCGGAAAAGCAGGAGTTAGATTAAGCTTGTCCCATGAACAAGCCCGCCCTTCCGAATGGCTTCGGCCGTAAGCTTCTATCCCGCCGCGAGTCCCGAGCCGGCCGAAGAGGCGCAAGAAATTTTCTTTCCGCGAAAATCCGTCTAAACCATTGATAAGTCACGATTAGCACGAGAGAATCCAAGGAAATCCAAGGAAATCCAACCCCCATTAGCCGGGTCTTCGCGACGAAACGGACACGAACCAAGAAAACCCAAACCGACGGCGACGCGTCTTACCCCAGCAGCTCCTCAAGATGCGGGATGAGCGGCCCATCCGCGGGCGGCATCGGGTAGGCCCTGAGGTCGCGTGGACGCACCCATTTGAGCGCCTGGCCATCGAGCGGCTGAACCAAGCCCTGCCAGCGGCGGCAAACGAAAAGCGGCATCAGCAAGTGGAAATCCTCATAGGAATGGCTGGCGAAGGTTAGGGGCGCGAGGCAATCCGCTTTGACCGTAATCCCCAGCTCCTCGCGCAGCTCCCGGATGAGCGCGTCCTCCGGCCCTTCGCCGGCGTCCATCTTGCCGCCGGGAAACTCCCACAGGCCTTCGAGCGCTTTACCCTTCGGCCGTTGCGCCAGCAGCACGCGCCCGTCGGCGTCGATCAGCGCCGCCGCGACGACGAGCATGAGCCTCACGAGCGATAGTCGCCGTTGATCGCGACATATTCCTTCGTGAGGTCGCAGGTCCATACTGTCGCGCGCCCGCGGCCGATGCGGAGGTCGGCGGTGATCTCGATCAAGTCGCTCTTCATGTAAGCGGAGGTCTCCGCCTCATCGTACACGGGATCGCGCGCACCCTGGTGCGCGACGCGGATCTTACCGAAGAAGATGTCGAGCTTGTCGCGCTCGGCCTTCTCGCCGGCCTTGCCGACCGCCATGACCACACGCCCCCAATTGGCGTCCTCGCCGGCGCAAGCCGTCTTGACCAAAGGCGAATTCGCGATCGAGAAGGCGATGCGCTTGGCCGCCCTGCGGGTCGCCGCGCCCTCGACCTTCACGGTAATGAACTTGCGCGCGCCCTCGCCATCGCGGACCACCTGATGCGCGAGGTTGCGCAGAAGCGTGTCGAGCGCGCGACGGAACTCGGCGGCGCGCGGATCGGTCGCGTCCTCAATTCGAGGCGCGCGCTCGGCGGCGCCCGTGGCGAAGATCATCAATGTGTCGGAGGTCGAGGTGTCGCTGTCGACCGTGATCGCGTTGAAAGATTTTTCGACCGATTTCGACAGCATCGCCTGGAGCGCTTGAGGCGCTATGGCTGCGTCCGTAAACACGTAGGCCAGCATCGTCGCCATGTCAGGCGCGATCATGCCGGCGCCCTTCGCGATGCCGTTGATGACGACCTCGCCGTCGCCGAGTCTCACGCGCGCGGTCGCGACCTTCGGATAGGTGTCGGTGGTCATGATCGCCTTCGCGGCGGCGGGAAGCGCGTCCTCGCGCGCTTCCGCAATCAGGGTGTCGATCACCCGCGTGATGCGCGTAGGCTCCAGCGGCTCGCCGATGACGCCGGTCGAAGCCATGAAGATCTCGCTTGTCGCGGCGCCGATCGCCTTGGCGGCGGCCTCGGCGACATGCATGACCGCAGCCGCGCCGACGCCGCCCGTGAAGGCGTTGGCGTTGCCCGAATTGACGATGAGCGCGCGGGCCTTTCCCTCCTTCAGATGCGCCCGGCACCAGTCGACCGGCGCGGAGGGACACTTGGAGCGGGTGAAGACGCCGGCGGCCGCCGCAGGCCGGTCGAACAGCGCCATCATGACGTCCGTCCGGCCCGAATAGCGCACGCCTGCCTCGATCGTCGCGAAACGAACGCCGGCGATCGGCGGCAAGGCGGGGTAGGTCTTCGGCGCCAGCGGCGAAAGGGGCGCGGGAGCAGCCATGAGCGTTTCCGAGGCGGAAGAGAAAGCGGCTCTATCCGCTCTCCCGATCAGCCGACCTTGAGGTCAGGGCGTTTTCGGCTTGTCGGCGCCAGCGGGAGCCGTCTTGCTTGGATCCTGCACCGGCGCCGGTGGCAGCGGCTTGCCGTCGGCGTCGAATAGCTCGACTTTGGCGGCGTTGTGGAGCTGGAGAATGGCTTCCTGCTCCGCCTTCTGGGAGACGTAGCGGGCCGCTTGGTCTTTCACCTGTTCGAAGGGAGGGAAAGTCTTGGTCCGGACGCCCTCGACCTTGATGATGTGCCAGCCGAACTGCGTCTTGACCGGCTCGGAAATCTCGCCTTCCTTCAGCTTGAAGGCGGCGTCGGAGAATTCCGGCACCATACGATCCTTGGTGAACCAGCCAAGGTCGCCGCCGTTGCCGGACGGATCCTTCGATAACTCGGTCGCGACCTTGGCGAAGTCCTCGCCGCCCTTGACTCGGGCGAGCGCCTTTTTGGCTTCTTCCTCGGTCGGCAGCAGGATGTGGCGGGCGTGGATCTCCTGTTGCGGAGGCTCCGCCTTGGCTGCTTCGTCATAGGCCTTGCGCTCTGCCTCTTCTGTCGTCGCGGCCTTTCCGACCGAGCCGAGCAACTGTTCCATCGCCAGTTTTTCGCGATAGTAGGCGAGTTTCCGCTCGAACTCTGGCGTCGAGGTCAGCTTGTCCGCCTCCGCCTTCTTGGCCGCAAGCTTGAGGTCGATGAGATAGTCGAGCACGTACTTCTGCCGCGCCGCGCCTTCAAGCTTCTGCGGCAAGCCGGGGCCGATGTCGACCATCGCGTCGGCGACGTCCTCGTCGGTGATGGGTTGGCCATCGACCTTGGCCAGCACCTTCGGGTCGGCCTGTGCGTGGCCCGTGAAGCTCAACGCTGCGCCAAGGCCGAGCGCGAACGCGAGCCCGGCCGCGCGCGAGCGCGCGGAAAAGAAGGTTGTCATGGGAGCTCCTCTGAGGCGAGCGGAACACCAGTCGCCGGTGATTTTTGTCTACTTGGGGCGCGGCTATAGAGGGAATCGGGCAATATTGCGAGGCCCGAAAGCGTGGCTTTGTCCAGAAAAATCGAGCTCCGCGCGATCAAAGCCCGACGCGACCTGCTGGTCGCCTTTCAAAAACGGCTGGACAGGCAGGGGTGATTTCGCTTTGCCGTAGGCTTATGGACGCCCTGACCCTCTTTGGCCTCGCAGCCGTCACCGCCATGCTGGTTTTCTACGCGCTCGAGGATCGCAGCCCCTGGTGCAGCCTGGGCTTCGCCGGCGCCTGCGCGCTTGGTTCGACTTACGGGTTCCTGCAGGGCGCTTGGCCTTTCGGCCTCGTCGAGGCCATTTGGACGCTTGTGGCGGTCAACCGATGGCGCATAAGGACGCGCGCCGCCTTGTCCCCACCGAAACGGACCTAGCGTCACTTTTCCCTTGACAAGCGCAAATTACACTCTACATCCCGCCCATCCTGAAGTCGTTCTGGGTCCCGGCGCCGTTTTCGAGCGCGTGGGATTTTTTGCGTTCTTGTGGGATTCTCGGCAAGGGCCGGCCTCCACCGGACGTCGAGACAAAATCCCGCGGCTTATCGACCTTCATGTTCGAGCGCCGCCGAAATGGAGATGGGTGAATGGCTCGCATTGCAGGCGTTAATATTCCAACCAACAAGCGCGTGGTCATCGCGCTTCAGTACATCCATGGGATCGGGCCCAAGAAGGCCGAAGAAATCGTCGAAAAGGTGCATATCCCTCCGGAGCGGCGAGTAGCTCAACTGACGGACGCGGAAGTCCTGCAGATCCGAGAGACGATCGATCGCGATTACATCGTCGAAGGCGACCTTCGCCGCGATGTTGCGATCAATATCAAGCGGCTGATGGATCTGGGGGCCTATCGGGGTCTGCGTCATCGCAAGCAATTGCCGGTACGCGGTCAGCGCACCCACACCAACGCCCGCACACGCAAGGGCAAGGCGAAGCCGATCGCCGGCAAGAAGAAGTGATCGTCGCATCGTTTCCGCGAATTTCGGATCAGGACGCGCCTTAAAGCGCGCGATTGAAGGATAGTCCCAATGGCAAAAGATGCGACCCGTGTCCGCCGTCGCGAACGAAAGAACATCGTATCGGGCGTCGCTCATGTGAATTCGACGTTCAACAATACGATGATCACCATCACCGACGCGCAAGGCAACACGATCTCGTGGTCTTCCGCCGGCACCATGGGCTTCAAGGGCTCGCGCAAGTCGACCCCATTCGCCGCCCAGATCGCCGCTGAGGATGCGGTGCGCAAAGCCTCCGAGCACGGCATGCGAACCCTCGAAGTCGAGGTTTCGGGTCCGGGATCGGGCCGGGAATCGGCCCTGCGAGCGATTCAGGCCGCGGGCTTCAACGTCACCTCGATTCGCGACGTCACGCCGATTCCGCACAACGGCTGCCGGCCGCGCAAGCGCCGGCGCGTCTAGCCGGGTTTCTGCGCGCCCGTCGGTTAGGGCGCACGCATTGCGGATGGGAGCGTCTTCGACCGGCGCTCCAACGGGTCCGCCTTAATCGTCGAAAAAGAAGGCTAACGGCCGTGATTCAGAAGAATTGGCAAGAACTCATCAAGCCGAAGAAGCTCGATATCGTTCTGAGCGAGGCCTCGCGTAAGGTGGCGACGGTCGTCGCGGAGCCGCTCGAGCGCGGGTTCGGGCAGACGCTCGGCAACTCGCTCCGCCGGGTGCTGCTGTCGTCGCTGCAGGGCGCGGCGATCACCTCGATTCATATCGACGGCGTGCTGCACGAATTCTCATCCATCCCGGGCGTGCGCGAGGACGTCGTCGACATTGTGCTCAATGTCAAAGACATTGCGGTCAAGATGCAGGGCGACGGCGTCAAGCGCCTCGTTCTCAAGCGCCGGGGTCCGGGGGCGGTCACCGCCGGCGACATCCAAACGACTGGCGACATCCAGATCCTCAACCCGAACCTCGTTATCTGCACGCTCGACGAGGGCGCGGACCTGCGTATCGAATTCACGGTGACTGCCGGCAAGGGTTATGTCCCGGCCGACCGCAATCGGGCGGAAGACGCCCCGATCGGGCTCCTGCCGATCGACAGCATGTTTTCGCCGGTGAAAAAGGTCTCCTACCGCGTGGAGGCCACACGTGAGGGTCAGGACCTCGATAAGGACAAGCTGACGATGACGATCGAGACCAACGGCGCGATGTCGCCCGAGGACGCGCTCGCCTACGCCGCCCGCATCCTGCAGGACCAGCTCGCGGTGTTCGTCAACTTCGAGGAGCCGCGGCGCGAAGAGGCGCAGCACGCCATCCCCGAACTCGCCTTCAACCCGGCCCTGCTCAAGAAGGTCGATGAGCTCGAGCTTTCCGTCCGCTCCGCCAATTGCCTCAAGAACGACAACATCACCTACATCGGCGACCTCATCCAGAAGACCGAGGGCGAGATGCTGCGGACGCCGAACTTCGGCCGCAAGTCGCTCAACGAAATCAAGGAAGTGCTGGCGCAGATGGGCCTCCACCTCGGGATGGAGGTGACGGGTTGGCCGCCGGAGAACATCGAGGATCTCGCCAAGCGGTTTGAGGAGCACTACTGAGCCTCCCAAGCCTCCCTCGCCTAAACGGAGAGGGAAAACGAAGAGCGGCCGTTCCTTGGCACGGCGGCCGTAAGAACCCCGAATAGGAGACGAGCCAAATGTATCACGGACACGCCAAACGGCGCTTCAATCGCACCGCCGAGCATCGCCAGGCGATGTTCGCGAACATGGCGCAGGCGCTCATCAAGCACGAACAGATCACGACCACCCTTCCAAAGGCCAAAGACCTTCGCCCGGTGGTCGAGAAGCTGGTGACGCTGGGCAAGCGCGGCGATCTGCACGCGCGCCGGATTGCAATCTCGCGGCTGCGTGACGCCGGTCTGGTCAAGAAGCTGATCGACGTCCTCGGTCCACGCTACAAGGATCGCAATGGCGGCTACACGCGGATCATGAAGGCCGGATTTCGCCCCGGCGACAACGCTGCAATGGCGGTGATCGAATTCGTCGATCGCGATGTCGAGGCCAAGGGCAAAGATTCGGGCCCGGTTCAGACCGCCAGCGAGGGCTGACTCCGGCTTGCGCAACTAGCCGGTTGAGCTGTCGACTTTGCGCCGTCCGCTTGCGGGCGCGCGAACAGGGCGCGCGTTGCATTCAAGAAGAATGCGCTGCATACATCAAAAACGCAGGATATGCGTAAACCCCAAAACGCAGGGCGCGCTAGCTCTCACCGGCTGCTGCCGTCTCCCGCTTTCGGAGGGAAGGCGATCGTCGGACGCGCCGTCGAGCGCGTCGTGCCGAAGGAGCACGGTGACTAGGCGAGCCGCCGCCGCTCTGGCGCAGGTCGCAGCTATGGAAATAGACTTGACTATAACTCGCACGCATTTATTGTAATATCGGGTTGTGGGAAGTTGCGCGTTTTTAGCCGTCGGGGGTTAAGGGGATGAACATGAAAACTTTTAAAATATTAAGCCCTGCCGTGATTTGCGCCGCAGGCTTCGCGGCGTTGGGCGCAAATGCCAATGCTGCGATAGTACCCGTCGTGGATCCGTATTTCGACATGTTCCCGCCGGGTCAGACCGCAGCGACATATTTCAATTTTCATTTCTGCGGGACCGGCGGCTGCTCGATCTTCGCCGACAACAACGTTGTCGGCTGGACATCGTCTGGAACATTCGAAAAGGGCATCGTCTCGGGCCAGTACCAAACCAACGTGCCGCAGAACACGACCGATTTCAACAGCGACCCGCTGATCAATGGGACGACGCCGGAACCCATTGTCCTCCGGGATCTGGACGCGACGATCTCCCAGGTCGTTTCGACCACCGCCGTCGCGGGCGTAACGTATACGTTGGACGTCGATTTGGGGTTCGAAAAGACCAATTTAGATCTCGGCTCCGTCTTTCTTATCGTTAACGGCAATCAGGTGCTGGCAACCCCACTTGCGTCATACAACCTAACCCAGACTCAAATGCAAGAGAGCGGGAATTGGTATGACTTCGAGGCTTCCT
The DNA here is from genome assembly GCA_963820095.1 of uncultured Alphaproteobacteria bacterium. Lineage (GTDB taxonomy): Bacteria > Pseudomonadota > Alphaproteobacteria > Rhizobiales > Beijerinckiaceae > Roseiarcus. The sequence continues at coordinate 144,269 of CAWFZA010000013.1, forward strand.
ATACTGCAACAAACGGGGACGCCGGCGCGCCAATCGAGATCGTTCTTTCAAGCCTAACGCATGGCTTTGGGTTCGCGATGTTCGGGAACGTGCGGCTGACGGACGACTCATTGCCCGCGATAGGCACGCCGGCGGCGCCTGAGCCCGCGACTTGGGCGATGATGCTCATCGGCTTCTGCGGAATGGCTGGCGCTGCTGCTGTGCGCCGTTCTTTCCGACGACCAAGCGCGGCCGCTGCCCCACTCGTCTGACGCCGAAGACAAGGATGTTGCGCAGGGCGGCGGGCTTGAAGCCCTGATCGCCCTTGAACACGCGCATCGCCACAGTTGCCGCCCGGCCCGCGCATCGAGTTGTCGCGCAGCGGGGCCGAGCCCACCGGAATTGACGCCGCGAGGCGCCCGCGCGATCGCCTGCTCAACATCCCCTTTGGCAATCAGCTCCGGCAGAATAAGGCAAAGGCGGGTGGTCGAGCCTCAAGCAGCCGCCGAGGCCAGACCGGCGCCTCAAGCAAGATTGGGCCATTGCTCGCTCGTCCGCCGTCTCCTGAGCCGCGACTGAACCCGTGCAGCGTGTGGCCAGCGAGCCGCATGAGCTCCTGGACTTGTCGATCGCCGTTCGAAGATTACTTGGAGAGGCGAAGTCATTCGAAATTATTTGCAGGAACGGCGAAAGCAATAGGCCTTCGAAGGCGAACGCGAATGGTGTCAGGTGGTGAGCGCCGCGACAATCGCGGCGGCCGACTGGCGCATCCGTCTCTGATAACGAGAAGAGATCGCTTTCACGAAAGGGTCTTGGATGGCAAAAAATGGCAAGATGCTGATTTTACGGGGTAATTCCGACCCCGATGGGAAGCAAAAATACCCGGACGAGTTTGGAAAGCCTGCGAGCTGGCCAGACGGGGCCCTGCACGTGCGCGCCGCGGAGGACTACGCGAGGAAAAGAGACTATGAGCCGCAAACTCTGCGGCTGGAGGGTCAGCAGGATGGATACAAGGGAAAGCAAGTTCAAGAGTTTCTAAAACAGTTTGTCGGGCTCACATTGGGCAAGAAATCATATGAGATAGACATGGGCGTCACACCCGACTTAGACATTCATGCGCTTTACGGCTTCTCTGGCGGCGCCTACAATGTATATTGGATTCTCAATTTCCTGGCCGAGAACCAGCCGGACGATCTCCAACGTATTAATCTGGTTGTTGTGCTTGGCTTGGACAAGGAAAATAAGCGCAAGGTCGACTACGAGTGGCCAAAGTATCAGGCGATTGCAAGAAAGCACGGCGTGCACCTTGCGCAGTGGAATGCGGACAAATGGAAGAACGGTTGGGAAACCATCTACCACACCAATCCTGACAGGAACCTCTTGCCGACAACACTGCCCAAGGAGATTAGGGACAAGGTTTCGACGCACATGTTCGGCCCAGACGTTTTCGTGGCTGGGAATTGGCCGGATGAGACGTGAGCGTGGCGCCGCTTCTCGCGGTCGGTCGTTCCCAAGTCGCAAAGCGATCGCTCGAGTCCGAAGCATGACCGCCCCCGGCGCGATCCTTGCGCCACCGCTTCGGCCCGACCGCGTCAATTTCTGATGTAAGCCCACTTTTTCCGACAAACTTTTTGCGCCAGTTCACCTGACGGCGTGAATGTCGAACCAGTGCACGCTCGGCGCAACGGCACGTAGGACAGGCGTGCGCCGAGCAATGCCCCCAAGCGCCCACGCCGCGTATAGCCACACGTTCTTGATCGCGGCTCCCGTCCATCCACCCCAGGACTCAGCCGCGATCTCGTCGCCGGACACGCCGCCAACGGTTCGTCTGTCCTCTGACCGGTCGTGTTCCCCTCGCTGGTCGACCAGGGCGAAGCGCCGATAACCAAGGCGTCTCATGAGCTCGAGCGCGAACATTTGGTCCGCAAGCGACTTTGGCCGCTCGATCGACAGGTGCTGCGGCAACTCTGAATCCATGAGGTCGTGGAGTACAAGAAGATCGAGGCCTTCGATGTCGCATTTGAGATAAATTGGAACTCCGAACTGACGGATAAGCTCAACAACGGTCGTTGTCTCGACTTCCACCGCCTCGATCTCGCCGCGGAGTCTTTTACCGCGTTCGGCATAGCTCAGCAGCGTTGTTCCCCAGCCGGATTCCTCAGTATTGATGTACAGGGTCGCCTTGGGCCGATGCGATATCGCCTTATCGACGACAGTCAATCGCCCTTCTTCGATCGCGGAAGAGAAGCGGACCCGTACTTGCGCACACAAAATGGGATTGGCCTCGACCGCGACCACTCTGCAGCCGCGCTCGAGATACGCTGCCGCATCATCTCCATTATTGGCCCCGATGTCGAAAACTAGGTCGAGGTCGTTCACCGAGCGTCCCCCTTATGATTAACTATGTTAGCAGGATTGGCCCACAACCTTTTCGGAGTGTCAAGGTTCGCCTTCGCCCTCAACGGACAAACCGCCTGGATCAATCGGTCTGCGGCATCATCGGTCGAGCCGCGAGGCAAGCGTGAAAATTCCTCGTTCTCGGCCGCGACGGCGGAGGCCCGGGCGCCAGAAAAAGGCAGTCAGCCACGGGCGAGCGGATTGAATGAGCACAAGCATCGGCGAGACGCCGCGGGACCGGAGCGGCGATCCCGTCGACGAGACAGGCAGAACAGACGAGGCGGATTCGGCTGGGATGGGAAGCTCCTTTGCCGCCTAGCGTAAAATGCGCCTCGATTGGGGACTGCACACCTCGCCAGATGGATCAGGCCACCGCGTCTCGCTGATGCTTTGCAGCGCCCCGCGGGCCCACCTATATGAGCGGCCGCAAGGAAGATCGGAGGGTTCGGTTTGATCCGCTTGGCGCTGGGTTTCGTCCTCTCCCTCATGTGGGGGGCCGCGTTCGCCGATACGTCGCCGAAAGTCCCGCCGCAGAGTCCAAATCAGGTGCGTCTCTCCTTCGCGCCGGTGGTGAAGAAGGTCACGCCGGCGGTCGTCAACGTTTACGCCTCTCGGGTCGAGACGACGGCGCGCAATCCGCTGTTCGACGATCCGATCTTCCGCCGGTTCTTCGGCGGCGGCGGTGACAATTCCAGGGTGGCGAAAGCGCTTGGATCAGGTGTCATTGTCGACCCGTCGGGCCTCATCGTGACCAACTATCACGTGATCGAAGGCATGACCCAGGTGAAGGTCGCGCTCTCGGACAGGCGTGAATTTGAGGCGGAGATCGTTCTGCGCGACCCGCGCACGGACCTCGCCGTGCTTAGGCTCAAGGGCGGCCGGGATTTCCCGGTGCTCGAACTTGGCGATTCGGACGCCCTCGAAGTCGGAGATTTTGTCATTGCCGTGGGAGATCCGTTCGGCGTGGGTCAAACGGTGACTCAAGGCATCGTCTCCGCGCTGGCGCGCACGCAGGTTGGAATCAGCGACTACGGCTTTTTCATTCAGACCGACGCAGCCATCAATCCAGGCAATTCCGGCGGCGCTCTGGTCGATCTCGACGGCAAGCTGGTCGGCATCAATTCGGCGATCTACTCCCGCTCCGGCGGCAGTATCGGAATCGGTTTCGCCATTCCCGTCAACATGGTCAAGAGCGTCATCGCCGCCGCGCTCCATGGCGGGGCCACGGTCAAGCGGCCCTGGCTCGGCGCCACCCTGCAGAGTTTGACCAAGGACATCGCCGATAATCTCGGCATCGACCGCCCCACCGGCGCGCTTGTCGTGACGGTGGCTTCGGCTGGCCCCGCGGCCGATGCGGGTCTAAAGCGCGGCGATCTCATCACCGCGGTCGACGACCAGAGCGTTGACGACGCCGAAGGCGTCGGCTTCAGGCTCGCGGTCAAACCCCTCGGCGGCTCGGCCCGGCTATCGATCCTGCGGAGTGGGCGTTCGCTGACTCTGCCACTCAAATTGGCGGCCGCGCCGGAAATCCCGCCTCGCGACGCCTTGACCATCAAGAGCCGCTCGCCATTCGAAGGGGCGGAGGTCATGAATATGTCGCCGGCGGTGGCGGAGGAACTATCGCTCGAAAGCGCTTCCCAAGGGGTCGTGGTCGCTGCGGTGCGCGACAATTCGACCGCCGCCGCGGTCGGCGTGCAAAAAGGGGACGTCGTCCTCGCGATCAACGGCCAGAAGATCGCTACGACCCGCGATCTGGAGAAAGCCTGCGCGGAACGCGCTCGGCTCTGGGATCTGACCATTCAGCGCGGCGGGCAGACAATCCGCACTGAACTCGGCGGCTAGAGGCAGCCGGTACTCCAATGAGACGCCCCTGCGTGCGGGTGCGCAATCAGTCCCACTTCCGGTGCGCCCACATCCACTGTTCAGGGGCCTCGCGGATGAATGCCTCGTACTGGCGCTGCAGCATTTGCGTCGCCGCAAGCGCGTCCGCCGCGCTGTTGTTTGTCTGCGGCATTGAAATGGGCGCGATGCGGATGCTGAAACGCGAGCCCGGCCGGCGGAATGCGGCGCCGGCGTAGAGAGGCACACCTGTGGTGCGGGCAAGGAGCGCGGGAAAGACTGTTGACCGGGCGGGCTGCCCGAAGAAAGTCACAAGCGGTCCGTTGTCGTCTCTAAGGTCGGCGAGGAAGCACGGGCAGGCCCCATCCTTGATGGCGCGTAAGAGCACGCGCGCGGCCACTGGAGTCTTGGGCGTCAGACCCGCCTTGTAGAGCGGCGCGCGAAGGCTGTGCAGCAGCGCCTCGATATGAGGGTTCGATAAGCGTTGGTAGACGCCGATGAGGGAAACGCCGAGCCGTTGGCCCCCATGCGCTAGAATCTCCCAGTTTCCCAAGTGAAGTCCGCAGACGATGAACGGCCTGGCGCCTTGCGCAGCCTCGTCGAAACCTTCCGATGGTTCGAAGACGATTCGATCGCTCGCCGTCAGCGTTTTGATGCGAAAGCTTTCGGCGAAGGTACGTCCAAGGTTTTCCCACATCGCCGCGGCGATCGCTTTACGTTCGTCGAGCGACTTTTCGGGGAACGCCAGCTCAAGATTGGCGAGCGCACGCCTTTGTCGGCTGAGGCGCGGAGCGATGAGGCGCCAGATATTCCCGGAAAGCCAAGACGCTGTCTGCAGGGGCATCGCGCGCGCAAGGGCGATTGCCAACCACAACGCGGCAAACTCCAGCCGAAGACGCAACCCTTTTGGGAATGTCATTGAGAGCCGGCGATCTCGAAAGACGGCCGACTTAGACCAAGAACTCGGTGATTATGACCCATAGACCCCAATCTCGCAAGGCGATGGACATGATGGTGACGTAAGAGATTCTGTGTCAGAGGTGTGAAGGGGTACTCCCTGCGGTCGACCAAGACCCAGCCAAGGAGCACCCCATGCCACAGCGCGCTGCGACGATTGAGAGTTTACCGGCTGCTTTCGCGATGGTGAAGGCCATGCAGGCTCAAGGGCTGGATTGGGGCGAGGGCTATCGCCCGCTCGGCCGTCAGGCTCTGGCCGAGATCATCGAAACCGAGATGGCGGGGGCGGTGGACCGCTGGCTTGAGAGCCTCGAGGCGGAGGACGAGGCCGATCGCCGCAACGGCTATTACCGGCGCTCGCTTCTGACCGAACTCGGCGACATCGAGCTTTCCGTACCCCGCACTCGCCGCTACTGCCCGACCGAGGTTTTGCGCGCCTACGCCCGGCGCTCGCCCGAGATCGACCGGACGATCCTGGCCGGTTTCGTGCTGGGGCTTTCGACCCGCAAGCTTGGCGAGGTCCTGCTGGCCCTGCTCGGCCGCCCCATCAGCCCGAGCACGGTGAGCCGGGTGGCGCAGTCCCTGGACGCAGCTGTGGCGGCCTTCCACGCCCGCCCTCTTTCCGGCCGCTACAAGGCGCTGATGCTCGACGGGGTCGTGCTCGCCCGCAAGACCGGGGCCGGAGCCCTGCGCCGCCCGGTTCTGGTGGCTCTGGGCCTCAGGCATGATGGAAAGAAGGAGGTGATCGACTTTCGCCTGGCGCGCGGCGAGAGCGCAATCGAGTGGGAGCGCTTCCTCGACGATCTCTACAAACGCGGCCTGACCGGCCAAGGCCTCGAGCTGATTTGCGTCGACGGCGGCAAGGGGCTCATCGCCGCGCTCCCCACGGTCTACGACAAAATCCCCGTCCAGCGTTGCTGGGCGCACAAGATCCGCAACATCCTCAACAAGGTCCGCAAGGCCGATCAACCCGCCGTCAAAGCCGGGCTGCACGCCGTCATGAACGCCGATGCGGCTCCCAAGGCGCGATCCGCCGCCCGCCGCTTCGCCGAGCGCTGGGCAGAGGTCTATCCCGCCGCCGTCGCCTGCCTGCGCGACGATCTCGACGACCTTCTCACCTGCTTCCGATACAAGACGCTCGCCGAGCGAAAAGCGGTCAGAACCACCAACGCCATCGAGCGCCGCTTCCGCGAGGTCCGCCGCAGAACCCGGCCAATGGGCGTCTTTCAGGACAGAACCTCAATGGACCGCATTCTCTTCACTCTCTTCACCCACGAAAACAAAATGCAGGGAATCCCAACCCTTCTCTCCCTGACACATAACCTTTGACGTCACCGACATGATTCTCCAGGGCTGATCGATGAGCATGTTCCATGCGCGGCAACAGTGGTCGACGATGTCGTCGTAGGATTTGAAGATGCGGTTTGAGAGCCAGTTGTCGCGGATGAACTGCCAGATGTTTTCTTGCGGGTTGAGTTCGGGACATTTGGCGGGCAACACTTGGCGGGCAACGCGATGAGCGTGATGTTGGCGGGGGACGTTCAACCCGCCGAAGAGACGCCATCCGGCCCGGTCGACGAGGATCGCGGCGTGCGCGCCGGGCGCGATCTGGGTGGCGATTTCGGCCAGGTGAAGGTTCATCGCCTCGGCGTCGCAACGCGGCGTGACGAGCGCTGCGCCTTCTTCCTTCGGACAGATCGCGCCGAAAATGTAGGTCGAGGCGGTCCGCTGATCTCTGGGAGCGCTGGGGCTGTCGCAAGCGCGTGTCCGAGTTCAGGACCTATGAGACGGCTTGGTCTCCGGGGTGAGGGATTAGAGAGACTTGGTTGGGATTTTGTCGCCAAGGGCCTGGTGGGGCCTGAAGGGATTGAAGCGGTGGGCGAAGGCGTCGATTTCGGCCGCCTGGCTCGGACGGCAAGAGTTCCGAGCAGGGACAAAGGCGCCTTCCGGGAAGGCGCGCCCGGCGGCCCGTCTCAAAGGCGCGGGCCTACGGCGCCATCAAATGTCGCCCCCGCCCTTTGGCCGAGCCATCGCGAACACTCTTTCGACCATCGCGTAATCCTGGTAGCCGCAACGGGCGAGGGGGTGGGCGCGGGCGGTGTCGAAGCGCCCATCGCGAAGAAAGCGCTCGTCGATATGAAAGCCAACCACTTCTCCGAGCGTGAGCACAGCCCCGCTCGAGGCGCCGCTCAGCGACCGGATCTCGACGACGTCCACGACTTTGCACTCCAACGCCGCGGGGCTCTCGGCGACACGCGGAGCAGCGACCAGACGGCACTCGGCCATGGTCAATCCGGCGCGGGCGAATTCGTTGTCGCCCCGGGGGAACGGAGCCGAGGTTTGATTCATCGGATCACGCAGGTCGTGTGTCGCCAGATTGGCGACGAACTCGCCGCTCTCCTTGGCGAAGGAGGCCGAGTCCTTCCAGCCTTCGCTGGAGAAGCCGACGATCGGCGGCACGCTCGAAAAGCCGTTGAAGAAACTGTAAGGGGCGAGGTTGATGCGCCCATCCAGCGCGCGTGTCGAGATCCACCCGATTGGACGTGGCGCGACGATCGCCTTGAAGGGATCGTGCGGCAGCTTTGTCCTGTCGCGCTCCGACGTCGCATAGAACATCGGCCTTAAGCCTCACTCGGGAAAGTTGGTCACGATCTGCGCCAGCGGCGGGCGCGGACGATCCTCGATCGCCGCCGTCGTCCGGCCGATGTGAAGGAAACCGGCGACGCGCTCATGTTCGGCGAGGCCAATCGCGGCGCGAAAGCGGCCGTCATAAGCCATCCATTCCGTAAGCCAAGTCGCCGAGAAACCGAGCGCGCGGGAGGCGACAATCATGTTCATGCAGACCGCTCCGGCGGACAAGACCTGCTCCCATTCGGGGATCTTGGGATGCGGGGCCGCGCGCGAAACGACCGCGACGACCAGCGGGGCGCGCACGAAACGGCGCGACTCCTCGGCGCGGGCAGCTTCGTCGAGGTCAGGCTTGTCAACGAGACGAATGTCGAGCGCAAGCCGGCTCGCGCGCTCGCGCGCTTGGCCTGCGAAGACCAAGAACCGCCAAGGCGCGAGCTTGCCGTGATCCGGCACCCGCGAGGCGACCGTCAGGATCGTGGCGAGCTCGCTAGCGGTCGGCGCAGGCCCCGTCATCATCGGCGGGGGTACGGACCGGCGGCTGGTGAGGATCTCGATCGTATCGTTCATCGGCGTTTCGCCTTGAGCGGAGGCACTACTTGGCCGAAAATCCATCCGGTGTAAACGCCTTCGATCCGCCTCAATATGAGGCCACGAGGCGATCCAGGCGTCGGGCGTCGGCGTCAATTTTCGGCTCGCGAGGCGGATTGGCGGCGGTTTGGCGAATTCTGACGGCTTTGGTCGCCCTCACGACGCTGTTCGCGTCCGCCAGCGCTCAAACGCCAACGACCGACTCCGCCCAGGCGACGCTCAACCTTTCGGCCGTCCTGAGCGGCGGCGCCGCGCCGCTGACAGGAGGTCTGCGCTGGCGGGTGTTTGGCGCGAAGGCCGATCCGGACGGCTCGCATCCCCTGATTGTTGAATCCGGTCAAGCGCAGCCGACCCTGACAATACCACCCGGCGATTACGTCGTTCATGTCGCTTTCGGGCTTGCCAGCGCGGCCAAACGCGTGATCCTAGGCGCGGAAGTCCGCTCCGAGCGGCTGACGCTCGCGGCAGGCGCGCTTCGGATCCAAGGCACCGTCTCCGACGCGCCGATCGACCCGTCCAAGTTGTCGCTTGCGATCTATGTGCCCCAGAATTGCAATCCGCTCGGTAAACTCGTCTACGCCAAAGCCAAGGCGGGGGATATCGTCGGACTGCCGGAAGGCTCCTACCACATCGTTTCGACCTACCTGGACACTGTTGGCGCTCGCTCGAGCGTGAGCGCCCCGGGCAATTCAGGCAAGTCGGCGGCGCCCGCGCCGCCTGCCGCGATTCCCTCCAACTCGGTGGTCAACGCCGACATCAAGGTTGTCTCGGGCAAGCGGATCGACGTCGCGATTCGGCACCGCTGCGCGACCCTCACGCTCAAGCTTGTCAACAAGCAAGGGGCCGAAGCGCTCGCCAACACCACTTTCACGGTGCTCACCCCGGGCGGCGACGTCATTCGTGAGCTGGTGGGAGCCTTCCCCTCGCTCGTGCTTGCGGAGGGCGAGTACGTCGTCATCGCCCGGCACGAATCCAAGGTCTACCAATCGACCTTCCAGGTGCAGACGGGGATGGACCGCGACGTGGAAGTTGTTGCAGAAGAGAACGGCAAACAAGGGCCGTGACCGGATGCAGACGTTCTTCGTACAAATCAAATGCGCCCTAGGCCGGACGTACGAGGTTGCGAGCGCGCTGGCAGAAGCGGAAATCGCCTCTGAAATCTATTCGATCGCTGGCGACTTCGACATTCTGGCGAAATTCTACGTCGAATCGAATGTCGACATCGGTCACTTCGTCGGCCACAAAGTGCAAGTGATCCCCGGAATCGTCGACACGCGCACCATGATCACCTTCAAGGCCTTCTAGTCGAGGAGCGATCAAGCTCAACCCGGGCTTCGCCAACGCCTCCGGAAGCTCCAATTTCGGTCTCCAACAGCAACGGTCAGAATCCAAGATGCGCTTTGGCCTATCTCTCGCTCTCGTCGCTCTCGCCTCCGCCGCGAACGCAGCGGAGACGGAGATGGCGTTTCTGTTCGACGCCCTGCACGGCAAGACCGCGTACCACGTGTCGTGGGAAAAACTGATGAAGCTCGTGCAGCCGACGCCCGACTGGCTTGTTCAGTTCAACAAGAACTTCGACGGCGTCGCCGGCCAGATGACGACCGTCACCATCGACGGCAAGACCTATCAGATCTCTTTCGTCTGCAAGCCGACGGACTGCGGGGAACACAAGTTCGTGGTGCTGTTCGACGCCAAGGGCGAGCACGCCTATGGCGCGCTGGGCGGCAAGGACAATGATCCAGCCTTCTTCGGCTCGCCGACGGAAGCCGAGCAGGAGGCGATGGCCAAGGCGGTGAAGGGCTGAGGGCGCTCCGCTCAACGGGCGAGCGCTCGAAATTGCCCGACCGCCATCAGTTCAGCTCAAGCGCGAACGGTTGCCCTTCGAAACAGTCCTGGCCGCGGCCAATTTCAGCGATCGCTTCGCTCATGCGTCCTCGCCGTCCGAGCGCCTGGTCGGCGAGCGCCACAAGCAACGTGTTCGGGGACGCGGTGGGAGACGCCGCGCGCAGCGAGCGGGCGATGGCGAGCTCGTCGCGTTTGGGCGCAAGGGCGCACGCGGCGATATAGGCGACGGCGGTCGAGCGGCTGACCCCGGCGAAACAATGAATCAGCATCGGTTCCGCACGGTCCCAAGCCTGGACGAATCCTAAGAGCTGATCCAGGTGCGAGGCCTCAGGGAGAACCTGGCCCGGCGTCGCCTCGACAATATCCGAGAAGGCAAGATGGAGATGCCGCATCGGATGAATCGCGATCGGGCGCTCGATTTCCGTGCCGGGCCTCAGCAACGTGACAAGCGAGCGCGCGCCCGTCTTCTCGACGGTTTCGGCAATCAGGGCGAGCGAGCAGACATGAAGTCGAGGCATGGAACGGTTCTCTTGACGGCGGTTTAAGGGGATCTCGCGACCTCGGCGTCGAGTTCGACGAAACGGGCGAGAAACCGGATTTCGACGTCGGCGGGCCGCATCGGCTCGAGGAAGGCGGCGAAATCACGGACCGGCAGGTCGGGCTCGCCAAACAGCTTGCGCGCTTCCGCAATCGAGAAGCCGGCAAGCGCGGTCGCCTCGAGATAGGCCGAGGCGCGGTCGGCGACCTTGATGCGACGGTCGACATCGTCCGGCGGTTCGGGGACCAAGCCGAAGCGGATGAGGATCGCGCGCTTGAGGCGCGCCTCGACCCGTTTGTATTCGCCGCCGATCGCAGCCTTGAACGGCGAGATCATGTCGCCAATCACATATTCAGGCGCGTCATGCAGCAGCGCGGTGAGCCGCGCCTGATCGGAGGGCGCCGCCTCGAAAGCCGCAAACAGCGCCTCCACCAGCAAGGAATGTTGCGCGACGGAGAAGATCTCAGGCCCCCTCGTCTGACCGTTCCAGCGCGCCACGCGCGCCAATCCATGCGCGATGTCGGCGATCTCGACGTCGAGCGGCGAAGGATCGATGAGGTCGAGCCGCCGTCCCGACAGCATCCGCTGCCAGGCGCGCCGTGGCGCACGGTCGCTCATGTCTTAAGCTCGCGCGCCAGCGCCCGGCAGGCCCCGTGACGGCAGCAATCGACGAGATGGTCATTGACCATGCCGGTCGCCTGCATGAAGGCGTAGACAATCGTCGGCCCAACGAAATTGCCGCCCCGGGCGCGCAAATCCTTGGCGATGGCGCGTGAGACGTCTGTCTCGGCCGGCGCGTCCTTGAAGCTCGTCCGGGCATTGTCGATCGGACGCCCATCGACGAAGCTCCACAAATGACGCGCGAAGCCTCCCTTATCGGCGAAGTCGAGCACGATGCGAGCCAGCGCCGCCGTCGCCTCGATCTTCGCCCGATTGCGGACGATCCCTGCGTCCTGCATCAGCGCGTCCTTCTTCTTGTCAGTCCAGCGGACAATCTTCTCAGGCTCGAAGCCGTCGAACGCCTTTCGGAAGGCCGGGCGCTTGCGCAGGATGGTGATCCAGGAGAGTCCGGCCTGGAAGCCGTCAAGCACAAGCTTCTCGAACATCGCCCGATCGTCGTATTCGGGCACGCCCCATTCCTCGTCATGATAAGCGACGTAGAGCGGATCGACGCCGGGCCACGGACAGCGCATCAATCCGTCGGCGCCCTTGACGGCCGTCAAGACGCGCGGCGGCTTCTCTTTGTCGGCCATCGGCGGCTCTCCCTCTTACATCCTCGGGCGAAGCCATTTGACCGGCCCGGAATCCCACCCATAGACTTCGCTCCCTCGCTCGCCAACGCAAGGGCATGAGACCATGACATTTCGCGCCGTTCGAGCCGACAAGACCGACACGGGACAGGACGTCCGGCTTGTCGACATGGAGGAGTCCGAGCTCATGGACGGCGACGTGACGATCCGCGTCACCCATTCGACCGTCAATTACAAGGACGGCTTGGCGCTGAGCGGCAAATCGCCGGTCATTCGCAGGTTTCCCATGGTTCTCGGCGTCGACCTCGCCGGAATCGTGGAGAGCTCCAGCCGCTCGGACTTCGCGCCTGGCGACGAGGTGGTTCTCACCGGCTACGGGCTCAGCGAGACCCATTTCGGCGGCTATGCCGAGAAAGCGCGAGTGAATGGCGACTGGCTGGTCAAGCTGCCGGACGGCCTCACCCGGGCGGAGGCGATGGCGATCGGCACCGCTGGCTTCACCGCCATGCTGGCCTTGATGGCGATCGAGCGCCATGATCTTGCCCCGTCCGCGGGTCCGGCGCTGGTGACCGGAGCGGCCGGCGGCGTCGGCTCGATGGCGATCAGCCTCTTCGCCGACAAGGGCTGGCGGGTCATCGCCTCCACGGGCCGCGCAAGCGAGGCGCCCTATCTCAAGACGCTCGGGGCCGACGAGGTGATCGACCGCGCGACGCTGAGCGCCCCCGGCAAGCCGCTCGGCAAGGAGCAATGGGCGGCCGCGGTCGACAGCGTCGGCTCGACCACGCTCGCCAACGTCCTTTCCCAGACGCGCTACGGCGGGGCGGTCGCGTCTTGTGGGCTCGCCGGCGGCATGGACCTGCCCGCAAGCGTCGCGCCGTTCATCCTGCGCGGCGTCTCGCTCCTGGGCGTCGACAGCGTCCACTGCCCGACCGAACGGCGGCTCGAAGCCTGGCGGCGCCTGGCGCTCGATCTCGACCGCCTGAAGCTCGCGACGATGACGGAGACCATCCCCTTGGCTGAGGTGTTCGACGCCGGCGCCCGCATCCTCAAGGGCGAGACCCGGGGGCGGCTGGTGGTGACGATCCCGTGATCGCGTCTCGGGGGGCTTACGGATACAACCGGAAACGGGAATCCCAATCAAATAAAGGCAAGCTCACGCAATTTAATGAAAGGAAATTCGTTTTTATTTCCTTTCATTTGTTTTCAAGCTTTGCCGCGAGAAGTTCGGCAAGGGCGCGGTTCTCGTCGGCATGGGCACGCACACGGGCACGGTCGCTTGCGCGGACGAGTGGGACGAGCCCATGCAGGTCAAGCGGGTGAACCCGTCGAGATCGGACAGCTACGAGCGCCTGGCGCATGACAGCGGCGCAAGCCGATTCCTGCTCGACCTGCGCGAAGGGGCGCCTGGCGATCTTCGCGACCGTCTCCTCGAACCGCGCCTCGAGCGCTTCATCGGCGTAATCTACCGGCCCGAGACCGAACGCTGGAGCCACTACTCGTCCTGTTCGCTGCCTCAGCAATTCGACGCCTATGTCTGGTTCGACGAGACGAAGGCAGTGACGCCGCTTCCGGCGACAATGCAGAAAGGCCCCGAGGAGACCTATCCGTTCGGGCTATGACCATGCGGACGGAACATCGATCGCGGGCCGGGAGCCAGACATCGCCGCACGCCGACGAACCGGCCAGCGGGACGTCCGGTGAGAAGCGACCACTCCGGTCGGATGCGAATCCGCAGGCATCGCGGTCCTTCCGTCTGCCGACGCCGCCTCGAAGACCTCCGGGTCGCTTCGAAGCGGGCGTCCGTTCTCAGGGCACGCCGGATTTTGCAAGCCTCGGGGACGCGCCGATCGTCAATCCGGCGCGTCTGCGTCTTGCGTGCGGTGGGCGGCGCGCAGCGGGCGTCAATCCGCGGCTTTGCGTCCTGGGGCGTTTTTACGCGCCGGGGTTTTATTTTCGCCGATTCGCGCCTATCCCGATTCGCCACGCGTTGAAGCGCGACTCCCTTGGAGATGCGATCATCCCCCGCAAGCCAAAGAGACGACGAGCCAAGCCGGCGATCCGCGTCCAGTATGGCGCGTTGCCCTATCGGTTCACGCCGATGGCGGCGCTTGAAATCCTCATCCTGACGACGCGGCAAACGCGGCGTTGGATTGTCCCGAAAGGTTGGCCGATCAAGCGGCTGACGCCGTCGAAGTCGGCTGCGCGAGAGGCGTTCGAGGAAGCGGGCGTGCGCGGAAAGATCGGCGCACGGGCGATCGGCGTTTTCAGATACAAAAAGGCGGCGGGCGAGAACGGCGCCGACCCGGATTACGAGGTCAGGATTTTCCCTCTACTCGTTCGCAGACAAAGCGCGACCTGGCCGGAATTCGGGCAGCGCGTGGTTCAGTGGGTCGATCCGGAGAAAGCGATCTCGCTCATCCGGGAGCCGGAGCTGAAGGCGATTGTCGAAAAGTTCGCCAGGCGCGCGGCCGCCGCGGCGGCGAGCAAGCTCATTTACTGAAGGCGTAAGCCCGGGCCACGCGCTCACCGCCGAATTTGCCCTGGAGCTCCGCCGCCTCGCTCGCGAATTCTCCTCGGGCGCCCGGTCTACCCGCCATTCATCGGCGACCGGCGCCAAAGGCTGTAGGTGAGACCGCCTATCGCGCCGGCGACCACGCCCAACGGGCCTGTGATGAAAAGCCCGAGCAGCGGGCCCTGATTGGCTTCCGGCGTCAACACCATCGGCCCGAAAAACCCGCCGAAGAATCCGACCCCGCCAGCGATTCCCGCCCAGGCCATCGCCGTTCCGAGGAGGCCCGGCGTCTCGCGCTGCATGCCGCGCCACATCAGCGCGGCCAGCGCGCCTGCCGCGACAAACGCGGCGCCTGCCGCCAAGTCCTCAGGGAGGATTTGAACGAACACCAGCCAGTAGGAAGACAAGAACGTCGCCGCGAAGACCATGATGGAAACGAGACACTTCGCGATAATCGCCATGCGGACCTCTCGCTCGCAGCGGGATGCGCAAGATTGTGGCGGGAGAATTGAGCGAGCCTGAACTTTTGGCGGCGTAGACTGGGACATCTCCCGCCGACTCGCCGCAGACCCAAGCGACGATCAACCAGGCTGATGCTGACCCGATGTCGACCTGGCGTAGCTCCGCGCAATGGCGCCCCCCGCGCTTTGGCTGGTTCGTCCCGACTGAGTTTCCGCCTTTTGTGGCGTGGCTTACGCCTTTTGCGATGGGGGTGGTGGTGATCGCCGTGGACAGGATCATGGCGGGCGACATCGCCCCGTGGCCGGAGCGCTTCGACCAGATTGGGCTTTTCCGCGGCTTTTGGGCCGCCACGCTCGTCTATTCGCCGTTGTGGGGATTTCCCGCCATTGTGGCCGCCATTCCCGTGCGGGAGGCGCTGCTTAGCAACGGCTGGTTCGGTTGGGCGAGCGCGCTCGCCGGCGGGGCCGTCGCGGGCCTCGCGATCCCCATTTTTCTCGGGCGGGGATTGTGGCTCGACGGGCCGCTCTATGGCGCCGTCTATTTGTCGGTGCAATCCATCCTTTACAGCGCGATCTACCCCGCCAAGTTCGAAGTCTGGTGATGGGGCGCGCGACGCTTCGCCTAACGTAAGCTCACCGGCCGCCCGCTCCGATCCGCCTTTCGAGCGCATCATAGAGCGCATTGCGGGCGGCGAACGTCTGTTCGAGCGCTGCGACGCTCACTCGCTCGGCGCCCTCGGTCAGGAGCCAGCCGGCGAGCTCCGCGACCTTGTCGCGTGCGCAATGCAGCGCGACGAAACCCTGCGGATCGACGTCCATGCCGGTCGCCGAGACCGCGCCGAAGCGCTCGGCGGCCGCCTCGACCACGACATGCGCCGGGCCTGGCAGCCGCGCCCTGACCTCGCGCGATTTCCACGCTTCCTCGCTCGCCGCGATCCGCGCGAGGATGGCGCGCGCGGCTTGTCTCGCATTGACCCCCCAGGGGGCGGTGAGCGACGCGATCAGCGTCGCTTGCGAGCGCAGGATGGTTCCATCGTCGAGGGGTTTGAGCGCATTGGCGGCGAGCGTCGCGCCGGTGGTGGTGATGTCGACGATGAGCTCCGCCGCGCCGGATGCGGGCGCGCCTTCGGTCGCGCCGAGACTTTCCACGATGCGGTAGTCGGCCACGCCATGCTCGGCGAAAAAGCGACGAGTCAGATTGACGTATTTCGTCGCCACCCGCATGCGCTCGCCGCGCCTGGCGCGATAGGCCGAGGCGACATCGTCGAGGTCGGCCATGGTGCGCACATCGATCCAGGCTTTTGGCGCCGCGACGACGACATTGGCGTGGCCGAAGCCGAGCGGGCTCAAAAGCTCGAACCGCTGCTCGACGTCGGGCGCCTTCTCGCGCAGCAGGTCCTCGCCGGCGACGCCGAAATGCGCGCTGCCCGCGGCGAGCTGGCCGACGATCTCGGCCGACGAAACATAGGCGACCTCAACGCCGGGGAGACCCGCGATGGCGCCACGGTAGTCGCGCGCGCCACGGCCTTGCACGAGCTCGAGCCCGGCGCGAGCGAAGAAGTCCGCCGCGGCCTCCTGCAGCCGGCCCTTGGAGGGGATCGCGAGGACGAATGGGCCTTCCGCGCCGTTGCCTCCGGCCATCAGCGCTCTCCCCCGTTCACGAGACGGTCGAGATTGATCGCCGCGCCGACAGCGGGAATGTCCTCATTGGCCCCGAGGCGGCTGGCGAGCCCGTCGTAGCGCCCGCCTGCGAGCGCGGTCTTCGCGCCGGAGACACGGGGATCGTGGGCCTCGAACACGAAGCCGGTGTAATAGTCGAAATCGCGCACGAAGGCGGCGCTGAATCGGGTCGCCTCGATCGCGACGCCGCGGGCCGCGATGAAGCCGTTGCGGCGTTCGAACGCGTCCAGCGCCGCGCTCAACTCAAGGCCTGCAGAGCTGGCGAGCCGTCGAAGTTCGACCGCCGCCTGGTCGGGATCGCCGGAGATGCCTAAGAACGCGTCCAGCGCTACGCGCTTCTCCGATTCGATCGGCGGACCCGAGCGGAGCGAGGCCTGTTCCAGAAAGCGGTCGGCGATCTCGCTCGCGGTGCGCCCGCCGACCGCATCGATGCCGGCGATCGCGAGCAGATCCTCGACCAGCGCCTTGGCGCCTGCGTGATCGGCGCTCTCCAGCGCCGCCAGCACGCCGGGCTGGGCGAGCGCGCTCTGGCTCGGGCGCATCAGAATGGCGTCAAGGCTTAGCCCACGGGCGACGCCGCGGCGCAGGCGCCGGCGCCACGGCTCCGCGATTTTCAGCGAATCGAGCATGGCGTCGAACAGGCCGGCGTCGCCGAGCCGCGCCGCGAGCGCGCCGCCCCCCGCCGCTGTCGCCGCCTCCATGGCGAGCGAGAACACTTCCGCATCGGCCGCCTCGGCGTCACGGCGCCCAAAGCTCTCGAGCCCGGTCTGGGTCTGCTCGCCGCCCTGGCCCGCGCGAGCGCGAAAAACCGGGCCGAGATAGGAATATTCGGCGATCTTGCCGGCCTTGTCCGAACTGAGATAGGCGCGACAGACCGGGATCGTATATTCGGGCCTGAGACACAGCTCCTCGCCCGTGGCGTCGGCGGTGAGGAATAGGCGGCGGCGAACCTCCTCGCCCGACATGTCGAGGAAAATCGCCGCCGGATGCAGGATCGGCGGCTCGGTGCGCTCGAAGCCCGCCGCAAGCAGGCAATCGAGCGCGCGTTCGCCCGCGGCCTCCGGCGCGTGGCCGGCAAGCTGGCGCCCGCGGCGCTTGGCCAGTTGGGTCGCCGCCCCCCGGCGCTTGGCCAGTTGGGTCGCCGCTCCGCGGCGCTTGGCCGGCAGAATCGGCGAAAATCGTTTCGGTCACCAGGATGGCCCTCATGGGTCTTTGGTCCCCTTTAACAAAGCTGCACGGGACGCGCAGCCCCTAACCTTGCCCCAAGGTGAACGCTTCGATGAGCGCCCGGTTGCCGCCGCAGCCCGGCCATGGTCGGATGACAAAGGGAGAGCTGCCGAATCACGCTTGGGGAACAGCCTTGGGGCCATCTCGCCTGCAATGAAGCCTGCTTCCGGATTGCGCTTGTTGCGCTGGGTCATTCTCGCCTTCGTCCTTGCCGGCCTCGGGCGCGCGGGCGCGCAGGAGACCCATCGGCTCGACCTCGAACAGACGCGAGCGGCGCTGACCGCCATTGAAACAGCGCTTCGGGACAAGAACCTCGACGACACGGGCTTGCAGAACCTGCGCGCCCAGAGCGACGCGCTCGCCCTCGCCTTGCAGGGAGCGATCGCTGAGCTGACCCCGCGCCTCGCGGACGCGGTGAAGCGCCTCGACGAGCTCACGCCCAAATCGGGCCAACCGGCGCCGACGACGGACGTCGCCGCCAAGGAGCTCGAGAAGGAGAAGCAGAGGCACGACAGGCTCGACGCCAACCTGCGCGCCGCGCGCGCCCTGTTGCTGGAAGCCAACGATCTCAGCACGCGCATCAGCGAGGCGCGGCGTCACTTGTTCGCGCAAAGAACATTCGCTCGATCGTCCAGCCTTCTCAATCCGCAGCTTTGGTCCGCTGTCCGGCGCGAGTTCCCGGCAGACACCGAAATCGTCACCAGTCTGGTCGACAACTGGCTCGGCGCGATCGAGGGGCGGCTGACGCTCATCGAGAAAATTGGCATGGCGGCGATCGTGATCGTCCTCGCGCTCGCCGCCATTCCGCTCGGCTGGGTGACTCGTCGATTCGTCTATCGCGATCCGGGCGAGACGGCGCCAAGCCGGTTGCGCCGTGCGCTGGCGGCGGCCTGGACATTTGCGATCTTCGCCTTGGCTCCGCTCGCCGGCTTGGGCGTGCTGGCCGGTGTGCTCAACTCCTTCAATCTCACCGATCGAAGCATTCAGGGCGTCATCAACTCGGCGTTCGCGGGGATTCGCGTCTTGATCGCGGTCAACGCGCTGGGCCTCGGCCTGCTTTCGCCGCGGCGCGCCGACTGGCGGCTCGTTCCGATCAGCGACCGGACGGCGGGGATCCTTTATCGCCTCGCGATGACGCTGGCCGCGATCTGGGCGGTCGAGCGGGTGATCGAGCCCGTGGCCGACGCCGCGGCCTCGCTCAACATCGCGGTCGCCACACGGGGCGTCGGCGCGGTTTTCGCCGCGATCGCGATCGCCTATGCGCTGCGCCAACTGCGGGCGCAGCCAACCGGCGCGCAAGGATCGCCGCAAAACGAAGCCTGGGCGCCCCTCAGAACGCTCGGTTGGGCGGCCGCATTGGTCATTTTCCTGGCCGCGGTGATCGGCTACGTCGCCTTCGCCACGTTCCTGGTCGACCAGGCGATCTACCTCAGCATTGTCGGCGCCGCCCTCTACATCGCCGACATCATCGTCCAGGATGGAGCCGAAGCGGTCTTAAGGCCCGACGGACCGATCGGTTCGCGCCTCGTGGCGATGGCGGGCCTGCGCCGGAACGGGCTCGCGCAGATCTGCGTCACCCTGCAAGGCCTAGCCCGCTTGGTGGTGGTGGTGCTCGCGTTCGCGGCGGTGCTGAAACCGTGGGGCGTGCAGTCGCAGGACATGTTCGGCGCGCTGCGTTCGGCCTATTTCGGCTTCTCGATCGGCGGCGTCACTCTGTCCTTGTCGTCGATAATCGGCGCGGTGATCGTATTCGCCATCGCCGTCTTCTTCACCCGTCTGGTCCAGGATTGGCTCGGGTCGCGATTCTTGCCTCAGACGCGTCTCGACGCCGGCGCACGAAACTCGGTCCGGACGATTTTTGGCTATATCGGCGTCATCGTCGCGGCGCTCATGGCCGGCGCGCAAATCGGCCTCGACCTTCAGAAGATCGCCTTGATCGCGGGCGGGCTGTCAGTCGGTATCGGCTTCGGCCTCCAGACGATCGCCAACAATTTCGTCTCCGGCCTCATCCTCCTGTGGGAGCGAACGATCCGCGTCGGCGACTGGGTGGTGGTGGGATCGGAGCAGGGGTTCGTCCGCTCGATCAACGCCCGCGCGACCGAGATCGAGACCTTCGACCGCGGCAGCCTGATCGTGCCCAACTCGAACTTCGTCAGCGGCGTGGTGAAGAACTGGGTCCATAACGATCGCGTCGGACGCATCGTCGTCCCCATCAACATCACTTATGAAAGCGACGTCGATGAAGTGCGCGATCTCATGATCGCGGCGGCCAAGGCGCAGGATGAGGTGCTCGCCATTCCGGCCCCTTCGGTTTTGTTCGCCGAGTTTGGCGACTGGTCGATCAAGTTCAATCTGATCTGCTTCGTCGACGACATCGAGCGGGCGGAGCGCACGCGGAGCGACATCCATTTCGAGATTCTGCGCCGGATGCGGGAGGCGGGCCTACGCATTGCGTATCCTGCCCCTCCGCCCGCGGACATCCCTTGGAGATTTGAGCCGGAGCCGAAGCCGGCGCCGCCGCCTGAGACGCAGCGGAAATAGGTCGCGCTGGTCGAAGGGCGCGCGTCTCTCACGGCATGGCGTTGATGGTCTCTGCGCCATGCTCGTTGAACCAGACGAGTCCGTCGCCGACCATCGCCGCGCCGTCTCCCGGCTTGACGAACAAATCGTGAGGCAGCGCCTGAGCAAGCGCCTTCAGCCAAGGCGGGGTGAAGATTTCACCCCAGCGCCGACTGAGCTCGGCCGCCGTCTTGACCTCGATGCTTCTCCCCTTGAGGTTCACTCTTAGCGGGAAGCCGACAAAGCGCGCCGCGCCCGCGCGGTCGCCGGCGAGAACGGCTTTGGTGAATCCCTGAACCTTGGCTTCGAACTCGGCGCCGCTTTGCGAGGTGATCTCGCGATACCATTCGCCGCTCGCGGGACATCCCGCGTCAAAGTCGCCGCTCAAGGCGACCGGGAAGCTGCGGCCGTCGGCCCCCTTCCAAACGCCGGCCATGCCCACGCTGTTTCGGAAGCTCAGCGGGGCGCTTCCGTTGCTGCCGTTGCCAACGAAATGGAGCGAGAAGACGCCGCCGGTCGGCTCCTTGAGGGCAATACCAGAGGCTGGGTCCGCGACGCCTTGGAGCGGGATGTCGGCGAGATGGCTCTGATAGAAATAATGGCTGAGCGGGACGACCTTGCCGTCCTCAACGCAGAGCGTCATGCCGATCCGTTGGCCACCGAGCGTCCCGCGGTACGAGGATGCGTACGAGTCGCCCTGCGCATTGGCCACGCCGGCGTATGCCGCGAAGATCAGGGCTACCGCGACTGCTGAGCGGGGGGCCTGCGCCCGGCCGGCAAATCGCTCTCCTCGGCGACGTCCCATTCTTCGGTTCTTATTGACATGCGTTCGGCGTGTCGAGTGCGCCTCACCCGACCCGTCCCGCCTCCCAGCCAATGATCGCCTGCTTCCGCGCGAGGCCCCAGTGATAGCCGGTGAGCGCCCCTGAGCGTCCGAGCACGCGGTGACAGGGCACGACGAACGAGATCGGATTTTTGCCGACGGCTGCGCCGACGGCGCGCGCGGCCGTCGGCCTGCCGATCTTGCAAGCGATGTCGGAATAGGTGGTGGCGCGCCCCATCGGCACGCTGAGCAGCGTCTCCCACACGCGGAGCTCGAAATCCGTGCCGATCAGGACGACGCGCAACGGCGCGTCGGGCCGCCAGAGGGCGGGATCGAAGGCGCGGGCGGCATAAGGACCCGTCGCGCGCGCATCCTCGACCAGGCGCGCTCGCGGCCAGCGCCGCGCCATGTCGGCGAGCGCGGCACCGCGGTTTCCCTCGTCGACGAAACCGAGACCCGCCACGCCGCGGGGCGCAGCCACCACGATCGCCTCGCCGAAGGGCGAGGGATGGAAGCCGTAGGCGAGCTCGAGATCGTCGCGGCGATAGTCGCCAGGCGTCAGCGCCTCGTGGGCGACGAACAGATCGTGCAGCCGGCTCGGACCGGACAGGCCGACATCATAGGCCGCGTCCAGAACGCTCGCCGAGTTGCGGAGGAGTTCGCGCGCCCGCTCGATGGTGCAAGCCTGCAGAAACGCCTTCGGCGTCAAACCCGCCCAGCGCTTGAAGACGTGCTGAAAGTGCGAGGGCGAAAGGCCGACATGTTCGGCGACGGCCTCGACCGAGGGCTGATCTCGATAGCGCTTGGAGATGAACTCGATCGCGTGCTTGACGGTGGCGTAATCCGCGCCGGCGGCTGGAGCAGTGGGAATGTCGAGCATGGCAGTCCTGTTTGGGCCCGCGCGCGCCTTATGAGCCGCGCCAGATCGACCTGCATACGCGTTCCTGCGATGCGGGCGCCACCCGAAAACGACGATTGCGCGCCTCTACTCGCGCGCTTCGTCGAGCCATCCGGTCGGCAGTCCGTCGATGCTCACCATGTTCTTCTCGCGCCGGTAAGCTTCGAGACCCTCTTCGCCCTTGGCGCGCGCCCAATTGTCGAGCGAGGGGCGCTCGCCGCGATAATCGAACAGCGGCGTTCCGTAGCCGCAGGAGGTCTGCACCAGGTCGACGTGGAGGCGAACGATCTGGCGTGCGCCGGATGGCTCCACCCCGCCAAAGGCGGTCCGCAGCAAGGCGCCGTAGGCCGGACTGTCGCGGCGCAGAACCTCGCCCTGCCCGTAAAGGCGGAGAATGTTCGGCGCCCCGTCGAAGGCGCAGAACATGATGGTGAGCCGGCCGTCCGCCTTGAGATGCGCGGCGGTCTCGTTGCCGCTGCCGGTGCGGTCGAGATAGGCGACCGTGCGCTCGTCGATGATCGCGAACGCGTCCGCGCCGCGCGGCGAGATGTTCACGCGCGTGTTCGGCGCCGCGGAAGCGGCGAAGAAAATGCGCTGCCGTCCGATGAATTCGCGATGTTTCTCCGCGAGGCTTGGAAACCGATCACCCATTGCGACAACCTCTAGCAGCCCCTGCCGCAGTTCGACATTACGCGATCTCCGTCATCTGGATCGACTCGCTGCCGATCTCAGTCGCTCTTCGAATCCAGTCTGCGCCGAAGTACTGAAAAGTCGAGAACGAACGATAGACGGCTTCGCGTTGCGCCGTGAATGCGTTGATCACGTCATCGACCTCGCCGATTCCGGCGACAGCGCCGGCAGTCTGCGGTCCCCAAATGCCGTCGACGCCGATGTCGAGGGCGAACTGGAGAATTTCAGTCGCCTGTCTCGCTCCCATGTTGACCGATGAGTTGAAGAAGGACAGGTCCAAGCCAATTGGCAGCTGCGGACAGTACGGTTGCCAGTAGTCATCCAGATAGATCGCCTGACCATCGGATTGCGTTATCTGTTTTACATCTTGTTCGGGCTCGTGGAGCGAATTGCGATAGGCGTCATATTCGTTCTGGGTTATCCCGCACATCGTCGCCCCGCCGGGATCGTGGGGATCATCAGAAAAATTCGCCGGGTTGCTCCAGTCCTTGGGGTAAGGACATTCCTGGGCCAGCGTGTAGGGCAAGCAAGCTTGGAACCTGGACGGGGGCGGCGTGACAACCTTCGCTCGAGGCGATGCCCATGAGGGCGTTTTGAAAGGCATGGACCAATCTCCTATTGGTGATCTTATGCTGTCTTTTCTGTGTTCCGGCTTCCGCGGTTCTAAACCGGGGGCGGACCGGAGCGCGAATCGACGATGGCGTCCCAACCCCATTTGAGCAGCGGCAGCGCGTCGGAGGCGAAAACGCAAAAGTCTTCGGCTAGCGCGGGCGAGGCGATCAACGCCTCGGCGGCCGGACGGACGCAGACCATGCTCTTGAGCCGCACGGCGGAGGCTATCTCAGGATCACCAATCGCCTCGAAGCCGCGCGGCGCGCGCTTGAGCGAATCCTCCGCCGACAAAGAGAGGCCCACCTTCTTGAGCTTCGCCGTCATCGCCTTGAACGGCTTGGGGCTGCGCGCCGCTGCCGCTCGCAGGCGCGCAAGCTCATCGGATTGAGGCTGGTGGAACCCCGCGGCGAAGAAGCACTCCTCTGGCGACAAGTGGAAATAGAGAAGCCCGGCGCCGTCCTTGCCGCCGGACCGGGTCAGCACAGCGCCGGCATGGGTCTTGTAGGGGGCCTTGTTGGTGGAGAAGCGGACGTCGCGATGGATTCGGAACAACGAAGACTTGCGATCGCCCTTGATCGGGATTTTCGCTTTTCGCAGGCGCTCGGCCACATCCTCGACCAAGTCGCCCATCGGCCCTTTGACCGCGCTTTCGTAAGTCTCGCGGTTGGCCTCGAACCATTCCCGGCTCTGATGGAACTTGAGCGCCTTGAAGAATGGCAGCGCCTTCGGGCCGAAGCCTGCGAACCCCATTGATCCCCCGGTCGGCCTAGACGGTCACCGGCATGGTCTTCATGCCGACCAGCCCGAACACCCGGCGGTAGCGCTCGACCTCGTCCGGCCGCCCCATGACCTT
This sequence comes from uncultured Alphaproteobacteria bacterium, assembly GCA_963820095.1. Lineage (GTDB taxonomy): Bacteria > Pseudomonadota > Alphaproteobacteria > Rhizobiales > Beijerinckiaceae > Roseiarcus. The sequence goes on from CAWFZA010000013.1 coordinate 168,608, forward strand.
GTTGGGGTTGTCCGAGAGCTTGACCGCCGGTCGGCCATCGGCCTCCACAACCTTGCACACGAGCGAAATCGGCTTGAGTTGGCCGTCCACGCCGGCTGGGGCGCAGCCGATGAAATCGTTGGTCAAGTTCGTGCCCCAGCCGAATGACAGATTGACCTGGCCGCGCAGCGTGCGCACCGATTCCTCGATCGAATCGACGTCCATGGCGTCGGACAGGACGACGAGTTTCTCCCTCGGGTCGCGGCCTCGCGCCCTCCACCAGGCGACCAGCTCCCGCGCTGCGGGGACCGGGGCCTTCGAGTCCGGCCGCGCGCCTTTCCAGTCCGCCACCCAGTCGGGCGCATGGGCAAGGAACGATGTCGTGCCGAAGCAGTCCGGCAGCACGACGAGCAGGTTGCCCCCGTACATTTTCGCCCAGTCCTTCAGCACCCTGTAAGGCGCCTCGAACAAAGCCTCGTCGTCGTCGGCGAGCGCCGCATAGACCATGGGCAATTCGTGAGCGTTGGTGCCGATCGCCTCGAGCCCCGTATCCATCGCGTGCTTGACGTTGGAGGTGCCGATGAAACTCGGCCCGAGACCCTCCTGCATCGCCTCGACGCACCAGCGATGCCAAAGAAAGCCATGCCGTCGGCGGGTGCCGAAATCCGACAGCTTGACCGGTCCCCCCTCCTCATGCTCGAGGACTCGCAGCCGCTCCACTTTCGACCATAACTTGGCCTTGGCGCGCGCGTAGAGCACGTCGAGATCGAAGCGGCTCATGCGGCGCATGGCGGCGCGGGCCCGGAGCTCGCTGATGATGGCGAGGGCGGGAATCTCCCACATCGTCGTGCCCGTCCAGGGGCCGGCGAAGCTAAGTTCGTACTGCCCATCGCGCTTCGTCAGTTCGTATTCGGGCAATTGAAACGTCGCCAGCCACTCCATGAACTCGGGCTCGAAAATATGGCGCGTGCCATAGAAAGTGTTGCCCGCGAGCCAGATCAGTTCGTTCTTGGCGAGTTGCAAGGTGCGCGCATGATCGAGCTGGTCGGTGAGCTCCCGCTCGTCCACAATGTCGGCGAGTCTCACCGACGTCGTCCGATTGATGAGCTGGAAGGTCACGTGACGCTTCGGATGCATCTTCCAGATCATTTGGAGCATCAAAAGCTTGTAGAAGTCCGTATCGAGCAGCGTGCGGACGGCTGGATCGATGCGAAACGCATGGTTATAGACGCGGGTTGCGATATCCGTGGCCATTGTGCGAGTTTAAGGAGGCTAGGCCTGAGCGACAAGAGCGCGGCGCCCCAACATTGGGCCCCAGGATCGATGAACGGATGAACATGACGGCGGCCCCCTCAGGCCCGAAATCTCAACCCCGCGTCGGGCTGTTCGTCACCTGCCTCGTCGACATCATCCGGCCGAGCGTCGGATTCGCGGCGGTCAAGCTGCTCGAGGACGCCGGGTGCAGGGTGGTCGTGCCGAGTCAAACCTGCTGCGGTCAGCCGGCGTACAATTCCGGCGATCGCGAAAGCGCGAAGAGGCTGGCGCGGCAGGCGATCGACGCGTTCGAGGATTGCGACTATGTCGTCGCGCCGAGCGGCTCATGCGGCGGCATGCTGATCAAGCACTATCCCGATCTCTTGGCGGGCGAACCGGAGCTCGCGCAGCGGGCCGAGCGATTCGCTGAAAAGACCCACGAACTGATCAGCTTCCTGGTCGACGTGATGGGCGTGAAGAAGGTCGCTGCGCGCTATGACGGAACCGTCGCTTATCACGACTCCTGCGCCGGACTACGCGAGCTCGGCGTCAAGACGCAGCCGCGCCGGCTCCTTGCCGGGGTGGAGGGTCTGACGCTGGTCGAACTGAAAGATGCAGAGGTTTGCTGCGGTTTTGGCGGCCTATTCGCGACCAAATACGGCGAACTGTCGAACGCGATCGTCGCACGCAAAGCTGAAGACATCCGCAGCGTCGAGCCCGACACGGTGCTTGCTGGCGATCTCGGGTGCCTCATGAACATGGCGGGCAAGCTTCAGCGCGACGGTTCCCCGATCAAGGCGCGCCACGTCGCCGAAATTCTGGCCGGGATGGCGGACGGCCCGGCGATCGGCGAAGGCAAGCCGGAGGCCGCCCGATGACCGTCGTCGCGACCTCGTCCAAATTCAAGGCCAACGCGCACGAGGCGCTGACAGATGCGCGGTTGCAGACCGCGATGGCTTTTTCGCGCAATTTCGTCGCCAGGCGCGCCGCCTCGGCCGCTCGTCTCCCCGAATTCGAGGCGCTGCGCGACAGCGCCGCGCGATCAAGGATCACACGCTCGCTCACCTCGATCTTTATCTCGATGCCTATGAGGCCAAGGTCCGCGCGAGCGGCGGCGAAGTCCACTACGCTGAGGACGCCGACCAAGCGCGCAAGATCATCGTCGATCTTTGCAAGTCGATGGACGCGAAGAGCGTCACCAAAGGCAAGTCGATGATCGCCGAGGAAATCGGCCTGAACCACGCGCTCGAGGCGGCGGGGATCGAGCCCGTCGAAACGGACCTCGGCGAATACATCATTCAATTGCGCGGCGAAACTCCCTCCCACATCCTCGCGCCGGCAATCCATCTGCTGGCGACGGATGTCGAACAGGAGTTCCGCAAGGCGCATCGCGATCTGCCGCCCGACCGCAGTCTCGCGGAGCCGGAACAATTGGTTGCCGAAGCGCGCCAAGTGTTGCGCGCCAAGTTTCTCGCCGCCGATGTCGGCATCACCGGCGCGAACTTCCTCATCGCTGAGACCGGAACGTCGATCATCGTCACCAACGAAGGCAACGGCGACCTGACACAAACCCTGCCCGAGGCCCACATCGTCATTGCGTCGATCGAAAAGATCGTGCCGACGCTCGAGGACGCCGCGCAGCTCATGCGCGTGCTGGCGCGCTCAGCGACCGGCCAGGACGCCTCGGTCTATACGACGCTATCGACCGGGCCGCGCCGGCCGGGTGATCCCGATGGGCCGAGGGCCTATCATGTCGTGATTCTCGACAATGGCCGCTCGGCGATGCTGGGCGGCGAGTTCGAGCACATGCTGCGCTGCATCCGCTGCGGCGCCTGCATGAACCATTGCCCGGTCTATCAAGCGGTCGGCGGTCATGCTTACGGCTGGGTCTATCCGGGGCCGATGGGCGCTGTGCTGACGCCCTCGCTGATCGGCGTCGCCGAGGGCGGCCAGTTGCCCAACGCCTCCACCTTCTGCGGCCGCTGCGAAGAGGTGTGCCCGGTCCGCATTCCCCTGCCCGGGATGATGCGGCACTGGCGCGAGCGCGAGTTCGAGCGCAGCCTCTCGCCGGCGCCGGTGCGGTATGGCTTGCGCTTCTGGGCGTTCTTCGCCGCCCGCCCGGCGCTCTATGGGATGGCGACGGGCCTCGCCGCGCGCGCCATGCATCTCGCGGGGCGAAGCAAGGGCCGCTTTGCCTGGCTCCCGTTCGCCGGCGGCTGGACGCGCTATCGGGACCTCGCCGCGCCGGAGGGCGCCACGTTCCAGAGCCAGTGGCGAGCGCGGAGCGGAGCCGTTCGATGAGCTCCCGCGCGGCGGTCTTCGCCAGCATTCGCCGCTCGCTTGGCGTGACCGGCGACGAAGCGACCCGCCGGTTCGAGGTCGAAACGCGTCTGAAACAGGCGCCGCCAGGAATCGTGCCGAAACGTGGTCAGGGCGACGTCACGGCCCGGCTCTTAACTTTCAGGGCGGAGGCGGAACGGGCCCAGGCGAGCGTTGCCGAGATCGCCGGATGGGCCGACGCGCCGGCGGAAATCGCGCGCTTCCTGCGCGAAAACAATTGTCCGGCGACGCTGCGAATGGGCGAAGACCAGCGTCTGGCCGGAATGCCATGGAGCGAAACCTCGCTCGAAATCTCATACGGCGCCTCCGACGGAGGCGATCTCAACGCCGTCTCGGCTGCTTTTGCCGGCATCGCCGAGACGGGAACGGTGGCGCTCGTCTCGGGTCCGGACAATCCGACGACCCTCAATTTTCTGCCCGACAACCATATTGTCCTGCTGCCGCGGGAGGCGATCGAGGCCGATTACGAGAGCGTGTTCATGAAGCTGCGCGCGACTTACGGCAAAGGCGTCGCGCCGCGCACGCTCAATTTCATCACCGGCCCGTCGCGGTCGGCGGATATCGAGCAGACGCTTCTCTTAGGCGCTCACGGGCCTCGACGGCTGCACATCGTCGTGGTCGGCTGAGATCGGGCTCGGCCAGGGCGTAATACACGGGTTGTATTTTGCAACGCCACCGGATGTATTGCAGCGCGAAAAAATTTATTCGCATTCGCAGCAACTCGCCACAGTCATGTCATGGTTTGCGCTTAACCCTCGGTCACTGGCCTCGTTTGGACTTGGGGGTTACATGTCCATCAGTTCAGCAAATCCGCGACGTATCGCTATCGCCGCCGGGTGCGGCGCGTTGGCGATCGGGTTGCCCTACGGGGCGGCCGCTTATGCGTCTCCCGAATCGTCGGGATGGGCGCTCATGGCGCTTTGCGTCTGTGGCCTCGGCGTCGCCGGCTTCCGGCGGGGCCGCGCCAACAGGCTTTCCTCGGATATCGAGTGAAGGTCGTGGAGCGCCTCGGCGCTCGTAAAAGGCCGCCTCTCGGGGCGGCCTTTGCATTTCTGGGCCAAGCGGCTTAATTGGCCGCAACAGCGAGCACTCGCGCCGCGGCGACGAATTAGTAACCTTAATGTGCATAGTGAATTGTTTCGGGTCGCGCATGAATCGCGTCTCGCCTCATGTCGGGTCCTGTCGCATGACGCTACGGGTTTTGTTTGCGGGGGCGCTCGCCGGGCTGCCTCTCCTGGTCTCGGGCGCGCTGGCGCAGACGCCGGCAAGCCCGCCCGCGGTCACGACCTCCTCGACGCCGTCAGCGGCCGCGGCGAGCCCGCCCGCCGCCACGACGTCGCCAACGCCGCTCGTCTCGATCCCGGCGAATCCGTCTGCCGCGACAACCAGTGCGGCGGCGCCGTCCAATCCGGCGAATCAGCCCGCGCCGAGTGGAGGCCTCGTAAGCCCGTTCATGCCGATGCCGGCCGCGCCGCCGACCGCCGGAGCCGATTTCGGCGCCAAACGCTTCCCCCTCCACGGCTGCGCCGCCTCCGGCCCAGGCGGCAGCGCCGAAGCCGAAGAAGGTCGCGCCGCCTTCGCCGCCGCGCGAGACCGCGCTCAGCGACGATCCCCAGCCGACGCTTCAGCCCGACACCTTCTTCGCCACCGCCAAGGCTTCCGAGCGCTACTCGGCGATCGTGGACGCGGGCGGCTGGCCGACCGACATCGCCGCCATCGGCCCCGGGACGAAGGGCCCCGCGGTTGTAAGATTGCGCAAACGCCTGGCGATCGAAGGCTACCTCGACGCTGGCGAGGCGAACGGTCTCGCCTGGGATAAAGCGCTTACAGCCGCGGTGAAGCGGTTCCAGGCGCATATGGGACTGCGCCAGACCGGAACTGTCTCCGGCGCGACGTTGAAGGCGATCAACATTCCAGCAAGGGAGCGTTTCAACGAGCTCGCTTCCAGCGCCAACCGCCTTGCCGGGCTCAATTTCTCGTTCGATGACCGGTATGTGGTCGTCAACCTGCCCTCGACCTCAGTCGAAGCGGTCGAGAATGGCCGGGTCGTTCACCACTACCTGGCGATCGTCGGCGGCCCGGAGCATCCCTCCCCCGAGATTTCCGCTCATATCCAGGTCGTCAACCTCAACCCGACCTGGACCGTCCCGACGTCGATCATCAGACATGAAATCATTCCCCGGATGCAGCGCGACCCGGGGTACCTGACGCGCGCGAAGATCCGGATTCTCGATGGGCAGGGCAAGGAGATCAATCCGAAGTCGGTGAACTGGACCACCGAGCGGGCCGCCGATTACACGCTCCGGCAGGATTCGGGCGTGGGCAATTCGCTGGGTTCGATCCGCATCGGCATGCCCAACAAGCTCGCCGTCTACATGCACGACACGCCATCCAAGGGGCTGTTCGGCGCCGACTACCGGTTCCTCAGCCACGGCTGCGTCCGGGTGCAGGGGGTCTACGATTACGCGGCGTGGCTGTTGGAAGGGACGGGCGGCGGGCCGGCCGGCGGCTGGGACAAGGCCGCCCTGCAAGCCAAGATCAAGGAAGGCGCGCGTTACGACATCAACCTCGCCAAGGCGGTGCCGGTGATCTGGGTCTACCTGACCGGCTGGTCGAACGGCGACGGACCGGCCAATTTCCGCAACGACGTCTACAATATCGACAATGTCGGCGAAGCGCAGGTCAGCGCCCAGGCCGCGCCGGTGCGATAGAGCGGTTCAGCGCTTATCGGGCGGGAGGGCCGCGATCTCTCGAACGAACTGGGCGATCTCGTCTCGGCTGTAGGAAAGCCCGACACGTTTCATCGAGGCGGGTCGCCTAGCCAAGGACAATCCGGGTCGCCACTCCCCCGCGGGCCTGATCGGACGCGGGACCAAGCCGCCGCCGCAATTGGGGCAGACGTTGCTCAAGTATCGCTCGACGCAGTCGGCGCAGAAGGTGCATTCGTAGCTGCAGATGCGTGCTTCAACAGCGTCGGCCGGCAGGTCCTTGTCGCAATATTCGCAATTCGGCCGAAGTTCGAGCGCCATGTTTTTACCCCAAGACGCCAGAGCTGCGAGCGTGGACCTGATGCGCGTCGAACGCAACCTCACACAACCAACGATGTCTCAAGCTTCCCGACCATTGCAGAATCGTGTCGACCCGTTCGGCGAGCTCCGCGCGACGCCTGAGCGCGGCGGGCTCATGGGCAACCGCGGCGGACGGCTGCATCGCGACGATCGGACTTTGGGCGGGAGCCGCTGGAAGACCAAGCACTGGCTGATCTGCGTCTGCGAATTCAAGGTCCGTCAGCGCGACGTCTGGGGCAGGTATTACACGGAGCTGTTCTTCCTCGACGAGCCGACCGCGCTCGCGGCCGGCCATCGGCCCTGCTTCGAGTGCCGAAGACCTGCGGCGAAGGCGTTCATCGCCGCTTTTCCCGGCGCTCCGCGCGGCGTGGAGGCGATGGACGATGCGCTCCACCGCGAGCGGGTCGAGAACCGGTTGAAACGCCTCTGGCGAGCGCGGCTCGGCGACCTGCCGGACGGGGCCATGATCGCGCGCGGCGGAAAAGCCTACGCCGTGCGCGCGGGCAGGCTCTTGCCCTGGAGCTTCGCCGGCTATGGCGCGCCGGCGCCGCTCGATCCGGACGCGGTCGCCGACGTGCTGACTCCGCCCTCGTCCCTCGCCGCGCTCGAGGGCGGGTTCAAGCCGCTTTGGCCCGAGGCGCTCAGTCCGGGCGTTGACCGGTTCGCCCCTGTGGCCTAATCCGCCTCCGCTCAGCCAAAGATGGTTTCCGAGGTGCGAAGAATGATGCGCGCTTTGCTCGTCGCCGCGGCGCTCCTGGGGGCGTCCATCCCGCCGGCGATGGCCGGCGGCGTAACCGGCTTATGGACCCGCGAGGACGGGTCCGCGAAGCTTCGCTTCTCAGCGTGCGGAGGCGATGCGGTCTGCGGCTTTCTGGCCTGGAAGAGGGACCCGGAAGGCCCGGCTCACATCGGCCAAGAGCTGTTTTTCGACATGAAGCCGGATGGCGAGAACGCCTGGGCCGGCAGCGCGTTGAACCCCAGCGACGGCCAGCGCTACACGGCGAAGCTTACGCTCTCGGGCGACCATCTCGTCACCGCCGGGTGCGTGCTCGGCGGCCTCATCTGTAAGTCGTTCGACTGGACGCGTGGCGGCTGAGGGAAGGGTTTAACGAGGTCGTTATGAAGTTTGCGGGTCGGTCTACGGCTTCGCCGCGGCGGGCCAGCCATCGGGTCGATTTGGGTTGTCTTGGATCGTCGCCCTTTTCGCTGCCAACGCTCCGTTTTTGAGCCTTGGATTCTCTTGGATTTGCTTGGATTCTCTCGTCCGAATCGAGACTTTTCAATGAGTTACGAGGGGTGTTCGCGGAAAGAAAAATTCGCGCGCCCTTTTGGGCCCGTGGGGGCGCGCCGGCGGGAGGGCGCGAGCCTTCTTGGCATGCGGAAGCGCAGGATTGGTCATGGGGCCGAGCTTATCAATTCTTCTGATTTTCTGCAAGCAATGTCGGCTCTTATCGCGTTACGCGTTGGCTCATCGGGTTTTGGACGCGACGAGGACAAATCAGGTCATGAAGCGTCATGGCCGGGCTCGACTCGGCCACCCACGAGAACACCGCTCCCTCAGTATAAACCTCTGATACCAAACACGATCCTTTTGCGATCCAGATCATCGCGGCGGGGCCGCGTGGATGGCCGCGACGAGCGCGGCCATGACGGCTCACGGCAGAATTCCCGAAACAACAGCTAACGCGATAAGCGCCAAATTGTCGCTGGGCCATTCCGTTTCGGTCGAGACAAAGCGGATCTCGCTGTCTGATTTCTGCCCAGCGTAGCCAACCGATTTTGTCGTCGATTCGCGGCGCGGATTTCTTGAAAATCAAACAATGGGGCGCATACCTCTCGAAAGGGGTTTTGAGAGCCGGGTCGTGAGAATGCCCCGACGCCTGTTGGCCCCTCTTGGTCTGTGAGGAACGTCACAGCGGTTTATCGATATGCGCGATACTCCTTTGTTTCCATGGGAGATAGACCATGCCGTCCCGGGTCGTCCTTTGCCTGCTCGCCGCGCTCGCCGCCCTCGCCGCATCGCCGGCCGGCGCCCAGGGCAACGCCAACGCCACGGTCTGCGCCGCAGATGACGACAGCGCCTTCTCTCCTGAGCAGCGCATGGCGGCCTGCACCGCGATGATCAAAGCCGCGCGGAACGCGCCCAAGGCGGTCGCGGACGCGCTCGTGAATCGGGGCCAAGCCGCTTGGTACGCCGACAAGATGAAGCAGGCCTTCGCTGATCTCGATCGCGCCCTTGCGCTCGATCCGAACAACGCCCGGGCCTTTCGCGAGCGCTCCAACGCTTACCGCTCGATAGGCAAGCTTGACCGCGCGCTCGCCGACGCAAGCGAGGCGGTGCGGCTCGATCCCAAAGACGCGAAGGCCTTCGACAACCGCGGCGACGTATTCGTCGAAAAGGGCCAATACGACCGTGCGATCCGGGACTACGACGAAGCGTTGCGGCTCGATCCGAAACTGAGCTTGGGCTTCAGGGATCGCGGGGCCGCCTATTATTTCAATAAGGATTACGAACGCGCGATTAAGGACTATGACGAGGCGATCAAGCTCGATCCCCGCAGCGACCGCGCCTACTCCAATCGGGGCGCGGCCTACAAGAAGCTTGGCCGCAACGAGCAGGCGATCGCCGATGAGAGCGAGGCGATCAAGCTCGATCCGTCCGAGCCTGCCTATTTTGACAATCGCGGCCTATCCTATGCAGAGGAGGGCGAGTACGACCGCGCCATCATCGACTATAGCGAGGCGATTCAACTCTCTCCGCGGGCGAATTTCCTCACCAATCGCGGCAACGCATACCAAGCCAAGGGCGATCTCTCCCGCGCCATCGCCGACTACGACCGCGCGATCCAGCTGAACCCGGCCTTCGCCGACGCCTACAACAACCGTGGCGCGGCGTTCCGCGGCAAGGGCGATTTCGACCGAGCGATCGCCGACTACCAGGCGGCGCTGCGTGTCAATCCGCGGTTTGAGACAGCCGCTGAGAACCTTGCGGCCGTCCAAGCTCAGCGCAAGCGGGCCATGAAATAAAAGTAGAGGTGAAGGCCGATCAGGCCGGTCGGCTCAGCCCATATTTCACGGCAGCTTGGATTTGCTGTGCAAAAGCATCGCCATCTCCCTCTTCAGCAATGCCGAGAATTGCCCGCTGGTACGCATCGCCGAGCGCCAGCGCCACGACCTCGCCCGCAACTTGCCTCGACAGATCGGCGGGCGCTCCGCCAGTTTCCAGCAATCGCGCGATTCGCCGCCGAATAACCTGCATTCCGGACCGATCGAACACGCGAGCCAGTTCAGGGAAACGCCAGCCGTCCGCCACGATCAAACGATAGAGCGCCAGCCCATCCGGCTCGATGAGCGCCGAGATGAACGCGCCGAGCTCGTCGGCGAGCCTCATCGCGATCGATTTATCCGTGTCGGCCGCGGGTGCGTTCTCCAGGCCCTCGCGCATGGATTCGGACGTGGCGGCGACCAGCCCCTCGAACAAAGCTTCCTTGCTGGGGAAGTGCCGATAGAGGGTCATTTTGGCGATGCCCCCTTCGGCCGCGACCCGATCGAGCGTCGTTCCGCCTAGCCCGTCCCTGAGCATGATCGGCCGGGCGGCCCGCAGGATTGCCGCGCGCGTTTCCGCCATGCGCAGCCGGCGCGGATCATCCGCGCGCCACTTTCTCGGGTTTTGGGCTTGCATGCGATACGATTCCGTCTTATATCAATGATACGATACGATTGTGTATCGCCTTATAGCCCCGGAGTATCCTCATGCGCAACCCGGTCGATCCGGCCCATCGCTTCGCCGACATCATGAATAGCCACGACGCCGGCCGCCTCGCCGAGCTCATTTCGAAAAACTACGCGAACCACAATCCCAACGTCGAACCCGGGCTCGCGGGAGACGCGCGATGAACATTCCCCTCATTGTGAACATCATCACGGCTCTGGCGTTCGCCGCGGCGGGGCTCGTCAATCTCTTCAACGTCGGCGACACGGAAGCCAACTTCCAACGCTGGGGCTACCCCAGAGGCTGGCGGCTCTTGACCGCGGGCCTGGAGCTTGCGGGCGCGGCGGCTCTGTTGCTTCCCTCCACACGCGGCATCGCGCTTGTCGGGCTATCGCTTTTGATTCTCGCCGCGCTCGCCACGCTGCTAAGATGGCGAGAGCGCCTCTCGCACGTCATACCGGCGATTGGCTTCTTCGGCATCCTCTTGGCGAACGCCGCTCTCGGGTGAGTGGCTCAGGATCGGCCGCGGGGTAGCCGCCGCCCGAGCTAATGCCCCCCGCGGCCGCGCAGGAACGCCTCGAAGGCCGAGAGCGTCACCGCGGAGACATAGTGCTCGATGCCCTCGGCGTCGGCCTCCGCCGCTTCCTGCGGCGCGCCAATGGCGATGAGCAGGTCGACCACCAGCCGGTGGCGCTCGCGCGCGGCTTTCGCCATCGCCGCGCCCGTCTCGGTCAGAAAGATGCCGCGATAGGGCTTGGCGCGCGCCAGCCCCTCGCGCTTGAGGCGGGCGATGGTCTTGCTGGCGGTCGGATGGGCGACCCCCATGCGCCGCGCGATATCGGTCGTGCGCGCCTCGCCGTTGACCGCGATGAGATCGGCGATCAGTTCGGTATAGTCCTCGAGCAACGAGGCCGAGCGGGCTGACCGCGCCTTGCCGAACCGGTCGGCTTGCGCGGGCTCCGTCGCCAGCGCCGCATTTGCGGAAGGCGGCTCCCTGCCGCGCTTCGTATTCGCCAAATCGCCCTCGCTCGCCCCGCCGCACGCCGGTGTCGCCCCGAGTTTCATTGTGCAGCCTTGGCTGCAAAATGCAACCGGCCTCGGCGCCGCGCGTTTTCATCCAGCCTTTGCGCTTATTTGCAGCCTCTTGACTATGACGTAGCTAAGGGTACATTATGGAGGTGGGGCGAGAAACACCGGAGACGAAGCTGTGAGCGACGCGGTCGCGCGCGAAGGCCTGCCGGCCGGGCGCGGGGGGATGACGGATCGGACCATCGCCGGCATTCGCGAGGTCCTGGCCGGTAGGATGCGCTGGCGCAGCCCGTTGCTGTTCGCCGGTCCGGCGGTGATCGCCTCGATCGCCTATATGGACCCGGGCAATTTCGCCACCAACATCGGGGCGGGGGCGAGATACGGCTATGCGCTGCTGTGGGTGGTGCTGCTCGCCAATGTGACGGCGATGCTGTTCAGGCGCTGTCGGCCAAGCTCGGCATCGTCACCGGGCGTAACCTGGCCGAGTTGTGCCGCGACCATTTCTCCAGGCCCGTGGTCTGGGCTTTATGGATCGTCAGTGAAGTGGCGGCGATGGCGACCGACCTCGCCGAATTCCTCGGCGGCGCGATCGGTCTGTCGCTCTTCTCCATATCCCGCTCCTGGCCGGCATGGTCGTCACGGCGGTCCTTACCTACGGCATTCTGATGTTCGATGGCCGCGGGTTTCGCCCGATCGAACTGATCATCGGCTCGCTCGTCGTCGCGATCGTCCTTTGCTATCTCGCCGAAATGTTCATCGCGCCAATCGACTGGGCGGCGGCGGAGCTGGGCACTGTGGTTCCTCGCTTGCCTGACGCCGGCGCGCTGACGACTCGCGGTCGGCATTGTCGGCGCGACGATCATGCCGCACGCGATCTTTTTGCATTCGGGCCTCACCCAGAACCGGGCCCCGGCACGCGATGACCGCGAGCGCCGGCTCCTGGTGCGGTTCTCCAACATCGAGGTCCTCGTCGCCCTCGGGGTCGCCGGCCTCGTCAATATGGCGATGGTCATCATGGCGGCGAGCGCCTTCCACGCCGGGCACAGCGACGTCGCGGAGATCGAGACCGCCTACAAGACGTTGGCGCCGCTGCTCGGTCCCGCCGCGGCCGGCGTGTTCTTGACGGCGCTGCTCGCCTCCGGCCTGTCGAGCTCGGCGGTCGGCACCATGGCCGGCCAGATGATCATGCAGGGCTTCGTCGGTTTCCGCATTCCGATCATCGTCCGCCGTCTGGTGACCATGATCCCGGCGTTCGTCGTCGTCTGGTTCGGCGTCAATTCGACCAGCGCGCTCATCATGAGCCAGGTGGTGCTCAGCATCGCTTTGCCCGCGCCGGTCCTTGCGCTCATCCTGTTCACCCGCCGCAAGGACATTATGGGCGCTTTCGCCAACAGCCGCCTGACCGACGTCGCCGCGATCGTCGGCGCTGTCGCGATCCTAACTTTGAACGCCATCCTTTTGCTTCAGGCGTTCGGCGTCGCCATTCCCGGCCTGCCGAGCGGCTGAGCTCGCAGCCAGCTCAGCGCGCAACGCTTGATTTTCGGCTTCGAGCGCTTCAAGCCGCGCCCGGATCGGGGCGAGCGCAGGCGCAAGCTCGGCTTCGCTGAAGCGGGGCGTGATATGTTGCGGGCAGTTCCAGTCGAACGCGACAAGGTGGATGATGAGACCGCGCTCCACCTTCGCCTTGTAACCCGGCAGGGTGAGCTCAGCGGCCAGCTCCGGATCGGCGCCGAGATCCTTCGCCTCGACATGCGCGTAGATCTTGAGGCGGCGGCGGTTGGGATAGTCCATCAGGAATAGCGCCGCGCGATCGTCGGCGGCGAGATTGCCGGTGCTGATGTACTGCCGGTTGCCGCGAAAGTCGGGGATCGCCAGCGTCTTCTCGTCGAGGATGCGGATGAAGCCGGGCGGCCCGCCGCGGTGCTGCACGTAGGGCCAGCCGCTCTCCGAGACGGTCGCCATGTAGAAGCTGTCGCGCTCCGCGATGAACGCCGTCTCGGCGGGGGTAAAGCGGTCGGACGCGCGGTCCCCCTTGAAGTTCGCCCAATAGTCGCCGCTGCCATTGGCCGCCTGCGCGGCCCGAACGCCGGGGGTCGAGGCGATTTCGAGAAACCCATAAGGCATGGAGAGCTTCACCTTGGGCGGCCGAAAGCGCCCCGTTGTGAAGTTATGCCTTTCATTCCAAAATAGAATACGCTACCTGTGGAAGACACTGTTGCAAGCTATTGGAATATGGACCGCCTCGACGCGATGTCCCTTCTGGTCGCGGTGGCGGAGGCCGGCAGCCTCTCCGCCGCCGGCCGCAAGCTCGGCGTCCCGCTGCCGACCGTCAGCCGCAAGATTTCCGACCTCGAAGCGCATCTCAACACGCGGCTCCTCATCCGGTCGACCCGCAAGCTGGCGCTTACCAACTCAGGGACGGCCTATGTCGCCGCAGCCCGGCGCATCCTCGACGAGGTGAGCGAGGCGGAGCGCGCGGCGTCCGGAGAACAGGTCTCGCCGCGCGGCGAGATCGTCATCACCGCGCCGGTCGTTTTTGGCCGGCTGCATGTTCTGCCGGTCATCGCCGAGTTTCTTGGCCAATGGCTTGAGATCAATGTCCGGCTCGTCCTCTCCGACCGCAATCTCCACCTGATCGACGATCGCGTCGACATTGCCGTGCGCATCGGCGCCTTGGACGACAGCGCGCTCGTTTCGACCCGCGTCGGCGCGGTGCGTCGCGTCGTGTGCGGCAGCCCGGCCTATTTCGCCGCGCACGGCGTTCCGAAGCGGCCGCAGGATCTCGGCGCGCTGACCGCGGTGACGTTTGAGCCGCTCTCGTCTTCCGAGCGCTGGATTTTTCCCGACCCGAAGTCGAAGCGCGAGCACGCCGTGCAGGTGCGCTCCCGCCTCACCGTCAACACCGCCGAAGCGGCGATCGACGGAGCCGCCGCCGCTCTCGGCGTGACGCGAGTCCTCTCCTATCAGATCGCCCAGCCTGTACTGGATGGCAAAATCGAGATCGTGCTCGCCGACTATGAGCCCCCGCTCGCGCCAGTGAGCCTCGTTCATGCCGGCCAGGGATTGATGCCGCTCAAGGTGCGCATGCTCTTGGATTTTGCCGCGCCCCGACTGCGGGCGAGGCTTGGCTCCTGATTTCGTCAAACGGATTTGCCGACTTGACGCCCCCCTTAAATCAGCAACGTCGCGAGTGACGAGGGTGAGGCCATTGACCCGTAGATTGTGGCCACCCGAGCGCAGGTTCTGATTGGGGTGGCGGAAAAAGACCCGTTGCGGCCAACAGGGTCGTAGCCAAACCCGGCCAAGACGATCGAGAGCCTCAAGCCCGCCGGCCATATCGCCGTTCAGCGCGAGGGCTCGCAAGGACCACCCTGACGGCGTCGATCGCCGCTGCCGCTGATGGGGCTCCGCCCGAATCCTTCCATCGAGCGCGTGACGGCTGATAGGGCGAGGGCGCTTCCGAGAGTGGCGGACTACGCTAACGGCTTGGTGAAACTCGACCGCAAAACCAGGTCCGCGTTGCCGCTGTTTCAGGTCCGGCAGACTTCGCCAGATTCCGCCAATGGTCGCGCTCGCGGCGCAAGTCGTCCAACTCCTGCCGCAGATGCTCGCGCTTCGCCTGAACTTCGGCGAGCTTTTCGCGCAGGCTCACGATCTCCGCCTCCAACATCGAGAGTTTCAGCGCCCCTTCCTCCGTCGCGTCGTTTGTCGGTCTCATCGTTCCGCCGGGGCTTTCGGAAACTTGGGCCGGGCGACGCTGGGGGGAAGCTGGCGGGGACCCGGGAGGCGCCGATCTTCGGAATGGCCGGCCATACATTAGACGAGCGCTCCTTGCGCATCAGGATTGAGAACCGCCCGTTCCTCGGGTTGCGAATAGCTGGCGAAGGTGACGGCAACGAGGCCGATGAGCGACCCTGAGGCGCCGGGCTCCAGGCGCTCGACCACGATCGTACCGCCCATGCCCGTCGAGCGCCCTGACGCCGCGCCGGGCGGCGGGCGGCTCGGACACCCACGTGAAATGGTCAGAGTTCTGGTCACCTCAGACAAATTATCACAAATTCTATCTGATGCAATTATAAGTTGCTCTGAGCGGCTCAATCTCGACCGAGTTGTATTTGGCGTTGAGGCAAGATGGCGATGAGTCATACCCCGACGGTGCGGGCCGCATCATACCGCGCGCTTGCGATCACACTCTCCCGGGGCCAGATAAAGCCAAACAAGCGGAGCCCGGCCCATGAGCGAAGCCAACGACATTCTCACCATCGATATCGTCAGCGATGTCGTGTGCCCGTGGTGCTACCTGGGCGAGAAACGCCTCGAGACCGCGCTCGCTGACGAAACCGGGCCGGTCGTGGTGCGCTGGCGGCCCTATCAACTCGACCCGACCATCCCGGAAGGCGGACTGGATCGCGCCGAGTACATGGAGAAAAAGTTCGGCAAGAGCGGCCGGCTGCAGTCCGCGCACGACAACCTCACACGCCTGGGGGCGGAGGCGGGCCTTCCCTTCGCCTTCGACAAGATCAAGCGCTCGCCCAACACGCTCGACGCGCATCGTCTCATTCGCTGGGCAGGGTCGGCCGGCGCTCAGGCGGAGGTCGTCGATCGGCTGTTCAAGGCCTATTTCGTCGAGGGGCGCGACATCGGCGACCGCAAGGTGCTGGTCGAAATTGCGAGCCAATGCGGGCTCGATGGCGGTCAGGTCGAGAAATTCCTCGCCGATGGCGCCGACGCCGACCTGGTGCGCCAGGAAATCGAGCAGGCCCAGGCGATGGGGGTGAGCGGCGTTCCGTTCTTCATTTTCGGCGGCCGGATCGGCGTCCCTGGCGCCCAGGAGCCTTCGGTGCTGCGGCAGGCGATCGAACAGGCGCGAGCTGCGATGGCCGAATCGGCCGACAAGGCGCCGGTCTGATCGTCCGGGCGATGGCGTTCGGGGGCTTGCGCAACTGCGCGGTCGTGAGGCGCCGTCTTCGGGAAGTCTGACGAGACCTGCCGCGAGCGGGCTCGCCCGCCCGGCCCGTTTTCCCCGCGGACAAGGCACGGGGGAGACCCGTCACTTTGGGAAGTTCTTCCCGGCCCCCTGGCACGCCGCCTCTGCGATGAGAAGCGATCGGATCGTGTCACCCAGGAGCTTTTGCACTCGTTCCGCCTCTTTGGCGACGCCCGGCTCCAGGCGTCGAATGCGGTCCAGGAGAGCCTGCCATTCGGTCGCCGCTTCACGAGCGGAGCCGAGCTCATCGACCAGGGTCGCAACGGCTTTGATGTTTTCCGGCTCGGGTTGTTTCATCAACTCCGCGGCCTTGGCGAAAGTCCAGGGCTCGATCGCTCTCCTGTGATTCGCGCACTTTTGTTCGAATTCCGACAGGAGGCGCTCGATCTCACCGCGAAAGCGAGCCGGCGACGCAGTCGGAGTCGATCGCTTGAAGATCTCGCTTTGAAGCTGATCCCCGACGGAATGGATCAATTGCAAAATGAGACGATGGGGATCGCCCTCTTCGGCGGTGTCTTGCCGGAAGGGTTTGGCTTGAGGACCTGCAGCTTTCATCGCGCCGCCCGGCGCGGGCTCGCGCGCCTTTTTCTCGTTTAGATAAAGCAATATTTCCCTGCGGAAGAGCTCCTCGAACTCGGCGAAATCCTCATAGTCATGTGGCAGGACTCCGCTCTTGTTGATCAGCTTTCGAAACTCTCGGACCCGTTTGAGCTGATCCTCGTCGACGTTGGCCGGCAATTCCGAGGCGCGATTGAAAACCAGGAATCGAACGGGGTGGCCGCGGTCCGCCAGCCGGAAAGCCTGAAGAAATTCCTCCTCCGTTCCGCTGCCCGCCCGCTTAGTGGGCGTTCCGAAACGCGACCAAAGAATACCAACAAAGATATCGTACGTCTCGACTTGACGATTGATCACCTCCTGGGGGTCGACGCCTCGACCATGCGCGAGGTTCTCCCACATGACCGGCCAGACTAGAATTCGATCCCGAATGTAGACTGCGTTAATCTCTGTCAGGACCTTGGTGACAAGCGCGCGCTCTTTTGCAACATCCTGCGGAGACGATACAAAAGCCTCATAGACGTGGGCCTGAACGCTCATCGCTCCTGCTCAATAGGGCTTGAACGGCCTTAATCCTTCGGTCGCAACCCTTCCGCGAATGCAGTCATGCTATTGGCCATTTGCTGGCGAACCGCCTGCATCTGAGGTTGCCCGACAAACGCCGCCACCTTGGCCGCAACCTTCACCTGCGCCGCCATCATGTCTTTCGACAGAGAAATCCATTGGTTGGAGAGCACTTCCGCCACCTGCGCCGATTTATCTTCTGTCCCCGGCTCAAGCATCACCGCGTTCAACTCCTGGATGCTTTTCGCGATTGTCTCCTGCCGGTTCTGAACCCACTCGTTCATCGAGGTCTGCATTGTTTTCAAGCCGACAAGCCACGCCGCCATCCCCGCGGACATTGCAGCCAAATATTGCTGCTCATATCTCTTTTCTTGTTCTCTGGTGACGTGAAACATCTGCTCGAACATGGCGCCGGTATTTTCGCCATGCGGTTGCTGACCTGGCCACTCGTCTCGATTCGGGCTGGCCTCGCCGAAGCTGGCGTCCGGCCCCATGGGTCCGCGGCTCTCGTTCATCTCAGGCCTCGTTGAAATATAAAATAATTATAGCACCTTCGTATTGGAAGAAAAACTGTCCCGGCGCTCCTTGGGGTCTCGGCCGCAGGGCGTGGGATGTAAGTTCAGCTTGTGTAGGATAATGAGTCGGGGCTCGGAGAACAAGTCGCCCGCCTCGCGTTTGCTTGCTATCCCTCGCGTCCGGCCGCCTTCTCCGGCGAATCTTTTCCGGTTCGCCCAAACCCGGCCGGGCTGCTCAATCCGCGATGCAGGCTGAAGAACGAGATTGGTTCAAGCGCCAGGTCGAACCGCTGAGCGATTGCGACGCTTGAGGTTAAGCCGCGTGGTCGAGCCGCGCGACAAGCCGGGGCGGCAGTTCGACGCGTGGCGCATGATGCTCGCTTGTGTCCGTGGGCCGCGCGTCGCGCGCCAGCGGCGACGTGCGATCGGCGTCCGTGAAAGGTCAGCGATCAGCTTCGGCGCCTGTCCAGCGTCGTCGTTGACAGGCGAAAAGTCCAGGATCGCCGGCAGCCGGCCGCCTGGAGCCGCCCGGGCCGCCTCGCGTGCGAAGCTCGCGGCTTCGGCCTTCGCGGCCTCGGCGGCGAATCGCCACAGGAGAGCCAGAACCTTGCCGAGCGCGAGATCGTTGCGCCGCTCGCATTCGTCGATGACCCTTTGCACCAGCTCGAGTTTGAGCCCCTCCGCAGACCCGCTGGAATGAGTCTTGATCGCGATAAGCGCGGTGCGGAAGGCAGGCAGGACGCTTGCCTTCAAACCCGCGCGATGAGCAAGCGCGGCGAAACCCTGTCCCCGCGGTTCAAGAATGAAGGCCGCGACGCGCGGCGGCGGCAGCCCGGACAATTCCGCCATCGCCGCGGCGAAGAGACCATGATGTCCACCGAGCAGCGACCGGAGCAGCACGGCCGGAGTCAGAGCGCCGCTGACGCGCAGCGCCCGCGCGAGCTCCGCTCGTTCCTCGGGACGGCATGACGAGGCGATGGCCGCGATCGCCTGGTCGCGCGCTTCGCGCGCGACGCGCTCGGCCCGCTCGGACGCCATCCATTGCGAGGCCTCGATGGCCAGATCCTTCGCCGCCGCGACCGCGATGCGCGCTCTCAAGGCTGCCGGCAGCGACGCTCGCTCGAGCAACGCGTCGCGTACGCTCGCTTCATCGTCGAAGCGTGTAAGGACGCCGTGCAGCAGGTCGGTCGGAAGATCGGTTTCGAGGTTGCCGATGAGCGCCAGAACCACGTCGAGGCGCCCGGTCTCGGCCAGCGCCGCAGTGGCGCGAGGCGGCAGATTTGACCGCCGCGCCAGCATCGTCTGGACGACGACGTCTCCGGCCGTCGCGCGCTCGACGAGATCGGCTTCAGTCAAGACGGGGGAATATTGAAGCACGGCGGCGGCGGCTTCCGGCTCGTCCGCCGCCAGGGTGAGGATCACCATCCGCGGCGCATCGTGCGCCCTGCACAAGGCTTCCCCCAGCGCTCGGCGCACGAGGACCGACGGATCGTCGGTCAGCGCGGACATCGCCACCGCCGCCTCGGCGCGCACGGACGCGCCAAGATCGGAATAGAGATAGGCCCTGGCGAGCGCGCTCGCGGCTTGCGCCCGCGCCTCTTCGTTGGCGGATTGCGCCCATGCTAGAAATCGACGCACTATGTCGGGCTTGGCGCAAGATGGCGCCGGCAAAAGCTCGGCGGTGGGAAGGTTCAAGTGCACGTTGGCCTCCCTCGGGTCATGGCGCTGGACGATAATCGCTGAGCTTGCATGAGCATGGTTAAAATCAACTTAAGGTTGTGAGCGGAGCAGACATGGAGACCGCAGCTCTTCGGCATCCGCGCGGCGGCCTTTACTTCGAGGCCTTCTCGGTCGGTCAGGTGTTTCGCCACGGGCTGACGCGCACGGTCACCCAAATGGACAACATGCTGTTCTCCAACATGACGCTGAACCCCCAGCCGCTGCACATCGACGCGCATTTTTGCGCGACCGAAACGGAGTGGGGCCGGCCGCTGATGAATTCGCTGTTCACGCTCGGCCTCATGATCGGCATTTCCGTGAACGACACCACGGTCGGCACGACCATCGCCAATCTCGGCATGACCGACGTCGTTTTTCCGGCCCCCCTGTTCGAGGGCGACACGATTCGGGTCGAGACGGAGGTGATGGCCACGCGCGCCTCCAAATCCCGCGCGAATGCGGGGCTCGTCGAGTTCCGGCACCGCGCGTTCAAGCAGGATGGAACGCTGGTCGCCGAGTGCCGCCGCACCGCCTTCATGCGCCGGCGCGAACCTGAGACGCTGACGGCCTGACGCTTTCCCACATGCGCTCGCTCCTCATCACGCCGGCGGACGAGAAACGGCTCGCCGAGGCGTTGAAGAGCGGCGCCGACGCCGTCATTGTCGATCTCGCTAGCGTCGCGCCGGCCGAGCGGACCGGGGCGCGGGCCTTGGCGGCGCGGTTCCTGAAAGGCCGGCGCGGCCGCGGCGGATCGGCGCTCATGGTCAGGATCAATGCGCTCGATTCAGGCGAGGCCGACGCCGATCTCGACGCGGTGATGGCGGGCGCGCCGGAGGCAATCCTGCTGCCGGGGAGCATAGGGGGCCCGAGCGTCCAACAGCTTTCCGCCAAACTCGCGGTGCGCGAGGCCGAGTTTTCGCTTGCCGACGGCGCGACCCGGATCATCGCCGTCGCCGATTCGGCTGAGGCTCTGTTTCACATGAGATAGTTATCGCGGCTCGAGCGCGCGGCTGATTGGCGTCGCCTGGAGCGCGGAATCCTTGCGCGCCGAGATCAGGGCCGAGACGGATCGCGACCGCCTCGGCGATTATTTCGGCGCCTTTCGCCTGGCGCGGGAGCTGACTTTGCTTGCCGCGACGTCGGCGAGGGCGGCCGCTATCGACGGGGTCTTTCTCGACATCGGCGACCTCGAGGGCCTGCGCGCCGAGACGCTTGCCGCCCGGCGCGATGGCTTTGCCGGCAAATTGGCGATCGAGACGGCCCAAGTCGCGGTCATCAACGAGATTTTCCCGCCGCCAACCGCGCCCGCCGCCAAGAGCGGCGTATAGAGAGGACGGCGCGGGCCCGCCTACTGCAGCGCAGCCTTGCGCGCCGCGATTTCGGCCACCCATTCCTCGGCGTTCTTCGACTCGCGTGCACATGACTTTGACGTATTCCGTACCAGTGGTTGCACAAGATCTGTGCGGGCAATCATCGCCTGCGCATCGAATCCGCACATCATTGGATTGTCGACGGTGGGCCCCCGCACGACGTCGACGGCCGTCTTCGACTGGCAATCAGCATGCGACAGCATGGTCGAGCAGATTAGAATCACAATGGAATACATTTTGCCGCCCCTTTTGATTCGTCCTTGCCGGCTCCATCTCTTTCGTACGGAGCCGGCCTGTTGTCTGCAACTTCAAAGTTGTGACGAATTGCAACATACGGTCGTCGCAAATTCCGTGCCGTGACGCAGATCACACTTCGGCGCGGATGGGCTCGAGCGCAACTGAAAGCGCCCGCTGGCGTGGGCGCTTTCAGGCGTGCGGCGGCGGGCTCCGAACCCCCTTCGGTTGACCGTTCAAGGCCTGCCCACCGCCGATTCCAAGCCTTATCGCCACGCGGCCTTCGGTCGCGCCGCTAAATTTCTTTTCGACAATGATCGTTTTTTAGCGGAATGGATCGCGCGCGCCGTGACGGGCGTCACACCGCGAACGCCTGCCCTTCTGAAAGGAGCGTTTTACTCGGCCGCAACCGAAACCTCGGAGCTCGGGCGCGGCCGGACTGCGGCGGTGAGCGGCGCGGCGCGCGCGGTCGCCTGCGGCTCCTCCTCCGTGTCGCCGACGAAGCGGCTGACCAGGCGCCAGGTGAAGCTGCCGAGATCGTCGAGCACCGTGAACACAGCGGGCACGAAAACCAGCGACAGCATCGTCGACATGATGAGTCCGCCAATGACCGCGATCGCCATCGGCGAGCGGAAGCCGCCGCCGTCGCCCAATCCCAGAGCGGACGGAAACATGCCCGCCGCCATCGCGATCGTCGTCATCACGATCGGCCGGGCTCGCTTGCGGCCCGCTTCCACCAAGGCCTGCGTGCGCGGCGTGCCGCGGCCGATCTCCTCGACCGCGAAGTCGACCAGCATGATGGCGTTCTTGGTGACGATGCCCATCAGCATGAGGATGCCGATCACCACCGGCATCGACATCGCCTTGTGCGTGATGAGGAGCGCGATGATCGCGCCGCCGATGGAGAGCGGCAGCGAGATCAGGATGGTGATGGGCTGCAGGAAGCTGCCGAACAGGAGCACGAGCAGCCCGTAGACCATCATCAGCCCCGCGCCCATCGCCGCGGCGAAGGAGGCAAAGACCTCGCTCATGATCTCCACGTCGCCGGTCTCGCGGATTTCGACGCCCGGCGGCAGGTTCTTCGCGGTCGGCAAGGCGTGGATCGCCGCGACCGCGGCGCCAAGCGCGGCGTCACCGCGCAGGTCGCCCTCGATCGTGACGCGTCGTGTTCGATCGTAGCGATTGATCGCGGTCGGTCCGTGGGCGATCGAGAAGTCCGCGACCGCCGATAGCGGCGTCGTCGCGCCGCCGCTGGTGGGCACGCGCAAATCTTGCAGAAGGCCGGGCCGCGCGCGAGCCGATTGCTCAAGCTCGACCCGGATCGGGATCAGCCGATCGCCGGCGTTGAACTTGGCGAGATTGGCGTCGATGTCGCCAAGCGTGGCGACGCGGATCGTATCGGACAGGGCTTCGGTCGACACTCCCAGATCCGCCGCGACCTGAGGCTTCGGCACGATGCGCAATTCCGGCCGCTCGAGCTCCGCGGTCGAGATCGGATTTTCGATCGTGGGAATCGTCCGCATCTCGCTCGCGATCTGGTTCGCGGTGTCGTTGATGACGGCGATGTCGGGTCCGGCGATGATGAGCTGCAGGTCGCGCTGGCCGTTATCCTTGAGGAACCAGAAGCGGATGTCCGGCTGATCGGCGAGAAGGGCGCCGATCCTGAGCTGCATGTCCTGCTGCGACGCCTCGCGCTTCGACTTGTGCACGAGATTGATGATGATCGTCGCCTTGCGCGGCTCGTCGTCCGCGCCGCCGAGGAGCTTGCCGCCGAAGATGAGCGCCGAGCGGACCTCCGGCATCGCGCGCAGCTTTTCCGAGATCGCCCGGGTCACGCGGTCGGTGTCCTCGAGCCGCGATCCGGGCGGCAGCTCGATCGCCAACAGCGCGCGACCGTAGTCGTCCGGCGGAATGAATCCGGACGGGAGCAATTGCGTCGACCAGAGCGAAGCTGCGAAAATCACGGCGCCCGCGAACAGGGTCAGCCAGCGGTGGCGCACGGACGCGCGCACGAGCCGCGTATAGAAGCGCATCACCGCGCCGTCCTTTTGCGTGTGCTCGTGCGGGGCGCGCAGGAAATAGGCGGCGATCACCGGCGTCACGAACCGCGCGACGAGCAGCGAGAACATGACGGCGATCGCCACTGTCAGGCCGAATTGACGGAAATATTGTCCGGCAATGCCGCCCATGAAGCTCACCGGCGAGAAGATCGCGGCGATCGAGAGCGAGATGGCGATGACCGCGAGCCCGATCTCGTCGGCCGCCTCGAGAGAAGCGCGATAGGCTGACTTGCCCATGCGCATGTGGCGGACGATGTTCTCGATCTCGACGATCGCATCGTCGACCAGGATGCCGGTGACGAGCGTAATGGCGAGCAGGCTCACGAGGTTGAGCGAGAAGCCGATCGCGTCCATGGCCCAGAAGGTCGGGATGACGGAAAGCGGCAGCGCGATTGCGGTCACGAGCGTCGCGCGCAAATCGCGCAGGAAGATGAAAACGACGACAATCGCTAGAGCCGCGCCCTCGATCAGAGTTTCCATGGTCGAATGATAATTGCCGACCTCGCTGTCGACCTGGGTGTCGACCTTGGTGAATTTCACCTCCGGATGCGCCGCCGCGATTTTCTCCAGCCGCTTCTCGATCAAGGCGTCGACAGTCACGTCGCTTGCGCCCTTGGCGCGGGTGACGCCGAAGGCGACGATCGGCTCGTCGAACAGGCGGGTGAAGGTGCGCGGCTCGGCCGCGCCGTCGGTGACCGTGGCAAGCTCGTCGAGGCGCACCCTACGCCCTCCCGGCAGAGCGATCGGCAGGGCCGCCAGATCTTCCAGCTTCCGCGCGCCCGCCAGCGTGCGGATCGCCTGCTCCTGACCGGCCAGCTCGCCGCGGCCGCCGCCGAGATCGACATTGTCGGCCCGCACCTGCTCGTTGACGGTCGCCGCCGTGACGCCGAGCGCCAAGCAGCTTCTCCGGATCGAGCGCGACGCGGATCTCGCGGTCGACCCCGCCGAAGCGCTTGACCTCGCCGACGCCATGGATGCTTTGCAAGTCGCGCGCGACGGTGTCGTCGATGAACCACGACAGTTGTTCGACCGAAAGCCCCGGCGCCGAGGCGGCGTAGGTGACGATCGGCAACCCCTCGATATCGACGCGGCTGATGATGGGCTCGTCGATGGTGCGCGGCAGATCGCTGCGGATCTTGGCGATCTGATCCTTCACGTCATTGAGCGCACGATCGACGTCGACCGATCCTACGGTGAACTGGATGATCGTCGATGACGAGCCGTCGGTGACGGTCGAGATGACGTGCCAGACGCCGTTGACGCTCGCGACCGCGTCTTCGACTTTCTTCGTGACCTGCGACTCGAGCTCCGACGGCGCGGCGCCGGACTGGGTGATGAGCACCTGAACGATCGGAATGTCGATGTTCGGAAACCGGGTGATCGACATCGTCCGGAAGCTGATGAGGCCGAGGATCGTCAGCACCGCGAATCCAACGATCGCGGGAATGGGCTTGCGGATCGACCAGGCGGAGACGTTGAGGCGCATCGGCGTGCCCCTTATCCGTTGGCTGCGGTCGCTTCGGGCGTCGGGCGCACCCGGTCGCCCGCGCGCAAGAAAGCGGCGGCGCGCTGGACCACGCTCTCGCCATCGGCGAGGCCCGCTTGAATTTCCACCCAGCCGCCGTCGGCGACGCCGGCCTTCACCTGACGCACCTCGACCTTGCCGTCGCGCACGACATCGAGGCGAGCCTCATCGCCGTCCCGCTCCAGGGCCGTCGCCGGAACGCCGACGCCCATGCGGCGGGCGAGTTCAACCTGGCCCGAGGCGAACGCGCCGATATGGGCGCGCGAAACGTCGTCAAGGGCGATCCGGACCTTGCCGGTGCGGCTCGCCTTGTCGACCTCCTGGTTCACGAGGCGGACGCGACCCGAGACCGGGCCCTCGACGCCCGGCAGCTTGAGCTCCGCCGGCATGCCGACGGCGAGCTTGGCCAGCGTCTGCTCGGGCACGTCAGCCTCGAGGTCGACCGCGCCGTCCTGGATGATGCGAAAGAGCGGCTCGCCCGAGGTCGAGGCCGAGGCCCCGAGCTTGGCCGACCGGCGGCTGACGATTCCCCCTACGGGCGCTTTCACCTCCGTCCGGTCGATGCGCACCAGGAGCTCCTGTCGCTCGGCGTCGCGGCTCTTGCGGTCGGCTTGAGCGACGCCGAGCGCAAACTGGGCGGCGGCCAACTGAGCCTGCGCCGTCTTCATCGCCATCTCGCGCTGCTGGACAGTCGAGGCGGCCATGACTCCCGCCTCGAGCTTGCGCGCGCGATCGAAATCCGCATTCGCGAATTGCACCTGCGCCTCGGACTGCGCGATCAGGCTCTTCGCCTGATCGATCGCCGCGTCGGCGCGCTTGGTCGACGCGTCGTTCTGCGCCATGAGCGCGTCGAGCTGGGTGCGATCGAGGCGGGCGAGCACTTGCCCGGCCTTCACCCGATCGCCGTCCTCGGCGTCGAGCTCGACGATGGTGAGCCCGTCGATGCGGGCGGCGACCTGCGCTTCCTCGCGCGCCACCAGCGTGCCCGAGACGAACAACCGATCGACGAATTCGCGGCTTGCCGCCGGAACGACGGTGACCGCCGGCGGCTCGACCACGCGCGGCTGATCGACGGCGGCTTGAGCCAGCGCGGGGCAATTCGTCGCCTTGCTCGGCGCCAGTCTGTCGACAAGCGCGCGGGGCAGGGCGCAGGGCGCGACGGCGCTCGCCGCCCAAACGCCGCCGAGCGCGGCGGCTGCGGCGACGACGACGATGATCGCGGTTCGTCGCATCACCGGGCCTCCTCGCGCGGCGCGGCGGGATCAGGCGACAGCGCCCCGGCCAACAGCGCCTTGAGCACGCCGATCGCCATCGGCGTCTCGGCTTCGGGGTCAAAATCGGCTTCGATCGCCATGCGCTTGAAGAGGCCGGCGACGAAGGTGACAAAGAACCGAGCGCCGAAACGGGAATCGAGGCCGGGAGACGCCGCGCCCGCGAGTTTCGCCGCGTCGATGAGTCCTTCCACGCGCGTCCGCACTTCGGCGTCGATTGCGCGCGTGAGCTGGGCTACCCGGGGATTGCGCCCGGCTTCGGCCCAGATCTCGACGAGCAGGCGGGCTTTCTCCGGCGACTTGGCAAGCACATGCTTACGCAAGGCCAATCGCATCGCCTCCGCGATAGGGCGATCGTCGGCCATCAGCTCGGCGAAAGCGTGGGCCAGCTCGACCTGATCGAGCTCGCACAGGCCCTCGACGATCGCTTCCTTGGAGGGGAAATAGCGGTAGAGATTGCCGGCGCTCATGCTGGCTTCGTCGGCGACATGCTGCATCGTCGTCGCGTGAAAGCCGTTGCCAACGAAGGCGCGCTCGGCCGCCTCGAGGATTCGAAGGCGCCGCTCGGCTTCGGCGGTTCGGCGCGCGGGGGAGGAGGCGGTCAACGACATGGCGGACCATTGAGAATGAATGTTCATTCTCATCAAGCGCCGCGAATATGGCCGCAGAATGGCGTCCGCGGCGGCCCCCAGCGTCATCGACGCCCCTGCCAAGCGGCAAGCCCAGAAGGATCAGAATTTACCTATGGCTTCCCGGACTGTCGCGCGCTTCAAGCGGCCTTCATAACCGCCTTGCCCGGGGCGGATGGCAGGAAGCCGCCCAGGAGGCCCACCGCCGGCAGGAAGGCGCAGACATGATCGACGGAAGGTGAGGGCTGCTCGTCTTGTCGGCCAGCATGCCGAGCAGCGCCGCGCCCATGCCCCTAAGCCAACCTCGCGACCGGCGCATTTTCAAGATTTTTCTTGACAATGTTCGTGTTCTGTTCTTATGATGACAGACGGTGGATTGCAGCGCGCCCAGATCCAGGGACGATGCGGACCCAACGAAGCCTTTCGCCGCGAACAAAGGAAGCTTCAAGAAGAGGCTGAGCGTTGGGGGATTGAACCCCTGTGGGAAAAGAAGGGCTGGCGCCCGTCCGCTTTTCACCTAGCGCGAAACCGGTTCGCGCATGGGAGGCGGAGCGATCATTTCCCGGCGTTTCCTCAACCTGCCTGCCTCCGGGACTTCGCGTCGCGGAGGAAGCGTCCTTCGTTTGCGCATCTGAGGCTTGTGGGCCCATTTGTTCCACGCGAGTGGTGCGTAAAAACCAGATCCATGCCGTCATCAAAGGCGCCAGCCCTTCACCCGCCGCCAACCGATCGAGAGGAATTGAGACCAGGAGCGAAGCCAGTTCTTCGTGACAAAAGCGCGCGGAATCAAAGAAGCGCGCAGAGTTTTCGGGGATTCAATCCAACCGCGGGAGGCTCTGGAAGTGAGAGGGAGGGTTCGGATTTTGATTTTGTGACAGGTTTCGGCGCCCAAGCCCTTGAAAAGGCTTGAGCGGCGCCAAAACCGCCGGCGCTTGCGCAAAGGGACTCGCTAATGGCCCCGCAAGCCATTGGAATCGCTCGAAACCGACTCGCTAACGGCGGCCCTCACCCCCCCTTCGCCCCAACCGCCTTGCCCGGCGCGGACGGCAGGAAGCCGCCCAGGAGGCCCACCGCCGGCAGGAAGGCGCAGACATGATAGACGAAGGTCAGGCTCGTCCTGTCGGCCAGGATGCCGAGCAGCGCCGCGCCGAGGCCGCCTAGGCCGAAGCTGAGGCCGAAGAACAAGCCCGCCACCGCCCCGACATTGCCAGGGGTCAACTCCTGCGCATAGACGATCATCGCCGAGAAGGCCGACGAGATGATGAGCCCGATGGCAATGGAATTGATCACCGTGCCGACGAGCCCGAGATGGGGCAGCAACAGAGTGAACGGCAGAACGCCCAGGATCGAGCCCCAGATCACGAACTTCGCGCCGAACCGATCGACCAGCGGCCCGCCGAGGAAGGTGCCTGCGGCGACGGCGGCGAGGAATACGAACAGCAGCACCTGTGAGCTCTGAATCGACACGCCGAAAGTCTGGATCAGATAGAATGTGTAATAGCTGTTGAGGCTCGAGAGGTAGAGGACCTTCGAGAACAGCATCACGATCAGCACAAAAAGGGTGCGCTGCACGACGCGGCGCGGATGGGCCGGCCCCGCGGCCACAGGCCCCTTGCGACGTTCCGAGCGAATGGCGGCGTACCAGCGGCTGACGCCGGTCAGAATTATCACCGCGGCCAGCGCGAGCGCGGTGAACACGAGCACCGAATGCTGGCCGAAGGGCACGACGATGAAAGCGGCGAGGAGAGGTCCAAGCGACTGCCCGAAGTTCCCGCCCACTTGAAACAGGCTTTGCGCGAAGCCGTGCCGCCCGCCTGAGGCAGCGCGGGCGACGCGTGAGGCTTCCGGATGGAACACCGCGCTCCCGATGCCCACCACTCCGACCGACAGCAGGATCAGCAAGTAGGAATTGGCGAAGGCCAGCAACACCAGACCGACCAGCGTGAAAGCCATGCCGGCCGGCAGGATGAAATTCAGCGGCCGCTTGTCCAGGCGCATTCCGATCAGCGGCTGAAGGAAGGAGGCGGTGAGCTGGAAAACGAACGTGATGAGGCCGATCTGGAAGAAGCTCAGCGCGAACCGCTCATGGAACACCGGATAAAGGGCCGGCGCCAGAGACTGCATCACGTCGTTGAGCATGTGCGAGGCGCTGAGCGCGATCAACACGCCAAGCGTCGCCGTCCCCACTTCGCGACGGCTTGTCGCGGCGGCGGCGGCGTATGTCGGTGCACTCGTCACGGCTTTATCCCCGGCGGCGCATGTCCCGCGGGCGCGCCGACCAAAAAATCAGGCCGCCAAGGCGGCCTTTATGTCAGGTGTGACCAATGTATGGGCGCTTCGGCCCATCATTGTCAATTCGCAGACGGGTATTTCCGATCTCGGGCGATCAAAAAGCCGTCAACTGTCACTTCGGCGCCAGCACCATGGTCATCTGCCGGCCTTCCATCAGCGGCTCAGCCTCGACCTTGGCGATCGGCGCCGTTTCGCTCTTGACCCGCTGCAGGAGCCTGAAGCCGATATCCTGGTGAGCCATTTCGCGGCCGCGAAAACGGAGCGTCACCTTGACCTTGTCGCCCTCGTCGAAGAACCGGCGGACCGAGCGCATCTTCACTTCGTAGTCGTGGTCGTCGATGCCAGGCCGAAGCTTGATCTCCTTGACTTCGACGACCTTCTGACGCTTGCGCGCTTCAGAAGATTTCTTCTGCTCGAGGAAGCGATACTTCCCGAAATCGAGGATCTTGCAGACCGGCGGGGTGGCGTTGGGGACGATTTCGACCAGATCGAGCGAGGCCTGGTCGGCGAGCTCCTGGGCGTCTGAGAGATTGACGACGCCGCGATTTTGCCCCTCGGCGTCAATAAGCTGGACTTGAACGGCGCGAATATCGCGGTTGACGCGCGGCCCGCCCTTCTCCGGCGCCGCGGTTGCCTTCATAGGTCGACGAATAGCCACTCTCCTCTTGTTGACGTCGGAGGCTGCGCCGCCCTTCACGGACGCACGCCTTATCCCTCCGCCCAGAGCGACAAGCCCTGCGGACCCTCAGAGATGGGTCAGAAAGGGCGTGAAGTCAATCGCTCGCGGAGGCTTTAGCGCGCGCGGGCTCAAAGCGGGCTTCCCGCTCATTCCTCGGGCACGCCGGCGTCACGCATAGCGATATAGATTCGTTCGCGCGCTTTGAGAAACGTCGGATTGTCGCTTGGCGCCGAGTTGCGATAGCGGAGAATGGTAAATTGGGGATCGATCGCCAGTCCATTCTGCGCCGCGATCCGCGCCTCATCGAGCTCGCCGCGTTCGGCCAGCGCAACGGCGAGGTAGATGTGATGTAGGGCAAAATTTCCGTTGGTTTCAATCGATTGACGCAAGCTTGCGGCGGCCTCCTCATACTGGCCAATGAAGATTTCTGGCGATGCCCGCCAGCGCCCTCCAGAAATAGGCCAACGTATCGCGGGGGCTGAGCCGAAAGGCTTCATCGATATGACCCTGTGTCTCCTCACCCCGACCCACGAACCATTTGGCCATGCCAATGTAGGCGTGGGCAACAGCGACATTTCGGTCAAGCGCCAGGGCCCGTTCGCATTGGGCGATACCTTGCATGGCGCGAAACCTGAAAAGGTAGGAGAGGCCGAGGCACATGTGCCCCAGCGGGTGCTCAGGCGCGAGGGCAAGGGCTCTGGTTGCGAATGCTTCTCCGGCCGCCAAGCGAGCGAGGCGATCGTCCGAGGTGTGGATGTGGGCGAAGACGCAATTCGCCCATGCAATGCCGACAAGCGCCTCCACGTTGCCCGCATCGAGCGACAGCGCCTTCTCGAAATAGCTCTGGGCTCGCGACAGATTGTCCGGAGCAAATCCCCGATTGAACCACGCCATTCCCTGAAAATAATGGTCCATGGAGTTCGGACTGGGCGCGCGCTCGGCGCGCCGCGCCTCCGCCGTGATGAGCTGCGTGTTGAGCGAATTGGCGAGGCGGGCCACGATCTCGTCCTGCATATCGAAAAGGTCAGCCACCGGCTTGTCGAACCGCTCCGCCCAAAGGTGATTGCCGGTTTCGGCGTCGATCAGCTGGACGTTCACCCGCATTCGATTTCCGCCGCGTTGGACGCTTCCCTCAAGCACGTAGCGGATGTTCAGCTCGCGGCCGATCTGCTTGAGATCGCCGGATTTGCCCTTGTAAGCGAAGGCGGTGTTGCGCCCAATCACAAGCATGCCGGGCATGCGCGAGAGATCGGTGGTGAGACTTTCGGTCACCCCGTCGACGAAATATTCTTGATCGACATTGCCGCCGATGTTCGCGAAGGGCAGCACCACGATGGAGAGACGGGGCGGCCCTGAACTGCCCGGCGGATGACCCACCGGCGCCGAGCCTGCCCCGCTGGTCTTGATCGAGTAGAGCCGAACGGGCCGTGCAATGTTCTTCAGGCTGTGATCGCCCAGATCGACGAACTCTTCCTTTAGCTTGTCGCGGACCTGCCGATAGGCGTCCTCGGAAAGGCAAACGCCCCCGGGATTTGCGATCCCTTCGAGGCGTGCGGCGATGTTGACGCCGTCGCCCATCAGGTCGCCGTCGCTCTCCTCGACCACATCGCCCAGATGAATGCCGACGCGGAACTCGATGCGCCTTTCGGGCGCTAGGCCTGCGTTGCGCTCGACCATGCCGCTCTGCACTTCGATGGCGCAGCGCACCGCGTCGACCACACTGCGGAACTCGACAATCGAGCCGTCGCCGGTGCGCTTGACAATGCGCCCGTGATGGGCGGCGATGGCGGGATCGACGAGATCGCTGCGGAGGCCACGAAGACGCGCGAGCGTCCTGTCCTCATCGGCCCCGGCGAGCCGGCTGTAGCCGACAACGTCGGACACCAGAATCGCCGCAATCTTTCGGGTCTCGCTCATGGCGGCGCCCCTTCCGGCCGCCGGAAACCTAACACACATCCGGAATTGCAGCAGCTCTATTTGGCGTTCAAGAGCCATCGGCGGTCGCCATAAGTTCCACTCAGAATAGATTCTTGCTAACCGTCAGGTCGCGCTGTTTCCCGCCCGAACCTGGAGGAGGCTCCCATGCTGTCCCGACGCGCGCTTCTGGCGGCCGGCGCTGCGACCCTCGCCGCGCCCTCGCCTCTTCGAGCTAAAAATCCGGCAGACAGCGTCGCGTCGGCGCCGACGATCCTGCACCTTGGGCGGCGCGACATCGAGGTGAACGGCAAGCCGGCTTCGGTCTACGGCATCCGACAGCCAAACGGGACCTATGGCCTCACGACGGCGGTGGGCAAGCCGTTCCGCGTCCGCGTCGAGAACGGCGTCGGCGAACCGAGCCTCATTCATTGGCATGGGCTGACGCCGCCGTGGCGGCAGGACGGCGTGCCTGGGATTTCGAGCCCTCCGATCCCGGCCGGCGGCAGCGCCGATTACGACTTCCCGTTGCGCTTCGGCGGCACGTTCTGGATGCACTCGCATCAGGGTTTGCAGGAGCAGGGGCTGATGGCGGCGCCGCTCATCATCCATGATGAGCGCGACCGGCCAGACGAGCAGGAGGTGGTCGTGATGCTGGCCGATTTCAGCTTCACGCCGGCCGAACAGATCTTCGAGAACCTGAAGAAGTCGAGCTCGATGGCGGGCATGGCGAAACCGGCCGGCGCCATGGCTTCGATGCCGAGCCTGAAGAAGGGCGCAACCCCAGCGGGCCCTGATCTCAACGACGTCAAATACGACGCCTTCCTCGCCAATGACCGTACGCTCGCCGATCCCGAGATCGCCAAGGTCGATCCCGGCGGCCGGGTGCTGTTGCGGATCATCAACAGCTCGTCAATGAGCGCCTTTCACGTTGGACTTGGCGAGCTCGACGGCGAATTGATCGCCGTCGACGGGTTCGCGGTTGCGCCCATCCGCGGGCGAAAGTTTCCCGTCGCGGTCGCCCAGCGGCTCGATATTCGGCTTGCGCTTCCGCCAGGTCCAGGCGCCTACCCCGTGCTTGCGCAGCTCGAGGGCGAGCGTGAGCGAACGGGGATCGTGCTGGTCGCGGGCGGCGCTCCGGTCACCCGAATCCCGGCCTCGGCGGAAGCCCCGTCGCCGGCGCTGACGCTCGATCTCGAACGGACCTTGCGCGCCGAGAAGCCGTTGGCCCCGCGCAAGGCCGACCGCGTTCACACCCTGAACCTTACCGGCGAAATGGCCGGCTATGTCTGGTCGATCAACGACGTCGCGTGGACCAAGGACGTTCCGCCGCTGCAAGTGGCCGAGGGCGAGCGGGTCGAGCTCGTCTTCGTCAATCAGACGCCGATGCCTCATCCCATGCATCTGCACGGACATGAGTTTGAGGTCGTGGAGATCGACGGCGAGCGCTTTCCGGGCGCGGTGCGCGATACGGTTCTGGTCACGCCCGGCCGCCGCGTGATCGTGGCGTTCGACGCCTAGAATCCGGGCCTGTGGGCGCTCCACTGCCACCTGCTCTACCACCTGGAAGCGGGCATGTTCACCACGATAAAGTACGTGTAAGCTTCCCCTCCGTCCTGGAGAGGGTGAGGGCGAGCGGCGGCTTCGCGCTCCATTTTGGGTTTTCTTGGCTCCTGGCGGTTTCGGTGCGAAAACCCCCAACTATGGGCGTTGGATTTCCTTGGATTTCCTCGGATTGTCTCGTGCAAGTCGTGACTTTTCAACGGGTTACGAAGGATTTTCGGCGAAAAATTTTTCCTCTCGCTTTTTCCCTGGGATCGGGAGCGTTTCGATCGGAACGCGCAGTCAAGGCGACGCGGAAGGCAAGACTGTTCATGCGGCAAGCTTATTCTAATTTCTGAGTTTCTGCAAATGATGGTCGTCGCCGTCGCCTTTCGACCAGCTCACCCAAAGGCAATCGCTTTGAGGTCAAAGCCCGATTCGTTGCACCGTTTTCGATCCTGATTGGATATTCGACACAACCGATATGATGTTTTGGGCCAGTCGACATATAGGTAGTTTTACCTATTGACAGTTCAAAAAAGAAAGACAAGCGTGCCGAAGCAGTGCGTTTCAGTCGAGCGACATTTGTCCTGGCTTGATTCTGACAAGTCTTGAGTATTTTTGTGAGTTTTACGCCTAATCGAACCAAGAATTAGACCAAGAAAACAAATAGAGCGCCTACACTCGCGCGAACGTTTAATTTAAAGGAGGATTCGATGCCCGTCAGCGGATCATCGTTCCGCATCCGCCGCCGCGCGTTTCTTGGCGCGGGACTCGCCGCAAGCGTGTCGCATTTCGCAAGTCCATTCGTGATCGGCGCGCGAGCCGCCGACGTCATAAAGATCGGGATCGACAACCCATTGACCGGTCCTTTAGCGGCGCTCGGGAAAAACGAGCTGATCGGCTGTCAAATGGCGGTCGACGAAATCAATGGCAAGGGCGGCATACTCGGCCGAGCGGTGGCGCTTGCAGTAGAAGATTCCACGAGCGGCGACGCCGGCACAGCGGTTCAGAAAGCGCGCAAGCTGATCAACGGCGACAACGTTGACTTCCTTCTGGGCAACGTCAACTCCGCTCTGTCGCTCGCGATGGCGCAGGTCTCGAACGAGAAGGGGATTCTGCACATCGTTCCCGGAGGCCACACGGACGCGGTGACAGGCGCGAACTGCCATTGGAACGTCTTTCGCGTTTGCAACACCACGCAAATGGAAGCGAACGCCGTGGCGGGATCCTTAATCAAGCAATACGGCAAGAAGTTCTACTATCTCACGACCGATTACGCCTTTGGCCATACGCTCGAAGCCGGAATGGTCAGGGCTTCCGCTCCATTGGGCGGGGAACGGGCCGGTGGCGATCTGATACCGCTCGGCAGCGTCGATTTCTCGTCCTACCTCATTAAGGCGCAGGCGGCGAATCCCGACGTCATTGTCTTTCTTCTCCCGGGCGACGACATGACCAACGCGCTGAAGCAGGCGGTTCAGTTTGGCCTCGACAAGAAGGTCCCTCTCGCC
This sequence comes from uncultured Alphaproteobacteria bacterium, assembly GCA_963820095.1. Lineage (GTDB taxonomy): Bacteria > Pseudomonadota > Alphaproteobacteria > Rhizobiales > Beijerinckiaceae > Roseiarcus. The sequence continues at coordinate 203,357 of CAWFZA010000013.1, forward strand.
GGAGCCCACCAGGAGGTGGAGAATTCTAGGGGGTCTTCCGCCTGAAGCGCGCCTCGGCACATGGGTGATGGAATGGTACTGGAGCCAGCCGGGCGTTCCCCATGTGGCCGAGTTCGTCGAAGCCGCCAAAAAGCGGACGGGACACGTGCCAACTGCCCGCACCTGGTTCGGCTATGTCTCGGTCTGGACCTGCGCGCTCGCCGCCGCCAAAGCCAATTCGCTCAAGGCGCTCGATATGGCGAAAGCCCTGCAAGGCTTTCAGCTGCCGTCGGAAATTACGCTTGGGCCGAACCCGGCTATTTATCGCGCGGGCCAGAATCAGCTCATAGCCAGTCTCTATGTCGGCAACGCCCAGCCGAGCGGCGCCGGACCGGATGATATGTTCAAAGTGACGAGCGTTGTTCGGGGCTCCGATGTTGCAGGCACTGTCGAGGAGAGCGGCTGCAAGATGGCTTGGCCGGTGTGAAGCGGCTGCTGTAAATCCGAGCGGTGTTTTAGTCCGATCCCGCTCGCCCCGCCGCCGCAAACCAGTTCGGCCGGCGCCGTTCGAGCCAATCGAGGGCGCGATCGCGAAAGCGACGCAGGGGCGGGATGTCCTCGGCCAACAGCAGGAGCCCGAGCGGCAGCATCCAGAGGCCGAACACCGGCAGGATCGCGAGACACCCGCCGATCATCAGAAATATCCCAGCCGGAATGCGCGCCCAGCGCGAGGCGGGCTTCCTCAGCCAGCGCGTGATCGCCTGCATCCGGCTCGGCAGCCGGCGAAGGAGCCGTCGCAGCCGCCGTTCCGGATCGGCGTAAGGGATGCTGTCGGGCGAGGTTAGGTCTTGCGAGCTCAAGGACCCGATTTAGGAAGCGTGGTTCGAGCCCGCAATCCGTAGTTTCCCCTATCCTGCCCCGTCCGAGGTTCAGGCGCGCTCGACCGCCTTGGCCGCCGCATCGAGCGCGTCGACGATCGCCCGGATCTGCTCCGGCGTCGCGTCGCGCCCGCGCAGGCGAAGCTGCAGCGCAGAGCGCAAATTGAGCATCGCCCGCTTGACGGAAACGAAATCCGCGAAGCGCGACTCCCGATCGCCGAAGCGCTCGAAGATGGCGTCGACCTGAGGCTTGTTCTCGGCGAGGACCTTCTCGCCCTCAGGCGTGACCGTATAGAGCTTGCGGCCCTGCGGGTCCTGGCTTGCGCTGGCGTAGCCCATCTCTTCGAGCAGGGTCAGCGTCGGATAGACGACGCCCGGGCTTGGCGAATAGTCGCCCCCGACCCGCTCGCCGAGCTCCTTGATGATTTCGTAGCCGTAGCGCGGCTTCTCCGCCACCAGCGCCAGGATCACGAATCTCGAGCTCGCCCCCGTCGAACATGCGGCCTTCCCGGGCGCCGAAGCCTCCGCCCCGCGACCGCCAGCCGCGAAACGGCCCGCGTCCGAAATGGCCATGGCTGTGGTGAACGTAATCGTCGAAATGACGATGGAACATAATGTTTCTCCTCTGACAACAAGACATATCACGATATGTCGTAGCAAAGATATATCTTACGACTGGAAACGCAAGGGGGGAGGGAAATATTATGCTGACGCCTTTAGTTGGGTGGGAGAGGGAACTGGGGCGGGCTCTGAGATGTCATGGCCGGGCTTGTCCCGGCTATCCACGCATTTGGAAAGTTGAACTCGAGGCGCATGAACTCTCAGACGAAAGCTCGTTCCTGGAAGCCTTTGCCGCCGGCGGAGCGAATAGGAGATTGGTCATTTGAGACGGCGCGGCGTGGATGGCCGGCTCGTCCAGCCCGGCCAAGACGGCAGAGAACGGCTTCAGCGGGCGGCGCGGGCAAGAAGCGGGAACCGCGCGCCCCGCTCGGAGCGCCGGACAAGTCGTGGAATCGCTCGACTTCCGTTTCCCTTTGCGATAAGAGCCGCGCCTCAACTGAAAACAGCGCGCCGAAGCGCTTCGCTTCAGGGCTCCGCCCTGGGCGTCACGGCAGGAGCCCCCAGTGAACGTCATTCAAACGATCGAGGCCGAGCACGCGGCCCAATTGCCCGGCGCGAAGATGCCGGCGTTCCAGCCAGGCGATACAGTCGTCGTCAACGTGAAGGTCGCCGAAGGCGAGCGCACCCGCGTCCAGGCCTATGAAGGCGTGTGCATCGCGCGCAGCGGCCATGGCCTCAACGAGAATTTCACGGTGCGCAAGATCTCTTACGGCGAGGGCGTGGAGCGCGTTTTCCCAGTCTATTCGCCGCTGATCGAACTCGGTGAAGGTGGTGCGCAGGGGTAAGGTGCGGCGCGCGAAACTCTATTATCTGCGCGACCGCCGCGGCAAGTCGGCCCGCATCGCCGAGCGGGTGGAGACCCCGAGCGCCAAGGCGGCCGCCGCCGCCAAGGAATAACGGCGCGAACATCGTGTCGCGAGCAAGCAAGGCCGGCGGCGATCCCGCCGGCTTTTTTGTCTCTCGCTTCCCATGACGAACGAACGACCGGAACTCGACCTCGGCCAAGCGTCATCGGAAGTCGTCGATGTGCTGGCGCCGGTCGCGGTCGACACGGCTTACAGCTACCGCGCGCCGTCTCACCTCAACCTCGAACCCGGCGCGTTCGTGCGCATGCCGCTCGGCGCCCGCGTCGCGACCGGCGTCGTGTGGTCCGTGCGCTCGAGCGGCGGCGACAATCTCAAGCCCGTCGCCGGGGCTCTCGACTGGCCGCCGCTCCCCGCCGCGCTGCGCGACTTCATCGACTGGACGGCCCGCTGGACCTTGGCGCCGCGCGGCATGCTCCTGCGCATGGCGATCCGGGCCGGCGAAATCGCCGAGCCGCCTCAGCCCAAGTTCGGCCTTGTCGCGACCGGCAAGGCGCCCACGCGCATGACCGAAGCGCGGTCGCGCGTGCTGGCGGCAATCGCGGAGAACGGCGCGGCAACGCCGAAAGCCGCGCTTGCCGCGCGCGCCGCCTGCTCGGCCGGCGTCATCGACGGCCTCGTCGCCGACGGCGTTCTTGCCGCGGTCGCGCTTCCGCCGGAAAGAAGCGCGGCGCCGCTCGATCCGGAATTCCGCTTGAGCCGGCTCAACGCTGACCAGCGCGTCGCGGCCGACGATCTCATCCGCCGCGTCGCCGAGCGCGCGTTCTCGTCGACCCTGCTCGAGGGCGTGACCGGCTCGGGCAAGACCGAGGTTTACTTCGAGGCAGTCGCCGAAGCCTTGCGACAAAAGCGCCAGGCGCTCGTGCTCTTGCCGGAGATCGCGCTCACCGCCCAGTTCCTCGACCGCTTCGCGTCCCGCTTCGGCGCCGCGCCCGCCGAATGGCATTCCGGCCTGACCGGACGCCAGCGCGAACGCGTCTGGACCGCGACGGCCAGCGGCGAAGCGCGAGTGATCGTCGGCGCGCGCTCGGCCTTGTTTCTTCCCTTCGCCGACCTTGGCCTCGTCGTCGTCGACGAGGAGCACGAGGGGGCCTACAAGCAGGAGGAGGGCGTCATCTACAACGCGCGCGACATGGCGGTCGTGCGCGCGCGGTTGGAGAAAGCGCCGATCGTGCTCGCCTCGGCGACGCCGGCGATCGAAACCCGGTTCAACGCCGAGAGCGGACGCTATCGCTGGCTGAAGCTTCCCTCCCGCTTCGGCAAGGCCACGCTGCCCGACATCGCCCTGGTCGATCTCAAGCGCGAAGGCCCGCCGCGCGGCGCATGGCTCTCGCCGCGCGCCATCGCCTGCGTGGAAGAGGCGCGCGCCAAGGGCGAGCAGGCGATGCTGTTCCTGAACCGGCGCGGCTATGCGCCGCTCACGCTCTGCCGGAATTGCGGCCATCGCTTCGAATGCCCCAATTGCTCGGCCTGGCTGGTCGAGCATCGTTTCCGCAGCGTTCTCGTTTGCCATCATTGCGGCCATGTCGAAAGCCGGCCTAAAGTTTGCCCGCAATGCCATGAGGCCGACACGCTCACCGCCTGCGGGCCAGGCGTCGAGCGCCTGGCCGAGGAGGCGGAGGCCCTCTTCCCCGACATACGCACGCTCGTGCTGTCGTCGGATACGCCGGGCGGAATCGAGACCCTGCGCGGCCAGCTCGACGCGGCGGCGCGCGGCGCCTACGACCTTATCATCGGCACCCAGCTCGTCGCCAAGGGGCATAACTTTCCGCTTCTGACCTTTGTCTGCGTGGTCGACGCGGACGTCGGCCTCGCCAATGCCGATCCACGCGCCGCCGAGCGCACGTTCCAGCTCCTGCGTCAGGCGACCGGGCGCGCAGGACGCGCCGACAAGCCGGGACGCGCCTTGTTGCAAACCTGGCAGCCGGACCATCCGGTGATCGCGGCGCTGCTATCCGGTGACGCCGAGCGCTTCTATCGGGAAGAGACTGAGCAGCGTCGCCTCGGCGGCTTGCCGCCATTCGGACGCCTCGCGGCGATCATTGTCTCGGCCGAGGATCGCGGCGCGGCGGAAGCCCACGCCCGCCTGCTGGCGCGAGCCGCCCATAGCCTGCCTGGGACCAAGAGCTGGCGCGTCGCGCCGCTCGGCGGCCAGCGCTCGCGAGAACGAAATCATCCTGCTCGGTCCGGCCGAAGCGCCGATCGCGGTCTTGCGCAAGCGCCACCGTTTCCGCCTCGCCGCCAAGGCGCCGCGATCGGCCGACCTGCAAGGTTTCCTGCGCGCCATGCTGGCCGCCGCGCCCGAACCGCGCGGCGGGGTGCGCGTTGCAGTCGACGTCGACCCGCAAAGCTTTCTTTAAGGCGCGGCGCCGATTACGCATAAGAATGACCGTTCACGATCGGGGACGGTCGAAAGAATCTACAGGCGCGGTTGGGTCTCAACGACTTTTCAGTCTTGTCGAAGCCTTCCCGTGGCAGGAAGCTGAGGGGTCGGCCAGCGAGTTTCGGATCGAGCGGCGCCGTCAATCGCTCGACGTCGCGGCGCTAGGCAACCTCGCGCGGCGAGTGGCTCGCCTTCGATTGGAAGGGTTCGCCGTGAGCGAAGTAACCTTCGGCATTGCCCTGATAAGCAAGAGAGTCGCGGCGGACTGGCCAAGCGTCGAGAATTTGCTCGCGGCGACGTTACGGTCGGTGTTCAATCAGAGCGTTCCAATCCGCGTGGTCATCGCTTGCCATGAGGCCCCCCGCATCGACGAGGCGTTCGACCACAGGGTGACGATCCGACAGGTCGACTTCGACATCCCCCGTTTCCGTTCGGAGATGGAACTCGATCGGATGCGCAAAGTCGAGGTTCTTGGCGCGGCGCTGAGGGCTCGGGGCGGAGGGTGGATGTTCCTACTGGACGCCGACGACCTTGTAGCCAGACACCTCGGCAAGACGGTTCTTGAGAGCGGCGCGAAGGCGGTCGTCGTCAAGCGCGGCTATCGGCTCGATGCCCGGACCAATCAGTACCAGAGCCTGGGGAAGCTGTGGGGCAAATGCGGTTCGTGCGCGGCCGTCGACTGGGAGGCGAGCGAGCTCCCGCTGGCGCCGCTGACGGACAATCCGCCCCTCTTTCACGAATTCTGCGAGACCCGCCACTACAAGTGGCCGCAATTCTTTTCCGGCCGCGGCTGGGATTGGAAGTTCCTCAATGCGCCGCTTGTCACCTATGTCGTGAACCACGGATCAAATGAGTTCTGAATTCTTGCACGCAACGACCTGGAAGTGGGAACTCTATTTCAAGCTGCTGCAATGGAGGCGATGGACGCCCGCCCTTGATGAAGAGTTCGGAGTGAACCCGAAGATCAGAAGGCAGGGCGTCTACACCGGCCCCAATGTGTTCAGCACCGCGTTTCGCGGATAAACTCAGGCTCGCTTCGGGGACAGGGTCTTGTCGGACCTGCCATTCGCCGTCGTCGACGAACGAAGATGCCCCCAAGGCCGATCGGACGGACGCCGGGGTTTAAGTCGGCTTGGCGCTTCGCGCTTGTTGCTGTTGCGCCGTGATCCGCGCGCGCTCGGTCTCGGCGAAGCCCTCCGCCATCTCCTTCGACTCGAAGCTCACGACCGTCTCGTGGTCGTCGATCGTCACGGTGACCGCGTAAACAGTCGCGCCTGTCGAGTTGATTCGAGGCCTGATCTCAATGTTGAATGCCATGTCTGTCCCGCGCCATGTCTGTCCCGCGCTTTTGCCCAAGGCTTAGCACGGACCTCGGCGGAGAATGAGGCGCGTCGGCGACGCGCAACCACTTCGCGCTCACGCTCGGTCGTGCGCTTTCCCGCGCCCTTCCGAAGGTCGCCGCCCGAGCTTGTCGCGACCGCCGGAATACAGTAGTTAGGCGCGCGGATTGGCGGTCCACCGCGCATGCCATGTCGTTGATTATTCGCGTTTTTTGGCGTGCGCCGCCGTCTGTTTTCTGACTTGGCTCCCGGCTGCAACCCCGCCAGAGGAAATAATGACAAATCCGACCTTGGCTCGCTCACTTGGTTCCGCCCGGAGACGCGTGGAATCCTATTTGGGCAGGCGACTTCCGCTGCCCTCTCTCAACTCCGCTCCGTCCTTCGACAGCTTTGCCGCCGAGGCCAACGATGAGTTGCGGGCGATCTACCGTGGGCCTTGCGCCGAGCTGTTTTTCGCCAACCAGGGCCCTGTCGTTCACAAATGGCTGCATTACTTACCGATATACGATAAAATACTTGCGCCCTACGTCGGGTCAAAAGTAAAGATGCTTGAGATCGGAGTGTTCATGGGAGGTTCGCTTGGCCTCTGGCGAAAGTTCCTGGGCGATCAAGCCGTGATCTTCGGCGTCGACATCAATCCTGCTTGCGCCGCCCACGATGGCGAGTTCGCGAGCGTTCGGATCGGTTCCCAGGACGATCCTGGATTTCTTCGCAGCGTCGTCGCCGAGATGGGAGGGATCGATGTCGTGCTCGACGATGGTTCGCACATCGCCAGCCATCAGCGCGCCAGTTTCGAAGTGCTGTTTCCTCTGCTCAGCGAAGGTGGGTTGTATGTAATCGAGGACATGCATACCGCATACTGGTCTCAATATGAAGGCGGTTTGAAGAGAACAGGGACCGCAATTGAGTTTTTAAAAGATAAGGTCGATGAAATCCATAGACAGTATTTCAAACACGGCCTGAATACTGACAATTCCATGCCAGACATAGAGAGCGTGCAATTCTTTGACTCGATTGCGGTTGTCAGCAAGAGGAAGCAACGTCGGAGATTTCACGTTCAGGTCCCGTCCGGCGCAGGCGCATAGACGTTCGAGCTTGACCCGGCCCCCCACGCGGGCCGCCTGACGAAGCCTCACTCGCGCCGAAAAACCAAAGTCATTTCAGAACGGTTCAGCTGGCGCCGGAGCCACGCCGTCTTTCTGGCTGCCGGAAGAGCGGATGGGTCAAGCCCGGCTATGACGGCGGCAGGGTTCATCGACAGGAACGCCCTAAGCGCCAAATTCTGCGCTCTACTGGCGTTCGTTGTTGGTCGCCCCGATGCGGGTGCTATATAAGACGCTCATCGTCGCGGCCGGCACAAGGCCGTCCCTACGCGATGACGATCCCCCTTCAGGGCGGATCACTCGTCATTCGACGCGTTGAGGTCGTTCCAGCCGATATATTCGCCCTCGTGCGCCTCGCGCAGGCGCACCCCGATGCCGCCGTGGCCATCCTTGGGGATGAAGACGACGCCCGCCGCTTCGAGCGCGGCGCGCATCCTGTCGGGGGCTTCGTCGGACGCGCGAGTCTCGAAACGCTCGACGTAGGAAACCGGCACACCGGCCGTCTCGGCGAGCTTTGCCCGCGACCAGCCGATGAGGGCGCGGGCGGCTCGAATCTGGGCAGCTTCGATCATCGCCGCAGCCAGCAGCGACTATTCGGCCGCGACCGGAACCGTAGGAGGCGTTGGCGCGCCGCGAATGCTGTCGCCGAGCGCCTTGCGCGCGAGCGCCGCCTCGCCGCCGCTGGTCGCATGATAGAGCGACAGCTGTTCGAATTCATCGTCACGCGGTGGCTCGATCGCGAGGTCGCTGTAGGTCGAGCGTTCAGGCGCCGTCAGCACATCTTTCAGGATGCTGCGCGCGCGGAGGAAGAAGCGCAGATAGTGATACGCCTTCGTCACGATCTCATAGCCGTAGCGGGGGTAGAATATGAATGGCGATTCCACCTTGAGGTCGTGCCGCCGGTCGCGCCGGTACTTGAGCCTAAAGGCGCCTCCTTCCAGAGGATGAACGCCCTCATAATCGATCATCAGCTTGAACCAGCCGATCGTGCTCAGGATTTGCTTCGGGCGCCCGTTCGGGATTTGCGCCGCGCGCTGTAGGATCGTGCGGATGTGGTCGTAGGAATAAAAGGACTTCCACGCGGCTTGGTAGGCCTCCTCCCATTCGGCGTCGGTCATTTTTGAATGATGAGTAACGCGATGATTGAGATCGTATTTGTTGATGTCGGGATCCATCCAGACCCCTTTCTTCAACAGAGTTCTGGTGGTCCTCCGAGCCGGGCAGCGGCGTGAGGAAAAAGAACTCCAGGATGTCGAGCGGCAGCTCGCGCTTGATGATCTCGACGTCGCGGAGGATCGATTCCTTCGTGTCGGCCGGAAAGCCAAGGATATAGCCGGCATAAGTCAAGGCGCCGTGCGCACGCCACTTCTGCAGCATCACGCGATATTCGGTGATCTTGTTCTGGCGCTTCTTGGCCGCGATCAAATTTTCAGGATTGATGTTCTCAAGGCCGAGGAACACCCGCTTGACCCCAGCCGCCGTGGCTTTCTCTATGAAATTGGGGATTTTGTGACAGAGCGTGTCGACTTGGATGGTAAAGCCGACGTGGATGCCCTCTTTCTTGAGTTCGATCACTCGATCGAGCAGGATCTCCCAGTCGCTGTTGCGGGCGAAATTGTCGTCAGTGATGAAAAATCGGTCGATGCCCTGCGCCTTGTTGGCGCGGATGATCTGCTCGAGATCGTCAGGACTGCGGAAGCGGCTCTTGCGCCCCTGGACGTTGATGATGGTGCAGAAGGAGCACTGATAGGGACATCCGCGGCCAAGATCGATGCTCGAATATTTGCCTGAGGTGCGCTCGATGTGCTTGCGTGGCAGGATCGGCGCGGGCTCGCCATTGAGCGACGGCAGCTTGTCCATGAAATTGTAGAGCGGCTTTAGCTCGCTGTTCCACGCGTCGAGCAGCACCTCGTCCAGCCGATGCTCCTCTGCTTCGCCAGCGAACAGAGATATGCCCATCGCCTGCGCCGCCGTCAGCTCTTCGGGCATTTTTGGCAACATGGCGATGCAGCCCGAGACATGGAAGCCGCCGATACACACTTGCAGACCCGCGGCGCGGAACTGGCGCGCAAGGTCCACCGAGCGATAAAACTGGTTCGATTGAACCCCGACGATGCCGATGAGCGCCCGCCCACCTTTTTGTTTGAGATCGCGAATGATGCGGCTCGGCAGCACGCGGCGGTTGGTCTCGTCGTAGGTTTCGATTTCGATTCTAACCCCAGGGCCGAGAACCTCGCGCTTGCTGGCGTCGTCAGCCAGGCTGAACGTGCAGGCGAGCGTGTTCGACGGCATAACCGAGCGGAACCACTGGATCGGATAGCCGTCGTCGTCATAGTGGGTCGGCTTGATGAGGACGAAGGTAAACAACGAGTCAGATGTGCCCGAATCCGGCTTGGCCTCGATTGGACTCGACAACGCCATTGTCAATTGGTCGCCCCGCACAAGAATCACGAACCGCTACCACGGGCGGCTTATCCGAGCAAATCCCTGCTGTATGCCGCCTTCGGCTGAACCCGATCACATGGGCGGAACGAGCCCGTCTTTACCGACCAGGACGAAGGCGGCGTCGATCGAACCGTCCCCCTGCTTGGGCCCGCGCGCGATGATCGCCGCGCCGGGCTTGAGGTCGGTCCGGGCGCCGGGCTCGAAAGCGACGATCGGCGTTTTCGGATCGACAACGATGGTCTGCTCGCCGCCCTTGTAAGTCACAGTAAGCTTGGGACCGGTCGTTGCGTCGACGCGGGCGGAGATGGCGCCGTTGGTCATCGAGCTTTTCGGCCCGAGATCGAAGGGTCGAAAGCCCTCGCCCGTGCCCCGCATCGCCTCGGGAAAGATGTGCACTTCCAGGGCCTTGAGCTCGTTCCCCTCGCCCGGCAGGGCGGCGACGCCAATGAAGGAGCCGGGCTTCACCTCGGTAAGCGTGGCGGGAACAACGAGGACGAAGCGGGTTTTCGGCGTCAGGCGGACCGTTTGATCCTCGCCCGCGCGGGTGTGCACGGCCAAAGTCGAGCCGTCGGCGCTGATCGTCTGGATGGTTGCGCGCGAGGTTGAGACCGTCGGGTTCTGGGCGAGAGCGGGCGCGACAGCGAAGACGAGCGCCGCGACGAGGGCAATTCTGAACGACATCGCAAGTCTCCAAACAAGGCAACGATCAGCCGGGTCGGCGCGGCAAGCCACAGCCCCTAGAGAATCAGAATGATCTTTCCAAGACGGAACGGGCGCCTATGCGTCAATCGAAGTCAAAGATGCGTGAGGAGGGCGTTCATCCCCCAGGTGGCGCGGCCGCCGAGTTGATGGCCTTGTCGCGCGACGCACCCGCCATGGTCGCGTGGCTTTAGACTTTGACCTCGGTCCCGTCCTGGCTCCAGCGGGTATGGAAACTGCCTTCCTTGTCGAGGCGGCGATAAGTATGCGCGCCGAAATAGTCGCGTAGCCCCTGCAGCAGATTCGCCGGCCCCCGCGCGCGCCTCAGACCATCGTAATAGGCGAGCGAGGACGAGAAGGCCGGCGTCGGCACGCCGCTCGCGACCGCAAGCGCGATCACCTGCCGCCAGGCGCGTTCGGTCCTTAGGACGCCTTCGCGGAAATAATCGTCGAACAGGAGGTTGGCGAGTTTCGGATCGCGGTCATAGGCTTCCTTGATCCGATCGAGGAAGCGGGCGCGAATGATGCATCCGCCGCGCCAGATGGTCGCCATGTCGCCGAGCTTCAGGTCCCATTTGAACTGGGCGGAAGCGACCGACATCTGCTCGAACCCTTGCGCGTAGGCGATGATCTTCGAGGCGTAGAGCGCATCCCGGATGGCGTCGATCTCCGCCTTCTCCGGCTTCCGCGTTTGCGACGCGGGATGCGGCGTCTTCTTTTCGAACGCGACGCGCATGGCGCGGTTGGAGGAGACGACGCGGGCGAACACGGCCTCGGTGATCCCGGTCAGCGGCACGCCAAGCTCGAGCGCATTCTGCGCCGTCCAACGGCCGGTCCCCTTCTGCTCCGCCTCATCGAGGATGACGTCGACCAGCGGCTTGCCGGTGGCCGCGTCGGTTTTGCGCAGGACAGCGGCCGTGATCTCGATCAGATAGGAGTTGAGATCGCCCTCTTTCCAGGTCTGGAAGATATCCGCCATCGCGGGCGCGTCGAGGCCGTAGACGCTCTTCATGAGGTCGTAGGCCTCGGCGATGAGCTGCATGTCGGCGTATTCGATGCCGTTGTGCACCATCTTGACGTAGTGGCCCGCGCCCTGCGGGCCGATATAGGTGCAGCAGGGGACGCCGTCGACCTGGGCCGCCATCTTGGTCAGCATCGGCGCGATGCGGTCCCAGGCCTCGCGGTCGCCCCCGGGCATCATGCTCGGCCCTTCGAGCGCGCCCTCCTCGCCGCCGGAGACGCCCATGCCGACAAAGCGGATCTTTTTCTCTTCGCAGGTTTGGTAGCGGCGCGCGGTGTCTGTGAAGAGCGAATTGCCGCCGTCGATGATGATGTCGCCTTCGTCGAGATGAGGCAGGAGCTCGTCGATCACCTCATCGACCGGCTTGCCGGCTTTCACCATGATCAGAATCGGGCGGGGCTTCTTGATGCTCTTGATGAATTCGGGCAGAGCCTTCGCGGGGAAAAAGCGGCCTTCCTTGCCGTGCTCGGCAATCAGCGCGTCGGTCCGCTCGGGATTGCGGTTGAAGACCGCGACGCCGAACCCCTTGTGCGCCGCGTTTCGCGCCAGGTTCGCGCCCATGACGGCCAATCCCATGACGCCGATGTCAGCCTTGTCAGCCATGATTTCTCCGAGCTCGCGGGATAGGGCGCCCGTCTTAGCCCCGCGCCGAGGCGCGAGCAAATTTGCCGCGAGGTCTGGGCGAACGTAAGGCAAGTAAGCGCCGGCCGAGCGGTCCGCGCCTTGACGGTTGACGAGATCGCGCAAAAACGCCTTTTGCTGCCGTCAAACTTAGGAGTAGGCCTTGCCGCATGCGCCCGCGGACGCGCTCTGGGTTCGCGTCTATTACGAGGACACCGACTTTTCCGGTCGGGTCTATCACGCCTCCTATCTGCGCTTTCTCGAGCGCGGCCGCACCGAATGGCTGCGCCGGCGTGGGTTCGCGCATCGCGATCTTGCCCAAAGCTCAGGCGTCGTGTTCGCGGTGCGCTCGCTGCAAATCGACTATCTGGCGCCGGCGATGATGGACGACCTCCTGGAGGTCGAGACCAGCGCCGCCGCCGTGCGCGGCGCCTCGATCATGTTTCAGCAGCGCGTCGTGCGCGCCGACAAGGAGTTGGCGACCGCTGACGTCTTGGTGGCATCAATTCGCGACGGCCGCCCGGCGCGGATTCCTGCTGACTTGCGTCGTCATCTTCAGCCGCCGGCTTGATTGTCAACCGGCGAAACGCGGCTCTGGAACGCCGCCGACGCCGAGATCGTGAATGGCGAAAAGGCTGCCGCGGAGAACGCCGTCGCCCGGAAAGCGCGGCAGAGGAGGCTTCCCCATCGACGTCACATAAAGGATGTCGAGGTTTGGGCCGCCAAACATGACGCTCGTCACTTTCTTGACCGGCATCTCGATGACGCGGTCCACTTTTCCGTCCGGCGTGTAACGGACGAGGCGACCGTCGTAGACGAGAGCGTTCCAGAGGCACCCTTCGGCGTCGACAGTCGAGCCGTCCGCCGCGCCGCCGCGCGAACGGTCGACCTTGCAAAAGGTCCGCCGGTTGGAGACGGCGCCGGTGTCGAGGTCATAGTCGTAGGCCCAGATCTCGCCTGTCCAGGTGTCGGTAAAATAAAAGATGCGCCCATCCGGGCTCCAGCATGGCCCGTTCGAAACGATAATGCCGTCGTCGAGTTTGTGCAGCGAAAGGTCAGGGTCGAGGCGATAGAGCGCGCCGTTCGGACCCTCCTCCATCGTGTCCATTGAGCCGGCGACGAATCGGCCTCGCTTGTCGACCTTGCCGTCGTTGAGGCGATTGTCCGGCTTATCACGCTCAGGATTGACGATAAGCTGACAATCGCCGCTGTTGAAATCAAGAAAATGAAATCCGTTGGCGAGCGACACGACCGCGCCGCCCTCATGGCGCAACGCCATGGAGCCGATCTTCGCCGGCACGTCCCAAGCGCGCACCTCTCGCCCGTCGGCGGTGCAACGGAAGACATTGCAGCCGAAGCTGTCGATGAAATAGAGGCGCTGCTCGTCGACATCCCACAGAGGCCCCTCGCCGAGAATGGGTTTGACGTCGATCAGCACTTCGATGCGCATCAGCTCCTCCCTCCATTATTTTGCTTTTAAACGGGGCGCTTGGGCCAACGTCGGCGAGCGGTTCAAGGCCTCGTGCGGCGGAAGCGATCAGAAGGCGACCTTGTCTCCGCCTTTGAGCTCCAGGATTTCGCGGGCTTCGTCCGGGCTCGCGATCGCGAGCCCAAGCCCCTCGATGATCTGGCGGGCGGCGCGCACCTGCTCAGCGCCGCTCGCAGCGAGCTTGCCCGGACCTGACCAGAGGGAGTCCTCGAGCCCGACGCGGACATTTCCGCCCATCGCGGCGGCCATCGCGGCGATGGGTAGCTGATTGCGGCCGGCCCCGAGCACCGACCATTTGTACTGACTACCGAACAGACGGTCGGCGGTCCGTTTCATATGCATGACGTCCTCGGGATGAGGACCGATCCCGCCCAGGATGCCAAACACGGTCTGGACGAACAGCGGCGGCTTGACGAGGCCGCGCTCAAGGAAGTGATTGAGGTTATAGAGATGCCCGGTGTCGTAGCATTCGAACTCGAAGCGCGTCCCGGAGCCGCTGAGCGTGCGCAGCACGAATTCGATGTCCTTGAACGTGTTGCGGAACACGAGATCGCGCGAGTTCTCCAGCGCCTGCGGCTCCCAATCATGTTTGAAGGTCTTGAAGCGATTGAGCATCGGGAAAAGCCCGAAATTCATCGAGCCCATATTGAGCGACGCCACCTCCGGTTTGAACGTCGCCGCGGGTTTCACACGCTCCTCAACCGTCATGAAGGGCGCGCCGCCGGTGGTCAGATTCAGCACCGCTTTTGTCGACTGCTTGATGCGCGGCAGGAAGCGCCCGAAGGCCTCCGGACTTTGATCGGGCCGGCCGGTCTTCTCGTCGCGCGCGTGCAAGTGGACAATCGCGGCGCCCGCCTCGGCCGCCGCGATCGCGGCCTCGGCAATCTGGTCGGCCGTAACCGGAAGGTAGGACGACATGGACGGGGTGTGGATCGCCCCCGTCACAGCGCAGGTGATGATGACCTTGTTCGACTGAGCCATGTGACCGATGTTCCCTATTCTCTACGCCGTTCCTTAGTCGCCGATGGTCTTGTCCGCCCAGCGCTTATGGGCCGCGAGCGCAATCAGGCGGCGATCTCGCCAAGCCTGGCGTTCCGCGAGTCGGTCCGCGGCCAAGCGCTCGCGCCGCTCGGATTCGATTTTTTCCATGACCGGCCCGCTCCAATCGACACGCCACTGCGTCGATGCGAAGATGCCGGAATAGATGCCCTGATAGCGATCGGAATAGTCGCGAATCCCGGCGGGAGCATTGAGGTCGATGGTCTCGAACGGACCCATGAAGGACCAGCGCAACGCGAGACCTTCACGAATTCCGACATCGACGTCCTCAACTCCCGCGTACCCCTGCTCGACGAGCCGGAAGGCCTCCTCGAGGAGCGCGCCCTGTAGCCGGTTCATGACGAAGCCGTCGAGCTCGCGCTTCATCACGATCGGCGCATGACCGGCGGCGCGCAGGAACTTCGCCGCGCGATCGACAAAAGCCGGATCAGTCCACGGCGCTGGGACAATCTCTGCGGCGGGAATGAGATAAGGCGGATTGATCGGGTGGATGACGAGGCAGCGCGCGCGACCTTTAAGGTTTTCAGTGAAGGCGGACGGAAGGATCGCGGAAGTCGAGCTCGCCAGCACGGCGTCAGGCGGCGCGGCCGCGTCGAGCTCGGCGAACACCATCCGCTTCACCTCGACATTCTCCGGCGTGTTCTCCTGGACGTGGAGGGTTCCTTCAAGCGCCGACTGGAGTGTCGCCGCCAAGCGGATTCGCTTTGCGACTTCATTCGCCGAGGCGCCGGCCAGAAGATCGTTCGTCTCGAGATCCGGCAAAAGCCCCTCAATATAGGTCAGAGCTTTGCGGGGCGCCTCCTCGTCCTGATCCCAAAGGGCGACCTCGTGACCGGCGCGGGCAAAGCTGATCGCCCACGCGCGGCCGACGAAGCCGGTACCGACGACAGCCACTCTTGTCATGTTCTTCTCCAAACGCGAGGAGCCCCGCAGTCACAATGTCTCGACGTTGGCGTCCACGCCGATCGATTGGCCGGATATGTTACGCCCCGCGGGGGACAAAAGGTATGCAATGGTTGCGGCGACATCGCTCGCCGTCACCATCCGCCGCATCGACACCCGCTCGAGATAGGTCTTTTCCATCGCCTCGTAGCTGACGCCCGTCTGTTTGGCGCGCGCAGTGATCACCGCGGACATGCGCGGTCCCTCGACGATGCCCGGCAGAATCGCATTGACGCGGATGTTGGCCGGGCCCAGCTCCTTGGCGAGGCTTTGAGTGAACCCGATCACGCCGAACTTGGCCGCCGAATAGGGAGTCCGGAATGCGTAACCGAACCGGCCCGCGGCCGAGGACAGATTGACGATCGAGCCTCCTCCCGCGGCCTTGAGCATGGGCACGGCGAAGTGCGCGCACAGGAACTGCCCGGTGAGGCAGATGTCGATCGTGCGGCGCCAGTCTTCCGGCTTGATCTCATCGACGCCGCCGGTCGGCCCGGCGATTCCCGCGTTGTTGATCAGCGCGTCAAGCCCGCCAAGGGACGCTTTGACGTCGGAGAATAGACGCCCAATGTCCGCGTCCGAGGAGACGTCAGCTTTCGTCACGCCGGCCCTCGGATGGGAAGCGCGGTAGTCGGCGAGGAACTCGTCGGAAACATCGCAAATATGGACCTGGGCGCCACGAGCGATGAGCAGGTCGGCGGTCGCGCGCCCGATGCCCGACGCGCCGGCTGTGACCAGGACGCGCAGCGTCTCCGGAAGCGCAAAGATGTCAGCGGGATCGCTCATTCAGTCACTCCGATAGTCAGGCTCGCCTGTCGCGCAGCGCCATCACTGCGACAAGAACGACAAGGCCGAACAGAATCGTTCGCGTCGCGTAGGGCAAGGTCGTGCCAGCAAGCAGCGTCTGCAGCGAGGTCAGCAACAGGGCGCCGCCAAGCATTCCGAGATAGCTCCCCCGGCCGCCGGTGATCAACGCCCCGCCGACCACCACCACAGCGATCGAGGGAAGGAGATAGTCGTCGCCCATTCCGAGGCTGCCCTGCCCGGAAAATCCGGTGAGCAGTATGCCGACAAGCGCCGAACAGAGCGCGGACAGCATGTAGACGCCGATGGTCGTGCGGCCGACTGAAATCCCCGAGAGCCGCGCGACGCGAATCCCATTGCCGATTCCATAAACCCGCCGCCCGAACGGCGTGTCCGACAGAAGGACCGTGGCGAAGATGACAAAGGCGACCAGGAAAAATACGACCGGCGTGACGCCCGCGACATGTCCAGTCATGAACCAGCGCAAAAGCGGCGAGGCGAAGCCGGCCGGCGTTCCATGGGAATAAAGCAGCGCCGCGCCCTGCAAGAAACCATTCATGGCCAAGGTCACCACGATCGGAGACAATCCTAGCGCCACGACGCCCACGCCATTGACGAAGCCGATGAGGCAGGCCAGCGCCAGCACGACGGGCAGCGCATAGAGGAGCGCCACGTCGGAGCCTTGCACCATGCCGGCTAGCAGGATGCCGCAGAATCCGATCGTCCACGGTACGGAGAGATCGAGGCCGCCGGTCAGGATAACCGTCCCCTGGCCAAGCGCCAGGATGGCTAGGAAGCCCGAGAGAACGACAAGGGCGTCCCAATAGCGCCAGTTGGTGACGGCATGTCCGAGCGCAAGCTGCGTCACCACCAGAACGATCAGGAAGCAGACATAGGCCGGGAGCGCGTAGCGCAGCGTCTGAGCGTGGCGCGTGAGCCAGCTTGTTCCGGCCAAGGGAGACGTTGAGCGTTCATTCAAGCCTCCCACGCACGAGGCGCCGGTCCCCGCCGCCGATCTGGCGCGGCAGCATGCCCTTTCTCCACGCAGTCAGGTGAATGAGCCCGCTGCGGATCTGACCGGCCAATGTCGAGTCGCGCGATATGGACGAGGCGAGCACCGCGAGGAGAAGGATCAGTCCTTCCGCGATGCTCGAGTAATAGGCCGACACGTTCAGCACGAGCAGGATATTGACGACGATCATCAGGATGTAGGCGCCGACGATCGAGCCGATCGGGCCGCCGCGTCCACCGCCGAGGCGGGTCCCGCCGACAACGACCGCGGCGAAGATCGACAAGAGGAGAGGGTTGCCCACGAGGGGATCGCCCGAGCCCGTCTGGGCGCTGATGAAGACGCCGGCAAGACCATAAAAGCCGCCCGCGAGCACGTAGACGCCGAACCGCACCAGCATGACGCGGACGCCCGTCGCGGCGCTTGCGTCGGCGTCGCTTCCGACGGCGTAGATCGCAGTTCCGAACCGGGTGTTTTTGAGCCACAGCCAAAAGGCGACGAGCGCGAGGAGAAGGACGAGCGGCATCGGCAGCCTGTTCGGAATGGCGTCGCCAAGGAAGAAGGTTCCGAGCGAAGGAGAAACAAAACCGCCCGGCTTCTCCATGACCAACAACGTGACGCCCTGCACGATGAACATTGTGGAGAGCGTCACCACAATCGGCTGCAGCCGTAGAAAGGCGATGAACAGACCGTTGAAGGCGCCGACCGCCGCCCCGACCGCGACTCCCGCCAGCGTCCATAAGAAGACCGACGCGTCCGGATTTGTCGGACTCATGCTCGCCGCCAACACGACGTTGACGAGGGAGAGCACGGCGCCTGCCGACAGGTCGAAGCCGCCGACGAGAATGACGAGGGTTTCGCCGAATGCGGCGATTGCGAGCGAGGCGCCGCCGCTCGCAAGGAAGCTCACATCGAAATAGGAAAGCGGCGCGGTGTTGACCGCGTCGACAACCAACAGAAGCACGAGAAAGACGACGATCGCCGTGATCAGCCCGCGGCCGCGGGCGAGACGGAGCCATAACGTCGCGCGCGCCGGTGCGGCGGCCTCGAGGGCGCGAACGCTCACGCGACAGCCTCCTCGCGCAGGCTCTCGCCGCCGAGCGCCGGCCACATGATCGCGCGTTCGGTGAGATCCTTCGCCGCGATCTCGGCGACCAGCCGGCCGCTGTACAGCACGATCACCCGATCGCAGAGATGGACCAGTTCGGGGATTTCGGTCGAGTGAAAGAGGATGCTCCCGCCCGCCTCCACGTAGTTGCGCATTAGCACATAGAGCTCATGCTTGGTGCCGACGTCGATGCCGCGAGTTGGATCGAACAGAAGCAGAATGCGGCTCTCGGCAAGGAGCCATTTGGCGATGGCGATCTTTTGCTGATTGCCGCCGGAGAATGCGGACACGTGGGTCCATAGGGCTCGGCGCTCGACCTCGACGCGCTCGAAGACGCGAGCAACTTCGTTGGCCTCGCGCGTCTTGTCGATGAGACCGCCTCTGGCGAACCGTTCGATCACCGGCAAGGAGGCGTTGTGCTTGCCGGATAGGTTCAGGAACAGCGCCTCGCTCTTGCGATCTTCGGGCACGAGACCGATGCCGACGTTCGGCTTGAGCGCGTCGCTCGGAGCGCCGATCACAACCGGACGACCGTCGAGCCGCATCTCTCCGGCGCGAATCTGGGCCATGCCGAAACAGGCCAGGAACAGGTCAAGCTGCCCCATTCCCTGAAGGCCGGCCACGCCGAGGATTTCGCCTTGATGCAAAGCGAAGCTGGCGCTTTCCAGTTTCGCCCCCGCGGCGAGGTTGCGCACTGCGAAAACTTCTGGCGCGTCCGCCGGCCGGGCTACAGGCCGCGGCGGGAATGTTTGCGCGATCGACCGGCCGACGATCATTTCGACGACCTCATCCTCGCTGAAATCGCTGACCGCGCCGGTCGTGATGTGGCGACCGTTGCGTAAGATGGTCAGCCGATCGCAGAACGCGCGGACCTCTCGCATCCGATGCGAAATGAACACGACCGTGACACCCTCGCTTTTGAGGCGGGCGATCAGGGCGCCAAGCCAATCGACGTCGCGGCCTGCCAGGGTCGATGTCGGCTCGTCGAGCAGGATCAGCTGCGGCTTGCGGAAGACGGCCCGGGCGATCTCGATTTTTTGCTGTACGGCGAGATCGAGATCGCCGACCTCGGCGTCGAGGTCGACATCGAAGCCCAGCGAGGCGAGATGTTCGCGCAGCGCCGCAGCGGCGCTTCTGCGGCGGACCATCCCGATGGGGCCCGTCGGCGCATAGGGCAGGAGCATGTTGTCCAAGACGGTCAGGTCGGGGACCAGGGTCATTTCCTGGAAGGCCGTCTGAACGCCGAGGGCGTGCGCAACGCGAGGCGAGCGCAGGCGCGCGGGCTGGCCGAAGATCTCGATGCCGCCGGCGTCCGGCAGAATCAATCCTGAGAGAACCTTGACGATCGTGGATTTGCCGGCGCCGTTCTCGCCGATGAGCGCGTGCACGCTTCCCTTTGCGATCGTGAACGAGACATCGTCGACCGCGACGGTGGCGCCGAAGGTCTTGCGCAGGTTGACGACGGACACTGCCGCGCCGGACGCCCCCGTCATGTACGCATTTTGTCCCGGCAAGCGGCGGCCCATGAAGCGAAGGGTTTTGAGGCGGAAGCGCTTCGCCTCCACCTCAAAGCTGGATCAGTGTTCAGGTTGGCCGACCAGCGCTGCGTCCAAGCCGATCTCAGGCGTCTGGTCGGAGAAGATCGAGGCGAACCAGCCCGGGTTGGAGACGATCGATGGCTTGAAGACGTTGCACCCTGCCTTCATCTCGGCCCACGTGCCTTCTTCGCACAGCTTGATCGTATCGTTGGTGACGACCGGCAGCGGCAGCTTGGTGAGCTTTGGCACGTCCTTACCTTCGAGCTTGTCGACGGCGAGCTTCAGCGCGAGGCCGCCGGAATAGGGCGGCGAAGCGTAGGAGATGCTCGCATATCCCATCGGCCGATAGGTGCCCGCGGCGCCGTCAACCTTGGTGTCGGCCGGCAGCATTTGGATGCGATGGCCGTTCGATCCTTCGCCTGCGCAAGGCCTCTTCTTGTTGTCAGCGATGCCGGCCTCGTCCTGCATCGACGCCGCCGTGTAGCAACCGACCTGCATCCACAAGCCGTCGATCTCATTCCAATTGTGGGTCGCGAGGATTTTCGAAAGCTCGGTGCGGGCGACCGCCTGCGACCACATACCCACTGCCTCGCCAACAACATGGATGTCGGGATGTTTGGCGAAGACCGCCTTCGCCGCTGCGGTGCGCTGCGTATCGACCGAGGTTCCCGGCACGCCCGTTATGACCACTATGTTGCCCTTGCCGCCGAGCTTGTCGACCAGCCATTGGGCCGTGACCCGGCCCGCCTCCTCCTGATCGATGTGGGTGTTGTAGGCGCAAGGCTCGGTAATCTCGGCGTCATAAGCGAAAATGACCACGCCTTTGTCGCAGGCGTTCTTCACCACCTGATTGAGCGCCGTGGGCGAGATTGGGTAAACCACGATCGCCTTCGCGCCCTGCTGGACCATGGCGTTGATCTGCTGGATCTGCCGCTGCGCGTTGGGGCCCGCGACCTGAACCGTCAGGTCCACCTTGTCGCGAAGCGACGTGTGGTCGGCCATGGCCTTGACCATGTTCGCCGCCTCGGCCTGCCAGTCATTGCCGATATAGCTCATGCTGAGAAAGACTTTGAACTTGTCCGCAGCCTGTGCGGAGATCCCCGCGCTCGCCAGAAATGTGGCTCCAAGCGCGGCGGCGCCGACGACACACGACGATAGTCTCATCAGGTCCTCCTCCCGTTGGCGGCCTTGCTGGCCGTTGACTTTTGATCATAGATCACAAATCATGAAAGGCGCAAGACATGGGGACTCCAGGCCTCGTGAAACTGACAGGCGGTTGCAATGACGGTCGCGGCCGTCGCTCAGGCGGATATTCGATCGGCGCCCGTCGCACGCGACACCTTGCAGGAACGCGTCTACAACCGATTGGCGAATCTGATTCTCGACGGCGACATCCCGCCGGGTCGCCTCGTCACCATCCAAAGTTTGGCCGAGGCGTTCGGCGTCAGCGCCATGCCCGTGCGGGAGGCGCTCAAGCGGCTAACCGCCTCCAACGCCTTGACCGTGGTGTCCGGACGCAGCATCGGCGTTCCGCCGATCACGCTCGAACGGTTCGCGGACCTCCGCAATGTACGTCGCGAGGTCGAGGGCGCGACGACCGCATGGGCGGCCAAACGCATCGACGCCGAAGGCCTCGCCTCGCTTGAGCGGGACCTTGGCCGCATGGACCAGGCGATCGCGTCAGGCGAGACGACGACCTATCTCAAGGCCAACCGCTCGTTTCACTTCACGATCTATCGCGCCTCCGGGTCTCCGGTGTCAGTGGCGCTGATCGAGAGCCTATGGCTGCAAATCAGCCCCTACTTCAACCTGCTTCAAGGCTCGGGCAACTATGTGTCAGCCAACTCGAGCCATCGGCTTGCGGCCGAGGCGCTCAAACGAGGCGACGCCGCTTCGGCAAAAGCGGCGATCAGGGCCGATATCGATCGCGCCTTCGATGTCCTGGCCTCCATGCTGGACTGAGACGCAAGGGCGAGCTCAATCCGTCTCCGGCGCAACGTCGCGGCCGAGCCAATCCGGATCGATTTCCGGCAGCGGGATGGCGTCGATGAGGAGCCTGGTGTAGCGACTCTTGGGCGCGGCGAAGACGTCGTCGCAGCGGCCCTCCTCGACCACCCGGCCTGACTGCATCACATAGACCCGATCGCAAACGGCCCGGACCACGGAGAGGTCGTGGCTGATGAACGCCATGGCGAGGCCGAGGTCGCGACTCAGGTCTTTGAGAAGATTGAGCGCCTGGGCCTGCGTCGACACATCGAGGCCCGAGACGATCTCGTCCGCCAGCACGAAGTCCGGCTCGAGCAGCACGGCGCGCGCGATGCCCACGCGCTGGCGCTGCCCGCCGGAAAGTTCGTGCGGCGTTCGGTCAAGGCAAGAAAGCGGCAGCGCGACACGATCGAAGAAACCGCGCACGCGGCGTTCGGCGTCAGCGCTGTTCTGCGCGACCCGATGAAAGAGGAGCGGTTCGAGAAGGATTCGCCTGACCGTGTGGCGCGGATTGAGCGAGGTCATCGGGTCCTGGAAAATCATCTGCATGCGGCGCCTCACCGGCCGCATTTGCAACTCCGGCAGTCGCGAGATGTCCTGCCCGTCGAAAGCGATGCTGCCGGCGTCGATGGCGATGAGCCGCAAGAGCGCGCGGCCGAGCGTCGTCTTGCCGGACCCCGATTCGCCGACGATGCCCACGGTTTCGCCGCGGCCTATCCTGAGACCCACGCCATGCAGGACTTTGACGCCGCCCGCACGTCGGCCGTTCAGGCGCCGCCTGCCGCCGTACGCGACATCGACGCCGGTCGCGACGAAGAGGTCCTTACCCATGCAACGGCCTAGGCCAATTTGTATCTAGGCGAAGTCACCTGCCGTTCTCCGCCTCGTCCTGAGGAGCGCCGAAGGCGCGTCTCGAAGGACGCTCCAGTTCCCGCGGAACGGGCGGCGCCAACTGGACCATTCTTCGAGGCCCCGTCGACGCGGGGCGCCTCAGAATGAGGGATGAGTAGATCCAAAAGCAATTCGCTCTCTACCGACCCGTCCCGGCGACTTCGAGCCGCAGCTCAGCGACCAAAGTTTCCGGCACCGGCTTAAGCCCCGCGTCGGGCCGATCGTAACGTGGCCCCGCGGCGATCAGAGCCCGCGTATAGGGGTGGCGAGGCGCTGCGAGAATGTCGGCGGTCCGGCCAAACTCAACCACCGCACCAGCGAACAAGAGCGTCATCCGACCGCAGATCTGCGCCACGACGCCGAGATCGTGAGTCACGAAGATGACGGCGGTCCGATGCGCTTCCTGCATCTGGCGAATGAGCCGCAGAATCTGTTTCTGGACCGTCACGTCGAGCGCCGTTGTCGGCTCGTCCGCGACGATGATTTTGGGTTCGAGCGCGAAAGCCGCCGCAATCAGGATGCGCTGACGCATGCCCCCCGACAATTGGTGCGGATAGGAGCGCAGCACGCGCTCGGGGTCACGGATACGCACTTCGGCGAGCAGTTCGAGAGCGCGCGTCCGCGCCTCGGAATTGCTCAGTCTCCTGCGGAGCCGCAGGCCGTCTGTCAGCTGCGCCTCAATGCGCCGGCCTGGGTTGAGCGCAGTCATCGGGTCCTGAGGCACGAGCGCGATGGCGTCGCCGAAGATTAAGCGCGTCTCGCGCCGCGGCATGGTTCTCAGATCCCGTCCTTCAAACAGAATTTCGCCTTTCGTGACCCTGACCGTGCGCGGCAGCACCCCAAGCAGCGCCTTGACGATGGTTGACTTGCCGGCGCCGCTTTCGCCGACGAGCCCAAGCGTTTCGCCGGCCTCAAGATCGAGGCTCACATTCCGCAGGATCGGCTCAGCTTTCGCGAGTTCCGAAACAACGCTCAAGGACCGAATGGAGAGGATCGGCGCCGTCATCGCATCAGCACCGGGTCGAGCGCTCGCCGCAATCCGTCGCCGAGCTGATTGAATGCGAGCACGGTGGCGAACAGCGCGGCGAGCGGCGCGGCGAAAACCCACCAAGTCTGATGGATGAACTGCCGCCCTTCGGCGATCATGCCGCCCCAGGTCGGCGTGTCCGACGACACGGACAGGCCGACAAACGACAGGATCGCCTCGACGATGACCGCAATGCCCATTTCGAGACTGACGAGCGCCAGCAGGGCGGGGACCACATTGGGTAGGATCTCACGCATAAGAATATGGAACGGCGGAAAGCCAACGGCGCGCGCCGCGGTGACATAGTCGGCCTGCGCCTGCGCCATGGTCTCGGCGCGGACGACACGGCAGAAGCGCGTCCAGTCGATGATGGCGATCGCCGCGATGACCGAGCCGACGCCGGCGCCGAACACGGCGACAAGAAGGATCGAGAGCAAGACCGGCGGGAAGGCCATCCAGATGTCGACGAGCCGGGAGATCGCGCCGTCAACCCAGCCGCGATACCAGCCGGCAAGCAGCCCGAGGGCAGTCCCCGCGAGGGCCGCGAGAACTCGCGGCGACGAAGGCCACGATCAGCGCGATTCGCGCGCCGTAGATGAGGCGCGAAAGCACGTCCCGGCCAAGGTCGTCCGTGCCGAAATAATAACCCGGCTCCGCGCTTGCGAGTCCCGCCGGCGGCAGCGAAGCGAGCATGAGATCCTGGTCGAGCGGATTCTTCGGCGCGATCCATGGCGCGGACAGCGCGATCAGGATCAGCGCCAGGATAAACCCGCCGCCGATCGTCACCTTCGGCTCGGCGAGCAGCGCACGCAGACGCCGCGATGCAGGGCTCGGCCCAGACGCGGCGAGAAACGAAGGAACGGAGGTCTCCGTCATATGAGGCGCACCCGCCTAAGCATGGCGAAGCCTCGGATTGAACAGGGCGACGAGGAGATCGACCGCGATGTTGATCAGGATGAAGATGACGGCGAACGCCAGCACGAGGCCCTGTATCAAGGGCAGATCGCGATTGATCACCGCCTCGATCGCCATGTTGCCGATGCCGGGATAAGCGAAAATGCGCTCGATGATCACCGTACCGCCGATGAGGAAGGTGAACTGCACCCCGGTCAGGGCAAGCGTCGGGCCGATCGCGTTGCGCAAAGCTTCCTGCAACACGAGCCGGAGCTCGGACATGCCCTTGAGCCGCGCGAGCAGCACATAGTCCTGCGCCATGGCTTCATTGAGCGCGCCCTTGAGCACGCGCGCGATCACCGCCGCGAGAGGAAGGCCGAGCGCCAGCGTCGGCAGGGCGAGGTGCTTGAGAAGATCGAAGAACACGTCGAACCTGAGCCTCACAAGGCTCTCGATGAAGTAGAAGGGCGTCGTCATGCCCGCGCTGACGCTGGGATTCACCCGGCCGGTCAGCGGCAGCAGCGGCCATACCACTCCGAAAGCAAGCACCAGCGCCAGCGCCCAGACGAAGTCGGGAATGGCGAGCAGAAGCCCGTTGACCGCGTCGATCACCGGCTCCGCCCATGTCCGGCGCGTCATCGCGCCGAGAATTGCGACGGCGCCTCCGACGATCACCGCGAATTCCAGCGCCGCGGTCGCGAGCTCGAGCGTTGCGGGAAGCCGCTCGGCAAGGAGAGCCAGAACATCGCGATGCAGCGAGATCGAGGTTCCGAAGTCGCCGTGCAGGGCGTAACGGACCCAGACGGCGAATTGCGACATGAGGCTGCCGTCGAGGCCATAATGCGCGCGGAGCGCGGCGATGTCCGCCGCGCTTGCGCCAGGCGAGATCATCATCGCAACGGGATCGCCGGGCACGAACTCTTAAAAGAACGAAAACGACAATCGCGACGCCAACCAACGTAACGAGCGCCACCAGAAGACGTCGCAGGATGGCAAGCGCGATCATCCCTTCACGCCTTCACCTAACGCGGCCCAAGGCGACCGCGCTTGGGCGCGATCGCCGTTCCGCCGCTCAGGCGGCTGGCGACACCAGCGTCGGCTGAAGAGCGCCGGACTTGTTCGGGATGACCTTAAGATCCGACTTGTAGACGATCGGCTGGACGTATTGCAGGAGAGGGATAACATAGCCCTGTTCGGCGATGTAGGCGTCGACCGCCTTCCAGCCGTCGATGCGTTTCTTCTCGTCCTTCTCGCCCCAGAGCGGGCCGATCTTGGCGTCGAGGTCGTCGGTCTTGAAGGCCGAGTGTGGTGAAGGACCGAACATCGCAAAGCCGGTCGAGGTCGTCGGGTCGCCGATCGCGTCGCCCCAGTTGTAGAAGGCGGCGGGCGCGAGCTTGTGGGTGGTTCTGAGCTCGAAGTGCTTGGCGATCTCATAGACCTCGATATTCGCATCGATGCCGACCTTGCGCCACATGCCGACGATCGCCTGGATCATCTCGTAGTCTTTCGGCTTGAAGCCGCGGGTCGTCTGGATGGTGAACTTGACCGGTTTCTCAGGGGAGTAGCCCGAGGCGGCAAGCAGTTCCATCGCCTTTTTGGGATCGTAAGGCGTTTTGATCGACGGATCGAAGGCCGAATATTCGGGCGCCTCCAAGGTGTCGATCGGCACGCCATAGCCGCGCAACAAGCCGGTCGACGATCGCCTTCTTGTCGATCGCCATGATCGCGGCAAGCCGCACGTTCTTGTCCAGCATCGGCTCCTTGTTGGTGATGAAGATCATGCCGATGTCCGAGATCGGCGTCGCCACGCCCGAAAGACCCTTGATTGTCTTCAGGCGGTCGAACTCCTCATAAGGCACTTCAAGCGTGATGTCAGAAGAGCCGGACTCGATCTCGGCGACCCGGGTGGTCGCGTCTGGCACGAACTTGAAGATCACCGTCTCGAACGCTGGCCTGTCGCCCCAATAGTGGGGATTGGCCTTGAGTTCTGAGGAAGGCGTTGCCCTGGTATTCGTCGACCATATAGGGGCCGGAGCCGATCGGCTTTTTCTCGAAGCCTTCCGCGCCGACCTTCTCATAATAGGCCTTAGGCAGGACATAGCCGGTCAGGAAGGCCATCCACATGAAGAATGTCGGCTCGAAGCGGATGGCGTCCGCCGTGATGCGGTTGCCATCGATCTTGTAATTGCCGGCAGTCGACCAGATGAACGAAATCGGATTGGCGCTGTCCTTCTTGCCCGCGCGTTCGAGCGACCAGACGACATCCTCCGGAGTGAGCGGCGAACCGTCCTGCCATTTGACGTCCGGGCGAACGTCCATCCAGAGCTTCGACTTGTCGTCGTTCCAGCCCCACGCAGTCAGGATGCCGGGCTTGAGCGCGAGGTCCGGGCCCTGCCCGATATATTGATCGAAGATGGAGCGATAGATCGCCTGGATGGTTGGGTTGACGGCGGATGGGCCGTCGGTCGGATCGAATGAGGGCAGGTTGACGTTATAGGCTATGGTGAGCGTATCCTTGGCCGCAGCCCGGACGGCGCCCGCGGCAAGCAGGTCGGCGAGAAACGCGCCCGCGCCGAGCGCCAGGGTTTGGCGCCGAGTGACCTCCACCATGCATAACCTCCCAATTCATCCGAGCCGTCGGTCCCATGGCCTAAGACTTCGCATTTTGCGTGCCACTTGCGCCGACCGTTAATCGCAACGCTAGCAAAGTAGAATTGGCGAGGCAAGATGGGACGCGCAATTGTATGAGGAGGAATTTATATGCGTGTGCGCTCTTTCGTAGCTTGCGCGCGCCTTTTCCGTGTGCACGCCCTTGTCGTTGACAGTGCGCGAGGCGCTAAATATGCTCATGCAAATAAATACCTGAAGGGAGCGAGCCGATGGCGGAAAGGTCCTTCGAGCGCGAAGTTCAGGACTTGCGACTTCAAGCAGGCGAGATCTTTCGCGGCGAAGGCATTCTCGCGATCACCAAAGCCTTGCTTCAATCCGGCGTTTCTTACGTCGCCGGATACCAGGGCGCGCCGATCTCGCATCTCATGGACGTGCTCGCCGACGCCAAGGACGTGATGAACGATCTCGGCGTGCATTTCGAGACCTCCGCTTCCGAAGCCGCCGCGGCGGCGACGCTCTCCGCTTCCGTCATGTATCCGGTGCGCGGCGCGGTGACCTGGAAATCGACCGCGGGCACCAACGTCGCGGCGGACGCGCTATCGAATCTGGCTTCGAGCGGCGTCACCGGGGGCGCGCTGATCGTCATCGGCGAGGATTATGGCGAGGGCTCCTCCATCATGCAGGAGCGCAGCCATGCTTATGCGATGAAGTCGCAGATCTGGCTCATGGATCCCCGCCCGGATCTGCCGACGCTCGTCCGCATGGTCGAGGAGGGCTTCGAATTGTCGGAGGCCTCGAACTCGCCGGTTATGCTCGAAGTGCGCATCCGCGCCTGCCACGTTCACGGGCAATTCGTCGCCAAGGACAACAAGAGACCCGCCTTCGCGCTGCGCCAGGCGCTGGAAAATCCGATCCGTGACGTCAACCGCATCGTGCTTCCGCCGGCCTCGTATGTGCAGGAGAAGGAGAAGCTGGAGAAGCGTTGGCCGGCCGCGGTCGAATTCATCAAGAGCCGCAAGCTCAACGAATTCTTTGGCCCCAAGGAGGCCAAGGTCGGCGTCATTGTTCTGGGTGGGCTGTTCAATGGCGTCTTGCGCGCCTTGCAGCAACTGGGGCTCGCCGACGTCTATGGCGAGTCCTCGATCCCGATCTATGTCCTCAATGTCGCCTATCCGATCATCGACGACGAGATGGTCGAATTCTGCCTGGGCAAGTCAGCGGTGCTGATGGTCGAAGAAGGAGCGCCCGACTATCTCGAGCAGGCGCTGAACACGCTGCTGCGCCGCCGCGACATCCAGACCAAGGTTGCCGGCAAGGACGTTCTGCCGATGGGCGGCGAGTATACGGCGCCCGCGATGGTTTCCGGCGTGCGCGCCTTTCTTTTGGCGCGTGCACCCGAACTGTTGCGCAATCAGCCGCCGGTCCCCGATCCTGCGCCAGTTCTCGCGCACGAGAAGGTCAAGGCGCTCGCCAAGGCTGTGCCGCCGCGCCCGCCCGGCTTTTGCATCGGCTGCCCGGAGCGGCCGATCTTCGCCGCGATGAAACTGGTCGAGAAGGAGCTCGGATCCGCACCACATCTCGGCCGACATCGGCTGCCATCTGTTCTCGATCCTGCCGCCCTTCAACCTCGGCACGACGACGATGGGCTATGGCCTCGGGCCTGCCTCGGCTTCGGCGTTCAATGTGAAGTCCGACCGGCGCGTCATTTCCGTCATGGGCGACGGCGGGTTCTGGCATAATGGGCTGGCGACTTCGATCGGCAACGCCGTGTTCAACAAGCAGGATGGCGTCACGCTGATCGTCGACAACTTTTATTCGGCCGCGACCGGCGGGCAGGACATTCCGTCGTCGGGCGCTTAACCCGCGGCGCAAGACGAACAATTCCATCGTCGATGCGGTCAAGGGGGTGGGCGCGACCTGGGTCAGGCAGATCGACCGCACCTACGACGTCGCCAAGGTGCGCGACACTTTGCGCGAGGCGCTGACGACCAAGGCCGAGGGCCCGAAGATCATTGTCGCCTCGTCCGAATGCATGCTGAACAAGCAGCGGCGCGTGCGGCCTCTCTTCGCGAAGAGCGTCGCGGCGGGTGAGCGCATGGTGAAGGAGCGCTTCGGCGTCGACGAGGCCATCTGCTCGGGCGACCACGCCTGCATCCGCCTCTCGGGCTGCCCGTCGCTGTCGCTGAAGCCGACGGACGATCCGCTCAAGGACGATCCGGTCGCGGCGGTCGACAATAATTGCGTCGGCTGCGGCAATTGCGGCGAGGTCGCGGAAGCGGCTGTCCTCTGTCCGTCCTTCTATCGCACCGAGATCATCTTCAATCCCAGCCGATGGGACCGCCGGCTCGCCGCTTTGCGCGAGCGCGTCATCGGCTGGCTGCAGCGACGCCGCGAAGCCCGCCGGATCGCCTTTGCCTAGCACGGTTGGTTGCGATGCGCTTCTTCCCTTCTCCCTGAGGGAGAAGGGGGCGGGCGAAGCCCGCCGGATGAGGGGAACCCTCACCCCCTGCCCCTCTCCCGTAGGAGAGGGGGGCCGCGCTGCCGGCGCCGCCGATGAGTGACGAGGCCGCAGTTCGGGCGCCGCCGGTATCGCTCGAGAAGCCGCTCACCATCGCCATCCTCGCCATGGGCGGGCAGGGCGGCGGGGTGCTGGCGGACTGGATCGTCGAGGTGGCCGAGCATCAAGGATGGGCGGCGCAATCGACATCCGTGCCGGGCGTCGCGCAGCGCACCGGCGCGACGATCTATTACATCGAGACGCTGCCGCCGCGAAACGGCGTGGCGCCCGTATTCTCGCTCATGCCCATGCCGGGCGATGTCGATGTCGTGATGGCGGCGGAGCTCATGGAGGCTGGCCGATCGGTCCTGCGCGGACTCGTCACGCCCGACAGGACGACGCTCATCGCCTCGACCCACCGAGCCTATGCGGTGGTCGAAAAGGAAAAGCCGGGCGACGGCGCGGGCGATCCGTTCACGGTCGTCGACGCGCTCGATTTCGCCGCCGGCGCACCATCGCCTTCGACATGGAGAAGCTTGCCGTCGAACGCGGCAGCGTGATCTCGGCGCCGATGCTCGGCGCGCTCGCTGGTTCCGGCGCATTGCCCTTCGAGCGTTCGGCCTTTGAGGCAATCGTGCGCGAGGGCGCGCGTGGCGCAAATGCGAGCCTTGCCGCTTTCGCCGACGCCTATGATCGCGCTCGCGAGGGGAAAAACGAGGCGCCGAATACCGGCCCCCTGAAACGCCTCGACGAATTGCCTGACGATGCGGGACATCCTGAACTCAACCGGCTCGTTGCGCGCCTGCGCTCGGACCTGCCGGAAAGCGCGCGGCTCCTCGCCTTTGCTGGCTTGAAACGGATCGTCGATTTCCAGGACGTGGCTTATGGCGACGCCTATATCGATCGGCTGCGGCAGCTCGCGGCGCTCGACGTGGCCAACGGCGGCGCGGCGAAAAACTTCGCTTTCACCGCGGAAGCGGCGAAGCGGCTCGCGGTCGCCATGGCCTATGACGACGTCATCCGCGTCGCCGACATCAAACTGCGCCCGTCGCGATTTGCGCGCCTGCGGGAAGAGGCGGCCGCGGCGCCCGGTCAGCTTGTCTATGCGACCGAGTACCTCCATCCGCGTGGCGAAGAAATCTGCGGCATGATGCCCGCGTCGCTTGGCGCGTTCATCGAAGCTCGCCCGTTCCTGTTCCGGGCGCTTGACCGTATCGTCAATCGCGGTCGCCGTGTGCCGGTTGGACGGATCGGCGGCTTCCTGCAGCTTTATGGCGTCGCGGCCTTAAGACCCACGCGGCGCTCGAGCCTGCGGCATAAACGGGAGACGGCGCATTTGGAGGCATGGCTCGCTCGGGCAACCGAAATCCTGCCGAAGAACTACGATCTCGCGGTCGAGATGCTGCGCTGCCGGCGCCTGGTCAAGGGCTATTCCGACACGCATGCGCGCGGCCTGAGCAAGTTCGACCGCGTGATGGCGAAGGCGCCGAAGCTCGTGTCCCGCGAGGACGGCGCGCAATGGATGGCGCGGCTCATTGCCGCAGCGCTCATGGACGAATCGGGTCAGGCGCTCGACGGCGTGGCGAAGACGATCGATACGCTTTAGGGTCCAGATAATCGCGCGCCCCACATGACGGCGGCTGCGGGCATGACGGCCGCAGCGGAGTTGACGGCGAGCTTTCATGGCGGGTTGCGATGCGTGGATGAGCTTTCACGTTCTCGCGCACAATCCGAAGCGGATGCTCGCCATTATCGGGGTGCAGCCGCTTATCCGGGCGATGAGGGCCCGCGTGAGCCCCTCTCCGTATGAAATTCCAAGCGCCAGCAAACCCGACCGTGCTTCCGCCCTTGGCTCTTCAACATCGCCGTTTCGCATGGCCTCGGCGGGAGCCGACCTCTTATGCGCTCGATTTCGGCAATCTAGCCGCGAATCAAAGACGGGCTTGCACGCTTTGTGAACCGAGGCGAAAGGGGGATTGGCGGAAGGAGTGAGATTCGAACTCACGGTGGACTTGCGCCCACGGCGGTTTTCAAGACCGCTGCCTTAAACCACTCGGCCATCCTTCCCGAAGCTGGAGCTTTGCCAGATCGTCGAACCCTCGTCCAGCACGCGACTGTGCGATCCTTCGAGCGCGGATCCTGCGGACGCGGGGTGGCGAAGAGCCCTGGTGACGGGGTGACATGCCTTAGTCATATACGGCCGCCATCATCGGGCCGCCGGTTGACCCGTTCTCTGGACGGATGGCCAGCGCCACTCACCTCCTTTCGGACCATCCCACACAATGAAGACCATTCTCCTTCAGACCAGCGCCGTAGCCGCCTTCATTTTGTTGGCCGAATCAGCGGCATCGGCGGCAAGTTTCACCATCACCAGCGCCTCGACAACCGCCCAGACTTTGGGGTCTGGCTCCGGGCAGACCGGCACGATCACTGACACAGGATCGCTGACCGTCAGCGGAGGCACGAACGCAGTCACCGTCTCCGGCAACAATGCGACGTTGACCAACCTGGGCACGCTCGAACAGACCGGCACGGGCCGGGCGATCCGCGACAACACCGGCGTCACCGGTCTCATCGTCAACAACGGCAGCAGCACGAATTCGACGGCGCTCATTCAGACGGCGGACGGCGACGTCTTTCAAATGAATAAATCTCCCGCCAGCGTCGTCTTGAACAACTACGGCGTGATGACGTCGCTGAACGCCTCTGCCGGCGGCAGCCAGGTCGTTGATTTCAACGCCATTCTCTCGGGCCCCAATACGGTCAACAATTTCGCCGGCGCTATTATGCAGGCCAGCGAGGCGGACGCGGTCAGGCCCGGCGTCAACGGCGTCGTCTTCAACGCCGGCACGATCAAATCTACGACTGCAACCGGCAGCAGCAGCGACGGCGTCGACGCACAGAACAACAGCGGCGTGCAGATCACCAACGACACGGGCGGCCTGATCGAGGGCGGACGGCACGGAATCACCGGCGGCGCGGTCGACGCGGCTCATCCGAGCTTCACGATGAACGTTACGAACAACGCCGGCGCGACCATCCAGGGCGATAATGGCTCAGGCATCAACATTGATGGCTTCGACGCCAACGAAGTTGTGACGGTCGTCAACCACGGCACGATCACCGGCAACGGCCACGACATCGGCAATGGCGGCGATCATGACGGCGACGGCGTCGACGTGGACGGCCTCGTACACCTCACGAACACTGGCGCGATCCGCTCGCTCAACGCCTTTAACCAGCCCGCCGACGGTCCGGCCTTCAGCGAAGGCATGTCGGTCGGCGGCGGCACGATCATCAACTCGGGCACGATTCGAAGGCTCCGTCGCGGCAGGCAACACCAACGCCGTCGGACGCGGCATCACGCTCACCGGCAACGACCGCATCGGCGGCGGCCGCGACCCCATTTACGGCGATGCATTCGTCACCAATCAGGCGGGCGGCCTCATCCAGGGCGACAGCGATTCGGGCATTGCGGTGGTCGGCGCCAATGCGTCGGGCCACACGGTGACGATCGACAATCAGGCCGGCGCGACGATCAAGGGCGGCGGAACGACCGTCGCCGCAATCGACGCGAGCAACAGCTTCGATCCCGTCACGATCACCAACGCCGGAAAGATCGACGGCTCGAGCAGCGGCAAGGCTTTCACCCTCAGCCAGAACAGCAACAACACGGTGACGATCTCCGGCGGCGCGGCTTCCGTGCTCGGCGACATGGACGGCGGCGCCGGCGGCGTGAACAAGCTGAATTTCGATATCGGCCACGGCAATAGCTTCAGCTACACAGGCGCGATCTCGGACTTTGCCAGCACTGAAGTCGCGAGCGGAAGGGCGAACTTGTCCGGCTCGATCGCCGGGGCGGTAACCGTGGACGCCGGCGCGCAATTGTCGCCGGGCGCGAGCGGAGTGGGCGCGCTCGCCGTGGGCGACACGACGCTCAGCGCCGGCAGCGGCCTCGTCATCGACCTCGGCAATAGCGTGAACGACGTGCTGAACGTGACCGGCGGCGTCGCCTTGAACGACGCCGACCTTGTCCTCGATCTTTTGTCCGCGCCGACGACGGGCGAGAGCTTCGACATTCTGACCAACGACGGCTCTGATCCGATCTCGGGGGAGTTCAGCGAAGGGTCCGTGGTGACGGGGAGGTTCGGGGAGCAGCTTTTCAGCTTCCAAATAGACTACGCCTTCAATGCTGATGGCGGCCTGGTCGGCAACGACATCCGTCTGACAGAGTTCGGCGTCCAAACGGTCCCCGAACCCGCGACTTGGCTTCTGATGGGCCTCGGCGGCCTTATCGTATTGGGAGCGCGGCCGCGGCGGCGAGCGCTGGCCTAACGGCTGCGGGGAGCCCACGAACGCGGGGGTTCTGCTGCCGCGTTCCCTCGCCCTCACACCAGCCGGCTTTGCGCCTTGGCCGCCGCGATGAAGCTCGCGAACAGCGGGTGCGGCTCGAACGGCCTCGACTTGAGCTCCGGATGGAACTGGACGCCAATGAACCAGGGGTGGTCCGCAAGCTCGATCGTCTCGGGCAAGAGGCCGTCCGGCGACATGCCGGCGAATAGAAGGCCCTTTTCCTCCAGGCGGTCGCGGTAGGCGGTGTTGACTTCGTAGCGATGGCGGTGGCGCTCGGAAATCTCGGTGTCGCCGTAAATCTCGGCGATGCGCGAGCCAGGCTTGAGTTCGGCCTTATAGGCGCCGAGGCGCATGGTGCCGCCGAGATCGCCCGCCGCTTGCCGCCGCTCGAGCTCGTTGCCGCGCAACCATTCAGTCATGAGCCCGACCACAGGCTCCGGCGTCCGGCCGAATTCGGTCGAGTTCGCCTCCGTGAGTCCGGCGAGCGAACGGGTGGCCTCGATGACCGCCATCTGCATCCCGAAGCAGATCCCGAAATAGGGCACCTTGCGCTCGCGTGCGAACCGCGCCGCCAGGATCTTGCCCTCGGCGCCGCGTGACCCGAAACCGCCGGGCACCAGAATGCCGTTCACCCCCTCTAGCCGCGGCGCGGGGTCGGCGCTCTCGAAGATCTCGCTTTCGATCCAGTCGAGCTTGACGCGAACCTTATTGGCCATGCCGCCGTGAGTCAGCGCCTCGATCAGCGACTTGTAAGCATCCTTGAGCCCAGTGTACTTGCCGACCACCGCGATCGACACTTCGCCCTCGGGGTTGTGGTAAGCCTTGGAGACGCTGTCCCACCGGCTCATATTGGGCTTGGGCGCCGGTTCGATGCCGAAGGCGGCCAGCACCTCGCGGTCGAGGCCCGCGGCGTGATAGAGCGCCGGCACGTCATAGATCGACCGCGCGTCGCGCGCCTCGATCACCGCGCTCTCGCGGACATTGCAGAACAGCGCCAGCTTGCGCCGCTCATCGCGCGGAATCTCGCGATCGCAGCGGCAGAGCAGGATGTGCGGCTGGACGCCGATCGAGCGCAATTCCTTGACCGAGTGCTGGGTCGGCTTGGTTTTGAGCTCGCCTGCGGTCGGGATGAACGGCAGCAGCGTCAGGTGGATGAAGACGACGTGGCCACGCGGCAGATCGTTGCCGAGCTGGCGGATCGCCTCGAAGAACGGCAGGCCCTCGATATCGCCGACCGTGCCGCCGATCTCGACCAGCACGAAGTCGACGCCGTCGTTGCCATCGAGGATGAAGTCCTTGATCGCGTTGGTGACATGGGGAATCACCTGCACCGTCGCGCCGAGATAGTCGCCGCGCCGCTCCTTGGCGATCAGCTCCTGATAGATGCGCCCGGTGGTGATGTTGTCCTGCTTGTTGGCGCTGCGCCCGGTGAAACGCTCGTAATGGCCGAGGTCGAGGTCGGTCTCGGCGCCGTCGTCGGTGACGAACACTTCGCCATGCTGGGTGGGGCTCATCGTGCCCGGATCGACGTTGAGGTAGGGGTCGAGCTTGCGTAGGCGGACGGTGTAACCCCGCGCTTGGAGAAGCGCGCCCAAAGCCGCCGAAGCGAGACCCTTGCCAAGCGAGGAAACCACGCCGCCGGTGATGAAGATATACCGCGCCATGGGACTCTGCTCCTACCCGATCGGGATCGATTCGGCGAGGAGAATCTCCCTGTCGACGGCCGGCTTGACGCCGCGAGCGCAGACGCGCGAGATTCCAAGACCTTCCCATCAGGAAGGGGACGACAAGGATTCAGCGGGACGGAATGGCCGGAAGCGAGTTCCTGCTTTGCGCCGACGACGGCCAGACCCTGCTCGCGCGCCGCTGGCTGCCAGAAGCGCCTCCGCGCGCCATCGTGCAGATCGCCCACGGCCTCACGGAGCACAGCGCCCGCTATGCCCGGTTCGCCGCGGCGCTCAACGCCGCCGGCTACGCGGCTTACGCCAACGATCTTCGCGGTCACGGGCCCAGGACTGCGCCCGCCGATCTCGGCCATTTCGCTGACGAGGGCGGATGGGACAAGGTCGTCGGCGACCTCTGGACCCTGAACCGCCTGATCGCGGCCGAGCAGCCGGGGACGCCGATCGTCTTCCTCGGCCATTCGCTGGGCTCGTTCCTCGGGCGCTCCTTCACCGCCAGGCATTCCGATGCGCTCGCTGGCGTCGTCCTCTCAGGCTCGAGCGGCAAGCCGCCGATGATCGCGACGCTCGGGCGCCTCATCGCCCGCGAGGAGCGCCTGCGGCTTGGCAGGCGCGGCAAAAGCGACCCGATCTTCCAGATGTGGTTCGGCGACTTCAACAAGCCATTCAAGCCCGCGCGCACCGCCGTTCGATTGGCTGTCGCGCGACGAGAAGGAGGTCGACGCCTATATTGCCGATCCCTTCTGCGGCTTTCCCTTCACCGTCCAGCTCGCGATCGACGTCCTCGACGCCCTGCCCAGCGCCACGAGCCCGGCGAGCCTTGCGCCGATCCGCAAGGACCTGCCCATCTATGTCTTTTCCGGCGGGCGCGATCCGGTCGGCGCCAACATCCAGGGCCTCATCGGCGACCTGAAATCGGCCGGCTTCACCCGGCTCACCACCCGCATCTATCCCGGCGCCCGGCACGAGACGCTGAACGAAACCAACCGCGACGAGGTGACCCGTGACCTCATCGCCTGGCTCGACGGGATCGGGTCGACGCAATAAACGCACGCTAAACGCTAATAAACCGTTAGTAAACGCTAGTAAAAGAGCTAGTGTTTACCAGCGTTTATTTTTCCGAAACGAGCCCTTCAATGGGTTACGGCCGACGTCAGCAAGAAGATCCCGGCCTGACGTCTATCTTACAACAATTCCGACCCGCGCATTTTCTTTCTCACGTCCGATCCCGCTGCGTGTCCGCCGACCTTCGGCGGCGCCCTCCATCGACGGTGAGAGAATTGACCGAGCTCTTAGCTCAAATACGACGCGCACTGTGACGTATGTCACAGTCAGGATGGGATCGATGGGATAGCGCAATCGTGCGGTTGTAGGCGTTCGACCGTCTCTGGGGGAGGATTCCCTCAGGAGGGAAAGCCCATGTTCTCCAAAGCTCTATTTTGCCTGCCGGCGCTTGCCTTCGCGGCCGCCGCGAGCGTTTGCTCTTCCGCTCCAGCCTTTTCCGGCGAAGCGGGGCCGCACAACAGCGTTCGCTATCGCCCCATTGAGAGCATCAGCTACGACTTCGGTTCGAAGTCCATGAGCGGCTATTTCGTTCGGGAAGGCTCCGTCTGCGTCGTTTCCCTCATGGTCATCGAAAGGGGCGATCCCGATCAACCGTCGCACCTGACGGCGACGCGGGTTCGCTTGATGATGGACCCCGGCCAGGTCGCAGGCCTCGACAGTGAAGAGGGCCGCTCGCTCAACTTCACCTGCGGCAAGGACGCGGCTGAGGTGATCGTTGATTGCGGCGAGAGGTCCGTGCTTGTCGCCCAACAGGGCCATGCCGCCTCAAAGACGGTTGTCGAGAAGGTTCAGGCGGAACAATAGCCGGCGCGGCGCCCTAACCGTCGACGTAAGAGGCGATCTCGATCAGGCTGCCGTCCGGATCCCGGCAATAGACGGACATGAGCGTTCCCCGGGCGCCCTGTCTGGGTCCGGGGCCGGTCACGATGGCGATCCCTTGGGTCCGCAGATGCTCGACGACCTGGTCCGGCGTCGAGTTCGGTGAGAAAGCACAAGTCCTCGCTGCCGGCGGCTTCGTGGTCGGCGGTGAACCATTCCGCCTTGCTGGCTACGATCGGCCGCAGGTTGATCTTCTGACGGCCGAATCGCATCGCGGTCCGCGGCGGCTTGCCCGGCTCGGGAGGAACGTCCTCGCGGATCATGCCGAGCGCGCGCCCGTACCATTGGGCGGAGGCCTCGACGTCGGAGACCTGCACGACCAGATGGTCCAAGGCCTGCATTGTCAATGGCATGGCGGGCTCTCCCTGTCTCCAAGCACGAGCGCCGGCGGAATGGGGCGCGGCGGTAACTTGTTGTTAACCATGATCCGCGAACTCTTGCCCAGAACTCGAACAGCCACCCTACGGAACGGCGCGTCGAGACTGAAGGTAACGACAGGGGTTCCTCATGGCCAAAACAACAGCCAGCAGCGCCAAGAAGGCGGACATCAAGCCGAAGTTGGCGACGAAGAAAACGCCAGCCGCATCGCCCGAGGCCTCCGCGATCGAGGTGGCGCTCCGGGTGGACGACGATCTGATCCGCGAGCGGGCTTATGGCATCTGGATCGCCGAGGGCCGGCCGCATGGCCAAGACCTTGCGCACTGGCAACGGGCGAGACACGAGCTTCAGCGTGAGGCGCCGTAGGGCCGTCTCGGCGGGTTCGCAATCTGCCCCGCATGGCCGCGCCTTTTGGGACTCGCGCGAAGCCCCGCTCGAGTGA
Organism: uncultured Alphaproteobacteria bacterium; assembly: GCA_963820095.1. Lineage (GTDB taxonomy): Bacteria > Pseudomonadota > Alphaproteobacteria > Rhizobiales > Beijerinckiaceae > Roseiarcus. Next base: position 241,960 of record CAWFZA010000013.1, read on the forward strand.
GAAACAGGTCATGCGCAAGCCGCGCTCGCCGCACGTGGAACTTCGCATCACCACGGAGCAAGGCGGGCGGGCAGCAGTCCGGCGCGCCCAACCCCCGCCCGGGTGATCTATGGCTCAAAAAAATGACGCTCGTCATGGCGATCGTTTTCAAAAGAGGCAACTCATGAGGCACACCAACCCGGTATCCCTTTCCCAGGATGAGGTTCAGCTATGTCCTGTCCCGCTTCTTCACCCTCCGCCGCCGCAACCTTCAACAGCGCTGACGAATCCCCGAACATCCTTGATCGCCGGCAATGCGCGATTGCGATCGCGGGGGGCGGACTCCTTGCCCTTGGGGGCTTCGCAGGGCGAGCGCGAGCTCAGACAGTTCAACTCGTGGCCGTCAACGTCAAGGCCGTTGGAGAAGGCTATCGCGCCTCGAAGCTTATCGGAACGAAAGTCGAGAACGAAAAGAACGACAAGATCGGCGCACTGGACGATCTCGTCATCACGACGGACCGTAAACTCTTCGCTGTGCTGCAAGTCGGTGGCTTTCTCGGCTTGGGCGGTCATCTGATAGCCATTCCCTACGAAAGCCTCACCATCGACGATCACGGCCGCAAGATCACCCTCCCTGGCGCATCCAAGGAAGCCCTCGAGAAGCTGCCAGAGTTTCAATATCTGTCATCGTAGGGAGGTTGGGGCGGCGAGGGCCAGGCCCCGCTTTTCGCGATTGCGCGACTGTCCAAGCCTCACTTGCGAATATTCCGCCGACGGACGATCGGCGCGAGTAATCCTGGGTAGTGGGCGGCGTGCCCGCAATCAACCGGACGTCGGATTGTCGTCAACCAGGGCGTGGCGCCGACAGTGAAGCGTCCTGGATCGTTCGACCGGGACTATGCCAGTGGAGCATCGCCTCCAGACAATGCTCCTCGTCCTGTTCGATCTCGGTCAGGCAGTGCGGCCGCATCCAGGCGACCGCTTCGTCAAGCTTGCGCCACGAAGACTGGGCGCGCAGCTTATCGGAAAGGCTTGCGAACATCGGGGCCTCCGTCCCCCGCCGCCGCTCTGGACCAATGCCCCCCAACCCGCTCTGTTCCTCCCACGGCGAAATAAAGGAGTCAGCTCCCCTCTCAACAGCGTAACAATATCCTGTGCCTAAATTAGGGTCATGGGCGTTGGAACTCGCCAATTCCCGCCAGGCGCCAATCTGTCGCGACGGCTTCCGGATGGCGATCCATCGCGGGGAGCCGCCTTCTGCTCAGATCACGAAATCGACTTCTTGCGCCCGTGGCTCATGGACAACGGCAACGTCGACGGGAACGATCCAATTGGCGGCGTAGCTCTCACGGTCAGACCGCTGCGCTTCCGGTTGAACGCGGCCCGCCGCATCGACGGCGCGACATCGCAGCCGATACCTCCCCACGTGTTGAGGGGTCCAAATACACTCCCACAAACGCCAGGCGTATCGGTGTTCTGTGTCGAGGAGCCGCGCCTCGCGCCAGCCTTTGCCATCACCGGTACAGACGTGCACGTGTTGAACAGCAGCCTCTCCGCTCCACGCCGCTCCAAAAATCCGATAGGCCTCGCCCGCAACGAGATTCGCCCCGTTCACCGGGCGCGCGATCTGCGATTTGACCTCCATCTCCGTAAGGGGGACCAGCATGGGTTCTCCCGCGCTGCGTTCCCAGCGGAAATAGTCGCGCGCCTGCCAGTAGCCGAGGAACGGTTGCTCCAGCACCCTGATATGGGTGATCCACTTCACCCAAGCCATGCCGAACCAGCCGCCAACCACCGCGCGCAGCGGGTGACCGTGGTCGCGCGTTAGCGGCGCGTCATTCATCGAATAGGCAAGCAGCGCGCCATCGCCGACCGCTTTCTCAAGCGGCAAACTGCGCGCGAATGCGATCGGGCCGGGCGAAGCCGTTTTCTTGTTCGCGTCGACGACGCCACTGTCGGCGCCGACCAGCAAAACCTCTTGGGCGGAGCTCTTGACGCCCGCCGCTTCCAAGACCTCGCGTAGAGGAACGCCGGTCCACTCGGCGTTGCCGACGGCCCCGTTCTGCCACTGCAACCCTTCCTTCGCCGGCTCATAGTAGACGCGCCCGTTGCCGGCGCACTCGACGACGGCGGCAAGTGTCGTGCGCGGCATCGCCTTTATTGCATCGAGATCAAGTTCGAGGGGCCGCTCGACCGCCCCTTCGACGCGAAGTCGCCATTCTCGCGCGTCGAGGTCGGGCGATGGGAAATGGTTGCGCACGAAGAACAGGTCGGCTGGAATCAACCGCTCAGAGAGCGATGCAAACGGAAACTCAAGGTTCGCGGGAGATTTCTGTCGAACAATCAAACCGGGTTGCTCTGGCGCGGGCATGAATGCTCGTCGTCCTTTCCCCTGGCCGACCGTTCAAGGCCAGCGCCTGGCGACTTCGTCGCGGACCGGCGTCTCGACCTCGGGCGGCGCGTTCCGGATATAGGCGAGCGCCTGCGCGAACTTCGCGGGGTCCTCACGCTCGAGGGTCTCGAGATATTCCAGCGCCGCGGAGACCGAGAACGGCTCGCCGCCCGGACTTCGCTCATCAAAGTTGCTGGCGAGCGCCGTCCAGATCGCGGCGTCATAGCCGTTCGCCGCCGCCCAGGCGCCAATGGTCGCCACGGCTTCCGCATGGCGCTCGGCCGCGACCTTGCTCTCGCGGCCGGATGCGGGCTCGACGAAGCCGACCTCCCGCAGCGTCGGCATGCCCTCGCGCTGCCGAAGATTCTCCATCGCCGCATCGAGGGTATCGAGCGCGCTCGGCGCCGAATAGGTCTTGCAGAGCGCGCCAAAGCTTTCGTCGATCGCGAGCGTCAGCCGTCCGTCGGCCGAAATCCGGCAAAACTCGATCGGCAGCAGCGGGCCATTGGGCGCGAATTGGGCGGCGGTTTTCAATTCGCGGGGATCCCACACCAAGGAGCCCCAGGCCAAAATCACGCTCTTCACCATTCGTCTCCTTGAAAACTCCGGCCAACTCTTAGGTCGTCCCCTTTGCCGCGCCCTTGGCTGTCATGCCCGCGCAAGCGGGCATCCAGCAGGACTTTGCCCAAAGGCTGGATACCCGCTTGCGCGGGTATGACAAGCTGGTCGAAAGAGCCCACGCTCAGGCGTAGAACACCTTGCCCGGATTGAACAGGTTCTGCGGATCGAACGAGGCTTTGACGCGGCGCATCAAGTCGATCGCGACGGCCCCATGCTCCTCCTCCATATATTCGCGTTTCTTCTGCCCGACGCCGTGCTCGCCGGTGCAGGTGCCGCCCATGGCGATGGCGCGATGGGCGAGGCGGGAGGCGAAAGCGTCCGCGACCTCGATCTCCCCCTTGTTCTTGATGTCGATGAGCGGGGTCACGTGGAAGTTGCCGTCGCCGACATGGCCGACGATCGGCGCGACGAGGCCGCTCGTCTTGACGTCCTCGAGCGTCTCCTCGACGCATTCGGCAAGGCGCGAGATCGGCACGCAGGCGTCGGTGGCGAACGGCCGGGCGCCGGGCCTGAGCGTCATTTGCGACCAGTAGGTGTCGTGACGCGCCTGCCAGAGCTTGGTGCGCTCCTCGGGCTTGGTGGCGGAGGCCAAAGGGCCGCCGCCGTGGCCTGCGGCGATCTCGCCGAAGCGGAGCGTCTGTTCGGCGACGCTTTGCTCGGTGCCGTGGAACTCGACCAGGAGCAGCGGCTTCTCAGGCAACCCGGTATGCGAATAATTGTTGAAGGCGCGCACCGAGAGCGTGTCGATGAGCTCGATGCGGGCGATCGGCAGGCCCGACTGGATGGTTTCGATCGTCGTCTCGCAAGCCGCGCGGATCGAGGGGAACGAGCAATGGCCGGCGGCGATCGCCTCGGGGATGCCCGAGAGCCTGAGCGCGACCTCGACGATCACGCCGAGCGTGCCTTCGGCGCCGATGAACATGCGGGTGAGATCGTAGCCGGCGGAGGACTTCTTGGCTCGCGTGCCGGTGCGCAGGAACGATCCGTCGGCGACGACCACGCCAAGCGACAACACGAGGTCCTTCATCGTGCCGTAGCGCACCGCATTGGTGCCGGAGGCGCGGGTCGCGGCCATGCCGCCGAGAGAAGCATCGGCGCCCGGATCGATCGGGAAGAAGAGACCGGTGTCGCGCAGGTGCTCGTTGAGCTGCTTGCGAGTGACGCCGGGCTCCACCACGCAATCGAGATCGTCGGCGTCGACGGCGAGAACAGCGTTCATCCGCGAGAGGTCGAGCGAGACGCCGCCATGCGGCGCATTGACATGGCCTTCGAGCGACGAGCCGATCCCGAACGGAACGATGGGCGCGTCATGGCGCGCGCAGAGCTTCACGAGGTCGATCACATCCTCCTTGAACTCGGCGAACACCACCGCGTCCGGCGGTTCGTTCTCAAGCCAGGTCAGCGTGTGCCCGTGCGCCTGGCGGATCGCCTCGGAGGCGGTGAAGCGGTTGCCGAAACGGGCGGCGAGATCGGAATTGAGCGCGGCGACCGCCTCGCTCGAGGGGCGGCCTTGACGCTGGCGGACGGAGAGTTGGGTCACGGGGGTTCACGCTTTGCTTGAGGCAAGAGCGCAGATTAGGCGCGTGGGGAGGGCGTGGCTAGGCGAAAGCTTGGGTCAGGTCCAACGCCTGGGTCGCTCCGATCCACAATTTCGGCGTAGTTGAGTCGAAACTTAGGCCGCCCAACGCGACGGGCAGGCCTGTACGGACCGCGATACCGGAGGCGATCATGGCGGAAGCATCTCCCAATTCAACGAAATGGAGCCTCGCCGGCGATTATTTCGAGGCCTGCAATTGCAACGTGCTTTGTCCCTGCCTGGTGTCGACCGCGGCCCCGATGACGGCGCGGCCGACCGACGGCGATTGTCATGTCGCGCTCTTCTTTCACATCAATCAGGGCGCATACGGCCAGGTAAAGCTCGATGGGATGAATTTGGTCGTTTGCGCCTCGTCCGACGGGCCGATGGGGCAAGGCAATTGGACCGGCGCAACTTACGTCGACCAGCGCGCCGACGATCGCCAGATGGAGGCGCTCGGCGCTATTTTCAGCGGAGCCGCGGGCGGTCCGATGGCGGCCTTCGCGCCGCTGTTCGGCAAGAGCCTCGGCGTCAAGAAGGCGCCGATCACCTTCAGGATCGACGGCAAGGTTCGTTCGGGCGAGATCCCCGGCGTTTTGTCGATGTCGGTCGAGCCCTTGCCGACCATGGCCGAAGGCGGGGAGATCTGGGCTGAGACGGGTCATCCGGTCAACCCGAAAAAGCTGGCGCTCGCCACCGGCCGCCCCGGCAGCACCTATGCCGACTATGGGCTCAAGTGGGACAATTCCGGACGAAACGGCCATTACGCGGCGATCAACTGGTCGAACTAGGAGAACTGCCTTCCTCGTCCTGAAATGAGCACCGGTCTTCGCGATACGATCCGCGCGCAAGCCTCGAGCGGATTGATCGTCTGGCTTCCCGCGCTCGTGGGCTGGCTCCTGCTCTATTGGGGCGCGACCCATATGGCGAGCCCCGCGGCGCGGCTCACAATGCCGATGTCCGACTGGTCGTGGGCGAACTGGCTCGCCGTGTTCATCATGTGGGCGGTGATGATGGCGGCGATGATGCTTCCAACCGCCATGCCGATGGTGTCGGTCTTTGCGACGCTGAATCAGCGCAGCGGCGCGGCGGGCAAGACGATCGCCTTCGTCGCAGGCTACCTCGCCTTGTGGGCGGCGTTCGGCGCGGCGGCGACGGCGGCGCAATGGGCGTTGCAGACACGTGGCCTGTTGTCGCCGATGATCGTCAGCCTGTCGCCCATGCTCAGCGCGGCGCTGCTCGTGATCGCGGGCGCCTTTCAGTTCACCCGGCTCAAGCAGGCCTGCCTTCGGGCGTGCCGCTCGCCGCTCGGCTTTCTCCTGACCGACTGGCGCAACGGGCTTTGGGGCGCCGCGCGGATGGGCGTTCGCCACGGTCTTTATTGCCTCGGCTGCTGCTGGGCGCTCATGGCCTTGCTGTTCGTCGGCGGCGTGATGAATCTCCTGTGGATCGCCGCGCTCACCCTGCTCGTCGCGATGGAGAAGCTCGCTCCCAAGGGCGAGCTTCTGGCGAAGGCGCTCGGCGCCTTGATGATCGGCGCGGGCGCCGCGCAACTGATCTGGCGGGCGTCGTAACCGGAGGTGGCCTCGAAGCCGCCGCGCCTTGGAGGGCGCCTTGACCGAGATCGTCCACCGCACAGTCGAGGCGAACGGCATCTCCATTGATTTCGCCGAGGCCGGAGGCGGCCCCATCGTGCTTCTCTGCCACGGCTTTCCGGAGTCCTGGTATTCGTGGCGCCATCAGTTGAAGGCGCTCGCAGAGGCCGGCTACCACCCCGTCGCCCCCGACATGCGCGGTTATGGTCGGACGAGCCAGCCACAGGACATCGACCAATACAGCCTCTTTCACCTGGTTGGCGACATGGTCGGCGTGCTTGACGCGCTCAACGCTCCGGAAGCTGTCGTCGTCGGCCACGACTGGGGCGCGCCGGTCGCCTGGCATTGCGCGCTTCTGCGGCCCGACCGCTTTCGCGCGGTCGCAGGCTTGAGCGTGCCATTCACGCCGCGCGGGTCGAGGCGACCAACGAGCGTGATGCCGCAGACCGAATCCTCGCTCTTTTACCAACTCTATTTCCAGGCGCCGGGCGTCGCGGAGGCGGAGCTTGGGCGCAATCCGCGGGATACGATCCGGCGGCTCCTCTATTCCGGCTCGGGCGACATTCCCCGCCGGTCCGACAACACGCTGGGCGATCAGGCGCCGGGCATGGTTCCTCGGGCGGGCGGCTTTCTCACCCGCACAATCAATCCGCCGACGCTGCCCGGATGGCTCACGGAGGCCGACATCGATGTCTTTGCGGCGGAATTTGCCCGCACGGGTTTCCGTGGCGGCCTCAACTGGTATCGTAACATCGACCGCAACTGGGAGCTGCTCGCACCCTTCGCCGGGGCCAAGGTGACCGTCCCGGCGCTTTACATGGCGGGCGACCGCGACCTCGTCGTCCGCTTCCCCGGCGCGCCTGAGCTCATCGCCAATCTCACGAAGTTTGTCCCGAATCTGCGCAACACAATCATGCTGCCCGCCTGCGGCCATTGGACGCAGCAGGAGCGCCCGGACGAGGTCAATGCGGCCCTGATCGGGTTTCTTCGCGAAGTTGCCTAGGAGGCGCGCCTCGCAATGCCGGAAATGGCGATCCTCCATGCCGGGCGCCAGGCAATCGTGATAGGCTGAGGCCCGCCCGGATCAGCGAAGAAAATCAGCGCACTTCTGGATGTCGCTCGCGCCAGGACCCCAAGGTCCAATAGGGACGCTCGATGTCGAATTCTTCGGCGAGCCTTCCACGAGCTTGTCGCTGTAGGTCATGTACACCAAAATATTCCGTCTTGTGTCGCATCCCCGGACGATCTGCATTTTCTTGAAGAACAGCGAACGCTTCTCGCTGAAAACGACATCGCCTTGGGAAAACTTGTCCTTGAACTTGATGGGGCCGTACTGGCGACAAGCGAGAGAAACGTCGGACGTCTGTTCGGCCAGCCCCAAAGCGCCTGAAAGGCCCCCTTTTTCCGGAACGGTATAGTGGCAGGCGATTCCTTCGACGACCGGGTCATCGATGCCGTACACGGCGAGTTTGTCGTTGGGAGTGAGAAGCTTGAACGTCGTCGACTTGCGGAAGATCAGATCGGGATCCTGCGAATCCGCGTGAGCCGGGGACAGAGACAGGAAGGCGGCAAGAAGGGCGGCCGGGCGCAACATCGCCATGGTGAGTTTGCTCGCTTCGTTGGAGTTCGACCAGAGATAGGCGCCTTTCGTCTTCCAGCCAATGGCCGCCCGCACCGCCAATTCGCGGCGCGACGCGATCGAGATGTCGCCTGGAGATCTGAGGTGAGAACGCGGTGATCCGACGCCCCTAACTGGGTTTTGTTGCGCCGATCACTGTTGTGTGCTAACCCAGCGGCACGGCTGAATTGCGTATTTTTCACGCTCAGCCGCGGTTTGGCGGCGCGACATTATTCGTTGAGACTTTTTTTGGGGACCGTCCGTCCCAGGATTAAAAGCATCAGGGCGAAGAATTTCGGGCCGCGACAATTCCACAATATGGATTTGAAAGGATATCAATATGACAAAGCATTCTGCTCCTCCAGCGCCGCATCACATAGCCGATCCGCTTTCCCTGGTGACGCACCGAAGCCAGGTCCGTTTCGGGTGGCGGCCTGACCTGCCCGACCATCGCGATCAAGTCTACTCAGCGCCGCCGCCGCCAGCCCAGGGCCTGCCAGGGTCGGTGGACCTGCGCCCGCACTGCCCGCCAGTCTACGACCAGGGCCAGCTCGGCAGTTGCACGGCCAATGCGATCGCGGGCTTGATCGAGTTCGACCGCAAGAAACAAAACCTGTCCGATTTTGTCCCCTCACGCCTGTTCATCTACTACAATGAGCGCGTGATGGAGGGCACAGTGGGCGACGACGCCGGCGCTGAGATCCGCGACGGGATCAAGTCGGTCGCCAAGATCGGGGCGCCGCCCGAGAAGGACTGGCCCTACGACATCTCCAAATTCACCAACAAGCCGCCTGCCAAGGCTTATTCGGATGCCAAGCTCGACCGCGCAATCCACTATCAACGGCTCGTGCCCACGCTGGCGCAGCAACAGGGCTGCCTTGCCGCGGGCTTCGGATATGTGTTCGGGTTCACCGTCTATGAAAGTTTCGAGTCGCAAACGGTCGCCCAAACCGGCGTCATGCCGATGCCCAAGCCGAACGAAAAGAAGCTCGGCGGTCACGCCGTCATGACGGTCGGCTACGACACGGCGAGCCGCATGATGATCGTGCGCAATTCATGGGGACCGCAATGGGGCAAGGCCGGCTACTTCATGATGCCGTTCGAATTTATCACGAGCCCGAACTGTTCGGATTTCTGGACGATCCGCTCTGTCGGGTGATCGGGCGGAAAGGCTGATCTCGGCGGGCTGCGGCAAAAGCGTCGAGGCCCGCCGAAATGCTGCCGTGGGGAACCGAGAGACCGGTCGTGCCGTTTTAATAGACGGCGCCTCGCGTTTCAGAGGCGCCGGGCTGGGATCTCGCTCGCTTTTCGCTTGCGGGCTGGCGTTGGCTTTGTTCGCCAGCGCGCCTGCAGACATTGCATCGCCATCGGAGTCGAGCATGACATCGGTTTTGACCCCGTCCGATAACGGCAAGACGATCGCGCTCAAGATCGGCGCAGAAGCGACGCTTCGCCTGCCGGAGAACCCGTCGACCGGTTATCGCTGGGCGCTCGACGCGGAGGATTCGAATCTTGTCGACGTCACGCAGTCGGAATACGCGCCGGCGTCAGGTGCGCCGGGGGCAGGCGGCGAGGCGCAATGGACGATCAAAGCCAAGGCGCCCGGCTCGACGACGCTCAAGCTCAAACGCTGGCGCCCGTGGGAGGGCGACAAATCGGTGGTCGAACGCTACGAGGTTACGATTAACGTCTCGTCGTAGGCGGCCGTCTCAGCGCATCGCTCGCGTGGTCGATCGACACTCGTCGACGCCATTGGCTTCATCCGTGACGCTAGCGCGGCAAGCAGCTCAATTGTTCGGCGACGCCCCGCATCTTTGCTTCGAGGCTTGCGGCGAGCCGGCGCTGAAGCGCCGTGGGGCGTGAGGGATTGCGCAGAATCGGATTGGGCAGCGAGGTCGCCAGAAGCGCCGCCTCACGCGGATTGAGCTGACTTGCGCTCTTGTGGAAATAGCGCTCGGCCGCGGCTTCGACGCCGTAGAGCCCGTCGCCCCATTCGGCGATGTTGAGATAAATCTCGAGCGTGCGCGCCTTCGACCACACTTGGCCCAGGACAAGCGCCATCGGGATCTCAACGCCCTTGCGGATGACGGAACGGCCGGGCCACAAAAACAAGTTCTTCGCAGTCTGCATGGTGATGGTCGACGCGCCCCGGCTCGGCCCATGTTCGCCCGCAGCGCTTAGGACCTCGCGCAGCGAACCCCAATCGACGCCGTCATTGTCGCAGAAGGTCGCGTCCTCGGACCGGATCACCGCAGCGAGAGCCGCGGGCGCGATGGTCCTGAGCGGCGCGTAGACGCGCTGGTAGCTCTTGCCCTCAACCATACGGGCAAGCATGAGCGTCGAGACGGGGGGCGCGACGGCGTAAAGAGCAACGAGGCTGATGAAGAGCGCGAAAAGCGCCAGCCCCGCCCAGACGACGCCAAGCGCCAAAAGACGAAGGGGGGAGCGCCGCCGGGCCACGGGCCGAGCCTTGGCCCAAGTCTGCGGATCGGGCAAGCGGCCGGCCTCGGCGAGGGGAAGGATCGCGTGGCGCCGGTAAGCGAATGCCCTGCGCGCGCGTTCCAGGACGCGCTTCCTGTGCTCGCCTTCAGGCGAGCCCTACATCAGGCAGCGAAGGTGGGACCTGGAGCCTGATGCGGCGACCCGACGTCCGCGGCCTCCTCGCCGCTGCGCTCCGCCGCGGTCTTTGCCCACGCAGGCAAACCAAGCCTTGTTGGACGAATCCGTGGGCTTCGCCGCCCAAGTCCTGTTCCTGCCGATGTCCGCTCAGCCCGGCAAGATTGGTGGGCGGCTTGTTGCTCCGGCGCTTACCGATGTCGAACGTCATCGACATGTGTCGTGTCTCAGCGCAAAGACGCCTAACGCAAGTCTACTGGGTTATATTGTTCCCTTCTTCCCCGGGACATGGGGTTCGCGTGGCGTCATCGCCGGATGCTCGCCAGAGTGCCGGCGGAGGATCTCGGCAATCGACCGGGCGGTCGCTCGAGGAAGATCGCCGTCAGGGTTCACGATGGACACCCATCTGTTCCCGTCCTTCGATTGCAGCCGCTCGTACCACTCGGCTCGAATTCGGAACACCTCGCGATCAACCTCTGCCTCCGCTCGGCCGAGCTCGGCCCCAGACCTCTTTAACCGATCGCGAAGACGTTGTTCACGATGACTGAGCGGCGCATGAACCATGATGGTCAGGTCTGGCCGAACCTGTAGGGGCTCGACCACCGAGGTCAGCCAGTCGTAGGCCCGCTGCTCCGACCACCCGCATCGTCGGGCGATGACAGGACACTCGTGTGACATCAACGTATCGACGTGCCGCTCTTTCAGCACGACTCCGCCTGCAGCCACCATAGGCGCGATCAGCGCGCCGTCGAAGTAGAACAGATCCGCAGCGGCGGCCAGGCACCGCGATATGACGGTGGTGTCGATGTTCCCAAAGAGTTCGTCGGCGCGGAACACCTCGCCAAGTCGACGACCGGTGGGAGACTCGGAGATGTCGGGAAGCTGCAGCACATGCTCAGATAGCGTGGAGCGCAATCCAGCCGCCACATCTCGCATGAGCGACGACTTGCCCGCAGCGTCCAGGCCCTCGAAGGTCACCAGCAAGGCGCACTTCTTCCTTAGGCAGTTCCTGTTGGCCGGCGATCATACGCCCACGAGTGAAAGGGCCCGCACCGGTCCACATAGTGGAACAAGGCCTGCGCCACCGATCCATCCGCCGACAACGGATCTCGCCAATGCAGAAGGTCATGACCTCTGAAGGCCACCGCGCTCCGCGGCGCTGGGCAATAGTCGACGACGCGTCCCGACACGAGAATGCAGAGCGGCCAACTGGAAGCAGCGGCGAGAGACGCCGAAATCGTGATTTCACACGCCGGACGATCGCGATGAGGAGACAAGCGATCTCCCGGTCGGTACAGGCGGAGGTAGCTGTAAGTGGGAACGAGGTCGAGATGCAGAAGGTCGCACAGGTAGGGCGTCTTTTGTAACAGGATGTGCTCTGCGACAGGGTCTGCGTACTCGCACGGGGCGCCCTCGACCTGACCGTCGCCCTCCATCGAACGAAACAGCTTGCCGCCGACCTTGCGGTCCACGTATCCGCGCAGCCTTTCGAACTCGGTCGCCGTCAAGAACTCGCAGATCTCGGCGACCCCCCGTTGAGCGAACACCCGCCAAACGTCGTCAACCGGGGCGAGGGCCTGCGAACCGCAACCATCAGCGGCGAGTCCACAGGACCCCAACCGACTAGCGCTTGAGGTTGACACGTTCAGAGAGCTTGATGACCTCCTGACGCAGATCGAGAACCAGCCTCATAAGGTCCTCCAGCGTGACGGCGCCGCTCCCCGGACCCGCAATCGCGATCGACGAAGGCGGGGTCGGAGGGGGGGCCGGCGGAGCGCCCCCGGATCCATCGTCGTCCAGCGCCACTCCCAAGTTCCGTAGGATCTCGATCAGGACACCCGGCGACCGCTTCAGGTCGATAACCGGTCCGAACTGCTCAGCAATCCGTTCGATCGCATCTTGCTCACGCTTCGTCAGCATCTCTTGCCTCCCTCTCTCAACGCATCTGTCTCGTCGACGCCCTACGGCAGCTGAGCCCGGGGGAATGGGCGTTGACGCTGCCAGCTAGCCAACGTCAGCTTGGTTCCCTTCTCCACCGGCGCGCCCGAGTGAATCATGCGGTAGTCGGCCCGTCCGTTATTATCGTTGAGGTTCAGCCAGAATACGAGTCGGCCGGGAGCCGCGGGAACGATCAGGTCCAAAGCCCGAAACGATGTCGACCCGCCTACGTCCGCGGCAACCAGGTGCAGCAGGAAGGTCGTTATCCGCTCTCCGGCGGGGTGATCGCTCCAGTACCCGGAGTCACGATGAAATTCAAAAGAGCCTCCCGGCTTGTACCTCGTCGCCTGCCACGGCTCCAGACACTCGTGCTCGAACCCGAACGCGGTGCAGGTTCGCTGGTCCAGACTTGTCAGGAGATCCTGGAGCTTCGGGGTGAACCAGTGATAGTACGCCGACTCGCTCGTGCGAAAGCCATTCACGACGTCCTGCATCGTCCCGTCCGGCATCGCCTGATAGGTCGGGCTCGGCCGCCAGTAGGCGTACTGGAGCTCATGCGTCGCCAAGGAGACTTCATCGCCCGAGAAGAACAGGTCAACGTAGCCGATCCGGTCGTGGAGCCACACGACTTGATCGGCAAACTCTCGAACGAGGTTGAACGGCATATGCTCTACCCGTTCCCCAGGCCTGGCCCTAGCTGCGATCGAAAGCCGAACACGGGTCGCCCACCCTGCTTCCGGCGAACCTTCCTGCCTGCGTGGACGATTGTAAACCCCGCTGGGCGGATACGATGCTGCTCGACATCGTCATCGCAAAGCCGAGCGGCGATTTCCGCGAGCGACAGACCCGCAGCTCCCTCGCCAATTTCATGGCTCGGCCGTCGATCCTCGCGCTCCGCGTCCACTTCCTGAGACGGGGAACGCCGGACATTCGCGGGGCAGGATTGGAATTGCGCCCATCAGGCGCGACTCCAATCGTCGCCGCTCGCGCAACACGCTCGCGGGGCGTGCAAGGGCAGACAATTATTTTTCCGGAACGCCGGCTTTGCGAAGCCCCTCGAGGATGCGCTCGCGTTGCGCGAGATAGGTCGGGTTGTCGCTCTCCGCCATGCTGAGAAATCGCGCGATCGGAGTAATTCGGCGCGAGCGCGTGGCCGGCTTTGACCTCGGCTTGCGCCTCATCGATACGGCCGAGATTGGCCAGCGCGGCCGCCATGTAGAAATGGTTCAGAGGATAATTCCGGCTGGAGTCGACCGAGCGGCGAAAGAGCGCGACCGCTTCCTCGTCGGCCCCGAGGTGGAATTTGGCGAGGCCGCGGACGTGGGTCCACATGAAGGCGACCGCGTCAGTAGGCGATAGCCGAAACGCCTGGTCTACGTGAGACTCGGCCTCTTCTGCGCGGCCCATGGTGATTTTCGCTAGTCCGATCCATGCATGCGCCGCGCCGAGGTTCCGGTTGAGCGACAACGCCTGTTCCAGTTCGCCGATCGCTCGCGAGGCGCGATTGGTTTGGATCTGGACGAAGCCCAGCCACATATGCGCCCAATAGTTACGCGGCGCGATCGAGATGCCCTTGATCAGCAGCTTTTCCGCGTCAGCTAGGCGCTCCGCCCGATGCTCGGTGGTGTAGATCGCGCCGACCAACACGTCGGCGCGCGCGGCCCCGACAAGGGCGTCGACATTGGTCGGATCGAGCGCCACGGCGCGCTCGAATAACTTCGCGAGCGCGCTCGATGTTGTCGGGCCCGCCCTTGCCGAACCACTGAATCCCCTGGAAATAGAGGTCGACGGAATCGGGGTCGGCTACAGTCTCGGCCCGCTTTGCCTCGGCGGCGAGCAGCTCCGGCCGCAACTGATTGGCGACCTGAGAGACAATTTCATCCTGCATGTCGAACGGGTCGGCCATCGTCTTGTCGAACCGGTCAGCCCACAGGTGGTTTCCAGTGATGGCGTCGATGAGCTGCACATTGACGCGCATTCGGCTGCCGCCGCGCTGAATGCTTCCTTCAAGCACGTAGCGCACGTTGAGATCGCGACCGATCTGCTTGGCGTCGACCGACTTGCCTTTGTAAGTGGATGCGGTGTTGCGTGACACCACAACAGCATTGTTGATCCGCGAAAGGTCGGTGGTCAGGCTCTCGGTCACGCCGTCGACGAACATCTCATGCTCGAGATCCACGCCAAGACTGGTGAAAGGCAGCACCACGATCGACAAGCGCGGCGGCGCGGGCTTCTCGGCGGGAGCTGGGCTTGGCGCCGGGCTGGCTTGGGCCGCCGCGCCCACCTCGAGCGAATAGACCCGGATCGGCTCGGCGATGTTCTTGAGTTCAGTTTGGCCAAGGTCGCTGACCGAGAGATCGAGGCGCCCCTTGACCTGCCGGTAGGCATCCTCCGACAGGCAGATGGCTCCGGGCTTGGCGATTCCCTCGAGGCGCGCGGCGATGTTGACGCCGTCCCCCATCAGGTCGCCGTCGCTCTCTTCGACCACGTCGCCGAGATGAATGCCGACCCGAAACTCGATCCGGCGCTCGGGCGGCAGGCCGGCGTTGCGCTCCATGAGCCCGTGCTGCAACTCGATGGCGCAGCGCACGGCGTCGACCACGCTGCGAAATTCCACGATGAAGCCGTCGCCCGTGCCCTTGACCACTCGTCCGCGATGGACCGAGATCGTCGGCTCGATCAGGTCGCTTCTCAGCGTGCGCAAACGCGCCAAGATCCGATCCTCGTCTGCGCCCGCGAGCCGCGAGTAGCCGACGATATCGGTCACGAGAATCGCCGCCAGTTTGCGCGACTCAGTCATCGGTTGGACTCTCCCCGGTTCGCGCTCCTATATAGGGCGCGGCAGCCGACTATCCAGGATTTGCGCATCGGGTCGCTCGGGCGGTAGGATGGCGAGGTCGACGTTGCGCCCGCGCGAGCGCAAGCGTCCGTTCAATGCCGGATTGGCCATTCCTTACCCGCGCGACGGCCAGCTAAAATCCCCAATCGTATCCTAGCCAAGAAGGCGCCCTGATGACTGCTTCCCGTCTCGTTATTCCCGATCTCGCCGGCAAAAATGTTCTCATCACCGGCGGCTCGACCGGCATCGGCGCCGCCGTCGCGCGAGGTTTCGCCGAGCAGGGGGCGCGCGTCGCCGTCGGCTATCATTCGAGCGCGGAAAAAGCTCACGCGCTTGTGAGCGAGATCAAGGCCGCGGGCGGCGAAGCGGTCGCGGTGAAGGGCGACGTATCCGATCCAAAAGCCTGCGCGCAAATTGTCGCCGAAACGACAAGACGATTTGGCGGCCTCGACGGCCTGATCAACAATGCCGGATTGATGCTCGGGCGAGTCCACTCGCTCGAGGCGAGCGACGAGCATGTGCAGGCGGTGATCGATCTCAACTCGCGTTCGATCATTTGGGTGACGCGCGCTGCGAGGCCATGGCTCGAGCGTCAGGGCGGCTTTATCATCAACACGACGTCAATTGCGGCGCGAAACGGCGGCGCCGGCGGCGCGATCCTCTACGCCGCCGCCAAGGGCTTCGTGTCCACGATCACCAAAGGCCACGCCAAGGAGCTGATCGACAAGAAGATTCGCGTCAATGCGGTGTCACCCGGCGTGATTACGACGCCGTTCCAGGAGCGTTATACGAGCCCTGAGGCGTTGGAGACCGTTCGCAAGACGATTCCGATAGCCCGGCTCGGAACAGCCGAAGACTGCGTCGGGGCTTACTTGTTCCTCGCCTCCGAGGCGCTCAGCGCCTATGTCGTCGGGCAGATTATCGAGGTCAATGGCGGCCAGCTTATGCCGTAGCGCCGACTTTTAATCCAGTCGGCGAGGCCCGCTCACAAACTCGCCGGCTGGCTCCGCTAGTGCCGATATTGCTGGATGCGGGTGGTCCGAAGGCCGGCCAAGCCGTGACTGTCGATCGAGACTTGCCAGCTCAGAAACTCGTCGACGGTCAACGTATAACGCGAACACGCGTCTTCCAGCGACAGCAACCCGCCGCGAACCGCGGCGACCACTTCGGCCTTCCGGCGAATGACCCAGCGGCGGGTGCTGGGCGGCGGCAGATCGGCGATCGTCAGGGGACTGCCGTCCGGGCCGATGACGTATTTTACTCTCGGCCGCAGCGTTTCACTCATTGGACTCTCACTCAGACGCGTGTCACACAACTTCTGTGACAATAGGCGAAGCGATTTAAGATTTGCCTAAGCCACCGCTGCAAAAATATACCAATGCATAACCAGGATTATGTGGTGATCCGCGATCGGTCGGGGCAACGCCCGCTCGCGGAGCCGATAGCCATCGAAGGGTCCTATGCCGCCAACTTTCAACCCTGATTTACCTTTAGCGGTTTCCAAATCCACGACAATGTTTCTGGAGCGCGGGAAAATGCGAGTAAGGGCTTTGAAGACGGCGTTGGTTTTGATCGCCGCGGCCGCGGCGATCGGCCTCTCGTCCGCGCATGCGGCGGATTGCGGGGAGAGCGCGGACGGCTTCAACGAATGGCTCGCCTCCTTCAAGCAGGTCGCGGTTCGCAACGGCGTGTCTCAGCAAGTGGTCGATTCCGCCTTGAATGGCGTGACGTTCGATTCTTCCGTCGCAGCCCACGATCGCGGCCAGAATTTCGGTACGAATTCCGCGGCCTTCGCCGCGCGCCATATCACGCCTCCGCGAGTGAAGAGGGGCAAGACCATGATGCTGGCCTATGCCGAACCGTTGGATCGAATCCAGCAGCGCTACGGCGTGCCTGGGGCCATCCTGGTTGCGATCTGGGGTCTTGAAACCGACTACGGCGCCGGTTTGGGCGGCTATTCAACCTTCAGCGCTCTGGCGACGCTCGCCTACGATTGTCGCCGAGCGCAAATCTATCGCGCCGAGCTCATCGACGCGCTTATGCTCGTCCAGCGCGGCCTTCTTCGGCCGTCACAGCGCGGCGCCTGGGCCGGCGAAATCGGACAGACCCAATTCATGCCGTCGGCCTACCTGAAATATGCCGTCAACGCCCAGGGGGGAGGCGGTGGCGACATCATTTCCAGTCCCGCCGACGCGCTTGCGTCCACTGCGAATTTCCTGCGGGCGAAGGGCTGGAGCCCTGGGGCGGGATGGGATGAAGGCCAGCCAAACTTCAACGCCTTGCTGCAATGGAACTCGTCCCCGGTCTACGCCAAGACAGTGGCGTTGTTCGCCGACAAGCTGGCGGAGAAAGAATAGCGCGCGCCGCCGGCTTTTCCTTCTATCGCCTTGATTCAATTCTAATCTGCGGCCAGGATCAGATCTCTTATGGCGGGGCTGGGCGAATTGGGCTATGGCCTTGCCGGATCGGGCCGGAAGCCCAACATACAGCGCTTGTCTGGGCGTCTTCCCCAGCAACAGGTCGACATGCTCGCGCCATCGCTCGCGCCGACTTTGGACGGCGCGCTGAACAGCTTAGGGCTCGACAAGCCCCCCGCCGAAACCCGCGTCGTCGTCGCGATGTCGGGCGGAGTTGATTCGTCGGTCACCGCGGCGTTGCTGACCGCCGAAGGCTACGACGTGGTCGGCGTCACGATGCAGCTCTATGACCACGGCGAAGCGACACATCGCAAGGGCGCGTGCTGCGCGGGACAGGATATTCACGATGCGCGCGACATCGCCGCGCGGCTCGGCGTGCCCCATTATGTGCTCGACTACGAGGAGCGCTTTCGCGAAAAGGTGATCGAGCCGTTCGCGCGAGCCTATGCCGCCGGCGAAACTCCTGTGCCTTGCGTCGCCTGCAACCAGCACATGAAATTCGCCGATCTGTTCGACGCCGCCAACGATCTCGGCGCGGATCTGCTGGCGACCGGCCATTATGTCGTCAGCCGTGACGATGGGCGCGGCGGACGGGCGCTTTACCGGGCCGCCGACCCCGATCGCGACCAGAGCTACTTTTTGTTCGCGACGACGCGCGCGCAACTCGCGCGCCTGCGGTTCCCGCTGGGAGGCATGCCGAAGGCGCGGGTGCGCGAACTGGCGCGTGAGTTTGGCCTGACGAATGCCGAGAAGGCCGACAGCCAGGACATCTGCTTCGTGCCGTCGGGACACTACACGCAAATGATCGAGCGGTTGATGCCGGGCGCTTCCGTTCCCGGCGAGATCGTTCACGCAGACGGTCGCGTTCTCGGACGGCATGGCGGCGTGGTCCACTACACCATCGGCCAGCGGCGCGGCATTGGCGTCGCGGCGGCCGAGGCGCTCTATGTGATCGGCCTCGACGCAGCCAACGCGCGGGTCGTCGTCGGCCCGCGCTCCTTGCTTGCGGTGACGCGGCTTAAGCTGCGCGATGTCAACTGGATCGGTCAGGGCTCAATCGGGGCTCTGCCCGATCGCGGATTGTCGATTGCCGCGCGGGTGCGCTCCACGCGTCCCCCGGCTCCCGCCTTGCTCATGCCTACAGGCGAGGTTGAGTTCGGTGAGCCCGAGAGCGGCGTTTCTCCCGGCCAGGCCTGCGTCTTCTACGATTCCGTCGATCCCGACGCGCGCGTGCTTGGAGGCGGATTCATCCTACCCGCCTGACGATGGAGACGGGAGAGAGATCGCATGGCTGCACTCGACGACGAATCCGTCTTTGGGGCGAAGCCCAAGCGGAGCCTCGCTCACGAGATAGGCCAGAACATCGACGACTTGTCGGCGCCCGAGCTCAAGGAGCGTATCGCGCTGTTGCGCTCGGAGATCGACCGGCTGGAGAAGGCGATCGAGGCGCGCCAAGCGACTCGCACGGCGGCGGACTCGGTTTTCAAAATTTGAACCGTCGCGGTTTTCTGGGCGACGTTAAGAAGCCGTTAGTCCTTATCGTTTATGAATCGCGGAGCCCAACAGCAGTCTGAATGGGCGCCTACTCCTTAGTGAACCCTCCCATACCCAAACCTTGAAGCCGCCCTTGGGGCGGCTTTTTTTATCGGGGCGCCGGACGTGGAGCATGGACTTCCCGGTTAACCTTGCTCAATGGTAAATGCCCCGAAACGGCCCCGCGCAGGCTATTGTGGCTCGGGGCTCCAAAAGGCGGGTTGGTCGTCCGAACGGCGCTGCCTTGGGGTGGGAGTGAGAGCGTATGGGTCACCAGTACGAAGGACCGAAGCGCAGCTTTGCCGCCACCTTGGCGGCTTCGCCCGCGATTCCGTTCATTCACCGTCTTGCCTCGTCCGGCGCGTTCAAAGACCTCTTTCGAGAAGGCATGACGCTCGTCGAAGAGGCTGCGTCCTATCTCGATGGTCCGGGCCGCGAAGAGTCGCGTATTCTTCCTCGCCCGACCGCCGTCGCCTATTCGACCGAAAGCATGCGCTTGACCACTCGCCTCATGCAGGTCGCCTCCTGGCTTTTGCTGCAACGGGCGGTCAATGAAGGTGAACTCACCTCGGGGCAAGCTCAGGCCGAACGCGTGCGCGTCAAGCTTTCCCGCGAGGATTATGGCTGCAGGCCGGAGATCTTCGAGCAATTGCCGGAAACCTTGCGGAGTCTCAGTTACCGCTCGAGGCGCATTCAGGAGCGGGTGATGCATCTTGATCAAAGCCTCATGGTCGCGCATTCGCGTGAGCCTGTGAAAGGGCGATCCGAGGTCGCCTCGCAAGTCGAGCGACTTCGGGCCGCGTTCTCACCGTAGCCGGGCGAAAGCCTTTCGACCGGACCCCGATGCGCCCGTTCGGGCGACGATCTATTTCCAAAAGCCTTGCCTCGACCGCGATTTGGCCGCATTGGTCGGTGACATCTCCGTTTCCCTTCCGCTTTGCCGCTCATGCCGCTGATTCCCCAAACGTCGCCCCGCTGCTCGCTTTATCTCGTCACTCCCCTGCTCACGGCCGCTGACGCCACCGTCTTTCGCGAGCTTTTCGCGGAGGCGCTCGACGCCGCGCCGGTCGCTTGCGCGCTCGTCCGTCTCGCGCCCGCCTCCGAGGCCCATGCGAAAGCGATCGTGGCGCCGCTCCTTCGTCCCGCCAGGGACGCGGACTGTGCGCTGTTGATTGAAAACGACGCCCGGTTGGCGGTCCGGCTCGGCGCAGATGGCGTCCATGTCGCGGGCGCCGGAGAGGATCTTGCCGAGGCAATCAAGAGTCTGAAACCGGAACGGATCGTCGGCGTGGGATCCGTGCGCACGCGCGACGAGGCGATGACTGCAGGCGAAATGGGGGCGGACTACGTGATGTTCGGAGAGCCGCATGGGGGTGCGCAAACTAGGGGCCTGGCGTCGCTGGTGTCACTCACCGAGCGGGTCGTCTGGTGGGCGCAAATCTTCGAGACGCCGTGCGTCGCCTATGCCGAGACGATGGCGGCGGCTGGACCGTTGGCCGAGGCTGGCGCCGATTTCGTCGCGCTCGGCGACGCGATATGGAGCAGCTCTTCGCCGGCGGCTGCAGTGCGCGAAGCGCAGGCCCTGATCGCCAACGTGGGCGCCAGCGCCCCATGACGCGGATTGCGCTCGCCTTCGCGCTGGCGCTGGGCTCGGCCAGCGTCGCCCTCGCCCAGGGGACAGGCGTCCCATCGCCGCTCGCGAGTCCTTCGAACCCCGCTCCCCCCACGGCGGCGCCGCCTCCACTGCCGCCGCGAGCGGACGGGGTGCCGGCGGATCTGGCCTTTGGGGCCTATCAGCGCGGCAACTTCCTCTACGCCCTGCTGGAGGCCGAGCGGCGTCTCGACGCCAATTCCAAGGACGCGGCGGCAATGACCCTGATCGGCGAAATCTACCGCGATGGCGCGGCGGTCGCCCGCAGCGATCAGGAGGCTTCGCGCTGGTTTCGGCTGGCCAGCAACCTCGGCGATCCTCAGGCGGCTTACGAACTCGGGGCGATGCTGGTTCAGGGCGAGAAGGGCGTGGCGAAAGATCCGGCCGCCGCCAAGGCGCAGTTCGAGCGCGCCGCGGCCAAGAATCATGCAGGCGCGCTCTACAATCTTGGAGTGATGGCTCTCCAAGGGCTGGACGGCAAGGCGCCCGACTACAACCAGGCGGCGCAATATTTCCTGCGCGCCGCGGACGCGGGCGACGACGACGCCGCCTATTCCTACGGCGTCATGCTGCGCGACGGCAAAGGGGCGCCCCAGGATATCGCCGAGGCGGCCCACTGGCTCAAGCGCGCCTCCGACGACGGCATCATCGCGGGCCAGGTCGAATACGCCATCATGCTGTTCAACGGCGAGGGCGTAAAGAAGGACGAGGTCGGGGCGGCCAAGATCCTCCTCACCGCCGCCGCCCGCGGCAACCCGATCGCCCAGAACCGCGTCGCTCATCTCTATGCGCGCGGGGAAGCGCTGCCGCGCGACATGGCCAAGGCCGCCGCCTGGAACAGCTTTGCCAAGGCGGGCGGCCTCAAGGACGACGGGCTCGACGTGCAAACCGCCAATCTGACGCCCGACGAGCGGCAGCGCTTCACCAAGATGGTCCGCGACCTCACCGGCTTTTGACGCCGTGCTCGGCTTTCCGGGTTCTCTTCCAGAGGTCCTCGCGGTGGGCGGTTTGCGCGGCCGAAGGTGCGCCGCGCGCCGGATCCGAGAGACGATTTTTCACGCAGCCTGACGCGCGGAAGCGCTCAGGATGTTGAACCTTTCTTCATCATTGGCGCGCGAAATAGCCCCCAGTCTCCCGACCAAGAGGGCTATGATGTCGTCGCGCCTCTGGCTTGCCGTCGCATTCGTTCTCGCCTTCGGCGCCACGCCGGCTCGCGCCGAGACGAGTTTGATCGCGGTCATTCTCGACCAGGCCAGGATCGCCCGGCTGCCCGCGGGCACGGCGACCCTCATCGTCGGCAACCCGATGATCGCGGACGTGACCACGCTCAAGGACAACAATACGATGATCATCACCGGAAAGGGTTTCGGTCAGACGAACCTGATCGCGATCGACGCCACCGGGTCGCTTATCGAGGAGGAGCAAATTCAGGTCGTGCCGGCGAGGACGGTGCTGGTCCTGCAGAACGGAAGCTCCAGGATTTCCTACGCCTGCAATCCCGCCTGCATGCCGACGGTTCAACTCGGCGACGACCTACCAGGCGGCGCAGCTGGAGGAGCAACTCACACCATACGGCGTAGGTCAATTCCTGGGCGGCGTGCTCGCACCACTGCGGACGCTGACGTTCTGGCAGATGAAGCGGCGCGCCTGCCAGTTCGGAGAGACCGGAGCAGGGGCGCTCCTGCGTCGGCTACAGGTGAGCGCCCCAGCCAACCGGCCAGTGCGTTTTCACCTGATGGGCCACAGCTTCGGTTGCATCGTCGTGTCGGCCTGCGTGGCAGGTGCACCGGGTACGAATCGGCCCGCGTCGACTCGCTCACTTTGGTGCAGGGCGCGCTATCGCTGTGGTCGTACTGCTCCCGGATCCCGGTGCTCCCGGAGCGTAGAGGCTACTTTCACCGGCTCGTGTCAGAGCGGCTCGTGCGCGGGCCCGTCGTAGCAACCATGTCGATACATGATCGGGCGGTGGGGTCGTTCTACTCCGCTCGGCGCCGGGGTCGCGCGTCAGGTGGAGTTCGCGCCCGGTGAGCTGCCGAAATATGGCGGCATCGGCACGTTCGGCGCACGTGGGCCGCTACCCGCGGTGAAGGACCTTGCCGTCCGTGGACTCGACGAGCCTTACGACTTGCACTGCGGCGTCGTCTACAACGTTGAGTGCAGCCCTGTCATCGCCCACGGCAGCGGACCGTCCGGTGCACACAGCGACATATGCCATCCCGAGATCGCGCACCTCGTCTGGTCCGCAATGCGGTCGGCCATGCTGGCCCCGCAACGATATTGAATGGCACCAGAACAAAGGTGGAGCCGCTAATTCACCTCTGTCGGTCTGAGCGGTATCTGCTCTCTCCAATCGGCGCGGCTGACGAATGCGGGCGACGGCCGCCCTGCGCAGAGAATGCTCTATTCGCAATCGCATGGATCGGTCTATGTCGTAGTGGGTAACCTCTGTATGGTTTTACCCAGCGCACCTCTGTAGATTCGTCGCTCGGGGTAGGCGTGCCACAGACGGCCTTGACGTCGTCCGCGGGGCGACCCATAATTGCTAGCGCCCGGGGAATGGGGGAGCCCCTTTGCACCTCGACCTTCCGGCCCAGGGCCGGGCGCGGGATACTCATTGCGGGCATCGAGGGAGGGGACGCGATGGGTGACAGCGACTCCGACTACGAGTTTGGCAGCGCTGAAGACGAGCTGGCGCGCCTTGAGCTCCAGGGCAGGGCGCTTGCTCCGGCTACGCGTATGATCTTCGCCGCGTCGGGCATCCGGGCAGGCATGCGGGTGCTCGATCTGGGCTGCGGGAGAGGGGATGTGGTTTGGACTGCCGCGCCGCTGATCGAGCGCACCAGAGTGGCTACCGCCCAGGAGATAGGCGTGGAGACGTTCGCGCAACGGCTGAGGGACGAGCTGCAAAGGAACTCGGCGGTCTTCGCTCATCCCATTCTGCTCAGCGCGTGGGCAACAACCAGCCCAGACTACGGAACGGTGGACACCGCGGGTCTACCTAGGTAGAGTGCCGTGTTGTGGCCGATCATCCGAGGTTCTCCGCCCAGACGTTGTCCGTGCTGGCCGCGCTGGAAGCGGACCCGACCGCGTGGCTGCACGGGTACCTGGTCGCCAAACAGACGGGGCTGGCGTCGGGCACGTTGTATCCGATCCTGATCCGGTTGGCCGAGCGGCGGCTGATCGAGGCGCGGTGGGAGGACGAGCAACCGGCCGGACGTCCGCGGCGGCACCTGTACCGGCTCACCGGCGACGGTCTGCTCGCCACCCGCACGGCGCTGGCCCAGGCCGCACCCGAGCGGCGACCCGCGGCCAGCCGGGCAGCCCGGCGACTGGCGACGGAGGGTGGCGCGTGATGGATCGACTGGAGCGGATGCTGACCGGTCTGCTGCGGCGCCTGGCCGGGCTACTGGGCGAGCACCGCCGCGACTGGGTGCACGCCCTGCTGGCCGAGACCGACGACCTGCCGGCCCGCTCGGCCCGGCTGGCCTGGCTGGGCGGCGGGCTGTGGCTCGTGGCACGGGAGGTACTGATGAACCGGATCATCCAGGCACTGGCCTTCGCGGCCGGTGCGGTGGCCCTGGTGTGGATCGGCTGGCCGGGGGCGTCGACGAACTCCGCCACCCCCGTCAACCGGATGTATGTGGTGGGCACCCTGGTCCTAATGGCCAGCCTCCCGCTACTGGTACGCCGCTACGTCGGCCCGGTACGCCCGGGCGTGGGGCCTCGGCTGGTCCGGGTAGGTGGGTACGCGGTGGTGTTCGCGCTGATCGCTGCCACGGCCGTCCAGCAGCGCATCGGCAGCCAACTCGGCAGGTACTTCCCCGTCATCCTGCCCATCTGGGCAATGGACCTCGGGTTCCTGCTGATCCTTACCGCCTACGTGGCCGGGCTGCTCATCCTGACCTCCCGCCGCGTCCAGTTCACCCGCCGGGTCCCGCCGACCGCGCTGGGCATCGGAGCACTGACCGCTGGGCTGCTCTACTTGCTGGCACCCTTCGGCATCAGCGACACGGCCGAAACAGTCGCTCACTCCCTGCACGGCGGACCTATCGTCGTCGCGGACTACCTGGTGCTTGCCTGCTTCGGACTGGCCGCGCTGGCCGTCCCCGTGGCCGTACACGCCGCGACAACCCGCCTCGCCGACCGCGACACCCGACCCGGCATCCTCACCCCAGCCCGGCAGGCCCTGCTGGCCACCACCGGCGCCATGGCCACCGCGGCCATGCTGGTGGCGCTGTTGACCACCCTGACGATCGCGCTGTCGCCGCACCACTTCGCCGGGCCGCAACAAGCCGCCGGCGATGGCATCTGCCCCACCTGCGAGCCGAGCACCATCGTCATCCCGACGAATCTGCGCCACGAGTACTACTTCGAGGAGAGCGTCAACGGGGCCGGCGATGGGGCCATCGCGTTGCTGATCGTGCCGCTCATTGGGGCCGGACTCGGCGCGCTGCGCGGTAACCTCCGCTACCCACCGCCCGGCACCCGACCCGAGGGCCTCCCCGAGGGGGTGTGACGGACGGTTGAGGCAGGGTCGCTGTCGGTCAGTTGATACCCGCGCATACCGGCGGCGAAGCGCAAGGCCACCTTCTAGGCAGCGCGCCGGGGGGGAAGCGCCGGTGAGGCATCCCGGGCGCAGGATTGTTCGGTTAAGCATGTACGAGGAGGGGCCAGCGTCGCTGATACCTGCGGCGACGCTGGCCCCCGAATCATGGGCGATGAGGTTATGGGCTGACGAGCGAGAAGCCTGCCACCCCGTTCCCGTTGCCCGCCGCCAGGAGGGTCATGGGATTCAGTCCCTCATTGGAGAACAGGTACAGCGCGTGGCCCTTGTAGGTCACTTGCTTCCCGAGGGCGGTCCAGCGGGTGCCCACGGCCCGCGCATGCACGCCACTTGACGTCCCTGGGTGACCTGCCGTGAGCATGTACGGCCACGCCCTGGCACACGATCCTGGCGGGCACGCACTGGAACGCTTGTAGACCGGGAAGTTGATAAAGCCGACACCCGTCTGCATTGTGGTCGCCAGATAACGGTGACCGTTGAGCTTGATCGTGGTCAGGTTGCCCGACCACGGGAGCTGGTTACCGTTTGGCTTGACCAGGAACCATATCCCGTGCCACGGCGGAACGCTGGGCTCGTCCCATCCCTCGCCAGTGACCGCGCCCGGCTGCTGGTCAAACAGGTACAGCGGGTGCCCAGCGTAGGTGACCTGGCGGCCGATGCCATTCCGCACCACTGAGCCGAGGAGTGAGGCCCTTATCCCTGGCCCGGCGACAGGTGCGCCGTTCGTGGTAATGGCCGGCCACTCCGCATTCTGGTCGTTGCTTGGCCCCGTACAGGTGAACCCGGGCGGGAAGCCCGGTGGTAGCGGCACCGCCGTGGCGGGACAGCCGTACGACGGCGGGTGGTCGGACGTGATGTCGTAAAGGGAGTAGCCCTTATACGTCCCGCTGCCGACCACAAGTGCCTTGCCGAACGGTGTGTTCCCCACCGTGATGACGGTCCCGCTGCTTGCTGCCAGTGCGGTCCCGGCCCCTCCCACGAGACCGACCATGCCCAATGCTACAGATACGAGCGTAATGATGACCTTCCGCATGCGATATTTCCCCCCTTCCCCGCGGGTCATTTAACCCTGGCCGCACCGTAACGGACATTTGTTGCCCATACAAGGGAGTCGCATCCAGAAAAGGTGAATTATGAGAAATCCGCTTGCCAACTATTGATATTTAAACAACAGGGGGTATCAATTGTCATCTCAGCCTCATTAGTGTCGGCTTCCGCCGTTCATTGTTGTAGCACGCAGTGAGAATACCGAGACGGACGGCAATCGCTGGATAGATAGCATCGTATCGTGTCTATCGATGTCAGGTTATCTGGTCGAGCTGAAAGCCCGCTAGCGCGATATGGCGAGCTATCGGAACTCCAAGTATCAACCGTTGGGCGCCCCCGAAGTTGATTCCAGGCCTTGACGGTCGTTCGTGTTGTTTAGCGGTGCTGCTAAGCGTTGCGTCTCGTCACGCGCGCATGCCGTCGATCCTGCCCGCCTTGCCCAGTGGTGCATGGAGCATCTGGGCAGCGGTCATCGGGCTCCGGCTGGCTGACGACCGCGAGGTTGTCGTCAAGGTTCGTCCGGACTCGCCGCATATAGCGGCCTGCGTCGAAGTCCAGCGCCGCGTGTTCCAGGCCGGTTATCCGTGCCCCCGGCCGCTCGCCCGTGTCGCTGCTGTCCGATGACGGCATGCCGATCGCTCGTTCAGCCGATTGCATACCGTGTGGAGCAATGCTTGAGACCTGTGGATGAGATCCGGGAGGCGTACCCTCCCGGATGCCATGTCGAGTCTCAAGCAAGGCCGGCGCTGCAACGCCGACCGGGAAGGTACGCCCGTGCTCACGGTAGTGCAGGAGGGATCGTCGGGAGAGGAACCGGGTCGGCCGGGGTCGCTGATCGATGAGATCGTGCGGGAGGGGCGCGGCGGATGCTCGCCGAGGCGCTGCGGGCCGAGGTCGAGGCCTATATCGCGGCGTTCGCCGGGGAGCGGGACGAGAATGGCCGCCGGCTGGTGGTGCGCAATGGGTATCACGAGCCGCGGGAGGTGCTGACCAGCGCGGGCGCGGTGGAGGTGACCGCGCCGCGGGTGAACGACAGGCGCACTGACCCGCAGACCGGGGAGCGGAAGCGGTTCTCCTCGGCGATCTTGCCGCCGTGGGCGCGCAAGACCCCGAAGATCACCGAGGTGCTGCCGCTGCTGTACTTGCACGGGCTGTCTACCGGGGACTTCGTGCCCGCGCTGGGCCAGTTCCTGGGCTCGTCCGCCGGGCTGTCGGCGGCGGTGATCACCCGGCTGACGGAGCAGTGGCAGGCCGAGCAGCGGGCGTTCGCCGCGCGGGACCTGTCCGGCGTGGATTACGTCTACCTGTGGGCGGACGGGATCCACGTAAACATCCGGCTGGAGGAGCACAAGCTGTGCCTGCTGGTGATGATCGGCGTGCGCGCCGACGGCCGCAAGGAGCTCATCGCCCTGGCGGACGGGTACCGGGAGTCCGCCGAGTCGTGGGCGGACCTGCTGCGCGACTGCGCCCGCCGCGGCATGCGCGCCCCGGTCCTGGCGGCCGGGGACGGGGCGCTGGGGTTCTGGGGCGGGCTGCGCGAGGTCTTCCCCGAGACCAGGGAACAGCGCTGCTGGTTCCACAAATCCGCCAACGTCCTGGCCGCGCTGCCGAAATCTGCGCACCCCGGGGCGAAGAAGGCCCTGGCCGAGATCTGGGGCGCCGAGGACAAGCAGCACGCCCGGCAGGCGGCGAAGGCGTTCGAGGCCGCCTACGGCGCGAAGTTCCCCAAGGCCACCGCGAAGATCACCGGCGACGCAGACCAGCTGCTCGCGTTCTACGATTACCCCGCCGAGCACTGGGTGCATCTGCGGACCACCAACCCGATCGAATCAACTTTCGCGACCGTCAGGCACCGGAGCAAGGTCACCAAGGGCCCCGGGTCGCGGGCAGCGGGCCTGGCCATGGCGTTCAAGCTCATCGAGTCAGCACAAGACCGCTGGCGCGCTGTCAACGCGCCCCACCTCGTCGCACTGGTCCGCGCCGGAGCGACGTTCATCAACGGAAAGCTCATCGAGCGACCCGGCGAAAAGTCGCAGCCGGAAGCCGCCTAAACGATCTTGATCCACAGGTATTGACAATTGCTCTACCGTGTGGTCCCCAAGTGATTCCCAGGATGTTGCTCGCAGGCAGTGACCTCTTGACCTCTTGACCTCAGGCATCCTTGCGGGCGAAAGTAGCTGCGGAAATCTGGCGCTGACGTGCGGTCGGAGGTCCGGGCGCGTAAGGTGGAGTCCGTCGATGTTCGGCCTGGTCGTCACTCAGTTACTCACTCAGGCATGACCCCTTGCTATGCGATCAAGCATTCTGGAGCGAGGCAGGGACCATGCTTCAGTGAACGCGCCTGATGAAGGAGTCCGACAATGTCCACGGGAGCGAACACGGCGCAGCTGCAGCGCCTCGCTGATGAGGTTTTGACCGGGCACAACCTGGCCGCTCTGGACGGGATCTTCCACGCTGACTACGTCGAGGACGAACCACCACCAGGGATGGGTCCGGGCCGCGACGGACTTCGACAGTGGCTGGCCGGCTGGATTGCGGCGTTCCCCGACGTGCGATGGACAGTCGAGGAACAGATCGCAGACGAAGAACAGAGTCTGGAGCCGATCCATCTGGCAAGGTACCCACCAAGGTCCGTTTCTCGGCATTCCTCCCACAGGGAAGAACGTCACCGTGGCCGCGTGGACCATCGACCGGTTCACAGACGGCAAGATAGCCGAGAGCCGGATCATCATGGACACACTCGGGATGATGCAGCAACTTGGCGTTATCCCTGCACCCTGAGCACCGCCGCCTTGATCAAGCTTGGCTTAAGCTGGCAGCGGATGAGGCAAGCAACGCTGCTGCCATTGACCTTCTCCTTACCATCTAGGGGCATAGCGGCCGGTAGAGGTCGTTGACGCAGCTCAAAGGCTTCGGACTGGCCGCGCTGGCCGTCCCCGTGGCCGTACACGCCGCGACAACCCGCCTCGCCGACCGCGACACCCGACCCGGCATCCTCACCCCAGCCCGGCAGGCCCTGCTGGCCACCACCGGCGCACCAGCACCCTCACTGACCACGAAATCGCCATCCTCGGCGGCGACATCATCGAGGTCTGGCTCGGCCACCCCGAAGCTGGACTTGGCCATGCCACTAGTAGCCACGGCGCTGGTAATGCGCCTACAGCTGACGACGATCAGCTCCTGGTCGTCTACTACGGAGAAGAACCGCGTCGGTGTTCTGGGACTGGAAGCCAGCAACGCCTACCGCCAGGCCGTCCACGAAGCCCACGACGCGGGCGTCATCCCGATCATCCCGGCGACCCGCGGCCAGGCCGATGACGGCTCGTGGCACCTGCGCCTCGGACACCCAATACCCAGGCGATACAAATTACGAGGCATGACGCCCCCTCAAACGGCAGGTTCCGTCAAGGTCCCTGAGCAGAAAGTCGTCTGCCACCCCGAGGACGAGCCCGCCCGCCGACGTGGTGTCGGCGGGCGGGCTCGGTGACTGGCAGCGTCAGCCGGTGGTAACCGCGAAGACGTGCATGGCTGATGTGCTGGACCCGATCGTGTTGCTTATATCGGGGAAGGTGACCGAGGCCACCGTCTTGGACGAGTCGACCGGGACCGTGGTGGCGTACACGTACATCGTGATCGCCTGGGACCCGCCGCTGACCATGTTGCGGTAGCTCATGGTGGCGACCGCTGTTTCGCTGGTTCCGGGCCCGCCTGCCCAGTCGCTGGACGACAGGGTCTCGGTTGTGGATGTGCCGTCGGTGTAGGTGATGGTGACCGGACCGGAGGTCGAGCCGTTCGAGGACGACTCGAGCAGGCCGAGCTTGCTCGCCCCGCTCGTTCCGCTGACCAGCATCGTCTGCCCGGCGGCGAGGATGTTGTCGTTCGCGCAGGACGCGACGTTGGGCCAGGTGAACGAGAGCCCGTCAGCGCTGACGGTGCCGCCCGGTTTCAGCCCGGCCGCCGACAGGGCCTCCGCCGAGTAGCTGTACCCGTCGCCGTCGAAGTTGGCGCACGAGGTGCTGCTGTCGTCGGAGATGCCGGCGTTGTCGTAGTAGTCGGCTGGGTTGGCGGTCGGCGTGATCGCCAGTTCGGGGCTGTCGGACATGTCACCCGAGTTGTCGACCACGGTCACCGACGCCGGCGTGCCGG
The DNA here is from genome assembly GCA_963820095.1 of uncultured Alphaproteobacteria bacterium. GTDB lineage: Bacteria > Pseudomonadota > Alphaproteobacteria > Rhizobiales > Beijerinckiaceae > Roseiarcus. The sequence continues at coordinate 272,492 of CAWFZA010000013.1, forward strand.
GCCAGACCTGGTACTGCCCGTTCGTCCCGCTCGGGGTCGGCACGGTGAAGGTGATCGCCGTGTCGCTCCAGCTGTCGACGGTGAAGGAAGCGGTGTTGCCTGGGCGCGCCCCAGTTGGTCCCGTTGTCGCTGAAGGCCACGTAACCGTTGCCCTGCGAGGAACCGAAGCCGGAACCGTTGATCGTCACCTGATCGCCAGCCTTGGCACTGGTGGTGCTCAGCGAGGTGACGACCGGGCCGGTCATCGCGGTGGTGGAGGTGCCGATCGAGAAGATGTGCTCCTGCCCGCCGCCCGTGCCGCTCGGCAAGGTGACGCTGGTGAGCGTCTTGCCCGGGTCGACCGGGACCGCGGCGTAGAACACGTCGGTACCTCACGGACTGCTGGCCGCCCGTGCATCCCGGGCAGTCCCGGTAGGTCGTGGCGGCCGCGATCTTGTTGCCGATACGCCGGCGTGGTGCTGCCTCCGCCGTTCAGCGTCCAGTCGACTGAGCCCCAGCCAGTAGGTGCTGGTGCTGCCGTCGGAGTAGTGCAGCGTGACGGGGCCCGAGACCGGGCCGTTGGTCGCGGAACCGAGGAACGCCAGTGTCTGCGTTCCGGAAGCCGCGTTCACGGTGACCGTCTGCCCGCTGGGAATCGTGTTGTCCGGGAAGCCGCCGGACGGCCGCGGCCAGGAGAACGTCACGCCGTTCACCGTGACGTCCTGCCCGGCGTTGAACCCGTCCGCCGCCAGGGCCGACGCGGAGTAGCTGAACCCGTCGCCGTCGAAGTTGGCGGCGGCTTCGTCGGTGCTGTCCGAGATGCCGATGTTGTTGAACGTCGACAGCAGGCTGCCCGGAGTGGCGACCAGGATGGTCTGGTTCAGCGACTGGGTGGCGCCGGTGCCTTCCGTGGTCAGGGTGACGGGCGCGGAGTAGAAGTTCTGCGTGGTACTCGCGCCCGCCGCCACGGTCAGCTTGACGGTGCCCGTGCCGTGCGGCGGGACCTCGATCGTGGCCGAACTCGGCGTGATCGTGACCCCGGACGGCGCCGTGATGCTCACCTTGACCTTCTGCGACTGTCCGGTGGCGTTGTTGGCCCCGACCGTGAGCGTGCTGGACTTCCCGGGCGCGACCGTCGCGGTCTGGTTGGCCAGGTAGCCCACCGTCGCCGAGGTGCCCGCGGTGTACGACGGCGGCGCGTCCTGCGGCGCGCTGCCCCAGTCGGTCGCCTTCGGGCTGAGCGTCCAGTCCAGGGTGGCGCCCTGGCTCAGGTCACCGTACGTCGTGTACAGCTTCTGGTCCGGCTGGCCGTTGATCTTCAGCGACTGGACGTAGTACTCGGACGACGCGCTCGGCGCGTTGACGGTGATCGTGCGGCCGTTCGAGAGCGAGATCTGCTCGTGCGCGAACCCGGGGCTGTTCAGCAGCAGCGTGCCCATGCCCGGGTTCTCCGGGTAGAGGCCGAGCTCCTGCCAGATGTACGAGGAGCTCTCCGCGCCGAGGTCGTCGTTGTTGTCAAGACCGCTCGGCCCGGGCAGGTAGACGGTGTTCTCGATGTTGCGCACCGCGGCCTGCGTCCCGGCGGGGTCGCCGGCGTAGTCGAGCCCGAACTGCTCGCCGAGGTCGAACTCGTTGGCGATCTCGTCGTACATGCCGTTGCCGTTCGGCTGGGACAGGTAGGACTGCAGCGCGGGCACGACCTTGCTGTCGCCGCCCATCAGGTTGAACAGCGCCTGGTAGTCGTTCGGCACGTTCCACAGGTACTCGTAGGCGTCGCCCTCGACGTAGTCCGGCTCGTTGTTCTGCTGCGTGGTCGGGGTGATGCCCGGCTCGAACTGCCCGTTCTCATACCGCGCGTTCAGCAGGTCGTTGTTCGGGTTGAACGTGTTCTCCCAGTTGTTGGCGCGCTGGGTGAGCATGGCGGCATCGCTGTGGTCGCCGAGCGAGTTCGCGAACGACGACAGCGCGAGGTCCGCGGTGTCGTCTTCCAGCATGGTGGCAATGACACCGTGGGGGTTGCAGCAGCCGTAGGTCCCGTCCTCGGGCAGGTAGCCGTACTTCTGCTCGAGCGCCTCGCCGGGCCGCACGTCGTTGACCGTGGTGGCCTGCTTGAGCATGTCGGCCAGCGCCTGCTTGGTGTTGAACCCGTGGGCGCCGAACGCGTAGTAGTCGGAGATGATCCCCTGCTCGGGGTCGCCGACCATCACGTAGTTGTTGTCTTGCAGGTAGCCCCACTGCTGGAGGAGACCATCCTCGGAGTAGTAGTTGACCTGCGACTGTGCCTGGTCGGACGCGGCCGACGGGTCGAGCATGGCCTGCAGCTGGGCGAGTGTGTGGTAGATGTCCCAGCCGGAGTAGATGCCGTACTGGTTCTTCTGCCCGCTCGCCAGCGTCTGGACCTTCTCGTCGGCCCCCATGAACTGGCCGTTGACGTCGCTGGTGACGTTGGGCTGGATGAAGTCCTTGTAGAGCAGGCTGTAGAACTCCTGCGTCTGGGAGTAGGTACCGCCCGAGACCTTGATCTTGCCGAGCAGCCCGTTCCAGCTGTTTTGCGCCGCGGCCTTGACCGCGTCGAAGTTCCAGCCCGGGTTGTCGGTCTGCCAGTTCAGCTGGGCGTTCGCGGCGCTCACGTAGGAGATGCCGACCTTGGCCTGCACGACCGGGGTTGGACGTGGTGTCGAAGCCGACGTAGACGGCGGACGGGTCGGTCTGCCCGGACTCCGTGATCACCTGCGACGAGGTGAACGGCTCGCTGAACTTGATGTCGAAGTAGACCGTGTACAGCTGGGACTGGCCGTCGTTGTTCGACTCACCGCAGAAGTCTCCGGTGGTGACCGAGCCGCTGACCTCGTCGTTCCCGACGATCTTCGCGCTGTCCGCGGTGTCGGTGGTCTGGCTGCCCTGGAGCTTGATGTCGAAGCCCGCGCCGGTCGTCGACGGGAACGTGAACCGGCCCATCGAGCTGTGCGCGGTCGCGGTGAATTCCGACGTGATGGGGTTGGACGCGTTGCTCTGCGCGGAGTAGTAGCCCGCCTGCGCGATCTCGTTGGTGTGGCTGAGCGGGGTGGTCACGTTGTTCGGGTCGGTCCCGGACGGGAGCGCCCCGGTGACCGGCAGGATCGGCACGTCGCCGGCGGCGCCGCAGCCCGGTCCCGAGACGTGGGTGAGGCTGTAGCCGTCGAGCGTGGTGTCGGTGTAGCTGTAGCCGCCGCCCGCGTTACGGTTCGGAAGCGTGTCGGGGGACCACTGCACCATCCCGTAGGGCACTTCCGCGCCCGGGAAGGTGTTGCCGCCGCCGGTGGTCCAGGTGCGGGCGTCCACGAGGGCCGCCAGGTTCGAGACGGGCTGGCCTACGGTGCCGGTGTTCCTGGCCCCCGCCGGGAGCTTGCTCGTGGCGACGGGCCTCTGGCAGTCGGTGATGCGGCCGGTGCGGGTCACCGTGCAGGTCGAGCCCGGCTTTCCGCTGGTCAACGGCAATCCGCTGGTGCTTGAGCCGTCGACGGGGGCACTGGGCTGCGGGGATGCGCTAGCGCTGGGATGCGGGGATGCGCTGGCGCTCGGGCTTGGCGTGGTGCTCGCCTGGGCGAGCCCGGTGAGCATGAGGGTACTTGCCGCTGTCGCGGTGATCAGGGCCGGCCACCGGCCGATGCCTGGCCGTCGTTTCCACTTCAACGCTGGACCTCCTCGGCAGATCCGACGTCACTATCGCGGCGCGGTGCCGAGGGCGCTGGAGTTACGTCCTGTTCGCTACGCGGCGACAACGATGTCAGAAACGTTTCATTTTCATGCTGTTATGTTGCCGCATGTGCGTCAAGGCCAGAAAGTGTTGAAGATCGGATTATTTGCCTGAGTCATCCTGATATCTGTGGGCCTCGTGGCCATCCGCGACGTGCCCTCGGCCCCTACGAGCCGAGGGCTATAGCGAAGATGTGCATGGCTGTGACGCCCACGCCGATGTTGTTGCTGACGTCGGGAAGGACGATGGATGCGACCGTCCTTGATGGGTCGACCGGGACCGTGGTGGCATAGACGTACATGCTGAGCGCCTGGGAGGAACCGCTGGCGCTGTTGCGGTACGGCATGGTTGCTACCGCCGTGTCACCGTTGCCGGGACCGCCGGCCCAGTCGTTGAAGGACAGGGTCTGGGTCGAGGAGGTGCCGTCGGCGGCGTTCAGGTATCCGGTTACTTGTGACCGGTGAGGCGTGTCGGTCCGAAACGGACGAGCCTCTGTTCCGGGAAAGCCACTGGCTCCCCATTGACTCCCGAAAGCTAGATCTAAAACCCTGTCCGACCAGTCGGGACGGCGGGATTTGAACCCGCGACCCCTTGACCCCCAGTCACGAACGGCCCGTCTGGCCCGGTCCTAGGCTCGCTGCGCCTTCACGGCACCGGGACGTTCGCTGACCCTTCGCAGCTGAGTGCGGGCGGGGTGGGCGCGTCCAGCTGACTCCCGTAGCTCGGCAGCGTCCCGGTCAGCGCGTACTGGGTGAGCTGAGTCGTCAGCTGCGTGGTCCCCGCCGTGGTAGGCGTGCTCGCCAGTTCGAAGTAGTTCCGGCCTGGCGGGCTCCGCAGCGGATAGCCCAGATAGTAGAAGGGGGTGGAACCAGCGGGCCAGCCCGCCGGATCCGTCCAGCCGCAGGCGTTGAAGTAGAGCGCGTTGGCAGCGGGCTCCCCGACGGCGATCACCAGGTCCTTGTTACCGGCCGCGTCCTTCCATGCCTGTTTGAACATGCCGGTCACATTGCTGGCTGGCAGCGCCAGGCTGCGGGCGATCCGGGCCGCGATCGCCATGTCGCCTTTGTCCGCCGCGTACAACACGAGCGGAGAGTGAGTCGGCAGCGACCCTCCGGAGTGCACGACGGTCGCCAGGACGTACGCTTCGGCAATGGTTCGGGAACTGGAGGATACGGTGATCGGCACGAGGTACCGCCCCGGAGCGAGCGACGTGGCAGGCGTCAGGGACACCGTTGCCGAGTAGCCGCCCCCCGCCGTCAGGTCGACGGCTCCGGAACTGGGTGCCGCCGACATGCCCCGCGGCACGCCCACCTGCCACTGCACATCGATCGACGTTTCTGGCAGGCCGTGCAAGGTCAGCGTCACCTTAGCCGTGCTGCCCGGCGCAGCGGTCAGCTCGGACGGCGTTGCGCTCTCGGCGGGCCCGGCGGAGTCCGGTACGGACGACTGACCGACGACCAGTCCGTCGGCAGCGTCCGAGTCGATGTTCAGCGTGGCGCCGCCCCACTTCTCGTCGTGCGGCCCGGAGTACTGGTGCAGCCGCTGATGGTTTGACCAGTAGGTGCTCGGCACGTACGAGTCGGTAAACACCGGCTCGCCATTCCAGTCGGCGATCCAGATGTCGTCCGGTCGCGAAGATCCATTGCTCTTGTACATGGCCACCAGGTCTTTGATCCCGGAAGCTGCGCTGGCGTAGACCCCCGAGACGTAGCCTGCCGCATGCAGCGCCCGGGTCCACCGGCCGAGGAAGTTCAGCACCGCGCTGCTGCAGCTGCCGCTGGGAATGTAGCCCTCCATGTCGAAGTAGATCGGGGTACCTTTGCCGAACCCGAATTCCTTTGCCGAAGTGGCCGCGCTGCTGGCCTCTGCCTGTCCCTCGGCGGCGGCCTGCGACGGATTGATGACGGCGACCCCCGGGATGGTCGAGCAGGGGGCTTGCCTGCCGACCCAGAGCGGCACGAACCGCCAGCCCTGGGCGGCTGTGTGACTCACCCAGGAAGCGGAAAAGTTCCCGTAGCTGCATGCCCAGTTCATCCCGCCCAGGTAGGTGCCGATCACCCGGTACGGTGACGCCAGCCATTTGGTCATGGTCGACGTCGACGGGACCGTGCAGGTGTCCAGCCCGAGGCCGCTGCCGACCATGGACGTCAACGGGGAGGTTTGCGCTGACGACGTTGCCGCGCTGGACGTCGCGCCGACCGTCATCAGCGACTGGCTCGCAGCAGAAGGCGCTGTCGGCGCTGCCGACCCGCCCAGTGCGGCGGATCTGGATGAGCCGGAGCCGGACGAATCGGAACTGGACGAGCCGGAGCCGGACACATGGGAGCTGGTGCCGGATGCGGCGGTCTGGCCGGTGATCGTCGCACCAGCCAGTATGGAGCGCAGCCCTGTCTCGTTCGTGCCGTAAGTGGCCGTGACGAGCACGCCGGCTTTCGGTATATCGACCTGGAACATGTGGGTGGTGGCCGTCGTGGAGGCGGGCAGCGGAGCGTCTTCGGGCAGGGCGGCCCTCCCACCGCCCATGACGATGGCCGCGGCCGACGTGCTGGCTGAGCTGGCCGGCTGGATGAGCAGTGCCTCCGTGCGGCCAACGGCGGACGCCGGGCAGTTCTGGCCGCTGCCCGGTGTGCCCAGGTAGACCGCATGGGTGCTGAACAGGACGCACTTCGAGGGATCGGTGGCCAGGTTGTAGACCGGCCAGGAGCTCGGCACCTGGAACTGGTAGCCGAGGTAACGAACGACTCGGGGCTTCGCGCTCCAGGACGGCTGCTGCGCCGAGCCCAGGGCATCGGCGACCGGATTCGCCGTCGCGGTGGTTTCCGCGGCCAGTTTCGCCGACGCGCTGTCTTGCGCCGGGACGGTCCCGGCCGTGGCCGGTGCGGTCGCGCCCGGCGAGGCCGTGCCGTGCGCGACGGAATGCCCAGACGATCCCGGACCCACGGCGACGGCGAGAGCAAACACCAGTCCCGTTCCTGAAACGGCGCTGAGCGAGAAGTAGCGGCGTCGCACCGCGGCGGAAACGCGAGTTCTCCGTGCCGTCAATCCCTCTCCAGGTGTCTCGGCTGCCCCAAAAAATACAGATCGGCACGTACGTGACTCAATTACCGAAGGCGTGTTTCGTCAGGACTTTTCGACATCTGCCGAGCTCAGAGGGCGGCCGAGGGGCGGCTTGACGCAGATTAAGCGCAAATTTGCCGCATGTGCCCAACAAAAGGCATGAAACGGTCAATCAGGGCAGCGGAGCCGCCATCACCGACCTGGCCAGCCCGACGCGATTTACCCGGATGTCGCGAGCCATCAGGTGGCTGACGTCCCCACCCGCTTCCCGCGGGCCCGCGATTGCGGGCCCGCGGGGTGATTGAGGTGCCGTGCCGCCGGTCCGGCCACATGGGCGGGGCAGGGCCTGCGGCGGCTTGCCGGTTACCTGGGCGGGAACTGGGAGCCGGGTGCCGGGGGGGCGAGGTTGGCGGTGGGGGCCTGTGGCGGTGTAGCCGATGACCGCGCAGTTGATGTCGACCCCGACCGAGCCGTAGGGCTCGGGCTGGCCGGTGGCCGGGTTGAACCCGGTCAGCAGGTCGGGCCGGGTGGCGGCCAGGTTGAACACCTGGTTCTCGTCGATCTGGCGGGTGTTCAGCCCTGCGCGACCGCCTTGGGGGTCCACAGGCCGAGCTGGGCGTCCCACAGCGGGCTGTAGGCGTCGGCGTGCCGGGGGTCGGCCAGGGTGGGGAAGTCACCGAACACGTTGAGCAGGTCGCCGCCGTTGCGCAGGGCGTCGATCATCGCGGTGTTGCCGGCGGAGGCGTCCGAGGAGGCGAACCCGTCCTTGACCAGGTGCACGAATCCCTGCGCGTGCGGGTTGGTGGCGCCGGTCTGCCCGTTGATGAAGCCGAACAGCCGCTCGCGGGCCGAGCCGAGGAAGTCGTCGCCGCCGTTGAAGGCGGCCTTGTCCAGCGCGGGCACGTAGGTGGAGCGCTCCAGTACCGCGGTCAGCGGCTGGCCGGCGTCGGTGGACTGAGGTACACGATGGGCTGGCCGGCGTCGAATCCCTTGACGAACAGCAGGTCGGCCCAGGACTCGGCGAACTGGCCGGGCTTGGACGGGCCGGCGATGTGGATGCCCAGCACGCGGTCGGCGGTGTTGGTGTGGTGGGTCACGTCGAAAGGGCCGTCGCCGGTGGCCACGATCGGCGCGTTGTAGACGACGTCGGAGCCGGCGATCTTGATGAACGGGCTGTATCCGGGGCCGGCCACGGAACCGGGCGCGAACTTGGCCAGCGGGAACCCGTCCGGCCCCGGCGTCGCGATCCGGGTGGGGCTGAAGTCCGGCGCGCCGGCGAAGTTCACCACCGCGGGCCCGAACGGGTTCTGCTGCGGTGTCGGCGAGCCGAGGGTCACGGTCTGCACCGCGGCCGGGTCGCTGATCGCGATGTTGGCGAGCTTGGGCGCGTAGTTCACGCCCAGGTCGTGCGCCAGCCCGGCGTCGGAGGCGTCCAGCAGGACGTACCACACGGTCTTGCCGTTCGCGGTGCCCGGGTACAGCGGCAGCCGCACCGTCTCGTTGCTGAGGTTGACCTGGATGGCGCTTTCCAAGGTCAGATGGCTTGCGGGCAGCAGGCCGGTCAGCTGCCCCAGCCCAGTAGCCTCACCCGGGCCCTGGTCCGCGCGGGCGGCCGGCGCGGCCGAGGCGGCCGCCCCCGCGCCCGCCGCAATGGCTAGCGACGTGCTCGCGGCCACCGCCGCCGCGAGCACGGCAAACAGCCCGCGTTTCCGCGCGGGCACTCGTCTGAAGATACGGAGATTCACGTTCTGTTCCTCTTTTCTCTCCTGATACCTGCCTTTTCGGCAGTTCCGGATACGAACCTTCGCTTGACCCGGGCGAACGCGCATCGTCAGGACAGGCAATTTCCACGGCCCGGCCGCCGGGCGATCCGGCTCCCGCCCGCCAGGGCGGCCGCCGACCTGGCTGACCGGCTCGCGAGGCAAGCACCACGGCCGTTCGGGGAAAAGATCTTGACCTGCCGAACGGGCGAGGCTTTCCGCCCCGCGTCCGCTGCTTGCGATCGGGACCTTGGACGGCTCCGATGCGATTACCTGACCTGACGATGTGCGGCGCAGATCGCGCGGCAACACTGGACTGTCGCGATCAGCGGGCCGATGAGCGGCCGCAGAGAGGTGAGGACTCATGAGTACAGGTGATGAGGCGGGAGACCGCACACGCACTGCCCTGGTGACCGGGGGGACCGGCGGCATGGGCCGGGTCATAGCCGCCAAGCTGGCCGCCGACGGGTTTGACGTCGCGGTGGCTTACGTCGGCAGCATGGACCTGGCCGACGCGACGGTCAAGGAAATCGCGGGGCATGGGCGGCGTGGCGCGGCATTCGCGGCGGACATCGCCGACGAGGAGGCAGCATCCGCTCTGTTCGACGCCATCGAGGACCGCTTCGGGCGCCTCGACGTCGTCGTGCATACCGCCGGGATCAATCACCCCGTCCCCCTCATCGACCTTGACCTGGCTGACTTCGACGCGATCCACAGGATCAACGTGCGAGGCACGTTCGTCGTCGACCAGCAGGCCGCGCGGCGGGTTCGTGACGGCGGCTCGATCGTCAACATCTCGTCGAGCATGGTGCGGTTCGCGCCACCGGGTCTGAGCGCCTACGCGGCGTCCAAAGCCGCCGTCGACGCACTCACCCGCATCCTCGCGAAGGAGCTGCGCGGCCGCGACATCACGGTCAACGCGGTCGCGCCGGGTCCCACCGCCACCGAGGCGTTCCTGCACAGCACCCCGGCCGACGAGCAGGAACAGCTGGCCGCCTTGCCGCCGCTCGGCCGTCTCGGCACTCCCGACGACGTCGCCGGCGTCGTGTCATTCCTGGTCGGGCCGACCGGGCGATGGGTCAACGGCCAGGTGGTCTACGCCAACGGCGGATTCGTCTGACCGGCCCGTCCGACACCGATAGGGATGGAATAGGCATGTTGCTCAAAGGCAAGTCCATCGTCGTCACCGGCGGCAACAGCGGCATCGGCAAGGCGATCGTCCTCGCCGCCGCCGCAGAAGGCGCGAACGTCGTGGTCGACTACCGTATGCACCCGGACTACGCAGCCGAGGTCGTAGCCGCCGCCGGACGGGCTGGCGGCCGCGCGGTAGGAGTGGAAGCCGACGTCTCGCGCACCGAAGACCTGCACCGGGTTATCCGGGCCGCCGTGGAGAATTTCGGCCGGCTCGATGTTCTCGTCAGCAACGCGGGTATCGAAACCCGCACGTCGCTGCTGGAGACCAGCGAGGCCGACTTCGACAAGGTGCTGGCGGTAAACCTCAAGAGCGCGTTCTTCGGCGCCCAGTTCGCGGCGCAGCAGTTCATGGCGCAAGGCAGCGGCGGGCTGATCGTGACGATCTCGTCCACCCACGAGGACTGGCCGATGCCCGGCAACATCGCCTACTGCGTCTCGAAGGGCGGCGCGAAGATGCTCACCCGCACGGCGGGCGTCGAATTGGGATCGCTTGGGATCCGGTTCGTCAACATCGCGCCGGGGGCGGTGAGCACCCCGATCAACGCCGTCACCGAGATGACCCCGGAACTGCTCAAGCAGCTGAATGAGGCGATCCCGCTCGGCCGGATCGCCCAGGCCGCCGAGATCGCCGATGTGGTGGTGTTTCTCTCCTCAGACAGGGCCGGGTACGTCAACGCCACCACGGTCACCGTCGACGGCGGCCTGTCGCAGTCGAGCGTGGGACTGTGACCACCATGCCCGCCCCCGCGGGGAGTGACCACTACGACGTCCTGGTCGTCGGCAGCGGACCGGGGGGCGCGACCACCGCGGCCCGCGTGGCCGAAACGGGCAGGCGCGTACTGTTGCTCGAACGCGGTGACTTCCTCCCGCGGGAACGCGACAACTGGAGCTCGCAGGCTGTCTTCGGCGACGCGAAATACACCGCGGACGAGACCTTCTACGACCTCCGCGACCGGCCCTTCCGGCCCGAGCTGCACTACTACGTGGGCGGCAACTCCAAGGTGTACGGCGCGGCGCTTTTCCGGCTGCTGCCCGCGGACTTCGGCGAGGTCCAGCATCCGAACGGTGTCGCGCCGGCCTGGCCGCTGAGCTACCAGGACCTGGAGCCGTACTACGTCCGAGCCGAGCACCTGTTCTGGGTGCACGGCCAGCACGGCGAGGACCCGTTCGCCGGCATCTCGAGCCAGGACTACAAATACCCGCCCGTGCGGCACGAGCCTCGTATCCAGCAGCTGTCGGACGACCTGGAGCAGCTCGGCCTGCATCCGTTTCACCTGCCGCTGGGCGTGCAGCTCACCCAGGACGCGCACGGCCGGGCGACCACGGACTCGCGCTGTATACGGTGCGACCGCGTGGACGGGTTCCCCTGCCTGCTCGGCGCCAAGGCCGACGCCGAATGGGCCGTGGTCCGCCCGGCCCTGGCCGCGCATCCCAATCTGGCCTTGATGACGAGAACGACTGTCGAGCGCCTGCTGACGGACAGCAGCGGCCGTTCCGTCAGTGGCGTGGCGGTCACGCTCCCGGACGGCTCTCCGCACGCGTTCACCGCCGACATCGTCGTGCTGTCCGCGGGGGCCATCCTGTCGGCTGCCCTGCTGCTGAAGTCAGCCAACGACAAGCATCCACACGGCCTGGCGAATTCGTCCGATATGGTCGGCCGGAACTACATGCGGCACAACAATCTTGCGCTCATCGCGTTCTCGCGCGAACTCAACCCGACGGTGTTCCAGAAAACGCTGGCCCTCAACGACTTCTACGGTCCCGGCGAGCACTGGCAGTACCCGATGGGCCACATCCAGATGCTCGGCAAGTCCGATGACTGGCAGATCAAGGGAGCGGCACCACGCGGGCTGGGGTGGGCTCCGTCCGCACCCGTACGGCGAGGTCGCGAAGCACTCGATCGACTTCTGGCTGTCCAGCGAGGACCTCCCGCTCGCCGACAGCAGGGTCACGCTCCGGCGTGACGGCGCGATCAGGCTCGCGCTGCAGCCCGGCAACAACACCGAAGGCCTCACCCGCCTCCGCACGACCTTCCAGGGCATGCTGAGCAAGCTCGGCATGGTGGACACGATGTTCGTCCGCAGCCTCTACCTGCACAAGGCATTCGACGCCGCCGCCACCGCCCACCAGGCGGGCACGGCGCGCTTCGGGACCGACCCGGCCGCCTCGGTCCTCGACGTGCACTGCAAGGCCCACGACCTGGACAACCTCTACGTGGTGGACGGCAGCTTCATGCCCTCGATCGGCGCGGTGAACCCCACCTTGACGATCATCGCGAACGCGCTGCGCGTGGGCGATCACATCGCCGAGCGCATCGGGACCACCCGCCACCCGCAGCTCCGCACCGTCCCCGCGCAGTCCTCGCCCGTCCTGTGAGAGATCTCTGACCATGCCGAAAATCGAAGATTACGCCCTGCTGGGAGACCTGCACACGGCAGCTCTGGTGAGCACCGCGGGGTCGATCGACTGGCTGTGCCTGCCCCGTTTCGACTCGCCCGCCGCGTTCGCCGCACTCCTGCACAATGACGAGGCGGGACACTGGACGCTCGCCCCCGTGGCCGCGGGCAACTGCACGGCCCGCCGGTACGCCGGTAACACCCTGGTGCTCGAGACGGACTGGGTAACCGCGGACGGCGCCGTACGGGTCATCGACTTCATGCCGCCCCGGGCGGACACGCCGCACCTTGTTCGCATCGCGGTGGGCTTGCGCGGCGAAGTGGCGATGCGATCGGCGCTGCGTCTGCGGTTCGACTACGGTCGCGTCGTTCCGTGGGTTCGGAACCTTGGCAGCCAGGTCCATGCGATCGCCGGGCCTAACCGCGTCCGGCTGATGTCCGCGGTCCCGCTGCGTGGCGATCACTGGGAAACGCTCGCGGACTTCACCGTGCGCAAGGGCGATCGGGTTTCGTTCGTCATGTCGTGGGCGCCCGGCCACGACCCGCAGATGCCGCAGGTAGACGCCGAGCAGGCCCTGTCCGCGACGACGGACTTCTGGACCGAGTGGTCTGCTCATGCCGCTTACCAGGCCGGGCCGTACAGCGACGCCGTCGACCGGTCGATCATCACCCTGAAGGCCCTGACCTACGAACCGACCGGCGGGATCGTCGCGGCGGCGACCACGTCGCTGCCGGAGGAACTCGGCGGGGTCCGCAACTGGGATTACCGCTACTGCTGGCTTCGCGACGCCACCTACACGCTGCAGGCCCTTCTCGCGGCCGGGTTCAGGCGCGAAGCAGGAGCATGGCGTGACTGGCTGCTGCGCGCCATAGCGGGTCAGCCGGAGACGCTGCAGATCCTCTACAGCATTGACGGCGCGCGCCGGCTTCCCGAGGCCGACCTGCCCTGGCTCGTCTGGTTACGAAGGGAGCAGCCCGGTCCGCACCGGCAACGCCGCGTCCGGTCAGCTCCAGCTCGACGTCTGGGGTGAGACCCTGGACGCCCTGTTCCTCGCCCGGCAGGCGGGCCTTCCCGCCGACCCGGACGCATGGGCACTGCAGGTCGCCCTGATGAATCACCTCGAATCGGCCTGGCACGAACCGGACAACGGATTGTGGGAGGTACGCGGCGACCAGCAGCACTTCACGCACTCCAAGGTCATGGCGTGGGTCGCCGCCGACCGGATGGCACGATCGGTGCGCACGTACGGCCTCCCCGGCCCGGTGCTGCGCTGGGAACAGCTCCGCGATCAGATCCATCACGATGTCGTTGCCCACGCCTTCGACGCCGGACGCAACACCTTCACCCAGGCCTACGGGTCCACCGCGCTCGACGCCAGCCTGCTGCTGATCCCGCGCGTCGGCTTCCTCCCCGCCACGGACCCGCGGGTGCTGGGCACCATCGCCGCGGTCCGCCGCGAACTGAGCGAAGACGGCCTCGTCAAGCGCTATCAGACCACCGCGACCGACGACGGCCTCAAGGGCAGCGAGGGCCTGTTCATCGCCTGCTCGTTCTGGCTGGTGGATGCGCTGGGCGCGTCCGGGCAGCGGCGGGACGCGATCGAGCTGTTCGAGCGCCTGCTCCTGCTGCGCAACGATGTCGGGCTGCTGAGCGAGGAATGGGACCCGGCCGCGCAGCGCCAGCTGGGCAACACCCCTCAGGCGTTCAGCCACTTCGCCCTGGTCGTCAGCGCCCTCCAGCTGCACATGGGGCGCGCGGCCCGCAGCGACAACCCGATGATGACATGACAACCAGGCAGGCACGGCTGATCGACCGGGTCACCCTGATCGTGTCAGACCTTGACCGGGCAGAAGATGACTACGTCAAGACCTTCGGGTGCAGCGTCGAACAACGTGGCGACATCGAACCCTCGCTGACCGGCGTGCTGTGCATCCGGTCGGCGCGCGGACGACGCTCATTGTTGCGGCTGGGCCGCGAGCGGATCGAACTACTGGAGTTCACGGACTTGGCGGGACGCCCGTACCCGCCTGACAGCACGAGCACCGACCTGTGGTTTCAGCACATGGCGATCGTCGTGAACGACATGACGGACGCGCATCAGCGGGTCATGGCGAATCGGCGTTTCCGGCCCATCAGCCGCAACGGCCCGGTTCGGCTGCCGGACAATTCCGGAGGCGTGACAGCGTTCAAGTTTCGTGATCATGACGGCCACCCGCTGGAACTGCTCGCATTCCCGGAAGGACGTGTGCCGCGCAGCATGGCGCAACGCCAACGGCACCGGCCCCTTTCTCGGTGTCGATCACACCGCTATCGCGGTTAGCCACTCGGCCAGCAGCGCGAGATTCTTCGGGTCCGTATTCGGGTTCAGCGCCGGAACTCGCACCGAGAACCGCGGGCCCGAACAGGCCGCTCTCGACGACGTCGACGACGTCCACGTCAGCGTCACCCGACTCGCGCCGGACCTGCCTGCGCCACGGATGGAACTGCTGCGCTACCACGCGGGCACACGCCGGCCGATCCCTCCCGACACAGCCAGCAACGACATCCTGGCGACACACTGTGCGCTGCGAGTCGCGTCGCTGGACGCAACCGCCGCGGCACTCGCACGCTGCGGCACGCCCGTGGACCGATGACCACCTCATGACCCTGCGCGGGGGCATCCGCGCCGCCCTGGTATCAGGACCTGACGGGCATCGCTTCCTGGTGGAAGAGCGGCCAGCCGCTGCGACACGGGCCGCACCCGGCCCGGCACAGGCGCGGGAGCAAAACCCGTAGCCTGATCGGTTTGCGGTAAACAAGCACGGACTGTCTCGCGCGAGAAGGAGATACGGGTTCTGGCCATCAACAGGTCCCTATCGTGCTCGGTTAACCTTCGCAGCCGACGGCGTCGCTTGCGATTTCTCTGGCGATTACCGGAGCCTGTTCGCCGGAGTTCTCTTTTCGGTCTGGTAGGTCGAAGCGGCCTCCTGCGTTCACCACGCTTTCCGGCCGGGCCTTCGGAGGCTGGGACCTGCTGGTTCCCTGGTGGCATGTGAGCGATGATGGTCGTGCGCCGCCCTGCGGACTGGGTTGGCCCGGGCGGCTGGCCCGTCGCGGCCCCGGCGGGAGGACTGAGCGATTAGCGAGTTGCTGGACCGGGCTCCGGAGACTGCCGCGCTGGAGGGAGTGCTGGCGGCGGTCCGGGACGGGCTGAGTGGGGCGCTGGTGCTGCGGGGGGAGGCGGGCATCGGCAAGACGGTGCTGCTGGAGTGGGCGGCCGGGCAGGCTGTTGACATGCAGCTGGCCCGGGTGGCCGGGATCCAGGCGGAGATGGGGCTGGGGTTCGCCGGGTTGCACCAGTTGCTGGTGCCGTTTTTGGGCGGGCTGGATGGGCTGCCCGGGCCGCAGCGGCAGGCGCTGGAGTCGGCGTTCGGGCTGGTGGACGGCCCTCCATCGGACCGGTTCCTGGTCGGGCTGGCGGCGCTGACGCTGCTGACCGACGCGGCGGCCGGACAGCCGGTGCTGTGCCTGGTCGATGACGCGCAGTGGCTGGATCAGGTGTCGGTGGAGGTGCTCGGATTCATCGCCCGCCGCCTGTACGCCGACCGGGTGGGCATGTTGTTCACCGTCCGGGAGGGGGAGGGACAGGCGACGGCGCTGGCCGGGCTGCCGGAGCTGGTGCTCGGCGGGCTGCCGGCCGGGGCGGCGGGTGAGCTGCTGGCCACGTCGGCCGGCGCCCGGGTAGATGGGCGGGTGGGCGCCCAGGTGGTGGCCGGGGTGGCGGGGAATCCGCTGGCGCTGGTGGAGCTGGCCGGGGAGCTGACCGCGGAGGAGTTGTCGGGGGCGGTGCCGCTGGGCTGGCCGCTGCGGTTCGGGGGGCGGCTGGAGGAGCTGTACCTGTCCCGGGTGCGGGCCCTGCCAGTAGACGCCCAGACGCTGCTGGCGGTGGCGGCGGCCGACCCGACCGGGGATCCCGCGCTGGTGGCGAAGGCGGCCGGGCAGCTGGGGACCGGTCGGGAGGCGGGCGAGGCCGCAGAGACCCAGCGGCTGGTGTCGTGGCATCCGCGGGTGCGGTTCCGGCATCCGCTGATCCGCTCGGCGGCCTATTACGCGGCCCCGGAGGGGACGCGGCGCCGCGCACATGCCGCGCTGGCCGGGGTGACCGACCCGGCCGCTGACCCGGACCGGCGGGCCTGGCACCTGGCCGAGGCCGCGCCGGAACCCGACGAGGATGTCGCCACGGAGCTTGCGCGCTCCGCGAGCCGGGCACAGGCCCGCGGCGGGCTGGCCGCCGCTGCGGCGTTCCTGGAACGCGCGGCGGACCTGACGCCCGACCCGGTGCGCCGCACCGAACGCACGCTGGCCGCGGCACAGGCCAGCCTGCAGGCCGGCGCGTTCGGCAAGGCAAGCGACCTCATCGCCTTGGCGGAGGCCGGGCCGCTGGACGAGTTTCAAGCCGCCCGGGCGGACTTGCTGCGCGGGAGGATCGCGTTCGCCTCCGGCCTGGGCAGCGACGCTCCGCCGCTGCTGCTGAAGGCGGCCAAGCGCCTCCAACCGCTCAACCTCGACCTGGCCCGCGAGACGCTCGTCGACGCGTGGCAAGCGGCATTCTTCGCCGGATATCTGGCGGGCGCCGGCGACCTGCTCGAGGTCTCCCGCGCCGCCCGGGCCCTCCCCCCGCCAGCGCACCCGCCGCGTCTGGTCGACCTGGTGCTGGACGGTTTTGCGCTGCTGGGCACCGACGGACCGACCGCCGCTGCACCGCTGCTGCGGCGGGCCACGAGCGCCTTTGCCAGCCCAGGCATCCCCGAGGAAGAGATACTCCGGTGGGGCTTTATCGCCACGGTGGCGGACGAAGCTCTCTGGGACGACGCGGGCTGGCGCCTGACCGTCAGGCAGGTTCAGCTCGCCCGTGACGTCGGCGCGCTCGACCAGCTCTCGTTCCTTCTGAACCGTATGGCTATCGAGACCGTATGGAGTGGTGACTTCGCGGCTGCCACTTTGCTGATCGCCGAAGCCGGGGCGGTCTGCGAGGCGACTGGGTCTCGTTTCGCGCCCGTCGCCGCTACCATGCTGGCTGCGTTCCAGGGAAGGAAAGCCGAGGCTATCCCGCTGGTCCAGTCCATCATCGAGCAGGCCACACCCGGGGGCCAGGGAGTCTCGGTGACAGTCGCGCACTGGGTGGCCGCAGTCCTCTACAACGGCCTCAGCCGTTACGAGGAGGCATTGGCCGCAGCCCGGCAAGCCAGCGAGCACAAGCACGTGTATGTCTCCGTGTGGGCGTTGCCCGAGCTGATCGAGGCCGCCGCACGCACCGGCAACACGCGCATTGGCGGCGATGCCCTGGATCTGCTCGCCGAAACGACCCGGGCCGGCGGAACCGACTTGGGGCTAGGGATCGAGGCGCGCACCCGCGCCCTGCTGAGCGAGGGAGAAGCCGCCGAGGGACACTACCGCGAGGCGATCGACCGGCTCGGCCGCACCCGGCACCGTCCCGAGCTCGCCCGCGCCCACCTGCTGTACGGCGAGTGGCTGCGCCGCCAGCGCCGCCGCCGCGATGCCCGGGACCAGCTTCGAACCGCCTTCGCCATGTTCGACGCGATGGGCATGGAGGCATTCGCCGCCCGGTCCCGGGCCGAGCTGCGCGCTACCGGCGAGCGGGCCCGCCCGCGCGGCCCGGGGGCCCAGTCGGTACTCAGCGCGCAGGAGGAGCAGATCGCCCGTCTGGTCGCCGGGCACCTGTCCAACCGGGAGATCGCCGCTCGCCTGTTTATCAGCGCCAGCACCGTCGAGTATCACCTGCGCAAGATCTTCCGCAAGCTTGACGTCACCAGCCGGGTACAGCTCGCCCGAACCTTCCCCGACCACGAAGGGATACCCGCGTGGCAGGACGGAGGGTGAGCTACCGCGTGCTCTCGACATTGATGCGGTAGTCGACCTGGGTGACGCCAGGCGCGGACCAGGCGCAGGCCACGGCGTGATCGTGCGCGGCCCAGCAGCTGACCGTGCCGGACAGTATCACCAGCCCGTCAGAGGAGGTTTCGACCGAGAGCCCGTCCGCCTCAAGGGCGGCATCGCGCCGCAGCGCGGCATGGACGGCGTCCCGTGCCTCACGGGCATTGGGGGTCTGGGTCAAGCTGATGGCGTCGTCCATACCGGCAACGCCGGGGACGTTGGCGGTGCGGAACTCGGCCGCCTCGCGCTGGTAGTGCCACTGCGCCGTGCCGGTCAGGGTGACGAAGCCGTCCCGGGCCTGCGCATCGACGGTCATGGGTACCGAGACGTCCAGCATCAGCGCCTCCAGCACGTCGCCGCGCAGGTCCTCGTCGTTCCGACGGTCTTTGTCCGGGATCTGTACCCGCAGTTCATTCGCGACCCGGGTAACACCGCGGACGCGTACCGCGGCCCTGCCCCCCGCCCGCTTCAACCAGAAGCTGGCCACGGCCCCCCGCAGCGTGACCACGCCGCTGGCGGCCGATACCTCGATCGCCTCGCTGCCCACCTGAGGATCCCAGGAGAGCTCGGCGGCGACGTGGCGCCGTAGGTCATCATCATTCATTGCTGGCTCGTTCCACCTCCGACGTGGGCCTCCCCGTGATCACTGGCTTCTTTCTAATCGTTATGGCCAGCCTCCCGCATCCATGAAAGTCCTTAGTCATCCCGGGGCAAGGCCCCTATGGCTACCGGCAGGACTAAGGACCTGTCCGGGATTCGATCGGCCTACAGGATTCGTAGCGTTTACAGCGGAGCTGTCCGCGCGAGTCCGGAAGCGCCCGGGAGAGCCGTGGCTAGGGGGCTCTCGGCGCCCGAGCCGGCCGCCGGGACCGACGAGACCGATGAGACCGATGAGTACGCCGAGGAGGCCCACCATGTGCCCGGTGATGCCCTGCTTGAGCATTGGCGCTTTCCGAGCTGACGCGGTCTTCGCGTCGTGGCTGCAGCGCGGTGATGAGCCCAGCGCGGGTCAGGCGCGGCAGGCAGTCGCTGCGGCGATCCGTGCTTCGGTTACTCCCGGCTGTGCCGAACGGGTGGCGCAGGAGTTCGGCGATCGTCCCGAAACGGCGGTGATCCGGATGCGCTGGGCGCGGGCGGTGGCCCGCGAGGCCTTCACGGATTCAGCGTCGGAGCCGGGCCCGCAGGCAGATGCTGGCGCGTTGCTGGCCGTCCGTCC
>CAWFZA010000014.1:0-170142 GCA_963820095.1 uncultured Alphaproteobacteria bacterium
CGCCGCCGAAGTGACGGCCAGCAGTTCGACCCGCGGGTCGGGCTCCCCTTTCGCCATCATGCGGGCGCGATGTACGCGCGCGAGGCCCGCGCCGGAAATAGCGCTCTCGCTGGTGATGCGCCCATGCGCGCGCTCGAGATGCGGCCAGAGCTCGAATTCCTCCGGATGAACGGGGCCGAAGTCGATGTGACAGGCCTCCGACGATACAGGCGTGAAGCGTCCGTCCGCCTCGACCAAAGCGGCGACGCCGAGCCCCGTGCCCGGGCCTAAGATCACTTTGGGGACCTTCGCCCCCGAACTTGAGTGGCCCGATGCGCTGCTCCCAACCCTCCGGAATCGTCGGCAACGACAGCGCCTGGGCCTCGAAATCGTTGAGCAGCAGCCCTTGGCTGAGGCCCGTGCGCCGAGCCGCCTCGGGACCATCCATCACCCACGAGGCGTTGGTGAGCTTCAGCGTCCGCCCGACAACCGGCCCAGCCCCGCAGGCGATCATGACCGAGCGAGGTTTCATCCCGAGCTTAGGCACGGCAGCCTCGATCGCCTCCGGCAGCCCTGGATAATCACCGGTGCGCAAGTGCACGATATCGCTCAGGCGCGCGCCGGGCTCGCTAACGAGCGCAAAGCGCACGTTGGTGCCGCCGGTGTCCAGACTACGGCCGGAAAGGGGAAGGTGAAGTCGGTCATGAGCGCCATAACGCAAGACACTGCGGTCGTGGTGAGAGAAGGATGTCCTCCTTCGGCCCAAATCGTCTAGGTTCGGTGGATCCCATGGAAATTCGGCAATTCTTCGAGCGACAATTGCTTCCGCCTCGGGTCCGCCATAGCCTTGAAGGCAGCGTTGTGCTGGGGGCGAGGACCGCATGACCTACGACCGTTCTGCGGTCATGCGCGCGGTGAAATCGCGCGACACGGGTCCGGAGCGCGCGGTGCGTACGCTTCTACGCCCGATTGCGCCGGGCTACCAACTCCATCGCGCCGATCTGCCGGGCAAACCCGACATCGTCTACGCCTCCCGCAGGCTCGCGATTTTCGTCCACGGCTGTTTCTGGCACGGGCATGACTGCGCGCGCGGCGCGCGCATGCCGAAGGCCAACGCCGACTATTGGGCGCGAGATCGACCACAACCGGGACCGCGATGTGAAAACCCTCGCCGTCTACGCCGCGATGGGTTGGCGCGTGCTTGTCGTCCACGAGTGCGAGCTCAAGGATAAGGCCTCGCTCGGCGTCCGGCTCACGGAGGCCCTGCGGACGCAGCAAGCGGCGTCGGGAAAATCCGAATAGCAGGGTCGTGTGCTGCCTTCTTTCCCGCCTTGCGCCTCAATCTGCCGCAGTGCAGCATCCCCAAACTTTCGGCAACGGATGCGCCCGATGGCCACGACCGCCAAAATCCAAAAGCTGACCCCTCGCGCTTCGGACGCGAGAGGATGTTCCTCTGCGCGAGGACATCCGCCCTGCTTCGCCGAATCCTCGGCGACACGGTGCGAGAGCAGGAGGGGGAAAAGTGTTCGTGCTGGTCGAGCAGGAATTTCGCAGGCATCGATCCGCTTCCATCGCGACAACGAGGCGGCCGCGCGGCGCGAGCTTGAGGCGACGCTGGACAGCTTGAGCGCCGACCAGACGCTCATGATCGTGCGCGCCTACAGTTATTTTTCGCACCTCGCCAATATCGCCGAGGACCAGCATCACATCCGGCGGAACCGCGCGCACGCGATCGCGGGCTCCGCGCCCCGTCCCGGTTCGCTGGCTCATGCGTTTCAACGCACTCGCGAGATGGGCGTGGAGCCTGTCGCGCTTGGCCAGTTCTTCGATCGCGCGCTGGTCAGCCCCGTCCTGACCGCCCATCCGACGGAAGTGAGGCGCAAGAGCACGCTCACCCGGGAGCTCGAGATCGCTGAATTGCTGGACGAGCGCGAACGGCTCGCCGGCGACGAGGCGGAGCTCGCGCTCAACGAGGAGCGTCTGAGGCGGGCCGTGCTCATCCTGTGGCGCACCAACATGCTGCGCCAAGCCCGGCTCACCGTGATCGACGAGGTCGCCAACGGCCTTTCCTACTACAACTACACGTTCTTCCGGGAATTGCCCCGGCTTTACTCCACGATCGAGGATTCGCTGGTCAAATACGACGCCAAACGGGATCGCCGGCCAATTCCCTCCTTCCTGCGCATCGGGTCATGGATCGGCGGCGACCGCGACGGCAACCCCTATGTCACCGCGGACGTACTGAATGAGGCGGTCCGCCTGCAAAGCGCGCTCGCGCTCAACCATTATCTCGACGAGCTGCACCAACTCGGCGGGGAGCTCTCGCTCGCCGGGAGCCTGGTTCAGGTCAGCGACGAATTGAACGCGCTCGCCGAGCGCGCGAGCGACCCCTCCCCGAACCGGCGCGACGAGCCCTATCGCCGCGCCATTGCCGGCGTCTATTCGCGTCTGGCAAGGACCGCGCGCGATCTCGATCACGTCGTCGCGCTCCGCCAACCGCTGACCGACGCGCGGGTCTACACCAACGCCAAAGAGCTGGCCGCCGATCTCGACATCGTTTCGCGGTCGCTTCATTCGCACGGCGCAGGGATCCTCGCGCGCGGACGCCTAAGAGCGCTTGAGCGCGCAGTCGACGTGTTCGGCTTCAGCCTCGCCCCGATCGATCTGAGGCAGAATTCCGACGTGCACGAGCGCACGGTCGCCGAGCTTCTCGCCGCCGCGACGCCGGGCCTCGACTACAGGAGCCTGAACGAGGCGGAACGTGTCGAACTGTTGCGGCGGGAATTGACCTCGCCACGTCCGCTGATCTCCCCCTTCCTTGCCTACAGCGACGAGACGACCGGCGAGCTCGGCGTGTTCAACGCCGCAGCGACGATCCACCGAACCTACGGCCGAGGCGCGATCCGCACCGCGATCATCTCCAAGACCGACAGCGTCTCCGACATGCTGGAGCTTGCGCTCCTGCTCAAGGAAGCGGGTCTCATTCGTGGCGGCGAGGCCTCTCTGCACGTCGTGCCCTTGTTCGAAACGATCGATGATTTGCGCGCCTGCGTCGGCGTGATGGACGCGCTGCTCGCCATCCCCGAGTATCGCAAGCTTGTCGATTCGCTCGACGGCGAGCAGGAGGTGATGCTCGGTTATTCGGACTCGAACAAGGATGGCGGCTTCGTCACCTCGGGCTGGGAGCTTTACAAGGCCGAGATCGGGCTCGTGGAAGTGTTCCGCCGTCATGGCGTGCGCATCCGCCTGTTCCACGGCCGCGGCGGCTCGGTCGGGCGCGGCGGCGGGCCGAGCTACGAGGCCATCCTCGCCCAGCCCGGCGGCACCGTGCAGGGGCAGATCCGCATCACCGAACAGGGCGAGATCATCTCGAGCAAATATTCCAACCCCGAGGTCGGGCGGCGAAACCTGGAGACGCTCGTCTCCGCCACGCTCGAAGCGACGTTCTTGCAGGACAGAGTCCCGCGCCCGATCCCGTGTTTCTCGAGACGATGCAGGAATTGTCGGCGGCCGCCTACAAAGCCTATCGCAGCCTCGTCTACGAGACGGAGGGGTTCGAGCGCTACTTCTGGTCGTCGACGGTCATTACAGAAATCGCCGGCCTCAACATCGGCTCGAGGCCCGCGTCGCGCAAGAAGACGACCGCGATCAGCGACCTGCGCGCAATTCCCTGGGTGTTCTCGTGGGCGCAATGCCGTCTCATGCTGCCCGGCTGGTTCGGATTCGGCTCGGCAGTCAAATCTTGCGTCGACGCCCATCCCGGCGACGGCCTCGAGAGGCTGAAGGCCATGTATGCCCGCTGGCCATTCTTCCGCACCCTGCTCTCCAACATGGACATGGTGCTGGCGAAGTCGAGCCTCGCGATCGCCTCCCGCTATGCGCGGCTGGTTGATGACGTCGCGTTGCGCGAAAAGATCTTTGCCCGCATCTCCCGCGAGTGGCGCGATTCCGTCGATGCGCTCAACGCGATCATGGAGCAGTCGAAGCTGCTCGAAAG
Source organism: uncultured Alphaproteobacteria bacterium (assembly GCA_963820095.1). Classification (GTDB taxonomy): domain Bacteria; phylum Pseudomonadota; class Alphaproteobacteria; order Rhizobiales; family Beijerinckiaceae; genus Roseiarcus. The sequence goes on from CAWFZA010000014.1 coordinate 3,977, forward strand.
CAATCCGCTGCTCGACCGCTCGATCCGCAACCGCTTCCCCTATCTCGATCCGCTCAACCACGTGCAGGTCGAGCTTCTCAAGCTCCATCGCTCACGCACGGCAAGCGAGAGAGTGCTCACGGGGATTCAGCTCACCATCAACGGGATCTCCGCGGGCCTGCGGAATAGCGGGTAACGGCGGAGGCCGGCCCGCTTGGCACAGGGGAGCCGGCGCTGTCATTTCAGTTCGCCGGCGACAGCGCCTCCGCAGGTTCGCACAAGATCGGATGATGATGATCGAAGCGCTTGATCGGGCCGGGGCAGCCTGTACAGTCGCCGGAGGCTACAGCATTCGGTCTTCATCGTTAGGGAAAGTCAATGACGAAACGCATTCTTGTCACAGGCGGAGCTGGATTTCTGGGCTCGCACCTCTGCGAACGGCTCCTGAATAACGGACACGAAGTCCTATGTGTCGATAATTTCTTCTCTAGTACACGGAGGAATATTACGCACCTGCTTGGCAATCCGAACATGGAGTTGATGCGGCACGATGTAACTTTCCCACTTTATGTCGAGGTCGATGAAATCTTCAACTTGGCTTGCCCAGCTTCGCCGATACACTATCAGTTTGATCCGGTACAGACCACGAAAACGAGTGTAATTGGCGCGATCAACATGCTGGGACTAGCCAAGCGCGTGAAAGCGAAAATTCTTCAGACATCGACATCCGAGGTCTACGGCGACCCCAAGGTGCATCCGCAGAGCGAAGAATACTGGGGCCATGTCAATCCGATCGGCCATCGATCCTGCTACGACGAGGGAAAACGGTGTGCGGAGACGCTGTTCTTCGACTATCGGAGACAGCACAAGATGCCTATCAAGGTGGTCCGGATCTTCAATACTTATGGTCCGCGGATGCATCCCAATGACGGACGCGTGGTTTCAAATTTCATAGTGCAGGCTCTCAGGGGCAAAGAGATCACCATTTACGGGGAAGGGATCCAGACGCGTTCGTTTTGTTATGTGGACGACCTGATCGAGGCGATTGTTCGCATGATGGAGACGCCGCCGGATGTGACGGGTCCGATCAACATAGGAAACCCAAACGAGTTCACCATTCGGGAGCTTGCCGAACTCATCATCGAAATGACCGGCACGAAGTCCAAGATTCGTTTTGAGCCGCTGCCGTCAGATGATCCGCGACAGCGGCAGCCGGATATCGCATTAGCGAAGTCGATCCTGAAATGGGAGCCGAAAACTCAGCTCCGCGAGGAACTCAAGAAGACGATCGCCTACTTCGAGGAGATCCTTCAACAGTAGGCGCATCGCCGCATCCTCATGGGGAGGAGGGCGGAGCTGAAGAGTTAGGTCGCATAACGTGGCGCGATCTCCGGCGGGTGAAGACATGTCCTATTCATCGACCCTCGTCGCGAGGATCAGGGAAGCCTTCGACGCTGGCCACGCTCTCAGCCTGCTCCAGAAAGCGATTTCGATCCCGAGCGTGACAGGGAATGAGGCCCAGTTTGCAGGATGGCTCAAACAGGAGCTCGTAGCTCTCGGGATCGAAGCCTCGTCCGCCGCGTTTGCCGAGGGACGCCCGAACGTTTGGGGACTCCGCCAGGGCAGGAGTGGCGTCGACACGCTCTTGCTGATCGGTCACACCGACACGGTGCACACCCGCGGCTGGAAAGAGCGTTGGGCGGGAAGCGAGCGGGAAAGCCCCTTCTCAGGGGCGGTGGCGGACGGGGCCGTCTGGGGCCGCGGCGCGAGCGATCTGAAGGCGGGACTTTGCATGACGCTCGAGGCGGTTCGCACCCTCGATCGCGCGGGGGTGAAGATCGATCCCACTGTGCTCTTCGCCTTTGTCGGAGACGAAGAAAGCGGCGAGCCGGGCAGCGGCGTCAGCGCCGGAGCGCGCGCCTTCAGCGCGCTCATCGCGAGCGGGGCTGTTCCGCGACCGGACTTGGCGATCTATGTCGAGCCGACGATGCTCGACATCTATGTCGCCCATATGGGCTTCTTTCTTTGCGACATTCGAGTCGTCGGCAAGTCTGCCTATTTTGGCGTGCCGGAGCTTGGCGTCGACGCGCTTAAGGGCGCGCACGCCGTTCTCGAAGCTCTTTGGCGGTATTCCGCCGAGGTCGGCGCCAGTGCGAACCATTCGTTGGTCGGATCCGGGTTCGTTCTGCCAACTGGCGTTCAGGGCGGCGGCTACATTGCGGTTCCCGGCGAATGCACGATCAGCATGATCGCGAAGATCCCGCCCGGAGTTCGGCTGGATGACGTGCGCGCCGGTCTTGAAGCGGCGGCGTCGGCGGCTTCGATGGACAACCGCATCGAATTGCAGTTTTCCTACCCCGCGCCTCGCGATCACGCGATCGGCGGTCAGCCTTTCGAGAGCAGCGTCGACGAGCCTCGCTTGAGGCGCCTCATCTCTGCTGTTCGCGCCGTTCGTCCGGAGCGAGGAAATATTGAAGCTGCTCCCTATTGGTCCGAGTTGCCGATACTCTTGGCGCTCGGCGTTCCGGGAGTTTACTTTGCGCCGGGGGATATAAGGATCTGTCACACGACGGAAGAGAACGTGAACCTCAAGGATTATTACGACAGCATCCTCGCCCTCGCTGCGTTTCTGGCGGGAGGCGACGATCCCGGGCGGGCCGGCATAGGGCAAGACGGCCGGCGCTGAAGGGAGATCGCCATGTTTCTCGACCTGATCCGGCGCCGGAACCCACGACTGATCGAGGCTGCGATCGCGCTGCATCAACGCGGCGAACTTCCGGCTAACACGTACGTCATCGACCTTGACGCCGTCGAGGATAACGCTCGCGCGATCTCGACCAGGGCGGCCCCGCTCGGCTTGACGGTGATGGCGATGACCAAGCAGATGGGGCGCAACGAGTCCTTCTGCCGAGCTGTGATGAGAGGAGGAATCAGGCGGAGCGTTGCAGTCGATCTGGAATGTGCGTTAGCCACGAAGCGCGCGGGCATGGAGCTCGGGCACATCGGCCACCTTGTCCAGATTCCTAGGTGGGAAGCCGACAGCGCGGCTCGGCTCTCTCCGGCCTGGTGGACAGTCTTCAATGTCGAGAAAGCGGCAGAGGCAGCGGCGTCTGTTGACAAACTGGGACGAGAGCAGCCGCTCCTCGCCCGCATTCGGGGGGAAAACGATCAATTCTATCGCGGGCACGAAGGCGGATTCCCCGCCTCCGATGTCGTCGCGGTGGCGGCGGCTCTGGATAAGACGCCGGGCGGCAGGTTCGCTGGAATAACCACCTTCCCGGCGTTGCTCTTTGACGCTGCGAGCCGCACGTTCAAGCCGACGCCAAATCTCGCGACGTTGCGACAGGCCTCCGAGACCTTAGCTCGCTCGGGATACAAGGACATCGAAATCAATGCCCCGGGCACGACCTCGAGCGTGACCCTGAACGCGCTCGCGGAAGCGGGCGCCACCCAGGTCGAGCCCGGACACGGGCTCACGGGAACAACTCCCTTGCACGCGAGCGACGGCCTGCCTGAGGCGCCGGCGGTCGTCTATCTGACCGAGGTTTCGCATCTCTCGGGAGGCGAAGCTTTCTGCTTCGGCGGCGGCCTTTACATAGACCCGGTCTTTCCCAACTATCCGGTGAAAGCCATTGTCGCCCGGGAACCAAGGGCGGACGACGCGGCGCTTCGCGCCGTCGAAATTCCGCCGCCTGACGCCATCGACTATTACGGCATGATCGACGCTGCGGGGCCAACCAGGCCGGCGCCTGGAGACAGCGTCGTGTTCGGATTCCGACCGCAGGCCTTCGTTACGCGAGCGTTCGTCGCCGGCGTCTCTGGACTTGCGACAGGAAAACCTGTCGTCGAGTCGATCTCTCACAGCTCTGGCGCGAAGGCCCACTGGCCGCGGTAAGCAACGGCACTGAAGTGGCGCCGGTCGCAACCGGATCAAGGGCGCAATCGGAAACGGCCCCTATCAACAGGTATCGCCCAGGAAGTGGCTCTTATGGCGTTAGCTGTTGTTTCGGGAATTCTGCCGTGAGCCGTCATGGCCGCGCTCGTCGCGGCCATCCACGCGGCCCCGCCGCGATGATCCGGATCGCAAAAGGATCGTGTTTCGTATCAGAGGTTTATCCTGAGGGAGCGGCGTTCTCGTGGGTTGCATTGTTCGGGTCCCATCTTTGGTTGAGGATGGGGACGCCGGCGGGCGCTCCGATCGTGGGTTTGGTCCTTGAAAGACCGTGGCCATCTCGGACCCGCCGGCGTCGCGGTCTGACACGCGAACGGTAGTCTGGGCTCTGACGCCCGTATGCAATCCGGCGTGCGACCAAAGGTCTCATCTCAGACTGTCCGGGGGCGCGATGCAAGGCAATGGCGAAGATCTTGTCGGAGTGGACGTTTCGAAGGCCTGGATCGACGTTTGACTCTCTGGCTCGAGGCATGTCGAACGGGTCGCCAATACCCCGGAGGCCCTTGCGGCGTGGATCGGGCAGGCCCGGCCGGCGCTTGTGGCCATGGAGCCGACCGGCGGCTACGAGCGCCCGCTCTGTTCGGCGCTCGCGCAAGCGGGCGTTCGCTATGTGAAGCTGCACCCCAACACGATCCTGGCTTTTCGCAAGGCCCAGGGCCTGCGCGCCAAGACCGACCGGATCGACGCGATGCTGATCGCCCGCTATCTCGCCGACGCGGTCAGGCGCGCCGATCTGCCCGCGACGTTCCGCGCCGATCAGCGCCTGAGGGCGCTGGCCGCCCGCCGCAGGCAGCTTGTCGACGCCCGCCAAGCGGAACGCTGTCGCGCCGATCTGGCGAACGATCCGATCGTCCGGGAAAGCCTGGCGGCGGTCATCGCGGCGCTGACCCAGAGCCTTGACGCCATCGAGGAGGCGATCGAGCGCCACATCGCGAGCGATGGGGAGCTCGATCGCCTCGCCAAGGCTTTGCGGGGGGTGCGCGGCGTCGGCCCGGTCGTCGCCGCGACGCTGGTCGCCGACCTGCCGGAGCTCGGCCGCCTGACCGGAAAACAGATCGCAGCCCTTGTCGGGCTCGCCCCCCACACTCACGAAAGCGGAAAAAAGAGCGGCCATGCCAAAACCGGCCATGGAAGACCGCTCGTGCGCAGCGCCCTGTTCAACGCCGCGCGGGCCGCCATTCGACATCCTTCCCCGATGCAAGACTTCTACAATCGCCTCGTCGAAGCCAATCATCGTCCCGGAAAAGTCGCCTTGACCGCCGTCATGCGAAAGATCCTGGTCATCGCCAACGCCGTCGCTCGAGACCATTTCCAAGAAAGCCAGCCTCGAACCGCTTGACGCCATCCACGGTAGATGGCCGGGTCGAGCTCGGCCATGACGCTTCATGACCTGATTCGCCCTCGTCGCGTCCAAAACCCGATGAGCCAACGCGTAACGCGATAAGAGCCCAGGAAGTCTTTCTGAGAATGCCCTGTCCGCGAATTTAGTTGACAAAAGCAGAAATGCGCGATATCCATTCCCTCGGTCGGAATCTCTTTCCCGCTTTGCCCGCAACGGGCGGGAAGACGGGAAGGCGTGCCTGTTTGGCATTTTGGTCCACAACCGGACACGCGAGTTGAGCGCGCGGGCGATTTTTTTTATTTTTTTCTCTGTAACTCATTGAAAAGGCCCGAATTCCACCAAAGAAAACGAAAGAAAACCAAGGAATTCCAAGCGTTTTTCCTTGTTTTTATTTGGATTGACTTGGCGCCAACTCGCGCGTTGGTTGCATCCGCGCCGTCCAGTCTAGAAGACCTCCCCGGTCGCCACCCGTTCGTAGTTTCGGGCGGCGGTCGTCACCGCGATTGCGGCCGCGGCAAGCGGTCCTCTCGGAGGGTCGGCGGCAGTCGCGGCCCGGTCGGCCGGTCCGGCGAGAAGCGCTTCAAGCCAGTCGCGGATCGCAGGATCCGGACCCATGGCGCCCGCTCGAATGGCGAGACGGATCGCCGAGAGCTGCGCGACGAGGCCGTGGCCCGCGATCAGCAAGGCCGCCATCTCATCGAGACCCTTCCGCGCGGCCATCGGCTCGATGCTCATGCGCCCGGCGGAATTGGACAGGGCGGCAATCGCCTCGATCACGTTCTTGCGCGCCAGCCGATAGTCGTGATCCGTGACGTCTCGCGTAAGCGCGACGGGGATGAATGCGGCAAGCTGAGCGAGGAGGCGATTGGCGATGCGCGGCGCCTCGGACGATTCCCAGCGGGGCCAGAAATAGTTGAAGAGGTGCGCGATCGCCGCGCCAATCAGCGTATCGGCGAGCCGCAGCAGGACCGGCGCGGGGACCCACGGCTGGACCAAATGCAACGACACCAGCGCCATCACGGAGGCGCCGACCGAGGCGAGCCGGTAGTTCAGTCGTGCGAAGCTGTGCGTGAGCGCGACCGCGAAGCCCTGCAGCCCGACGAGAGCGCGAGCCGGCAAATAGGCGACCGAGACCGCCGCCAGCACGCATCCGATCAGCGTCCCGATGACCCGATCGTCGCGCCGCTGACGGGTGAGGCCGTAGCCCGCCCGCATCACGACCGCAATGGTCAGCAGGACCCAGTTGCCGTGGCGGTCGTCGCCGAGCGATTGGGCGACCAGCGCTCCCGCCATCATCGCGAGCGCCAGCCGGACGGCGAAGCGAAGCACTGGCGAATCCGGATCGAGATGCGGGGCAAGCGCGCTGAGCGCGTAGCTGCGCCTTGGAATGAATGCGAGGAGATTGACGTCGCCTATGGCGTCCTGCGCCGTCGCATCGTTCGACAAGGCCTTCTCGAGGCGTCGGACGTCGCCAAGCGCCAAAACGAGACGACGCGCCGCAGCGTCCAGCGCTGCGCGCTCCGCGGGATCCAGCGCGTCATTGGCTTCGAGGCGGGTCAGCTCGCGTTTGAGGGCGTCGATCGCCAGCTGGTGGTCGGGCGGGAGAATGGGATGGCCGGTGGTGAGAATCTCCAGGCTCAAGCGCCCAAGATCGAGCGCGCCGATTCGCAGCGCCTCGCCGATCCGCGCAAGCAGCGTTGCCGCCGCTTTGGTCGTGCGGACGAGCCCGACGTCACTCTGCGCGGCGACGAGCGCATCGAAAGCGTCAAGGAGCACGCCAATCGTGGCGGCAAGGCGCAGGCGCTCGCCCGTTTCGCCTGCCCGGTCGAGCAAAAGCGCCCGCGCCGCCTGGAGCTGCTCAGCGAGCGCCGCTTGTTGCCTGATCGCCGCTCCATAAGCAGCCTCGAGATCGCGATTGGGATCAAAAACAGCGGCGACCGAGCGCAAGTAGATCGAGAATTCACGGATCGTTTCGCTGGCGACCATCCGGCGGGCGCTGACGTCGGTGAATGCCGTCGCCAGGAGCGCAAAGACGATGTAGGCGACGCCGCCGGCGGCGAACAGGATCTCAATTCTAACGGCGGCAAGAATGGGTTCGCGCGGGAATCCCAGGATGAAGACCATGGGGATCACCGCCTGCATGCCGACCGCGACCGCCCATCGCCCAAGGCCGGTCACGAGGCCGGCCACAAAGCTGATGGCGCCGATCATGAGAACCGCGGCGGGCGCCCACGGGAGCGCGACCTGGATGGCCACAGTCGACAGGAGCGCCAGCGCAAAGCCGAATCCGAGCGTGCGCGCCTTCTCGCGCCAGGGCGCGGGAAGATCGGAAATGCTGGCCGCTATCGCGCCGAGCGTCGCCGGTTGACCGGCGGCAAATCCTAAAATCGTAGACGCGGCGACAGCGACCGCGAGCACGCCGAGGCCTACGCTTACGCCATTGATGATGTGGGGCCCGACAAGAAGCCGCAGGAGATTGGGACGGCGCGGCCAACGAGGCATGGGGCCCGTGGAAGTCTCAGGCGGCCGTTACGGCGCCCTTCAGCGATTCGACCGCGCGCGCCGCGATCGGATTGAGGCCGGAATGGCCTTGATCGGCGAAGGCGATGATCTCCCGGATCATCTTCGGTGTCCAGTACATGCGCAGATGCGACGCGGCGCCGGCAGTCGCCTCATGCTCAGGCATGGCGGCGTAGAAATCGCCGATCTGATTGGCCATGCGCACCAATTTGTCGAACTTGTCGGTGGTCAAGCCGCCAATCCTCCGCCAATCTCTTCCTTCCTTTCCTCGAAGCATAAAGCCTGGTCGCGGCGCGCGACAGCGATAAGGCGAACGCCGAAACGCTGGGCCCGCTCGAGCGCAAGCGAGGTCGGCGCCGAGACAGACACCAGCGTTCCAGCGCCGAAGATCGCGGCCTTGGCCACCATTTCGAACGAACAGCGGCTGGTGATGACAAAAAACCCGCTGTCCGGCTTGACGGCTGCGCGCTCGAGCGCGCCGATCGCCTTGTCGAGCGCATTGTGCCGCCCGACGTCCTCACGGACCAGGACGATTGTCCCGTCGCGTCCGCACCATGCGGCGGCGTGAACGGCGCGGGTCGCCTGATTGAGGGGCTGGCGCGTCTCGAGTTCCTCAAGGGCGGCGCGGATGGCGGCGGGCGCAATCGGAGCCTGCGTGAGGAGCGGCGGGCGGGGGGAAGGCATCTGCGAGAAATCCTCGATACCGCACAGGCCGCAGCCGGTGCGGCCGCTCATCGCCCGTCCGCGCGCCAGATGCGCCTGCAGCCGCTCGCCCGAAAGGGCGATCTTGAGCCTCCAGCCGTCCTCGATGCGCTCGACCTCGACGCCGCGAATATCCTGGACTGTCTCGGCGATCTGTTCGGTCAGCACAAAGCCGCAGGCGAAATCCTCGAGGTCCTGCGGCGTCGCCATCATGACGGCGAAGGGCGCGCCTCCGATGACGATCTGAACGGGAGCCTCGACGGCGATTGCTCGGGTTATCTCCGGGCCGCTCGCGCCCGAATTGTAGGAAAAGGTCCGGACTGGAACGTCGATCGAGCTTATGTCCTCACTCGGCCGCATCGGCCAACGCTTTCTCGATCCGGCGCTCCGAGACCGCCTGCTCGCGATCGCGCACCTGCCAGTCGGAGAAATGGTTGGTCCGCCGCACCTGCACCGCCGTCACCTTGTATTCGGGGCAATTGGTCGCCCAGTCGGAATAGTCGGTGGTGACCACATTAGCGCCGGTGACGGCATGATGGAAGGTCGTGTAGACCACGCCCGGCTGCACGCGCTCGGTGATCTTGGCGTGCAGCGAAATCTCCCCGGTGCGGCTCGCCAGCGCCACGAGATCGCCGTCGCGCACGCCGCGCTCATCGGCGTCGAAGGGATGAATCTCGAGCACGTCCTCGTCATGCCAGAGCTCGTTCTCGGTCCGCCTTGTCTGCGCGCCCACATTATACTGCGACAGGATGCGGCCGGTCGTCAGCAGCAGCGGGAAGCGCGGTCCGACGCGCTCCTCGGTGGCGACGAATTCGGTCAGCATGAACTGGCCCTTGCCGCGCACAAAACGGTCGACATGCATGACCGGTGTGCCCGTCGGGGCGGCATCGTTGCATGGCCACTGGATCGAGCCGAGTTCGTCGAGACGAGCGTAGGATACGCCCTTGAAGGTCGGCGTGGTCGCCGCGACCTCGTCCATGATCTCGCTCGGATGCGCGTAGTTCATTGGCACGCCAATGGCGTTGGCGAGGGCCATTGTCGCCTCCCAGTCCGCCAGGCCAGCAAGGGGAGGAATTGCTTGCCGCACGCGGCTGATGCGGCGCTCGGCGTTGGTGAATGTGCCGTCTTTCTCCAGAAAGGACGCGCCGGGCAGGAAGACATGCGCATAGCGCGCCGTCTCGTTGAGGAAGAGATCCTGGACCACGACGCATTCCATGGCGCGCAGGCCCGCAGTGATATGCTTGGTGTCCGGGTCGGACTGCGCGATGTCCTCGCCCTGCACGTAAAGCCACTTGAACGAGCCGTCGATGGCCTCGTCGATCATGTTGGGAATGCGCAGGCCCGGCTCGTTGCTGAGCGGCACGCCCCACATGTGCTCGAACGTCTCGCGGACGGCGTCGGTCGACACATGGCGGTAGCCGGAAAATTCATGCGGGAACGAGCCCATGTCGCACGAGCCCTGCACATTGTTCTGCCCGCGCAGCGGATTGACGCCGACGCCTTCGCGGCCAATGTTTCCGGTGGCCATGGCGAGATTGGCGATCCCCATAACCGCCGTCGACCCCTGGCTGTGCTCGGTGACGCCAAGCCCGTAATAGATCGCCCCGTTGCCGCCGGTCGCGTAGAGGCGCGCAGCCGCGCGCAACTCGCCTGGATCGATGCCGCTCGCTTCCGCCGTCGCCTCAGGCGAATGCTTGGGATCGGCGACGAACCTTGCCCAGGATTTCGAAATTGGCGAGATCGCAGCGCTCGCGGACGAACGCCTCGTTCACGAGGCCCTCGGTGACGATGACGTGGGCTAACGCATTGAGGACGGCGACATTGGTCCCTGGCTTAAGGGCGAGATGGTAGTCGGCCCCAATGTGCGGGCTCTTGACCAAGTCAGTCCGGCGCGGATCGATGACAATGAGGCGCGCGCCTGCTCGCAGGCGCTTCTTCAGCCGGGAGGCGAAAACCGGATGAGCGTCGGTCGGATTGGCGCCGATCACGACTACGACGTCCGACTTCTCAACGGACTTGAAATCCTGGGTGCCGGCTGACGTCCCGTAAGTCCTGGAGAGGCCAAAGCCGGTCGGCGAGTGGCAGACGCGCGCGCACGTATCGATGTTGTTGTTGTGGAATCCGGCGCGAACCATCTTCTGGACGAGGAACACTTCCTCGTTGGTGCATCGCGACGAGCTGATCGCCCCGACCGAGTCGCGCCCGTACTTTCCCTGGATGCGGCGGAATTCATTCGCCGCATGGGCGATGGCGTCGACCCAGGACACTTCGCGCCACGGATCTTCGATCCGCTCACGGATCATCGGCTTGAGAATACGGTCCTTATGGGTGGCGTAGCCGTAGGCGAACCGGCCCTTCACGCAGGAGTGGCCCTCGTTGGCCTTGCCGGCCTTGTGGGGAATCATGCGGACGACCTCGTCGCCCTTCAATTCCGCCTTGAAGGAGCAGCCGACGCCGCAATAGGCGCAGGTCGTCACCACCGTGCGCTCCGGCGCTCCCATTTCGATGACCGACTTTTCGTTGAGCGCCGAGGTCGGGCAGGCCTGGACGCAGGCGCCGCAGGACACGCATTCCGACGAGAGGAAATCGACGCCTCCCGTTCCGACCTTCGAGTCAAATCCGCGGCCGAGAATTGTGAGCGCGAATGTGCCCTGGACCTCCTCGCAGGCCCGCACGCAGCGCGAGCAGACGATGCATGCCGTGGGGTCGAAGGTGAAATAGGGATTGGAGGCGTCGACCGGGGCGTTGAGATGATTGGCGCCGTCTCGGTCGTAGCGCACCTCGCGGAGGCCGACGATCGCCGCCTGGGTCTGGAACTCGCTATCGCCATTGGCGCTGGATGTCAGGGTGTCGGCCGGATAGTCGGACGCGTAGAGCTCCATCACCCCCCGCCTTAATTTTTGCAGCCTGGGCGTCCGGGTGTGAACCACCATACCCTCTTCCGCAGGTGTCGTGCAGGAGGCGGGCGTACCCCTTCGGCCGTCGATTTCGACCAGGCACAAACGGCAGGAGCCAAAGGCCTCGAGGCTGTCCGTCGCGCAGAGTTTCGGGATCGGATTGTCGATCAGAGCCGCAGCGGCCATCACCGACGTTCCCGGCGGCACGCTGACCTTGCGCCCGTCGATGGTCAGCGTGACGGTCGCCTCGCCGGTGCGGATCGGCGTTCCGGTGTCCAGTTCCTGCAAGAGCGCCATGGGCTTCTCTCCTATTCCGCCGCGACGCGCGCCGGCGCCTTGGCGAAATCCTCGCTGAAATGATTGAGCGCGCTCAGGACGGGCATGGGCGCAAGCCCGCCGAGAGCGCAGAGCGAGCCGTCCGTCATCACCTCACAAAGATCGCGCAACAGTTGCACGTTCTTTTGGCGGTCGCGGCCAGCGATGATCTTGTCGACGGTCTCCACGCCCCGGGTCGAGCCGATCCGGCATGGCGTGCACTTGCCGCAGCTTTCCTTGGCGCAGAATTCCATGGCGAAGCGGGCCTGGCGCGCCATGTCGACGCTATCGTCGAAAACGACGATTCCGCCATGGCCGAGCATGCCGCCTGCAGCAGCCATCGAACTCGTAGTCAAGCGACGTATCGAGCAGCGATTCTGGCAGGTAAGCGCCGAGCGGTCCGCCGACCTGAACCGCGCGGATCGGCCGGCCGGTGCGCGTGCCGCCGCCAAACCCCTCGATGAGTTCACGCAAGGTTGCGCCGAAGGCAAGCTCGATGAGCCCGCCGTAGCGAATATTGCCGGCAAGCTGAAACGGTTGCGAGCCAAGCGAGCGTCCGACGCCGTAGGCGGCGTAGGCTTTCGCGCCGTGCTCGAGGATCCATGGGCAGGAGGCGAAGCTCAGAACGTTGTTGATGACCGTCGGCTTGCCGAACAGGCCCTTGATCGCAGGCAAGGGCGGCTTGACGCGAATTTGCCCGCGCTTGCCCTCCAGGCTCTCCAGGAGCGACGTCTCTTCGCCGCAGATGTAGGCGCCCGCGCCGAGCCGCGCCTCGAGATCGAAAGCCTGGGCCGAGCCAAGCACGCTTGCGCCCAGCAGTCCGCCCGCCCGCGCCCGCTCGATCGCGCGCTCGAACGTAGCGAACGCGTGTGGGTACTCGGATCGGATATAGACATAGCCCTTCGTCGCGCCGACCGAGACGCCCGCGATCGCCATGCCCTCGATCAGGAGGAAGGGGTCGCCCTCCATCAACATGCGGTCGGCGAAAGTGCCGCTGTCGCCTTCGTCGGCGTTGCAGACGACGTACTTCTGATCGGCATCGATTCCGGCGGTGGTGCGCCATTTGATGCCGGTCGGAAAGCCCGCTCCGCCACGCCCACGCAGACCCGAGGCCAAAACCTCCTCGACCGTCGCTTTCGCGCCAAGAGCCAACGCGCGCTCAAGGCCGCGCAGCCCGCCATGACGGCGATACTCCTCGAGCGACAGGGGGTCCGTTATCCCGCAGCGGGCGAAGATGAGGCGCTGTTGCCTGGCGAGGTAGGGGATGTCGTCAACGCGCCCGAGCGCCTTGGGATGAGTCCCGCCGCTCAGGAAGCCGGCCTCGAACAGTTGAGCTATGTCGCCCGGCGCGACCGGGCCATAGCCGACCCGGCCGGAGGCGGTCTCCACCTCGACCAGCGGCTCGAGCCAAAAGAGGCCGCGCGATCCGGTCCGCACAAGTTCGATGTCGAGGTCGCGCCGACGCGCTTCGTCTCGGACGCCGTCAGCGACAAGTTCGGCGCCAACGGAGAGCGCCGAAGAGTTCGCGGATACGAAGACGCGCACGCTCATTGCGCTTTCCCCTGAGCGCCTGCGACGATCGCGTCGATCCGATCCCGGTCGAGACGACCAATGGGCTGGCCGTCAAGCAGCGCTGACGGAGACAGGGCGCAATTGCCCAAGCAATAGACGGTTTCGACGTGCAGTCCGGAAGGATTCTCGTCGTCGTCCACCTTGACCCCGTGACGGTGTTCAAGGTGCGAAACAAGGTCTTCGCATCCCATGGACTGACAAGATTCGGCGCGGCAAAGCTTCAACACTCGGCCGTCGACGGGCGAACGCCGAAAATCATGGTAGAAGCTGATCACGCCGAGCGTTTCGGCTTTCGAGATGTTGAGCGCGTCGGCGATCAGGGGGATCGCGCGCTCGTCGACATAGCCGAATTGCTCCTGCAGGTCGTGCAGGATGGGCAGCGCCGCGCCCGGCGCGTCTCGCTTGCGATCGATCAGCGTTCGGGCCAAATCGAGATCAAAGGCCGTTCGGCCAGACACAATGTCCTCCCGGGTTTGCATAAGAGATGCGCTCGGGGAGGCTCAGGTTCAAATTGAACGTTTGAAAGGAGCGATAGGAGAACTCTATCGATTAACGCTCCTCTCGCTGCTCAGCAAGTCGATTTGGCGGCTGGATCAGCGCCGCGACGTCGGCCGGCAATTGCATTGCGAACAAATTCCGAGCCAGCGGCGAAGGCGGCTCACGATCGCTCATCACGAGGCCGACCGTGCGTCGCGCGACCGGCTCAACGAGCTCGATCGCCCGCGTGCCCGCCGGCAGGCCAAAGAAGCGCAACAACTGGCGGGGCACGATCGCCGACCATTGGCCGGCGCTGACATGCGAGACGAGATTGTAAATCGAATTGGTCTCCACCGCCGGGACCGGCTTGGCGCCCACCGAGCGGAATATGCCGTCGATGATGCGCCGGTTCTGCATGTCTGGCGTCAGCAGGCACAAAGGCGCCGCGGCCGCTTCGCGCCAGGTGACTTGCGAGCGCAAGGCGAGCGCGGCGGTCGCTGGGGTGAGGAACAGATAATCCTCGACGTAAAGGGGCTTGGTCTTGACATGCGCAATCGGCTCCGCGTCGAGATAGGTGAGGCCGACATCGAGTTCGAACTCTTCGATTCCGCGATCGATCTCCTGGCTGTTCATGGAAAACACCGCGACCGTCACGCCCGGAAAGCGCCTGAAGAACGGACCGCTGAGCTGGGAGACGATCGGCAGGGCGGTCGGAATGGCGCCGATCCGGAGACGGCCGCTCAGACCCTTGTCGATCTCCTCGAGCCCCCGGCGAAGATTTTCGACCTCGGCGAGAATCCGATGGGCGTGCTCAAGGGCCAGCTGGCCCTGCGGCGTAAGCCCGACGTAGCGATGGCCACGCTCGACGATCGGCGCCCCAAGATCCTCTTCGAGCAAGCGAATGGCGGCGGACAGAGTGGGTTGCGACACATGGCAGGCGTCCGCGGCGCGGCCAAAATGCTTTTCGCGCGCGAGCGCCGCAAGGTATTCGAGTTGACGAAGGACCATGACCCCCATCCAGGCGCTTGTCGTGGCGCCGGGCAAACACTAGGTCAATAGCGGGCTCCTATTGCCTTGGTTGTCTGGAGATCGCCCAATTTCGCGATTAGAAGCCCGGTCGCCGACGCCAAAAGGAGGTCCGATGCCGGAAGCTAGCTCCGAAACTGCGCCCCGACCGAGGGCGTTCACGATCCGCGCCGTCGCGGCCTTGGTCGTGGTTGCGTTGCTCGCGCTTGCTGCGTTCATTTTCATTGGCGCGCAGGAGAGGCCGCGCGCGGCTCTGATCGGCGGCCCCTTCGTCCTTGAGGACGGCGCGGGCAAGACAGTCAGCGATCAGACGCTCCACGGACGGCCGTTCCTGGTCTATTTCGGGTACACCCACTGCCCCGACGTCTGCCCCACCGAGCTTGCGCACATCTCGGACGTTCTGAGCAAGATGGGGAACAAGGCGATTCCCGCCCTGTTCATCACGGTCGATCCGGACCGCGACACGCCCAAGGTCATGCAGGACTATGTCTCGAGCTTCAATCCGGCCATTGTCGGACTCTCGGGCAGCCCGAAGGCCGTCGAGGCCACGGAAAAGGCCTTTCGGGTCTATTCCCACAAAGGCCCGCTGCAGCCGGACGGCGACTATTCCATGGACCACAGCTCGGTCGTCTACCTGATGGACAAGAACGGCGCCTTCGTCGAGGCGTTCAATGTCGAGCGCTCGCCCGAGGATGCGGCCAAGGACCTGGAGAAGTATCTCTGAGCGGCGGCCCGACGAGGGTCCATGGACCCAAGATTGCCGGCCGGCGCTTGGCTTGATAGAGACTGGCGGCAGAACACCGCCCAGCCGACAACCTCAAACCCAAGACCACGAATTGCGATGGACAAGTTCACCACACTGACCGGGGTCGCCGCGCCGCTGCCGATCGACAACATCGACACGGACATGATCATCCCCAAGCAATATCTCAAGACGATCAAGCGCACCGGGCTCGGCGCGGGTCTCTTCGCGGAGATGCGCTATCGCGAGGACGGATCCGAGCATCCCGACTTCGTCCTCAACAAGCCGGCCTACCGAAAAGCGACCATCCTCGTCGGAGGCGACAATTTCGGCTGCGGCTCCTCGCGCGAGCATGCGCCCTGGGCGCTGCTCGACTTCGGCGTGCGCTGCGTCATCGCGACCGACTTCGCCGACATCTTCTACAACAATTGCTTCAAGAACGGCGTCCTGCCGATCAAGGTCTCGCGCGAGGATCTCGCCAAGCTGCATGACGACGCCGAGCGCGGCGCGAACGCCACGCTGACGATCGATCTCGAGGCGCAGGAGATCCGCGGCCCCGATGGCGGGGTCGTCAAGTTCGAGATCGATCCCTTCCGCAAGCAGTGCCTGATCGAAGGGCTCGACGACATCGGCCTTACCCTGGTCGAGGCGTCGGCGATCGACGCGCATGAACAGAAGACCGCCGCCGCCCACCCCTGGCGCTGATCGCCCTTGAGGGCGGCCCATGCCCAGGGTTGGAGTCGTCGTGGGCTTGGGCGGCGAGGCCGGTCAGGCCGGCTTCGTCCGTCATCGCGAAGGGCCATGAGGGCGACGAACGACGCCCGTCTTTCGACGCCCACATGGCGACGCGGCGATCCAGGTGTCGCAGGGCGCCCGACGTTCCCTCCCGATTGCCTCGCTTCGCTCGCAATGACATGCACGGTTCCAGCCTGTGTGAACCAGGCTCGTGTTTGGATTTTCTTGAAACCTAAGCGTTTCGGTTTGGAATCCGGTCTTTTGAGGTTTGGATTTCCTTGGGATTTCCTTGGATTCTCTCGTCCGAAACGAGACTTATCAATGAGTTACGCTGGATTCTCCGGAAAGTAATTTTCTCCCTCGTTTCCCTGGCGTTGAGAGGCGCCGCGCCGGGAGCCAGCGGTCGACGCGATGCGGAAGGGCGGAATCGTCCATGAGGCGAGTTTAGCTCGATTTCGGATTCCCTGCAATTGATTGCCGTCGACACGGATGGTCATCGAGCGACGGGCCACGAACGCCTCGTCGTTGTTCCGGAGTGTGACGCAGATCACAGCGGAGGCTCCGGCATGGCGTTAGTGTTTTGTTAACAAGTTGGAAGGAAGTGCGTCATGAAGAGGATTTTGGCCACGGTCGGCTGCCTCCTCCCCTTCGCGCTCGCCGCGGAAGCAGGCATCAACCGACATTCTCCGGAAGGCGCCGTCAAGGCCGCATACGCTGCCGATGAAGCGGCGATTCAGGGCCGTGGCGCGGGGCTGATGGGCGACAATTCGCTTCGAGCGCGCTTCTTCTCGCGTTCGCTGTTGCGCTCGATCGCGGCCGAAGAAATCATCGCTGGCGTGCGCGAAGGGCCGCCGGCCGACCTCCGCGATCCGTTCAGCGACCAGGCGCCCCACTTGGTCGCCCTCAGCGTCGCCCCGATCTCGGAGACGAACGACGCCGCCAGGGTGCTTGCCGAGTTCGCCCGCGGCGACGGCGCCCGGGAACGGTTGACTTACGCCATGCTGTTCGAACGCGGCGAATGGCGCATCAACGATATCACCTACGCCACGCTGGACGGCGAAAGCCATACCTTGCGCGGCCTCCTCGCGGCGAACTAGCGCAAATGATTGTGGGCGGTTCGCCGTGAAACTCAGAACGCGAGAGGAGATCCAAATCAAGGATGCGTCATAAGGCATAAGATCCCATTCGCGAGGATGGGCTGCGGACGCACCGCCTGGGGGCGGCGGACCTTTTCGGATCGTCCTTGATTTGGTTCTCCTCTCGCGCCTTTCGACCGGCTCGACACGCCGTGCGCCGCTGGGCCTTCCGGTCACGCGGCGGTCCCGTCTCATCCTTGATCTCAAAGAAACAGCGGGCTCTTCCGGCGAGCCCTCCGTCGCCGTATGATCCTATCGGGTGGGGCGTAGGAGGCTTTGATGCGCAGCTCTTTGCGGATCGACCTGACGCTTAGCTTCGCGGTCGTGTTTGCGCTGGCCGCCGGTGAAGTTCCGCAGGCGAAGGCGGCGAGCGCCCCGGTCGCCGTGGACGCGGCGGTCGTGCTCGCCGCGGACGTCTCCCGCAGCATCGACGACGAGGAGTTCGCACTCGAGCGGCGCGGCTATGGGGACGCGATCCGGAGCCCGCAACTTCTCGACGCCATCTCGACCGGGCCGCACGGCGCGATTGCGCTGGCTTACGTCGAGTGGGCAGGCGACGGTGAGGAGCGGGTGGTGGTCGACTGGGCGGTGATCCGCAACGACGCGGACGCGCGCGCCTTCGTCGCCGCGATGACCGCCGCGCCGCGCTCGTTCATCGGCCGGACCGCAATTGGCGCGGCGATCGATTTCTCCTTTGCGATGTTCGCCGAGAGCGAATTCGAGGCCACCCGTCGGGTGATCGACGTGTCTGGGGACGGAACGAGCAACCAGGGGCGCCTGGTCAGCCAAGCGCGTGATGCAGCGGTCGGGGCGGGCGCGGTGATCAACGGACTCGCCATCTTCAACCGCAAGGCGGCCGCGGCCGGCGGTTATCTGGCCATGCACACCAACCCGCCAGGCGGACTCGCCCAATACTACCGCGAGAACGTGATTGGCGGCGCCGGCGCGTTCGTCGTGCCGATCGACGATTTCAGGACCTTTGGCGACGCGATGATGCGCAAGCTGGTCAATGAGGTGGCCGACGCGCGGCGAGGGGGCTAAAGCGCGTCCAACGCCCTCATTGCAGTCGCGGACGCTTCAGGAAGCTCGAACGGTCGGCGGAACGCACGCGCAAGCCGATCGCCCGGCCGTCGCGGACAATCTGGAGCGGAATCTCGACCCCGGCGGCGCCGAGGCTCCAGACCTTGCGATAGAAGTCCCCGAGGCTTTCGATCTCCGACCCGCCGACGCCGGCGAGAATGTCGCCCCGGCGGATGCCCGCCTGGGCGGCCGGTCCCTCCTCGGCGACGCTCGCGACAATGATTTCATCGCCGTTTTCCGCCGAAAACACGCCAAGCCAAGGCCGTGCTGGCTTGTTGACCCGACCGTAGGTGAGCAGATCGTCGAGGATCGGCGGCAGGAGGTCGATCGGCACGATCATGTTGATGTCGCGCGGCCCCGTGCGCTCGCTGAGTTGCTCGACATGCAATGAGCCGACGCCGATCAGCCTGCCGTTGCCGTCGATCGCGCCGGCGCCCCCCCAGAACGGATGGGCGGGGGAGGTGAAGATCGCCTCGTCGAGAAAATATTCCCAATAGCCGGCGAATTCCTGCTTGCCGACGATCATCGCCTTGACCGGCTTTGTCCCGGCGCCCGCGGCGACGGTCACCGGATCGCCAAGCTTGGCCTCGCTCGAGCGGCCGAGCTCGAGCGCCGGACAATTGAGATCGCCCAAGGCCTGAACCAGGCCGAAGCCGGTCTCCGCATCGATTGCAAGCGCGTGAGCCGGGGTGACCCGGCCTTCGGCGTCGGCGAGCCACACGTTCTCGGCCTCCATGATCAGGTAGCCGATGGTCAAGACAAGGCCGCTCTCGCGGATGACGACGCCGCTGCCCGAGCGCTGCTCGCCCAGCGCCTGCGCGGTGAAGGCGTCTTCCGGAATTGAGGACTGAACGGTAAGGATCGATTTCAGCGCGCGGTTCACGTTGGAGGCGGCGGGACCGCCGTTCGGCAAGCCAGACTGCGGTTCGTCGCGTCGCCGCTTCTCGGTCATTGGCCCTATCCTTTTCCCTTCGGCTCCAGGCGTAGTTTGAAACACGCGTCCGACAACAAAGTTGCCGACGAACGCCCATGCGCGACCCGCGCCCGTGGTCTCATGATGCAGCGGCCAGCATAACTGACCTACAATTGTGGCGCGGTGCGTTCCATTCGCGCCAGGCTGAGCCTTGATTCCAAATCAGCGCCTTGCCGGAGCCTCGCTCCGCTCGTCGAGCACCGACTGAAGATATTGCCCATAAGCGCTCTTGCCGAAGCGCGCGATAAGCCGCTTGAACTGGGTGACGTCGATGAGGCCGAGATCGAAGGCGATTTCCTCCGGGCAGCTGATCTTGGTCCCCTGTCGCTGCTCGAGCGTCCTGACAAAGCTCGCGGCGTCGATCAGCGAATCCGGCGTTCCGGTGTCGAGCCAGGCGAAGCCGCGTCCCATCCGCTCGACGCTCAAGGCGCCGGCGTCGAGATAGACGCGATTGACGTCGGTGATCTCGTACTCGCCGCGGGCCGACGGCTTGAGCGCCTTCGCGATCTCGACGACCTTCGAGTCATAGAAGTAGAGCCCGGTCACAGCCCAGTGCGACTTTGGAGCGGCCGGCTTCTCTTCGATCGACACCGCGCGCCCGGCCGAATCGAATTCAACCACGCCATAGCGCTCAGGGTCCGGCACGTGATAGGCGAACACAGTCGCGCCGCGCTCGCGCTGAGCCGCCCGCCGAAGCTGCTCGCTCAAGCCGGCGCCGTAGAAAATGTTGTCGCCGAGCACGAGCATCGCGGGTCCGCCGGCCACGAACTTCTCGCCGATGACGAAAGCCTGCGCGAGGCCATTGGGCTCGGGCTGCTCCGCATATTCGATGCGGATGCCCCATTCCGCGCCGTCGCCGAGCAAGCGGCGGAACATCGGCAGGTCGTGCGGCGTCGAAATGATCAGCGTCTCGCGGATTCCGGCGAGCATGACGACCGACAGCGGATAGTAGATCATCGGCTTGTCGTAGACGGGGACGAGCTGCTTCGACACCGCCAGCGTGATCGGATGCAGCCGGGTGCCGGCGCCGCCCGCCAGAATGATGCCCTTCATCGCTGTAGAAGCTCCACTCGTTCTAAGCCACGGTCCCGGCCTCGGCGATGACGCCGAGACGCTCGCCGGAGTAGACCTTCTCCCTCAGCGGGCGCCACCACCACTCGTTGTCGAGATACCAGCGCACCGTCTTCTCGATGCCGCTCTCGAATGTCTCCAGCGCCCGCCAGCCAAGCTCGCGCTCGAGCTTGGTCGCATCGATCGCGTAACGGAGATCGTGACCTGGACGGTCGGCGACGAAAGATATGAGCGAATCGTGGGACCTCGGCCTCGGGCGAAGGTCGTCGAGGATTGCGCAGATCCGGCGCACGACATCGATGTTGCGCCGTTCGTTGCGGCCCCCGACATTGTATTTCTCGCCGATCCGCCCGCGCGACACGATCAAATCGATCGCCCGCGCGTGGTCTTCGACATAGAGCCAGTCGCGCACGTTTGCGCCGGCGCCGTAGACCGGAAGCGGCTTGCCGTGGACGGCATTGAGAATGATGAGCGGAATGAGCTTCTCGGGGAAATGATAGGGTCCGTAATTGTTCGAGCAGTTCGAGATCAAGGCCGGGAAGCCATAGGTGCGCGCCCAGGCCGAGACGAGATGGTCCGCCGCCGCCTTCGAGGCGGAATAGGGGGAACTCGGATCGTAACGCGTTTCCTCGACGAAGGCGCCGTCGTCGTCGAGCGAGCCGTAGACTTCGTCGGTCGACACATGCAGAAAGCGGAACGCGTCCCGCCGCGGCGCGGGAAGCGCCTGCCAATGGGCGCGCGCCGCCTCCAGCATGGAGAACGTGCCGACGACATTGGTCTGGATGAAAGCGTCGCTGCCCGTGATCGAGCGATCGACGTGGCTCTCGGCGGCGAGATGGATGACCTCATCGGGAGCGAATGTCTCGAACGCCTCGGTCAGGGCGCGCCGGTCGCAAATGTCGACCTTGGCGAAGCGATAGTTCGACGCGTTGTGGATCGTCGCCAGGGACTGCAGATTGCCGGCGTAGGTGAGCGCATCGAGGTTCAGAACGGAGGCGCCGTCGGCAACCAGGCGCCGGCATACGGCTGAGCCGATAAATCCCGCGCCCCCGGTCACAAGCACTTTGCGCTGCATGAACACCCCCGAATGAATTTAGGGCCGCCAACGTCCGCCTGGGCGGCGGCCCAATTCCGCGATCATGGCAGAAGGCGGGCGCAACAGACGGCGACCGACCGGCGCCATTCCGGCAGTTTGAGGCCGTATACGCGACCAAGCTTTTCGTTGTCGAGGCGGGAGTTGGCCGGCCTCCGGGCGGGCGTTGGGTAGTCCGCGGCCAGGATCCGCTTGACGCGGGTCGACCGCCGGCCACGCGCCGCCGCCTCGTGGAAGACGGCTTCAGCGACGTCCGCCCACGTCGCCTCGCCGGAGCCCGTCAGGTGAAAGATCCCCCGCAGCGCGGGCGACTTATCGTCCTTCATCCTTGCCGCGATCGCGATGAGCGCATCCGCGATGTCCAATGCGGAGGTTGGGTTGCCGCGCTGATCGGCGACGACGCCAACCTCATCGCGCGTCTCGTTGAGCCTCAGCATCGTGCGGACGAAATTCGCGCCGAAGGGGCTATAGACCCAGGCGGTGCGCAGAATGACGCTGTCTGCAGAGCGTTCGGCGACCGCTTTCTCGCCGGCAAGCTTGGAGCGCCCGTAAGCGCCCGTCGGGCCGGTCGGATCGTCTTCCCGATAAGGGCGATCGAGCGCGCCGTCGAACACATAGTCGGTCGAGAGATGCAGCAGGGGAACGCCGAGCCGGGCCGCGGCTTCGGCCACATGCCCCGCGCCTTCGCCGTTGACATGGGTTGCGACGGCCTCCTCCGCCTCGGCTTTGTCCACCGCCGTATAGGCGGCGGCGTTGACGATCACGTCCGGGCGCGCCTCTTCGAGCCCGGCAAGGACGGCGGCGCGGTCGGTGAGGTCGAACCTCGGCCGGCCGAGGGCGATGACCTCGGCCCTGGCGCCGGCGCGCTCAAGCAGCGAGGTCGCCACCTGGCCCTTCGATCCGGTGACCGCGATCCGCATCATTCGAACAGTTCCGGCGCGTCCTTGAGCTGGGGCCACCGGCGATCCTTGTCCGAGAGGACCGGGCCTCCCGGGAACGACGGCCAGGCAATGCCGATGGCCGGGTCGTCCCAGGCGACGCCCCTGTCATTGGCCGCCGAATAAGGCGCGGTCGTCTTGTAAAGAACCTCGACGTCGGCCTCCAAAGTGAGGAAAGCGTGCGCAAATCCGATCGGAACCAGCAATTGGCGCCAGTTCTCCGCCGACAACTCGACGGCGACATGGCGACCGAAGGTCGGCGACGACCGGCGGATGTCGACTGCAACGTCGAGAATGCGGCCGCGAGCACAACGCACCAGCTTGTCCTGCGCGAATGGCGGCGTCTGGAAGTGTAGTCCGCGCAAAGTGCCGGCCGTCGCCGAAAACGAATGATTGTCCTGGACAAAAGTGAATTCAAGACCCGCTTTGTCCCAGTCGGAGCGGTTGTAAACCTCCGAGAAAAACCCTCGGGCGTCGCCGTGTTTCTTCGGCGTCACGATCTTAACCGCTGGGATAGCGGTCTCTTCCACCTGCATTGCGGATCCCCGTCTCGCCGCCCGCCCGGCGCGGGCGGCTCTTCTTGCCAGAAGGCGCCGCGCGCGGCCACCCGAATCGCAATTCAAGCTTAGACCGGTTTCGACCTATCGCGCTGGCGCTGTCCGAGCGCACTGGGTCGGACCGAAACGTCACTGGTCCGATCGCGACGCGCGATGGCCGCGTGATCGTCGCGCAGCGTATCGAGCATGCCCCGCAAAACCCGCGTGCCGATCGCCGAGCACAAAAAGAAAGGCGAACTTGACCGGCATCAAGGCGATGATTCGCGCGTGTCACTAATGCTGTTGAAAGTGCGCAACCGCACGCAGACACGACGATCGCTTTGGATCTCCCCCCGGTCCCTTTGCGACGTTTCCCCATTCGAGGAGTACCCCCATGACGTCAGTTTCTAAATTCGCCTGCGCGTTGACGCTGACCTGTGGTCTCGCGATCCCGGCTTTCGCCCAAACAAACGGGACCCCAATGCAGCGTTCCACGGGCGATGAGAGCGCCAACGGTCAGAACGCGATGAGCAACGACCAGAACGCTACGGACACCGATCAGAGCGCCATTTACAGCGGCAACTCGAACGGCGAGGCGGCGATGCATATCGGTCGAGCGCTACGCGCAGAGCTGGCCAAGTCTGGATTTAGCAATATCAACATCGTACCGACGTCCTTTATGGTGCGGGCCACGGACTCGCAAGGCAATCCGGTGACGATGGTCGTCAGCCCCGACTCGGTCACGGCGATCATGCAGGAGAACGCGGACGCCAATACGGCTAACACTAGGAATCACAACGCAACCGGCGTAGCGCCCAGCCAGACGAATCCGTAACCGCCGGTTCGGCCGCGCGGCTCGCATGGAAAGAGGTCGCCTCGCGGGCGGCCTTTTTCTTTGGCAGTCCAGCCAGGCCTTTGGGGCGATGCGCCGCTGCCCATGTGTCGAGAAGTGTTCGCGGGCGTTCTCGAGCGCGCTCGACTAAAGGCCGCCCCGACGGATCGCCGCCCACAGGGCGCAATCGTGGGCGACCGGCTCCGCGCCCGACCGCTCGGTAACCGTCAAGCGGTGGATTTCGTTGGACAAAAAAATTTTCATGCGGGCTCTTGAACCCTTTTTTTTCGCTACCCAAATCGCTGCGCGTCGAGGCCGAAAGGCTCGGCAAGCGGCCGGCGGCGCCGGTCATCATAACCATGTTGCTTCACGGAGGATGTGGCTATGCCCACTTTTGACTTCACGCCCTACTATCGCTCGACGGTCGGCTTCGACCGTCTGTTTGATTTGCTCGACAAGAGCGTTCGCTCGGACTGGCCGCCCTACAACATCGAGAAGACGGGCGAAGACCAGTATCGCATCGTCATGACGATCGCCGGTTTTGCGCCGAACGAGATCGAACTGGTGCAACACGGAGGCGCCCTGCTGGTGACAGGCCAGAAACGCCAGCAGGCGGAGACGGAAACCCTTCACCAGGGCATTCCCTCGACTTTCCAGCAGACTTTCAATCTCGCCGACCATGTCAAGGTTGTGGCGGCAAATCTGGAGGACGGCCTCCTCGCGATCGATCTCGTGCGGGAAGTGCCCGAGGAACTGAAGCCGCGGCGCGTCCAGATCGGCTCCGGCCCGGCGACGGCCGCTGCGAAGCCGGACGATCCTCAGAAACAGATCGAGGTCGGCGCCAAAAGGGCCGCGTGATCCGCGGCGCTTGAACACTGCGGTCGCCTCCCGGTCTCTCGACCGGGAGGCCTGATTGCGGAGAATGGAGATGAGCCAAAAATTCAGCGCTTTCGAAGCCCATCCGACCGAGCCGCCTCCGCCCGGCGGGCCGGCGATTTACACCCATCCCGACGAGATCCTGAGCGATCCGAACCTTGCCGCGGCCGAGAGGAAGGCGCTGCTGGCGTCGTGGATCTCGGACGCGCGGGCGGTCGAGAACGCGCCCACGCTGCGTCAGCTCGAAAGCGGCTCCGTTGTCGAGGTTGACGCGATTTTGCAGGCCTTGGTTTCGCTCGACGAACAAGCTTCGCACCCAACGGACGAGCCGACAAATTCGCCGCCTGCGAGTCGAAGGCGCCTGTTTGCGAGGTGGGTGAGGCGGAGCGGGCGAAAGAACGCGAACGACAATGGCGACGATCCGCCGCCGGCTCCGGGGGGATTCGGAATTCCGTTTCGACCGACGTTTGTCGCCACGCGCGAGGCGGCGCATCGTCAACCTCGGAAAATCGCGATCGCCTGAGATTTGCGTCTGGTGGCCGTAGGCAGGCCGAAAGTCAAAACGGCCTGCTGAAAGCCTTGGGTGGCCCGTATGGGCTTTTTCCATGGGGCGCGCGACCCCACTCAGAGGATTCGCATGCCTACCTCGATGGTCGAAATGGCCAAAGTCGAACTCGAACTCGCGCAGACGCAGCTCAAAGCCGCTCTTGGCGCCTGGGACACCAGCGTCTCTGAGTTGTGGCGCACCTCGATCGCCCTGACGCAAGCTCAGAAACGAGTCACCCAGGCGCACGAGCTTTTGCGCAAGGCCATCGACACGACCGACACGGGGCCCCGGGGCTGACTTTTTCAGCGCGGAACTCAACGGGGTTCTAAGATACTGAAAACATGCGGGGGCCCGGTAAAAATGCCGGTTAGGCCAGCGCGCGTTCAAATCCGCCGCTTACAGCCTTGCCCGCTGAAGCTTCTGGAACGCCCGGGCGCGGTGCGAGAGCGCCAGAGACCCGTCGGCGGGAATGCCGTGCTTTTCCTCCGCGCTCATCTCGCCGAAGGTCCGGTCATGGCCATCCGGGCGAAAGATCGGATCGTAGCCGAATCCGGCCGTTCCGCGCGGCGGAAAGACGAGCGTCCCATCCACCCGGCCCTCGAAAGTCTCGACCAGGCCGTCGGCCCACGCGAGCGCCAGCACGCTGATGAAAGCGGCTCGCCACGGCGGAGCCGCGCGGCGCGTTTCAAGTTCGCGCTCGACGCGGGCCATGGCGGCGCCGAAGTCTTTGGTCGCGCCGGCCCATCGCGCCGAATAGATGCCTGGCGCGCCGTCGAGCGCATCGACGCAAAGCCCCGAGTCGTCGGAGAGCGCGACCATTCCGGAGGCGCGGGCGGCGGCTCGCGCCTTCAAAAGGGCGTTGTCGCTGAAGGTCGACCCTGTCTCCTCCGGCTCGGCCAAACCCAGCGCGGCCGCGCCAACCGGGACGACGCCGAAGGGCCCGAGCAAGTCTTCGATCTCGCGCAGCTTGCCGGAATTGTGAGTGGCGACGACGAGGCGGCCCTGAAGCCGACCGCGCGGGCCTGCTCTCGTCATTTCGCCGCTCAACGGACGACGATCTTGTAGCGCTGGCCGGGAACGATCGCGGAGTCCCGCTCGAGGCCGTTGAGAATCAAGAACTGGTCGAGCCATTGCGGCAGGAAGCCCATCCGGGCGGCGAGCGTTTCGGCGGTGTCGCCGCTCGCCGCCTCGACAATTCTGATCTTTTCCGGCGAGGCCAATGCCGAGTCCTGCGGGTTGATGAGCCGAAACGAGTTGAGTGAAGCCATGAATCGGGAATCGACGGCCGGCGAAAGATCGTGGGCGGCGAAAATGAGCCGGTAAAGCCGACCGTTCAGGCGCACCGCCCCGAGGCGGAAGCTCCACTGGTCGCCTTGAGCGATCGCCGTCGCCGCCTCGAGGCCGTTGATCTTCCTGGGCTCGATCGATGTCGTCTTCACGCCGTCGATCCAGTCCGAACCGATGGCGCTGGCGACCGGGGTCGACTCGGGGATCGCGATGCTGTCGAGGCGGAGCGCCTCGCCGCCCGTCTCGCCCACGCCGATCAGCGCGGCCGACTGATTGTCGAGCGTGAAGCCGTCCGGGGCCTTGAAGGCGAAACCGAGTTTTGGATGAACGAAGGAATTGTCGCGCACCACCCCCTGGGACGGATCGTCGCCGAAGGCGAGGCCGTCGATGGCGGCGAGATAGGCGTTGCGTCCGGTCTCGCCGGTTCCCGGCGGTCCGAATTGCCTGGCCGTTTCGGTCGCCCGGGCGATGCGCTCCGGCGTCGAGGGATGGGTCGCCATCATATCCGGGCGATTGGCGGAGCCGGCGCCGGAGACCGAAGCGCGGAGCGCGCTCCACTCGCCGAGCGCGGTGAGGAATCGAGCCGCGCCGTAGGGGTCATATCCCGCTCTCGCGATGATCCGGATGCCGATCTGGTCGGCCGCAAATTCCTGCTCGCGAGAAAAGCTGGCGAACGCAAGCTTCGAGCGCGCCTCGACTTCGTCCTGAGCTTCGCGCTGCGCAAGCAATTGCGAGTTGACGCGCGAGAACAGGGCCGTCGTCTTTTCGAACTCGGCCCGCTGCGCGGCGTGGCGCGCGGTGATATGCCCCATTTCATGCGCCATGACCGCGGCGATTTCCGACGTATCGTCAGCGAGGGCCAAAAGGCCGCGAGTGACGAAGATGTCTCCCGAAGGCAGCGAGAAGGCGTTGACGATCGGCGAATTCAATACAGTGAGCCTGTAGGATGGCCCGTCCGGCCCCGAGGCCGGCGCGATCTTCATGAGAACGCCATCGAGATAGGCCTGGGTCGTGGGCGCTGTGTAGACGCCGCCGAACGCGTCGATCAGCCGCTTCCGTTCCGGATTCGACTTTTCCGCCGCAACGGGCCGCGGCACGGGAGTCGGAGCCACGTTGGCGGGCGCGGGCGGCGGATCGATCGAGGCGCAAGCCGTCAAGCCCAGCGCCAGACCGGCCATAAGCGCGATCAGAACGCGCCGACCGCGCCGGGACGCGGCCGAGCGTCCCAGATTATCCGGCTGGCCGCTCATGGCTACGGTTTCGCTTCTCCTGGCGCGTCGGCGCGACGCGCGACTTCGATCATCGCCGGATCGGTGACCTCGATTCTCGGACCGAACCGGTCATCAAGGGCGCCGCGCGCCCGGATCGTCTGCCCGACCAGCGCGCCGACCGGCCGTCCGTCTCGTGCCAAAGCCTTCTCCAGCTTGCGCGCGACCACGATCGTCGGACCGTCGCGGGGGGCAAGCTCAAGATAAAGGCGCGAGCGCGCGAAGCCAACCCTTCGCACCATGCCTTCGATCACCACAAATCTGCCGTTCCGGCGCCGCAGCTCGGCGGAATTCGACGATTGTATCACGGCAAACTCGGGGTCGCTCCATATTCCCAATCCGCGTTCCCGCGCCTCCTCTTCCATCGCGAGCCGTGCGGCGGCGCATCCTCGGGTCTCGAACTCTGGTCGGACTCGGGCGTATCCCGCCATAAGCAGCGCCGCGGCGGCCGAGCCGGCGGCCCCGTCACGAGGATCGGCGACGACAAGGTCGGCGACCGTTCTCCCCCAGCGGTCGGTTCCGCCGGCCATCTGGATAAGGTCCGCGCCCCGACCGAGCAATTGGCCCAAGAACTCCCGCGCGCTGTTCGAGGTTTCCGGGGCGCCATGGCTCGCGTTCGGCGTGTCCAGGCCGCCAAGTCTCACGATTCTGCCGTCTCTGAGCGCGATATCGAGACGCTCATCGACGCTGACCGCCTCAACACGCCCCGCGGCCCGCCCGCAGGCCGCAAGGCAGGGGGAGACGAGAAAAATGGCCGCAAGCGCGGCGAAGCCACGGAGTTTCTTAACCCGGCTGATCGATGCGCGGCCGCGGTGCGCAAAGCGCAAATTCATGCTAAGGGCATGCCGCGCGGCGGCTCGCCTTGTCCACAGGAGTTTTGTCCTGCCGCGGAGTTGACCTGAGAGTCCCGGTAGCTCAGCTGGATAGAGCACAGGTTTCCTAAACCTGGGGTCAGAGGTTCAAGTCCTCTCCGGGACGCCATTCTACCGGCAATTTGCGGTTGTGCGCAGTCACAGAGCGGGCAAACCAAGGAAGATTTCCCTCCTGGGGAGGATAGAAGAAAGAGATCACACGACCGGTGCTGCCGCACCCTAAACTTTGATTACGGCGAGGAGGTCGGGACTGTCGATCGTGAGGCGAGAGAGGCGACTGCAAATCTTTGACGGAGCGGCGTTAATCATGGCATGCAGGTGGATGAGGAAAGCACGCTGTTTCGTCTCGCTGGCTTTGGGGTCGAAGCCGGTAAGAAGCGGAGCGAGATCGGCGAGAAAAAGCAGACTGCGCGCCGCCATGTGCCCTGGGAAGAGACGAGGCGCAATTACAATTCAAGGCGGCGTATTCGCCGCCGTGGTCCCACAAACCGCTCCAACCGCAGCCCCATTTTAGCGAATATCAACTTATTATAAGTCGTCGTCATTCAAATATAGGCGCACAGCGCAATCAAGCTGCCGCCTCCAGCTTCAAGCTTCGAAATTTCCATCATGTGGCCACGACCAAGATTCGATAGATCGACTGCTACTGTAGAGACACCAAAATTTCGGATGAACTACAGCAACCATCGCAAAGACGACCCAGTCTAGTCTAACTCGCAGCGGATCGGCGATCTGAGGGAGCAACGACGAAGACTTGTCCTGACCCTCAAGTCCCCCTCGGCTTCGCGCGCGCGGTCGGCGCGGCGGCGGCCGGATCCTCGGGCCAGAAATGGCGGGGGTAGCGGCCGCGAAGGTCGGAGCGAACGGCGGCCCAGGAACCGCGCCAGAAGCCCGGCAGGTCGCGCGTGATCTGGATCGGGCGGTTGGCGGGCGAGAGCAAATGGAGGGTGAGCGGGATGCGCCCGCCGGCCAGCGCCGGATGCTCGTTGAGCCCGAACATTTCCTGCACGCGCAGCGCGATCGCCGGACCGCCTTCGGCGTTCGTAGTCGATCGGCGTTTCGGTCCCGGTCGGAGCCTTAAAGTGCGTCGGCGCCTCGTCATTGAGGCGCCGCGCCAAATCCCACGGCAGCATTGCGTCCAGCGCGTTTGCAAGGTCGTCGGCGCCGATCTCGTCGAGCTTCGTCTTGCCGATGAGGAAGGGCGCAAGCCAGGCGGGATCGGCGGCCAGACCCTCGTCCGACAGGTCCGGCCACGTCACGCCCTCGGCTTGGGCCAGAAAGATCACCCGGTCCCGGCGCTGCTTGAGCGCCTTCGTCCAGGGCAGGCGCGCAACGCCAAGGGAAAGGGCGCCACGCGCCAGCGCGAGCGCGGCGTCATCGCTCCGCGGGACGGCGAGCGTCTGCTCGGCGAGGGTAAGCGCGCCGAGCCGGCGACGACGACGCAGGCGCAGGGACGCCGAGGCGCGGTCGAAGCTCAGCTCATCCGCGGTCTCGATCGCGCTGCCTGCGATCCGTTCGATGTCGTCGAGGGTGAGCGCTGCAGCCAGGAGGATGCGCGCCGAAGCGGCGCGGCCGGCGATTTCGCCGATGGCGAGATAGGGTTCTCCCGCTAGCGGGTCGTGCGCTTCCAGCGCCGCCGCCCGTCCGTTGGCCATGAGGAATTCGCCGCGTTTGCCACGACTTGCGGCAATGCGATCGGGGAAGGCCGAGGCGAGGAGCGCGCCGGCTGAGCTTGCGGCCGCGCCCTCATCCGACCGGCCCATAGCCCGTCCGGCAGGACGGGCGTCCTTCCAGACGCCCTGCGGCCGGCCCCCTTCTCCCGGAGCGAGAAGGGCGGAAGAGGCGGGTGACCCCTTCTCCCCCTGGGAGAAGGTGACCGAAGGCCGGATGAGGGCTGCCTTCGCCCTCGCCGCCAGCCCGCGCGCCAAGCGCCGCGCGTCGTCGGCGCGTTGCGAGCGGTCGCGACGAAAGACCTCGATGCGAGTCGCGAGATCGACCGCATCGCCGCCAAGCCCGCGTTCGGTCAGCGCCACCGCGATTTCGCTCGCAATTCCTCCATCGCCTGCGCGAGCGGCGTCGACGACCATGCGCGCGAGGCGCGGCGGCAGCGCGAGGCTCGCGATGGCGCGGCCCTCGTCGGTGATGCGGCCATCGCGGTCGATCGCGCCAATCGCCGTCAAGAGCGTTTGCGCCTCCTTGAGCGCGGCGCGCGGGGGCGGGTCGAGAAAGGCAAGCTTTCCCGGATCGGCGACGCCCCAAAGGGCGCAATCAAGCGCAAGACCGGAGAGATCGGCCGAGAGAATCTCCGGCGCGGAATAGGGCTGGAGGCCCCCGTGCGCGGCCTCCTGCCACAAGCGATAGCAGACGCCGGGCTCCACGCGCCCCGCGCGCCCGCGCCGCTGGTCGGCGCTGGCCCGGCTCACGCGGACAGTCTCGAGTCGCGTGAGGCCGATATCAGGCTCGTAGACGGGGACGCGCATGAGCCCGCTGTCGATGACGACGCGCACGCCTTCGATGGTGAGCGACGTCTCGGCGATCGAGGTGGCGAGCACGATCTTGCGCCGCCCCTTGAGAGCCGGAGCTATGGCGAGTTCCTGGGCGCGGCCGTCCAGGGCGCCATAGAGCGGCGCGATGTCGACGTCAGGCCGCTTGATGCGCGCTTGCAGGATTTCCGCCACTCGGCGGATTTCCCGCTGCCCCGGCAGGAAGACGAGGATGGAGCCGCTTTCTTCTCCGAGCGCATCGAGCGTAACCCGCGCCGCCTCGTCCTCGATGCGGGCGCTCGGATTGCGCCCGACATATCGCGTCACGACAGGAAAGGCGCGACCCTTGCTCTCGATCAACGGCGCTTGATCTTGAGGGGATTGGCCAAGCAGCGCGCGCACCCGCGCGCCATCGAGCGTCGCCGACATGACGAGGAGCTTCAAGTCCTCGCGTAAGCCTGCTTGAGCGTCGAGTGCGAAGGCGAGGCCGAGATCGGCGTCGAGCGAGCGCTCGTGGAATTCGTCGAACAGAACGGCCGCCACCCCGTCGAGCGCGGGATCGTCGAGGATTTGCCGTGTGAACACGCCCTCGGTCACGACCTCGATGCGGGTGCGCTTCGAAACAAGGCTGGTCAGCCGGACGCGCAGGCCGATCGTCTCGCCGACCTTCTCGCCAAGCGTAGCCGCCATGCGGGCGGCGGCCGCGCGCGCCGCGAGCCGACGCGGCTCGAGCAGGATGAGGCGCTTGCCCTTCGCCCAGGGCTGGTCAAGGAGGGCCAGCGGGACGCGCGTGGTCTTGCCGGCGCCAGGAGGGGCGACGAGCACGGCGCTTGAATGCTCGGCGAGCGCCGAGCGCAGCGCGGGCAGCGCCTCGTCGATGGGGAGGGGCTGGGCGAGGTCGGCCATCAACGCTCAGATCGCAAGCACCAGTCGGCAAGGGCAAGCTGCCTCTCCGACTTCATGCTAGCGTCAGCCGGCAAGCCGAAGAGGAAGGACTTGCGATGACGGAACCTACATTCGATCCGCATCTCGCGCCCAAGGTTCAACTCACGGGCGCCGATCGCGCGGCTATCCGCGCTGACATCAATAGAGTGGCGATGAAGCTGCGCGAGGCAGGCATCCAGCTCTGGGGCTTCTATCGCGTCCATGACTTCGTCCCTTACTGGAATCCGATGGGCTTCGACTTCACCTGCGACAATTGGCAGGCGCTGCTCGACGCTGCGTCGAGAGCGCCACGGCTCGGGGCAGATTTCATCGACATGCCCGGGAGCGACAACTGGCGCAATGCCGGCGTGAAGAGCGTTGGCTTCACGCAGACAGGCAAGACGCCGCATGCGCATCTCGACGTCGCCATTGACCGCCCCGGCCTTTGCCGCCTCTATCTCCTCGACGACAAGCAGGAGCGCGAGCTTGATGCGCTACGCAACGCGCGCGTTGTCAACGCGCGCACGAAAGAGGTGTTCCGCAAGATCGCGACGCGACTGGAAGGACTTGGCGTCGATCTCGACAGCTATATCGGCGGCTATCTCGACGTCGGGCGCTCGGTGCTCGACGGCGTCAGTTTTGTCGCCAACGATCACGAGAAGCTGGACCGCGTCCTCACCAAGCTGACCTATCCGGGCGGCGGGAAGGTGTTCTTCCGCGGCGGTCGGTCGGCGCGCGGACATTTCGCCGGCAACCTGTCGTTCCTCGCGACCGAGGGGATCGGATTCCGCCAGATCTGGCGCACTGATGCGGCCGAGCGTCCCTCTGCCGCAGCGACGACAGCCGATGCGCCAGCGATGAACGCGAGAGCCTCGGCCCGCTTCGGGGACTCGCAAAACATTCCCGACCTCACCTCCGTTCACTGGGCGGTGTCGAAACGACTGTGCAACGTGCATATCGACCAGATGGGCTTCGTCGTCGTCGACGCGAACGGGACGGTGATTGTCGATCCGGACGCGCTTCGGCACATCTTCGTCGAATTGCTATGGAAGACCGATCTTCAGGGCAAGCTGCCGTTCTGGGCGCTCGATAACGTCAATTTCGTCATCCCAAGCTCGCCCAATGATTTCTCGCGCGTCGGCGTGACCGTCGACGTCGCCAAGTTTGGGCGTATCAATATCGCGCTCAACGGGACTTGCTCGCTCGACGGCAAGATGGAGACTTCCGGGACCATGACGCTCGGGTTCCGCTTCTGACAACGCGGAGCTGCGTCCGCGGACGACCTCGCCAAGCAGCTCGAGCGGCGCTTCGCTGAGTTCTTGAGGCCGCTAACCTCGCACGCTGGCCCGCGACACCAAGCGCTCTCTCAGAACCAGCAACAGGGCGACCAATGCAAGAAGCGCGGACAAGCAGTGGCCAAGCTCCCATCGCCAGCGATAACCCGCCCAATCGGCAGGAATCGTCGCGGTGGACCAGGAGCTCACCGCCGCATTGACAGGCGCGTTGAGGACGAAGAACACGAGGATCATCGCAGCGTAGATGCACGCGACGAGTCCTCGCAGCCAGCGTTGGGTCGCGCCGGACGATCGGTCGAGCGCCAGCAAGGCGTTCACGGCCACTCCAGCGATCTCCACCGGCGCGCCGATAAAGGGCCCCCAGCCTCGGTACAGCTGTTGCTGCACCTGCAGCCAGAGAGCCACATCCATGTCCAATTTATTCGGCATTTCGAGGACGTGCGCAGCGGGGCCCAGCAGCGCGGCAATTGCGACGACGGTGCTGAACCATCGAAGTCCCTGCATACGATCTCACGACCTCGAAAGCCTGTCTCCTGACCCTGCGGCGCGATCTTACGCCCCGACCGCGCCCGCCGTTTGCAGCGTCGAGAGGTCGAGCTTCACGCCGGGACCCATCGTCGACGAGACGGAGGCGCGCAGAAGGTAGTGACCTTTGGCGCCCGACGGCTTCGCGCGATTGACCGCATCGACGAACGCGCGGACGTTCTCGGCGATCTTGTCGTCGCCGAACGAGGCCTTGCCGACCGAGCCCTGCACGATGCCGGCCTTTTCGGCCCGGAACTCGACCGCGCCGCCCTTTGACGCCGCGACCGCCGCCTTCACGTCCATCGTCACCGTGCCGACCTTCGGGTTTGGCATGAGCCCGCGCGGGCCCAGAACCTTGCCGAGGCGCCCGACCAGCGGCATCATGTCGGGGGTGGAGATGCAGCGGTCGAAGTTGATCTCGCCGCCCTGAACCTGGGCGACCAAATCCTCAGCCCCGACCACATCGGCGCCCGCCGCACGCGCTTCATCGGCCTTCGCCCCGCGGGCGAACACCGCGACCCGCAACGTGCGACCGGTGCCGTTCGGCAGGTTGACGACGCCGCGCACCATCTGGTCGGCGTGCTTGGGGTCGACGCCGAGATTGATCGAAAGCTCGACCGTCTCGTCGAATTTGGCGTTGGCGTTGGTCTTGACGATCTTGACCGCGTCCTCGAGCGTGTAGAGCTTCGTCCGCTCGACGTCCTCGCGCGCTTTCAGAACTCTTTTGCCGTGATGCGCCATGGGTCAGCCCTCCACCACTTGCAGGCCCATCGAACGGGCCGAGCCTTCGATCATCCTCATCGCCGATTCGACGGTATCGCAGTTGAGGTCGACGATCTTCTTCTCGGCGATCTCGCGCACCTGCTCCTTGGTCACCTGGCCGACGAAGCCGCGGCCTGGAGTCTTGGCGCCGGAGGCCGGCTTCTTGCCGAGCTTGAGATTCGCCGCCTTCTTCAAGAAGAAGGTCACCGGCGGCTGCCGCATCTCGAAGGTGAACGAGCGGTCCTGGTAGGCGGTGATGACGACCGGGATCGGCGTCCCCTTCTCCAATTGCGCGGTGCGCGCATTGAAGGCCTTGCAGAATTCCATGATGTTCAAGCCGCGCTGGCCAAGCGCGGGACCGATCGGCGGCGACGGATTGGCCGCGCCCGCCGGCACTTGCAGTTTGATGTAGCCGGTTATTTTCTTCGCCATGAGGCTGCTCCATGCGCGGACGTAACCGTCAGGTCGCCCTGAAAGCTACGCCAGGTTGCAGTTCGTGGTGCGAGCGCTTGATCCGGCTGGCGACCGGGCGTTCTCCCACGTTTTTACGTGAAGGCGCGGCTCTAGCAGGATTGCGGGGGCAGAGCAAGACTTCCGCGCAACGTCCGGCCGGCGCCCAAGCCCGCAGTTTCAGTGATACCCCAGGTCGGCGCGGACCTTGCCGCGAAACACCCAATAGGACCAGCCGGAATACATCAGGATGACCGGCAGGAGGAACACGGTGCCTACAAGCAAAAAGGCCTGCGTCGATGGCGAGGACGCCGCATCCCATAGCGTAAACTTATAGGGCACGATCAGCGGGAAGAGGCTGATCGCGAGGCCGAGATAGGACATCACGAACAGCAGGATCGCGCCGATGAACGGCGCGGCCTCTGAGCGATTGTTGAGCGACAACCACTCCCAGTAGGCGATCAGGGCGGTCAAGATCGGCACCGGCGCTAAAAATACGATATCGGGCCAGGAGAACCACCGCTCGGCGATCATGGGCTTCGCCCAAGGCGTCCACAGGCTCACGAGCGCGATGCCGATCAGAACGCCGATCAACGCGCGGCGGCCCAGCGACCGCGCCCAATCCTGAAGCGCGCCTTCGGTCTTCAAGATCAGCCAGCCCGCGCCGAGCAGGCTGTAGCCGAAGACCAGGGCGACACCAGTGAGCAGCGAGAACGGTGTGAAGCAGTCGAATGAGCCGCCCGCGAAGCGGCGACCTTCCGTCTGAAAGCCCTGAATGAATGCGCCGAGGACAACGCCCTGCGCGAAGGCGCCGAGGACGGAGCCGTAGTTGAAGGCGCGATCCCAGACGGTCCGATGCTCGGCGTCGCGGTAGCGGAACTCGAACGCAACGCCCCGGAAAATGAGCGCCAGCAGCATGATGGCGATCGGGAAATAAACCGCCGGGATGATGATCGCAAAAGCGAGCGGAAAAGCGGCCATAAGCGCAAGTCCGCCGAGCACCAGCCAGGTTTCGTTGCCGTCCCAGATGGGCGCGATCGAGTTCATGACCAGGTTGCGCGAATCCCGATCGGGCGCGAAGCCATAAAGGATGCCCACGCCCAAATCGAAGCCGTCCAGGAGCACATACATAAAGACGCCAACGCCGAGCACGAGCGTCCAGACGGGCACGAGATCGAGAAAAGGCTGGGTCATGGCCGCCGCCCCGCTTCTGTCGCTGGGAGCGCCTGAACCGGCCGCGCCGGGCGCCCGCCTTCAATCGCGTCGGGCTCACCAGCCGCCTCGGTGGGGCCGAGTCGCACCAGTCTCAGCATCAGCGCGAATCCGGCTGAAAACATGACAAGGTACACGAGACAATAGCCGATAAGCGAAATGGTGACGTCGAAGCCCGTCAGGGAGGGAGACACGGAATTGCGCGTGCGCAGGAGCCCATAGACCGTCCAAGGCTGACGGCCGACCTCGGTCGTCGCCCAGCCGGCTGTCACCGCTATGAAGCCGAGGGGAGAGGCCAGCGTGCAGACCCATAGAAACCAGTCGGTGTTGAAGAGCTCGCCGCGCCAGCGCAGCCATAGGCTCGCCACAACCACCGCCAGCATGATGAGAGCGATTCCCACCATGATCCGGAAGCCGAAGAAGGGAACAGCCACCGGCGAGGGGCGCTGGTCGGCGGGGAAGTCCTTGAGGCCATGCACGGTTCCATGGAGAGTATGGGTCAGAATGAGGCTGCCCAGTTCAGGGATGGCAATGGCGTATCGGTCCGTCTCGGCCTTTTCGTCTGGGATGGCGAAGAGATTGAGCGCGACGTCGCTGTGCGTGTTCCAGATCGCCTCGATCGCCGCCAGCTTCGCCGGCTGATGTTCGAGCGTGTTGAGGCCATGGGCGTCGCCAAGCAGGAACTGAAGGGGCACGAGCACGGTGAGCAGCCACAAGGTCATCGACAGCATGGTGCGCGCTTCTTCGACGAAGCGTCCTTGCCGCAGGTAGGAGGCCGCGACGCCGATAACGACAAAACCGGTGGTGATGTAGACCGCGTCCACGACATGAGCGAGCCGGTAAGGGAAGGACGGGCTGAAGATGATCTGCAGCCAGTCCTTCGGCAGGAAACGGCCGTCGACGATTTCATAACCGGCGGGCGTCTGCATCCAGCTGTTGGTGGCGATGATCCAGAAGGTCGAAAAGAGCGTGCCCAAGGCAACCATCAACGCCGCGATGAAATGGGCCCAGGGAGGCACTAGCTTGCGTCCGAACAGCAGCACGCCGAGGAAGGCCGCCTCCAGGAAGAAAGCGGTCAGCCCCTCGTAGGCCAGCAGCGGCCCGACGACGTTGGCGGTGGCGTCGGAGTAACGGCTCCAGTTCGTGCCGATCTGGAACGGCATGACGATCCCCGAAACCACGCCCATGCCGAACGACACGGCAAAAATCTTGATCCAGAACGTCGAGATGCGAAGATAGATTTCGCGCCCGGTGAAAAGATTGAGCCCCTCGAGGACAGCGATGAAGGCGGCGAGGCCGATGGTGAAGGCCGGAAGCAGGAAATGCCAGGCGATGACCCAGGCGAATTGGATCCGGGATAAGACAACGGGATCCATGCTCACCGCTCCCCGTTCATTGCGCCGAGCCTTTTGGCTCCGAATGCTGAGGTCGTGACACTCCGTATGCAGGAGCTTAGCGACGCTATCATGGACGGCCGCGACTTTCATGACGATTTCGCGAGCCTTTGGAATCGCTTGGCCAGAACGTGGATTCGGGCGCCCGCCGGCCGGGGGGTCAGCTTCTCCACGATTTGACGCGCGCCGGTCGAAGGGCCATTTGTCCCGTCATGGCCGACGTCTCCTTTCCCGCCGCGTTTGGCGCGGGCCTCCTATCGTTCATTTCGCCCTGCGTGCTTGCCGCTCGCGGCCCCCTATCTTTGCTATCTGGCGGGCGCGAGCGTCGAAGCGCTGGAGGACGAGAGCGAGACGAAGGCGCGACGCGACATTCTCATTACCGCAGTCTTGTTCGTGGCCGGCTTCTCGACCGTGTTCGTCGGCCTGGGCGCTACGGCGTCCGTGTTGGGAGCAGTGCTCCGGCAGTGGAGCCATGCGCTGTCGATCGCGGCCGGGATCGGCGTGATCCTGATGGGGCTGCATTTTCTCGGGGTCTTCCGCATCGGCGCGATGTTGCGCGAGAAGCGTGTCGAGATCGAGAAGCCGGCGGGCTTGTGGAGCGCCTATCCGATGGGATTCG
Source organism: uncultured Alphaproteobacteria bacterium (assembly GCA_963820095.1). Taxonomy (GTDB): domain Bacteria; phylum Pseudomonadota; class Alphaproteobacteria; order Rhizobiales; family Beijerinckiaceae; genus Roseiarcus. The sequence goes on from CAWFZA010000014.1 coordinate 42,409, forward strand.
CCTTCGCCCTCGGCTGGACTCCGTGCATCGGTCCGATCCTGGCTACCATTCTCGCCGTGGCCGGCGCGAGAGAGACGGTCGCCAGCGGCGCAGCCCTTGCTTGCAGTCTACAGCCTCGGCCTGGGTCTGCCCTTCATTCTCGCCGCCGCTGCGATGGGTCCATTCATGCGCGCGTCGCGCCATCTGCGCGCGCAGTTCGGCAGGATCGAGAAGGCCGTCGGCGTCCTGCTCGTCGCGACCGGCGTTCTGTTTCTGACCGGCGGCTTTCAGAGCGTTTCGCTGTGGCTGATCGAGACGTTTCCGCAGTTCGGCCAGATTGGGTGAAGGAAAAAAGAAACCCGCCGAAGACGGCGGGTTTCCTCTTTCACGTGCAAACGAGGCCGCTAGACGCGACCCGTCCTAAGTCGAACAGCTCAAGACTTGTTCTGGACGTAGGTGATCTTGCCGTCAGGACCTTTTTCCCAAGTGTACCAGACGTAGTCGACGCTGGTGCGATCACCCTTCTTGTCATAGGCGATCGGGCCGATCACGGTGTTGAAGGTCATGCCCGAGTGCATGACTTCCGCGACCTTCTTCGGATCGAGCGACTTCGCTTTCTCAGCCGCCTGCTTCATGATCTGCACGGCGGCATAAGCGTAGAGCGTATAGGCTTCCGGATCGAAGTTCTTCGCCTTGAACTCCGCAACGATGTCCTTCGCTTTTGGATTGTTGCGCGGATCGGGACCGAACGACATCAAGGTGCCTTCGACGCCCGGACCGCCGATTTGTGAGAACTCATTGTCGGTGATGCCGTCGCCGGAGATCATGACCGTCTTCATGCCCTGGTCGCGCATCTGGCGAATGATGAGACCGCCCTCGGTGTGCAGGCCGCCCCACATCAGATAGTCGGCGCCCGAATCCTTGATCTTGGAAACGATCGCCGAATAGTCCTTTTCTCCGGTGTTGACGCCTTCGTAGAGAACTTCCTTGATGCCGAACTTGTGCATGTTGTCGAGCGCGGCGTCGGCGAGCCCTTTGCCATAAGTGGTCTTGTCGTGAATGACCGCGATCTTCTTGCCCTTGAGCTTGTCGCGCGCGAGCTCGGCCCATAGCATGCCCTGCTGATCGTCGCGGCCGCAGGTGCGGAACGCATCCCACAACTTCCGGTCCGTGATCTTGGGATTTGTCGCTGACGGGGTGATGAACAGGATGCCGTTTTCCGCATAGACGTCGGAAGCGGGAATGGTCACGCCGGAGTTGAAGTGACCGACCACGAACTTGACGCCGTCGCCGACGAACTTGTTGGCGACCGACACGCCCTGCTTCGGATCAGACACATCGTCGCCCTGCTCGAGGGTGATCTGCTGTCCCAGGATGCCGCCGGCCTTGTTGATGTCTTCGACGGCCTGCGTCGTGCCCTGTACAAGTTGGGCGCCGAAGGCGGCGTTCGGTCCGGTGATCGGTCCGGCGACACCCATCTTGATCTGGGCGCTGGCGGCGCCGGAGAACGCCAGAGCCGCGGCGAGCGCGACTCCGGACAACCAATGTTTAGTCATGCAACTACTCCCATAAGTTGCGAGCGCCCGGCCCTCCCTGGCGCCCGTTTGGCAGAAGACAATTCCACCTTGAAGGCCGATACTTTCTTGTTTTCGATCAAGAGTCACCTTAAAAAACACAGAGGTTTGTTCATTTAGCGGACGCTCGTTCAGCCATCCCCTTTGGCGCGCCAGTTCAGTCCCGAACTGTCATAAACCCAGGAATATTGGGTCGCCATCTGGCTTGCGCGCATGGCGCGATAGCCGAGCGCGCCGACTATGATCATCCAAATCAAGGCGCTTATGAAGAGAGGGACCGACAGCAGCGGCTCGCCGTAGAGCGCATAGTGAAGAAAGCGCACCGCAGCAGCCAGAAAGACCATATAGGGCGCGAGCGTCGCCAGCGGCCGCCAGGTCTTGGCGATCGCCCTTCCCGTCGCCCAAGCGCCGGCCCCGCCGAGGATCAGCGTAATCAGGATAAAGGTGAACAGGCCGTAGGGAGTATTCGACCACAGGACGCCGGTCATCAATGACCTCCCTCGAGATAGGCCGCCCGCACCTCGGGGCGCGCCAACAACTCCGCACCGCCGCCTTGCATCGTGATTGCGCCATTGACCATCACGTAGCCGCGATGCGCGAGTTTGAGCGCGTGAAAGGCGTTCTGCTCGACCAGAAAGACAGTCAGGCCTTCGCTCTTGTTCAGTTCGGCGATCACCTCGAAGATCTGCTTGACCACGAGCGGCGCAAGGCCAAGCGAAGGCTCGTCGAGAAGCAGCAATCGAGGCCGGCTCATCAGCGCGCGCGCAATCGCTAGCATCTGCTGCTCGCCGCCCGACAGCGTTCCCCCGCGCTGCGGGGCGCGCTCCTTCAAGCGCGGAAAAAGCGTGAACATGCGCTTAAGATCTTCGTCGAAATGGGCAAAATTGTTGATCGAGGCGCCCATCTGCAGGTTCTCGAACACCGTCATGCGCGGGAAGATGCGACGTCCCTCAGGCGACTGGGCGATCGACAAGCGCGCAATCATGTGGGTCGGCAAGTTGGTGATGTCCTGGCCGTCGAACGTGATCCGGCCGTGGCGCGCCCGCGGCGCGCCGAAAATGGTCATCATCGTCGTCGACTTGCCAGCGCCATTGGCCCCGATCAGAGTGACGATTTCACCCTTGTTGACGTCGATGTCGACGCCCCGGAGCGCCTGGATTTTCCCATAGAAGGTTTCGATGCCCCGGAGTTGCAGGAGCGGCGTGAGCACGGAAGCGCCCGCAACGCTCATTGCTCCAGCTCCTTTTCGATCTGTTCGACTTCCTCCTTGTCCTCGACGCCGAGATAGGCGGCGATCACCTTCGGATCGGCTCGAACTTCCGCCGGCGTGCCGTCGGCGATCTTCACCCCATAGTCGAGCACCACCACGTGATCGGAGATTTGCATCACGACCGACATGTCGTGCTCGATCAGGAGCACCGACGTATTGTGTTCAGCGCGAATCGACCTGAGAAGCGCGTTGAGATCCGCCGATTCGCGCGGGTTGAGCCCGGCGGCCGGCTCGTCCAGGCAAAGCAGCACCGGATCGGTGCACATGGCGCGCGCAATCTCGAGGCGGCGCTGGGCGCCATAGGGCAGTTCGCCCGCCGGGTCGTCAGCCCGGTCGGTCAGCTCGATCTTGTCCAGCCAGTATTTCGCCCGCTCGATGCACTCGGCTTCCTTGCGGCGATAGCTTGGCGCGCCGATCAACCCGAGCACGGTGAGGCCGCTGGCGAGCATGAGCGGATTGTGATGGGCCACGAGAAGATTCTCGAGCGTGGTCATGCCCTGGAACAGGCGGATGTTCTGAAAGGTGCGGGCCACCCTCGCCTTGCGGGCGATCTCGTGATCGGGCATCCGTTCGAGCAGGAAGAGTTCGCCATTCGCCGTCGTCGCGTGTCGACCGCTGGAACGCGTGACGGCGGCTATGTCCTCGGGCGTCGCGACGCCGTCGCGGGCAAGCGCCAACCGCCCCTCGGTCGGCTTGTAGAAGCCGGTGACGCAATTGAAGACCGTCGTCTTGCCTGCGCCATTCGGCCCAATGAGCGCGGTGATGTCTCCCCGCCCGACCGAGAAGCTGAAGGCGTTCACCGCGACAAGGCCGCCAAATCGCATCGTGAGGTTTTCGACAGCCAGGAGCGGGCCGGTCAGCCAGTTCATCTTAACCGTGTCCCTCTTTTACCAGATCGCCGGACACGGCCTTTCGCTCTTTCAGGAAGACGGACGGCATGCGCGTCGAAACGAGGCCGCGCGGCTTCCAGATCATCATGATGACCATCGCCGCGCCGAACAGGAGCATGCGGTACTGGGTCGGGTCGAAATTCTCGCCGAAGATCGCCTTCATCCATTCGAGCTCGCGCATGAGTTCGGGGACGCCGATCATGACCGCCGCGGCGATGGCGACGCCGAGCTGCGACCCCATTCCGCCGAGGACGACGATGGCGAGGATTGTCGCCGATTCGATGAAGGTGAAGCTCTCCGGGCTGACAAACCCCTGACGAACGGCGAAGAACGAACCGGCGAAGCCGCCGAACATCGCACCGAGGGCAAACGCCGTAAGCTTGGTGTTGACGGTGTTGATGCCGAGCGAGCGGCAGGCGATCTCGTCCTCGCGAAGCGCCTCCCAGGCCCGGCCGATCGGCAGCCGGCGGAGCCGTATCGTCACGAAATTGGTCAAAAGCGCGAGCGCGAGGATCAGGTAGAAAAGAAAAATCGTGCGGTAGATCGGCGTATAGGGGAGATGGAAGATCGCCGCGAATCCGTTGTCGTCATCGTCGAAGGGAATGCCGAAGAACGAGACATGCGGAATTTCGCTGATGCCGGCGTAGCCGTTGGTCAGATCGACCCAGTTGATCAGCACCATCCGGATGATCTCGCCGAAGGCCAGCGTCACGATCGCGAGATAATCGCCCCTGAGCCTCAGGACAGGAAAGCCGAGAATGACGCCCCACATCGCGGCGAGCAATCCTGCGAGCGGCAGGCAGATCCAAAACGAAAGGCCGAAGATGGTCGAGAGCAGCGCGTAGGAATAGGCGCCGACCGCATAAAAGGCCACGTAGCCGAGATCGAGCAGGCCGGCGAGGCCGACCACGATGTTCAATCCCCAGCCCAACATCACGTAGATGAGAATTTGGACGCCGTAATTGTTGATCCACTTCAACGAGCCGCTCGGCCCAAGGAGGCCAAGCGCGATGAGCGGGAACAATATGACGAGGCCCAGCATGAACGGGCCGACATAGCGGCTGAACGCCAACCGGACGGTCGACGGCGGCGCGGTGCCCTCGCCCTCCCGCGCCGCCTGGACCAGCGCACCGCCCATGCCGCCGGCGGCGACGGAGCCGATCCGGTCGAACCAAATCCGCCAGTCGGCGCGCGCCATCTGGCGCAACAGAACGAAAACAAAAACGATCGCTGTGATGGCGAAGGAAAGCGGCCAGCGTCCGGCCAGGACGAGTTCGTTGTTGATGTTCGATTCGGCATGATAGCTGATGATGGGAAAGCACAGGCCGAAGGCGACGAGCCCAGCGGCGGCGGCGGTGCGGAGCGCGGGAACGAATTGTGTTGCGGTTGCAACAGGCGCCGCGATCTCGGAAGTCTGCGAGGGCGCGGTCATTTTCAGACCTTCTCGACTTCGGGCCTGCCGAGAATGCCAGAGGGCATGAAGATGAGCGTGATCGCCAGAATCATGAACGCGGCCACATCCTTGTAGTCGGTGGTGAAATAGGACGACCAGAAGACTTCGATGAGGCCGATCAGGAGGCCGCCGAGGACCGCCCCGGGCAGTGAGCCGATGCCGCCGAGCACGGCCGCGGTGAAGGCCTTGACCCCGGGCACAAACCCGTCGGCGAAATTCACCACGCCGTAGTAGATTACGAACATGACGCCCGCGACCGCCGCCAAGGCCGCGCCAATCACGAAGGTGATCGAAATCGTCGCGTCGACGTCGATCCCGAGCAGCGCCGCCATCTTGCGGTCCTGCTCGCAAGCGCGCTGGGCTCGGCCGAGCGAGGTGAACTGAACGAGGTACCAGAATGCGGCCAAAAGGAGGACCGTGACAACGACGATGAGGATCTGGCGCACCGACAAGGTGACATCGCCGTTCAGATTGAACACATGATTGGGCAGCTGCGGCGCGGGCTTGTTGCGCGGTCCCTGAACAACCTGGACAAAGTTTGACAGAAAGATCGACATGCCGATCGCCGAAATGAGCGGGGCCAGGCGAAAAGATCCACGCAAGGGTCGGTAAGCAAGCCGTTCGATCGCCCAATTCCACAAGGCTGTCAGCGCCATAGCTCCAAGCAGCACCACGACGAACGCGAGCGGCAGCGATCCTAGATGCAGAATCTGGGTCAAGATCATGAAAATGATGAGGGCGATAAAGGCGGACAGCATGAACACGTCGCCATGAGCGAAATTGACCATGCCAATGATGCCGAAAACCATCGTGTAGCCGATGGCGATGAGCCCGTAGATCGACCCCAGCGTGAGTCCGTTGATTAGCTGCTGCAGGAAGTTATCCATGCGCCAACCTGCCCTCTTGTTTCTTCCCGCTTCGCAGGAAACGTGCCATCTGTGCGCGGCCGCCCTGTCTTTCCCGGCGCTTGACCCGACGACGGCGTCGCGTCGGCAGATCCCTCGCCCCAGATTTGGGCAACGTACTCGGCGCAGGCGCGCGCGGCAACCCGACACTGGAGGTTTTCCCAGCTCTACCCTCGGGCGGCCAATAGGCCTCGAAATGATGCGGCGCTCCGCGTAGTATTCGTGAGGATATTTCGGATGAAGCGTAAAATCACCGTCGGGAATGACAATTTGGGTAGCAATGCGGCCCTGGTCATCCTCCGAATCAGAGCCGGGCGACATCTTGATATTTCTCGCGCGTTGCGAAATGCTGGCGATATACCGCCGCTGATCTCGAACGGGTGCCCCGATCAGCCGAGTTGTCTGGGAAGGGAACATCCATGGCGATGACGATGACGGGCGAAGTGACTTTGCCCGCCGAAAGAGCGAAAGTGTGGGCCCTGCTGAACGACCCCGAAACGCTCAAGTCCGCAATCCCCGGGTGCCAGTCGCTAGAAAAGACAGGCGAGAACGGTTTCGCCGCAGTCGTCAAAATGAAAATCGGCCCGGTCTCGGCGACGTTCAAAGGCAAGGTTGAACTCTCCGACATCGTTCCGCTTGTGGGCTACACCATCAAGGGCGAGGGCGAAGGCGGCATCGCCGGGTTTGCCAAGGGCGGCGCAAAAGTGTCGCTCGACGATGCGCCAGAGGGCACGCTGCTGCACTACGACGTTGAGGCGACGGTCGGCGGCAAGATCGCCCAGCTCGGCTCGCGTCTGATCGACGGCGTCGCCAAGAACATGGCCGACAAGTTTTTCTCTAATTTCGCTGCAGCCGCCACCGGCGGCGGCGCCCAGGTCGGCGAGGCTGATTCGGGGCCCCCTTCAAGCCCTAACAGTGAGGCCGCCGCTGACGCGGCGCCGAAGAAATCTTGGTTCGGGAGGATAACGGGATGATTCATGTCTCTATGGCGGTAAACGGCCGCCCTGCATCGGCGGATGTCGATCCGCGAACGCTGCTGGTGCAGTTCCTGCGGGAAAATCTTCGCCTCACCGGCACTCATGTCGGATGCGACACCTCGCAATGCGGGGCCTGCGTCGTCCACGTCGACGGCCAAGCGATCAAGTCGTGCACGGTGTTGGCGGCGAGCTGCGAGGGCGCGCAGGTGACGACGATCGAAGGGCTCGCCGCGAACGGCAAGCTGCACCCGATGCAGCAGGCCTTCCAGGACAATCACGGGCTGCAATGCGGCTTCTGCACGCCGGGCATGATCATGGCCTCCATCGATCTGGTGAATCGCGAAGGCCCAAACCTCGACGAGGCTGCGATCCGCCATGGCCTTGAAGGCAACATCTGCCGCTGCACCGGCTACCACAATATCGTCAAAGCGATCGCGCAGGGCGCCCGCGAGATGGGCGCCTCCGCGACGCCCCAAGCCGCCGAATAACAAGGACGCTTCAACGCGGCCCCAAGGGAGAGAGACATTATGGGCGTGACAGCCATCGGCGCCTCCGTCAAACGCACAGAGGACATCCGCTTCATCACCGGCAAGGGCCATTACGTCGACGATTTCAACCGTCCCGGCCAAGCCTACGCTTATTTCCTGCGCTCCCCGCACGCCCACGCGACGATCGACAGGATCGATACGGCGGAAGCGTTGAAGGCGCCGGGAGTCGTTGGCGGTGTTCGTCGGCGAGGATCTCGCAGCCGACAAGGTTGGCGATCTGATTTGCGGCTGGATGATCCATTCCAAGGACGGCTCGCCCATGAAGGCGGGCGCCCACCCAGCCCTCGCCCGCGGCAAGGTCCGCTATGTCGGCGACCATGTCGCGGTCGTCATCGCGGACAGCTATACACAGGCGCGCGACGCGGCGGAAAAGATCGAGGTCCGCTACACCGAGCTGCCTGCCGCCGTTGATACAGCAACCACAGCCAATCCTGGCCAGCCGCAAGTCCATGAAGTTGCGCCAAACAATACGGTCTACAATTATCACCTCGGCAACAAAGCAGCGACCGACGCTGCGTTCGCCAAGGCTGCGCACGTAACGAAGATCGACCTCGTCAACAATCGCACAATTCCGAATGCGATGGAGCCGCGCGCCGCGCTCGGCGACTACGATTCCGGAACTGATGTCATCACGCTCTATACGACAAGCCAGAACCCGCATGTCGCTCGGATCGTGCTTTCGGCGTTCAATGGCATCGCGCCGGAGCATAAGCTGCGGGTCATCGCGCCCGACGTCGGCGGCGGGTTCGGATCGAAGATCTTCATCTATGCCGAAGAGACGGTCTGCGCGTGGGCCGCCAAGAAGATCGACCGGCCGGTCAAATGGACCGCCGAGCGTACCGAATCGTTCCTTTCCGACGCGCATGGGCGCGACCACGTGACCCACGGCGAGCTCGCTCTCGACGCTAACGGCAGGATTACAGGCCTGCGTGTTCACACGATCGCCAACCTCGGCGCTTACCTGTCGACCTTTGGTTCGTTTGTGCCGACGATTCTCTATGCGCCCCTGCTGTCTGGCCAGTACAATATCCCGACCATCTATTGCGAGGTGGACGGGGTCTACACAAATTCTGCCCCGGTCGACGCGGTGCGCGGGGCGGGCCGACCTGAGGCGACCTTCATCGTGGAGCGCATTGTCGAGAAGGCGGCGCGCGAGACGGGGCGCGATCCGGCTGAATTTCGCCGCGTTAACTTCGTTGCCTCGTTCCCCCATCAGACGCCTGTCCTCATGAACTACGATACGGGCGATTATGCAGCTGCGCTCGACAAGGCGCTTGCGCTCGCAGACTATAAGGGCGTCGCCGCCCGCAAGGCCGCCTCGGCCACTAAAGGCAAACTGCGCGGGATCGGCTTTTCGGCGTACATTGAAGCCTGCGGCCTCGCGCCCTCTCAGGTTGTCGGCGCGCTCGGAGGCGGTGTCGGCCAGTGGGAATCGGCGGAGGTGCGCGTGAATCCGACCGGCTCGGTGGAAATCCTGACAGGCTCGCATAGCCATGGCCAGGGCCATGAGACCACGTTTGCCCAGTTGGCCTCCTCACGGCTCGGCATTCCGATCGAGAATATCTCGATTATTCACGGCGATACGGACAAGGTTCAATTCGGGATGGGTACCTATGGCTCGCGCTCCGGGTCGGTCGGCATGTCGGCCATCTTCAAAGCGCTCGATCGGATCGAGGCCAAAGGTAAGAAAATTGCCGGCCGCCTCCTCGAGGCCGCGGAGGCGGACATCGAGTTCAAGGATGGCAACTTCACCGTCAAGGGCACCGACAAGACAATCGATTTCGGTTCTGTCGCCTTTGCAGCGTATATCCCTCACAAGTACAACCCGCAGGAAGTCGAGCCCGGATTGAAAGAGACCGCCTTCTGGGATCCGACCAACTTTACATTCCCGGCTGGCGTCCATATTTGCGAACTCGAGATTGATCCCGAGACCGGCGTTGTGGCGATCGACCGGTGGACTGCGGTCGACGACTTCGGCAAGCTCATCAACCCGATGATCGTTGAAGGGCAAATCCATGGCGGCGTCGCGCACGGTATCGGCCAGGCGCTGATGGAGGGTGCGCACTACGACCAGCAGGGACAATTGCTGACGGCGAGCTACATGGACTATTGCATGCCGCGCGCCGATGATCTGCCCTCGTTCAAGGTCGACACGACCGAGAACTCCCTGCCCGTCCAACCCGCTTGGCATCAAGGGCTGTGGCGAAGCAGGCGCGATCGCTTCGCCGCCTGCGGTCATCAACGCCCTCACCGACGCGCTGGGTCACGAGGACGTGACCATGCCGGCGACCTCGCAGGTCGTCTGGCGCGCCGCGCAAAAGACGATGGCGAAACGCGCCGCGGAATAAAACTGGGCGGGCGGACGCGATCCGCCCTTTTGTCGCCCTCTTTGGGAGAATCGAAGAATGTACGCCTTTGAATATCATCGCCCACAATCGCTCGCCGGCGCCGTCGCCGACCTAGCAAAGTCCGAGGCCAAGGCGCTCGCCGGCGGCATGACCTTGCTGCCGACCATGAAGCAGCGTCTCGCGTCGCCGGCTGCGCTCATCGACCTCAAGAACGTTCGCGAGCTGAGCGGTATCTCCCGCGAAGGAGACAATCTCGTGATCGGCGCCATGACCCGGCACGCGGACGTCGCACGCAACAATGTCGTACAAGCGGCAATCCCAGCGGTGGCGAAACTCGCCGGCGGGATCGGTGACCCGCACGTGCGCAATATGGGCACGATCGGCGGTTCGATCGCCAACAACGACCCCGCAGCCGACTACCCGGCGGCGGCGCTTGCGCTCGGCGCGACGATCGTCACCGACAAGCGCCGCGTCCCGGCGCACGATTTTTTCAAGGGCCTGTTTGAGACGGCGCTCGAGACCGCCGAACTCATCACCCAGGTCAGCTTTCCGATCCCCCAGAAAGCCGCCTACATGAAGTTCCGCAACCCGGCGTCCCGCTACGCGCTGGTGGGCGTCTTCGTCGCCAGGACTAAGGACGGCGTGCGGGTCGCCGTGACCGGCGCGGGTCAGAATGGCGTTTTCCGCGCCACTGACTTCGAGAAGGCGCTCAATACGAATTTCTCGCCGGCCGCGCTTGATGGCGTCGCGGTCGCGGCGAATGGGCTCATTGCCGACCTGCATGGCGACGCCGATTACCGCGCCCATCTCATTGGCGTTATGGCGAGGCGCGCCGTCGCGGCGGCGGGCTGAGGCCGAAGAAGCGGCGAACTCCGAGCTGTTCCTGCGGGGCCGGGCTTGACCCGGCCCTCACTCTTTCTGCACCGTACGCCGGCGTATCGCGACGTGGAGTTTGAATTGTCCGGGCAAACGCCGGCTCTTCCGGCCTCGATCGACGAAACCTTGGCCTTGCTCGGCGGAGCTTCCTATGTCGGCGATCGCGCTCTGGCGACGGTCATTTTTTTAAGCCTGCGACTGGGAAGACCGCTGTTTCTCGAAGGCGAGGCCGGCGTCGGCAAGACGGAGGTGGCGAAGGTTCTCTCGGCCTCGCTCGGTCGAAAGCTGATTCGACTCCAGTGCTACGAAGGCCTCGACGTCGCGAGCGCGGTCTATGAATGGAACTATCCCGCGCAGATGATGGCGATTCGACTGGCCGAGGCCTCCGGCGAGCATGACAAGGATCGGATCGAGCACGACATCTTCTCTGAGCGCTATCTCATCAAGCGCCCGCTTCTGCAGGCGCTCGAGCCCGGCGTCGCTGGCCCGCCGGTGCTCCTGATCGATGAGATCGACCGCGCCGACGAGGCTTTCGAAGCCTATCTGCTCGAGATCCTGTCCGACTTCCAGGTGACCATTCCGGAGATCGGGGTCATGGCCGCGCCTGAACCGCCGATCGTCGTCATCACCTCCAACCGCACGCGCGAAATTCATGACGCGCTCAAGCGGCGGTGTCTCTACCACTGGCTCGGCTACCCTGACCTTGAGCGCGAGATGGCGATCGTGCGCGCCAAGGCGCCGCGCGCCCCGGAGCGGCTGACCGCCGAGCTCGTCGCCTTCGTTCAGCGGCTGCGCAAACAGGACCTGTTCAAGTCCCCGGGCGTCGCCGAAACCCTCGATTGGGCGGCTGCGCTAGCCGAGCTCGATTCGGTCGCGCTCGATCCGGCTCAGGTCTCGGACACGCTCGGCGTGTTGCTGAAATATCAGGACGATATCGCCAAGATCGACGGCGCAAAGACGCAGTCGATGATCGAGGAGACGCGGGCCGAGCTTCGCCGGCTGGAGATCGGCTAGGCTATCTTCCGTTTGCCCGCCCCAAGCCCGAACCGCGCCGCGCCGGAGCCCGATGACAAATGCGGCGCCCGGCACTATTTTCTCATAGGGATGCGGGCAATTGGAGCGAGATCGAGTTCAGCGAAATGACGGCGATTCTGGAAGCCGAACCGGCGAACGGCGGCGTCTTGGCGCAAAACATCATTCACTTCGCCCGCGCCCTGCGCGACACCGGCGTCCCGCTGGGGCCGGGCGCGGTGATCGATGCCCTGGCTGCTGTGGCGGTTGCCGGGATTGGGGATCGCGAGGACTTTTACACGACGCTGCATGCGGTCTTCGTCAAGAAGCATGAGCACAGCGTGCTGTTTGACCAGGCTTTCCGGATCTTCTGGAAGCGAAAGGGTTTCCTCGAGAAGCTGATCGCGATGCTCTCTCCCCGGGCGCCCAGCCAGCCGGACTCGAAGCCGCCTGAAGCCGGATCGAGCCGGGTGGCCGACGCCCTGTTCAAATCGGTCCGCGACCACGCCAAGCCGCCCCCCGCCATCGAACTCGACGCCCGCCTGACGATGTCGGGGGCCGAGATCTTGCGATCGAAGGATTTCGCCCAAATGAGCGCGGCCGAGATCGAGCAGGCTCGCAAGGCGATCGAGCGGCTCGTGATGCCGGAAGACAAGCGTCGCACGCGGCGCTTCGCCGCAGGGGGCCGTCCAGCTCGGATTGACGCGCGCCGCAGCTTTCGCCGTTCGCTCCAGCCTGGCGGCGTCATCGACCTCGAGTTCCGTTCGCCAATCAATCGCCCTCCGCCAGTTGTCGCCTTGTGCGACATCTCCGGCTCGATGAACGAATATACCCGCGTCTTTTTGCACTTCCTGCACGCTTTGGGCGAAACACGGCGCGTCTCGACTTTTTTGTTCGGCACCCGCCTGACCAATGTGACGCGCGCGATGCGCGCTCGCGATCCCGACGAGGCGCTCATGCGATGTTCGGCGATGGCGGTTGACTGGTCTGGCGGCACCCGAATCGGCGAGGCGCTCCATCGCTTCAACCGGGATTGGTCGCGCCGCGTGCTCGGCCAGGGCGCGATCACGCTGCTCATCACGGACGGACTCGAGCGCGACAATCTGGACAAGCTCGAGGCCGAAATGGAGCGGTTGGCCAAATCGAGCCGGCGCGTGATCTGGGTCAACCCGCTGCTGCGCTTTGGCGAATTCGCCGCCAAGGCCGGAGGGATTCGAACCATGCTGCCTTACGTCGATTCGCTCCGTCCGATCCACAATCTCGCCAGCATGGCGGACCTCTGTCAGGCGCTCTCCGGCGACAGGGGTTTGAACTCACGACGCCACGGCGAGGCTCCTGGCGGCCAGCTGAGCCTCGCCGGCGGCCTTGCGAAGCGGCCAGCGCGGGTCCATTTTCTCCTGAACTGGCCGCGGGGCCGGAGGAGGGCGAAAAATGGCCGTTGAAACTGCCGTCGGCAAGTCGGCGACGATCGAATTCAACGGCGAGCTTTGCATCCACGCCCGCCGCTGCGTCCTCTCGCAGCCGACCGTGTTCAAGGCGAATGTCGAAGGACCCTGGATCGATCCGGACGCGGCGAGCGCCGAGGCGCTCATGCACGTGGCCTTGAATTGTCCGTCCGGGGCGATCCGGGTTTCCCGGGGCGGCGCCAATGAAACCAACCCGAAGGTGAACACCATCTCGGTGCGCGAGAACGGTCCGCTCGCCATCAACGCGGAGATTATGCTCGCGGGCGCGCCGATCGGAACGCGCGCGACCCTCTGCCGCTGCGGCGAGTCCAAGAACAAGCCCTATTGTGACGGCTCCCATGTCGCCGCGGCCTTCGCCGCCACCGGCGAGCCGACCACCGCCACAAGCGCCGCGCTTGCCAAGCGCGATGGCGCGTTGACCATCACGCCCTATCCGAACGGACCGCTCGGCGTCGCCGGCGCGGTCGAGATCATCTCGGGAACGGGACGGACGCTCAATCGCGTCGAGCGGACCGCGCTTTGCCGATGCGGTCATTCGGCCAACAAGCCCTATTGCGACGGCGCGCACGCAAAAGTCGGGTTCATTGCGCCTTAGCGGGCGACAAAAGGAGGCGTTTGAATGCTGACCCGAGATGAAGATGTTCTCGCCGCCGCCGAGTCGTGGCGAGAAGCTGGACGAGACGTGGCGATTGCGACCGTGGTCGAGACCTGGGGCTCGGCTCCTCGCCCGATCGGCTCGCACCTCGTCATCGACGCGGACGGGAACTTTCTCGGCTCCGTGTCCGGAGGATGCGTCGAGGGCGCCGTCGTCGAAGAGGCGGCGGAGGTGATCGCCAACGGCGCGCCTCGCATGCTGGAGTTCGGCGTCGCCGACGAGACGGCTTGGCGTGTCGGACTCTCCTGCGGCGGCCGCATCAAGGTCTATGTCGAGAAGCTTGCCTGATGCGTCTCGACGTTCTCAAGGCGATGAACCTGGCTCGCGGCGAACGGCGCGCCGGCGCCATCGTCACTCGCCTGTCCGATGGCGAACAGCAATTCGTTCGCGCCGAGCTCATCGACGCCGATCCGCTTGGCCCGGAATTGGAAGCGGCGTTGCGCATGGGCAAGAGCGCGACGGTCACGCATGCGGGCGAGGACTATTTCCTCACCATTCAGGCGCCCGCGCCGCGCCTCACCCTCATCGGGGCCGTGCATATCTCGCAGGCTTTGGCGCCGATCGCGCGAATCGCCGGTCTCGACCCATCGATCATCGATCCGCGCACCGCCTTCGCCACGCCCGAGCGCTTTCCCGACACCCCCGTCATCGCCAAGTGGCCCGATGAGGCGTTGGCCGAGGCGCCGCTCGACCGCTACACCGCCATCTGCCTCCTGACCCATGACCCCAAGATCGATGACCCGGCGCTGATGGTCGCGCTTCGTGCCGAGTGCTTCTATATCGGCGCGCTCGGATCGCGGAAGACGCACGCCAAACGAATCGAGCGTATGCGCGCTCAAGGCTTCGACGAAGCGGCGCTCAAGCGCATTCATGCGCCGATCGGGCTCGACATCGGCGCGGTCAGCCCGGCTGAAATCGCGGTGTCGATCGTGGGCGAGATCGTCGCTTCGCTGCGCAAGAAGCCATTGCGCGGCGAAAGCGCGGCGGCATGAAGTTTGGTCCGACGCCAATAGGGGAGGCCGAAGGAGCGGTTCTCGCGCACGCCGTGCGGACTGACGGGATCGCGTTCAAAAAGGGCGAGATTGTCACCCGCGAGCGGCAGTCGGCGCTGGCGGAGGCCGGCGTGACAAGCGTCGTGGCGGCGCGGCTCGAGCCCGGCGACGTCGGCGAAGACGAAGCGGCGCGCAAGCTCGCCAAGCGTCTCGCCGGCGCACATCTGCGTTGCGCGGCGGCGTTCACGGGGCGAGTCAATCTGTTCGCCGAGATCGCGGGGCTTGCGATCATCGACGCCGAGGCCATCGACCGGGTCAATGCGATCGATGAAGGGATCACCGTCGCGACCTTGCCGCCCTATCGCGCCGTCGCCCCCGGCGACATGGTCGCGACGGTCAAGATCATTCCATTTGCAATTCCGGGCTCCGCGCTCGACGCCGCGCTCACGTTGAGCCCGGCGGAGGCGATCGCCGTTCGACCGTTCAAGCCGATGCGCATCGGGGTGGTCTCGACGACGCTTCCGGGCCTGAAGGCCTCGACGGTGGCGAAGACCTTGCGCGTGCTCGAGGCGCGCCTGGCTCCGGCGGGAGCGCGGGTCGTGGCGCAGGAGATCGTCCCGCACGAGGTTCAGCCGCTCGCAAAAGCGTTCGCCAAGCTGATCGACGGCGCCGATGCGCTCATCGCCTTCGGCGCCTCCGCCATCACCGATCGCCGCGACGTCATTCCGGCCGCCGTCGAGGCGATCGGGGGACGCATCGAACAATTCGGCATGCCGGTCGATCCCGGCAATCTGCTGCTCCTTGCCGACCGGCAGGGAACGCCGATCATCGGCGCGCCGGGTTGCGCGCGATCGCCGAAGGAGAACGGTTTCGACTGGGTCCTGCAACGTGTGCTGGCGGGCGTGCCGATCCATGATGCGGACATTCGCGCGATGGGCCTCGGCGGTCTGCTCATGGAGATCTCCACGCGCCCGCAGCCGCGCGCGCCCGGTGACTAAAGTCGGGGCAATCGTGCTTGCGGCGGGTCAGTCGTCGCGTTTTCGCGCCAGTGGCGGGTCGGACACGACGAAGCTCGTGGCGAAACTCGACGGCAAGCCAATCGTGCGGCGGGTCGTGGAGACGGCGCTGGCGGCCAAGGCGCGTCCGATCGTCGTCGTCACCGGCTACGCGCGGGACTCGGTCGAGGCCGCACTCGCGGACCTAGACGTTCGAGCTCGCCTTCAACCCGAGCTTCGCGAGCGGACTTGCTTCCTCGCTCAAGGCGGGTTTGGCCGCGGCGCCATCCGACGTGGCGGCCGCGCTCGTGCTCCTGGGCGACATGCCTTGGATCGAGCCCCGGCTCATCGACGCCCTCATTGACGCCTTCCTTGCCCGCAAGGGCGCGCTCGCCGCGGTCCCCTGGCGGGAGGGTCGGCGCGGCAATCCCGTTCTCCTGGGCCGAGGCCTCTTCGAGGCGGCGATGGCGCCTCGAAGGCGACGAGGGCGCGCGCAGGCTGATCGGCGCGCTCGGCGCGAGCGAACTGGTCGAGGTCGAGGCGCCGGACACTGGCGTGACGTTCGATATCGACACGCCGGACGATCTGGCGGCCGCGCGGCGTTTTCGGGGTGGCGGGTAAGGGCTGCAAAAATCGCCATTCCACCCGTGACAAGTTCTTTGGCTAATCTGTATTTTGTGGTAGCATCGCCCAATGATCGGAAAAACGAACCTCGTGACGCAGCGTGGCGCGCCAAGCCTGGGGGCCCGTCGTGCGACTCGCGGAGCGCCGGAGAAGCGCCGCTCGCGCACAACCCGGAGCGCGAGTTGGCCACTTGAGCGCGATTTTTTTATTTTTTCGCTCGTAACCCTTTGAAAACATCTGATTCGTGAAAAGAAAATAAAAGGCTTTTTCCTTTTATTTTCTTTCCTTTCATTTGCACGCTGTTCGCGCTTGGGTTGCATCGCCCCAGGCCGCCCGCGCTCAGATCAGCCTCATGCCCCTGAGCGAGGCATGCCCGTCGCGCCCCACGATGATGTGGTCATGCACCGCGACTCCCAGGCTCTTGGCGATCGCGATGATGTCCTGCGTCATCTTGATGTCCTGGGTCGAGGGCGTCGGATCGCCGGAGGGATGATTGTGAACAAGCACGATCGCCGTCGCCGACAGTTCGAGCGCCCGGCGCATGACTTCGCGCGGGTAGACGGGGGTGTGATCGACAGTGCCCGATCCCTGAACCTCGTCGGCGATCAGGCCGTTCTTCTTGTCGAGAAAAAGGATCCGAAAGCTCTCGCGGCCTTCGAACGCCATCGACGTGCGGCAATAGTCGATCACCTCGCTCCACGAGCCGAGCGGAAGTCGCTTCTTGACCGCGCCCTTGGCGAAGCGTTGCGCGGCGGCCTCGACGATCTTGAACTCCGAGATCACGCCGGCGCTCACCCCCTCGATTTCGCCGAGCCTTCCGGGATCGGCCGCGATCACTTCGCCGAAGGAGCCGAAGCGGGCGATCAGGCTCTTGGCGAGCGGCTTCACGTCGCGCCGCGGGATCGCGCGAAAAAGAATAAGCTCGAGGAGCTCGTAATCGGCGAGGGCGCCTGGGCCCGCCTCCCTCAAGCGCGCGCGCAGCCGCTCGCGGTGCCCATGATAATGGGGCGTTTCGCCTTCGCCGTCGGGCGACGGCGGATCAGGGACCGGCTGTGGCCGGAGTGCGGCCAGCGCCGACGCGCCGGCCTCGTGCAGCTGAGTGCGCCGCTCGCGGCGATGATCAATCTTGCCGCCGTGGTCGGCTCTCGAGGTCATCGGATTGGCGCGCGATCGGCTCCGGTGGGCGAGAGGGTGAAAATCTCGTACCCGGTCTCTGTCACGCCGACCGTATGCTCGAATTGGGCCGACAGCGACCGATCGCGTGTCACGGCGGTCCAGCCGTCGGAGAGAATTTTCACCCCGTAGCCGCCAAGATTGATCATCGGCTCGACCGTGAAGAACATGCCGGGACGGAACGGAACGCCCTCGCCTTTTCGGCCGGCATGCAGGATGTTCGGCTCGTCGTGATAGAGCCGTCCCAGCCCGTGGCCGCAGAAGTCGCGCACCACCGAACAGCGCTCCCCCTCCGCGTAAGTCTGAATGGCGTAACCAATGTCGCCGGTCGTCCCGCCAGGCTTGATCGCTTCGATGCCGCGCATCATCGCCTCGTAGGTGACGTCAATCAGGCGTTGCGCGCGCCGCGAGGCCTCGCCTGCCACGAACATGCGGCTCGCATCGCCATGCCAGCCGTCGACGATCAAGGTCACGTCGATATTGACAATGTCGCCGTCGCGAAGCGGCTTCTCGTCGGGTATGCCGTGACACACGACATGGTTGATCGAAGTGCAGATCGACTTGCGATAGCCACGGTAATTCAGAGATGCCGGATAGGCGTTGTGATCGCGCGCGAATTCGAAGGCAAATTGGTCGAGGCTTGCGGTCGTGACCCCCGGCTTGACCAGCGGACCTATCAGATCGAGCGCCTCCGCGGTCAGCGCGCCGGCCTTGCGCATCGCAGCGAAGTCCTCGGGCCCATGCAGCCGTATTTGCCCGCTGCGGCGGACAACCTTCTCGTTCGCCAGCACAAATGTCGTCGACGTCGCCACCAGCGTTCCCTAGTCCATGTTCCAGAAACTCCCACACATATGCTCTGCTTCGCGCCGAACACAAGTCACCAATTGGGGATCGGGAACGCCCGGCGGGTTTGGCGGACTTTCTGGCGTTCATGCTAGCGTCGCGTCAGGTCGCGGCAGATTGCGACTGTGCGCCACGGAGGCGAGTTGGGATGACCAAATCGATGACTGTAACCGCCGCCGTCCTGGTGATCGGCGACGAGATCCTGTCGGGGCGTACGAAAGACCGCAACCTGGGCTATATCGCCGAATATCTGGCGAAGATCGGCGTGGACGTTCGGGAGGCGAGGGTCGTGCCTGACGTCGAGGACGAAATCGTTGCGGCCGTCAATGCCCTGAGGGCCCGCTACGACTATGTGGTGACCACAGGCGGCATCGGGCCGACGCACGACGACATCACCGCCGATTCGATTGGGCGGGCCTTCGGCGTTTCCGTAGGCGAGGATCCGAGGGCGATCGCCATCATGCTCGAGCGCTACGCGTCGGCCGATCTCACTCCGGCGCGCCGCCGCATGGCGCGGATTCCCGAGGGGGCGGACCTCATCGAGAATCCGATCTCCCGGGCCCCCGGCTTTCGCATCGGCAACGTGTTCGTGCTTGCCGGCGTGCCTGCGGTCATGCAGGCGATGCTCGATTTCGCCGTCAAGTCGATGAACACCGGAGCGGTGATGCTGGTCGAGACCATCGCCGCGGGAAGCCTCCCGGAAGGAGTGTATGGCGCGGCTTTGGGCGCAATCGCCGCGGACCATCCAAACGTGGCGATCGGCTCCTATCCGTCGTTCAAGGACGGGCGCTTCAGCAATCAGATCGTGGTGCGCGGCAAGGACGAGGACGCGGTCGCCGCGGCGCGGCGCGCCGTCGAGGCCATGATCACCGCGCTGTCGGAAGACGTCGTCGCGCGTTGAGACGGGCGAGCCCGCTGGAAAAGGTGTTGATTGCGCGCTCCGATGCTCGCCCGTGCTCATCGCGCTTGGTATGGAAGGCGATCTTTCCCGCCAAGGAGCAGCCGGTGAATTCCCCCCGCGACAAGGCCTTTCCGGTTTCGTGGGACCAGTTCCACCGGGACGCCCGCGCGCTGGCCTGGCGGCTTGCCTCGTCAGGGCCGTTCAACGCCATCGTCGCCATCACCCGCGGCGGTCTCGTCCCGGCGGCGATCGTCGCACGGGAGCTCGAGGTCCGGGTGATCGAGACGGTGAGCATCGCCTCGTACCACGACTACAAGACGCAAGGAGGCCTCAAGGTCCTCAAGACGATCGCCCCGGAGGTCAGCAATCTCAACGACGGGGCGAAGATTCTGATTGTCGACGACCTGGTCGACACCGGCGCCACCGCCAAGCTGGTTCGCGACATGCTGCCGAAAGCGCATTTCGCCACGGTCTACGCCAAACCCTTGGGACGCCCGCTCGTCGACACGTTCATCACCGAAGTCTCCCAGGACACGTGGATCTATTTTCCGTGGGACATGGGCCTCGCCTTCCAGCCTCCGATCGCGAACGACAAGGGCGGCTGAGGTTCATTTTCGCCGCGAAGTGTGAAACAAGCGCGCTTTCCCATGCGGACGTGGCGAAACCGGTAGACGCAAGGGACTTAAAATCCCTCGGCCGCGAGGCTGTGCGGGTTCGACCCCCGCCGTCCGCACCAAACGACCTCTGGAACAGCGTAAAGTTGGGTCCGGTTTGACCGCGCCAACCCGCCGGGAGGAGCATGACCAAAAGCGCCGGAGAGACAAGCGAGTCCGCGAGCGCGAGCTTGCCGGTTCAGGACCCCTGGTTTGAGGTGACGCAACTCTCAGCTGGCCTCTTCCGAATTACTGAGCCGCGCTGTCACAGGTGGGTGCGAGCAAACTCTTTCCTGATCCTGGGCAGGGAGCGTGATATTCTGGTCGACAGCGGGATGGGGGTGGCGGCGCTGCGGCCGGTCGTCGATCGCCTGTCCTCGCGGCCGAGACTTCTGTTCACCACGCACGCGCATATCGATCATGTCGGCTCTCATCCGGAGTTCGCGGATTGCGACATCCTCGTTCATCCGGCTGAGGCCGACGCGCTCGCGCGGCCCGGCCAGCAAGGCCTTCGCTTTTCGAAACGCAGCGCGGAGGCCATCGCCAGCTCCGGGTTGGAGGCTGCCGATTTCATGGTCGAAGCGGTTCCCTTCGCCGGCTACGACCTCGAGGCGTACCGCCGCGCGCCGGTGAAACCAACGCAGCTTGTGTCGGAAGGCGACATCGTCAAGACCGGCGATCGCGAGTTCGAAGTTCTGCATCTGCCGGGGCACTCGCCGGGAAGCGTCGCGCTCTGGGAGCGTTCGAACGGCTCGCTCTTTTCCGGCGACGCCATCTATGACGGCGTCATCGTCGACAACCTCCCGGGTTCGGACGTGGAGGCCTATCGGACGACGATGAAGCGCATTGCGGAGCTCCCGGTCACACAGGTTTTCGGCGGCCACAACGCGCCGATGACCCGATCTCAAATGCTCGACGTCATTGAGAGGTATCTGGCCTCGCGGTCTTGAGCCGCTCACGATTCGGCCAGCTTCCGCGCGTGACGCGGCCGCCGGAACAACAAGGAACGAGACGTGACGACGACGCTCATCAGAAACTGCCGCTTCGCCGTCGTGTGGGACGACGAGTCCAGGTCGCATGTCTACCGGTCCGGCGTCGACCTCGTGATGGCGAAGGATCGCATCGCCTTCATCGGCGAGAATTATCAGGGCGAACGCGACGGCGTCGTGGACGGCGCGAACTTCCTCGTGATGCCCGGCCTGATCGACATTCACTCGCATCCGTTCAGCGAGCCGATGAACAAGGGCATGTGGGACGAGGTCGGAAGCCTGAAACTCTACAACACCTCGCTCTACGAGTATCTTCCCATCCTGAACCCAGACGAGGAGGGCGTGAAGGCCTCGTATGGCGTCGCGCTGTCCGAAGTCCTCTGTCGGGCGTCACGACTCTCTGCGACCTCTCTCTGCCGACCGAAGGCTGGCTCGACATTCTTGCGGGCTCCGGATTGCGGGTCAGCGTCGCGCCAATGTTCCGGTCGGGCCGCTGGTTCACGCGCAACGGCTACGTCGTCGAATACGACCTCGACGAAAGACGCGGCTATCAGGCTTTCGAGGCGGCGCTGCGCGAGATCGACAAGGCTGAGAAGCCTATCCCGGAGGCCGCCTCACGGGCATGATCTGCCCCGCACAGGTCGACACCTGCACCGAGGGTCTCCTTCGCGACGCCTTCAGCGAAGCGACCAGACGCGGTCTGCCATTTCAGACCCACGCCGCTCAATCGTTGGCGGAGTTCCACGAAATTGTCCGCCGGCACGGCAAGACGCCGATCGAGTGGCTCGACTCGCTTGGCGTGCTCTCGCCGCGCACGATCATCGGTCACGGCATCTTTCTCGATCATCACCCCTGGACGCACTGGCCGGAGACCGATGATCTCGGGGCGCTCGCGAGCAGCGGTTCGACGATCGCGCATTGCCCGACCGTATTCGCGCGCCGCGGCATCGCGCTCAGCGACTTCGGCCGCTACCTGCGTCGCGGCGTCAACATGGGCATCGGCACCGACGTCTACCCGCACAACATGCTCGATGAAATGCGGCTCGCCTCGTATATCGGGCGCATCGTCTCGGAGAGTCCGCGCAGCGTCGGCGTGACGGAGATATTCAACGCGGCGACCATCGGCGGCGCACGGGCTCTCGGGCGCGACGACATCGGGCGGCTGGCGATCGGCTGCAAGGCGGATGTCGTCATCGTGGACTGCGCGCATCCCGCGATGAGACCTTGTCACGATCCGCTCCGATCGCTGGTCTATTCGGCGTCCGACCGGGCGGTGAAACACGTCTTTGTCGACGGCGTTGAGGTCGTCCGCGACCAGAAGGTGCTGACCATCGACTATGAGGCGGCGAGCGCCGCGCTGGAGGACGCTCAAGCGCGCGGCCTGTCGAAAATCCGCCAGCTCGACTGGGCGGGGCGAAACGCCGACGAGATCGCCGGCTCCGCCTTTCCCTGGCGATAGAAGAGGCGCTTCGGCGCGCGCACTCAATGTTACGCGGACGCACGACTTCAACCGCGTGACTGCGCTTTCGCACAGCTTTTGCAGGCGCTGCTTCGAGTCGCCGCTACCGACGGGATATCCGCAGGTAGACGTGGAACCCGCCTGAAGTCATTCAACCGAACTGTGACAGCCGTCACTGTAGGACCGACGTGCTTCGAGCAGTTTTCTTGGAGTTGGGCGCCGGACTGTTAAGCGCGGCCTCCACGCACGGTAATCACCACTATAGGAGGCGCCGGTGCCCACCGCGGTCAGTTTACCCTCCTGCCAGATGGACGCCTACAAGGCGCTCTATCCCGAGCTCGATTTCTCGCGCGTCGGATTCTACTCGGGCTTGCCGAGCCTCATCAGCCTTGCGGGGCCTGACGGATTCACCATGGCGTCGGGCGCGGCGTCACCTGACATCCGGGTGTACATCAAGGACTACCAGCCCTGCGGGCAGGACACCTTCCTGAACATCGCGCACGAACTCGTGCACGTCATCCAGATCCAGGGCATGCTGGGCGGCGGCCACATCCCCGGCTCATGGACGGCCTATTATACGTCGCAGACCCTCAATTGCACGCGGGGATGGTCGACCTGCTCCAACAGGCTTGAGAAAGAGGCCTACGACTTCGCCAACGGCCTGCCCTCCAGCAACTGCGGCGCCGAGGGCAGGGTCCGCGACTTCGTGGACTCGGTTGGCGTCCTGCCCTGCAACTGCGGCCGTGAGCCCTGGCCGGTCCCCAACCCTGTTGGCAGTCAGACCTATGCCGCGGCGATCAAGGCCGCCGGTCTCGTCAAGACCGGGAGCGACGTCGGAAGGACCTGGTGCTCTCTCATCACCTGGCCGGCGTCGCTGATCGCCGGCGCCTTCTCGATTTTCGGGTTCAGCAACCTCGGCGGCGCGATCGGCTCGGGGGCGGGCGTCGTCATCGGCGGGATCATCGGCGGATATTTCGGCTTTGTGCTCGGCGCAATCCTCGGCGGCCCCCTCGGCGCCGCGATCGGGGCCTTCCTCGGCGCGCTATTGGGCTCGCTCATCGGCGGGCTCGTCGGCGGCGCGATCGGATGGGCGATCAGCGAAATCGGCGACTGGATCGGCGGCCTGTTCTCCGGGCCGTCGGCGAGGATCTGGTTCACCGCCTTCGACGGCGCCGATTGGGTCATTCCCGACGTTCCCGTCTCGCAGAACGGACACTCGCTGACCAGCCAGGGGCCGGCGATGGCCTTGTTCAACGGCAAGCTCTTCCTCGCCTACAAGGGGAAGGACAGCGACGATCTCTGGTTCAACACCTTCGACGGCCATTCGTGGCTCGCGACCGACCTCGAGATCACCCAGAACGGGCATTCCAAGACCGACGCCCGGCCGGCGCTGGCGGCATTCAACGGCAAGCTTTTCCTCGCCTACAAGGGCTCAGGCAGCACCGATCTCTGGTTCAACACCTTCGACGGCGCGAACTGGCTCGCGCAGGATCTCAAGATCACCCAGAACGGACATTCCAAGACCGACGCCGGCCCGGCGCTCGCCGTGTTCAACGGCAAGCTTTTCCTCGCCTACAAGGGCGCCGGCAGCACCGATCTCTGGTTCAACACCTTCGACGGCGCGAACTGGCTCGCGCAGGACCTCAAGATCACCCAGAGCGGACACACAAAGACGGACGCCGGCCCGGCGCTCGCCGTGTTCAACGGCAAGCTGTTCCTCGCCTACAAGGGCGCCGGCAGCACCGATCTCTGGTTCAACACCTTCGACGGCGCGAACTGGCTCGCCCAGGATCTCGAGATCACCCAGAACGGGCATTCCAAGACCGATTCCGGCCCGGCGCTCGCCGTCTACGACGGCAAGCTTTTCCTCGCCTACAAGGGCGCCGGCAGCGACGACATCTGGTTCAACACCTTCGACGGCGCGAACTGGCTGGCGCAAGACCTCGAAGTCACCCGCGACGGTCACGTCAAGACCGGGCGGGGGCCCGCCCTCGCGGCCTTCTCCCCGTTCCTGTTTCTGGCCTATCGCGACAACAGCTGAACCGCGGCGATTGGCCTTTAGACCAGCCTTGTGTCGGCGATCGCCCATTCGATGGTCGCGACATCGTGGGGCGCGAGGATCGGCGTTTCGGCGCGATGCTGCTGCTTCGCCGTCATGAGCGCCCCCGCGCCAATCTCCACCACATAGCGGATCATCTCGCCCATGAAGACCATTTCCCGCACGGTCGCCTGCACCGAGTTGACGGGCCGCCCATCGGCTGAAGGGGACGCTCCCACGCTGATCTTCTCGGGCCGGATCATGCACAGGCAGCCGTCGCTTTCACCCAAGCTCTCTGCCGGCGCCCGGAGCTCAACGTCGCCGATCTTGAGAACGACGAACCCGTCCGTCCCCTTTCCGACCATCGTCGCCTCGATGAGATTGGCTTCGCCGACGAAGGAAGCGACGAACCGGTTGGCCGGCGTGTCGTAGAGCGCGGTGGGCGAGCCGATTTGCGCGATCTTGCCCTCGTTCATCACCGCAACCCGATCCGACATCACCAGCGCCTCCTTTTGGTCATGCGTCACATAGATGAAGGTGATGCCCAAGCGGTCGTGCAGCCGCTTGATCTCGAATTGCAGATCCTCGCGCAATTGCTTGTCGAGCGCGCTCAAGGGCTCGTCCATCAGCAACACCGGCGGATTGAAGACAATCGCGCGCGCGATTGCCACACGCTGCTGCTGGCCGCCGGAGAGCTGCTGGGGAAAGCGCGCCTCGTAGCCGGAAAGCTGGATGAGATCGAGCATGCGGCGGACATGCTCGCGGATCTCGCCCTTGGCGACGCCGCGCTGCTTCAGCGGAAAGCCGATGTTCTCCGCGACCGTCAGATGCGGAAAAAGCGCATAGTTCTGGAACACCATGCCGATGTTGCGCCGATAGGCCGGCGTGTGGGTCACGACCGAGCCGCCGATCAGGATGTCGCCCGATGTCGGCTGCTCGAAGCCGGCGATCATCATGAGCGTCGTAGACTTGCCGGAGCCGGAGGGTCCGAGAAAGGTGATGAACTCGCCGGCCTCGATGTCGAGGCTCAGGTCATCGATCGCGCGATATTGGTCGAAGGTCTTGACGATATGGCGTAGCGCTACCGGCGCGCCGGCTTGCCGCGACGATCCGGACTGAATCTCGACAGAAGGCATGGCCTTCATCCGCGACGCCAACCGACTTTGGTTAGAGTGAATTCGTCGGACTTATGAGTATGAGCCTGCGGGCCGATTGTCGAGTGAGCGGCCCGGCGATCCCTCAAAAGGCCTTTGACGCGGCCGCTTGATTGCCGGTAGGCTTTCCGTTGCTGCCGTCATGCCGAGACCGGGTGGCAAAGGCGATGCTTGACCGCAAATCTTTCCTGGGCGCCTCCGCCGCAAGACTGCCGCCCGGCGGTCTCCTTGCCGCGCCCCTCGTTCTCTATCTCGTCGTGTTCTACGCCTATCCCGTTCTCCTCATGCTGCAGCGCAGCGTGTATGAGAAAGGCTGGACGCTCGAGGTCTTCAGTAAGCTCCTGCGCGACGCGGTCTTTTGGCGGGTCATGCAGATCACGGGAACGATCAGCCTGATCGTCACGGTCGCTTGCCTGCTCCTCGCCTATCCGCTCGCGCTGTTCCTGGCCCGCTGCCGGCAATCGACCGCGAACCTCCTCACCATCCTCGTCCTGATCCCGTTCTGGACGAGCATCCTGGTCAGGACCTATGCCTGGATGGTGCTGCTCGGCAGGCGCGGCATCATAAATGACTTCTTAATCGGCACGGGGCTGATCGACCAGCCGCTGCGGCTCCTCAACACGCGCCTGGCGGTCTGCGTGGCGATGGTCCACGTCCTCTTGCCCTTCATGGTGCTGCCGATCTATTCGACGTTGAAGAGCCTGGACTGGCGGCTCATTCGCGCCGCCGAAGGCCTGGGCGCCCGGCCCCTCGCCGTCTTCCGGCAGGTCCTGCTGCCGCTGTCGCTGCCCGGCATTTCGGCCGGCTGCATCCTGGTCTTCACCTTGGCGATCGGCTTCTACATCACGCCCTCTTTGGTCGGCGGCCCTGGCGACCTGATGATCTCGATCCTTATCGCCAATGAAGTGAACATTCTCGACTGGCCCCAGGCAGCCGCCATGGCGGTCGTGCTTCTGGCTGTGGTGCTCGTCATCTTCGCCGGCTTTACCCGCATCATGGGGATCGAGAAAATCTTCCAGGGTCAACGCTGATGGGCGCCGTCTGGCGGATCGCCTTTCTTGGCCTTGTCATCCTGATCTTCGCCTATCTCCTGTTCCCGATTCTTCATCGTGATCCCGCTCTCCTTCTCCTCGGGCAAATACCTGACCTTTCCGCCGCCCGGCTTCAGCCTGCAATGGTACGCCAACTTCTTCACCCGCTCCGCCTGGACGGATTCCGCCTGGCTCAGCATCTGGGTCGGCCTTGCTGTCACGGCGCTCTCGACGCTTCTGGGAACGCCAGCCGCCATCGGCCTCGTGCGCGGCAAGTTCGTGGGCAAGAAGCTCGTCAACGCTCTGATCCTGTCGCCGGTCATCGCGCCCGGCATCATTGTCGCGATCGGCCTCTATTTCGCCTATGCGAGCTACGGGCTCGTGGGCCGGCCGCTGGCCCTTGTCCTCGGCCACACCGCGCTTGCCGTTCCCTTCGTGGTGATCAATGTCTCCTCGACGCTCTATGGCGTCGACCGCCGGCTCGAATATGCGGCGCTGAGCCTTGGCGCGAGCCCTTGGGCGACGTTCCGCCAAGTCACCCTGCCGCTGATCCGTCCCGGCATCTTCGCCGGCGCGGTCTTCGCCTTCATCACCTCTTTCGACGAGTTGCTCGTCGCTCTGTTTCTGTCCGGCACGACGGCGGTGACGCTTCCGCGGCGGATGTGGGAGCAGATCCGCTTCGACATCGATCCGACGCTCGCTTCGGTCTCGACCCTCTTGATCACGATCACGACCAGCCTGATGGTCGGCGCCGAGCTCTTGCGCCGGCGGTCCGAGCGTCTTCGCACCGCCCCGATAGGCCGATAGGTTCAACAGTGTGAAAGGGAGAGGAAGAATGGACGAGAAGATCAAACAGGCGCTTTCCGCCATGGCGGGACAGCCGCTGCATGTGGCCGACTATTCGCGGCGCCAATTCATTGCGAACGCCGGCCGCTACGGCCTCACGATGGCGGCCGCGGCGGCGCTCAGCGAACCCTTCGCCTTTCCGGCCTCGGCGCTGGCGGCCGATGTCGAATTGCCGAAGATCGATTCCATTCCCGACAAGCTCAAGGGCAGCGGGACGGTGCGCATCTGCTCCTATGGCGGCGCCCTGCAGGACGCGCAGCGCAAGGCCTATTTCAAGCCCTTCGAGGAATTGTCAGGCATCAAGGTCATCGAGGCGGAAGGCCCCGATCCGGCCAAGGTCAAGGCGATGGTCGACAGCAAGGCCATCGAATACGACGTGACCGAGCTGGACGGCGCCGACGTTCTCAATCTCGCCAAGCAGGGCGAATATTGGGAGCCGATCGACTATTCTCTGTTCGACGTCGAGAACATCGACCCGGTGTTCCGGCAGAAGCTCTACGTCAACATGCTGCCCTATGCGCAGATCTACGCCTATCGGACCGACGCGTTCAAAGGCAAGGCGCCGAAGGACAACAAGGATCTCTGGGATACGGTGAACTTCCCCGGCCCCCGCTCTCTGCAATCGGGCGCGAGCGGATCGAACGCCGATCTCGAAGTGGCGACCATGGCGACGGGCGTGCCAGCAGACAAGGTCTATCCGATCGATCTCGACAAGGCCTTCGCCAGCCTCGGCAAGATCAAGCCCAACGTGACCAAATGGTGGGACGCGGGCGCGATCCCCGCGCAGCTCCTGAACGACGACGAGGTGGTGATGGCGACCGCCTGGAACGGCCGCATCGCGGCGATCCAGGCGAACAAGGCGCCGGTGGAGATCGTCTGGCAGGATCAATTGCTGCGCAACGACTGCTGGGCCGTCATCAACGGCGCCGCCAACGCCGGGAACGCCCAGAAGCTCACGGCCTTCATCACCATGGCCGCGCCGCAGGCGCGCCTCTCCTCGCTGATCCCCTATGGCTTCGTCAACAACAAGTCGGCGGCCTTGCTCTCGCCCGAGCGGCTCAAGGTCCTGCCCACCGCGCCCGACATCAAGAGCAAGCTGATCAACTTCGACACCGTATGGTGGATGAACAACCTCAACGACATCGTGAAGCGCTGGAACGCCTTCATCGTCGGCTGATCTGACGCGACCGGCGCCGGCGGTTGCAGGGCCGCCGGCGTCCTTGCCTGCCCGACCCGCCAGGTTCCACGGGAGTCTCCTTCAATGCCGAACGACCATTCGGCCGCGACCCGCGATTGGGGTCCGGCCGCGCTGACGCCGGCCAAGGAGACCGCCTTCGGCTGGATCAAGGCGCAGGCGGCCTGGCTCTCCGAGCGCCATACGGAGGTGTGGAATTTCCATGAGCCGGCGTGGCGGGAATATCGATCCGCCGCCTGGTATGTGAAGCTCTTGCGCGAGCAGGGCTTCGCGGTGGAAGAGGGCACGGCGACGATGCCGACCGCTTTCAGGGCCACGTTCGGCAAGGGCAAGCCGGTCATCGCAACCTACGCCGAATACGACGCCGTTCCCGGCAACAGCCAGGATCCGGTTCCGTTCGAAAAGCCGCGGGACGGCGTCCACAAATACGCCGCCGGCCATACCGATCCGCATTCGGCGCTGGGTCTCGGCGCGCTAGGCGGCCTGCTGGCGGCCAAGGCGGCGATGGAGAAGCACAACCTCCCAGGCAAGCTCGTCTTCTTCGGCGAGCCGGCGGAGAAAGTGTGCGGCTCGAAGCCCGTGCATGCGGCGCACGGGCTTTACGACGATCTCGACGCGACCATCGCCTTTCACCCGGCCTTCAGCACCGCGCACGCCAATACGGTGATCTTGGACACCCATTGCGGCAGCTATTGGAGCCGGATGTACAGCTTCGAGTGCCCGCACCCGGAGGAATGGTCCGGCATGGGCGCAGGCGAGGGCGCTTCCGCGCATACGATGGCGCGAGCGCCCGGCGCGATCGACGCTGTCTGCCTCATGTACATGACAAGCAAGATGACCAAGGAGGCCATGCTGCCGCATACCGGCACCTGGACCCTCAACGAGGCGATTCTTGCAGCCGGCCAGGCCACCGCCGACAACCTCGCCCCGAATTTCAGTCAGATCCAATATTCGAGCCGCTGCCCGACCCTGGAAATGCAGGAGCGCATCTTCGCCGTCCTCGACAACAACGCCGACAATGTCGCGCGGATCACCCATTGCATCGTGCGCAAGGAATGGGTGACCAAGACCCGTCCAGGCCTTCCCAACCATGCGATCGCGGCGCTGGCCTACGGCAATCTCGTGCTTGGCGGAACGCCGCGCTGGGGCGATGAGGCGAAGCGGTTTGGCCGCGAGATCCAGAAGAACCTCGGGCTCGAGCCGATGGAGGACCCGATCCATCCCGCGATGACGGCGCTGACGACGCCGGAAGAAGACGAGGCGCGCCTGCGCGCCATCCTGCCGCCCTGGCAAAGGAACTACACATCCGACGACTACACGGAATACACTTGGCAATGTCCGACGGCGCACGTCTATGTCGGGCGCGCAATGCTCGCAGCGCCTCGGCCGGGCTATCAATATCCGGCCTGGGTGTGGAACGCGCTAGGCGGCTTCCCGGCGACGATCGACCCGACAGTCCAGGCCGCGGCGCGCGCCATCGCCGGCAGCCTTGTCGATCTTCTGACCGATCCGCAGGCCCTCGAGGCGGCGCAAGGCCGAGTTCCGCGAGCGCACGGGCGGCGGCGTCGGGGGCAAGACATGGCTCGCGCCGCTCCTGCCGAAGGATTTTCAGGCGCCGATCCATTATCGCTGGCCTGAATATGTCAGCACCCCGCGCGGCGCCGAATGGTGGCTGCCGCAGGGGGCCTGACCGCCGACGTCCGGAGTCGGGGCCGCGTCGACAGTTCAGCGCCCGAGAGCGGAACTGGGGTCGATTCCGGCGCCGCGACGCCATCAACGCATCGGAGCGACCATGATCGACGCGCGTTGGCAGGTGTGGCGCGCGACCTTGCGGCAAACCGCGTATGACGAGAGATCCTTCGCCAGGCAGAAACGCACATCGACGAGTTCGCCATTGCTGCAACTGATCGCCATATCGTCCGGACGCAGATTGGGGTCTGCCGTCATGAAGGCCTGTTCGATCTCTTCAGGCGCCATGTGCAACGGCTCGGTCGTCGCCTGGAACATCTCGGGAATTTTCAGCCGGGCGCGCACGCTGCGCACCGTGGCGAAATAGTCATGCGGGCTTAGGCCCGTGCAAGTTCCGTGCTTGCGGTATTCATAGGCGGCCAGGCGGTCGTTCGGGTAGACGCCGTGCTCATCGTCGAGATCGGCAGGCGTGGCGTCCTCGCCCCGGCATGCCTCGGGGTTCGGGCGATACTCGTTGTTGGGCCACAGGCCGTGGACGACGAAGCCGTCGCCGGAGCCTTCCGCACATTCTGGCGAAGAGGTCTCCTTACCGCCGAGATCGCAGAAGCCAGGCGCCCATGAGAGCGTCATTACGTAATAGTCGAACTGCGTCGTCGCGACGGGCGGAGGGGATGGCGCGGTCTGGGCGATGGCCACGTAGGGCGCCTGAATCGAGACAAGCGCCAAACCGAAGGCCAACCCGAGCGTCCAACGCCGCATTTCTTGACATCTCCGGCCACCGTCCGCCGACGATCAGTAGCCCGGTTTGAAGCCGTATTCGGCAAGCCACCTCGTCCTGCCGATTTCGCGCTCGAGGATCGGCCTGATGACCTCGCAATCGGGCGCATAGGCAAGGGTCGGGTCAATACCGACCACACACCACTCCACCCCCCATGTGTTTCCGATGATGCCGGTCTGCGTGGCAATGGCATAGGCGACAGTCCGCTGCCTTTGATCGGACATCATGGCGCGGGCGACGCAATAGCGGCGCGGAATGTAGGAAAGGCCGTTGGAGCGGAAACCGATTTCGCGGACCCGCTCGAAGCCGGCGATCGCCAGGTTTGAATGCCAGAACTCGCTTTGGGTCCCGGCGAACCGGCCGCTGATCGTCGACAGCACTCCAGCGTCCTCGCAGGCGGGCATGTCGTTGAAGAACGGCGCCCAGCGAGCTTCAGCCGGCGTGTCGTAAAGATTGAGCTGGGCTGGACCGCCGCCGGCGCGCGCGAGAGGCACGAGAATGAAAAAGGCCAAGAGGCCGAAGATCGCTCTCTTCAACGCCGTTGCTCCGCTCGCGACTTGAAATCCCCGCCGCCGGCCGCTCGGCCGCGCCACCATGGCGCTCGGCGCGCGCCAAATCAAGCCAGAGTCCTGGCTCAGGACATATGAGACGGCGGGGTTCTGTGGCGCGGCGGAGCGGCGATCTTGCGCTTGCCCCACATGGGATTGTCGAGGCGCAACGCCTCGACCGCTTCGGCGAGGGCGGGCGGCCATTTCGCCTGCCGCAGGCGTTTGGGCCGACGCGACTTCGGTTCGGGCGCTTTTTCCAGCGGTAGAGGCTCGAACGGGGGACGCCGACGGCTATGGCGGCCGGGCTCGGCGGCGGCGAGCCCGTCCGCCATGGCGCGACGCCGCCCGGCCATTCCTGATCATCTGTCCGGGCAGGCCAAAAACCTGCATGGGGCGTGGTCGCATTTTACGACATATGAAATTTGAGAGGCGCGGTCAGAGGCTGGCGGACAAGCTCCTCATGTCCTGTCCAATTCAAGAAAGCTCCTCCAATTTCCTCGTCGCAACCTCAGCGGTGGCTGTTCCGTCCTCTTCCGGCTTCGCCAATCTCGGCGCGCTCGCGCTTTCGCCGAGAGCGTTGGGTTTGCTCGGCTGCACCGTGCGGATCATCGCTCCAGCGCTGATACCGCACGCCGGTGAAAAACAAAATCTGAGCAGCGCCGCAGTCACTCGAAGCTATGCGACGGGGACTGTTCGCTGGCCGGAAGAGGATGACATTGTTCACTGCGGCCCCCGTTGAAATCGGTCAATCGTTGTGATCGCCCCCAGTGTCAAAGGTCGTAGGTTAACAAATGGTCAAAATGCCGGGCTTCGCGTTTACGCTAATGGACTGAACGGCGTCGCGTTGCAAATTCAGTTTATCGCCCACAAATCCCCGAGCAATTATTTTAATATCCCAACCGCGCGGCGGCCGCGGCGTCGCCCCAGGCGACGAACGGGCCGTTGCGCAACGCGCGCCCTGCCTTTCCGTACTCGAGCGGCCGTCCCGAAGGATCGAGAACGGCGCCGCCGGCGGCGCGCAGCACCGCATCGCCCGCCGCGGTGTCCCATTCCATCGTCGGTGCGAAGCGCGGATAGACGTCGCCGAGACCCTCGGCGATCAGACAAAACTTGAGCGGATGAGCCCGCGAACCGCGTCTCACCGATCGGCAGTCGTTTGAGGAAGGAATCCGAGGCGGGATCAAGATGCGAACGGCTTGCAAAAGCGATCAGGCTTGTCGGTGCGCTGCGGGTCCGGATGCGCGGCCGCGATTCTTCGCCGGGCAAGTCTGCGCCGGGGCGCGCCTCGCAGGTGAAGGCCGTCTCGCCTCCGACCCACAATCGGCCGATCGCCGGCGCGTAAACGGCGCCGGCGATCGGAGCGCCTCGCTCCACCAGCGCAACGTTGATCGTAAACTCGCCGTTGCCGGCGAGGAACTCGCGTGTGCCGTCGAGCGGGTCGACCAACAGAAAACGTTCCGCGATCTGAGCCTTGGCCCCGGCCGCCACTGATTCCTCAGCGCATACCGGCAGGCTTGGGGCGATGCTCTTCAGACACTCGCAGATGATCGCTTCGGCCCTATGATCCGCGGATGTAACTGGGCTGCCGTCCGCCTTCGAAACGACGTCGCAGCCACGGTCGTACTCCTCCATCACCGCCGGTCCGGCCGCCAAAGCGGCCTTGGCGAGAAACAGCGCAATCTCATCGCGGCTGCTTTCGTTGAGCGCGAATGGATCCGGACCCCTGAGAACCGAGCTCAAGTCCCCTCCTCGTAAACAGCGGCGAAAGGAATTGGCGGGCGCCGCTTGCTCCCTCCCAGATTGATCTGGCTCGCCCGGGGCCAACTCATCGCGCAATAAAGGTTGCGTCGCAAGCGGGTCGCGAATCGGATAGATGAGGATTCGAATCGCTTAAATCCGGCGGAACTTCTCCATCTCGCCAAGGTCCGATCGAACCCGGGATTATACGCTTGATGATGACCTCGCTCACTCCGCTAGACCTCGCCGCCCTGCTCTGCTCGCGAGTATGCCACGACGTGATCAGCCCGGTCGGGGCGATCATCAACGGCCTCGAGGTGCTGGACGGAGAGCAGGACGAGGAGATGCGAACGGTAGCCATGGAGCTCATCAAGAAGAGCGCGATCTCAGCGGCTGCCCGCCTTCAATTTTGCCGTCTGGCCTTCGGCGCCGCCGGCTCCTACGGCGCCTTGATTGACACGGGCGACGCGGAAAAGGTCGCGAGAGAGCTTTTCGCCAATGGCCGCACGGCGTTGGAGTGGAGCGGCGGCCGGCGGATGGCGTCAAGAAGCTCGGTCAAGCTGCTGCTCAACCTCTGCCTCATCGCCGCCGGCGCAGTGCCGCGTGGCGGAGTCATTGCCGTCGACCTTTCCGGCGAGGGCGACGCAATGACGATGCACATCGAGGCCAAGGGCCCAAACGCGCGGCTCTCCCATAGCGCAG
Source organism: uncultured Alphaproteobacteria bacterium (assembly GCA_963820095.1). Classification (GTDB taxonomy): domain Bacteria; phylum Pseudomonadota; class Alphaproteobacteria; order Rhizobiales; family Beijerinckiaceae; genus Roseiarcus. Next base: position 76,708 of record CAWFZA010000014.1, read on the forward strand.
CCGAGTTCCTGAGCAATGCGCCCCCGAAAGACGCGATCGACGGTCATTCCATTCAGCTCTATTTCACAACGCTTCTCGCTTACGAGTGCCACGCAACGGTCAACGTCTCAACGGGGCCGGAAAGCGTAACCTTGGCGGCCGTTCCAACGCCACCGCCCGCGGAACTGCAGGCGCCGGCTCACTCGCTCGACAGCTCTTCGGCCGCCTGACCAATCATTGTCGGCGAGTCGACCGGCGGTCACGCTCGTCTCGCCAGCGCGCCGAGAGCTATTCCCTGACGGGCGTGTCGTCGGCGGTTTCTTGAGCGACGTCCGGCTGTTCTCCGTCGCCTGAATTGGCGCCGCCAAAGCCGTATGGCGACCGCAGCCGACGACGACGACCCCGGGCTGGAAACGCGTTTCCTTCCGCGGGCGGCTCCAACTCTGACGGAACAGGCTCCGGCGTCGCGATCGGAGCCGCGGACGCCAACGTCTCGGGCACGGCGACGCTCGCATCGGGATCCGCGTTATTGGGTCTCGGGCTCGTGATGAAAGACGGAAGGCCTGGAGGCGCCCCCGGATCTGTCCCCGCGTCACGCGGCGGCTGAGAATCGCGATAGGGCCGGAAATCCCGAGGACGATTGTCGCGTTGATGTCGATTGTCGCGGTAACCCTCGTTCCGATCTTGGAACGGGCGATCCGGTCGCGGCCCTCGATCCTGAAAACGATTGCCCTGACGATCTTGCCGAGGCGCAAAGCCGCCGCGATCATTGCCGCCTTGACGCTCGGACTCGTAAGGCGGTCTGTCGCCGAACGGCTGTGGAGCGTTTGGCGCGGCGCTCGGTTGCGGTTGAAAGCCCGGCTGCGCCTGCGGCTGCTGCTGGTAGGCGTTCTGCCGCTCCGCGGGCGAGGCGAAACGATCGGACAGCGCGTCAAAGTCGCCGTCATCGTCCATTCCGTCATCATCCTCTCCGGCCGGCCGCTGCTGACCGCTCTGCGCCAGGGCTTGCGCGGCCTGCGCAGAGGCGATCAGTCGGAAATAATGTTCTGCGTGCTGCAGATAATTCTCGGCAGCGACCGGATCTCCGCCTGTGTGAGCATCTCTCGCGAGCTGGAGGTATTTCTCCGCGACGTGATGCGCATTGCCCCGTATTTTGACGTCTGGCCCATTCGATTCATAGGATCGCGTCAAAGGATTCGGGCCTCGCCGATTGTTCGCTGGCCGGCCGCGCATCCTTTTGTTTTGACCTGGTCTCATTTTGATTTCCCAATATCCATCCGGTTAGCCCAGGCTTTTCCGATCGTTTCCGGCCGAGGCTTTCTCGAATTCGATGCAAGCGGGGATGGTCCACGCCTTCGCGTCACTCGAATGAGTTGATCTCATCACGTCCGACGCACGGACATGACCGACCGCATTGAGCTCAATCCCGTGCGAGCTTCCCTTTATCAGCGGCGCCCCTAGCCGCGTTCGGACCACTGTCCTACGTCCGGAAGGTCCTTTTCGCAGCTGCCTCTGCTGACCTGTTCGGCTACTTCAGCAACCCTTCCCGCAATCAAATAGTTTGCGTCGGTTCCGGGCGAAAGGCTGAGGCGGCGAAATTAGCGCTGCCCACGAATCCTTTCCAAACACAATACCGTTTTTTGCTTGGTTAGCCAAGCCGTGATTCGGTCCAGACTGGAATTCCGGGGTTGGAATCACGAAAGCGACGGCAAACCATGGACCAGCGGACCGCTCAGTTTTTAGCCGAGCTCTTCACCGGTTCGACCGGGGCGCGGAACCCCTTGGGGGGATCGGTCAGCCATTCGCGGTCGGGCTCAGGACCAAGAGCCGCATCCGACTTTCCCATTCCAACCCATTTGAGGGGGTTAAGGTTGCTTAGCACCGAAGAGCTCGACCCGCAACTGCCCTCGCACTTTACCGTTTGTCCATCTGGATCCACGGCGCGAATGGTCACGGGTTCGTTCGGAGGGAATGGGTGGGTATAGCGCTGACGCGCATCGCCCACCCCGGCGATGGTTTTCTTTCCCTCTTCCTTCAAAGCCTTCCTGCGCATGACCTCCTGATTCACGGGCCAGGCGGGATCCGCAGCCGCGGAGGAACCGGGCGGGGGCAAATCCGTGTTCGGCGGCAGGACGAGCTTGCCATGTTCGCGATAGTCGATCGGAGGGGGCCTGTCCCCACCCAAACTGAAGCCAACAACTGGAGCGAAAATGGATCCAAGTCCTTGCCAAAGGGGCGCGGCGCCATCGTCGCCGGCCCAGGCAGAAGAACTGACGAAACTGGCGGAGGTCAAGGCCAACGCAACCGCCGCTGATCGGAAACCAACGCCCATCGGCCCCACCACTTGTCCTCCGCAACGATTGTGACAGCTGCTCAATGCGTATCTCGCGACAAATTTCGGCTATTCCATGACGTTTGCAACTTTCCTACCAGCCGGTTCCTAACGCCGTGTTGCGGTCCTTTGCTGTCTCAGATCGCGCCATGAGGCGGGCTCCCTCGGCCGCGACTCTTGGCCGTTCGCGGGGCAAATAGAAGATCGAGAATCAACACTGCGACCCCGACGTTGATCGCCGCGTCGGCGACGTTGAAGACGAAAAAATGACGGCCAAAGGCGTGCAAATCGAGGTAGTCAACGACCGCCCCATGCGCAAGGCGATCGATCGCATTGCCGAGGGCGCCGCCGATAATCAATCCAAGGCCCGCTGCGGGCAACGGGGACCGGGAGCGAAACAGCCACCATGCGAGTAGGCCGGTCGCCGTCAAGGTCAGAGCGAGCAGCACTCCCTGTCCGGCAGCCGAATCGCGGGCGAACAGACTGAACGAGATGCCTCGGTTCCACCGGAGGCTCAAATCAAGGAACGGCCCCAGCGGCGTCGAATCGAGTTCGGACCCGTCGGAATGCGCGAGAACGCCAGCTTTCACGATTTGGTCGACGAGGATGACAGCAAGCGCGATCGCGCTCCCCAGCATGGGCAATCTCATGGCAAGCGGCCGAGGGCGCGGAGCTCCCGCAGCGCCTCGGCGTCGCGAGGGGTCACATCGGGAAAATCTGGCGAAGCGGTCGTGGGATCGAAGTAGCGCCACGAGCGCGCGCATTTGACGCCCCGCGCCCGCTCCACCACGACGCCGACGTCAGGCGCCTCGGGCAGGCGAAACGCCCTTTCCGGCGCGGGCGTCCCGAACTCGACCGCGATGTCCGAGGTGATGCAGACTTCAGCGAAGTCGACCCCTTCGAGCGCCTTCACATGCTCGGGATTGCTGAGATACACGCGTGGCGCCGCCTCGAGGGACGAACCGATCTGCTTCTCGGCGCGAGCGATTTCAATCGCGCCGGTGACGGCGAGCCGCACCAGGCGGATCGTCTCCCAGGTTTTGGCGAGCCCCTCATCCCGCCATGCGGCCGGGATGGCCGGAAATTGCTCGAGATGGATCGAGCGATGAGCGGCGTCCCGCGCCGCCCAGGCTTCTTCCGTCGTGAACACCAGGATCGGCGCGAGCCAAATCGTAACCGCGCGAAAGATATGCTCGATCGCCTCCAGCGCCCCACGCCGCCTGACGCTGGAAGGCGCATCGCAATAAAGCGCGTCCTTGCGGATGTCGAAATAGAAGGCGGAGAGATCGCTGTTCATGAAGGCGGTGAGCATGGCGACCACGCGCGCGAAGTCGAAATTCTCGTAAGCCTCGCGGACCTTGAGGTCGAGCTCGGCGAGCTTGTGCAACATCAGCCGTTCGAGCGCGGGCATGTCGGCGTAGGCCACCGAATCGCCACGCTCGCGATGGGCGAGCGTGCCCAGCATCCAGCGGATCGTGTTGCGCAGCTTGCGATAATTGTCGCTGACGGCTTTGAGGATTTCCGGGCCGATGCGCTGGTCGTCGGTGTAGTCGACGCTCGCCACCCATAGACGCAGAATGTCGGCCCCCGAGACGCGGATGACGTCCTGAGGGAAGGTCTGGTTGCCCAGGGACTTGGACATCTTGCGGCCGCTCTCGTCGAGCGTGAAGCCATGGGTCAGCACGATGTCGAATGGCGCGCGTCCGCGCGTGCCGCAGCTTTCCAGAAGCGACGACTGAAACCAGCCGCGATGCTGGTCCGAGCCCTCGAGATACATGACCGTGTCCGCGCCGCCGTCCACTTTGCGTTTGATTCCAGCGAGGCCAGGAAAGTGCTTGGGGTCCTCCAGGACGAAGGCGTGCGTGCAACCCGAATCGAACCAGACTTCGACCAGGTCGTCGATCTTGTCATAAGCCTCGGCATCGTGCTTCGCGCCAAGGAACCGTTCCTTTGCGCCTTGGGCGAACCAGGCGTCGGCGCCTTCCCGTTCGTAGGCGTCCGCGATCCGCGCGTTCACCTCCTCGTCGAACAGGATTTCGTGGCTGTCCTTGCGGACGAAAATTGACAGGGGCACGCCCCACGCGCGCTGGCGGGACAGCACCCAATCGGGCTTGTTCATGACCATGCCCTTGATCCGGTTCTCGCCGGAGGGTGGCGCCCATCGCGTGCGCTCGATCGCTTCGACCGCCAGTGTCCGCAGCGTCGCGCCTTGCGGGTTGGCGAACGGCCGATCCATCGCCAGGAACCATTGCGGCGTATTGCGAAAGATCACCGGCGTCTTCGACCGCCAGCTATGCGGATATTGGTGCTTGAGCTTGCCCCGCGCGACAAGGGTTCCGGCCTCGGCCAGCGCGTCGATGACGGCCTTGTTCGCGTCGCCGGGCTTCCCCTTGTCATTGATGACGCGCTTGCCCTCGAAGCCCGGCGCTTCATCGGTGAAGGCGCCGTTCTCGTCGACCGTGTAGGGAATGCGGGTGTCGATGCCGCGCTCCTGAAGCAGCCGCGTGCTCGCCGTCCAGAGCTCGAAATCCTCGCGCCCATGGCCCGGCGCGGTATGGACGAAGCCCGTGCCCGCGTCTTCCGTGACATGGTCGCCGTCGAGCAGGGGAACGACGAAGCCATAGCCGTGGGCATGGAGAGGATGGGCGCAGACAATCGCCAAGCGAGTGCGTCTCGCGTTGACACGTCGCCAAGCCAGTTCGAAATGCGTCGACCTTGGCCGCGCTCGAAAACCTCCGCAGCGAAGCTTGTCGCGAGAACGTAGGTCGGCGCCAACCTTAGCCCAGTTGCCATCCGGCGCGTCGCGTCACTCGATAGAGGCCGTAATCGATTCCGGGCGAAAAGGCGATCGCTCGGTTACCGGGAATGGTCCAAGGAGTCGTCGTCCAGATCACGATTGACGCCGAGGCCGACGTGCTCGCCAGTCTGCGCAAGCTCGTGGTCCATGCAATGCCGACGGTTCCGCCTGTACCTGCGACGCATGCGACCGGGAACGCCGCGAAAATCGTGTCGCTGACATGGTCTTCGTATTCGACCTCGGCCTCGGCGAGCGCCGTCTTTTCGACGACGCTCCACATGACCGGCTTCGAGCCGCGATAGAGAAGCCCGCTGGCGACGAATTTGAAGATCTCGCGGGCGATCTGCGCTTCGGCCGGATAGCTCATCGTCGTGTAGGGATGATCCCAGTCGCCGACGACGCCGAGCCGCTTGAATTCCTCGCGCTGGACGCCGAGCCAATGCTCGGCATAGGCGCGGCATTCCCGGCGGAAGGCGATGATGGCTTGCGAATCCGAGAAGTCGGGCTTCACTTTGCCCTTGCTTCGGTAGAATTCCTCCTCGACCTTCCATTCGATCGGCAGCCCGTGACAATCCCAGCCGGGCACGTAGTTGGATTCGCGCCCCGTCATCTGGTGCGAGCGGACGACAATGTCCTTCAGCGTCTTGTTGAGCGCGGTGCCGATGTGGACATTGCCGTTGGCGTAAGGAGGCCCGTCATGGAGCACGAATTTCGGGCGGCCCTTGCCGCTCTCGCGCAGCGCGGCATACAGGTTCTCGCGCGCCCAGCGGGCGAGAATCTCCGGCTCCTTCTGCGGCAGGCCGGCGCGCATCGGGAAATCGGTCTTCGGCAGATACAGAGTGCGGGAGTAATCGAGGTTTGAGACGGACGCGTCGGACATGAGTTGAATTGGGTTTCGAGGCGGCGGAGGCGTGGCATTAGAGGATTTGGAGCCAATTCGCCAAATTGGTCTCAACGCTCGGTCCAGCGTGCTCCGGCGTTGGTCGACTGGGCCGCGCTGGTTCGAAGGCCCGTCGCGGTAGCGCGCCGGGGCGGGCGCGCCGCCTAGCCGCAATTTTACCGGCGCCCCCTAACGTTTTCAGTGCGTTACGACCCCGTTTAGTTCCGCCCCTCCAGAATCGCCGCGACGAGGCTAATATACTCAATTCGCATGTTATTTACGCCCTGAGGCGCGGGATTGCAGAATGGCGCGGGCGCGCGATTTGTCGCGCTCCATTTCGGCGACAAGCGCATCGAGGGAATCGAACTTGAGCTCGTCACGGATGCGCTCGATGAACTCGACTTCCATCTCGCGCCCATAGAGGTCGCCGTCGAAATCGAGGAGATGAACCTCGAGCAGGGCCGGCCCGTCATCGACTGTCGGGCGGGTGCCGAAGCTCGCGACGGCCGGGAAGGCGCGCCCGTCGACCCGCGCCACAACCGCATAGATTCCATGCGCGAGCCGGTTGGTCGGCTCAAGCGCAATGTTCGCCGTTGGCGCGCCAAGGGTGCGGCCTAGCCGTTGGCCCGAAATCACTCGGCCCAAAACCGAATAGTTGCGCCCGAGGCCTCTCGCGGCGGTGGCGAGATCGCCGTGCTCAAGCGCCTTGCGAATGGCGCTCGAGGAGACAATGCCGGCGCTGTCTTCGACTTTGGAGACAATTTCGACGTCAAAGCCGTATCTCGCGCCGGCCTCGGCGAGGGTCGCCGGAGAACCGGCTCGGCCCTTGCCGAAATGAAAGTCCCATCCGACGACAACCGCGGCTGCCGCGAGCCGCGCGACAAGAATCTTCGCAATGAACTCCTCGGCGGTCATTCCGGCGAGCGAAGCGTCGAAACGGATGAGGACGAGGCCGTTGAGGCCAAGCCGCTCGCAAAGCGACGCTTTCTCTCCGAGCGGAGTCAATCGAAAGACGACCGGACGTCCGGCGAAAAAGTCGGCGGGATGCGGTTCGAAGGTCAGCAAGGCGCTGGGGGCCGCTTTCTTCTTGGCAAGCGAGACGGCGCGCCCGATGACCGCCTGATGCCCGAGATGCAGGCCGTCAAAATTTCCGATCGCATAAACTGCGCCTGTGAGCCCGTGCGGCGGCAGCATCGGGTCCGTGGCCAGCACGAAGCCGTTGGTCATTCAAGTCCTGCCGGTCCTCGGGATCGCGGCGACCCCCTACCCGCGTTTCACGCCGGGCGCAACTGTCCTCTGTCGATAGCGCCGCAGCGTACGCGCTACGATCGAAGCGTGGGGATAGCGGCGATCGGCCACGCCTTGTTTTCATCGCACAGCCGTTGCAGCTCGGTAGGATCGACCGGCGATTCCAGCGTCTCTTTATGCAAGGATCGGTGAATGCCGCCGGTTATGAAGAGCGCGTCCAAGTCCGCTTGGCGAGCGCCGATAATGTCCGTCTTCATCCCGTCGCCGATCGCGAGCACGCGACTCTTGTCGATTCGTCGGCCCCGAGCCTGCTCGGCGAGCGCCAGCGCTCGATCGTAGATCGGCCCATGAGGCTTGCCGGCGTAGGTCACCGAACCGCCAAGGTCCTCGTATCGGCGCGCCAGCGCGCCAGCGCAATAAATCAGAGCATCGCCGCGGTGGATCACGATATCCGGATTGGCGCAGATCATCGCCATGCCGCGAGCGAGCATCGCCTTGAGTTCGGACTGGTAGTCGTCGACTGTCTCGGTCTCATCGCTTCTGAGGCCGGTGCAGAGCACATATTGGGCGTCTTCGAGAGCCACGAGGCTCGGGCGCGCGCCGGTCGCCTCCACGGTCGCCTCGAACAGGATCAGGTCGCGCTCTGGCCCGATGTGGAGGAGCTGGTCGCCGGCCTGCTGTTCCATCAGTTCGATCGTCACATCGCCCGAGGTCACGACGGCGTCGAAGGCGTCGGGCGAAACCCCAAGGTTCAGCACTTGCCGTTCGATCGACGAAGAGGGGCGCGGCGCGTTGCTGATGAGAACGACCGCGCCGCCCCGGCGCCGGAACGCAACGAGCGCCTCCGAGGCTTGCGCGAAAGAAGCCAGGCCGTCGTGCAATACGCCCCAGATGTCGCACAGAATCGCGTCATAGCGGTCGGAAATCTCGCTCAGACCGCTAATCTGCCGGATCATCTGCGCCTGGTCCTGCCCCATCGCTGGCTCGGCTAGGCGACGACTTTCGCCCTGTCAAGGAATAGATCGACACACGCGAGCGATCCGCGCTCCACTGGCATGCTTGACGGCGCTCGAGTTGGTTCCTAGCTATTGGGCGCGGCAAGCACGCCGTCTTCGAGGACGCCCATGTCAGCACCGGCCAAAGTCACGGACGCGAGTTTCGAGATCGACGTTATCAAATCCGAGCAGCCCGTCGTCGTCGACTTCTGGGCGGAATGGTGTGGGCCCTGCCGCATGATTGCGCCGGCGCTCGAAGAGATCGCTACCGAAATGACCGGCAAAGTGAAAATCGCCAAGCTCAATGTCGATGAGAACCCGGGCGTAGCCAGCAAATACGGCATCCGCTCGATCCCGACGTTGATGCTGTTTAAAGATGGCAAGCAGGTGGCCACGAAGACTGGAGCCGGCCCGAAGAGCGAATTGTCTCGTTGGATCACCGCCGCGGTTTAAGCTCTCCTCCGAAGGCGACGGCTAAACCGGTATACGCACCGCCGCCCTCAGCCCACCCATGGGGCTATCGGAAAGCGTGATGTCGCCTCCGTGGGAACGAGCGATGTCGCGCGCGATCGCGAGGCCCAGGCCTGAGCCGCCCTCGTCCTGATTGCGCGCTTCGTCCAGGCGATAGAACGGCCGGAAGACATCCTCGCGATAATCGGGGGCAATTCCGGCGCCGTCATCGTCGACGACGATCGACACAAACTGAGCTTCCCGCGTGGCGGAGACGCGGACGTTGTCGGCGTGTCGCTGGGCGTTGGCGACGAGATTGCCGACGCAGCGTTTCATCGCCATCGGCCGTATCGGAACGTCGAGATCCCCATGGATCTCCACGCCGAGGTTCGCCCCATGTCGCTCGCAGGCGGCCCGCAGGTCCTCGAGGATCGATCCAACGTTGATGCGAGCCGTTGCTTCGCCGGTATCGCCGCGGGCGAAGGCGAGATAGCCTTCCAGCATCTGCCCCATTTCATCGACGTCCCTCTGCAAAAACTCGCTATCGGCGGAATTGTCGAGCAGCGCCAGCGACAATTTGAAGCGGGTCAGCATCGTGCGCAGATCGTGGCTCACGCCGTTAAGCATCGCAGTGCGCTGTTCGGTTGCGCGCTCGACGCGGCGTTTCATCTCGATGAAAGCATGCCCCGCCTGTCGGACTTCGCGCGCGCCGTGCGGACTGAAGTCGAGATTTCTCCCTTTGCCGAAGTCTTCCGCCGCCTTCGCCAGGCGCAGGATGGGTCGAATCTGATTCCTTAGAAAAATGATCGCGACCGTGAGAAGGACGATCATCGCTCCCAGCATCCAGAGCACGAAAATATGGGCGTTCGCCTCATAGGCGAGGGCGCGGCGAGTGACCAGGCGCAGCACCCGGTCCCCGAGATCGACCCGGATCTCCATCAAGCCCGAACGGCCGATGGTGTCGATCCAGAAAGGCTGAATGACCTGCTTCCTGATTTCCTTCGGCAGGGTGCGCGTGAGCGGGTCCAAGGCGCCGTAGAAAGAGCGGGGCATGACTGGCGGCAAAGGCCCCGCTGGCAGCAAGGACGCGTCCATGCGAAACCGTTCGGACGCCAGATTCGCTAAGAAAGCATCGTCCTTTCCGGGCGGCAGCCTCTGATAAAGATCGGTCAACGCTCCCACGTCACGAGCGACCGCATCGGAAAGCCGGCGGGTCACCAGATCCCAGTGATGTTGCATGAACACGAATGTCACCGCGCTCTGAAGCAGCACCATCGGCAAGATCACAATGAGGAGGGAGCGCTTGTAGAGGCCCTTCGGCAGCACTTCAGCCAAGTAGCGCGCAACGCGCCGCCAAAGCATGCGAGTCTGCGCCAGGAGCCGCAGCTTGTGGAATCCGAGCCTCTCGTTCATCGGTCAGCGACTAGCCGATATCCCGCTCCTCGAGCCGTCTGCAGGTATACCGGATTGGTCGGATCTTGTTCGATCTTGCGCCGCAGCCGATTGACCAGGACGTCGACCGTGCGCTCCTGAGCGGCGCCGCCCGATCCCGACAGCGCTTCGCGAGAAACGATCGCGCCAGGGTTTGCGCTCAGTAACCGCAGCATCTCGCGCTCGCGCTCCGTAATGCGGACCGGGTCGTCTCCAGCGCGGAGCTCACCGCGCTCGAGCGAAAACGCGAAACGTCCGAAGCGGATGACGCTGGTCTCCAGGGCGCCGGCCGGCGGAGCCCGGGTTCGCCGAAGCACCGAGCCGATTCTGAGCAGCAGCTCCCGCGGCTCAAACGGCTTTGCGAGATAGTCGTCGACGCCAATTTCGAGGCCACGCACCCGATCCTGCGAGTCGCCCCGCGCCGTCAACATCAGAATCGGCACCTGGGATCGCGTTCGCAAATCCGCAGCGAAATCGAACCCGTTCTCGACCGGCATCATGACGTCGAGCACGATGATGTCGAAAGCCAATCCGTCGAGAAAATGGCGCGCCTTGGCGGCCGTGGGAGCAACCGTGACGCGATGGCCATGCTTGACCAGGTAAGTGGACAACAAAGCGCGAAGCCGGCGATCGTCGTCGACGACAAGGACATGGGCGGCGTCGTCCGCCAGCGAGGTCGGTGTCGAAGTCACCGCGCTTGACCCGCCCACTTTGTCGGTTCCAGCCGGCCGCCAGCGTCGCTCGCCGCCTTCTGAGGATCGATCATCGCTTTAAGAAAGGCTTGCGCCGATGGAAGACCCCGATCGCCCAATTGGTCCAGCGCCAAGGCGAAACGGCGCGTTTGAACGAGGGCTAGCTTTAGCGCCAGCCGCTCGCCGTCCGGCGTCGCGTAGAGCTGCCGACGGCGACGATCAAGCGCGCCAGCTTGGATCTCAATGAAGTTCTTGTCGACCAGTTCTCGCAAGACGCGATTGAGGCTCTGCTTCGTGATCCGCAATATCTCCAAGAGTTCGGCAATTGTGAGCCCCGGCCGTCGGCTTACAAAATACAGAACCCGATGGTGAGCGCGGCCAAAGCCATAAGCTTCCAGCAGCCGATCGGCGTCCCCCACAAAGTCACGGTAAGCGAAAAACAACAGCTCGATCAATTCATACATTGGCTCTTGGCTGCGCAATTGCGCAGCCAGATCGGGCTTGGAGACGTCAGACGACATCGGTGAACCCATTAGGTCAGCATTGTTGACATAATTCGGCCCGCTTGCTATCCTAGGGTCAAACTCGCGATGATCCATGTAGCTCCAATCGCCAAAAAACCAAACCGACTCGCTTGGAACAGAGGAAACCGCCATGGCCGCCCAGACATTTGACTCACGCGAAGGCTGGATCTGGATGGACGGCCATATGGTGGATTGGCGCGCGGCCAAGATCCATGTTCTGACCCACGCCCTGCATTACGCAAGCGCGGTTTTCGAAGGGGAGCGCGCCTATGGCGGGCGTATTTTCAAATCAACCGACCATTCCCGACGGCTTAGGGACTCTGGCCAAATTCTGGACTTTGAGATTCCGTGGAGCGTTGCGCAGATCGACGACGCCAAGGCCGAAGTGCTGAAGCGAAACCATCTCGCCGACGCTTATGTCCGGGCGATCGCCTGGCGGGGCTCCGAAATGATGGGCGTGGCGGCGCAGCATAACACGATTCACTTAGGCATCGCCGTGTGGGAGTGGCCGAGCTATTTCGACCCTGCCCAGCGGATGAAAGGGATCCGACTCGATATCGCCGAGTATCGGCGACCCGATCCCGCGACCGCTCCCGCCCTGGCGAAGGCGGCCGGCCTCTACATGATCTGCACCATCTCCAAGCACCGCGCCGAGCGTCGCGGATATGCCGACGCTTTGATGTTCGACTGGCAGGGCCGGGTGGCGGAGTGCACCGGCGCCAATGTCTTCTTCGTCAAGAACGGAGCGATTCACACGCCGATCGCCGACTGCTTCCTGGCCGGCATCACCCGAGCGACCGTTATCGATCTCGCGCGCAAGCGCGGCTTCGAAGTCATCGAGCGGCGGATCATGCCTGCCGAGCTCGGCGAGTTTGACGAATGCTTCATCACCGGGACGGCCGCCGAAGTGACGCCGGTCGGCGAGATCGGTCCCCACCATTACAAGCCCGCCGCCATAACGGCTGCGCTCATCGACGCCTACACCGAAGAGGTGAACCCGAGGACCAAGGCCGCCTGAGGTTGACGCAAGGACGCGGTTGAGGAGCGGCGCTCACGCCGCTCGGTCCAGCTATCCCTCCGTGGCCACGAAACTGTCCATCACCAGTTTTCGGCCCGCCTTGTCGAAATCGACCGTCAGCTTCGAGCCGTCTACGGCGACCACGGCGCCAGGCCCGAACTTGTTGTGGAATACCCGCGATCCGGCGTGGAAGACCGAGGTCGGGGCCTCCTGTCTGCGGACCGAGCCTTCGAACGTCGGGCTCGACGGCCGCGGCGCACGCGGACCCGCCTCGCCCCACTCGCGTTGACGCGCCTCGGCGCGACGCCAGCCTGGCGTATCGTAGCGCGAGGCAAACCCCTTATTGTGACCTGTCGGCAGCCAGGAATCGGAGGCGCGGTCAGCCGACCCGACGAATTCGTCGAATTCAACATGGTCGGCGGGCAATTCCTGGATGAATCGGGACGGCAACGAGGCCTGCCACAGGCCACGCACGCGCCGGTTGAGGGCATAATAGATCCTCGCCTGCCGTCGCGCGCGGGTCAGGCCGACATAGGCAAGCCGTCGCTCCTCCTCGAGCCCGGCCAGACCACTGTCGTCGAGCGACCGTTGATTCGGAAACAAGCCCTCCTCCCAGCCCGGCAGAAAGACGAGATCGAACTCGAGGCCCTTCGCCGCATGGAGGGTCATGATCGAAACGCGCGCGCCCTCGTCGCCACGGTCGACGTCCATGACTAGCGAAATGTGCTCCAGGAACGCGCTCAAGTCCGGAAACTCGCCCATTGAACGAACGAGCTCTTTCAAATTGTCGAGGCGTCCGGCCGCATCGGGAGTGCGCTCCGCCTTCCACATGTCGATATAGCCGCTCTCCTCGAGAACGAGCTGCGCCAGCTCTTCATGGGGAATCTGCTCGGACTGTCTCCGCCAACGGTCGAAGTCATCAAGCAGGCCCCGCAGCGTCTGACGGGGCCGCGGTTTCAGTTCTTCGGTTTCGATGAGCGCGCGCGCCGCGCGAGTGAGCGACAGGCGGGCGCGCCGGCCGTATTCATGCAGGATCGCCAATGTCGCATCGCCGAGGCCGCGCTTCGGCTGGTTATAAATCCGCTCAAAAGCGAGATCGTCGTCGGGCTGGGCGATGCAGCGAAGATAGGCCAAGGCGTCGCGTATTTCCGCCCGCTCATAGAATCGCGGGCCGCCAATGACCTTGTAGGGCAGCCCCAGGGCGATGAACCGCTCCTCGAATTCGCGCATCTGAAAGGACGCGCGAACGAGGATGGCGATGTCGTCGAGCGAAACGCCTTTGTGCTGGGCCGCTTCGATCTCCTCGCCAATAAGCCGCGCCTCTTCCTGACTGTCCGACCCCTCAGCGACCTTTGGCCGATCTCCAAGCGGTTTGTCGGTGAACAGCGTCTTCCCCAGGCGGCCGCGATTGTGGGCGATCAACCCCGCCGCTACGGCGAGAATATGTCCCGTTGATCGATAGTTCCGTTCGAGCCGGATCACCTGGGCGCCGGGAAAATCCTTCTCGAAGCGCAGGATGTTTTCGACATCGGCGCCGCGCCAGGCATAGATCGACTGATCGTCGTCGCCCACACAGCACAAATTGCCGTTGGCCTCGGCGAGCAGCCGGAGAAACAGATACTGGACGACGTTCGTGTCCTGATACTCGTCAACCAGGATGTAGCGGAAGCGCCGGCGGAACGTATTGAGCACGTCGGCGTTCTGGCGCAACAGACGCAGCGGCTCGAGCAGGAGATCGCCGAAATCCACCGCGTTCAAAGCTTTCAGCCGTTCCTGGTAGCTTGCATACAACGTGGCGCTTTTGCCGCCGGCGAAGCCCGCGGCTTCGCTCGCCGGCACGCTTTTCGGATCGACGCCCCAATTCTTCCATCCGTCGATCAGACTTGCGAGCGCTCGGGCCGGCCAGCGTTTATCGTCCAGATTTTCCGCCTGCAGAAGCTGCTTGAGCAGGCGCAGCTGGTCGTCGGTATCGAGAATGGTGAAGTTTGGCCTCAAACCCACAAGCTCGGCATGCATGCGCAGGATCTTGGCGCCGATCGAGTGGAATGTGCCGAGCCAGGGCATCGCCTGCTCGGAGCCCGAGAAGACGGCGACCCGCTGGCGCATCTCTCGCGCGGCCTTATTGGTGAAGGTCACGGCCAGGATTTCGTGAGCGCGGGCGCGGCCGGTCGAAACAATGTGCGCAATGCGGGTGGTGAGGACTCGCGTCTTGCCCACGCCGGCGCCCGCCAGGATCAGGACGGGTCCATCCAGCGCCTCAACCCCCTGACGCTGCTCGTCGTTCAAGCCCTCGAGATAGGGGGGATGAGCGTCGTGAGAACGACGGAGCAAGGCCGGGCGAGTCATCTCACGTGGCCCTGAGGAGGCGACAGCCGGTTCTGGCTTTTCTGAGCGTTGCGACATGGAATCGAATCCTGCGCCGAGGGGCGAAAGGGTGCAACTCGAAACACGTAAGCGAGAGCGACTGGGCCGCCGCTCGCCTGCGCGCCCGTCCCTTTCAGACGTCCAAGTTCGCCACGCTCAGGGCATTGTCCTGGATGAATTCCCGCCGCGGCTCGACGATGTCGCCCATCAGCTTGACGAAGATGTCGTCCGCCTCGTCGACCTCGCGGATCTTGACCTGCAACAGCGTTCGGGCCTCGCGATCGAGAGTGGTCTCCCACAGCTGGTCTTTATTCATCTCGCCCAGGCCCTTGTAGCGCTGGAAGGCCACGCCCTTGCGACCGGCGGCATTGACCGCCTCCAGCAGCTCCGAGGGACCGGAAACGATCGTCGTGTCGCCGCGGCGCGCAAAGGTCGCGCGCTCAGCGAAGGCTTCGGCGAGCGGCCGCGCATGGTCATCGAGACGGCGCGCGTCGCCCGAGGCGAGCAGGCCCGCGTCGAGCGCGGCCGCCTGACGGACGCCTCGCACCTCGCGCGTGAGAACATAGCCGTTCGCCTCGAGCCGGCCGCTCCAGCTGCGCTCGGTCTCCTCGGCGATCCCGTTCATGCGTTCGGCAAGCAGCCGCGCGCGCGTCGCGCCCTCCGGATCGTCGGCGCCGCTCAAGGGCCTGAGGGCGCCCGCGAGCGCCGCCTGCTCGACCAGGCTACGGTTATAGCGCGAGTGCAGGCCATCGAGCTGCCGGCGCAGGGCGCGCGCCTCCTCGACCAGCGCGCGCAAGTCGGCGCCGGCGCGCGCTTCGCCGTTGGCGAGCGTCAGCGTCGCGCCGTCAAGCCCCGCCTCCACCAGATAGTCCTCGAGAGCCCGCTCGTCCTTCAGGTACTGCTCCGACTGGCCGCGCTTGACCTTGAACAAGGGCGGTTGCGCGATGAACAGATGTCCGTTCTCGATGATCGCCCGCATCTGCCGGAAGAAGAACGTCAGCAAGAGCGTGCGGATGTGCGAGCCGTCGACATCCGCGTCGGTCATGATGATGATCTTGTGGTAGCGCAGCTTCTCCAGGTTGAAGTCGTCGCGCCCGATGCCGGCGCCGAGCGCGGTGATAAGCGTGCCGATCTGCTCGGATGACAGCATTTTGTCGAAGCGCGCGCGCTCGACATTGAGGATCTTGCCGCGCAGCGGCAGCACGGCCTGGAACTCGCGGTTGCGTCCCTGCTTGGCGGTGCCGCCGGCCGAATCCCCCTCGACGATGAAGATCTCGGACTTGGCCGGGTCACGTTCCTGACAGTCCGCGAGCTTGCCAGGCAGGCTCGCGATGTCGAGCGCGCCCTTGCGGCGCGTGAGCTCGCGCGCCTTGCGCGCTGCTTCGCGCGCTTGCGCCGCTTCGACCACCTTGCCGACGACGATCCGCGCCTCCTGCGGATGCTCCTCGAACCATTGCGACAAGAGTTCGTTGACCAGGCCTTCGACGACCGGCCGGACCTCGGAGGAGACCAGCTTGTCCTTGGTCTGGGAGGAGAATTTCGGATCTGGGCATTTGATGCTGAGCACGCAAGTCAGGCCCTCGCGAGTGTCCTCGCCGGAAAGATCGACCTTCTCCTTCTTGAGCAACCCTGAGCTTTCGGCATAGCCCACCAACTGACGCGTGAGCCCGCTGCGCAGGCCGATGAGGTGCGTGCCGCCGTCGCGCTGGGGGATGTTGTTGGTGAACGGCAGCACGTTCTCGTGGTAGCTGTCGTTCCACCACAAGTGCGACTTCGACGCCGATGCCGTCGCGCTCGCCCTTGATGAGGATCGGTCTTGTCGATCAACGCGGTCTTGGCGCGGTCAAGGTAGCGGACGAAGGCTTCGAGGCCGCCATCGTAAAAAAGTTCCTCGCGCTTGGGCTCGGCGTGGCGCAGGTCGCTCAGGACGATCCGGACCCCCGAGTTCAGGAAGGCGAGTTCGCGCAGGCGGTGCTCTATGGTCGCGTAGTCGAACTCGACCATGGTGAAGGTTTGGGGCGAGGGGGTGAACGTGACCTCTGTGCCGCGCTTCGGCTTGCCGTCGACGACCGGCGCCGGGCCGACCACCTTGAGGGGCGCGACCGTCTCGCCGTGCGCGAATTCGACGAAATGTTCCTTCCCGTCGAGCCAGACCCGCAGCACCAGCGTCGTCGACAGCGCGTTGACGACCGACACCCCGACGCCATGCAGGCCCCCGGAGACTTTATACGAGTTCTGGTCAAATTTACCGCCCGCGTGCAGCTGCGTCATGATGACTTCCGCGGCCGACACGCCCTCCTCCTCGTGAATGCCGGTCGGAACGCCGCGTCCGTCGTCGGTGACGGTGCATGAGCCGTCGGCGTTGAGGGTCACGGTCACGAGCTTCGCATGGCCCGCGAGCGCCTCGTCGATGGCGTTGTCGACCACTTCGTAGATCATGTGGTGGAGGCCGGAGCCGTCGTCGGTGTCGCCGATATACATGCCCGGCCGCTTGCGCACGGCGTCCAGACCGCGAAGCACCTTGATCGAATCCGCGCCATAGGTGTCCGCGGCCACCACCTGACCGGCCAGAACCTTACCTTCTTCGTCCAAAACCAAAGCCTTTTTTTGCGATTGGCTCAAGCGACCCCCATGTGCGATTCGAATGCGCGCACCTTAGCCTGTCAGGCCTGCAAATGCACGGTTTGTCGGGCTCCGAAACGCCTTTTCAGCGGCCGCCGCCGCCATACAATATATTGGTGTTCAAAGCGATTTTTCCAGCGCCCGCGACTTGACTATTCCGGCCGCGCGGCGACGAGTTCGCCCCGAGCCGCGGCGCGCAGCAGCGTCTGGTCGCTCGAAATGGTGCATAGCCGAAAGCCGAGCGCCTGCATCGCTCGCGCATCCGCGCCGTCGAAGCAGAACATCGCAGCGTATTTTCCGTGCGCCTTGGCGCGCTCCACGACCCTCCGCGCCTCGGCCATCACCTCTGCGCCACGCGGCTCGACGGCGCGTCCATTGCTCAGCGTGATCGAAAGATCGGATGGCCCAACGTAGACGCCATCCAAGCCTTCGACGCTTAGAATATCGTCGAGCGCGTCGAGCGCGGCGCGGGTCTCGATCATCGCAATCGCCTGCGCCATCGCATTGGCCGCTTGAAGATAGGCGGGAGCTTCGAGGCCGCTCAGGGGCAACGCCATCCGCGGTCCCCAGGAGCGCGCCCCGAGCGGCGGGAATTTGACGAACTCGACCAGGCGCCTGGCGTCAGCGCCACTGTCGATCATAGGCGCCAGAATCCCGCAGGCGCCGGCGTCCAGGAGCCGGCTGGCCAAGGCGAATTCGCCGATCGGGATGCGCGCGACCGTGGGTTTGCCCGCGAGCGCAACCCGCAGAATGCAGCCCATGGCGCCATCATAGTCGATCGCTCCATGCTGCATGTCGAGCACAACGCCGTCGAACGCCTCCCGGGCAAGCCATTCGGCGACGGCCGGTTCGTTCACCGTGACCCACGCGCACAAGGCCTGGCCCTCGCCCGCCAGGCGCTCGCCAAGCTTTCCCAGCACAGACTCGCTCATTCCCGCTCCCATCAAAGGACACAACGCCATTGGTCAGGCGATGCTTGTTAACCGCCTGCTAACCATGAAACTCGACCTCTGCTTAGAAGCCTTCATTACGCCGAGTTCATTTGAAATTCATCTGGCGAGCCGGCAGGGTTGTGGCGAGCGAGGACAGGCAATCGCGATCAACGCACGCTGGTTGCAGCTCTCGCCGCGAGGCTTTGGAGCTGGTTATCGCAGAAGCACAAGTTTGGCATGCTTGGCCGCATGCTGCGCCGGAGCGCTTCCGGCTCGCCATGGTCATGATGCAGCAGCATCCCATGCACGAGCCCGATCGCCACGGCGCCGAGTGGTGAGCCGAGACCCTTTAGTCTCGGCGTAGAGAAGACGCGGCCGCCCCCCTCGGCCGCGTCTTCGATTTTCGGGATCAGCCAGATCCGAGGCCGACAGCCAGGACACGGTCCAAGCCGGCGAGATCCTGGTAGAGCGTGACGGCGGAGAAACCACATCGGTTCGCGATGACGGTCACGTCGGCGGCTTGGCCTGCCCCCAGTTCCGCGAGCAGCCAGCCGCCCGCGGCCAGTAGACGCCTCGATTCCGGCAGGATCCGCCGATAGGCGGCAAGCCCGTCAGTTCCGCCGTCGAGGGCGAGCCAAGGATCGAAATCGCGGACCTCGCGCGGCAGCCCCGGGAGGTCGGCCGTGGGGATATACGGCGGATTGGACAGAATCAGGTCAAATGGCCCGTCGAGCGCCCGTGTCCAGTCGCCAACTTGAATTTCAGCTCTTGAAGACAGGCCGCAAGCCATAAGATTGGCCCGCGCCACGTCGACCGCGTCGGCCGAAAGATCGACGCCGACCCCACGCGCAACGGCGAATTCGGTCAATAGCGCGCACAGCAGCGCTCCGGAGCCGACCCCTAGGTCGAGGATGCGCAACGCCTCGGCGCGACGATCGCGAAAAATCGAGAGCGCGGCCTCGACAATCGTTTCCGTTTCGGGACGCGGATCCAGCACAGCCGGCGTGATTGTGAGCGACAGACCCCAGAATTCGCGTTTGCCGACAATCCTCGACAACGGTTCTCCGACCGTCCGCCGCGCAGCGACCTCCTGAACCCTGGGCGCCGCGGAGCCAAGCGGCTCGAGCGGGTCGACGATCAACGCGACAGGTGAGAGGCCCGAGGCGGCGCAGAGACTGACACGCGCTTCTCGCGCCGGGTTTTCAATCCCATGAACCTTAAACGCTTGCTCGAGACTCACGAGAGCTTCGGAACGAGCGGTCGACGCCTCAAGAGCGAGGCGGATCGTCAAGCGACTTGGCCGTGACAGTGCTTGTATTTCTTGCCGGATCCGCACGGGCACGTTTCATTTCGACCAACGCGGCCCCATGTCGCTGGATTTTTCGGGTCGCGATCGACCACGTCCACCGCTGACGGCGCCGCCAGAAGGCCGACCTCCGCCGCGGGCGGAAGGGAAGCAAACGAGTATTCGTTCTCGCCAGTGGCGGGATCTATGTGTTGATACTGCATGGGAGGCGGCTCCGGCTCAGGCTGCTGAAACCGCACCTCGACCCGCGAGATTTGCGCGATGACGCCTTCATGCCACTGGGTGATCAATTCGCGGAACAGCTCGAAAGCTTCGGACTTGTACTCGTTCAACGGATCGCGCTGCGCCATGCCTCGCCATCCGATGACCTGGCGGAGATGATCGAGGGTCACCAGATGGTCGCGCCATAAATGGTCGAGCGACTGAAGGATGACCTGCTTTTCGATATAGCGCATGACCTCGGGCGTGTTGCGCTCGACGCGCTGCGCATAGGCGTCCTCGGCCGCCTTGTGGAGCCTCGCCGCGACCTCTTCGTCAGCGATGCCCTCCTCCTTGGCCCATTCATCGACCGGAAGATCGAGGCTGAGCTTGTTGAGGACCTCGCTCTTGAGCCCCGCGATGTCCCAGGCCTCGGGATAAGCGTCGTGCGGAATATGCTTGGCGACCACGTCGTCGATCACGCCGGTCCGCATATCCTCGATCGTCGAATTCGAGCAATTCCGACGCCATCATCCTGCGCCGGTCCTCGAATATGACCTTGCGCTGGTCGTTCATGACATTGTCGAACTTGAGAATGTTCTTGCGGATGTCGAAGTTGCGCGCCTCGACCTTCTGCTGCGCCTTCTCCAGCGCCTTGTTGATCCAAGGGTGAACGATCGCCTCGTCCTCCTTGAGGCCGAGGCGCTTGAGCATCGCGTCCATCCGCTCCGCTCCGAAAATACGCATCAGATCGTCCTGCAGGGACAGGAAGAACTTGGACCGGCCGGGATCGCCCTGACGGCCAGACCGGCCGCGCAGCTGGTTGTCGATGCGCCGGCTCTCGTGCCTCTCGGTGCCGATGATGTAGAGGCCCCCGGCGTCGATCGCCTTCCGCTTGAACTCGGCCACTTCGGCGCGAATCTCCGCTTCCCTCGTCGCGCGATCTTCCGGCGACGCGTTCGGATCGGTCTCCTGTGTGACCCGCATCTCAACGTTGCCGCCGAGCTGGATGTCGGTGCCGCGGCCCGCCATGTTGGTGGCGACGGTGATCGCGCCCGGCACGCCCGCCTCGGCGATGATGAAAGCTTCCTGCTCATGGAAGCGCGCATTGAGCACCGCAAAGGTCTTCGCCGGTTTGCCTGAACGGGCGGCGGCGTAAAGCGGCTTCAGCGCGCCAGCTTGCGTAAAGTCGATCTTCTTGTAGCCCTGACGCTCGAGCACCTCGGCCAGGACTTCAGACTTTTCGATGGATGTCGTGCCGACCAGCATCGGCTGCATCTTGGCGTTGGCGTCCTCGATCTCGCGCACGACGGCGCGCATCTTCTCTTGCGTTGTCCGATAGACTTCGTCGTCCTCGTCGGCGCGCTTGATCGGAAGGTTCGTCGGAATCTCGACGACGACGAGCTTGTAGATCTCGGCGAATTCGTCGGCCTCGGTCGAGGCGGTGCCGGTCATTCCGGCAAGCTTCTTGTAGAGGCGGAAATAGTTTTGGAATGTGATCGAAGCGAGCGTGACGTTCTCAGGCTGGACGGTCACGCCCTCCTTCGCCTCGAGCGCCTGATGCAGCCCCTCGGAGTAGCGTCGGCCGGGCATCATGCGTCCCGTGAACTCGTCGACGATCACAACTTCGTCGTTACGGACGATGTAGTCCTTGTCGCGTTGGAACAGCTTGTGAGCCCGGGCCGCCTGATTGAGGTGGTGGACGAGCGTCGCGTTCGACGCCTCGTAGAGCGACCCTTCCTTCATCACGCCAGCCGAGCGCAGCAGGGCTTCCGCGTGCTCGTTTCCCGCGTCAGTCAGGTTGACCGTGCGTTGCTTCTCATCGAGCTCGAATTCCTCGCGCGCGAGGTCGGGGATGATCGCGTTCACCGCAACGTAAAGGCCGGAGCGGTCTTCCGAGGGACCCGAGATGATGAGCGGAGTGCGCGCCTCGTCGACCAGGATCGAATCGACCTCGTCGACGATCGCGAAGGCGTGGCCGCGCTGAACCATCTGCGACATGTCGTACTTCATGTTGTCGCGCAGATAGTCGAAGCCGAATTCGTTGTTCGTGCCGTAGGTGACGTCCGCGGCATAGGCCTGGCGGCGCTGATCGTCGTCGAGGCCGTGAACGATGACGCCGACGGTCATGCCGAGGAATTTGTAGATCTGGCCCATCCACTCGGAGTCGCGACGGGCGAGGTAGTCGTTGACCGTGACGACGTGGACGCCTGCTCCGCCCAGCGCATTCAGGTAAACCGCCGTGGTGGCGACCAGGGTCTTGCCCTCGCCGGTGCGCATCTCGGCGATCGCGCCCTCATGCAGCACAAGGCCGCCGATGAGCTGAACATCGAAGTGGCGTTGCTTGAGCGTTCGCTTGGCGGCTTCGCGCACGGCGGCGAAAGCGGGCGCAATGAGGTCGTCGAGCGTCTTGCCGGCCTTGAACTCGGCGCGGAACTCGTCCGTCTTGGCGCGCAGTTGATCGTCGGTCAGGGCCTCGAATTCAGGCTCGAGCGCATTGATGGCCGCGACCATGGGTCGATAGCCCTTGAGCCGGCGGTCGTTGGACGAGCCAAAGACCCGCTTCATCACGGAGTCGAACTTGAGGGCGCCGAGCATTTTCGACCTTTCCTATCCGCCGTCCGAAACGGCTGACCCACTTCTCTGCCCGGCCAAACACGAGCGGAGGCGGCGCGGACGAAGGCGGCAACAATAAAAAGCGCGAAAAAGGCTAAAATCGCCCATTTTCGCGCAGCTAAACGGAATTCCAGGTGAGATAGGAGGCGCGCTCCGCCTTGTCAATGATCGCAGCCTCCGCCAGGACAGGGGCTCAACGCTGGCATTTCGAACACCAGAAGGTCGAGCGCCCGGACTGGCTGATCCTCGCGATGATTCCGCGACAGCCCTCACGCACGCAGGGGCGCCCTTCGCGGTCGTAGACTTTGAAGACGTGTTGAAAATAGCCCAGTTCCCCATTGGCTTGCCGGTGGTCGCGCAAAGTCGAGCCGCCGGCTTCGACGGCTTCCTCGAGGACGGCGCGGATCGCCTTGGCGACCGCCGCCGCAGCCTTGGTGGGGGCGCCGCGGGCGTTGGCGAGAATGCTTGCTGGCTTCGACGGCGAGAGGCCGGCGCGGAAGAGAGCCTCGCAGACGTAGATGTTGCCAAGACCCGCGATGCGCTTCTGGTCGAGCAGGGCCGATTTCAGCGGCGCGCGCGAGCCGGCGAACAGCCGAGCGAGCCGCGCGGCGTCGAATTCAGGCGCGAGCGGCTCGGCTCCGAGTGCGCGGATCCGCGGATGCTCGGCCAACGCGTCGGTCGGGGCGAGGTCCATGAAGCCGAAGCGCCTGGGATCGTTATAGGTGACGGTCCACCCGTTATCGAGGACGAGAACGACGTGATCGTGTTTCGGATCCTTCGACCGCGCGTGATGGAACGCGCCCGGCGTTGACGCGGCGGTCTTTTCCATGCGGAACGAGCCGGACATGCCCAGATGCGCGATGAGGGTCTCGCCGCCGTCCAACTGGAACAGAAGGTATTTCGCCCGACGCTTGAGGTTGACGATGCGCTGGCCTGCGAGCCTTTGTGCGAAAGACGGTGGAAAGGGGAAGCGGATGTCGGCCCGGCGCAATTCGACCTTGGCGATCTTCGCGCCGAGCATGGCGGGCTCGAGACCGCGTCGCACAGTTTCGACTTCGGGCAGTTCAGGCATTGCGGGCTCAGCTCATGGACAGAAAGCCGGCCGGGGCGGCGGCGCCAAGATCCTCATCATCGTCCCGGCTAACTAGGGGCGTTTCTTCGCCGCTTCAATTGGCGCCTCCGCGAGCCGTCGCGCTTGTAAGCAAGCGCGCGTAAGCACAGATTTCTGCTAAGCACAAGCAATTGCTATAAACAAAAGCAAGGAGGGACTTTCTCGCTGCTCGCCTCGTCAGGCTCCAATCAGGCCCGAAAGACGGCGAGCGTGCGCCGCAATCGAAAGGCCCGGGATCTCAGCGTTAACCTCTTCTGGTTGCCGAGGTAACCAATCTTCTAAACAACTCGTTAAAAGGCCCTGCATTAACCTCCCATGACCTACACGCTTAAGGAGGACGCAGATGGGTTGGATCGCCGCACTGGTCACCATCCCCGCGGTCGCCATGCTCGGCATTACGCTTTTGCGCCTGGAAGGCGACAAGGGATGGCGCGATCAGGCTGAAGGCTTGCGGGAACGACTGGAGCACGAAGGATCTCCGCGCTTGAGTCCGCCGACGACGAGTTCACGATGGTGAGAGCCGAGCGGGCTCACGATGACGGGGCAGGCGCTAAGGCGCGGCGCGGCGGGCTGATCCGGAAGCCACGACGGGAAGATCCGCATTCGTAGGGAGTCTTCTGTCGATAGCGAATTTAGTCTACGAAGTTACGCGGGTAGATGGATTTCGACGGTTGCGGAATGTCTGACCCGCTCGCCCGTAGACGGGCGGGAGACGAGAAGCCGTGGCTGTTTGCATTGGGGGTCCACAACCCGATGCGCGAGTTGAGCGCGCGGGCGATTTTTTTTATTTTTTCCCCCGTAACCCATTGAAAAGCGCCCGAATCCAGCCAAAGAAAACCAAGGGAATTCCAAGCGTTTTTCCTTGTTTTTATTTGGATTGACTTGGCGCCAACTCGCGCCTTGGTTGAATTGCGCCGAGCGTGGTCGCTCGGCGCCCTTTGCGGCCGTTGTCGGCTCCGTCAAGCGGAGTCGCAATGGCGCCATGTGCGTCTCGCGCTTCATCTCGGATCGCCGCGCCCGACCGGCGCATTCAAATTGGCGCGCCGCCTAGGCCTGGAAAATCAGCAGAATATAGGCCGCGAACAGGAGCAGGTGGACGACGCCTTGCAGCATATTGGTTCGGCCGCTCGTGAAGGTGATCATGCTGACCGCCAGGGTGAGGATGAGGAGCGGAAGGTCGGTGTGCTCGAGGCCGAGGACGGTCGGGCGCTCGATGAGGTGGTTGATGACGAGGACGCCGGGAATTGTCAGGCCGATCGTCGCCAGAACGGAGCCCAAGGAAATGTTGACGGCGCGCTGCATCTGATTGTCGAGCGCCGCCTTCACCGCGCCGATCGATTCGGGCGTCGCCACGAGGAGCGCGATAAAGATCCCCCCGAGCGGCGTTGGCGCGTGCAAAGTCTCAAGCAGGTAGTCGATCGGCGGCCCGAATTGCTCGACAAGATAGACGATGGCCGCCATGTAGGCCGCCAGCATCACAATCGAGAACCAAATGGGCGCTTCGCCCCCCTGCGCCTCCGTGACCGTATGGCCCACGTCCTCGAAGTAGCCGTGATAGCGCCCGGTCTGCAGAACGAGAAAGAGCAGGTAGAGGGCGAGCGATACGATCACCAGGACGAATTGCTGGGGGACCGAATAGCTCGGGCCCAGGGTCGTCTGCGTGAAGTCCGGCATGATGAGGGCGAAGGTCGCGAGAGGCAGGAGGACGCTGAGAAAGGCGTTGGCGCCCTGCAGATTGAACGTCTGCTCTCGATGCTTGACGCCGCCGATCAGCAGCGTCACGCCCACCATGCCGTTCATGATGATCATGATGACGGCGAGCAGCGTATCGCGCATCAGGGTCGGATTGGGGCCGCCATGCCGGACGACCGCCGAGATTGCGACGACCTCGATCGAGGTGATGGTGAGCGTCAGGAGCAGCGTCCCGTAGGGCTCGCCAAGACGCCTGGCGAGGCTTTCCGCGTGGCGGACGACGGACAGGGACGACCAGAGCACCACTGTGAAGA
Organism: uncultured Alphaproteobacteria bacterium; assembly: GCA_963820095.1. Lineage (GTDB taxonomy): Bacteria > Pseudomonadota > Alphaproteobacteria > Rhizobiales > Beijerinckiaceae > Roseiarcus. Next base: position 102,209 of record CAWFZA010000014.1, read on the forward strand.
GCCAGAGAAGAATCGCGGTCAGGCTCAGCGGATTGTCGAGGCGCGAGAAAATCAGGTCCTCGAACAGTGCGAACGCGGCGACGGACGCTGCGCTGACAAGCAAGAACCATTCGGCGCGTGCGAGCGACGCCAGGCCGTGGCGCGGCGGCGTTTCCGAAGTGGATGCAAAGCCGTTCTTATGCTTCACGCGCTTTCGGTCTCCGGAAGAGTACGGGTTCCAAGTTTAATAGGGACGGCCGCGCCCGCCTACGGGCGATTTGGACGGCGGAGGCAAGCCGAAGCCGAGCGATCGGCGGCTGCTGCGGTCACCTCGCTTTCGCCAGGACACGCCAGCAAGGATGTTTGGCGGGAGGTGGAGGCTGAGACGGGTCAGATCTCGACAGATCCAGCCTTCCTCAACAGATTGAAATTGATCTCTTGTTACGTAAACCAGGAATCATAACTCAGTGAGCTGAGTTGTTTTGCGGATGGACCATGGCATTCGTGACTGTTTGGCGGAATTAACATCCGCGACAGGAGAATGTGCTTACAGCCGGCTCTAGAGAATCCCGCTATGTATTTGGTTTTCGCAAGTGTGCATGTACAAAACGCACTGCCAGCCGGTGGTTTATGACTCGACTGGCTTTTATGGCCTCGAATCAAACTTTCCAAAGGGTTCGGCTCGTCATGACCATGCTTCATCAGGTACACCACCTGCAGTGCTGGTTTCCACCCGCCCGGCTAAAGAGGAGGGTCTCTTCGGTATTGAGGCCACGTCATAAAATGGATTTCCTATTCAAATTGCCCCCAAGGTTTGATCTTCTGGATGTCGGTTGTGGATCAAACTCCCCGTATCTGGTCAAGTCGGTTTTCCCCGACTGCACCTATACCGGCATCGACGTCTGCGACTACGGGCAGACCGAACCTAATCTCGCAGATCGCTATGTCCTTGTCGAATCCAGTCACTTTTCTGAGGGCATCGTTGCCCTCGGCAAGAAATTTGACGCAATCACTTCGTCGCATAACCTAGAGCATTGCGATGATCGGGATGCGACGCTTGAAGCGATGATAGCCGTGCTGAAGAATGGTGGTCATTTATATCTGTCGTTTCCCAGCGAGGCGAGCTTGAACTTTCCGAGCCGGGCGGGATGTCTGAACTATTACGACGACCCAACTCACAAATCGACCCCTCCCGACTTTGATGCGATAATCGAACTGCTCTCCCAAAAGGGGTTTTCGATTCTCTATAGCGCCAAGCGCTACCGATCGAGGGTTTTTTGGGCACTCGGTCTCGTCTCAGAGGCCGTGTCTAAACGCCGAGGCCGAATGCGAGGAACTTGGGAATATTACGGATTTGAGTCGATCATCTGGGCGCAAAAAGTTCTCCCTAGGGAAGATGTCGTCCAGCAGTTTAATTCGGCGTTGTGAATGAATGGCATCCCTTGACCACGGGGAAGCTCCGGCGTTTGCGACGACCGCCGCCGCCTGCGGCTCGCACAAAGGCGAACACCGCTTCGCCGGACGCGTCGGCCGATAATCAATCATGGCCGCCGCGCCAATCCGACCGCCGGCGGCGCGGTTCGTCGTTCCTCCGCCGCTCGATCCAGCGGCAGCCCTGTGCACCCATTCTCCGAATGGAGGCTCGCGTGTGTAGAGGATCAGGTCAGCGCGCCAGCGCGGCGAGAGACTAGGAAGAACAGGGCCGCCCCGTCCGGGTGGCGCCATCCATTTCCCAAAGCCCACCGGTGTTCTGCCACAGGATGTCGGACCGCCGTATTCCCGACGGCGTGCCAGCTCGGCCCGAGATTGGCGACCGACCCGCCCCCGATCCGGGTGTTCCCATCCATCTCCCAGATCGAGACTGCCATCGGTGTTCTGCCACAGGATGTCGGACTTCCCATCGCCGCTCGCGCGGAGGAATAATCGGCGAGCGATGACCCGCAGGATCTCCGGCCCGTGCGCGGACGCCGAGACCATCGGCGCGCCAGATTGCCGAAGGCCAATTGACTCAACCGCGTGCGGGTTCTCGGCAAACCCAACTTCTTGCCGCGATCCGTCTACAGACAGCGGCTTCGGCTCTTGCATCCGGCTCTCGGCGCCCAGCGCGACATGCAGCGCCACTTCCAGGTGACCCCACCGTCCGTCCACCAGATGATCCTGACGCCGGAGTGGGCCGGCCTCATCCGAAGACAGCGGGCCTCGCACGAAGCATCGAACCGCTGGTCGACTCGGCGACCTGACCTGCCCTGCTCGCTCAACCCGTCAAATCCTCTGTGCAGAGGCGCTGGCGTCTATGTCGTCACTGTGACGACTGCGCCTGATGCGTCATGCTCCAAATGCTCACGACGAGAAGCGGCCGCGGCGGCCGCCCGGGGGGCCGATAAAGCCGAGGCCCGCAGAACCGAGCGTCTTCATGGCCAATGTGGACGGCTCGGGGACCGGCGCGGCCGCGCCGCCGATGGCAAATAGGCCACATCCAACGATCGTCAGATCGATGTTGGGTCCGAATGCCCCAGATCGAAGACATATCCCCAGGAGCGTGAGGTCCATTTCGGCGCCGCCGTTGATGGAAGCGCCCAAATCACAAGCAATGCCGAATCGATCACAACGACAAGCAGATCATTCTAGGCGCTAAGCCTCGCGCTCGAGGCCGGGTCGGGGCTGCCGGCGAAATATTTATCGAGACAGCGCTGGAATAGGTCTCCATCCGGCGCGGCGCGGGCGAACAGGGTCATTGACGAACGGAGCTTCATCTCGTCAATGGACCCGAAAATTTCGCGCGCAGTTCTGCCCTCGACATCCAGTATGAGCCGCGCGCACTCCCTAAGCCTCGCGCCGAGGATCGGATGCGCCAGATAAGCCTTCGCTTCGTCCAGCGAGGCGATCGCGAAACGGATCGAGATGGGGCTCTGTCCGAGGCCGGCGATCTGGGGAAAGATGAACCACATCCAGTGGCTCTGCTTCCGCCCGGCCTTCAGCTCCCGACAGACCTCATCGTAAACCGGCGCCTGGGCGTCGACGAAGCGTTCGAGGTTGAATGGGTCCGCCATATACGCCTCCACGGGAGGGCTGCCGCCAAGCCGGTATTTCAAGACGCGGCCATCTACTGATCTTGGCCCCCAAGTCCGGCCCTCAGCTCGCCTTCGGATAGTCCGCGCCGCGCGCCGCCGCCTCGAGCGAAGCGTGCTCCTTGCGCACCGCTTCGATCTCGGCTCCCATCGCTTCGTAAGCCAATGCGCCAAGCGGCAGCCGGAGGGGCGAATGTTGTTGTTCGACCGCGGCGATGATCGCCTCGGACGCGCGCACCGGATCGCCGGCTTGAGAGCCGCTAATCCCTTAAATCTGCCGGCGGCGCGCATGCGCCGTCTCGGCATAGGCGTCGACGGGTTTCTTTGGCGTCTTCAAAGACCGGCCGGCCCAGTCGGTGCGGAAGGGGCCAGGTTCGACGATGACCACCTTGATTCCGAGCGGCCCGACTTCTTTCGACAGCGCTTCCGACAGCCCTTCGACCGCGAACTTGGTCGCGGCGTAATAACCGGAACCCGGAAAGCCGATGAAGCCGCCGATCGAGGAGATGTTGACGACCGAGCCCGACTTCTGGGCGCGCATGATGGGCAGCACCGCGCGAGTCATCGCGGCGAGTCCGAAGAAATTGGTGTCGAACATCGCGCGCACGTCGGCGTCGTCGCCTTCCTCGATGGCCGCGAGATAGCCGTAGCCCGCATTGTTAACGAGGACGTCGATGCGGCCAAACTTGGCCTCCGCCGCCTTGACCGCGGCGTCGATCTGATCCTGCTTGTCGACGTCGAGCTTGAGCGCAAGACCGTTCTCGTCATGGCCCGCGACGATATCGTCAACTTTCGTCTTGTCGCGCGCGGTCACGACAACACGGTAGCCGCGCTTAAGCAGGATGACCGAGAGCTCCCGACCGAATCCGGTCGAGCAGCCGGTGATGAACCAAACGGGTTTGGGATGGGCGTCCGCCATGGCGGCCTCGCATGAGTTGAGGGAGAGGCGAGGTTTTCGCACGGCGCGCCTCGGGAATGCAACGCTTGCTGTATTGATGCGGCGCGCTTATCTTCAATACATGAAAGCTGAAGCCACCATGCTCCAGATTCGAAACCGGCGCGTCGTCGAACTGGCCGCGAAGCTGGCCGCTGTTCGCCAAAGCACCAAGACCGAGGCCGTTCTCCACGCGCTTGAGAACGAGTTCGCGCGGATCGAGGACGAGAAATCGCTGGCGGAGCGGTTGAAGCCGCTTCGGGAGCGGCTCGCGGCTGTTCCGCGCACAGGCCTGAAGGCTGACAAGGACTTTTACGACGATCTCAGCGGCGACCCGTGATTGTTGTCGACGCGTCCGCGATTGTCGCCATCCTCACCGGAGAGCCGGAGGACGAATCCCTGATGACAGCGCTCCAGGGCAAGCCGCGGATCACGACGTCGCCGGTCGCGGTCTACGAAGCTACGCTGGGGGTTGCCCGTGTTCTCAAGCTCTCCGTCGAGGAGGCCGAGGCGAGCGTCATGGAGTTCTTGCGCCTTGCGCACATTGTCGTTCAGCCGATCCAGCCCGAAACTGTGCATGTCGCCCTCCAGGCCTTCGCCCGCTATGGCAAGGGGAGACGCCATCCCGCCCGCCTCAATATGGGGGACTGTTTCATCTACGCCCACGCCAAGGCGGCGGGCGCGTCGCTCCTGTTCAAGGGAGACGATTTCTCGAACACGGATATCGAGAGCGCGGCCTGACCGGCGCCGCTCCCGACGCCATGTCATTTGACAGGCGGCCCCCGGCTCTCCATATCCCGCCGCCGGACGGCTAAGGGCAATTGGGGCTGCGTCACCGGCGCCCAAAGGAAATTTCCTCACATGAAAGTCGTGATCGTCGAGTCGCCAGCCAAGGCGAAGACCATCAACAAATATCTGGGCAAGGACTATGACGTCTACGCCTCGTTCGGCCACGTGCGGGATCTCGCGGCGAAGGACGGCTCGGTCGATCCCGACGACGATTTCGCCATGCGCTGGGAGGTCGACGCCAAGGCCGCGAAGCGGCTGAGCGACATCGGCGGCGCGGTGAAGACCGCCGACCGCGTGATCCTCGCGACCGATCCTGACCGCGAAGGCGAGGCCATCTCCTGGCACATCCATGAGATTCTCAAGAGCAAGAAGCTGCTTAAGGACAAGCGCGTCGACCGTGTCGTGTTCAACGCGGTGACCAAGGACGCCGTCCAGGAGGCGATGCGCAATCCGCGCGAGATCGACGAGGCCCTCGTCGACGCCTATCGGGCGCGCCGCGCGCTCGACTATCTGGTCGGCTTCAACCTTTCGCCGGTCCTGTGGCGAAAGCTGCCCGGCGCGCGCTCGGCAGGGCGAGTGCAGTCGGTCGCGTTGCGCATCGTCTGCGATCGGGAGCTCGAGATCGAGAAGTTTGTTGCGCGCGAATATTGGTCGATCGTCGCGCATCTGCGCACGGAAGCGAAGGCGCCCTTTACGGCGCGGCTGGTCGGAGCCGACGGCAAGAAGATCAACCGGCTCGACATCGGCTCAGGCGCCGAAGCCGAAGCCTTCAAGACGGCGCTCGAGCAGGCGCTTTTCTCGGTTTCGGCGATCGAATCGAAGCCGGTCAAGCGCCACCCTTATCCGCCATTCACCACGTCGACCCTGCAGCAGGAGGCGTCGCGCAAGCTCGGTCTTGCGCCGGCGCGCACCATGCAGATCGCCCAGCGCCTCTACGAAGGCGTCGACGTGGGCGACGGCGCAGCCGGCCTCATCACCTATATGCGCACTGACGGCGTCGATCTTGCGCCCGAGGCGGTCGCGTCGGCGCGCCGCGTCATCGCCAAGGACTTCGGCGACAACTACGTCCCCTCCGCGCCGCGCAAGTACACCGCCAAGGCCAAGAACGCGCAAGAGGCGCATGAGGCGATCCGTCCGACCGACATGACGAAGCGCCCTCGCGACGTCGCCCGTCATCTCGAGCCCGAGCAGGCGAAGCTCTACGAGCTCATCTGGACGCGCACCATCGCCTGCCAGATGGAGAGCGCGGAGCTCGAGCGCACGACGGTCGACATTCTGGCCGAGGCCGGCGCGCGCAAGCTTGAGTTTCGGGCGACCGGCCAGGTGGTGCGCTTCGCCGGTTTCCTCGCTCTCTATCAGGAGGGTCGTGACGACGAGGAAGACGAGGAATCGAGCCGTCTGCCAGTGATGCGCCAAGGCGAGAAGCTCGCCAAGGAGCGGATCGACGCGAGCCAGCATTTCACCGAGCCGCCGCCCCGCTACACCGAGGCGACGCTGGTCAAGCGGATGGAGGAGCTCGGCATCGGGCGTCCCTCGACCTACGCCTCGACCATCGCGGTCCTCAAGGATCGCGACTACGTGCGGCTCGACAAGAAGCGGCTCTATCCCGAGGACAAAGGCCGGATCGTGACGGCTTTCCTCGAGTTCGTTCTTTACGAAATATGTCGGTTACGACTTCACCGCCGATCTCGAAGAGAAGCTCGACAAGGTCTCGAACAGCGAGATCGACTGGAAGGCGCTGTTGCGCGACTTCTGGAACGATTTCTCCGGCGCCATCGGCGACATCAAGGACCTCGGCACGCGGCAGGTGCTGGACTCCCTAAACGAGCTCCTGGGTCCGCATATTTTCCCCTCGCGCGGCGAAGGGGTCGATCCGCGCCTGTGTCCCCTTTGCGGCGAGGGTCAATTGTCGCTCAAGCTCGGCAAATACGGCGCCTTCATCGGCTGCTCGCGCTACCCTGAGTGCAAGTACTCGCGGGTTCTCGCGCCATCGGGCGCGGAGGCTTCCGAGGGCGAACGGCCAGGCGTGCGGGTGCTCGGCGAGGACCCCGCGACGGGCGAAGAGGTCACTTTGCGCAACGGGCGCTTTGGCGAATACGTGCAACAGGGCGAGGGTGACAAGCCCAAGCGCTCCTCGCTGCCGCGGGGCTTGAGTGCGGACGACGTGACGCTCGAGAAGGCGTTGGCGCTGCTTGCCCTGCCGCGCGAAGTGGCGCGCCATCCGACGAGCGGAGAGGCGATCCTCGCCGGCATCGGCCGCTACGGTTCGTACGTGCAGCACGGCAAGACCTACGCCAATCTCGGCCGTGACGACGACGTGCTGGAGATCGGGGGAAATCGCGCGATCGATCTCATCGTCGCCAAGGAGAGCGGCGCTGGCGGATCGCGCTTCGGTGGCGGTCCGGCTCGCGCTCTCGGGGATCATCCCGAAGGCGGATCCGTCAGCGTCAAGCAGGGCCGTTTCGGACCTTACGTCAATCACGGCAAGATCAACGCCACCCTGCCCAAGGGGACTGATCCGGCTGGCCTCACCCTCGATGAGGCGATCGAACTCCTCAAGGCCAAGGCGGCGGGCGGCGGCGTGATCGGCCGCCTAGTCGGCGAGCACCCCGATGGCGGGCCTGTCACGGTGCGCGACGGGCGCTTCGGCGCTTACGTCAATTGGGCCAAGGTCAACGCCACAATTCCAAAGGGAACTGCGCCCAACTCGGTCACGCTCTCCCAGGCTCTGGACCTATTGGCGGAACGCGAGGGCAAGCCTGCCGCTCAGCTGCGCAAGTCGGCGAAACGTGCGCCGGCAAAGGGCAAGGCTTCCCCCGCCAAGACGGCCAAGAGCCCGGGCGGCAGGGCCAAACCAGCGAGCGGAAAGAAGGCGGCGACCAAAAAGACGCCCCCGGGGAAGCCCAAGTCCGCCGCCTCAGGCAAGCGGGGATAAACTGACCCCGCCTTCACATTTGGGCCGATGGCCCGCCGCGAGCCCATGTACGTAGCCGTCGTCGCCCTGCTGATGGCTGTACTTCCTTTGGGAAGCGCATTCGCCGAGCATGCGCTGCCGGGCGCCGCTCCGTTCATGGCGCTTGTCGGCAAATGGTTCGTCTTCTGGGCGGCGGGGGTGCGGCTCCTGCTGGCGGCGGCGCGCCAGCTCTTTCAGCCGGCGTTCACGGCCCGACAGATCTTCAAGATCGACAACGCGGACGCCTTTCCCCTCGTTCGCGAGATCGGAGTGGCGAATTTCGCGCTTGGCGCGGTCGCCGTTGCATCGCTTTGGCGCCCGGATTTCATTCTGCCCATCGCGCTCGTGGCCGCGATCTTCTACGGCCTGGCGGGCTTCCTGCATGCCCTGGAAACCGATCGCAGCCGCAACGAAACCGTAGCCATGAGCAGCGACCTCTTCGTCTTCATCGTGCTCGCCGCCTACGTGGCCTATGCGCTTCCATGATGATCGACCTTGCGGAACCGTCGCAACAATCGCTATTCCGGCTGGCGGCAGGCCGCCTCGATGTTGTTGCCGTCGGGATCGAAGACGAAGGCGCCGTAATAATCCGGGTGGTACTGAGGCCTTAACCCTGGCGCGCCGTTGTCCCGTCCGCCAGCGGCCAAAGCGGCGTGATAGAACAAATCGACGGCGGCGCGTGTGGGAGCTGCGAACGCGACATGCGTCCCACCTTTGGGCTTTCCACCCCCGCCAATCCAGAAGAACGGCTTGTCTTCCTTGCCAAATCCGGCATGAGCCTCTGCTCCTGTCTGCTCCGCCGTCACTTCCATCACCACGCCAATGCCAAGGGGCTTGAGCGCGTCGACGTAAAAGGTCTTCGATCGCTCCACGTTGGAGACAGCAAAGCCGATATGGTCAATCATGAGTGGATCCCTTCCATGGCGCTGGCTCCTGACGGAATGGCTCGCCGCGGCGGCACAAGTCCGTGCTATAGTGCGTTGAGCCAGCCTAGGCGAGGGGCAGCGGGTACGGGCCTGTCGGGAGGGACCGACAATGAATCCGATCGACGCGACGCAAACCTACGCAGGGCATACGGCGGAAGCGGCTTACAGCCGGTGGGCCCCGATCTACGACCTCATCTTCGATCTGCCGTTCCATCCGGGCCGGGCGGCGGCGGCTCGCGCGGCGGCCGAGGCTGCAGGACCGGGTGGCGAGATCCTGGTTGTCGGCGTCGGCACCGGGCTCGAACTGCCGCTTCTGCCGGGCAACGTGCATGTGACCGGCATCGACATCTCGGCCCCGATGCTGCGCTCGGCGCGCGCGCGCGTCGAGCGCAAGGGACTGGCGCAGGTCAAGGGCCTCCATGTGATGGACGCCGCCCAGCTCGAATTTCCCGACGCGGCGTTTGACGTCGCGCTCGCGCCCTATGTGATGAGCGTCGTTCCCAGTCCGGATCGAACGCTCGCCGAGGCTTGGCGGGTCTTGAGGCCGGGCGGGACGCTGATCGTCATGAACCATTTCGCCGCCTCAGGCGGGTTTCGCGCGGGCGTCGAGCGCCGGATGGAAACGGCCGCCGCCTGGCTCGGGTGGCATCCGAACTTTCCCTATTCCGCTATCGGAAACTGGATCGATTCCCGCCCTGACGCGCGGATTGTCGAGCGCAGCGAGCTTGCGCCGATGAAATTGTTCACGCTGCTGAGGATCGAGAAGGCCGGCGGCTGAGGCGGCGGGCGCTCGGCTGGACGCTTGTTTCCTTGGACCATCGAACTTACGTTACACATTGGGGCGCGCTTTTGCGGCGCTTGAGAAATGGGACAATTGCAAAATCAAAAAATACGCCGGCGCTCGGCCACCGCCGTTCGCCGCGCTCCGGAGCCGAAAGCCGGTGCGCTGCCTTCGCGCGAGGAGGTAATGGCCTTCATTGGCGGCGCGCCCGCTCCCAACGGCGAGCGAGCGCCTGCGCGAGTGACCAAGCGCGACATTGCCCGCGCCTTCGGCGTGACGGGTGAAGCCAAAGCGGAATTGAAGACCTTAATTAAGGATCTGCAGGCCGAAGGCGCCGTTGCGCACGGCCGTAAGGCGCTGACTGTCGAAGGCCGCCTGCCGTCGCTTGTCGTCGCCGACATCGCCGAAAAAGACCGCGACGGCGAGCTGATTGCGAAGCCCGTGGAGTGGGACAGTGAAGAGCCCGCGCCGCGCATTCTCGTGCGTCGCTCCCGCGCGAAACGCGACCGTAGCCCCGCCCCGAGCGTTGGCGCGCGAGTCTTGATGCGGGTTGAGTTCGACCCCGAGGCAGGCCTCAAGGCGCCCGCCTATTCCGGCCGCGTGGTCAAGATTCTCGATAAAATGAAGGCGCGGGCCTTCGCCGTTTATCGCACCGCGGCGGACGGCTCGGGACGCGCGACGCCGGTCGACAAGAAGGCCGCAGGCCGTGAATATCTCGTGCCTGCGGGCATGAGGGGAGACGCGCGGGACGGCGACCTCGTCGCCATCGAGCCGTTGCGCGAGGGACGCCTGGGTTTGCCGCCTGCGCGCGTCGTCGAGACCATAGGTTCAGTGAAGTCCGAACGCGCGGTGAGCCTGATCGCGCTCGAGATCCATCATATTCCGCACGTCTTTTCGCCCGCCGCGCTGAAAGAGGCAGAGGCGGCTCGGCCGGTCCGGCTGAGCCGCCCGCGCGAGGACTGCCGCGAGCTGCCGCTTGTCACGATCGATCCGCCCGACGCCAAAGATCACGACGACGCCGTCCACGCTGAGCTGGATTCCGATCCCAAAAACCCGGGCGGATTCATCGTCACCGTCGCCATCGCCGACGTCGCCGCTTACGTCCAGCCTGGCATGGCGATGGATCGAGAGGCGCTCGAGCGCGGCAACTCGGTCTATTTTCCCGACCGCGTCGTGCCGATGCTGCCGGAGCGGATTTCCAACGATCTTTGCTCGCTACGCGCGAATGAGGATCGGCCGGCGCTCGCGGTACGGATGATCCTCGGCGCTGACGGGCGCAAGCGCTCGCACAAATTCCACCGCATCATGATGCGCTCTGCGGCCAAGCTCTCTTACGAGCAGGCCCAGGCCGCGATCGACGGCCGGCCGGACGACACTACAGGACCGCTGCTCGACAGCGTGCTCAAGCCGCTCTACGCCGCCCATTCGGTCATCAGAATCGAGCGCGAGCGGCGCGATCCGCTGGATCTTGATCTGCCCGAGCGAAAGCTCGTTCTCGATTCCGAGGGGCGCCTCAAGGACGTGCGGTGGCCGGAGAGGCTCGAGTCGCATCGGCTGATCGAGGAATTCATGATCCTCGCCAATGTCGCCGCAGCCGAGTCGCTGGAAGCCGCGCATTCCCCGCTGCTTTATCGCGCCCACGACGCGCCGAGCGTCGAGAAGCTGGACGATCTGATCGAATTTCTCCGCACCATCGGCGTCAAGCTGGCGAAGGGCGAGCGGGTGCGCCCGTCGCATTTCAACAGCGTCTTGAGTTGCGTGCGCGGACAGGCGGTCGAGGCTTTGGTCAACGAAGTGGTCTTGCGCGCCCAGGCGCAGGCCGAATACAGCCATGAGAACTACGGCCATTTCGGGCTCAACTTACGCCGGTACGCGCATTTCACCTCGCCAATCCGGCGCTATGCCGATCTCATCGTCCACCGCGCGCTCATCCGCGCGCTCAACCTCGGTCCGGACGGCCTCAACGATATGCGCGGCGGAGAGTTGGCGCAGATCGCCGAGCACATCTCAGCCGCCGAGCGGCGGGCGATGGCGGCGGAACGGGAAACCGTCGACCGCGTGATCGCCGCGCACCTCGCCGATCGCGTTGGCGCGGTCTTTGCTGGGCGCATCGCGGGCGTGACCCGCGTCGGTCTGTTCGTCAAACTGAACGAAACCGGGGCTGACGGGTTTATCCCGGCAGGAACTCTGGGCGATGAATATTTCCGCTTCGAGGAGGCCAACCGCGCGCTAGTCGGGACGCGAACCAAAGAAACGTTCCGGCTGGGCGCCCCGGTTACCGTCCGCCTTATCGAGGCCGCTCCATTCGCCGGGGCTCTTAGGTTCGAGATCGTGCGTCCCACGTCGGACTCGCGGAGCGTACGAAAAGCGGGCGCGTCCGCGCTGCGCAAGCCGACCTACAAGGGCAAGCGTCGATGAACGACATGTCCCGCATTTGGCGCATTCCGACGCCCCGGCCTGACCGCTCGTTGCGCGAAGCGATGACGCGCGGTTTTCTTGGTCGGTGTCCGGCCTGCGGCCGAGGCCACCTGTTCCGCTCCTATCTCAAGGTCGTCAATACCTGCGAGGTCTGCGGCGAGCCCCTCAGCGGTCACCGTGCAGACGATGCGCCGGCTTATATTACGCTGTTGATCGTCGCCCACGCAGTCGGCGCTGGCATCCTGTTGTCGGATGAGCTCTGGCCAAAATCGTCGCTCGTCTGGGTCGCTGTGTTCTGGCTCGCCATGACGATGATCGCGAGTCTCCTCATCTTGCCTCGGGCGAAGGGTGCGATTGTCGGGCAGCAATGGGCCCTGGGAATGCACGGGTTCGGGTCCCATCTCAGCAACAACACGTGATCGAGCAGGCTCGGCCCGGACCTGCGCCGCGCCCGCGCGACGCCGCGACGCTCATTCTGGTTGAAGGCTCGGAGCGTGGAACCGCGCGGGTCCTGATGGGCAAGCGGCACGCGGGGCATCGGTTCATGCCGGGCAAGTTCGTTTTCCCAGGCGGCCGCTTGGAGCCGGAGGACCGGCGCATGGCCGCGTCTGGAGCGCTCGATCCTGCCGTCGAGGAGAAGCTCAACGCCCGCGTACGCCGGCCCTCGCCTGGCTTTGCGCGGGCCCTCGCGCTCGCCGCCATTCGCGAAACCTTCGAGGAGACGGGGCTCGCCGTCGGGATTCCCGGCTTAGGCGCGCCCCAAAAACCGCCGCCGGGCGCCTGGACCCGCTTCGCGGCGACAGGCGTCCATCCTTCGCTCGACGCCATCGACTTCCTGGCCCGCGCGATCACCCCGCCCGGGCGCACGAGGCGCTTCGACGCCCGCTTCCTCATCGTCGACGCCCGCTTCATTGCCATGCGCGTCGATGGCGCCGTTCATTCTGAGGCCGAATTGGTCGAGCTCGTCTGGACGCCGCTTGACGACGCGCGAAACCTCGATCTGCCCGCGATCACCCACGCCGCGCTCGACGACCTCGCGCAAGCGCTCGAATGCGGCTTGGACAAGCGCCGGCCGCGCCCATTCTACCGCGAGATCAGAGGAAAACGCCTGCGCGAAACCCTATAGCCGCGCTCGGGCTGGCGCGGCCGCTCCAAGAGCGGTTGGACGGTGTCCACTCGGCATCCGTCTTGGGCGCGGGCGGCCCATTCGCCGGAGCGAAGCGTTTTGATTTTCTTGGAACGAGGTCTTTTGCTTCCGAAAACCCAGATTACGACTGTTGGATTTCCTTGGATTTCCTTGGATTCTCTCGTCAGAATTTAGACTTATCAATGGGTTACGGGAAATTTAGCGCAAAGAATTTTTCTCTTCCCTTCTTCCGTTGAAACGCCCGGAGTGGGAAGCCGGACGGTCAAGGCTATACGGAAGAACGGAATTGTCCATGGGCCAGCTTATGCAGATTTATGATTTTCCGCAACCATTTGTCGTCCCGGCCAGGCCTCCGTCTGCCTATCCAAGAGCGACGCGCTTTAGTCTCACGCGGCGAGCCGCACCGGCGGCAATCGTCCAGCCAGCTCCATCAGCGCGAGATGGTACGCCCGAGCGGTGCGGTGCGAGCGATTATAGCGCGCCATCACGATATCGAGCAGTTCGATCATGATCTCGCCATCGACCTCCGCCAGATGATCGAGCGTGAGATCGCATGGCTCGAGCGCGCCAACCAGCATCTCGCGCAATTCCTCGAAACCCTCCATGTCGCCGGCGATGAGGGTGCGCCAGACGCGTGCGTGCAGGCGTGTCAGGCCGCGAGCCAGCTCGCGGTCTTCGATCAGCTTGTAGTAAGCGGCGACCAACCGGTCGAAGATGACAGGCTCGGACCATTGCTTGAGGCCGGAGAAGCCTTCGGATAGGTCTGCCGAGATCATGGGCGAGAACTCCCGCGACTGATTTCGCGCCGCGAATCAGCAGGTTAGTCCACGCGACGCTGCAGAGGACAATGGTCGGCGATGGTTAATGCGGAGTAAATCGCCGCCGACGGTTTTTCCACAAGCTTTTTGGCACGAGTCCGCATTCCGACTTGACGCGCGGAATTTGCAGAGGCGGCAGGCCCGGGGATCGGCGCCCGACCCGCAATCCACAGTCGGGCAGCCGGCGTCGGGATGCGCCTTGGCCTGCTATCTGCGCGGCTTGCGTTTCGTCGCCGCCTTTGTTCTCTTCGCGGCCTTAGTCTGCGGCGTATCCTGAAGGCCGTAGGTCGCGAAACCTTTCGCCGTTTCGGCGATTTGCTCGTCGGACAGGATGACCGGATTGCCGATTGCAAGCGACAAGTAATACTGCCGCGCAATCGTCTCGAGTTCGACGGCGAGCCACATGGCCTTCTCGAGATTGGAGCCGAGCGCGATCATGCCGTGATTGGCCAGAAGGCAACCGTTTCGCCCCTCGAGCGCCGTAAGCGCAAAATCGGACAGCTCTTTCGTTCCATAGCGCGCGTAGTCAGCACACCGAACCGTCGTTCCGCCGAACGCGGCGATCATGTAGTGACACGCCGGTATCTCCTTGTGAGCTATCGCGAGCACGGTGGCGTAGGTCGAGTGGGTGTGCACGATGGCCCCGACATCCGGCCGCGATTTCGTGATGTCAAAGTGAAACCGCCATTCCGTCGAGGGCTTCAGAGGCCCTCTCCAGGCGCCATATTCTCCGTCAAGCGGCATTGCGGCGATCGATTCAGGCGTCATCGCGTCATAGGGCGTCGCGGAAGGGGTGATGAGCAGCACGTCCTTGTAGCGAGCGGAGATATTGCCGGACGTGCCCTGATTGAGACCGGCCGCGTTCATCCAACGAGCCTTGGCCACGATATTCGCGCGCAACGCCCTTTCGTCCCTGGTCATTGATCTGTCCTCTTACGCCCCATCGAGACCCGCCGCGATGCCTAGCCGGTCGACCGGCGCGTTCTTATCAGGCTCTCGCCTGGGAAGGGCAAAATTCATGCTATGAGAGGCGTGCGGGCAAGCGGATTGCTGCACAGCCTGATAACTGACGCGGACACCGCGACAAAGCTCGTGGGTCAGCCACCATCGCAAACGTGATCAAGCGAAGCAAACGAGGGAAGAAGCGATGCGCGACAAGGCGAAAGAGTTCGTTGCCGCCCTTTAAGGCCGGCCGCATGACTCTGTCTCTTGCTCCAGCACTCGCGAAGTCCGGCTGATGACCCGCGACATCCTGCTGGGCATTGACGCAGGCGCCTCGGTCATCAAGGCGGTCGCGTTTTCGCTTGGCCGGAGAACAGATTGCAGTCGCGGCCAGGCCCAATGTCTATCAGATCCCTAGGCGGCGGTCAGGTCGAGCAGGACATGCATCAGACCTTGGGCCGATTGCCTCGCGGCCGCAGGCAGTCAGATGTCCTCCTCGCCTATCAATGACAGCGAGTTTCAAAATTGCAAGACTTGGGAGCTTACCGCCAAATCAACCTCTTGCCAAATCCATTGTGCAGCGCATCATAGGCGACGGAGGGCGAATGAGTTTTTTCGAGATGACCGACCAGACCGGCGCGGTGAGGCCTTGCTATGCCGACGTCCAACGCTGGGTCGACGCGGTCGGTCTCGACGGGCTCAACGCAAGGCTCAAGGAAGCCGAAACGATCTTTCGTCGCATCGGGATCACCTTCGCCGTCTACGGCGAGGGCAGCGATCCCGAACGGCTGATTCCATTTGATCTGCTGCCGCGGATCTTCGCCGCAGAGGAATGGCGTATTCTGGATCGCGGCATCCGCCAGCGCGCTCGGACGCTCAACGCTTTTCTCCACGATGTCTATCATCGCGGCGAAATCATCCGCGCTGGCGTCGTGCCGGACCATCTGGTCTATCGCAATCGCGCCTTCCTGCCCGAAATGCTCGGCTTCGATCCACCAGGACGCGTCTACAGCCACATCGTCGGGATCGACATCGTCCGAACCGCCGAGGGCGGTTTCCAAGTGCTGGAGGACAATTGCCGCACGCCCTCGGGCGTCAGCTACATGCTCGAGAATCGCGAGATCATGCAGCGCCTGTTCCCCGAGCTATTCGGCACGATGCATGTCGCGCCGATCGATTCCTATCCCAATGATCTGCTCGCGACATTGATGGAAGTCGCTCCGTCCGGCGCAAGCAGCAATCCCACTGTGGTGATGCTGACGCCGGGCGCGTTCAACTCGGCCTACTACGAGCACAGTTTCCTGGCCGATTTGATGGGCGTCGAATTGGTCGAGCCGATGGATCTCTATGTTAGTGACGATAAGGTGTGGATGAAGACTACGCACGGGCCGAAGCGCGTCGACGTGATCTATCGCCGAATCGACGACGATTTCATCGATCCGCTGACCTTTCGGCCGGATTCGATGCTCGGCGTGGCGGGACTATTCGGCGCCTACCGCGCAGGCGGCGTGGCCTTGTGTTCTGCTCCCGGCGCGGGGATCGCCGACGACAAGGCGATCTATATGTTTGTGCCGGAGATGATCCGCTTTTACCTGTCCGAAACGCCAATCCTGCAGAATGTGCCGACCTGGCGCTGCGAACTGCCCGACGAGCGCGCCTATGTGCTCGAACATCTGGGGGAACTGGTCGCCAAGGAAGTGCACGGCTCGGGCGGCTATGGCATGCTGATCGGCCCAAAGGCGACGCGCGCCGAGATCGAGGCCTACGCCAAGCGGATCAAGGCCAACCCGGCCAATTTCATCGCCCAGCCGACGCTTGATCTTTCGACGGCTCCCGTGCTCGGTCGCCACGAGATCGTGGGCCGCCATGTCGATTTCCGCCCCTATTGTCTGGTCGGCAGGCAGATGCGGCTGGCGCCGGGCGGGCTGACCCGCGTCGCGCTGACCGAGGGCTCGCTGGTTGTCAATTCGTCGCAGGGCGGCGGAGTGAAAGACACCTGGGTGCTGGACGAATGAGATGCTGAGCCGCGCTGCCGGAAACATCTTCTGGATGGCGCGCTACATCGAGCGCGCGGAAAGCACCGCGCGCCTGATCCAGATGGGCCAGCGCATGGCGATCCTGCCGGGCCCGATCCACCGCGAGGAATGGCGATCGGTGCTGCGTGTCACCGGCTGTGACGCATTGGTCGAGCAGGATCGAGCCGTCGCCGAGGCCGATATCGTCCGCCTGCTGTTGCTCGACGAGGCCAATCCTTCGTCCATCCGCTCGTGCATGCTGAGCGCGCGCGCCAACGGCCGCGCGGTGCGCACAGCGCTGACGCAGGACATGTGGGAAGCGCTTAACGACGACTGGCGCAAGCTCGAGCATTATGACGTAGCCCAGGCGCGCCGTGACCTGCCGATTCTGCTCGATTGGGTGAAGACTCGCGCCTCCACCTTCCGCGGCGCAGCCGAGACCGGGCAGATTCGCAATGAGGGGCATGATTTCTTGCGCATCGGTGGCGCGCTCGAACGCGCCGAGATGACGCTTCGGCTGCTGGACGTGAAATATTATGTGCTACTACCCGAGACCGCGGTCATCGGCGGCGCGCGCGACCATTATCAATGGACTTCGGTGCTCCATGCGCTGTCGGCCGCGCGAGCTTATCATCACGTCTATGGCGGCGGCGACTATAAGCCGTGGCGGGTCGCCGACCTGCTGATCCTCAATCCGCAATTCCCGCGCTCGGTCTCCTTCTGTTTCGGCCAGATCGGTTGGCATCTTGGGCGGGTGGCCGAAGCGCATGGCAGCCGCAGCGCCGCGCAAGACACCGCCGCCGCCTTGCTCGCCGATCTGCGCGATCGCGAGCGCGGCGAGATTTTCGAGGAGGGGCTGCATGAATTCGTGCTAAACGCGCTGGCCGTCACCAATCGCCTCTCGCGCGAAATCGCGCTGGCCTATCACTTCGCCTGATGCTGCTCGTCGTCCGCCATCTTACGCATATGCACTACCCGCAGGGCGCGGCCGGCCTTGCGCTCCGGCTCAAGCTGTTCCCGCAGAGTTTCGAGGGGCAGCGCGTGATCGATTGGCATGTCGAGGTCGATGGCAAGGCGGTCGGCCAGCCGATTGTCGGTGGGTATGGCGAGCGTTACGCGCAATGGCTGACCCAGAACTATCACGACGCGCTGGAGATCGTTGCGCACGGCCGCGTCGAAACCGAGGACAAGGCCGGCATCGTCAAGGGCTTGCGTCGCGCCTGTCCGCCAGCGGTGTTCCTGCGCGACACGCCGCTGACGCAGCCGGACGACGCGATCGCTGCGCTGGGTGAAGGACTCGCGCCTGGCGCCGATGCTCTGCCAGGTCTCCACGCGCTGAGCCAGCGTGTGCGCGAAGCGATGGCCTATCGCCCTGCGGTCACAGACAGCACGACGTCGGCCGCAACAGCGCTCGCCCGTGGCGGCGGCGTCTGTCAGGACCATGCCCATGTCTTCATCGCCGCGGCCCGGGCGAGGGGCGTGCCGGTGCGTTACGTTGCAGGCTATCTCCTGGCTAGCGACGAGGAGCACCAGCAGTTCGAAACCCACGCCTGGGCCGAAGCCTATGTCGACCAGTTCGGCTGGGTCGGTTTCGACGTGACCAACGGGCTCAGTCCGACCGACCATTATGTCCGCCTCTGCACTGGCCTTGACGCCGACGACGCTGCACCGGTGCGCGGGATCGTGACCGGCGGCGGGTCCGGCATCGTCTCGGCGGACGTGCGGATTGCGCTCGGCGAGGGTGATATCGCGGCGATCCAACAGCAACAGCAGCAGCAATGACGCGGGGGCGGCGACACAAATGACGTATTGCGTCGCAGTGCGCGTCGCCGACGGGCTCGTGCTGCTCTCCGACACCCGGACCAATGCTGGTGTCGACAACATCTCGCGCTTCTCCAAGATGTTCACCTGGGAAAGCTGTGAGGAGCGCGCGATTGGCATGATGTGCTCGGGTAATCTATCGATCACCCAGGGCGTGATTACCCGTCTCAAGCAGGCGATCGAGAAGTCGTCCGAAACCCGGGAAGTGCAGACGATCCTCAACGCCCCGTCCATGTACCGTGTCGCCGAGTTGGTCGGCGAGGCAATGCAGGGGCTACAGGACCGGTATCGCGACTCGATTCAGGCCGAGCGCTCTGGCGCCGATGCAACAATTCTCGTCGCCGGGCAGCGCAAGGGCGGTCGGCACCGCCTCTTCATGGTGTATTCAGCGGGCAATTTCGTCGAAGCGACTGAGGACACACCCTATTTCCAAATCGGCGAGCACAAATATGGCAAGCCGATCCTCGATCGCGTGCTGTCGATGAGGACGCCGCTCGATCAGGTGATGAAGGCGGTCTGTGTGTCGATGGATTCGACGTTGCGCTCCAATCTGTCAGTCGGCATGCCGCTCGATCTCGCGGTGATGCGCCGCGACAGCCAGAAGTTTGAGGTACGCCAACGCATCGAGGCCGACAATCCCCGCTTCGTCGCCATCTCACAGCATTGGGGCGAAGCGCTGCGCAACGCCTTTTCTAGCCTGCCGGACATCGCCTCCTGAAGCTCGCAGCCGCTATCCGTCGCGAATTGCGATGAACCCTTTCCAAGTGACGACTTCTTGCACCACCAGGGCGCAGCATACCGTTTGGAACAATATCCGGCGCCAAAGGGCTGGGAGCGGAAAGGGAGGACGAAAATGGCGTTCCGAGGGTTACTGAAGACGGCGACAGCTCTCGCCTATCTGAGCGCGCTAGCGGCCGGCGTCGGCCTCGCTCCGGCGCGCGCCGAAAGCGCGCGCAGACTAACAGGGGAGAGCGACCCATGGTCATGAGCGAGCGCATCGATCGCGTTCTTGACGATCTCGTCAAATCCGGCGCCGCGCCCGGCGTGGCGGCGATCGTCATTAACGACCGCGGTCCGCTCTACCAGGGCGCCGCCGGAACAAAGGGCGTGGGCCGTAGCGAGCCGATGACGCTCGACACGGTGTTCTGGTACGCCTCGATGACGAAGGCGCTCGTCGCTGCTGGCGCGATGCAGCTCGTCGAACAGGGACGCCTCAAGCTTGATGAACCGGCAAGCAACATCCTGCCGCAGTTGGCGTCAGTCCAGGTGCTCGAGGGTTTCGAAGCCGACGGCTCGCCCAAACTGAGGCCGGCCAAGCGGCCGATCACGCCGCGTCAATTGTTAACCCACACGGCTGGCTTTGGTTACAACTGGGCGAACGGCGTCATCCTCCGTTATCTGCAAACATACGACCTTCCCGATCTCATTCACTGCAAGCGGCGTTCGCTTGATCAGCCGCTGCTCGCCGACCCCGGCGATCGATGGGAATACGGCATCAGCATTGATTGGATCGGTCAGTTGATCGAGGCGGTCAGCGGCCAGTCGCTGCGCGACTACCTGCGCAAGAACCTGTTCGACCCATTGGGCATGGACGATACCGATTTCATCCAGACAGCGGCGCAGAAGGCGCGTCGCGCAACCGTCCACCAGAAGGAGCCGGACGGAACGATTGCTCCGATCGCCGATCATGAGGTCGCGCAGGATCCTGAATTCTTCATGGGCGGCGGGGGTCTTTGCGGCGTCCCCGGCGACTACGCCGCATTCATGCAGATGATGCTGGCGGACGGCCAATCGAAGAGCGGAAAGGCTGTGCTCAAGCCGAAGACGGTCGCCCTCATGGGAGAGAACCATATTGCGCCGCTCGAAGCCGGGGTGATCAAGATCGCGATGCCCAACCTGTCGCATGATGTGGATTTCTTCCCCGGGCAGCGCCAGGGGTGGGGTTTGAGCTTCCTCATCAATCTCGAGCGCTCGGCCGAAGGGCGGAGCCCCGGCAGTCTGAGCTGGGGCGGGCTGGCGAACACCTATTTCTGGATCGACCCCACAGTGAAGATCGGCGGCCTCATGATGACCCAGGTGATCCCGTTCGCAGATCCCGCAATCTTGAAGGCTTACCGCGCGTTCGAACGGACGGTTTACGAGGAGCTCGCGGGAGCGAAGGCGGCTTAGCAAAGCCAAGGACGGGTCGTCGCGATCTGCGATGAACCTGTTCTGAATTGCGACTTAGCGGCAGCGCTTGAGGCCATATAACCTTGATTTCACCCGCCTGACGAAGCCGTCTGCGGATTTCTGACTGCGCGGCGAATTCAATCCGGACCAAGAGTGGATGACTTAAATGAAGATCGCAGTGCTTCCCGGCGACGGAATCGGCAAGGAGGTCACCGCGCAGGCCGTTAGAGTTCTGGAAGCGACTCTGGGCAATTCCGTGTCGTACGAATTGAAGGAAGCGCCGATCGGCGGAGCCGGCCAGGAGACCGTCGGAGACGCGTTGCCGCCAGACACCCTGAAACTGGCCCAGGCTTCAGACGCCATTCTTCTCGGAGGCGCAGGCGTCGTCGAAGACGAGACGAGGCCTCCGCGCGAGGGGGCGGGAAACGGGCTCTTGCGCTTGCGCAAGGCGCTCACGCTATTTGCGAACTATCGACCGATCTTCGTCTTTCCGGAGCTTGAGGAGGCTTCGTCGCTCAAGCGTTCGGTCGTGAGCGGCGTCGACATTCTCATGCTGCGCGAGCTCAACGGCGACCTCTATTTTGGTGAGCCGCGCGGGATCGAGACAAACGCCGCGGGAGAGCGCATGGGCGTCAACACCATGCGCTACTCCGAGTCGGAGATCGAACGCATCATGCATGTCGCGTTCCGGGAAGCGCGCAAAAGACGCCACAAGGTTTGCTCGGTGGACAAATCGAATGTGCTCGAAACGATGGCGTTGTGGCGAGAGGTCGCGACGCGCGTCGGAAAGTCCTATCCTGACGTCGAGCTTACGCACCTCTATGTCGACGCGGCTGTCATGCACCTCGTGCGCGATCCTCGTCAGTTCGATGTGATGGTCATGGGCAATGTGTTCGGCGACATTCTCTCCGACGCCGCGGCGATGCTTACAGGTTCGATCGGGATGCTGCCCTCGGCCTCCCTTGGCGACAACAAGAAGGGGCTTTATGAGCCGGTCCATGGAACGGCGCCTGACATCGCAGGCAAGAATATCGCCAATCCGCTCGCCGCGATTCTGTCCGCCGCGATGATGCTTCGTCATTCTTTCGACATGGAGGAGCACGCGAAGAGAATCGAAAACGCCGTCCGCAAGGTGCTCGCGCAGGGCTATAGAACCGCCGACATCATGCAAGAGGGCGGCAAGAAAATTGGCACCGACGCGATGGGTGAAGCGGTGGTGAGCGCGGTGCGGGCCAGCGCTTGATTCCGGACGGCGCCTATCCGCCGCGCGAACGCGTCGCGGCCCCCGCAAAGTCCACCACGCGCGTGGGGCGGTCCGAGTCCTTTGAACTGAGATGCTCCACCAGCATGCGGACGGGCGGCGGCTGCGAAGCCGGGTCGCGCACGCATATCTTCCAGTTGCGCGTCGCCCATTCCTCATCGAGCGGCACGGCTGTGACTTGTCCCCCGGCGACATACCGCTTGGCGCAACGCTCGGGAACGAGGCCAACGCCGAGGCTGGCCTCGACCATGCTGCAGACCGTCTCGAAGCCGTTGACGCGTATCCGCATCTTGAGCGCCAGATTGCGCTCGCTGACTGCTTTCATGACCAGCGCGTCGAGGAAGCTGCCCTTTTGCGGGCCGACAAGGTCGAACTCTGCAAGCTCAGCGAATTTGACCTTCTTGCGCTCGGCGAGGGGATGTTCCGCCGGCATGATCGCGACCAACTTATCGGACCGATAGGGGAGGATCTGAAGCCCCGCCGCCGGAAGATACCCACCGAAAATCCCGATGTCCGCCGCGTTCTCGGCAACCGAGCGAACGACTTGCTGGCTTGTGCCTTCTTCGAGGTCAACGCGGATCGCCGTGTGGATCGCAAGGAAATTAGCGAGGTCGCGCGGAAGATGCTGCAATATCGTCGAGACGCTCGCGTGAATTCGCACATTGCCGCAAAGGCCCGTCGCATGCTCTGCGAGTTCGGATTCCATCTGCTGCAGGTCGCGCATGATGACCCGCGCGTGCCGCAGGAGCGCCTGCGCGGAAGCGGTCGGCTCGAGACCTTTGGTTGTCCGGTGAAAGAGTGGCGCCTTCACCAGGTCTTCAAGATCGGAGATTCGCTTGCTGACCGCCGAGGCCGCAATATGCTCCCTGGAAGCCGCGCGAGAAATGCTTTTGCTTTCGCAGACCGCGATGAACAGCTTCAACGATAGCAGATCAAAACGCATCAGCAGACATTCTGAAACAACCGCTCGGGCGACGGAACGGCCGGCGAGATCGTCGCGCGCCCTCGGGCGTTCGATCGCATAACAGCTAACCTTCTACATCCAAAGACCCCGCTACAAAAGCATGTCCGCAGCATTAAGTATATGTTAGATATGACGTGGCGAACGACGCACATCGGGATACGTCGCGAAACGCGATGATAGATTGTCCAAGTACGATTTCGGCGTCGTCACCCGGCTCCTATATGAGTTCCCACGCCGACCGGCTATTGAGAAGGGAGAATCCTCGTGACAGCCGCGACGGCTCGGACGATGCTCGAGAAAATCTGGTCGAGGCACCGCGTCCTCGAGCGATCGGATGGCCAGACATTGCTGTATATCGATCGCCATCTCATTCACGACGGCTATGCGCCAGCCTTCGAATTCTTGACGGCGCGCGGTCTCAAACCGCATGCGCCATCTCAGACTTTCGCGACACCTGATCACTACGTGCCGACCGATACGCGTGAGGCGTCTGAGATCCCTGACGCCGAACGGCGATACATGGTCGAATCTCTTGCCCAATATACGTCTGATTTCGGCGTCCAGATGTTTGGCCTGAAAGACCAGCGGCACGGCATCGTGCACGTCGTTGGCCCCGAACAGGGCATCAGCCAGCCCGGCATGATCCTTGTCTGCGCCGACAGTCATACTTCGACCCATGGCGCGGTCGGCGCGCTCGCCTTCGGCCTTGGCATGACCGAAGCCAACCACATCCTGGCCACCCAGACGCTTTGGCAGCGCAGGCCAAAGACGATGCGCATCAGTGTTGATGGGCGCCTCGCGCCGGGCGTGTGCGCCAAAGATATCATTCTCGCCATCATCGGCCGCATTGGCACGGCCGGCGCAACGGGCATGTGATCGAATATGCCGGCTCGGCGATCGCGGGGCTGTCGATGGAAGGCCGTCTCACCGTCTGCAACATGTCGATCGAGGCGGGCGCGCGCGCCGGCATGATCGCGCCGGACGAGACCACCTTCTCTTATCTCGCCGGGCGGCCCTTACGCGCCCAAGGGCGAGGAATGGGACCGGGCGCTTGTCCGTTGGCGCAAGCTTCCAAGCGATCCCGACGCGGCGTTCGACAGCGAGGTCAGCCTCGGCGGCGCGGAAATTGCGCCGATGGTGACATGGGGCACGAGCCCGCAGGACGTCGCTCCGATCGACGGATGCGTTCCCGATCCAACGGTCGCTTCCAGCCCCGAACGGCGGGAGAGCATGGAGCGCGCGCTCAAATACATGGATCTCAAGCCAGGCGATAGGCTCGACTCCGTCCCTGTCGATCGCGTGTTCATCGGCTCGTGCACGAACGGTCGGATCGAGGACTTGCGGAGCGCCGCCGCGATCGTGGCGGGCCGCAAGGTGAGCGAACATGTGCGCGGTTGGGTGGTTCCGGGGTCCGGATTGGTGAAAGCGCAGGCCGAGGCGGAGAGACTGGACACAGTCTTCAAACAAGCCGGATTCGAGTGGCGCGAGGCCGGCTGCTCGATGTGTCTCGGCACCAATGGTGAAACGGTTGGCGAGTTCGAACGATGCGCCTCGACCTCGAACAGGAATTTCGTTGGCCGACAGGGAAGGAACGCCCGCACCCATTTGCTGAGCCCGCAGATGGCGGCCGCGGCCGCGGTCGCAGGCCGTCTGGCTGATGTGCGCAAGATGCTGCCCGGGGGATGAGGTGAGGGCGTTCAAGAGTTTGGAATTGTCGACGGTTCCCTTCTTTCAGCCAAATATCGACACAGATCAGATCATTCCGGCTCGCTTTCTGCCGAAGCCTCGCAGCGGCGGCTTCGGGCAGTATCTATTTCACGATCTGCGTTTCGACTCGAATGGAGTGGAACGACCCGAGTTTGTGCTGAACCGGCCCTGCCATCGCGGCGCGCGCGTCGTTGTGGCCAATGTCAATTTCGGTTGCGGCTCCTCGCGCGAGAATGCCGTCTGGGCGCTCCATGACTATGGGGTCGAAGTTGTCATCGCGCCGAGCTTCGGCGACATTTTCTACAATAACTGCGTCAAGAACGGTCTTCTGCCGGTCCGGCTCCCGGAGGCGGTCGTCACCGATC
Source organism: uncultured Alphaproteobacteria bacterium (assembly GCA_963820095.1). Classification (GTDB taxonomy): domain Bacteria; phylum Pseudomonadota; class Alphaproteobacteria; order Rhizobiales; family Beijerinckiaceae; genus Roseiarcus. Next base: position 127,266 of record CAWFZA010000014.1, read on the forward strand.
TGTTGACGCGCATCGCCGAAACGCCGGATCTGGCGATCGGCATCGACCTCGAAGCGCAGACCGTTACGCTGCCTGACGGCTCAACGCACGCATTCGAAATCGACCCATTCGCCAAATATTGCCTTTTGAACGGCTTCGACGAGCTCGACTACACCTTGTCCCACCGCGACGAAATCGACGCATTCGTGAACCGATACGGGCGCGAGAACGATTAGACGGTCGGTCGCCGGCGATTGCGTCGCCAACGGCGAGGAGCGCATGGCGAATTACGTGTTCGAGATCGGGTGGGCTGGGCTACATTGCGCCGGTCAGCCCGGCTGAAATGAAGGACGATCGTCGCTCGCCAGCGCGCGGCGAAACCAGCGAGGAGCCTGAGGAGCCATGCAATCGGCGATCTTCGAAAACGCGCGCATTCTCGACGGGTCCAGCGACGAAGGGGAGCATGACCGTTTTGTCCGTGTGGCGGACGGCCTCATCAAGGAGATTTCGGACAAGCCGATCAAGGATTCCTCCGCCCACCGCATCGACCTGCGCGGCAAGACCTTGATGCCGGGCCTCATCGACTGTCACGTCCACATCGTGTCGCCACTCCCCGATCCGTCCGACTTCGCGCGCTTGCCGGATTCGTACGTCGCGCTGCATGCCGCCCGCATCATGAAGCAGATGCTTTTGCGGGGGTTCACCAGCGTGCGTGACCTCGGCGGCGCCGACGCCGGCTTCCAGCGCGCTATCGCTGAAAAGGTCATTGAAGGGCCGCGTCTCTTTATTTGCGGCAAGGCGTTCGTCCAGACCGGCGGTCATACCGACGTCCGCCAGCCCTTTGACGGGAGCGACGTCGAAACGCTGAATCGCCGCCTCGGATCGGTCAGCCGCGTCGTCGACGGCGTCGAGGCCGTCCGCTTCGCCGTGCGCGAAGAGTTGCGCAAAGGCGCCCAGTTCATCAAGGTTATGGCGGCTGGCGGCGCGGCTTCGGGCAAGTTCCCCATCCTGCGGCTTGGCTTTTCGCGAGATGAGTTGGCAACGTTTGTCGAGGAGGCCGACAAGGCGCAGACCTACGTCTGCGGCCATCTCTATTCCGATGAGGCGGTGCGCCGCGCCGTCGAGATCGGCTTCCAGTCGGTCGAGCATGCGACGCTGGTTGAGCCGGCCACGGCGAAGCTGATGAAGGAGAAGAACGTCATCGTCACCCCGACGATCATCGCCTACGAATCGCAGAAGACTGAAGAGAAGGCGCTGCGAACTCGATCCTGGCTTCTCTTCTCGGCTCGACTACGTGATCAAGAAGAGCCCCGAGTCGCTCGAGATCCTGCACAAAGCCGGCGTCAAGATGGCCTACGGCACCGACCTGCTCGGCTTCTTGCACAAGCACCAGGGCGGGGAGTTCGTCATTCGCGGCCGCACGCTACCCGCGATCGACGTGATCCGCTCGGCCACCTGCAATGCTGCGGAGCTCATCAGGATGAGCGGAAAGGTTGGGACTGTCGCGGTCGGCGCCTACGCCGATCTCATCGTCGTCGAAAAGGATCCTCTTGAGGATCTGTCCGCGCTCGATGAGGAAGGGCGGTATATCCCGGTCGTGATGAAAGACGGCGACTTCATCAAGAACGTGCTGAACTGAACGCGGGAACGGCTCCGCCGCGTTCACCCCTTACGACCGTCCGTCCTCCTCCCAGCGACGGTCGCAGCGCCCGCCCGGCCGGTGATCGGTTGGCGTCGCATTATTTTTACTGACTAGAGACGTTGATCTGATCGATCGATTTGGGTTTTCTTGGCGCCTGACCGTTTCGCTTCAAAGACCCCGCTTTTAAGGGTTGGATTGTCTTGGATTTCCTTGGATTCTCTCGTCCGAATCGAGCCTTTTCAGTGGGTTACATGGGATTTTCGCGGAAAGAAAATTCGTGCGCCCTTTGGCCCCGTTGGGCGCGCCGGCGTGGGCGCGAGCTTTCTTGCCGTGCGGAAGCGCGGGCTTGTTCATGGGGCAAGCCTAATCCGATTTCTGATTTCCTGCAAGAAAATGTCGGCTCTTATCGCGTTAGGTGTTGATTTGATTTAGGCTGGATCGGATTGAGGAGTGATTCGATGAAGTCTGAGGAGTTTTCGGTTTGGCTGTCGGCGATTTCTGCGATGAGCGCGGCGCAACGGGCGGAGGCGTTGGCGGCGCTGGAGACGTCCGCCGCCGATGCGGCGACCGGGGAGGAAGACAAAGAGCAACCGGAGCGAGGATGCGCTCGGAACGACCGGCGTTAAGCGGGTCGAGCGTCAGGGCTGTCCCCATTGCGCGAGCCGCGAGATCGTCGGCTGGGGCCGTTCGGACGGGCTTTTGCGTTATCGCTGCAAGAGCTGCCGGCGCACGTTCAACGCGCTGACCAAAACGCCGATGGCGCATCTGCGCAAGAGGGAGAAGTGGCTCGCTCACGCCCGGGCGATGATCGAGGGCAGGAGCCTGGCCAAGACCGCGGCGTTCTGCGGCGTCCATCCGACAACCGCCTTCCGCTGGCGGCATCGGTTTCTTCGCGCGCCGGCCGACGACAAGCCTCGAACGTTGAACGGAATCGTCGAGGCGGATGAGACCTTTATCCTCGAATCCTTCAAGGGCCGCCGGTCCGACTTGTCCCGCGCGGCGCGCAAACGCGGCGGAACCGCGCGCCATCCCGGCTCCTATCAGGACAATATCCCCGTCCTCGTCGCCCGCGACCGCAAGGGCGCAACCTTCGACGCCGTGCTGCCGCAGGACGACAGCGCCTCGATCGCCGCGGCGCTGACGGGGATCGTGACCCCCGGAAACCACCTCGTCGGCGATGGCGGCAAGCCGCTGGCCGCGTTCGCGCGCAAGGCCAGAATTCCCTTCCACGCCGTGCCCGCGCCGGGCAAGCCGACCCCCGAAGCGCCGCATCTGCACATCAACAACGTCAACGCCTACCACAGCCGCCTCAAGCAATGGCTCAACCGCTTCAACGGCGTCGCCACCAAGAACCTGCCAAACTACCTGGGCTGGCGACGCGCCCTCGAAGCCTGGGGCCAACCTCTCGATCCGCCAAAATGGATCCTCGGCGCTATCGGAAATGGCCCATATCAACAGCTAACGCTATAAGAGCCAAATTGTCGGCTCTTATCGCGTTACGCGTTGGCCCACTGGATTTCGGGCCCCGGGGAGGGCGAAACAGGTCATGAAGTGTCCTGGCCGGGCTCGACCCGGCCACCCACGAGAACGCGCTCCCTCAGGATAAGCATCTGATACGATAACACGATCCTTTTGCGATTCAGATCATCGCGGCGGGGCGGCGTGGATGGCCGCGACGAGCGCGGCCATGACGGCTCACGGCAGAATTCCCGAAACAACAGCTAACGCCATAAGAGCCAAATTGTCGACGTCAATGTCGGCGTCAATTGTCGTCCGAGCCGTTGCCTTTCCGCCGCCTCGATCCAAAAGCAGTCCACTCGAGGCGCTACCGCATCTTCGAGAATGGCTTGGCGAGTTGCGGCCAGGCGGCCGGCGCATGCGGCTGAGCCGCCGGGTCAATCCCCAGGCTCTCATCCCACTCGACAGCGATGAAGCGCTGTCCGGTGACGGCTCCGCCCGCTTCCGTGAACAGAGCCAGCATCGGCGCCGACATCACATCCGGAGAAATCAGCGCGCTGCGGTCGTCGCCGGGCACCATGGCCGTATCGACCGGCCCGCCAGGCAGAACAACGTTGACGGTGATGCCGCTTCCCTCGAGCTGACGCGACAGGATCAGCGACCAGGCCTCCAGCGCCGCTTTCGTAGGCCCGTAGGGAACGAAGCCTTTGCGCATCATTGTCAGGATGCTGGTCGAGACGTTGATGACCCGCCCCCATTTCTGCTTGCGGAAGATCGGCACGACCGATCGGGTCATGAAGAATGCGCCGTTCACATTGACGGCGAAGAAACGTCGCCAGAGGTCGTCGGGCACGTCTTCGATCTGCAAATGCTCGTCGTCGTAATCATGCGCGACGGCGTTCATGCCGAGAGCTGCATTGTTGACGAGAATGTGCACGGTTCCGAGTCGCTCCGCGACTGCCGCGACTCGCCGGCGGCAATCCGCCGGGTCCGAGACATCAATTCCAAGGCCAAGGACTTTCGCGTCTCCGTATTTGTCCTGCAGGGCGCGAACCCCTTTCTCGTCGATATCCAGCGCCGCCACCCGCAGGCCTTGCTTGACGAAGGAGTCGACAAGGGCTTTTCCGATTCCGCCCGCGGCCCCGGTCACGATCGCCGCTTTTCCTGCAATCCCTGGATAAGCCACGTGTTTTCGCGCCTTTCGCTTGAGGTCCTGCCGCTTGTCGGAGCGGACACGGAACGTCTATCAGCCGCCCGATGCGAGGCGAACTCGTAACCCGGAAGCGCCCCATCGCGAATGGCGAGGCGCAGCCGCCGGAGCCAAGCAGCCTCGCGGTCACGCATCCGCCTGGCGGAGGCTGGGTCCGCGGCGTTCCACGATGCAATTTGCTCTATGAAATCGAATTTATTTGTCTTCGGCTGCGCCCCGCCCAATGTCCTGGGCGGAGAAGATGCGACGGCTAAAGACGACGCGGGCAAGCGACGGTCTGACGGAGCGACGAGGAGGCAAGAATGAGGTTATCGCTGATGAGCCGCCTGGCGGTTGCCGCAGCGCTGGCGGGTTCGCTGGCGGCTCCGGTTGCGGCCTGCGCCGAAGACCAAGGCATTCCGGTCATGACCTTGCGGGCCGCATTGCGGCTCCCTCCGGATCAGCTGCCACTCGTGTTCAGGAGCCCGAACCCCTATCAGCATGAGCCGTACAACGTCCATCGGACCGACGGCCTCAGTCGCAATCCCGATGATTGCATGAGATGGGGCTGCATCGATCACAGGTGAGGGGCCTAACGCGTAAGGCGCCGAAGTCAGCCCTCCGCCACGTGAAGTACAGTTAGAACTTCACACGCAAGCCCGCGGTCGGGGCGATGTTTTGGGTCGCCAAAAAGCCGTTCGCCAGCCCGCCATAGACGTTCGAGAACATCACGCCGGCGTAGAGATCGACGCGGTTGAGCGGCCGATAATCGATCCTGGCGGAGAGCGGCGTACTGCGTGCCGGCGCAAGCGTTGCTGTTTTCGCGTATGACGTTAAGAACATTGCCGCTTGGCTGGACAAAACGGGTCTTGGCGTAGGCGCAGGGCGTGGCCGAGGAATTATAGTTGTTCTGGTTTTCGTAGTAGAAGGCGCCGGTTACGTCCAGATCGGAATTGATCGCATATTTGGCGCCTATGAAGGGGACGTTGACGACCCGCATCTTGTTGTAGGCGGTGTAGTTGGTCCACGCCGTCGGAAAGAGTTTCGCGATGGATTTGTTGGTCGTGACGATGGTCGCGGGGACGCTGTAGCCGCCGAGTGTCTGGAAGCCGTTCAGAAACTCGTCGCTGGGATTCGCTTGCTGCCACCACATCCAGCCGCCTGAGAGGGTCACCGGGCCCCATTTGTATTTGGCGAGCAACATAAGCCCGCTGTTGTTGGATAGCGTCGCTTTGAGGTCGTCGGGGCCGTAGAAGTTTGGGATCCCGCTGGTGCAGCCGGTCTGGCCGGCGAAGGCGCCCTTGGTCAGCGTGGCGCAGGATCCGGCGAAGTTGGAGAGGCTCACCGCGTTCCGAGCGTAGCTGCCAACGAGGTCCACCGACAGCAGGCCGCCGAAGCGTTCAAAGTCCGCGCCGATATCCCCTTGGTAGAGGCCAGTCGCGCCATTGCCCTGGGCATAGCCGCCCCACTGCACCAGGCCCCCGCCGTGGAAGTTCTCATAAGTCACGCGGTACTTCACTCCGGTGTTGGCGCGGTTGGTTTCCGTGTCGCCGAAACCTGCGTATGAGCCGGAATAGCCGAGCGCCGAAAACGCATAGGAGCCGCCCATCGGATCATAGGCGATGACGCCGTCGAGCGTCAGCGAGGTCACCCGGCCAACGGTAAGCGTGCCGTAGGTCTTGTTGCTGACGCCGAGATATCCCACAGAGTTGTCAAATTGCCCGGCGCGGCTCGAGTCGCTGTTTGCGCTCTGGAGGACCAACGCCCGGCCATTGTTCTGCACAAGCGAACGTGGTCCGTTGACGAGGTCGCCGGAATAGGGGTTGAATCCGGTTTCCACCGCGCCGACGAGCGACCAGCCAGGCAGCCACGGAATCGCCTCCCTTATATTGAGGCCGACCACCGATTGGTTGATGCCGTTCGGCGTCCAGAGCCACTTGGCTCCGTAGCTCTGCTTGCCCACGAAACTGTAAACGTTGTTCGAGTACGTCCGGCTCGCGGGCGCGCCGTTGGAGCTGTAGCCGAGGCCGACGTCAATCGTCGCATAGGCGGTGATGCCTGCGTAGCTCAGGGGACAATCCGCAGCGCTGCTATTCAAGTAGCTCCAGAGGCTCGAGAAGCAGTTCGTCGCCGGAGGCGGCGGAGCCGACTTGGTTGTCGGCAGATCGGCCGCATGCGCCGCCGACGTCAGTAGCGTGACTCCTAACGCAATGAGGCCTGCCCGAGCTGTCATTCAGTCCCCCGATTGTCGACCTGGCGCCGTTTTGATTCAAACGGCCTTAGGTGTAATATACAATGTCTATCAATTCAATATATTTAAATCAAGCGCTTCACATCGTTTTCCGCGCCTAAGCAGCGCTCGGCCTCCCCGGGGAGCTATCGGAAGCCGAGGCTGCTTGTTGCTGGCTGTCGGGTTGCGGGCGTCCTCGCTGCCGAGTTTTCCTGTTCAGCCTACGAACCCTGCTTCATGGACCGGGATTGGGCTCAGGGTGGCCGGTGCGGACCGGTCGTTCAGACCGCTGCAATTCGGAGGGCTTCATCTGAGCGAATTTGCCGTTAGCGGCGGCTGGGCGCACCCTATAGCGCCGTTCCTAAGACGCCCATGTTCGGCCAAGTCATTAAGTGACTGCGTGTGGAGATAGACGGCTGTGGCCCGGACGCGCTCGCCATATTGGGCTGGTCCGGTCACGCCTTGCGGGAAAAGGCCGCCCGGGTCCGCTCAACCGGCGCATTCGCCGCTCGGGAACCCGAGCGAGCGGCCGGCGCGGCGTCCGCCCTCAGGCGAGACTTTGCCGCAGCCGGCCGATGCGGGCCTTTTCCTCGGCTCGCGCCTTGAGCGCCGCCTCGATATCGACCTTGACGAAGCGCGCCGGCTGATGCGGCTGCAACTGGCCGATCAGGTCCATGTCCGCCGAGATGATCGTGCCGAGCATGAAATAGCCGCCGCCCGACACCGCGTCTCGATGCAGGACGATCGGCTCCGTGCCGCCCGGAACCTGGATCGAGCCGTAGGGGTAGCAGCTGTCGACGATGTTCGACGGATCGGAGCCCGCCCCGAACGGCTGCTTGCGCGGGGCGAAGGCGAGCGGGCGTCCGCCGCGAAAGCGATAGCCGATGCGATCGGCCTCGGGCGCGACCTTCCATGTATCCTCGAAGAAATGGACGCCCGCTTCGTCGGTGATGCGATGCCAATAGAGGCCGGGCACGGCGCGCAATTCGGCCGACTTGCCCGGAAGGCGCCGCAGGTCCGCCGCGACGCTCCGCCCGGACTTTGCGGCCGAGGGCGCCGCGCCGAGCGACAGCCTGTCGCCTGCTTTCAATGGCCGCCCCTCATGGCCGCCGAGCGCGCCCAGCGGATAGGTCGAGCGCGACCCGAGCACGACCGGAACATCGACGCCGCCGGAAAAGGCGATGTAGGCGCGGGCGCCGTGCTTGAGATAGCCGAAGGACAGCGTCTCGCCTGCCCTGACCGCGAAAGACGTCCAGCCTGGCTGCTCCGCGCCGTCGACCTTCGGCGGCATTTCGGCTCCGGTCACCGCGACGATGCAGTCGCGCGCGACGCGCACCTCCGGTCCCTGAAAGACCGCCTCCAGCACCGCGGCGTTCTCCGGATTGCCGACAAGCAGGTTGGCGGCGGCAAGCGAATAGCGGTCCATTCCGCCGGATTCGGGAATGCCGAGGTGGTAATAGCCAGGTCGGCCCAGGTCCTGGACGGTCGTCGAGAGGCCCGGCTTCACAAATTCAAGCGCCATGGAGCGCCCCCAGAATCTTGGCGTTGGTTGCCGCCGGATCGGCATGGAACTCATCAAGGGAGAAAGTCACCGGCCGGATCGGCGGGGTGAATGTCCCCTTGTCCACCTGCTCGACCGCCGCGTCGTAACCTGACCGGTCGACCGGCTTGAACTTCACGATGTCGCCTGGATTGAAGAAGATCATGAAGTCGCGGAGATAAGACACCTCCTGCTTCGGATCGTAGATGGGCATCGGCGTGATGCCGAACATCTGGTAGCCGCCGGCGCCGCGCACGGAATAGATGCAGCCAAAACAGCCGCCGTGTCCGACCGTGAGCTTCGGCGTGTCGGTGCGCGGGCGGAGATATTTCGGGACCTCGATCTGCTTCGCCCGCTCGACCATCTGGTACATGAAGGGCAGGCCGGCGACGAAGCCGACCATCGAGACGAACCACGGCGCGCCGGAATGCGCCTCGATGAAACTCTCGATATCGCCATAGCCGTTGATCTTGGCCGCGTATTCGAGGTCGCTCGATTCCGGCTCCTGATGCCGCTCGCGGAAACGCATCAGCGTCTCGTGCGTCCAGGGATCGTTGTAATAGACCGGAATTTCGACGATCCGCGTCTTGAGCGTTCCGTCGGACTTCTCCGCCGCCGATTCGAGCTGCTTGAGTTCCGCGAGCATGTCGTCGGGGCTGATCAAGTCCGGATCGAAGCGGATCTGCAGCGACGCGTTGGCGGGGCAGATTTCCGTCACGCCCTTGATCCGGCTCTCGCGCACGGCGTTGGTCATCGACAGCGACTTGAAGAAGGCCTCGAGCGACATTTCCTCGTCGACCTCGACGAAAACATGCTCGTCGCCGCCGAACGAATAGCGCGTCTTCATGGCCATGCCCCGCCTCCCCTCCTCTCAGGCCGCCTCGCCCGGCGCCAACGGGCGCGACGCCAGCCAAGTCTCGAGCCAGCGCGTATGCACCGCCCCGGCCTTGACCTCGTCGCTTTCGATGAGCGCGAGATGCAACGCCCGTGTCGTCGGCACGCCCACGATCGCAAGCGCGTCAAGCGCCGAGCGCATGCGCTCAAGCGCCGCCGGCCGCGTCTCGCCGCCAACGATCAGCTTGCCAAGCAGGCTATCGTAGAAAGGCGGCACGACATAACCTTCATAGAGCAGCGTGTCGAAGCGCACGCCCTCGCCTTCAGGGGTCGCGAGCGCCGTCACTTTGCCGGGTCCCGGCATGAAGTTTTTCGCCGGGTCCTCGGCGTTGATCCTCACTTCGACTGCGTGGCCGCGGATCGCGATGTCGGACTGATGGAAAGGCAGCGGCTCGCCGCCTGCAATGCGCAGCATCGCCTGCACCAGATCGACGCCCGTGATCATTTCCGTCACCGGATGCTCCACCTGGATGCGCGTGTTCATCTCGATGAAGAAGAACTCGCGCGTCGTTTCGTCGTAGAGATATTCGAGCGTGCCCGCGCCTCGATAGCCGACGCTTTTCGCCAGCCGCACGGCGGAAGCGCAAAGCGCATCGCGCGAAGCCGGCGTCAGGCAGGCGGCGGGCGCCTCTTCCCAGACTTTCTGCCGCCGCCGCTGCAGCGAACATTCGCGCTCGTAGAGATGGATCGCGTCCTGGCCGTCGCCGAGCACCTGCACCTCGATATGCCGGGCGCGGGCGACGTAGCGCTCGAGATAAAGGCCGCCGTCGCCGAATGCGGCGCGCGCCTCGGCGGCGGCTTCCGGTATCTGCTTGCGAAGCTCGTCCGGCGTCTCGGCTATGCGAATGCCGCGCCCGCCGCCGCCCGCCGCAGCCTTGATCATCAGCGGATAGCCGAGGCGATCGGCTGCTTCGAGCGCCGCGTCGACGCCCTCAATCCGCCCTTCGGAGCCGGGGACGATGCGGACATCGGCGCGCGCCGCCATCTCGCGCGCCGTGGCCTTGTCGCCCATGGCGCGGATCGTCTCCGGTCTCGGGCCGACGAAGATCAGTCCCGCCGCCTCGACCATCTGGGCGAAATCCGCATTCTCGGCTAGGAAGCCGTAGCCAGGATGAACGGCGTCGGCCCCGCTCGCTGCCGCCGCCGCCACGACCGCGTCCTTGTTGAGATAGGATTTGGCCGCGTGGGCCGGCCCGATCTCGATCATTTCGTCCGCCAGCCGGACGGCCAGCATGTCCCTGTCCGCGGCGCTTGCCGCCTGTACGGTCTTGATCCCGAGCGCCTTGGCGGCGCGGATGATCCTGACCGCGATCTCGCCGCGGTTGGCGATGAAGAGCTTCCGAATGGGCATGAGCCGGCTAGACCTCGAGGTCGTAAAGCGGCTGGCCGGCCATGATCGGGTCTTCGTTCTCGACATGGAAGGCGGCGAGCTTTCCCGCTTCCTCCGCCGTCACCGCCGTGAAGGTCTTCATGACCTCGATGAGGCCGATCGTGTCGCCGACCGCAATCGCGTCGCCCTCTCCCTTGAACGGCGGCTGGTCCGGCGAAGGCCGGCGATAGAACGTGCCAGGTATCGGAGCTTCGATCGTCTTGATCGCCATTGGCGAAATATCCTCGGAGTGAAATTTCAGTGGGCGGCGGCGCGCGCCGCGATGAAGCCTTCGGCGACAAGTCTGTCATGCACCGCCCTGGCGACGATGTCCGCCCCCGGCGTGTCGGAATGGACGCAGATGGTCTCTGCGGCGACGCGCACTTCCTTGCCGCCGACCGACCGCACGAGGCCTTCCTTGAGCGCTCGCACCGCCCGGTCCGCCGCAACCTCCGGCGCCACGGCCTCGTGCTCGCGAGTGATGATGAGCTTTCCGTCGTCCGCATAGTCGAGATCGACGTAGAACTCGCCGATGAAGCGATGGCCGCGGGCCTTGTAGACGCGTTCGTGCTCCGTGTTGATCATGCCGAGGATCGGCGTCCCGAACACGTCCGCCGCGTCACAAACGGCGTTGGCGATCTCGGGATCGCGAGCGGCCATGCCATAGAGCGACCCGTGCGGCTTGATGTGGTGGAGGGTCATGCCCTCGGCTTCGAGAAACCCCTTGAGCGCCCCGATCTGGTAGATCAGGCAATTGGCCAGCTCTTCGCGGCCGATCTTCATCTCCCGTCGTCCGAAGCCCTGCCGATCCGGCAGGGACGGATGGGCGCCCACCTTGACGTCATGCTTCTTCGCGAGCTGGACCGTTGCGCGCATGTGGTTGAAATCCGAGGCGTGAAAGCCGCAGGCGACATTGGCGATATGGATCGAGGGCATGATGCGCTGGTCGTCGCCGAGACGCCAGATACCGTAGCTCTCCCCCATGTCGCAGTTCAGCAGCGTCGCGATATTCGACAACGTCGGCCTCCTCCGTCTCGGTCAGCGGGTCACGGTGGCAAAGTCCGGCGCCATTGTAAAATCGGAAATAGGATAGGCTTTCCGTTTCAAGACGAAAGCCGAGAACGACCTTCGGATCGGCGCCTCGTCGAGCCCTTTGCAGATGAACACGATCCGGGTGCGGCGATCGCCGCTCGGCCAGCCCGCCAGGTGGGTCGGGGCATGAACGAGCTGCTGGACGCCGTTGATTGCGACGGGCGCGCGCTCTCCGGCGATGGACAAGATCCCCTTTACCCGCAGAATCGCCTCTCCATGGCGGTTGAGGAGAGCCGACAGCCATAAGCCGAACGCCGTCCAGTCGATCGGCTCCTCGAAGACGAAGGAAAAGGCCCGGATGTCGTCGCCGTGCCGGTTCCGGTCATGGCGATGCGCGTGCTCATGGCGGTGATCTTGACCCCGCCCTTGGAGATGATCGCCGTCATCGATCCCGACCGCCTCCTCCTCGAACCAGCGCATCACCTCCCGGCTTTTGGTTGCAATGTCGAAGAGATCGCGCCCGATCAGCTCCTCGGGGTCGAGGTTCTCGTCCGTCGCGAAGCGGACCGGGGCGGAGGGATTGAGGCGTCGCAGCCGCGCGACGAGATCGGCCGTGGCGGCGGAATCGGCGATGTCGGTCTTCGTCACCACCAACCGGTCGGCGACGGCGGCCTGCTTCAGGGATTCCGGTTGCCGGTCGAGATGGCCCATGCCGTTGACCGCGTCCACCGTCGCCACCACGAGGCCGAGCCGGTAGTGATGGCGCAGCGCCGGCTCCGCCGTGATGGTGGTGAGGATCGGCAGCGGATCGGCGAGGCCCGTGCTTTCGATCATGAGCCGTCGGTAAACCGGGATCTCGCCGCGAGCGCGCCGCGAGTGCAGCGACTTGATCGCCTCGGCGAGCTCGCCCCGGATCGTGCAGCACAGGCAGCCCGACTGCAGCAGCACCGTGTTTTCGTCCACCCGCTCAATGAGCTCGTGGTCGAGGCCGACCTCGCCGAATTCGTTGATCAGAACCGCTGTGTCGGCAAGCGCGGGCGAGGCCAGCATGCGCTTGAGCAGCGTCGTCTTGCCCGAGCCAAGGAAGCCGGAGATGAGGTTGACCGGCGTGAAGTCCGGGACAATCTGGGGCGAGGGCTCATCCATTCATCGCCTCGCGCCGCTCCAGAACCTCGGGGTCGAGCGGATCGAGCGGCTGACCGGCCAGAGCTTCGGCCGCCGGCCAGAGCGCGGCGAGGTCAGCGACAACCTTGGATTTCCCGGTCCGGTTGCGCAAGATGAACGAGGCCCCCCGCCAGTCCTCGAGCGACAGGCCGAAGAGACCGAGAATGGCGTTGGCTTCGGCGATCCGCCGCCTTCGCTCGCGCCGCCGGTCAGCCGGCTCCTCGCCGGGAGCGTAGACGCCGTCCCGCTTGACCGGCGCGGTCCAATGCTCCTTGCCTCCCAGAACGCCGCATAAAGCGCACATGCGCCAGCTCCTCGACGCGGTCGAGAGAGAAAACCCGCGCAACTGGCGCCAATGAAGGCCAGCGGCGGCGCCATTGCAAGTCCGGGGCGCCTGCGATAACGCCCGGAATCCTTTGCGACATTGTTTTCGAGCATGGCGTCGAAACGACAAAAGCCCGCCGCAGCAGCCCCCGCAATCCGCCGGCGGAGGAGCCTCAAGGTGCTCGGCACCTTCATTTCGCTCTTGGAGGCCGTAAGGGAGCGCGCAGCGGCGGACCTCGGCTTCGACCTCGAATTCGAGGTGCTCAATTTCCAGGATTGCCAGCGCAAGGCGGCGCTTCACCCGGAATCCTACCACGTCTACGACCAGACCTTTCACAATCTGTCGATCGTCTGGTCCTGGAGCGCGCTCCAGCCGCTCGACACTGAGCGGATCGCCCGCTGGGGCTCGGTTGGACCGCTCACGCGGCTCGGCGGGGTGGACAAGTACGCGAGCCGCGGCGTCGGCGATGCGCCAGCGAACACACTCTACGTCCAGCCCGACAATTCGCTCGGCCCAGAGCCGACAAGGCGCATCGCCATGCTGCCGACGGTGCACAATTTTAATTCGTTCGGCTATGACAAGCGCATATTCGCCGGCGACCCCTGGCCGCGCGAGAGCTGGGCCATGCTGTTCGACCCGCGCGCGAAAGGCCGGCTTGCGCTGGTGGACGAGCCCGCGATCGGACTGTTCGACGCTGCGCTCGCAGCCGAGGCGTCCGGCGCGGTGCGCTTCGAGAATATCGGCAACATGACGCCCGCGGAACTCGCGGCCTTGTTCCGGTTCCTCCGCGCCCGGCTTGACGAGGGCTTCTTCGTGCGTTGCTGGACCACCAATGAGGAAGGCGCCCGCCTGCTGCGCCGTGGCGAGACGGCGATCCAGAGCATGTGGTCGCCGATCTACAACGAGCTCGGGCCCGTCTCGCCGTTCGTCCGCGAAGCCGCTCCCGAAGAAGGCTACCGCGCCTGGCATGGCGGCATGAGCATCGCGCGCCACGTCGCGGGAGCGCATCTAGACATGGCTTACGAGTATCTCGACTGGTGGCTCTCCGGCTGGGCCAGGCGCGACTATGGCGCGCCAAGGCTATTACATCTCTGCGCCCGATGCGATCAGGGCCTATCTCACCCCCGCCGAATGGGCCTATTGGTATGACGGCAAAGCGGCCGCAACCGACCTCGTCGGCGTCGATGGCGAGACCCTGGTTGTGCCGAAGGGCGCAAAGCGGTCCGGCGGCAGCTATGTGGAGCGCGCGCGCCGCATCGCGATGTGGAACACGGCGATGGACGAGTACAACTACGCTTCCCGGCTCTGGTCGCGCTTTGTGGCCGACGTGAACAAGGCGCGATGACTCCGCCCCGCGCCCGGGTGGAAACGTCGAAGCGCTACGAGCTTGTCGCGGCGGCTTTGCGCGTCAATATCGCCGCGGGACGCCTGCCTCGCGGCCTCGTCTTGCTGGAAGGCTCGATCGCTGGTCTGCTCAAGACAAGCCGCGCTCCGGTGCAGGCGGCGCTCCGCATCCTCGAGGAGGAGGACCTCGTCCGCAGGTTCGAAGGGCGCGGCTATCTGGTGGGCGGCGCCAAATCCACCGAGAAGCCAGTTCGCACGGACCTTACGAAGCTCGGACTGTCGGTGTCGGACGAGATCGACAGCGCCTTGCAGAATCGCGGGCTCTGGGAGCGCGTCTATGAGGAGGTCGAGACGGCGGTCGCCGCGTCGCTCATTTTCGGCGACTTTCGCATCATCGAGTCGGAACTCGGCGAGTATTACGGGGTCAGCCGGACCGTCGTCCGCGACGTGCTTTCCCGCCTGCACGAACGCGGTCTGATCGCCAAGACAGCCAGTTCGCACTGGGTCGTCAACGCGCTCACCGCCCAGTCCGTGCGCGAGCGGTTCAAGCTGCGGGAGATCCTTGAGCCCGAGGCGCTGCGGCTCGCCGCGGAGACCATGGAATACGACAGGATCGGCGAGGCGCTACGGCGGGAACGCGAGCGCGATCCCGGCGTGCAGGACCCAAGCGCCTGGGATCGGACTCGACAAGGCGCTGATGACGCACGCCCTCGCGCGAGCGCCGAATGGCCATCTGGTCGAGCTCATCGAGCAGAATCGCCTGCCTCTTGCGGCGGCCTCGCGGGCTTTGACAAAGCTTGGACTTCCGGACGATGCGGTCGCGACCAGCGAATATTTGCTGCTGTTCGAGTTGATCGCCGGACGAGCGATCGACGCCGCAGCGACTTATTGGCGCAGTCATCTCGCAACGCTCGCCGAGAAGAACCTTGCGAGGTTGAAGATCGTTGCGGTCTTTCCCGACCCGCCGGTCGGCGTCCCCTATCTGACGCCGATGGACGCATAGAAAATGATTTTTGCATACAATCGTGGTTACAAATCACCTATCTGCTCAAGTCGCGATCATGAGGTGCGCGGAAAACAGGCGTTCTGCCCAAGTCTCCGAGAATCCGGTCGGGGAGCGAATGAAATCGGTTGCATACACTAGACATTTTTGCTTTGATCAAACTCCGCAAGAGACCGAACGGAACCGGAGCCGCTGATCGGCTTCAGGAGTCCGGGTCGCTCACTCGAACAAGAGCATGACGCCGTGGCCGAAGTTCCCGTCCTGAGACTGGAAGGCTTGACCAAACTCTTCGGCGGGCGCGCCGTGCTCGACGCCGTTTCCTTCTCCGTCAATTCCGGAGAGTACGTTTCTCTGCTCGGCCCGAGCGGCTCGGGCAAGACCGTGCTCCTGCGCGCGATCGCCGGTTTCGAGCCGCTGCAAGGCGGGCGCGTGCTGCTGAAGGACGAGGACGTGACCGACCGGCCTCCGTATCTGCGCGGCGTCGGTTTCGTGTTCCAGAACTTCGCGCTTTTCCCGCATCTTTCCGTCTTCGACAATGTCGCCTTCGGCTTGCGCAACGGAGCGCAGCCGGTCAGCGACAGCGAAGCTCGCTCGCGCACGCTCGACATGCTGGATCTCGTCGGCCTCAAGGGCCTCGAGGACCGCGGCGTTCACCAGATCTCTGGCGGTCAGAAGCAGCGCGTGGCGCTTGCGCGCACGCTGGTGATCAGGCCGAGGCTCGTGCTCCTTGACGAGCCCCTGGGCGCGCTCGACGCCAATCTGCGTCTCAGGATGCGCGTCGAGCTCCGGCGCATTCGGGAGCAGCTCGCCATTCCGTTCCTTCACGTGACCGGAAGCGAGACCGAGGCGCTGGCGATGGGCGACCGCCTGATCGTGCTCGACAAAGGGCGCGTCATCCAGTTCGGCAGGCCGAGCGAGATCTACGACCGTCCGGCGAACCCGCTCGTCGCGCGCTTCCTCAACTGCTACAACGTGTTCGACGGCGCGATCGAAGGCGAGGGATTCCGCACGCCTTACGGCAAGTTCTCACTCGGGCCGCGAGTGGCCTGTCCGCAGCCCGCCTATGCGGTGCGCTACGATCGGATTCGGCCGAACGGCGAAGGGCCCGGCCTCTCGGCCGCCTATGTCGCGAGCGAATATCTCGGCTCGACGATCGTGCATTTCTTCGAGGCCCGAGACGGAAAGGTCGTCGAAGTCGAGCATCACTTGAGCAACGGCCCGCCGAATTCCTTTTCGCCCGGCGAGACCTATCGTCTGGCGTGGAGCGCCGACGACGGCATCGCATTCGGCTGAGAGCGCTCATGACAACGACCGACCTCCCCGCTTCGGCCGTCGAAACGGCGCCCTCGGAATCATCGAAGGCCGTGGCGGCTATCTCCTGATCGCGCCGGCCGTCGTCTGGATGACCCTGTTCCTCGTCGTTCCGATGGCGATGATCGTCTACGTGTCGTTCTGGACGCAGACGACCTTCAAGATCGAGAGCACGCTGACGCTCGCGAGCTGGCGGACCTTCTTTTCTTCCGACACTTATCTGACCTCGCTCTGGACGACGATCCGGATCTGGCTGACGGTGCTGCTCACGACCTTCGTGGTCGGCTATCCGACCGCCTTGTTCGTCGGCCTGTTCGTGAAGAACAAGACCGTCCAGACGACCCTGCTTCGTCCTGTGCGTCATCCCTTTCTGGACCTCGTTCCTGATCCGCGTTCTCGCCTGGCGCCCGATGCTCGGCAAGGAAGGAGCGATCAACATCCTGCTCATGAAGGCGGGGATCATTCACCAGCCGATCGACGCGCTGCTGTTCACCGATCTCTCGGTCGTGATCGGCATGACGCAGATCTACGTCGTCTTCATGGTCGGGCCGATCGCCTTCATGCTCGGCCGCATAGACCCGAACATCCTCGAAGCCGCGCGCGATCTCGGCGCCGATTTCTGGCGTGTGCTGCGCAAGATCATCTTCCCGCTCAGTCTGCCCGGCGTCGTCGTCGGCGCGATCTTCGTCAGCGTCATGGTGCTCGGCGAGTTCGCGACGAGCGCCGCGCTCTCGGGCCGCAAGGTCAATCTGCTCGGCAACATCATCGTGACCGCAGGTCGGCTCGCTCAAATGGGCGCTCGCCTCGGTTGTCGGCGTCATCCTGACCCTCATCATGGCGATTGTGATCGCAGGCCTCCTGCGCATCGTCGACCTGAAGAAGGAGCTTTGAGCGCCATGAGGTCCCGGCTCCTCAAGCCCGTTCTCGCCGTCTATGTGGGTCTGTTCCTGCTGTTCCTCTACGGGCCGTTCATCGTGCTCGGCATCCTGTCCTTCCAAAAAGGCCCGGAGGGCGGCCCGCAGTTCCCGATCGAGGAATGGTCGCTCTTCTGGTACAAGCACATCCTCGGCCTCGCCCCGCCGTCGCGCGTCGCGCCATTGCCGATCGGCGTTTCGCTCGTGCGCTCTCTGACCCTGGCCTTCATGACGATGGTCACCTCGACCGTCCTCGGCGTCATGGCGGCGCAGGCGTTCCGGCGAAATTTTCGCGGCCGCGACTTTGTCTTCTATCTGATCGTGCTCGGAATGATCGTTCCCGGCGTGCTCGTCGGCCTCGGCTCCGCTCTCGTCGCCACGACGACCGGGATCGAGCGGCACTGGTACACGACAGCGTTCGCGACGCATGTCGTCTACACGCTGCCGTTCTGCTTCCTTGTCATGTTGGCGATCTTCAACCGGTTCGACGGTTCGGTGGAGGAGGCGGCCTGGTCGCTCGGCGTGTCGCCGGCGACCACCTTCCGGAAGGTCACTTTCCCGCTGATCTTTCCCGGGCGTCCTTTCGGCGATGCTGTTCGCCTTCACGCTGTCCTACGACGAATTTTCCCGAACCTTGTTCTCCTCCGGCCGCGAGCAGACGCTGCCGCTCGCCATCTATTCGACATTCGCGGTGGAGATACATCCCAATCTGTTCGCCTTCGGGGTGCTCACGACTTTGTTTTCCTTCGCGCTCTTGGCGGTCTACGCGATCCTGATGTCGCTCAGCATGCGGCGCGCCCGCCGCGTGGCGATCCAGGAGGCCGTCTGATGATGAGCGCCGTCATCACAGGCGCGGGGTCGGGGATTGGACGCGCATGCGCCCTGCGCCTCGGCGCGGACGGCTATGGCGTGACGGTCAACGACCTGCGTTCCGAGGCGGCGCAGGCTGTCGCGGCTGAGATCAAGGCGCGCGGCGGAAACGCAATCGCGGCGGCCGGCGACGTGTCGCGCGAAGCCGACGTCGACTCGATCGCCTCGGCGGCGCGCGCCGCCTTTGGCGAGCCCACCCATCTCGTCAACAACGCCGGCTACGTACACCAGGCTCTGTTTGTCGACCTGACGCCTGCGGACTTCGACCGCATGTTCGCCGTCCATGTCCGAGGCGTGTTCCTGATGACCAAGGCGTTCCTGCCGGCCATGCTGTCAGCGCAAGTCCGGCGTGATCGTCAACATGGCTTCGCAGCTCGGACAGATCGGCGGCGTCGAGCTCGTTCATTACAGCGCCGCGAAGGCCGCGATCATCGGCCTGACCAAGTCGCTCGCGCGCGAAGTGAGCGCGCTTGGCGTCCGGGTCAACGCCGTCGCGCCCGGCCCGATCAATACCCCGCTCGTGCAGGCGCTTTCCGAGGATTGGCGCAAGGCCAAGGCGCGCGAGCTGCCGCTCGGGCGATTTGGCGAGCCCGAGGAGGTCGCCGCGGCGGTGGCTTTCCTGTGCTCCGATGAGGCGAGCCTGTTTGTCGGCCAGACCATCGGCCCCAATTCCGGAGATGTGATGCTGTGAGCAAGACCGTTCTCATTACCGGGGCAGGCATCGGCATCGGCCGCGCCACCGCCAAGGCTTTCGCGAAGGCTGGATACACGGTCGTGGCGACCGACGTCCTCGAGAAGGAAGGCGCGGCGGTCGCCGACGAGATCGCGCGCGAGGGCGGGAAAGCCGAGTTCCACAAGCTGGACGTCCGCTCGACCGAGACCGCTGACGCGGTTGTCGCCGCGGCGGAAAAGAAGTACGGCGGCATCGACGCGATCGTCGCCAACGCCGGCATCGCCCACCGCGTCCCGCTCGCCAAGCTCGACGATGAGAAGTGGGATCACACCTTCGAAATCGACCTCAAGGGCATCTACCGCGTTGTCCGCCCCGCGATCGCGGGCATGCGCGCGCGCAAGAGGGGCGCGATCGTGTGCCTCTCCTCCGTCATGGGCGTCGCCTATGGCTGGGACGAGCATGTTCACTATTCCTCAGCGAAGGCCGGCGTCGTCGGCCTGGTGCGCGGGCTCGCGGTCGAGCTCGCCAAGGACGGCGTCCGGGTGAATGGCGTCGCGCCCGGCTACGTCCGCACCGCGCAGCTTCTGAGCGAAGAGCACTCGCTCGGACCTAAGGGCGCCGAAGCGGCTGGGGCGTTCATTCCGATGGGCCGAATTGGCGAGCCGGAGGAGATCGCGGACGTCATCGTGTTTCTGGCGTCGGACGGCGCGCGCTACATGACGGGCCAGGTTGTGGTGGTGGACGGCGGATTGCTCGTTGGAAGGTACTGAATCCGGCGGTGTCGCCGTGATGCAAGGAGGAGGAGGAAGGTAATGGATGAGATTCAAGGTGTCGCGCCGCGCTCTCATGAAGGGCGCCGCAGGCGGACTCGCGGTCTCGGCGCTCGGCGCGCCTTTCGGCAGCACAGCAGGCCTTCGCCGCAGGCCTCGCGGATGAGGAGCTCCGGACCGTCGGCCTTTCGGTGACGGTGCAGGAGCGCATTCTCGCAGGACTTCAAGAAGAAGTCCGGCGTGAAGGCGGTCTCGGGCAAGGGCGCGATCTTCCCGGACACGCAGACGGAGCTGCTGTCCGGCTCGACTGCCTATGATTGCTGGGAGACGATCGGCGAGCGCCTGCCGGCGGTCATCGCCACCAACAAGATCGAGCCGATTCCGACCTCGGCTCTCAAGAACTGGACCGACATCCGCGACACATTCACCAAGCCCAACGACGAAGTGGCCGCGGAAGGCGCAGATCGTCGGCCAGATCTGGACGGACGACAAGGAAACCGCCCTCTGGATGGTGCCGACCGTCTACAACTACGACTCGATCGGTTATCGTCCGGACCTCGTCTCCGCGGAAGAGGCCAACACCTGGACGGCGATCTTCGACGACAAGTTCAAGGGCAAGTCGGGCCTCAACGTCGACCCGCTGATCGCCTTCGGCCAGGCGGTGCTGGCGATGAATTCGCTCAAGCTTCTCGAGGTGCCAAACCCGGGCAATCCGGACAAGAAGGCGATCGACGAAGCGTCGAAGTTCCTCATCTCGAAGAAGAAGGGCGGCCAGTTCCGCGCGCTCTGGGGCGATTTCGGCGAGCTCGTCAACCTCTTGGCCTCGGGCGAAATGGTGATCGCGGACGCGTGGCAGCCAGCGGTCATGGCGGTCAAGGCGCAGGGCACGCCGTGCGCCTACGCGGTGCCGAAGGAGGGCTATCGCGCCTGGGCGATCGGCATCTCGGAGATCACCGGCACCCCGAACAAGGACGCGGTCACGGCCTATGCCGACTACTGGCTGTCGGGCCCGCCCGCCATCACGGTCTCCGAGCAGGGCTACTACTCGCCGACGGAGAACATCAAGAAGATCATGGATCCGGCAAGATATGCCTTCTGGTACGAGGGCAAGCCCTGGTCTCTGCCGCCGGAGCGCGGCATCAAGGAGGGCGACCTGCGCGACGGCGGCTCGCTCGCCGACACGCGCCGCGCACGTCGCCTACTGGCATCAGTGGCCGGACGAGTACGACTATCTGATGCAGAAGTGGGACGAATTCCTCAGCGCATGAGGACTGACGTTCAGGTCCCGGCTCTCCTCCGCAGCTTTGCGAAGCGGGGGAAGCCGGGACGATCCCAAGGCGAAAGTCGCGTGACCTACGATCTCGAGCTCATCAAGCGTCGGGAAGGTCTATGATGGCGGAACTCCCGCCGTCATAGACTTCAACCTGAGCGTCACCAAGGGCGAGTTCATCGCCTTCCTTGGGCCGTCCGGCTGCGGCAAGACCACGACCCTGCGCATGATCGCAGGCTTCGAGTCGATCACCTCTGGCGACATCCTCATCCGCGGCAAGCAGGTCAACGACATGCCGCCCGAGCGGCGCCCGACCGCGATGATCTTTCAGAGCTACGCGCTCTTTCCCGCACATGACGGTGCGGCAGAACGTGCGCTTCGGTCTCGACGTGAAGAAGATGGCAAAGCCCGAGCGGGACGCCAAGGTCGAGGGCATCCTGGAGAAGCTCGGGCTCGCCGAAGTCGGCGACGTCCGCCCCGATCGCCTGTCGAGCGGCCAGAAGCAGCGCATCGCGCTCGCCCGCGCGCTTGTGGTCGAGCCCGACATCCTGTTGCTCGACGAGCCGCTCGGCGCGCTCGACGCCAATCTTCGCAAGAGCATCCAGAACGAGCTCAAGCTGCTCCAGCGGCGCCTCGGCGTCACCTTCGTCTTCGTGACCCACGCCCAGTCCGAGGCGCTGGCGCTCTCCGATCGCATCGTCGTGATGAACGCCGGTCGCGTCGAGCAGATCAGCGCGCCCTATGAACTTTACACCAGACCGAAGACGCTGTTCGTCGCCAAATTCATCGGACGCAACGCGCTCATTCCAGGCAAAGCGATCGCGGCGATTGAAGGGGGCATGATGCTTGACACGGCTTTCGGGCAGCTCGCCGGCGCATCCCTTGGAGAAAGCATCGCCGTTGGACAACCGGCGAGCCTCGCGGTCCCCGCCGAAGCGATCGACGTGCTGCCGCTCTCCACCTCTCTCGATGAGGTCATCGCCGGTTATGGCGGCAATCCGGTGAGGGCGAAGATCGGCGCGATCCAGCAGGTTGGCCACATCGTTCAGATCGCTGCGGCGATCGGCGCCTCCGAGCCCATTCAGGTCGAGGGCCACGCGGACAAATACGCGGACCGGTACGCGCCCGGCGACGACGTGCTGCTGGCGTGGCGTCGCGATGCGGCGACGCTGATCTCGCACTGAGCGCGCGGGATGCCTGTCGCATCAAGGCCTGCCGCCACTGCCGCCAAGCTCGGAGCGGACTTGCGCGCCGGAAGAACCGACGCCTGCGATCTGATCGAGGAGACGCTCGCGGCGATCGCCCGCTATCCCGACAAGGCGATCTTCACCGAAGTGACCGCGGAGCGCGCCCGACGCGAAGCGCAGGCCGCGCGGGCCCGCCTGAAGGGGGGAAGCCCGCTCAGCCCGCTCGACGGCGTCCCCTGCGCGTGGAAGGACCTGTTTGACGTCGAAGGCCGCGTGACCACCATGGGCTCGCGGGTGCTCGCGCGCGATCCGCCGGCCAAGGAGGACGCGGCGCTCATCAAGGCCGCCGGGCGGGCGGGCCTCGTCATGATCGGCCTCCTCAACATGACCGAGTTCGCCTATTCCGGCATCGGCCTCAATCCGCATTTCGGCACGCCGCGCAATCCGCGCGACCTGAACATTGCGCGCTCGCCTGGCGGCTCCTCGTCGGGCTCGGGCGTGGTTGTCGCCGCCGGACTGACGCCGCTTGCCATCGGCACCGACACCGGCGGATCCGTACGCGTGCCCGCGAGCTTCAACGGTGTCGTGGGGTACAAGTCTTCCACCGGACATTTTCCGATGGAAGGCGTGTTCCCGCTGTCGCGCACGCTCGACACGATCGGGCCGCTCGCGCACACCGTCGAGGATTGCGTCCTCGCCGACGCGGCTCTGCGCGGCGAGAACCCGGCGAAGGCCCATGCTGCGCCAGTCCGAGACCTTAGGCTCTTCGTCCCGGAGACGATTGTCCTCGACGGCTGCCAGGACGCGGTCCTGGCGAATTTCGAGGCGGCGGTGGCGCGACTTGAGGCCCAAGGGGCGAGGATCGAGCGCGGGCCCATGCCGGAGCTTGCCGCGATTTCGGAACTCACCGCAAAGCACGGAAGCTTGCTCGGCGTCGAAGCGCTGCATGTTCACAAAGGGCGCGTCAACGGGCCCGACGCCGAGCGCATGGACAAGCGGGTCGTCGCCCGCATCCGCCTCGCAAAGTCGATGACAGCGGTCGATCTGGTCGAGATCCTGGAGACGCGCAAGCGGCTCATTCGGAAAGCGAACGACCGCATTGGCGACCGCATCATCGCCTTTCCGACGACGCCGAATGTCGCGATGCCGATCGCGCCGCTGGAAGCCGACTTCGCGGTGTTCGTGCGGGAGAACCTCAAGACCTTGCGCAACACGTCATTCGGCAATTTTCTCGACTGGTGCTGCGTCGCCATCCCAAGCGGGGCTGACGCTGAAGGCATGCCGACGAGCTTTTTGCTTTCGGCGACGCATGGCCGGGACACGGACGTCCTGTCGGCCGCCTTGTCCGCCGAGCGGCTTATCCGCCCCGCCGAATAGAGCCATGCCCGAAGCCTTCCCTGTTCCGTTCCGTCGCAGCCGTTCTCTGGGTCCGCACGCCTGCTTCGCTCGAACGTATGTAGTTCGGCCACCGGTTGATTGCGGGCTCGCCTGCCTTGTCCTGCCGGTGGACCCACAATGGCCAACAAGCTGGTGAGGAGGCAAAGATGGGCAAGACGATACTCTGTGGTTTCGGCGTCGACGTCGACGCGGTTGCGGGCTGGCTCGGCTCTTACGGCGGCGAAGATAGCCCCGACGACATTTCACGCGGCTTGTTCGCGGGCGAGGTCGGCTCGCCCCGCCTTGTCAAGCTCTTCGATCGGCTGGGCGTCAAGACGACCTGGTTCATCCCGGGCCATTCGATCGAAACCTTTCCCGAGCAGATGAAGCTGGTCGCCGACGCCGGCCACGAGATCGGCATTCATGGCTACAGCCACGAGAACCCGATCGAGATGACGCGCGAGCAGGAGAGCTACATCCTCGACAAATGCATCGAGCTCGTCGGCAAGCTCTCCGGCAAGCCGCCGACCGGCTACGTCGCGCCCTGGTGGGAGTTCTCCAACGTCAGCAATGAGCTCCTGCTCGAACGCGGCATCAAGTACGACCACTCGCTGATGCATCACGACCATCAGCCCTATTACGTGCGCGTCGGCGATAGCTGGACAAAGATCGACTATTCCAAGCATCCCTCCGCCTGGATGACGCCGCTCAAGCGCGGCCACGAGACCGATCTGATCGAGATTCCGGCGAGCTGGTATCTCGACGACCTGCCGCCGATGATGTTCATCAAGAAGTCGCCGAACAGCCACGGCTTCGTGAATCCGCGCGACATCGAGCAGATGTGGAGAGGATCAGTTCGACTGGGTCTATCGCGAATACGACTACGCCGTGTTCCCGATGACGATCCATCCCGACGTCTCCGGGCGCCCGCACGTCTTGATGATCCTCGAGCGGCTTTACCACCACATGATCGCGCAGCCCGGCGTCAAGTTCGTCACGATGAACGAGATGGCGGACGACTTCGCGAAGAGGTTCCCTCGCAAGAAGTGAGTGGAATAGCGCGGTCCTAGGCCGCCGAATAAGCCCCTGAAGACGTAACCCAAGACGTCTTCAGGTCCGCGCGACCTGGCTCGCGCGGAAACGAGCATGTGTCGACAACATGGAGACAACAACGATGACCCGCGTTATCGATCTTTCGCTGCTTGATCGAAGACAACATGCCCGCGCATAAGCTTTTCCAGCGGCCGATGTATCTCGAGCATCTGACCCACGAGACCTCGAAGGCGCACAATCTTGGCGTGCCGGGCGATCCGATGACGTTTCAGACGAACTTCATCGGCATGCTCGACCATGTCGGCACGCATGTCGACGCGTTCCGCCACGTCAATCCCAAAGGACTGCCGGTCGACCAGATGCCGCTCGATCTCTTCATGGGCAAGGCGGTCTGCTTCGACCTGCAGCACATTCCCGATCTCGGCGACATCTCGGCCGCGGACATGGAGACAGCGGAAGCGAAGGCGAAGGTCAAGGTCGACGGCCACATCGTCCTGCTGTGCACCGGCTTCCACAAGCGCAACTATCCCACGCTTGACAGCGTGTGGAAGAATCCCCTCCTCACCGTCGAGGCGACGCGGTGGCTCCATGAGCGCGGCTCGCGCATGCATGGCGTCGAAGGTCCGTCGACCGACAAGCCGACCGACAATATTTTCGCTCAGCATCGCCTCTGCCGCGACCTCGGCATCTCGCACTGGGAATGGCTCGTCAATCTCGAAGAGCTGCTCGGCAAGGGCGAGTTCCAGTTCTTCGGCGTTCCGCTGAAGTTCAAGGGCGGCTCGGGCTCTCCGGTGCGCGCCTTCGCCATCGTCAAGGATTGATCTGGTGGCCGACGAGCTCGGCGCTCTGACCGCGCGCGAGACGGTGAGGCTCATCGGGCTGAAGGCGCTGTCGCCGGTCGAGGTCGTTCGCGGCGCGCTCGATCGGGCCGAGGAAACGCAGCCCACCCTCAACGCCTTCACCGTGCTTCGCCGGGAGGAGGCGCTGAAAGAGGCGCGCGCCGCCGAGGAGGCGATCCTGCGAGGCGACCAGGTAGGAACCTTGCACGGCCTGCCCTTCTCCGCGAAGGACCTGATCTCGGTCGCCGGCCTGCCTTACGCTTCCGGCTCGCGCGCGATGGAGGGCAACATCGGCAAGGTCGATGCGCCCTCGGTCGAACGCGCCCGCGCGGCGGGAGCGATCCTGATCGGCAAGACGACGACGAGCGAATTTGGCTGCAAGCCGGTCGGCAATTCGCCCCTGACTGGCGTCACCCGCAATCCGCTTGACCTCACGCTGACGCCGGGCGGCTCGAGCGCCGGCTGCGCCGCATCCGTCGCCGCCGGGATCACGCCCTTCGGCCTTGGCACCGACGGCGGCGGCTCGATCCGCATCCCGGCGGCCTTCACCGGAACCTTCGGCTTCAAAGCGAATTTCGGCCGCGTGCCGGTGTGGCCCGTCTCCGCGACGCCGACGCTCGCGCACGTGTGCGCGCTCGCACGCAACGTCCGCGACGCCGCCCTCTTGCTTGAAGCTATTGCGGGCTACGACGCGCGCGATCCCGCCTCCATCGCCGGGCCTGTCCCCAATTTCGTGGCAGCTTGCGAAGCGCCGCTTGGGGGCCTCAGGATCGCCTGGAGCCCGACGCTCGGCTACGCGAAGCCCGACCCTGAGGTCGTGGAGATCTGCGGCCGCGCCGCGCGTCTCCTCGAGCGCGCGGGCTGCATGGTCGAGGAGGTCGAGCGCGTCTTCGCGGCCGATCCCGAAGATCTGTGGGCCGCCGAATTCTATGCCGGCGTCGGCACGCGGCTGCGGCCCATCCTGGAAAGCCGCCGAGACCTGCTCGATCCGGCGGTGGCGGACATTCTCGATACGGCTCTGAAGCAGGAGATGCGCGCTTATTACGACACCGTCTTCCGACGCTACACGCTGCGCGACGAGATGGCGGCCTTCTTCAGACGCTACGACGTGCTCATCAGCCCCACTCTGCCCGTCTCCGCGCTCGAGGCGGGCCGCAACATCCCGGCAGGGCTCGAGGACAGGAGTCTCGTCTCCTGGGTCTACTACACCTATCCGTTCAACCTTACCGGCCAGCCTGCGGCGTCGTTGCCCGTTGGGCGTTCCGCGCGCGGCCTGCCGGTCGGCCTGCAGATCGTCACCCCCCGCAACGACGAGGAAATGGCGCTCCGCGTCGCCGCATGGCTCGAGCGCGAGCTCGCCAAATCCTAAGGCTGATGCGGAATTCCGCCGATCAACTCGCTCTGCGCGCCCGAGGGCGGCGGAGGCTCCCGGCCGGTAGCCGGACCGGTCGGTCTTTAAGAAATCGACAAGTTCTTGCCCAGACTTGCCAGGGTCTGGACTCAAGTCTTGAAATCATTTGTCAGCGTAAACCTGTGCGGGCCATCTGGAATGCGGCGCCGTTCGACAGAAGCCCACGTGAGGAGGCCAAGCCGGCGCGACAAAACGGCGCCTTGCAGCCGCTTACGCGGCCTGACGAGAAAGACGTTTGACTTCCTGCGTCACCAGCGTTCGGTACGGCCCGTCCACCTGCAACAAGCCTTCGGGTTCGCCGTCCTGTATGATCTTGCCCCTCCCCAAGAGGACGATCCGGTCGAAATTCCGCAGGGTCGAAAGCCGATGCGCGGCGGCGATGACGGTCCGTCCTTGCATGAGACGCGAAAGCGCGTCGCGGATCGCCTCTTCGGCCTCGCTGTCGAGCGCCGAAGTCGCTTCGTCGAGCAAAAGGATGGGCGAATTCTTCAAGAAGGCTCGAGCGATCGCGACGCGTTGCCGCTGACCGCCGGACAATTGCGCGCCGCGGTCGCCGACGATCGTGTCGAGGCCCGCCGGCAGGTTCTCAAGGAAATCGCCGCATCTCGCTGCGACCGCCGCTTCCCAGACCTCTACATCGGTCGCTTCCGGACGGCCGTAGCGGATGTTGTCCATCAGCGAACGGTTGAGCAGCGGCGCGTCTTGCGGCACGACGGCGATGGCTTGCCTGAGGCTCTCCTGCGTCGCTCGGGAAATCTCGTGTCCGTCGACCAAGATTCGACCGCCCTGCAGATCGTAAAATCTCTGCAGGAGCGCAATGAGGCTGGACTTGCCGCCTCCTGACGGTCCCACCAGGCCGATCTTCTGACCGGGCTCGACGGCGAGAGTGAGCTCATCGAAGACTTGCCGATCCCCCGGATAGGCGAAGCTGATCCGCTCGAAGACGATGCGCGCCCCGCCTTTCGGCGCTAGCGCGGCGGCTTGCGGATGATCCGTCAGCTCGTGCGGAGAGAGCAGCGTGACGAGCGCCTCCGACAGACGCGCGAAGTGTTGTGTGACGTCGACCAGCGCGACGGCAAGATCGCGAGTCGCGCTCAAAACCGAGATGCCGAGCGTCGAGACCAACACGACGTCGCCGACCGTGGCCTCGTGGCGTTGCCAGAGATGGATCGCCCAGGCCAGCAATCCGAGAATCAAAATGACGGTGACGAGCGCGTGCGTCACCCTCAACCTCTCGAGGTAAAGCAGGCTGCGGCGGCGAGCTTTCAATTCCTGCGCGACGGTCGCGTCGAAACGCCGCTGCTCGCGCGCGAGACCCCCGAACGCTTTCACGAGCGAGATGTTGCCGATGACGTCCACCATTTCGCCGTCGACCGCCGCGGCTTTGTCGGCGAAGTCGTGGTGGAGCGGTTTGCCGGCGGCGGCGATGTGGAAAATAACGACAATCATGCCGCACGAAACGACAGCCAGCAGACCGGCCATCCAGACATTGACCACCGCGAGAAACGCAATCGCGCCGATGGTCGCCAAGCAGGGCGGCGCGACATTCCAGACGAACATGTTTTCGATGGTGAAAACGGCGTTCGACGTCGCCGTAACCCGGCTTGTCAACATGCCGGGCATCCGCTTGGCGAAGTAGCCTGGCGCGTGGCCGGTCAAATGTCTGAAGAGATCGGCGCGGATGTCGCCGGTGACGCGCACGAACGTGTAGCTGCCAACGAGGCCGGCCACGCGCCAGAACAAGTTGTCCGCCGCAATGAAGACCAACAGGATGCAAAACGCGAACCAGGGGCTTCCGCTCTTCGATGGCGACGACAGCGCATCGACCAGCCTCTTAACGCCATATTGCGTGCTGACGGAACAAGTGACCGCTGCGATCACCGCGAACCCGACCGCGGCGTGCGGCGCGGCGCGCGCGCGGATGTATCGGCCAAGAAAGCCTAACGTCCGAGATCCGTATGTTGTGAGGTCGGCTTCGCCCATAACCATCGACGGCGAAATGTTTGGGCAAAAATGGGTCAAAGTGGGGCGACACGATCGCGATCGGCGATTTAGCCAACCCAGATGAAGAAAATAATCCGCCGCCGGAACCTATCTCCCGCTGACGCGTTCCCCGCTTCCGCGCGTTGTTGCAGCTCGAACGTTACATTCAGGAACCTAGCGTTCATCGCGGGTTGCACAGGCGTTATGCGGAGTGGAGGGCACATTGCGGATCGCTCAGGTATCGCCTCTGACTGAAGCCGTTCCGCCGAGACTTTATGGCGGAACAGAACGGGTGATCTCATGGCTGACCGAGGAACTCGTTGCGCTCGGACACGAGGTTACGCTGTTTGCGAGCGGGGATTCGGTCACGGGCGCGCGACTCGAGCCGATGTGGCCCACGGCTCTCAGGCTCGACGGCTCGGTGCGTGATCCGAACGCGCTTCACGTCAGCATGATCGAACAGGTGGCCCGGCGCGCGAAGGAATTCGACCTCTTGCATTTCCATCTCGACTATTACCCCTTCTCGGTGATGTCCCGGCAGTCGACGCCGTTTCTCAGCACGCTGCATGGACGTCTCGATTTGCCGGAGCATGGGCCGGTGTTCGCTACCTTTCCGACGGTGCCGGTGGTGGCGATTTCAAACGCGCAGCGTCGACCCGCGCCGAACGCGCATTGGAGCGGCACTGTCTATCACGGCATGCCGGAAGGACTTCTCAGGCCCGTTCCTTCCGAGCCGTCCTATCTCGCCTTCTTGGGCCGCATTTCGCCAGAGAAGCGAGTTGATCGCGCAATTCACATTGCCGAGCGCTGCGGATTGCCGCTCAAGATCGCCGCAAAAGTCGACGCCGTCGATCGCGACTATTTCGAGGAGATGATCAAGCCGCTCCTCGCTAGACCACACGTCGAGTTCATCGGCGAGATCTCCGACTCGCAGAAGTCCGAGTTTCTGAGCGGAGCCCTGGCGCTGATCGTGCCGATCGATTGGCCGGAGCCTTTCGGGTTGGTCATGATCGAGGCCATGGCTTGTGGCGCGCCCGTGATCGCCTTCAATCGCGGCGCGGTTCCGGAATTGATTGAGGACGGCATGACCGGGTTCGTTGTCGAGGACGAAACCAGCGCGGTCGGCGCCCTGCGCCATCTCTCCCGATTGTCGCGGCCCGCGATCAGAAAGCGCTTTGAGGAGCGCTTCACGGCGCGCCGCATGGCGAAAGACTATTTGGCGGTCTACCGGGATTTGCTCGGCCACGCGGCGCTTCGCCCGAGAATTGCTTCAAGCTCGAGGTGAGCGTCAGGCCCCTTGTTCGCTCGGGCGCGTTTCTGGCATCGCGAGCCAAACTGCGCACAGACCAACGAGCCCGAATCCCGCCATCATCAGAAACGCCGTAGGGCTGTCGAAGCGGTCGCTGACGTATCCCGCGAGTGTTGTGCTGATCGACGCGCCGATTCCGACCGCACAACCGACCGCGCCTTGGGCGAGGTTGAAATGACCCGTGGCGCCAGCCACGTCAGCGATGATCAATGGAACCAGCACCGCCAGCGCCGCGCCCGAGACGCCGTCGAGGAGTTGCGCGGCCATCAGCAGGTAGGGATTGTTCAGAAACGCAAACAGGAGGCCGCGGGTCGCCAAGGCGACAAAGCAAAGAACGAGCAGCGGACGCCGTCCCCATTGCTCGGCCTTGCGGCCTACCCAGGGCGAAAGCACAGCGACGATGAGTTGAGGCGCGACGATCGAAGTGGCGACGAGGATGGTGGCGAACTTGCTCGAGCGCAAGGTCATCATGCTCGCCGCCAACGGCAGCATGGCGGCGTTGGCGAGTTGAAAGAGGGCGATGCAGCCCGCGAAGACCAGGAGCGGACGAATCGCAAACAGGCTAAGCAGACCCGTTATGGCGTTCCCTTGCCCGGGTTTTGCGACGCCGCCATGCGCTCTTGCAGGATCGATTTCATGGGTTCGTATTTGAAAGAGAGCGAACAGCGCAGGCATGGTCATGCTCGCGGCCAGAATGAAGGCCGCGCGGTTCGAAACATAGTATGCAAAAGCGCCCATGCCCGCCGCCGCGACTCCCGAGCCGACTGAAGCGAAAGCCGCGTTACGACCGAGGCGCGCGCTGATCCCGCGCCGGCCAACAAGGCCGAGGCTGATCGCCGCGATCGCCGGACCCAGCACGCAACTCGCGCCGGCTTGCAATATCCGGGAGGCGAAGACGACGACAAAGATCGGCGACATGGCGAGCGCGAAGGCGCTGATCCCCACCGTGGCGACGGCCGCCGCCGCCACCCACCGCTGTGAGCGCGCGGCGTCGACAATCGCCCCGCCAGGGATCTGGCCGACCAAGCCGACTACGGCGCCGGCCGTCAACACAAGACCGATATCCGTTTGGGTCCATTTTTCAGTGGTCAAGTAGACGGATACAAAGGCCCCAAATCCAGTCTGCACGTCCGCTAAGAAAAAGACGAACCAGTCGAGGCCGCGGCGGCTCTTAAGCGACGGAACGGGAGAGCCGGTCGGTTGGCGATTATCGGGCGAAGGCGCCGCAGACTGTCTCATGGTCGCGACGCGTCGTCCTTCTCGGCGGTCCGGCTTTTAGGAAATCGGACATGAGCTCCCGGGGGCGTCAGTCCGAAAGATCGTCATCCCGTCGAAATGACTATCGAACGCGGCGCCTCTATGGCTTTACCGGACCGCCGATCATGACGACCGGCTCGGCCGCCTTGTAAACCGGCGCAACCCGCAATTGATCCTTCGTCAGATCGACGACGACGGCGCCCGCCTTCTTGGGGTCAAAATGCAACGACCGCCAGTCGACGGCAATCTTGCGGGAGCCAACACCCAGGAAACCGCCAAAATCGATGATCGCCGCTCTGACCTGACCGGTGCGATCGACGATAATGTCGGTAATGCGCCCCATGTCTTCGCCAGTCGAACTCAGC
Organism: uncultured Alphaproteobacteria bacterium; assembly: GCA_963820095.1. Taxonomy (GTDB): domain Bacteria; phylum Pseudomonadota; class Alphaproteobacteria; order Rhizobiales; family Beijerinckiaceae; genus Roseiarcus. The sequence continues at coordinate 159,024 of CAWFZA010000014.1, forward strand.
GCTTCGATGCCGAGAACACTCTCAAGCTGCTCCCCGTCGACGACGGTGGCCTGAACGCTGCTCTTTTCTTCCTTGGTCTTATCGTCGTTTTGAGGCGGCGGCGCGACGGCGCCTGGCTTCTGCGAAGGCGGAGCGGCGGGCTGCGGCGAAGGCGCCGCTTGAGCCAAGCGCCAAGGGAACGGTGCAGAATTACGAGTTCGCGGCGGTCGCCGGCTGCTGCCCTGCGAGCAACGCAAAAGCAACGAGGAGAGCCGCCCCCTCTTTGGAGCGGCGCCAACCGCAAAGGCAAGGCCTCACCGAGACGGCAAACGTAGGCATGGCCGCGCCTCCTTCCGTTGATCCCCGTAGTGGCGACGGACAAGCTTCCGCACGGCCGACTCCGGGTCCGTTGCTCTGGTGGACACCTCCTCGATCTTTTGATCGGGCAATGTCAATATTGGGACCTAGAAGAATGGACACTGTCCCGCCAGGGCCTGCGGTGTCATGTCGCGCGGGACGCCTCTGTTGGGATAGCGCTCGAGAGGAGTTCCGGACGGCGCTTGGCGGGACAATGCCGACGTCCCTGTTGTCTGTCTTCTGTCCAGTGGCTATCGTGAAGCGAGACCAAACGAGGTCTGGAGGCGGAACTATGCGGCTTGGGGCCCTTCTCGTCGGCGCTGCGATGATCGTGACCGCCCACGCGGCGAAAGCGGACGACAAGCCGCTCATCGTCTATGTCTCACCCAATCCGATAGGGGTGAACGACTTTCTCAAACTCGGAAAGGCCGGAGCGGAGAGGGTCGCGGCAGAGCTCGGCGCTGTCGCCAAGGTTTATGAGAGCACGGATCCGACAACCCAGCGCCAGAACCTGGAGGCCGCGGCGAAAGAAGGCGCGAAAGTCGTCGTCGCCATCGGCTTCGAGTTCAACGACATCGTGCCGGACGTCGCCGCCGCCTATCCCAAGGTGAATTTCCTTGTCGTCGATACATGCCCGAAGATCCTGCGCTCGAACATCTTTTGCTCGGTGTTCCGCGAATACGAGCCGAGCTTCCTTGCGGGCGCCGAGGCCGCGCTGACAAGCAAGACCGGCAAGGTCGGCGCCATCGGCGCGCTCGATATCCCCTTCATCCATCGTTACACAGACGCGTTCAATGAAGGGGCGAAGCACGCGAAGCCTGACGTCACGGTCGCGCCGAGCCTCTGGGTTGGCGGAAACAATCCATTCTCCGATCCGGCGCGGGGCCAGCAACGCGCCAGCGTGATGGTCTCCGACAATGTCGATCGCGTCTTTGCCGCGGCTGCGGGCTCAAACGGCGGCATCTTCAAGGCAATGGCCGACTTGCCGGGCGCCGCGGCTTTCGGCGTCGACGCCAACCAATGCCCGCAGGCGCCGGGGCTGGTCATGGACAACGTCGAGAAGCGCACCGACGTCGTCGTCGAGAAGGGAGTCGCCGGCATCTTCAAGGGCGGCCAGCCGCAAGTTGCGGCGCTTGGCCTGTCCGAGGGCGGCATGACGCTGACCGGCCTCGAGCCCGGCGTCGACAAGTCCGGCTGCCTCATCGCCAAATATCCGGAAGTCATCGACAAGGTGAAGGCGATCCGCGACGAGATCGTCTCGGGCAAACTCAAGATCGAAGACCCGATGAAACTGGCCAAGTAGGCGGCGCTGGTGGCGGCCGAGTTGGAGGCAATCGGCATCGTCAAGCGCTACGGCTCGCTGGTCGCCAACGACCATGTCAGCCTCGTGGTCGAGCGCGGCGAAACGCACGCAGTCATGGGCGAGAACGGGGCCGGCAAATCGACGTTGATGTCGATCCTCTACGGCATGCAAGCGCCCGACGAGGGACGCATCCTGCTGCGAGGCGAGGAGGTTCGCTACCGCTCTCCGCTCGACGCCATTGCTAACGGCGTCAGCATGGTCCACCAGGCCTTCAGGCTCTTCAATTCGCTGACGGTCTGGGAGAACGTGGTCTATGGCCGCGAGCCGCAGCGTGCTGGCCTCCTGGATCGGGCGGCGGCGATCGCGCAAGTCGACGCGCTTGCGAAGCGCTACCGCCTGCGGGTCGATCCCGATGCGATTGTCGGCCGGCTGTCGGTCGGCGTGCGGCAACGGGTCGAGATTTTGAAGGCGCTCTATCGTGACGCAAAGATCTTGATTCTCGACGAGCCCACGGCGGTGCTGACGCCTCAAGAGCGCGACCGCCTCTTCGCCGTGATCCGCAATCTGACCGAGACCGGACGGACGGTCATCTTCGTCACACATAAGCTTCATGAGACTATGGCGATCGCGGAGCGGGTGACGGTCCTCCGCGGCGGACGCGTCGCCGCTTCGACGGCTGCAAAGGAAACGTCTCCGTCCGAAATCATCCGCGCGATGACGGGTCGCGCTGTCGATCTGACGGTCGCGAAGGGTCCTGCGAAGCTTGGCGAGGTCGTGCTCAGGGTCGAGGGGCTGACAGCGCCGGGCGCGGGGAGGCCGGCGGTCGACCGAGTGAGCTTCGCCGTGCGCGCCGGCGAAATCGTCGGCATTGCCGGTGTCGCGGGCAACGGCCAGACCGAACTTATCGAAGCGCTGACGGGCCTGCGCGCGCCCGACGAAGGCCGGGTGGAAATCGCCGGGCGGACGGTCACGAGGACGGACGTCGCGGATCATCGCCGCGCCGGCCTCGCCTACATCCCCGAAGATCGCGCTATGACCGGCGCGGCGCTGCGGGCCTCGGCGGCGGACAATCTGGCGATGGGCTTCCATCGCGACCCTCCGCTCGCCCGCCGCGGGCTCCTCGAACATCGTTCCGTCGCCGCGCATGCGCGGCGCCTTATCGCGCGCTTCGATGTTCGAATCGGCAGCGAATTGCAGAAGGTCGGTTCGCTGTCGGGCGGCAACTTGCAGAAGCTCGTCGTGGCGCGGGAGCTCACGCATGAGGGCCCGCTCCTGATTGCCGAGCAGCCGACGCGCGGCGTCGACGTGGGCGCGACCGAGTTCATCCATCGCCTTCTGATCGCGGAGCGCGACAAAGGCCGCGCCATCCTTCTCGTCTCGGCCGAACTGAGCGAGATCATGGCGCTTTCCGACCGCATCCTGGTGATGTTCGAAGGCCGCCTGCTGGCCGACATGCCGAGCAGCGAGGCCGACGAGGAGACCCTCGGCTTCCTCATGGCGGGTCGCATCCGAGAAGCGGCGTGAGCGCTCCGCTCGCATGAGCGCCCTGACATCGCGCCGGCCTTCACGAGTTCCAGCAGCGCCGCTGGCGATCCTAATCGGGGTAGCGGTGGGCGCGCTTCTCGTTCTCGCGTCCGGCGGGAATCCGTTGACCGCCTATTGGGCGATCCTCCGCGGCGCGCTTGCGCCGGAGAACTTGCCGGACACCTTGAACTGGGCCGTGCCGCTCGTCGGCATGACGCTGGTCGCCGCCCTGCCTCTTCGCGGGGGTCTGGTGAATCTTGGCGGGGACGGACAGCTCGTGGTCGGCGGCCTCGTCGCCGCGCTCACGCCGCTCTATCTGCCGGCGCCAGGGCCGATCGCCGCGGCCGCCGCAATCGTCGCGGCGATGCTGGCGTCAGGTCTCTACGCCTCGCTCGCCGCCTGGGGAGAGACGCGCCTTGGCGTGCCGATGCTGATTTCGAGCCTCCTGCTTTCCTATCCCGCCATGGGGCTGACCTCCTACATCGTCGGATTCCCTTTGCGCGACACGACGACCGGCCTGGCGCAAACTGTGATGATTCCCCGAGCCGCGCGACTGGCGACGATCTTTGGTCCGCTGAATGTCGGGCTCGTCCTCATCGCGGCCGTCGCCGCGCTGGCCGTATTTTATGACCGCAGGACGATCGGCGGATACGAGCTCAGGATCAGGGGAGTCAACGCGCGCTTCGCAGGCTACGGCGGCGTTCGGCTTGCTTCGCAGACGGTGCGCGTGATGTTTGCGAGCGGGGCCGTCGCGGGCCTCGTCGGCGCCATCATCGTGCTCGGCTCGCAATTCCGCTTTCAGGACGGCGCGCTCATCTCTCCGGGCTACACCTGGTCCGGCCTCATGGCCGCGCTGCTTGCTGGCGGCGATCCGATCGGGGCGATTGCAGCCGGCCTCTTCTTCGCCGCCCTTCAGACGGGCGGATTCGCGATGCAGCGTGAGACCTCGATTCCGCGCGTCCTGACCATGGTGCTGCAAGCCATTATCATCCTGTTTCTGGCGATCCGCCATGGCGTCGGTCGCCGTGCGCCATGATGAGCTTCGTCACTCCGGCGCTCGTCAATTCCGCTGTGCAGGCGATAACCCCTCTTCTCCTCGCGACGCTGGCCGGCGTCCTTTGTGGTCGGGTCGGCGTCTTCAACATGGCGATGGAAGGTCAGCTTCTGGTGGGCGCCTTCGCAGGTGTCGCCGGCAGCTATTTCCTCGGCAGCGCCTGGGGCGGGGTGACGGTCGCGGTCGTGGCGACGGTCGTTTTCTCGTTGATTCTAGCCTATGGCGCGACGCTTTTTCGAGGCGATCCCGTTGTGATCTGCATCGGCATGAATCTGCTCGCCTCCGGCCTCACCGCTTATCTGCTGCGTGAGCTGTTCGGCGTGTCCGGAACTTTCACCGGCCCCGGCATCGTCGGCCTGGAGAAGATCCGGATCGACGCCATCAACGCGACCCCTTGGATCGGCTGGATCTTCTCGCGCCAAACGGCGATCACTTGGATCGCCTGGCTCCTCGTGACCCTCGTGACGATCGTGATGTTCCGCACGAGCGTCGGTCTTCGGCTGCGCGGCGTCGGCGAGGACGCGAGCGCAGCCGAAGCCATGGGCGTCGACGTCTTGCGCTATCGCATCGTCGCCGTCCTGATCGGCGGCGCGATGACTGGCCTTGGCGGCGCGCAACTCTCGCTCGGCGGAGTCGATGTCTTTTCCGAGGACATGAGCGCTGGCCGCGGATGGATCGCTGTGGTCGCTGTGATGCTCGGACGCAACCATCCGCTTTGGGCGTCGTTGGCGTGCGTGCTGTTCGGCGGCGCCGACGCGCTCTCCGTACGCCTGCAAGGACAAGGCCTGCCGAACCAGCTGACCGATATTCTGCCCTATGTCGTGACGCTGGCGGTTTTGGCCATCAGTCATCAGCGGCGCAAAGGTCAGATCTATGTCGAGACGGTCGCCGCTCGCTCTTGAAGGACTTCGCCCGTGACTCCAGCTTGCCGCATGATCATCGACGTGGATCCCGGCGTCGATGACGCGATGGCGATTTTTTATGCGGTGCGGCGCCCAGGCATAAAGCTCGAGGCGCTCACAACGACTTTCGGCAACACGGAGACGGCGATCACAACCGAGAACACGCTGCGAGTGCTCGAGTTATTGAAGCGACCGGACATTCCGGTCGCCAAAGGCGTCGGGCGCTCTTTCGTTCACCCCTTCGTGCGCCGCGCCGATCACGTCCATGGCGCCAATGGTATCGGCGACATCGAGCTCCCAGCCCCGAGGATAAAGGAAACGGGAGAGCACGCCGCCGATCTCATCATTCGCCTGGCGAAAGAAAGACCAGAAGAGATCGTGCTCTGTCCCGTCGGGCCGTTGACCAATGTCGCCCTCGCGCTCGTCAAGGCGCCGGAGGTCGCGAAGCTCCTCCGCAAGATTGTCATCATGGGCTCGACGATCTTCCATCCGGGCATCCATGGGCCGGCGGCGCCCATGGTGGACGCGAATTTCGCCAACGATCCCGAGGCCGCGCATATCGTGCTTCAGGCCGGCGCGAACGTGACGCTGGTCGGCATGGACGTCACCATGACCACGCTGTTCTCGACGGACATGATCGACGAGGTGACTCGCGAAGGCGACGAGGCGGCCAAGGTTCTGATGCGCATGACGGATTTTTACGTACGTTCTTACAAGGCGATGTATCCCGGCATCCAGGGCTGCGGGCTGCACGATCCGCTGGCGGTCGCCATCGCAGAAGATCCGAGCCTCGCGGAGACAGAACGCATGCTGGTCGACGTCGAACTGAATGGTGCGCTGACGCGAGGGCAGACGGTCGCCGATCGTCGAGGGACGGCCAAAGCTCTGCACAACGCCCAGGTCTGCACGGGCGTCGATCGGGCCCGCTTCACGGCCGATTTTCTCGCCGCGCTTAAAGGAGGGCAGGGCGTATCAGAAGCCGCCGGACGCCTGTCGAAGGGGAGTGCGTGACGATCGTCCTGTCCCAGTCGTCGAGCGGCAGCGCCTCCGCCGGCGCGAGAAAGACCACGCCTGCGCTGTTGACGAGGATGTCAATCTCGCCAAGCGTCTCAAGGGCGCCGTCGACCGCTTTCTTCACCGAGGCCGGATCGGCGACATCGCAAGCGATCGCGACGGCGCCATTGCCGATCTCCTTCGCCTTGGCCTCGGCGGCGCCGGCATTGAGATCGACCACCGCCGTCCGGACGCCTTTGGCGCCGAAGGCGTCGCAGATTGCAGCGCCAATCCCCGACGCGCCGCCCGTGACGAGCGCGCGCTTGCCCTTCAAGGAGAAATCCAGATCAATTGCCGGGGGCGCGTCGGCCATCGCTCATATTTCCAAACCTCATGGGCGCCGCGGCTTGGGCGAACGACAATCGGAATTGCCGATCGACGGCGTCCCTTTTCGTCCTCGCCAAGCCTAGGACGCGCGCCTGTAGACCTTTCGCGGTCCGCGGTCCAATATCGCTTCGTCAAGTTCGTCGAGTCCATTTGGGGCCGCCATGACGATTCCCACCAAAGGCCACGCTCACGGGCCCGGACCTTTGGGCCTCCTGCGCGGGCGCGACGACGGGACGGCCCACGGGCCGATCGGGGGTTTGTGGGACGACGGGGGATGGGCCCCCGGCCCGATCGGGACCTTGTGGGATAGGAAATCCAACTCGCCGGCGTCGGGCACGGCCACGAAGTCCGCCGGGAAGATGACCCCGATGCCGCTGCCCGCCAAGGATGGCAACTCAAAAGACGTTCATGTTGTCCGCTTGCCTCGCTTCGATGCCCAAAAGAAAGTCCCGTCCTATACCGAACTCAAACAGGCGGAGAACATCGCGAACTGCCCGGTGGCTGCGATCCTGGCGGCGTACGCCTTCACCAAGGTCGGCCAACCCATCATCCAAAACATGATCTCCGAGACATCGGGCAAGGTTCTCACCGACCTGTCCGGCCTCCCGGCGGGAACCCTGAGCAATCCGCCCGGCGACACCCTCACCTCCGACAGATACTTCACAGTCAACCTGCCAGGCGCAGTCCGGGTCGATCTGACCGGCGCAGACAAGCTGCCCGGCGCGGTGCAAGTGTCTGGGAAACCCGGAATATTTGACTTACCGGGCGGCTCCATCGACGTGAGCGACGTTCTGTACACAAACGATGGCGACCGAGACAGTTGGTCCCTCATTTATCTGCGGGATCCAGGCGGTCAGACGATCTGGCAGTCCATCATCGAGAAGGCGCTTGCCGTGAGGCTTGGGTCTTATGAAAATTTTGACGCCCTGAACATCAGCGCCAACGACTTCTGGAACATCGTCACCGGCGCTCAGCCGACGGTGATCGAGATCAAGCCCAATACGCCGATCAAGACCATTACCGACGCAGTCCAAGCCTCCGTCAATGTGCCGTCGATAGGCGCGTCCAAGGACTCCGGCGCGAAGCATGTGGCGGAATTCCACGGCTTCGCCATGCTCGGTTTCAACAATGGCAAGATTCGTCTCTACGACGCGGAGAAGGGGGCGGAAATTCCTTCCATCTCGCCTGAGAACTTTCGCAACGACTTCAAGGCGATCCTCTACCGCAAGTAGTTCGGCAAGGGGGCGCGGAAGACCATAATGGGTTCACGGCGACCGGGCTCGGATTTAAGCGTGAGGATGGAGCGGGCGAAGGGAATCGAACCCTCGTATGAAGCTTGGGAAGCTTCCGTTCTACCATTGAACTACGCCCGCGCTCAGTCTCCGTCGGCTAGAGCCGATGGCAGGAGAGGAGGGACTTCGAACCCCCAACCCCCGGTTTTGGAGACCGGTGCTCTAACCAATTGAGCTACACTCCTACGAAGGTCCGTTCATGCCGCAACCCGCGGTCGGAAGCAAGCGCGGACGCTCTTGACGCCTCCGCTTGACTTCGCCGGCTCCCATCGCCAGTTTCCGCCCGCCGCGCCACCCCCCGTGCGGTTCGCCGCAAGGACCGGATGCGCACCTATCTCAGCTTTGAAACGGCGGTCGCCGATATCGAGACCCGTCTCGATGAAATGCGCGCCGTGGCGGAGAAAGGCGACTCGCCCGCGCTCGCCGAGGAACTCGGCAAGCTCGAGGCCAGAGCCGAGAAGGCCCTGGCCGATCTCTACGCTGCCCTGACGCCGTGGCAGAAGACGCTGGTGGCGCGCGCCCAAGGGCGCCCCCGGTTCGGGGACTATGTCAAGCGCCTGATCGCCGAGTTCACCCCGCTCGCCGGCGACCGCTATTTCGGCGAGGACGAAGCCATTGTCGCGGGCTTGGGAAGATTCGAGGGCGAGTCGGTCTGTGTCATCGGGCAAGAGAAAGGCGACGACACGGCGAGCCGGGTCAAGCACAATTTCGGCATGGCCCGCCCGGAGGGGTATCGCAAGGCGACCCGCCTGATGCAGCTCGCCGACCGCTTCGGCCTGCCGGTGATTTCCCTCATCGACACCGCCGGCGCTTTCCCCGGCGTCGAAGCCGAGGAGCGCGGCCAGGCCGAAGCCATCGCGCGTTCGATCGACACCTGTCTGTCGATCGGCGTGCCGAACGTCGGCGTGGTGATCGGCGAGGGCGGCTCCGGCGGCGCGCTGGCGATCGCCGCCTGCAACACTGTGCTCATGCTTGAACACGCAATCTATACGGTGGCCTCGCCCGAAGCCGCCGCCTCGAATTCTCTGGCGCAATTCTTCGCGCGCGCAGGAAGCGGCGACGGGCATGAAGATCACCGCCCAGGACCTGATCAAGTTTGGGATCATCGACGGTGTCGTTCCCGAGCCGCTCGGCGGGGCGCACCGCGATCCGGCGGCGGCGATCGCCTCCACCGGCCAGGCGATCAGCGACGCGCTCAAGTCGCTTCACAACCTGGGCCCGGACGAACTTCGCAACGCGCGCGCCGAGAAATATCTGGCGATGGGGCGGAAGATCTGAAGGTTGTTTCGGGTTAGGTAAGGTGTCGGATAGTCCCTGAGGTCGAGTTCTCCACGCCGCGGGGCATATCCGGGCGGGAGCGACGGGTCCGCAGGTCCAATAGCACTCCGAGGGACCAATGCGCCGCTGGCGCGAGAGCCTATCCGAGCGTCTCGGCGACAGCCTTGCGGAGGGCGGTCTGGTCGCCGGCGCTGAGCCTCCCGAGCAGGCGGAGAACAAGAGCCTGCTCGAGCGTCGCAAAGACTGGCTTGACGGCGGAGGGCTTGAGGAGGCCAGCAGCCTGCCACTGGCCAACCCAGTCTTCTCCTTGTCCTGGGCTCGAGCGGAGCTGGCTGGTGATCGCCATCACCACCACGTCGGGTCTGGCGGCGTTATAGGCTCGGTTGCCGACAACAACGGCGGGCCACTTCTTCGAGGCGGCTTGGCTGGTGAAGGGAACGGGGCCGACAGACGACATCGCCGAACTCAAAGGGCATCGTAGGCGTCGTCGTCCGGGTTGTTCCAGATCGCGGCGAAGGCCGGCGTACTCGCGGCCGAGGCGGCGCGGGTAAGGGTGCGCTCCTGCTCGCGCGCGGTGATGAAATCCACGAAATCATCGACCTCGCTCAGCCGCTCGGGCGGCAGCGCCTGGATCTTCCCCAGGAGGGCTTGAGCGTCGGGCATCGGGGCCACCTCAGGTCGGCACGGGCGCCTTCGCGTCGGGGTTCCGGCGCCTTACCGGGTTACGGGAAGCCTTTACTTAACCCCAAACATCGCCTTCACAACAGCGTCTAGCACGGGCTAGATGCGCGACCGTCGGAAATACGGGGGGAGGCATGCTGCAAACCTGGCGCTGGTTCGGCCCGGACGACCCTGTGAGCCTGGACAATGTGCGTCAGGCCGGCGCGGTCGGCGTCGTCAGCGCGCTTCATCATATGAACCAGGGTCAGGTCTGGAGCGAAGATGAGGTCGCGAAGCGACGGGCCGAGATCGAAGCGGGTGAGCTCGTCTGGGCGGTCAGCGAGAGCATAGGGGTCGGTGAGGAGATCAAGACGCGCTCAGGCGCCTTCCGCGCCAAAATCGACAACTACAAACAATCGATCCGCAACGCTTCGCGCGCCGGAGTGAAGACCTTCTGCTACAATTTCATGGGCCTGACCGACTGGACGCGGACCAATCTCAACTGGCCGCTGCCGAACGGGGGAACGGCTTTGCGCTTCGACGCGGTCGATTTCGCCGCCTATGACCTTTTCATCCTTGGCCGTGAAAACGCCGAAGGCGACTACGCTCCGGACCGCGTCGCCGCCGCCCGCGAACGCCACGCGGCGATGACGCCCGGCGAAATGGAGGCGCTCGAGCGGACCCTGATCGACTGGCTGCCGGCGCGCGACTTCACCTATGATCGGGAAAGTTTTCGTCGCGCGCTTGCCGTCTACAACGACCTGACCATTGAGGACCTGCGCGCCAATCTGATCGAATTCGTGCGCGAGATCGCCGCGGTCGCCGAGGAGGAGGGGGCGCGCCTCGCCATCCATCCCGACGACCCGGCCTTCCCGCTGTTCGGCCTGCCCCGCGTCCTGTCGACCGCCGAGGATGTGCGCAAGCTGTTCGCGGCCGTCCCCTCTCGGGCCAACGGGATCACGCTTTGCGCGGGGTCCTTCGGCTCCAACCCTCAAAACGATCTCGTGGCCATGGCGAGAGAATTCGGCCCGCGCGTGCATTTCGCCCATTTGCGCAACGTCAGGCGTGAGCCCGACGGCTCGTTCTTCGAGGCGGACCACCTCGCGGGCGAAACCGACATGGTTCGTCTCGTCGCGGCGCTGATGGCCGAGGAGGATCGCCGCCGCGCCGAGGGCCGTCTCGACGCGGAGATCCCGATGCGCCCCGATCACGGCCACTTGCTCGGCGACGACGGCAAGAAGCGTGTCAATCCCGGCTATTCGTTCATCGGCCGCCTGAAGGGCCTGGCGGAGCTGCGGGGGGTGATGCAGACGGTGGAAGCGTTCAAGGCCGGCCGGGCGGCCTGATGCAGTCGCGACGCCCCTCGGTCAATCCGTTTGGTTTTCTTGGT
>CAWFZA010000015.1:0-132526 GCA_963820095.1 uncultured Alphaproteobacteria bacterium
CCACTTTGACCCGCACTCGGCCGCTGAGGGGCATTCAGGGCAAGTCCCCGTTTCCACTGTGACCTAGTGGGACGAGACCGGCCACCTTGTGCCAAATGGGACCGGCTTTTATGCTTCATCTGCTGCCAATTGCTGCCAATTCGAAAGCAATCTTGGCAGGGCAGATTTTGAAAATCGGCAGGGTCGAGGAGGTGCCAATTGGCAGCAGGCCTCACGGAAGAGCGGCTGGGTAAGCGGCCGCGGGGGAGGGAGGTGCTCTTCGACAAGCGGACCCCTGGGCTGCTCGTGCGTGGGGCGGCCCGCGAGGTTGGATGTTCTACCTGCAGGAGCCCAAGCAGGTGGCCCCGGACGGCACGGTCAGGCGCAGTTGGCGCGCTCTCGGACCGCACAGTCTCATTCCTGGCGCGGGCCTCTCACTTTCCGAAGCACGCAAGTCCGCCAGAGAGGCGCAAGGCAGGTTTGGCGAGCAGGTGCCGGTGAGTATTACCGTGCGCGCGCTCGCCGAGGACTGGCTCGAACAGCGCTACCCGGACAATGCGGGCCGCAAGGCCAAGGTAACCGCCCTCCTCGAGCGGCATGCCTTGCCAGCCATTGGCGGCATGCCGGTGCGCGGCATCTCGCGGAATGACTGCGTGCAAACCATCCGCGAAGCGCTCAAGCACGGCCGAGCTCCGGCCGCCTCCCTCGTCCGCACCTTGCGCCTTCTCTTTAGGCATGCAGCCAAGACCGGGAAGCTGGAGACGCTCGCGCAGTCGCCGGCCGAGCTCCTCGAGGCGAAGGACTTCGGGATGAAGCCCGGCCCCAAGCGACAGCACTGGCTCACTGCTGAGGAGCTCGCGGCGCTTTTCCTTCACCAGGAGATTGACGTGCCAGGAATGCTTTCGGGCGTACCACGCCCACCTCGCAACGGCTTTCCCGAGATGGGCGTCTCTCTTGCAGTGCGCGCAGCCGTGGTCCTCGGCCCACACCTGGCGCTGCGTCCCGTCGCGCTGTGCGGCATGCGCTGGGATGAAGTCGACCTCAAGAAGGAGACCCTCACTGTCCGCGGCGGGCGAGGAGCAAAGCTTCCGCACCATCAGCGAGCGGAAGCGCAGCCGTTCGTCGTCCCTTTGAGTGCGACGCCGCTCGCCCTGCTTAAGGCCTTGAAGAAAGCACAGGAGGCGGAAGGCACGAAGTCACCCTTTGTCCTCCCAACGGGCAGCGCTGCCGGCCACCTCACCACCGACGTCCTCGCCGACGCACTCATGCGGCTGACGAAGCAGCCCAAGGGGCGCATCCAACTCGCTGGCGGCCAGGTCCGGCCGCATGACGCGCGCCGCACCTTCGTTGCCGCCGCAACGCAGGTCGGTGTGCAAGAACTCATCAGCGAGCGGGTACTGCAACACAGCCGCGGCGCCGTCGCCGACACCTACTTCGTTGCCGGGAGCGAATTTGAGCGGCGCCGCGAGGCCCACGAGCGCGTCGACGAGTATTGGACGGCGGTGCGCGAGGGCAAGCCGGCGACCATCGTGCCGATGGGTCGGGTGGCGCGGTGAGCGGCCGCTCAGCCGACCAGATCCATGGTCTTGAGTTGAGACGGGCCGACCGCCGGGACGGCCCGGCGGCCGGCGTGATCGTCTCATTCCCCCCGATGGCCCGAGAGGCAGTTGCGGCGCGACTTCTCTCGAACGTGTTCGGAAGCTCCACGTCCCCCCGAGAGTTCATTCGCATTCGGCCGCTCAGCGCCTGCCGACCCTGTTTAGGGCCCTAGGTGTCGGGAGCCCGTGTCCGAAGGAGTATTCCAGGTGAGATCGATGCTACAACCTTTTTGAGTCGAAATTGCCCGGATCCCATTCAGATGGCCGCTGCCAAAAGCCATTTGCTTTTGAGTCAGCGCAACAGTCGGCGGATTGAGGTTCGGCGGAATCGGCGCATGGGAAAGCTTGACCGGCACATTCCGGGAGATGAAGAGCGCGACCAGCTCTGCCGCCACCCGCTCGATCAGCGAGCAAGTCCCGCGAGGAAAGTCACACCCCGGCCAAGGACTTAAGTAATCAAAGTGCTGGCCTGCAGTGCCTCCATTCCCAGAAGGTGCACCAAAGGCGGCAAAGGTTTTCCCAAATGGGACCATTCCCCATGTCTGATTGCTATCCATCTCCGCGAAGGGGCTCGGCCGTTCCCACATGAAGAAGGAAGGGGGGCGGACTGCATTCAGAAGCGCCTCGACGTCGTTCAGCTCTGTCCAAGCCCCGCTCAGCCCGACGTAGGCGGAGATCGTCTGGCGTGCTCGCAGCACACGTGCTGCGAGCAGGGCTCCATAAGAATGGCCCGCGACCGCGGTGGCGGTCGCATCGGTGTCCACCCAGCGGCGGTGCTCCCAACCGATCCGGACCCAGTCGAGCACACTCAGCGCATAGGAGATGTCCGGCGATCCATCGAGGGGCAATGAGAGTCCATGACCGAGCCCGAGAAGAGGTACGACCACGACGTATCCACTGCGCGCAAGGACCATTCCCAGCGTGTTCCAACGGACGTAGTAGTTCGTGTCTGGACAGGGTGGATCCCCGTGCAGGAAGAGCACGACGGGGTAGCGCACAAGACACAATTTCAAAATGGGCGGCGCATTGGTGGATTGCGCGGAGGCTGGGTAGAAAATGCGAAGGGGCCCCGGTGCGGGTGCTCCATCGAGGGGGGAGTCGTTCGGGAGGGAGCGCCCCAACGAACTCGGGGGCACGCCCAGATCCTGAAAGCCCCAGAGCACCGGGTGCAGGATGTCGGGGGTCCAATCGATGCCGCCGGATTCGGCCGGGTCCTCGGGGCAGGTCCCACCGAGCGCCTGACTGACCGAGGCACAGCCGGCAAGCGACAGGAGTGCTGGCGAGATGGCTGCGGCAGCGAGGACGGCCTGAAGGCACTGGCGTCGGCTGAGCACCGTCGAAATGCGCCGCTCCCTGTTGGGGGCTCGGCTCGGGAGACGAGATTCGCACGCATTTCCTTGCGAAGAGGACCGTCCCGGCCCCTGGCCGAGATGTTGTCCTCCGCGTGATGAGGTCAGCGGTGTGCGACCACCGTCGCGGACGGCACCCACGGGGCGCTTGGCGTATGGAATGAGCATCGGATTCCCCTTCCATTGGTGCTTGGCGACGGATGCGCGAAAAATGCCACGTCGCCGGTGGAAAGGAGCGAGGCTCTCAACCGACGGCGGCTCAAGGTCTACCCAGCAGGTCCGACGGACGAGAATTTCCAAGACCTCTCCAACGAATTGCTCGTCGACCAAGGAAATGACTCGGTTACGTCGCCAATGTGGTACCCAACTGACGACTACGTGTGGCTCGGTGGCCGGCCAGCCGTCCTCGTCAGGAGCAAATTCAACACCTCGTGGGTCCGGCAGGCAGACCTGACTGGAGACTGCACTCGAAACGCGGACCCGGCTTCTTGTGGGTTTTACTTTCCGGTAACCGACACAATCGGGAAACCGGTACTCATGCTCGACTCGTCTCGAGAGGTGACCGGGGCAGCGGACTATGATGTTTTTGGGCTCCTCAACAAAGAAACGGCGCACCCGTATGCGAACAACACCAACATTACACTCGCTGATTTTATTCAGCCGCTCGGCGGAACGGCCAATCCGTCAACCCAGGTGCGCGTGCGGGTCGTGTTTGATTTAGTTGACACGGAGGGTCCCACTGGAAGCCCAGCTGACTACTTTTTCCTAAAAGACCCAGAGTCGCACGCCCATGTGACGTGGTTGCGCAGGAACGTCGACCAGCCTTGGCCATCGCCCCGGGGCCTGGAGCCGCGAATCTAGCGTTGGACTGTCCGCTTACAGACGCGGATGCCGAGCTTCAGCAACTCGCCACGGATGCGCTCAGCGCCCCAGCGCGGGTTGCGCGCCGCCATCTCTCGGATGAGAGCTGCACGCGACGTAGGCGGCCGTCCCGACCGCCGAGACCGCCGCCGCCAGAAGAGTCGGAATCCGGCCCGATGCTAGCGGAGGATAGTCGCGGGCTGGATGAGCAAGGTCGCTTCACGCCACGCCGGCGCGACACGCGCGGACACAGGAATGGTAAATCGTTGCCAAGGAGCCCACTGGACGCGGCCCGCAATCTTCCGGTGCGCCACGATGAGCTGTTGTCGAAGAAGCACGTTCTCCGCGACGAGCTCTCCGCGACGGCGAACAAGGTCGGCGGCGAGTCCTAAGACGAACCGAAGGAGATCAATCATGTCTCGTCTTACCCCGCCGGCACGCGGATGGCATTTGTAGCCAGCACGGGGTCGACTTCTCCTCTGAAACAGAGTGCAGCTAGTGACCCCGCCGGGATTTCGAACCCCTCTTGGGAATACCGGCAGCGTGAGCGAGATCGCCGAGGGCCCGCCAAACACCTCCTCCGCTGGCGCGGACTGGAGGGTCTGCTCGACCGGTTTAGCGAGCTTTACCCCTTTACCGCCCCCATTGTGAATCCGGCAATAAAGCGGTCGACGAACAGGTTGTAGAGCACAGCGACGGGGACAGAGGTGATGAAGCAGGCGCCCATCAGTGAACCCCAGAAGTAGACGTCGCCACGCACCAGAAATGTCGGGACGCCGACGCTGAGGGTGAGCCGGGTGCTGGTGGTAATAAAGGTCAACCCGTAGACGAACTCCTGCATCACCAGCGTGAGGCTAAAAATGATAGTGGTCAACACCCCGGACACGGACATTGGGAGGATCACGCGTACAAACGCCCCGAAGCGGGACAGGCCGTCGATCATTGCCGCTTCCTCGATGTCGCGCGGGATGACCTTAAAGAAGCCCATCATGAGCCACGTACAGAAAGGGACGGTGAAGCTCGGGTAGACCAGCACCAGACTCCAGAGCGAGTCCTGGAGACCGAGCGTTCCCACCACGCGCGAGAGCGGGATGAAAAGCAGTGTGGAGGGCACCAGGTAGGTGAGGAAGATGCCGATACCGAACCTTTCCCCCGCAGGTCCGCTTAGCCGCGCCAGGCTGTAGCCCGCAGGAAGGGCGAGGGCGAGGGTGATGAGCACGACAAGGATGCCAACGAAAAGGGTATTGCCAACCCAGCGGACGAAGAGTGTGTCGAGAAAGAGCACGCGCAGGTGCTCCAGAGTGGGGGGCGCATGGTAGAGGAACGGGTTGTGGGCCGGGTCGAGCAGATCGTTGGTCTGCTTGAACGCGGTGATGAGCATCCAGAGGAATGGAAACGCAGCGAACGCTGTGAAGGCGGCGATCACCAGGAAGTGGACTCCCCTCGCCCCCGCCTTTCGTAGACCGCTGGGCATCAGACCACTTCCGCTCGCCGGGCTACCCGCAGGAGGAGTGCCGCGGCTGCGGCCAGCACCGGCAGGAGAAAGAGCGCCACCGCCGCTCCGCCGGAAAGGTCCCCGCCGTCGATGCCCTTGAAGAAGGCCAGGCTGGCCAGTACTTGGGTCGAGTCATATGGCCCGCCGCGGGTGAGAACGTAAATGACAATCATATCTGTAAACGCGAAGACGAAGCCGAAGAGCAGGGCCACGAGCATGATCGGCAGCAGGAGTGGGAGTGTGATTTGGAACAGGTGGCGGAAGAAACTCGCTCCGTCCACCGCGGCGGCGTCGTGCAGCTCCTGGGGGATGGAGGAAAGGCCGCCAAGCTGAATGACCGTTGCCAGCGGGAGCGTGCGCCACACTTGCACTCCAATGATCGACATCATCGCCAACGACGGGACGCCCAGCCACACTGGCCAGGCGTGCTGCCCGAGTAGCCCCACCGCTCGGAGACTCCAATTGAGGACGCTGTAGATTGGGTCGAATATCCACAGCCAACCGATCGTTCCCAGGGAGATGGGCGCTACCCAGGGCAGCAAGATGAGCATGCGCACCAGCCACTTGCCGCGGAAGTTTCTCTGAAGCGCGACAGCGAGGACCGAAGCGAGTACTACCACCAGCCCCTGCGAGGCGAATGCAAAGACGATGGTGTTACGCAAGGACTGGACGAAGGTCGGGTCTCGTAGGGCATTGCGGAAATTCTCCAGCCCGACGAAGGACGCGCTGGCGGAGCTCACAGTGACGTTGGAGAAGCTGTAAGCAATGGCGAGGACGAACGGGCCCCCTACCAAGGCGACGATGTACAGCACGGTCGGAGCGAGTAGGACGCGGCCCAGGTAGCGTTCATCGTCGGCAAGCTGCATTCAGAATCTCCGGAGGGGCCGCGGCGGAATGCGCAGGCCGGTGGACGAGTCGAAGAACTTGAGATCCCGCTCGGCGACGACGAAGTCTTGGGTTGTCCCCTGCCGGATGGGGGTGCTCACTGTATACGGCAGGTTGACTATCAGCTTGTCCTTGGGCGCGTAGTCGGCAAGGGTGCCATAGAGTAGGCGATCCGCGCCCAGGTTTTCCACGCGCTCGACGTGGAAGCGCAGAGAGATCGACCGTCCGCGGTTCCCCATCTCGCCAGCCGGGAGCAGCTGCTCGGGCCGAAACCCCACCAGGACGCCGTCGTAGGTGAACAGGTTCATCGGTGGCGAGCCGAGGAAGCTGGCTACGAAAGTGTCGGCCGGTTCGTCGTAGACCTCCTGCGGGGGGCCGAGCTGCCGCACCCTACCCTCGTTCATCACCGCGATGCGGTCCCCCAGCCCCATCGCCTCCATTTGATCGTGCGTCACATAGAGGGTCGTGGTGCCCAAGCGCCGCTGGAACTGCCTGAGCTCGTCTCGCGCCAGGTTGCGCAGCTTGGCGTCGAGGTTGGAGAGCGGCTCGTCTAGAAGAAAGACGTCGGGGTGACGGACCATCGCCCGGGCCAGAGCCACCCGCTGCCGCTCCCCGCCGGAAAGGGCCCGCGGTTTCCGCTGAAGCAAGTGCTCGATGCCGAACATCCGTGCCGCTCGTTCCACCTCGTTGGGGATGGAAGCTCGCGGTGTTCCTTGGGCTTTGAGCGGAAAGGCAATGTTCTTCGCGACGCTGAGGTGCGGATAGAGCGCGTAGCTCTGGAAGACCATTGCAATCTTGCGTGCTCGTGGAGGGAGGCCGTTCACGACTTGGCCACTGATCAGTACGTCGCCGGAGGTCTGCTGCTCGAGCCCGGCGATCATCCGAAGGAGCGTCGTCTTGCCGCAGCCCGATGGCCCAAGCAGGACGAGGAACTCGCCCTCTTCGACTCTCAGGTCGACACCGTCGACCGCGCAATGACCGACAAACTCCTTTCGCAGCGCTCTCGTCTCGACGTTCGCCATAGGCTATCTGACATGAGGGCGCGGGTGCGCCATCATGCGGTGACGCACCCGCGCGCGAAATAAGCGTGCTGTCGCGAATCAGATCAGACCGCGCTCCTTCCACTTCGCGAAGATGCTCTGGCACTTTTCGTTCGCCTCTTTGAGTGCGTCTTCGGGAGAAAGGGTGCCTGTGGAGGCCTTGGCGAACATGTTGTTCAGGACCCACGTGCTGTAGATCTCATCAATCGCGGCGTTGGCGTACCCCGGATAGCCGACGTTGGTCGCCCACTCCAGCGAGTCGCCGAGCACCGCGTACTTGTCGCGGGGATTGGCCTTGGGGTCATTGGAAATTAGCGTCTTTAGGTCGGGCACCTGCTTCGGGAAGCACGGAAAGTTGTAGAACTCGTTGTGGACGAAGGCCTCGTGGAAGTTTCCGACGTAGTCGACGAGGAACTTCTTCGCTCCGTTGATGTTCGCGGCGAACTTCCAGATCACGTATACGCTCATCACGTGCTCGAGCCCCATCCGGCGGACAGGACCCTTGGCGGCTTTTGCGAGCCAGATTTTCTCGCTGATGGCCATCTGCTTGTTCTCCGCCTCGCGCGTGATGGAGATGGCGTTGAGGACAACGGACGACTTGCCAGCGAGCATGGCCCGGTTGTTCGACGAGGCGTCCCAGGCCAGCACCTCGGGCGTCATCGTTTCTTGGTAGAGCGCCTTGACGAACTTGATCGCCTGGAGCGTGTTCTTCGAGCTGAGGACCAGCTTCCCATCGGGATCCTGGACCGAGCCGCCGAATGCATAGAGTACGGCACGCATGGCCATAGCGGTGTCGATTTCCGCGGACTGCCCGATGCCGACTGGGATTCCGGTCTTGTCCTTGATTTTTTTTCCACCCACCCGGATCTCGTCCCAGCTGTCCGGCTTCATTCCGATGTCATCCCAGAGATCCTTACGGTAGTTGATCGGGTCTGGGGAGTAGCTATCGGAGAATCCGTTGTACTTCTTCGTCCTTGGGTTGTAGGTGCTCTTGATAGCGAGGTCGATGGGCTTCCCGTATTTCCGCTCGCACTCCTCGTAGATGTCGCGATGGTCGATGACATCTTCCTCGTAGACCGCTTTCGGCCAGAGGAACTGAAATAGGTCATGCCCCTTCTTGGCTGCCACCTCGGCTGCGGCAGTCGCGTTCAGCGCGGGGATTCCGACGTTGTCGACGATGACCTCGGTATCGTTTTTTTCACCCCATTGCTTGATGTACTCGTTGTTGAACCATTTGTCGTAACCTGGGACGAAGTGGTTCCACTGAAGGATTCTGAGAGTCTTCTTCGCTGCCCGTGCTGGGCGCGGCAAGGTAAGACCAGAACCGAGGGCAAACGCTCCGGCGCCGGCGACCTGAATCAGCTTTCGCCTCGAAATGCGACTGGCCATAACCGTCGGGCTCCTTTCCTGGGTGAGGACAAACCGCGGAGCGACAGTTACTGGCCTGAGGACGGACGTTAGAGTCGCACCCGGCGTGGCGCGGGACTGGAGCACCTGTTTTCGAGCCTGTCAATTGTGAACCGCAATAGAGGCTCTGATTAGCGGATCCGCTCAATGACGCCCCAAGAGCGTTCAAATCGGCCCCCTCTCGGAGGTCATCTCAACACTCGGACACCAACCTCGCCCGTCGAACCGGCCGTTGTGGCTCGCCAGAACCCGGTTCGCATCGGAACGATTGACGATTCTGCTCAGGGCCTAGAGTCTCGCCGCCTCGATGCTTCGCCTCCTTTGGGCAGTCCTGCCGACAGTTCACTCCTCGCTCCGCTGTCGGCGCGACCTCCTGCTCGAGAACCTCGCTCTCCGTCAACAACTCGCCACCCTGACGAGTCGACGACGCCCGGTCGTTCGCTCCGGTGACCGGCTCTTCTGGGTCGCCCTGCGGCGCTTATGGCCGGGCTGGGCGCAGGTCCTCATCAGCGTCCGGCCAGCGACCGTCGTTCGGTGGCATCGCAGAGGCTTCCGCCTCTACTGGGCCAAGTTGTCTCGGCGCCCGCGTCAGCCCGGCCGCCCTCGCCTGTCGCTCTTCGTTCCTGCGGAAGGTTGCGTCTACGTCGAGGTTCCGTCAATCAGTGTGGAAACGGCATTAGGCGGCAAGCCTCCCATCGGCCGTCTTCGCGACAGCCCTTCCCGTCGAACTTCCTCCCGTCGTAGACATCGCGAGTAGCTTCGGCGTGTCGAGCCTGCGGAAGCGGCTTCCGGCGATCTGCAGCACCTTCAATACGCGATCGCGTTCGCCATCTACCCGACAGGGTCGAGGCTAGAATCCGCTCGGCCGCAGTGCCGCGCGCGAGCGCACGAAGAGCGCCCAGCAGAGGATCGCCGCCGCACAGAGCACTCCGGCCATGGGCGGTGCGTCGCGCACAAGAAGGAAGAAAAGGCCACGCGTGGTGTCGAAGGCACAGGAGAGCGGCGCGACCGTGAACGCCAACGCGAAGCCGAGCAGCCAGCTGCGGCGGCGCAGGGCGCGGCGGGTACGCTCGAGCGCGTCGGCCTCGTCCGCGTGGCTGAGCGGCGCGGCCGGAAGTGAGAGCGCGCGTCGCTGCTCATCGAGGGAGCGCTGCAGCTCAGGATCCCCGCGCAGGAACCCCTCGACGAGGGCGCGCGTGTCCGGGCTGGCGTCGCCGCTCAGGTAGGCCGGGAGCAGATCGATGATCACGTTACGAGTGATGTCCATGTTCGTTCTCCTTTTTCATGAGATCCGTGAGACGCGCACGTGCTCGGTGGACGCGCACGCGCGCCGCTATCGGCGAAAGCCCAAGCGCCACCGCGATCTCCTCATGCGACAATTCCTCGACAACGCGCAGGATCAACGCGGCGCGATCAGTCTCGGGGAGTCGCTGCAAGGCACGAAGCGTGCGTCGCAGCTCCTCGCGCACTTCTGCGCGCGCGTCGGGCGCTGCGGCCGGGTCGGCAAGCGCGGGATCCATGGGCGCGCTCGGGCGCCGTTTGCGCAGCTCCTCGCGAAACAAGTTGTGCGCGATGGCGAGCAGCCACGACCGCACGCTGCCCCGAACCTCGCCCACCGCCACAAAGGCGCGCACGAACGTCTCTGCAGCGAGGTCGTCCGCCAGCGCCGGGTCGCCCGAAAGGAACAGGGCGAAGCGCCGCACGGCCGGTGCGTACTGCACGTAGAGGTCGTGGAAGCTCGTCATGCCGGCTGGAGGATGCGGGAGGCCGGAAAGTGTTACAGCCGACCGAGCGTCGTAGCGCGAGTAGAAGGCATCAGCCGGCGAGCCTCCGGTTAACCGTCTTCGCGACGGCCTTTCCATCGATAAACTTCCTCCCGTCGTAGACATCGGCGAGTAGCTCCGGCGTGTCGAGCCTGCGGAGGCGGCTCTCGGTGATTTTCAGCACCTTCCAGATGAGTGCGGTGGCGTTCGGCACCTTCTTGATGCGCTCGGCCGCGCTCGTCCGCAGCCGCACCGTGGCGAACGGGCACTCCACCACGTTCGTCGTGCGCAGGTGCTTCCAGTGTTGCTTTGGAATGGCGTAGAATGCGACGAGCTGGTCCCAGTCTTTCTCCAGCACTTCGACGGCGGCGGGGTGCCTCTTGCGGTAGCTGCGGAAGACCCTTCAGCCGCTCGCCGCTCCACTTGCTCCAGAGGGCCTTGTGGACGTTGGCCAAGCGCCACCTCCGGTGCGGCGTGAAGTAGCCCCCTGAAGAATCGGACAGGCTCGACGTAGTAATAAGCGAGTCTACCGATGGAGAAGAAGACCGAGGTAACCGAGGCGGCCGCAGGACCCGAGCCGAAGCGCAGGCGACGGTATTCGGCCAAGGAAAAGCTGCGGATGTTGGCCGAGGCCGAGATGGCCGAGAGCAGCATCTCGCTGGTGGCACGGCGGTACGGCTTGGCCTCGAGCCTGCTGTTCCGGTGGCGGCAACTTCGCGACGCCGGCAGCCTCACCGGGTTGCAGGCCGGTGAGCCCGTGGTGGGCGAGTCCGAGGTGCAGCGGCTCAAGGCCCAGGTGCGGGAGCTGCAGCGCCTCGTGGGGAAGAAGGCTGAGGAGAACGAGATTCTCCGCGCAGCCATTGAGCTTGCCCGCGAAAAAAAACTGCTCACGCCCGCGTCCTTGTCGAAACTGGAGGGTTTGCTGTGAGGGCGGTGGCACGAGCGTTCGGTGTCTCGCGGAGTAATTTGATGCGCGAGCTCCCAGCTCAGCAGCGCTCTCGGCGACTGCCAGCCAACGAGGCCGACGTCCTCGAAGCCGTGAAGGCCGTTGTCGGTGGACGGCCAACCTACGGCTACCGCCGTACCACTGCTCTCCTCAACCGCGCACGACGCGGTGAAGGCAAAGCCACGGTCAACCACAAGCGGGTCTACCGGCTGATGGCGACGAACCAATTGCTGCTGCAGAGGTGCACGGGACGTCCTGAACGCCTGCACGAGGGGAGAGTGGTGACGCTCAAGAGCGACCTGCGCTACTGCAGCGACGCTCTGGAGATTCGGTGCTGGAATGGGGAGAAGGTGCAGCTGCTGTTCAGCCTCGACTGCTGCGACCGCGAGGTGATGGCTTTCTCCGCTTCAGCCGAGTACCCGACGGGCGAGACAGTGCGCGACGTGATGGCCAACACCGTTGAACACCGGTTTGGCGTTGGAGCGAAGAGGACGCCACATCCCATCACGCGAGGCGCATCATAGGGAGACTTCCTGGGGGCACGGGATACCAAGGTCCTACCAGGGGCCGAGAACGCTCACCGTTGGACAGCGCAGGGCGTAGCCGTGGCCATCGCACGCGGAGCAGCAGCAAACAATCCGGGTCACATGAGACCTCCACGCAGCCTTGCGCACCGCTTCCGCTTGACCCATCCCGACGTTGGCGGGTGCAGCAGTCTCGCGGAGCGGACACCACCAGCCGGGCGAAATAGTCCTTGGCTGTTCTCGGACTGCGCTACCGTGACGCCAGCGGGATAACCGACATGCTCAGAGCGTTCGCCTGTGTTGTGGTCTTCGTCGCCGCAGCGTGCTCGCACACCGTTGGAGCGAAGGTTGACGCCAATCAGTTCGAGAAGGGCAAAGCGACGGTGGCCGACGTGACCAAGCAACTCGGTACGCCTAGTACCCAGGGGACTACGACCGATTCCAGCGGCCAGCAGACTACGGTCCTGACGTACACTTGGGGGACGAGCGGTCTCGGGGGCTACGACGTGGAAGCCACCAGCTTCATCTTCAAGAACGGGGTCCTGGACTCCACCACGGTATCCAAGGCGAACAGCGGACAGCAGCA
The DNA here is from genome assembly GCA_963820095.1 of uncultured Alphaproteobacteria bacterium. Classification (GTDB taxonomy): domain Bacteria; phylum Pseudomonadota; class Alphaproteobacteria; order Rhizobiales; family Beijerinckiaceae; genus Roseiarcus. Next base: position 12,434 of record CAWFZA010000015.1, read on the forward strand.
GCCACCGCCGAAGTAGAACGCACGAAGCCCGCCTCTCGAACGGACGGTGACGGGATCTGTGGTGCGGCGGACGTCGCTGGTTTATGCGGCGCGGCGGCCGAACTCCCGTAGCGGGCGACTGCCAGGCCGACTGCCCGGCGGACCGCTGGGTACCCCGGGAAGCTCGACCGGCCGTCGACGGTTCGGAGCGTTTCGTATCCCCGTTCCGCTCCCTGAAAACTCGTCCGGCGCGTTTCTCCTCTGAAACGGATCGGAAAAGTGACCCTGCCGGGATTCGAACCCGACCTATGACTCTCTCGGACGTACAGCCCGGAAGCGAGGATTCGGATTGCTGCCCGTCAAGCCCAAACCTTCAACGGGCAGTGCAGGGCAGCATGGCTGAAGTCTCTGTCGGTGGTCAGCAACGTCAGTCCATGATGGATGCAAAGTTGGGCCAACAGCGCGTCGATGGTTCCCATCTGGACCCCCGCACGGCGACACATGTTCCGCAATTCGGCGGCCGCGATATGGTCTTCGCGGGTCGGGGTGATCATTGGCAGCGCGCCAAAATGCTCGATGATGTCCTTGCGAGCGCGAGGACCGGCGAATCCCTGTAGCAACTCCTGAAGCACCAAGCCGGTTGTGACCACAATGGCTTCGCTCTCCAGCGCCTGGCGTAGGACGGTGACCTGCGGCAATACAAGAGACGGGTCACGCCGCAGCGCCAACGACCAGACGCTCGTGTCGACCAGGAGGTTCATCTCCGCGAACGCTCCGCCTTGAAGTCAAACGAGTTGTCCCACTCGAGATTGCCCATAAGGTGAACGAGGTGTTTCTGTCGTCGCCTAGCGATGAATTCCTCGAGTGCGCGCGTCACGGCGGCCTTCTTGGTGCGCTCGCCGCTGACTTTGAGCGCGCGTTCGAGCAAGTCCGGGTCCAGAGATAGGTTGGTGGCCACGTGTGACTCCTTACACATGACCCTACACAAGCTCGTTCAGACCGGCAAGTGAGATGCTGGCGTGTCTATGGCTGAGCGCGGCAGGAGGGAAGCCTTGGCGGCGCTCACCTGCCGAGCCAGCGCGCGCCGGGAGTTCGCACTCGCGGCGGCTCAGATGCTTCGCCAACCTCTGCGCAAAAGGTCAATGCGATCGGATTGGGCGCGAAATTCTGAAACCCTAATGCATTGGTCAGCCGGTCACGCGTTTCCAGCCAGTCAAGGTCCCGTCGGCCATCTGCACTTCCACCACCGGTGCCGCTCCTCCCAGTAGGCGCATTCGGTGCGAAGGTTGACCAGCCGAGCGTTCCACCGCTCAGGCGTCATGGCTTCCCATTGCCTCAGGAGGTTCTCGCGGACCGCCGTGAACTTGGCGTTGGTGGCGACTTGCTTCTCCCTCCTCCATGTCCGCTCACCCCTATTACGTTTGGCCAGAGCGATCGCGGCCAACGCCGCAACCGCAAATGAACGGCGCGGCGGTCGCTTCCGACCGTTCGAGGAATGGGCGCCAGATTCGACGTCGGCCATGCTTCAAGAACCCTGGTTGTGGGCGGGGAAGCGCCAATTCCGCCGTTCGGCGACGAAGCGGCTCATTTACCGCATTCGCGGAGCGCGCGCCAGATTTCCGGCCAAGCAGAGCTGCCGGTCGGCGCGGCGTATAGACGGGTAAATAGGGCAAAAGCGCGGCGGCCAGGGCGCCGCGCTCCGGTCAATCGGCGACGGCGAACGCGGCGGCGCCGGTCGGCACATGAGCGCTTCCGGCCCGGGCGCGCATTGCGGCCGGCGCGGATTGCGCTTCAAGGAGGTCATAGGCTGAGCGACGGTCGAACAACGCCTCGAGCGCCATCGCATTGAGCTTGTGGCCCGGGCGGTAGGTCCGATAAAGGCCAACAATCGGCATGCCCGCGAGCGACAAATCGCCGATCGCATCGAGCGCCTTGTGGCGCACGAACTCGTCGGCGTAGCGCAAACCCTCCGGATTGAGGATGGCGTCGCCATCGATGGCGACGGAGTTCTCGAGCGAAGAGCCGAGCGCGTAGCCCGCCCGCCACAACGCCTGGACGTCGCTGACAAATCCGAAAGTGCGGGCGCGAGCGATATCTCGGCGGAAGGTCGCCGGGTCAAGATCGAAGACCCGCCGCTGGCGCCCAATCGCCGGCGATTTGAAGTCGATCTCGACGTCGAGGCGGAATCCGCTCTCGGCGGGCAGGAATTCGGCGAAGCCGGCGTCATGGTCCACCCGCACCGGCTTGACAATCTTGAGGTAGCGACGGGAGCGCGGCTGCTGAATGACGCCAACCGAATCGATCGCCCGGACAAAATCGACCGCGGAGCCATCCATGATCGGCGTTTCCGGCCCGTCGATCTCGACGAGGACATTGTCGATCCGAAGACCGGAAAGGGCGGCCAGGAGATGCTCGACGGTCGAGATGCTGGCCCCCGCGGCGTCGCCGATGGTGGTGCAAAGCGACGTCTGCGTCACATTGGCGCGCTTGGCCTCGAGCAGACGCTCGCGTCCGCCGGGCAGTCCAGTTCGCAGAAACATGACGCCCGTGTCGACATGGGCAGGATGAAGGACGACTTGAGCAGGCGCCGCGGAATGGACTCCGGCGCCCTGGATGATCACACGATCGCGCAGCGTTGTCTGAGAACCAAATCGCATCAACCGCTTCCGGACTTTCGCCCGGCCCTGATTCGCGCCGTCGGCAACGATGCAAAGCGTCCCAGCTCCACATCGCATCGCTACTTAAAGCCGCCGATCGTCGTCCGCCCGCCGCCGCCAAAAAGCCTGGCGACGGCTCCTGAAAAGTCAGACTAGGGGCGGGGCGCCCCCGCGACAAATCACCTTTGGTGAACAAAAGTTACAACGCCCCTGTCAACATTGTCTGAGATAGTTCAACGCTTTAGTCATTTACCAAGGGTTAACCGTGGGCGCGGGTGACGGGCTGCAGACCAGCCTCGGTCGCGGGGCCGAAGCGTCACAAGAAAACGAATCAGTTCTGCTGCCGACGCAAAAAAGCCGGGATGTCGAGATGATCGTCCTCGGACGCCGGGGACGCGCAATGGCCCGGCCATTCGGTTCATACGCCCCCGAAGAGCGCGCCGACTGGGGGCGCGGCTGAGCGCGGGCAGGCTCGGCCGGAGCCACAACCTGGGGCCGCTGAAGCTGCGTCACCGGCGCCGGAGTCGCGGCGACAGGCGCAGGGGGGGCCTCGCCATCGTGACGGCTGATGCCGAATGCGGCCAGCTTCTCCAGGAGCGACCGGCGACGCGTTTCAGGCGCGGGGATGCCGTTTTGCGCGTCACGCAGCGCACGCAGCTGGTTCTGCGCCAGCTGCGGCAGGTCCTCGATCTGCGGCATGCGGGGCGACCGAAGGACCGGCTGCTCCGGGGCGGGCGGAATGAAGTCCGTCGTGCTCCGGTTCCTCCGCTTCGAGGCGCGCCTCGATCGGGTCGGGGAAGGCGACAGGCGCGAGGCACTCCTCCTGGCCGACGTACGCGGCGGCAGGCGTGTCAGCCTGGGTTAGAGCGGTGCGAGCCGAGCGGGGCGTGAAGGCCCGTGCGCGCGAGAAGGCGTCGACCCTCGGCTGGGCGTTGACCGGCTCGATCTGTCCGATCGCCTCCTGATCGATGCCGGTGGCCACGACGGAAACCCGCACCACGCCGTCGAGCGCCGAATCGAAGGTGGCGCCAAGGATGATGTTGGCTTCCTCGTCGACCTCCTGGCGAATGCGGCTCGCCGCCTCGTCGACTTCGTACAGGGTGAGGTCATTGCCGCCGGTGATCGAGATCAAGAGGCCGCGCGCGCCCCGCATCGAGGTCTCGTCGAGCAGCGGGTTGGCGATCGCCGCTTCTGCGGCCTGCACCGCCCGCTTGTCGCCCGCAGCTTCGCCGGTGCCCATCATCGCCTTGCCCATTTCGCTCATGATCGAGCGCACGTCGGCGAAATCGAGGTTAATCAGTCCTTCCTTCACCATCAGGTCCGTGATGCAGGCGACCCCGGAATAGAGAACCTGGTCGGCCATGGCGAAAGCGTCGGCAAAGGTCGTCTTCTCGTTGGCGACCCGGAACAGGTTCTGGTTGGGGATGATGATGAGCGTGTCGACCGCCTTTTGCAGGTCCGAGATCCCGGTCTCGGCGATCTTCATCCGCCGACCGCCCTCGAAATGAAAAGGCTTGGTGACAACGCCGACGGTGAGAATGCCCATCTCGCGGGCGGCCCTGGCGATGACCGGCGCGGCGCCAGTGCCGGTGCCTCCGCCCATGCCGGCGGTGACGAACACCATATGCGCGCCGGCCAGGTGATCGCGGATCTCCTCGGAGGCTTCCTCCGCGGCCGCCTTGCCGACCTCGGGCTTCGACCCAGCGCCGAGGCCCTCTGTCACCTGAAGCCCCATCTGGATGATGCGTTCGGCCCGCGAGGACGTCAGCGCCTGCGCGTCGGTGTTCGCGACGATGAAATCGACGCCCGACAGGCCGGACACGATCATATTGTTGACCGCGTTGCCGCCGGCCCCGCCGACGCCGCACACCATGATGCGGGGCTTCAATTCCCTGAGTTCTGGCGCCTTTAGATTGATCGACATGCTTGCCTCATTGGTTGGACGCCCGCCGGCGCCGATTGGAATGCGGTCTTCCCTTCACCACGCGCTCGCCTCAGGCGAGCGGCTCCTACGCGCCTTAGAAACTGTCCTTGAGCCATCGTCCCACCCGCTTCGCGTAGCCGACTTCGCCATGAGGATGGCCGACCTGCGAGCGTGTCGCGCCGAAGTATTCGAGCCCCGCCATCTGCGGATAGACCATGAGGCCGACCGCAACGGCGAAGGACGGGCTCTTGCCCGATTCCGGCAGACCTTCGACCCCGAGCGGCCGCCCGACGCGGGCCTGGCTCGAAAGCGTCGCGCGCGCCAGTTCCGGAAGCCCCGTGAGCTGACAGGCGCCTCCGGTCATCACCAGCCTGCGGGTGGCGTGGGCGGCGTGCCCCGACGCCTTGAGCCGGTCGCGCACCAGTTCAAGGATCTCCTCCACCCGCGGACGAATGATCCGCACCAGCTCCGATTTCGGCAGGTGGCTCGGATGGTCCGGATCGTCGCCGAGCCGCAGCACGGTGATGGTTTCGCGGTCGTCGGACGGCGAGGCGATGCAGGCGCCGTACAGGGTCTTCAGCCGTTCCGCGTCACTGACCGAAACATTGAGACCCCGGGCGACATCCCTCGTTACATGGCTGCCGCCGAGGACGACCGCGTCGACATGGATAAGCCGGCCGCCGGAAAACACCCCGACGGTCGTCGAGCCTCCGCCGAAATCAACCACCGCCGCGCCGAGCTCCGCTTCATCGTCAACCAGCGTCGATAAACCGGCGGCGTAAGGCGTCGCCACCATCGCCTCGACCCGCAAATGGCAGCGTTCGATGACCAGCATCAGGTTGCGGGCGGCAGCTGAATTGCATGTGGCGATGTGAAGATCGACGCCGAGTTCGTGGCCGATCATGCCCTTCGGATCGCGCACGTCCTTGGTCGAATCGAGGCGGAAGGCGGTCGGAAGCGCATGCAGGATTGTCCGCCCGGGCTCGGTGTTCACTGTAGCGGCGGCTTCGAGCACGTGGTGAATGTCATGCTCGGCGACGGTCTTGCCCCGCAACTTGGCGTCCACGCCGTGGCGGCGGGAGGCAAGCCGTCCGCCGGACATATTGATGATGACGCCCCCAACTTCGACGCCGGCCATACGCTCAGCCGCATCGATGGCCAAGCGCGCGGCGCTCTCCGCCGCGTGAAGATCGACGATCGCGCCACCCTTGACGCCGTTCGAGCGCTGATGGCCAATGCCCAGCACCTTGCATCGGTGGGTGCGCCCGCGCAAAGCCTCCGACGCCTCCATCGGGGTCAAGCGGGCTATCAGGCACACGATCTTGGAGGCGCCGATGTCCAGCACCGAGAGAATGGCGCTCTTGCGGGCCGGAATTTGGCGCATGCGGGGAGCGAGCGATCTCAGGCTCATGGCTGGGCGCCCTTCTTGGTCGCGTGGGATTCCGCCCAGGCGGCAGCCGCATCTTCAGTCAACCGGACAAACACCCGGCCTTGAACGCGGAAGTCGAACGCCAGCGCATCCTTTTCCAGGATCCGGGACTGGCGTTGAAGGGTGAGAAGCTCGGCGATTGCGCCTTCCGGGTTTTCCTCGGGCAACTTTACGTCCACGCCCGACTTCAGCCGGAGATTCCAGCGCCGCTGGCCGACGAGGACGCCTGCCTCGACGCGAGGCTTCAATTCGTCCATTGCGTCCAAGAGGCCGACATATTCGCGTACCCGCGCATTCGCGCCTTCGCCGACCACAAACGGAAGATCGGCGTAGCGACCGTCGGCAACCTCGTCGATCGGCGCGCCGTCGGCGGCGATTGCGCTGACGTCTCCATCCCGTTGCCAGACGGCGTAGGGCGTGCGCTCGACAATGTCGATGACGACCTGGTTGGGATAGAGCTTGCGCACGCTGGCCTGTTTGACGAGTGGATCGGCTTCGAGTCGCGCCTTCGCCTCGGCCACGTCGAAAAACGGCAAAGACCGGCTCGCATCGATGCCGGCGATCGCGAGGATCCTGGCCTCGCTCATATGCGTCGCGCCGGAGACCGTCACGACCGCGACGCCAAGGCCGAGTGACCGGGCAAGCCAGTCGCCCGCATGGCTGGTTTGCGTCATGACTCCATCGAGCTGGCCGCCTCGCTCGGCGCCCAGAAGCGCCGCGGCGAGGAGAACGAAGAGCGTTAGCGCAATATCGAGCCTGTGCGGCGCGGGACGGTCGAGCCGAACGCGCCAGCTCAGCGACGCCCTCGCGGCTCGTTCGGCGCGCAGCAGCACCTTGGGAGGGGACGCCTCATGCGCAACCGCCGCCAGCGATCGCCGCGCCGCCTGTCCCAATCCGAGCCTTTCGCTCAAGCTTCGCACGACCCGTCCTCGCCCGCCGTCCTGCGGAGATAAGAGTTGGCGCGATTGTCGCCGCGACAACTCGAGGCCAGGAGGCCCCGAGGCGAAGTTGTGGGGCTTATAGTAAATATTCGGTTTAAGAATCCGCGACGGGATGGCGTACGAGTCGCCCTTCCCGTCTTTTGCGTCATTTTCACCGAACGTTTGGGAAACGGGAGGGCGGTATTGGGGAGCCAATCCGGGCCGCGGAGGCCCAAACGACCGTGATTTCGGGCCGAGGAGCGCCGCCCGCTCGGTCCGCCGGTCAGTCTCGATGACCGCGAGTGGCTTCATCGCCGCCGATTCCCTGGCTTCGCGCACCGGCGCAAAGTTAAAGCACGATTAAGTCCGAGGGCTTAACGGTGCGTTAACCTCAGCGAATCAGGGAGCGGAAAACGGTCCGTGCGGGCGGCGGCGGTCGATAAAAATCGCCCGCCGATAGCCCATAAGAATTAGGGTGGCCCCGCTAGCATGGGCGCGCGCTAGCCTCAGGCGCGCCCCGGCGCAAAGACGGAAATTCATGCCCGAACAAATCGACTTCGCGCTCAGGCCCGACGCACGGCCGGGCGACAGCGCCTTCCTCCTCAATAAAGGGCGCCACCAGCTCGCCTTCGATCCCTTTCCCGGCCGCGCCATCGCGCTCGCCTTCCTTGGATCGGCCGCAGACCCAGCGGCCGAAGCCGCTCTCGTGGCGCTCTCGACCAGGCTGCGCCTGGTCGACGACGGCAACGCCGCTGTTTTCGCCGTCATGCGCGAATCCGGCTCCGGGCCGGAGAGCGCGCTGGAGACCCGATTTTCCTCGATCGTTTTCTTGTGGGACGGGGACGAAATGGCGCGCGCTTTCGGCGCCGGGCAGTCCTGGGTCATCCTCGACCCGATGCTGCGCGTCGTCGACGTCGCGCCTTTGGACGAGGCCGATCGGGCTTTCGGCCTTCTAAGACGATTGTCGCAGATCAACGCAGCTTCGACATCGCCCACTCCGGCGCCGATACTCACCCTGGCGCGAGTCTTCGAGCTGGAACTGTGCGCCCATCTCGTCGCTTGTTTCGAGCGCGATGGGGGCAAGGACACGGGCTTCATGCAGGATCAAGGCGGACGATCCGTCGAGAACTTCGACGAGACGTGGAAGCGCCGGCGTGATCTCCACCTGACCGACCAGCGCCTTATCGCCAACCTTCGCGCGCGCATCGGACGAAGGATCTGCCCGGAAGTCAGGAAGGCGTTTCAGATGCGTCCGACCCGGATCGAGCGCGATCTCGTCGCGCGCTACGACGCCGAAACGGGCGGACACTTCGGGCCCCATCGCGACGACACCGGGATCGCGGTTGCGCATCGCCGGTTCGCAGTCTCGATCAATCTCAACGCGGATTTCGAGGGCGGCGAAATCTCGTTTCCCGAATACAGCCGTGAGGCTTTCAAGGCCTCGCCCGGAACCGCGGTCGTCTTCTCCGCGTCGATCCTTCACCAGGTGTCGCGCGTGACGCGTGGGCGACGCTATGTGTTCCTCACCTTCCTGTTCGACGAGGAAGCCGAGCGCGTGAGGCAGGCGAATTTGCGCGCCATGCAAGCGCAACGCCAGCCGCAACTCGCCGGCGCATGAGGCGGAAATTGTCGAAGGCTTCGGCGAATTACGCTGCGGTCGCCCTCGGTCGCGGCCCGCCAGTCGCCCAATCGAGAAGTTCGACCGTGTGCACGACGGGCGCTCTCGTTCCGCTCGCGATCTGAGTGATGCACCCGATGTTGCCCGCCGCGATGAGATCGGGCGACGTCGTGGCGATGTTCGCGACTTTCCGATCGCGGAGCCTGCGCGCGATCTCGGGCTGCAGCAGATTATAGGTCCCAGCCGAGCCGCAGCAGAGGTGGCCTTCGGGCGGATCGAGCACGATGAACCCCGCTTCCTTCAACAGACGCTTCGGCTCATCGCGGATTTGCTGCCCGTGCTGCAGCGAGCAGGCGCTGTGGTAGGCGACGCGGCGTCCCGTCGGATTGACCGGAGCCTGGAGCCCGATCTCGCTCATGAGCTCGGTGACATCCCGCGCGAGCGAGGAGACGGTCTTCGCCGCCTCCGCGAGTTCGGGATCGTTGCGGAACATGAATCCATAATCCTTGACCGTCGTGCCGCAGCCGGATGCGTTGATGACGATCGCATCGAGGCCGCCGTCGGCGATCTCTCTCGTCCAGGCGAGAATGTTGGCGCGAGCGTAAGTCTGCGCGTCCTGACCGAGATGGTGCGTAAGCGCGCCGCAGCAGCCGGCGCCCTCGGCGACGACGACCTCGCAACCATGTCGGGTTAGAAGCCTGATCGTCGCCTCGTTGATCTGGGGCGCGAGAACCTGTTGCGCGCAACCGCTGAGCAGCGCGACCCGACGCACGCGCTGGCCTTCGCTGTTGAACACCTGCGGCCGGTCGACTGGCGAAGCCGGCGGCAGCCTCGAGGGGACAAGCGCGAGCGCGGCTTTCAGCTGCGCCGGCATAAGCCCCGCGAATGGCGCGCCTAGGCGGCCAGCCCATATCGCCGCGCGAAACAGCTTCGGACTCGGCAGCACAGTCCCGAAAGCGCGCCGCAACACCCTGTCGAACCAGGGCCGCTTGAACGTCTTCTCGATATGATGTCGACCGTGGTCCACAAGGTGCATGTAATTGACGCCTGACGGGCAGGTCGTCATGCACGACAAGCAGGAGAGGCACCGGTCGATATGCTTGACCACCTCCGGCGTAGCCGGCCGATCGTTCTCCAGCATATCCTTGATGAGATAGATGCGGCCCCTCGGGCTGTCGAGCTCGTCGCCGAGCAGCACATAGGTCGGGCACGTTGCGGTGCAGAAGCCGCAATGCACGCAGGCGCGCAAGATCTTTTCGGACGCGCTGACGTCCGGATCGGCCAGTTGCGCAGCGGTGAAGTTCGTCTGCATCAGAGGCCGTCCTGCATGCGTCCCGGATTGAGAACGCCCTGAGGGTCAAAACCTTTCTTCACCCGCGCGGTGAGCTCGCGCCAGCGCGGAGCTCAAGGGCTCGAACACCGGCGTCGCGGCGCGAACGGCCTCCGACGCCCTGATCAGCGTCGCGTGGCCGCCCGCCGATTTGACCTCCGGACGAACGATGCCGGCGCCAGCGTCCGGTCCAGCTTCTCCGGGATCGAGGCTGAGCCAGATCAGCCCGCCGCCCCAATCGAAGTAGAAATCGGCCGACGCCAGCGTGGAGAGGAGCGAGCGGGCGAGAGCCGGAGCATGGCTTGGCGTCGGACAGAGGCGCCAAACGATCCGGGGTCCTTGCGCGAGCAACGGCTGAACGGCGCCGACCTCGGACCAGAAGGCCTCCGTCTCCGCCTCATTGAGGCGAAGGCCGCGCCCGATCAGGGCCTCGAGCGCTTGGGCGCGATAGGCGACCGACGGCCGAGGACCTTCGAGCCGCAGCGCGGTCGCGGCGGCGAGTCCCACCGAGGCCGCGCCGACCTTCGAACGGCGTGCTATGCGAAGCTGGCAAATGTGCGGCGGCGGAAACCTCGAGAGGCGAATTCAGCGCTTTCGCCAACACCGGGATAGCGACATCGTCCGCAAGCCCGTGCAGCACGATCGTACACGCGGTCTCAGGCTTCGGCATGACCTTGATCGTAAGCTCTGTCAGCGCCGACAGAGTGCCATAAGCGCCGGCTTGCAGCTTGCACATGTCGTAGCCGGTGACGTTCTTGACGACCTTGCCGCCGGCCTTCCAGATGTCGCCAAAGCCGTTCACGGCGGTAAAGCCGAGGACGTAGTCCCGAGCCGAGCCCGCGCGCACACGGCGAGAGCCAGCCATGTTGCAGGCGATCACGCCGCCAAGCGTTTGCTCGCCCTCAGCGCCGAGGAGGGCGAGCCAGTCCGGCGGCTCGAAGGCCAGCATCTGGCGCTTCTTCGCAAGCTCGGCGTTGATCGAGGCGAGAGGCTCGCCGGGCTGGGCGGTCAAGACAAGTTCAGCCGCTTCGTATTCGACGATTCCCGCAAGCCGCGAAACGTCGAGGACGTGATCGGTCTTCATCGGGCGGCCAAGCGCGCGCTTCGTCCCGCCCGCGACGATTTCGAGCGAATCGCCTTCGGCGAACGACCCAGGAGATCATCTCCGCTATTTGTTTGGCATCTGAGGGTTCAAGCACCGACACGGTCGCTCGCCTCAGAAGCGCGGAAGATCGGGATAGGCGACCTTGCCCGCATGCACATGCATGCGGCCAAGCTCGGCGCAGCGGCAGAGCTGCGGAAACACTTTGCCCGGATTGAGCAGGCCCTCCGAATCGAAGGCGCATTTCAGCCGCTGCTGCTGGTTGAGGTCGATCTCGTTGAACATGGTGTCCATGAGATCGCGCTTCTCGACGCCGACGCCATGCTCGCCGGTCAAGAACGCCGCCGACATGGACGCAAAGTCTCAGGATCTCCGCGCCAAATTCCTCCGCCCGGTCGAAGTTCGCCCGGCTTGTTGGCGTCGTAGAGAATGAGCGGATGAAGATTGCCGTCGCCGGCGTGAAAGACGTTGGCGACGCGAAGCCCGAACCGTTCCTCCATCTGTTTCATCTGCTGAAGGACGCGACCGATCTCTCTGCGCGGGATCGTTCCGTCCATGCAGTAGTAGTCGGGCGATATTCGGCCGACCGCCGGAAAGGCGGCCTTGCGTCCGGCCCAGAAGAGCAGGCGCTCCGCTTCGGACTGGCTCGTTCGGCAGCTCGTCGCCCCGTTGCGCTCGGCGATGCGCCTCGACCTCGGCGATCAAATGATCGACTTCGGCCTCGCAGCCGTCGAGTTCGACGATCAGCAGCGCCTCACAGTCGAGCGGGTAGCCGGCGTGGACGAAGGCTTCGGCGGCGGCCACCGCCGGTCGATCCATGATTTCCATTCCGCCGGGAATGATGCCTCCGCCGATCACCGCAGCGACGCAGTCGCCCGCGCCCTCGACGGTGGAGAAGCCGATGAGCAGCGCGCGCGCGCCCGGAGGCTTCGGCAGAATGCGGACGGTGACTTCAGTGACGACGCCGAGCATGCCCTCGGAGCCGACCATAACGCCAAGCAAATCGTAGCCCGAGGAATCGAAATGCTTGCCGCCGAGCCGAATGATCTCGCCTTCGATCGTCACCATTTCGACGCCGATGACATTGTTGGTCGTGAGCCCGTATTTCAGGCAATGCACGCCGCCGGAATTCTCGGCGACATTTCCGCCGATCGTGCAGGCGATCTGGCTCGATGGATCGGGCGCGTAGTAGAGCCCCTGACCCTGCACGGCGTGGGTGATTCCGAGATTGGTCACGCCGGGCTGGGTGACGACGCAGCGATTGGCGACATCGATCTCGAGGATCTTGTTGAACTTGCCCATGCCGAGGAGAACGCCGTCGGCGAGCGGCAGGGCGCCGCCCGAGAGCGACGTCCCGGCGCCGCGCGGAACCACCTTGATCTTGTTCGCCGCGCAATAGCGCATGACCTCGACGACCTGCACCGTCGTCTCGGGCAAGCACCGCCACCATGGGCGGCTGACGGTAAGCCGTGAGCCCGTCGCATTCGAAGGCGCGCAATTCCTTCTCGCGGTCGATCACGCCTTCGCCCGGAACGATCCGCCGGAGCGCTTCGACAATCTCGGCGCGGCGGGCGAGGACGCCGCGATCGGGTTCGGGCATGGCGATCATGGCGCGCCTCCTACGGCTAAGAGCTTTGGAACAACAGATATCGCCGAGCCGCCCCGAAGCAAGTGCTCATTCAGGATTGATGAGTACGGCGCGGAAGTCGTTGACATTGGTCAGCGTCGGCCCGGTGACCACCTGATCGCCGATCGCCCCGAAGAAACGATGCGCGTCATTGTCGGCCAACAGCGCCCTGGCGTTGAGCCCAAGGCGCCTCGCGCGCTCCAGGCTGTCCGGGGTCAGAATCGCGCCCGCGATCTCCTCGGCCCCATCGACGCCGTCGGTGTCGCCGGCGATGGCGAAGATTCGAGGGCGGCCATCGAGTTCGACCGCCATCGACAGGAGGAATTCGACGTTCCTGCCTCCCCTGCCCGCTCCCCGGACCGTCACCGTCGTTTCTCCCCCGGAGATCAGGACGCATGGGGGTCGCGCCGGTTGGCCATGCACGGCGACCTGGCGGGCGATTCCCGCCATCACCTTTCCCACCTCGCTCGCCTCGCCCTCGATCGCGTCGCCGAGGATGAGGGCGCGATAGCCGGCCCGACTCGCCACGTTTGCCGCAGCTTCCAGCGAGGCTTGCGGCGCGGCGATGATGCGCGTCTCGCTGCGGGCGAAGGCGGAATCGCCAGGCTTTGGAGTCTCGCTCTTGCTGTCGTCGAGACGAGCCTGGACTGACGGAGGGGGGACGATGCCGTAACGCTGCAGCACGGCTTTGGCGTCGGCAAGGGTCGTCGCATCGGGCGTGGTCGGACCGGAGGCGATCACCGACGGATCGTCGCCCGGAACGTCGGAGATGATGAGCGACACGATCCGGGCCGGAGCGGCGGCGACGGCCAGCCGGCCGCCCTTGATCGCGGAGAGGTGCTTGCGGACAGAGTTGATCTCATTGATGTTGGCGCCGCTCTTGAGCAGCGCCTTGTTCAGAGCCTGCTTGTCGTCCAGCGTGATCCCCGGCGCCGGAAGCGACAGAAGAGCTGAGCCGCCGCCCGAGATCAGGCACAGCAAGAGGTCCTCCTGTCCGAGGCCCGCGACGAGATCGAGAATCCTGCCGGCCGCATTTCGGCCCGCGGCGTCCGGAATGGGATGGGCGGCCTCGACCACCCCGATCCGCTTCAAGGCGCCGACGCCATGGCCATAGCGCGTGACGACAAGGCCGGAGAGAGGTTTGTCCGCGGGCCAGTTGGCCTCGACCGCGCGGGCCATCGAGGCGGCGGCCTTGCCGGCGCCGACCACGACGGTGCGACCCGCCGGCGGGTCGGGAAGATTCGCGGGAATAGCCTTGTCCGGGGAGGCCTCGGCGATCGCAGCCTCGAACATGGCCCGCAGCAACTGCCGCTCGTTCATGGCCGCCGCCCCTGTCCCTTGGCTCGAGGCGCTCAGGACGACGCCTTCCCTTGGCCGATCTCGTGGCGCGCCAGTCCCTCGAGCACGCGCGCCATGCCGGAATGATCCCACGCCGCGCCGCCGGCAGCGACAGCGGCGTTGAAGAGTTCCTGACACGTCGCCGTGTTCGGCAGGCAGACGCCGAGAGCGCGCGCCCCCTGCAAGGCGAGGTTCAGGTCCTTCTGATGCAGCGCGATGCGGAAGCCCGGCTCGAAATTGCGCTTGACCATGCGTTCGCCGTGCACCTCGAGGATACGGGATGCGGCAAACCCGCCCATCAAAGCCTGGCGCACCCGGGCCGGATCGGCGCCGGCCTTGGAAGCGAAGACGAGCGCTTCACTGACAGCCTCGATCGTCAGAGCGACGATGATCTGGTTCGCCACCTTGGTCGTCTGTCCGTCGCCATTGCCGCCGACAAGGGTGATGTTCTTGCCCATGAGCGCCAAGATCGGCTTGACCCTCTCAAAAGCGCCCTCCGGCCCGCCAACCATGATCGTGAGGCTACCCGCCTTCGCCCCGACCTCGCCGCCGGAAACCGGCGCGTCGAGATAGTCGCAGCCAAGCGTGTTGATCTTCCTGGCGAATTCCTTGGTGGCGATTGGCGAGATCGAGCTCATGTCGATGACGGTCTTGCCCTTCGACAGCCCCTCCGCAACGCCTCCGGCGCCAAAGAGCACTGTCTCGACGTCAGGCGTATCCGGGACCATGGTGATGATCACCTCGGCCTTCTGGCCGACCTCCTTCCCGTTGGCGCAAGCGACCGCGCCCTTATCGATCAGCTCCTTCGGCGGAGCGCGACGGGTGTGAACAAGAAGCTCATGTCCACCTTCGAGGATGTGGCCGGCCATCGGGCGCCCCATGATGCCGAGTCCGATGAATCCGATCTTTGCCATCGTTTGCGTCTCCGACCTTAACGAAATCGCGGTTCACGCTGAACCTCAGCCTGATCGGGGAGAGCCATAGGAGGCTCGCCTTCGTCGCCGCAAGGAGCTTGTCCTGGTAGCCGTTCCACCCTTGTAGCCGAGTTCGTTGGTCCAGCGGAATACATGCGATCGTCCAGCGCGACGATCCTAGGCTCACCGCAGCCCAAGTGGCCATGTCCATCAGAGTGTGGTTAGACTGCCGCCGTCAACGAGCCGGCGTCGCGACGATCGGCTGACCTTCGAATCGGAACGTCATAGGAGATGAGATGGAGGCCGCCCAGTCCGACGCCCTGGTGTTTTTCGGCGCTTCCGGCGATCTCGCCTTCAAACAGATCTTCCCCGCCCTTCTGGGCCTCGTCGGCGACGAAGGCGTCAGCGTTCCTATTGTCGGCGTCGCCAAGGCGGGCTGGACGGTCGAACAGCTGCGAGGACGAGCCAAGGACAGCATCGAACAGCATGGCGGCGCCGATCCCGCAAAGCTTGACAGGCTTCTGAAACTTTTGCGGTATGTCGACGGGGATTACAACGATCCGCAGACTTTCGCACGACTGAAGCAAGCGCTCGGCGGCGCCAAGCGGCCGCTGCACTACCTTGCGATTCCCCCGAGCCTGTTTGGCGTTGTGGTGTCCGCGCTCGCCAAGGCCGGGCTCAACGTCGATGCGCGCCTGGTCGTCGAAAAGCCGTTCGGCCGGGATCTTGAGTCGGCGCGGGCGCTGAACCGCACGTTGCTCGAGCACTTTCCGGAGGAGTCGATCTTTCGCATTGATCACTATCTGGGCAAGGAGCCGGTCCAGAACATCCTCTACACGCGGTTCGCTAATACGATGTTCGAGCCGCTCTGGAACCGCCACTATGTTCGCTGCATCCAGATCACCATGGCGGAAGCGTTCGACGTTCAGGATCGCGGGAGCTTCTACGACGCTGTCGGCGCGCTGCGCGACGTGGTCCAGAACCACATGCTCCAGGTCCTCTCCAATGTGATGATGGATGCGCCGACCGGCGAGGAGCATGAGGCGCAACGGGACCAGAAAGCCGCACTGCTCAAGGCCGTTCGTCCGCTGGACGCCGCCAGCCTGGTGCGCGGGCAATATCGCGGCTATCGCTCGGTCAAGGGCGTGCGTCCGGATTCGACGACCGAAACCTATGTCGCGGTGAAGCTGTTCGTGGACAGCTGGCGATGGGCGGGAGTGCCGATCTACATCCGCGCCGGCAAGTGCCTGCCTTTGACCGCCGCCGAAGTCATCGTCGAGTTCAAGCCGCCGCCCCGATCGACGTTCGGTGAGAAATTGGATCCTTCAGCCAATTACATGCGCGCGCGGCTGAGCCCGGACGTAGGCTCCGCAATCGGCCTGCGGATGAAACATCCCGGAGAGCACATGACGGGAGAGAATATGGAGCTCTCCCTCATGCAACGCGCTGGGTCGGACATGCCTCCGTATCAGCGCCTGCTGGGCGACGCGATGCGCGGCAATAACGAACTGTTCGGACGCGCGGACACGATCGACGCCCAGTGGCGTATTGTCGAGCCGATCGTGAAGAGCCCTCCGCCGGTCCAGGAATACGAGCCCGGAACTTGGGGACCCGAGGCCGCCAACGCGCTCATCGGCGCGGACGGTCCCTGGCGGAATCCCGCGCCGCCCAAGGCGTAGAGTCCATCGTTCGAATCCCCGCCGACAGCGCTCATTTCGATGTGCCGGATTGCTTTCCGTTCAGGCCAAGTTCCACCTCTCGCCCACGATTGCCGCGGCGCATGATCTCGGCAAGCTCGGGGCGCTTCTCGAGTTGTCTCGCGTAGATCCCGGTCGTGGCTGCGATGAGCCGGCCGCGGCGATCGAGAAGCTCATCGGCGAACTCAATCATTCGCGAGTTGGGCCATGCCTGCGGCCTGGTCTGCAACAGGCGGTCGGCGAGTTCATCCTCCCTTTCGCCAGGATGAGCCTGCGCCAGGATCATCAGCGTGGCCGCCGTCGAGCGCGAGATTCCGGCATGGCAGTGAATGAGCAAGCCCCCTGCCTCCGCCGCGTCGCGACCGAAAGTCAGAATCGCTTCGACGTCCGGTTTTTGCGGCAAGAGAACGTCAGGATCCGGCTCGATCGCATCGTGAAAGCGGAGAGTCGCACGAAAGTGTGGATCGAACGCCGCGAATGCCGGCGGGTCAGGCCATTCCGGGTCAAGAATCGACAGAACATGGGTAACCCCCCGGCCCTGGTGGCCGATGAGTTCGTCAAGTCCGCAAATAGCGAAGGCGGGGAAGGATGTGGGCTTCATGGGGACGCCTTAACACGAAAGTGCGCCTGGCGCTTCTGAGCCTGGCGAAGGGGGCGCGCGTTCAAATAAACTTGATAGGCGCGAATAAGGCAGCCTCCCCGATTCGGGACCGTCCATAAGGAGAAGCGCCATGAACGAGGAAACCCTGGGGGCGCGAGTCCACGACGAGCGCCCGGCCGTCAGAGCGCCGGACGCGCGTTTCGACGTTCTCATCGTCGGCGCCGGTCTCTCGGGAATCGGAGCCGCTTGCCACTTGGTTCAAAAGCGCCCGCGGACCACCTTCGCCATCCTCGAAGCGCGAAACGCGATCGGGGGCACATGGGATCTTTTTCGCTATCCGGGGATTCGTTCGGACTCGGACATGTCGACGTTCGGCTACGCCTTTCGTCCGTGGGACGACAAGAAGGCCATCGCCGATGGCCCCTCCATTCTGCGCTACCTGGCCGAAACCGCGAAAGCCTATGGGATCGACCGCCACATTCGCTTCGGCTTGAAGGTCGTCCGGGCATCGTGGCGATCCAAGGAAGCCGGCTGGGCGCTGGACGTTGACGAGGGACACGGCAGGACGGCGGTCTTTTCCTGCAGCTTCCTCATGCTGTGCACGGGCTACTACGAATACGAGGATGGCTACATGCCGGGCTGGCCGGGGATGGAGGCATTCGCTGGCCGCATCGTGCATCCGCAAAAATGGCCGGAGGACTTGGATTACGAGGGGAAGCGGATCGTCGTGATCGGTAGCGGCGCGACGGCGGTCACCATCGTTCCGGCGATGGCGGCAAGGGCCTCGCATGTCGTCATGCTGCAGCGATCGCCAACTTATGTCGTGGCTCGTCCGGTCGAGGAAGCGATCGACAAGCGGCTGAGACAATGGCTTCCGGCGCGGGCGGCGCTCGCCGCCGTGCGATGGAAGAATATTCTGTTGCAGATGTACCTTTATCGGCTCTCGCGGCGCAAACCGGCCGCGATGCGGGCGGGGCTCATCAAGCTCGCGCAGGCCGAGCTGGGCCCGGAGCTCGACGCCGCGGAATACTTCAACCCCCGGTACGAACCTTGGGATCAGCGACTGTGCCTCATCCCCGATGGAGATCTGTTTGCGGCGATGCGCGCGGGCAAGGCGTCGATCGTCAACGGCGAGATTGAAACCTTCACCCGGCAAGGGCTGCGCCTCGCTTCGGGCCAGGAGGTCGCAGCCGACATCATCATCACCGCGACTGGACTTAAAGTCCGGCTCATGGGCGGCGTCGCCATCGAGGTCGACGGCGCGCGAGTCGATATCGCGAGCACGATCGGCTACAAGGGCGCGATGCTCAGCGACATCCCGAATCTGGCGTCCATTTTCGGCTATACCAACGCCTCCTGGACCCTCAAATCCGACCTGATCGCCGAGTATGTCTGCCGGCTCCTGAGCCATATGGATAGCCGAGGCTACGCAATCTGCACCCCGCGCCTGGGCGATACCGCGATCGCAGATGAACCGACGCTGCCCCTCACCTCGGGCTATGTCCAGAGAGCGAAGCACCTTTTCTTCAGACAGGGGATGAAGAAGCCCTGGCGCTTGAATCAGAACTACGCTCTCGACGTGATGGCCTTGCGCTTTGGCGCGATCGAGGACGGCGCGCTCGAGTTCAGGCGGCGCGAGCCCGCAAGCCGCGCTGCTTGAGCCGATGGAGAGGATGATGAAACGCGCAATCCCGCTCGGCGCCCTAGCGATCCTTCTCGCGGGACCCGCAGTGGCGAAAGACACCCGCTTCTGGAACCTGACGTCGTCGACCGTGAAGTCGCTCGAGCTCGCGCCCGCCGGCGCCTCCGCCTTCGGCCCCAACCAGACCTCGAACGATCCCGACGGCGAGGTCGACCATGACGAGCGGCTGAAGATCACGGGCGTGGCGACTGGCGGCTACGATGCGCGGCTCAAGCTTGCCGACGGACGCTCCTGCACGGTGAAGGGACTGCGAATCGAGACCGGCAAGGTGTTCACGATCGAGGAAAAGGATCTCACCGCCTGCTCGCGCTAGCGCCTCCCGGACGCTCGCGCACAAGTTTACGCGCCTCAATCATCTCAATGGCCTAAGTGCGCTTTCGCGCAACCTTTTCTGCCCCGCAAGCCAACCTGCTCGGACCGGCCTCAAGCCCGCTTTCCGGAAGCTCGAGCAATTCCTTTGGAGCGCGCTTGAATATTGTGTCTCGATAATCAGCTTGCTTGTGAATTCTCCACCGCCTGAAAAGGCGGTGGCTTCGAGTTACGGCTCAAAGCCGGATCGGTCCGCCATCCGGCGGACATGGCCGCAACTCAGGTGACATTGAAGTTGTCATCGGGCTCGGGAGGGGTTTGGTTCTTGATATATTCGACCCACATGTCATCCGTGACGTTGCCGCTGCTCACCACCCAATAGCCCCTCGCCCAAAGATGCTGGCCCCAGTAACGCTTGCGCAACACGCCGAACTCGCTCAGCAGCTTGTGCGAACTGCGGCCCTTCAAGTGCTGCACAGCGCGCGACACCGACAGGCTCGGAGGGATCGACAGCAGGATGTGGACATGGTCGCGATTGATCGACCCCGCGTGCACCGCCATTTCATGCGCCCGCGCCGTCTCGCGCAGCAATTCGCGACAGCGAACCCCAACGTCGCCGCCAAGCACCGGGTAACGATACTTCGTCACCCAGACCAAGTGATACTTGCAGTCCCAGACCGTATGGCCGCCACGCTTGTACGCTTCCATCCAGCCAATCTATACCGGACGCGCCCCCATCCAGCCGCCTAAAGGCGTGGGGTTTACGGATCCCCTATCGGGGACTTTAAAAATATCAACCAGTTCCTATATCTTCTGCTTTGCCGGATAGCGGTGGGGAGACCAAATCGCCGCGATCCTGGTGGAGAGTCGCGCAACAAAGTTTAGCCGCCGCCACGAAATTATTCTCGCAATCGCGAGCAGAAGCGGGCAAGCGTCGCACGCGGATATCACTTGAGGCCCCGCCCACGTGCGATTCTCGTTCATCAACGTCGCGTTGCAGGCGCTTAGGCACAATTCCGGCTGGCCGGAGCAATGGCGCAATCCTGAGCCGAAGGCGGCCTACGATGCGGTCATCATCGGCGCCGGCGGCCATGGACTCGCAACCGCGTATTACCTCGCCAAGGAGCATGGCCTGAGCAACGTTGCGGTGCTGGAGAAGGGTTGGCTCGGCGGCGGCAATACCGGCCGCAACACCACGATCATCCGCTCCAACTATCTTTGGGAGGAATCGGCGGCGCTTTATGAGCACGCCGTGAAGCTGTGGGAGGGCCTGTCTCAGGAGTTGAACTACAACGTGATGTATTCGCCGCGCGGCGTGCTGATGCTGGCGCACAATACGCATGACGTGCAGGTGGGAAAACGTCACGTCCACGCCAATCGCCTGGCGGGGGTCGACAACGAGTGGCTGACGCCGGAAGAGGCCAAGGCCTTCTGTCCGATCCTGAACATCGCGCGCGACGTGCGCTATCCGGTTGTCGGCGCGGCGCTGCAAAGGCGAGGCGGCGTCGCGCGACACGACGCGGTCGCCTGGGGCTATGCGCGCGCGGCGTCGGCGCGTGGCGTCGACATCATCCAGAATTGCGAGGTGACCGGCGATCCGGCGCGACGCTTCCGGCGCTGTCTCGGGCGTCGAGACGACGCGCGGGGCGATTGCGACCAAGACAATCGGCGTCGTGGCCGCGGGGCATACTTCGGTGGTGATGGCGATGGCCGGCGTCCGCATGCCGCTTGAAAGCTATCCCTTGCAGGCTCTTGTGTCCGAACCGGTCAAGCCGATGATGCCCTGCGTCGTGATGTCGAACACCATCCACGCCTATATGTCGCAGTCGGACAAGGGCGAGCTCGTGATCGGCGCCGGCACCGACGCCTATATGTCCTATTCGCAGACCGGCGGCCTGCACATCGCCAATCACACCCTGGAGGCGATCTGCGAACTCTTCCCTCGCGTTCGCCGCATGCGCATGCTGCGCAACTGGGGCGGCATCGTCGACGTGACGCCGGACCGCTCGCCGATTATCGGGAAAACACCGGTTCCGGGACTGTTCGTCAATTGCGGCTGGGGCACCGGCGGCTTCAAGGCGACGCCGGGCTCGGGCCATGTCTTCGCGCATACGATCGCCAGAGGAGAGCCGCATCCGATCGCCGCGCCCTTCACCCTCGATCGTTTTCGCTCCGGCCAACTCATCGACGAAGCCGCCGCCGCAGCGGTCGCGCATTGAGCCCGCCATGCTGCTGATCGATTGTCCCTATTGCAATATGGCTCGACCGGAGATCGAGTTCGCTTACGGCGGCGAAGCGCATATGGCGCGGCCCGCCGATCCAAGCTTGCTCAGCGACCAGGCAATGGGCGAACTTCCTTTATTTTCGCTCGAATCCCAAGGGCGTGCTGGCCGAGCGCTGGCGACACGTCCACGGCTGCGGGCGATTCTTCAATTGCCTGCGCGACACGTTGAGCGACAAGATCATCGCGGTTTACAAGGCGGGCGAGCCTCGGCCGGACGCCGCAAACGAACGCGCCGAGCCAAGCGAATGAGCCAGCCCTTTCGTCTCGCTGGCGGCGGGTCGATCGACCGTTCGCGCCCTCTCGTCTTCACCTTCGACGGCCTCGACTATCAAGGCTACGCCGGCGACACGCTGGCATCCGCGCTGATCGCCAATGGCGTGCATCTCACCGGCCGTTCGTTCAAATATCACCGGCCGCGGGGAATCTCTGTCCGCCGGCGCCGAGGAGCCGAACGCGCTCGTGAGCCTCCACCGCGGGCCCGGCCGAGTCACCCCAAATCTGCGTGCAACCCAGATCGAGCTTTACGATCGCCTTCGCGCTTCAAGCCAGAAATCGCTGGCCGTCGCTCTCCTTCGACCTTGGCGCGGTCAACGACTTGGTCTCGCCGCTGTTCGGCGCGGGCTTCTACTACAAGGCCTTCATGGGCCCGAACCTGTTCGGCAAGAACTGGGCATGGAAGCGCGTCTACGAGCCCCTGATCCGCCGCGCCGCGGGCTTGGGCGCCCCTCCGCGCGAACCCGATCCTGATCGCTATCAGCGCACATTCGACCATTGCGACGTGCTGATCGTTGGCGGAGGCCCGGCTGGCCTCGCGGCGGCGCTCGCCGCAAGCCAAAGCCGAGCGCCGGATCGTCGTCTGCGACGAAAACCCTGCGTTCGGCGGCTCGCTCCTCGCTGAGGGCGACGCTCGAGATCGAGGGAAAAAGCGCGCGGCAGTGGCTTGCGGACGACGCTCGCCGCGTTGGCTCCGCGCCCAACGTGCGGCTGATGACGCGCACGCAGGCCTTCGGCTATTACGCGCAGAATTTTGTCGCGCTCAATGAGCGCCTCCCCGAAGCCGATCTCATCGCGGATCCCGACCTTCCGCGCGAACGCTTGTGGCAGATGCGGGCGCGCGAGGTGGTGCTGGCGACCGGCGCAATCGAGCGTCCGCTCGCTCTTTCCGAACAACGACCGCCCCGCCGTGATGCTCGCCGATTCTGCGCGGCGCTACGCCCGCCAATATGGCGCCAAGGTCGGCGAGCGCGTTGTCGTCGCGACGACGCACGACAGCGCCTACCGCGCCGCGCTCGAGTTGAAGAAGGCGGCCGTCGGCGTCGAGCTGATCGCCGACCTGCGCCCAGAGGCCGATGGACCGCTGGCGGAGGCCGCGCGAGCCGCCGGCATCGACATCCTTGCCGGCGCCGCAGATCCTCGGCGCCAAAGGCCGCCTGCGAGTCAACAGCGGTCCGCGTCAGGCATATGGGCAAGGATCGGACGGTCGCCTGCGACGCACTCCTCATGTCGGGCGGATGGACGCCCTCGGTGCACCTGTTCTCGCAATCGCGAGGCAAGCTGGTGTTCGACGAAGCGCTACAACTGTTCAAACCTGGCGCGTCGGTTCAAAATGAGCGGTCCGCCGGCGCCTGCAATGCGACTTTCGATCTTGCGGGTGCGCTCGCCGAGGGCGACGCGGCCGGACGCGCTGCGGCGTCAGCAGCCGGATTTAGCGCGCCAGAAGCCAACACCTATGCCGTCGGTGGGGTGTTGACGGCGTCGAGCGTCACGCCCCAAGCCGTCACGCCTGGTCCCGTTGACCGGCGCGCGAAAGCCTTCGTCGATTTCCAGAACGACGTTTGCGCAAAGGATGTGAGCCTGGCGGTGCAGGAGGGCATGCGCTCGATCGAACACATCAAGCGCTACACCACGACCGGCATGGCGACCGATCAGGGGAAGCTTTCCAACGTCAACGCGCTCGCAATCGCCGCCGCCGAGCTCAGGAAGCCGATTCCCCAAGTGGGCCTCACCACCTTCCGGCCGCCCTACACGCCGGTCAGCTTCGGCGCCTTCGCCGGGCCCGCGCGCGGCGACCTGTTCGATCCCGTTCGCCGTACGCCCATTCATGAGTGGGCGGCCGAGAACGGCGCCGCCTTCGAGGATGTGGGGTTGTGGAAACGCGCCTGGTATTTTCCTCAGGCCCGCGAATCGATGCACGACGCCGTTACGCGCGAATGCCGCGCGACTCGCGCCAGCGTCGGCCTGTTCGATGGCTCTACGCTGGGCAAGATCGAAATCGTCGGTCCCGATGCGGCGGCGTTCCTGGAGCGGATGTACGCCAACGCCTTCCAGAAGCTGGAGGTCGGGCGTTGCCGCTATGGCCTCATGCTGAGCGAAGCCGGTTTCCTCATGGACGACGGCGTGATCGCGCGCTTGAGGCCTGACCGCTTCCACGTGACGACGACGACCGGCGGCGCGCCGCGCGTGCTCGCGCATATGGAGGACTATCTCCAGACCGAGTTCACCGATCTCAGGGTCTGGGCCACTTCGACGACCGAGCAATGGGCGACGATCGCCGTGCAGGGGCCGCTCGCGCGGGAGACAATCGCGCCCCTTGTTGAAGGCGTGGATCTCTCGAACGGCGCCATGCCGCATATGAGCTCGCGCGATGCGCGGATCTCAGGCGTTCCTGTCCGCCTCATGCGGGTGAGTTTCACCGGTGAGCTCGGCTACGAGATCAACGTTCCCTCGCACTTCGGCCGCGCCGCCTGGGAGGCGGTGTGGCGGGAGGTGCAAAAGCACGGCGGCTGCGTCTACGGAACCGAAGCCATGCATGTGATGCGGGCCGAGAAGGGCTATGTCATTGTCGGTCAGGAGACCGACGGCACGGTAACGCTCGCGGACCTTGGCCTCGAGTGGGCCATTGGCAAAACAAAGAAAGATTTTGTCGGCAAGCGGTCGCTCGCGCGCCCCGACATGCTGGCGGCGAATCGCAAGCAGCTGGTCGGGCTTCTGACGGACAATCCTGCGATCGCGCTCGAAGAAGGCGCGCAGGTGACGGAAAGCGCAAGTCCGCCGATTGGCTCTTCCGCGCTTGGGCACGTTACGTCATCCTACGCGAGCGCGACTCTGGGCCGACCGATCGCACTTGCCCTTGTCGCCGCTGGCCGGTCGCGAATTGGCGCCAAGCTCTACGTACCCATGCCCGGCGGCGCTGTCAGCGTGACGGTCGTGAGCCCGGTTTTTTACGACAAGGAAGGAGCGCGGCTCAATGGCTGACGCCACGCTCGAAGTCCGCTCGCCGCTCGAAGGTCTGACCTTTGCTACAAGCCCGCGTTTCACGCTGTCCGAAGCGCCGCCGGCCGCGCGCTTCATCTTACGCGGAGGCGAGTCCGTGCGCATCGCCTGCGGGATGGTCTTCGGCGCTGACTTGCCCGCGCAACTCGGCGTGGCGGGCGAAGGGAACAAGCGCGCGGCGCTATGGCTCGGCCCGGACGAGTGGCTGTTGATCACGGACAGCGCTGATGTGGCGACGATCGGCGATGTGCTGGAGTCCGTGCTCGAGGGGACCGCGCACAGTCTCGTCGACGTGTCCCATCGGCAGGTCGGCCTCATCGCCAACGGATCGGCCGCGGCGCGCGTCCTCAACGCAGGCTGCCCGCTCGATCTCCATCTCAAGGCGTTTCCGGTGGGGTTCGCGACCCGCACTCTGTTCGACAAAGTGGAGATCGTGCTCTGGCGCCGCGCTGAGATGGCCTTCCAACTGGAAGTCTGGCGTTCCTTCGCGCCCTATCTCGCGGCTTCGCTCGCCGAGGCGGCGCATGGAGCGCCGCAATGGTGAACGGCGGATTGCTTACACTTTCGCGGCGGGCGCCACCGATCCCGTTGCGCCCTCGCGAACTGCCGGATGGTGATCTTCGCAACCTCGGCGGCTGGAATGCCGCCCGCCGGATCGCGGCCCATCGCCTGAAGTGTTTCCGCAACCCAGCCGGGCGAGACCGTGTTCACCCGAATGGCGATCGACGGCTCCGCGGCGACCGCGCGCTCAAAGGCGTCGACCGCGGAATTGACGGTCGTGATAATCGCGCTGCCCGGAGCCGGATATTGCGATGCAAGACTGGTGGTCAGCGTGACCGCGCCGCCGGGCCGGACAGACTTCAGCCCGTGGCGGACGACATTGACCTGGCCCAACAGTTTATTGGCGAGGGAGAATGTCCAGTCCTCGTCCGTCAGCTGATCCCACGGCTTGAAGCGCGCCGCGCCGCCGGTGCAGATGATGCCGTCGACCATCCCGATCGAGCAAACAGCGCGGCAAGCGATTTGGGGTCCGAGATGTCGACGCGTTCGTCCGAACTGCGCGATGCACGGATGCACTCGCTTTCGCCCAGCGCCTTGACGACCTCTTTGCCGATCAGCCCCGCGGCCCCAATGACCAAGATCATGCCTAAAACATTCTCCTCAATCTGGCTCGCCGCGAGAATGGAGACCCTTGGGCGTGAGCGCAAGCGACCTCAGCCGCGCGGCCTTGTCGCGCGCGTTCAACGCCTGGATCGCTTCGCGCGCCGCTGCCAGTCGGCGTCGCTCCAGTGGCGCAACTCGTAGAAATTGCCGCCGGTCGCCAGCGCCTCGGCGCCGTCCATGACGATGGTCTCGCCGGTGAGCCACTCGCAGCCGTCGGCCATCAGGAACGTCGCGAAGGTTCTGCAATTCCTCATCCGTCCGACGCGGCCCATCGGGTTGGCGCTTGCTGCGGACGCGCCGGGCTCCTCGCCGGGATTCAGGCGCTTGCTCATGCCCTCGGTCGGGATCTCGCCCGGCGCGATGGCGTTGAGGCGAATGCCATAGCGGGCCCATTCGACCGCGAGCGACTGGTCATCGCCTGGATCGCCGCCTTGCTCATCGCCGACGGCACGACGTACGGGCCGCCGTTGCGACCCAGGTCACGATGATCGAGACGACGCTGCCCTTCTGCTTGGCGGCGATCCAGCGCTTGCCCACCGCCTGCGTGACGTAGAAGGTGCCATGCATGACGATGTTGGCGATGGCGTCGAAGCCCGCGCGACGACAGGTCCTCGGTGCGCGAGATGAAATTGCCGGCGGCGTTGTTGACCAGCCCGGTCAGCCGCCCGATCGCGGAAGAGGTCCTCGACCATCTCGTCGACCGCGGCCGGCATCACGGATGTCGACGCCGAAGCTCGAGACGCGCCCGCCATGCGCTCATCAGTCGGCGGCCGTCTCGTCGCAGACGCTCTTGCGCCGGCCGCAGATCGCGACCTCGGCGCCGAGGCCGAGGAACCGCTCCGCCATCGCCTTGCCGAGGCCGGTGCCGCCGCCGGTGACGAGGATCTTCTTGCCGGCAAACAGGCCATCAACGAACATGGGGCGCCTCCCTGACTTCAACGGCATTATCGACCGCATTGAGGGCGAGGATCAAACGGATCCGCGGTTCGCCCTGGTTGGGTTCAGGGCGCGGCGAACGGAAAAATGACCGTATAAGTTTGAATTTATGACATCAACCAATGCGAATATTTTCGAAACATGCGTGGGAGAATGAGAACAAAAACGCCGGGACGATCAAGCCAAAGGCAATATCGCGCACCAATGGTAGAAAGAAACGACTTAACGACGCGGGATATGGATGGCTAACGGACATGTCCGGGTAATATTGCGGATGCTTCGAATCGTAACACCCCTCATCAAGCTTGTGAAAGTCGTAGCAGGCTAAGAAAGCGTCGAACGATGTATCGCGCGGGTCACGCACCATCTCGGTCCAGACCCCTGCCGGGTCGACGGGATGTTTAATGAAGCGGGCCAAACTGCCCGTAAAGAGTGGCACGAGTATCACCCCGAAAAGGCTGAGGGATAGGGCCAATCGTTTGATATTTACCTTTGTTTCCAAGAGCCCTTCTGATTAACCTTCAACGGAGGCAACGTAGTGAGCGCCATGCCCGGCCGTAAGCGTCTGTCGCGTTGCCCCTTGTGCCGGGCGAACTTCGAGAAGCGGGCTACGGCCAAAAGTCGCATCCACAATTTCATCGTGGGTCAAATCCTAGCGGCCAAGCGCTCCAGCAACAAACAGACCTTGGTCGCGCTTCCGCTAATCTGCCGTTCGAAGCCGATGGGCTTGTCGCCGTCGTAGCCAATCACTTTCCATTTCGGCATTAGATAGCCTTCCGTTTAATATCAAACATAACACGGAGCATGGCAGCGGGATGCGCGTCAAGGCCACCGAGTTCCTGCCAAAGCCTACAACCGGAGCCCAAACAACCTCCCCCCGCCGCATTTATCTCGGCGGCGGAAAGGCCAAAACGTCGCTCGTGTACGTCTCCACGACCTCGCTGAATGGCTCACCGTCTGGCGTCGAAAGCACTGCGCGATGCTCGAGCACATGGTCAGGAATCGCAAGCGGTTCTTTTTCGTCCTGAGCGGCCACTGCGCTCATCTCCCAGCCTTCCGGGACCGGGCGCCACAACAAGTCCGCTGACAGCGTATGGCGGCGGAAATGAAGCGCCGCGACCGCCTTGCCGAACGGCGTATCGGTCGTGTCGAGCACATGGTTCATCTCAGGCGTCATCCGCGCCGGCACGTACCAATTGTCAGCCTCGGACAGCACATGGTCGCCGCACTTGAGCCGAACGCGGCGATAGGAGAGCGGCTCATCCGGCTTGACGTCGAGCGCGGCCCGCACTTCGGCGCTTGCCGGTTTGACTGCATCGCTCACCCGCTCGGCGACAATGCGCGGTGGATCGGCCAACCGGTGATCGGCGCACCAGCGCTCGATGGTGAGCGTCGCGCTGTCATGGGCGAGAAGATCGGCGTTCAGCGTCTCGAGGAGCGCCAACGCTTCGAGCCGGCCGGTAAGACTGTTCGGCCAGGAAGCGGACTCGGCCGCGGGCGCGCTCGCCGTCATGAGAAATCCGACCGCAACACCTACTGCGCGCGATGACGTCCGCCTCATCTTTCTTCCGCCTCGACTGACAGTTCGAACCACGCTTGCTCCGTTGCGATCAGAGCGCGCTCAAGCTCGGCGCGTTTACCCGCCAGTTCCGCGACCTTGAGCGCCTCGCTGCCGCGGGCGCTCGCCTGAGCAAGGGCGTTGTCCACCCGCCGCAGAAGATCATGGAAACGACTCATCTTGTCTTCGAGCGCCGCGATCTCACGCTTGAGCGGCGCTGCCTCGCGCCTGAGTTTCGCCGCCAGCGGGGGCGCGCTTGTGCGCTTGCGTCTCTGTTCCGGTCGTTCATTCCCTCCGAGCACAAACCGGCTGTAGTCGGCGACATCGCCCTCGAACGGCTTGACGGTTCCGTTCGCCGCCAGCCACAGCCGATCGACGCAGGCCTCGAGCAGACGACGGTCGTGCGACACCAGAATGCAGGCGCCTTCGTATTCGTTGATCGCCTCGATCAATTCCCCACGGCTGTCGATGTCGAGATGGTTGGTAGGCTCATCGAGAATGAGGAGCTGCGGGCCGTCGAAGGCGGCGAGGCCCATCATAAGGCGCGCCTTCTCGCCGCCTGAGAGGGACTCGACTCTGGTGTCGGCGCGCGCGCCGGAGAAACCGATCATCGCCGCCCGGCCGCGGATCTTCGATTCCGCTTCCCCGCGCATACGGTCGGCGACATGGTCGTAGACGCTGCCGCCAGGCTCGAGCTCGTCGATCTGATGCTGAGCGAAATAGCCGACCTGGAGACGGTTTGCGCGCACCATCCTTCCCGCCATCGGTTCGAGGCGCCCGGCGATCAGCTTGGCGAACGTCGACTTGCCGTTGCCGTTCTGTCCAAGGAGCCCGATGCGATCGTCGTCTGCAAGCGTGAGGTCGATGCGCCCGATGACCGCGCGGCCGTCATAGCCGGCGCTCACCTTCTCCAGGGTCACGATCGGCGGGCTCAACCGCTTGGCGACCGGCGGCCACTTGAACGGTTGCACGGTCTCATCGACCACGGCCGCGATCGGCTCCATCCTCGCCAGCATCTTGAGCCGCGACTGGGCTTGGACCGCCTTCGACGCCTTGGCGCGAAATCGGTCGACGAAAGACTGCAGATGGGCGCGGCGCTCCTCCTGCTTCTTGGCGGCCTTGCCCGCGAGGATCTGCTGCTCGCGGCGCTGACGCTCGAAGCTCGAGTAACCGCCGGTCCATAAGGTCAGTTTGCCGCGGTCGAGGTGGAGGATCTGCTCGGCGACGTCGTCCAGCAGATCGCGGTCATGGCTGATGACGAGAATTGTAGCGGAGCAGCTCTTGAGGTAGTCGGTCAGCCACAGCACGCCTTCAAGGTCGAGATAGTTGGTCGGCTCGTCGAGCAGCAGGATGTCGGGTTCGGAGAACAGCACCGCAGCGAGCGCGACCCGCATCCGCCAGCCGCCGGAAAATTCCTGAAGCGACCGGCCCTGCGCGGGCTCGTCGAAGCCGAGCCCTTTGAGGATCCGAGCCGCCCGCGCGGGCGCATTATGCGCCTCGATGTCGACCAGGCGCGTCTGGATCTCCGCGATGCGCTCCGGCGCGCTTGCCGTCTCCGCTTCCGCCATCAGCGCCTCGCGCTCGACGTCAGCGGAGAGCACGAAGTCGATCAAGCTTTCCGCGCCGGCCGGCGCTTCCTGCTCGACGCTGCCGATGCCCGCGGCCTTAGGGACGACGACCGCCCCGCCCTCTGACGCAAGTTCTCCGCGGATGAGCCGGAAGAGCGTGGTCTTGCCGGCGCCATTCCGCCCCACGAGCCCGACATGCGCGCCGGACGGCAGAGCGGCGGTCGCGTTGTCGATCAAGAGGCGTTCGCCAAGCCGATAAGTGAGGGCGCTGATATGCAGCATGGGCGGGCTTTTCGCGCGGCCCGCGCGCGCTGGCAAGATCGAGAACGCGCCCGGCCTCCGGATCGGCCTGGCGTGACATCGCAATTCGAACTAGCCGAGCAGGGTGTTAAAGAGCCTCGTGCAGGTCGTGAACGCTATTCGATGTCGGAGTCGGTGGGCGACGCGAAACCCTCCGAAGGACATATCGAAGCCGCGTGAAGGCGCGAGTGTAGGATCGCGCGCTCTTGCTGTTGGCGCGCGATCCTGGTTCGCTCAGGCCTTGTTCGAAACGTCCAACATCGCTCCGGTGCGGAACAGAATGCCGGCTGCTCCGGCGCCGATGAGCGGGGCGATGATGAACAGCCAGAGCTGCGCGACCCGCTCCGGCTTCGACGCGATTCCGATCAGAGCCGGGCCGATGGAACGAGCCGGATTGACCGACGTGCCGGTGATATTGATTCCGACTAGGTGGATAACCACCAATGTGAGGCCAATGGCGAGGCCGGCGAAGCCGGTCGGCGCGATCGGATGGGTGACGCCAAGAATGCACACGAGGAACAGGAACGTTCCCACCACTTCGAACACGAAGGCGGACACCACTTCGTACTCTCCGAGATAGCCCGGGCCCCAGCCGTTCTGGCCGAGCCCGCCATTCCAGCCCTGAGCCTTACCGGACAGAATGACATAGAGCACCACCGCGGCGACGATCGCGCCCAAAACCTGAGCGATCCAGTAGCTGATCATCTCCGCGACGCTCATCCGGCCTGCGACATAAACGCCAAAGCTCACCGCTGGATTGACGTGGCAGCCAGAGATCGGCCCGATGCCATAGGCCATTGCGACTATGGCGAAGCCGAAAGCGCTTGCGATGCCGAGAAGATCGACGGCCGTCGGCCCCGATCCCATGCCGCCGACCACAGCCGCCCCACAGCCGAAGAACACGAGCGCAAATGTCCCAATAAATTCAGCTACCTGCTTATTCATTATCCCCTCCCAGCTCGCGACCGAATCGCGAGATGCCCGTTATAGCTACGACTCGACCTTGAGAAAAGGCCGCAGCGAAGCCCCCTCCACCAGCGCCTGCTTCGTCCACGCACGGGCCGTTGCTTTCGCGCAGCCCGGAGATATATATGCCTCGCCCTTTTCATGACCCCTCAATGAACGACGCGGTTTCGCGTCGCGGAGTTGCCATTCCCCGTGCTGATCACTGCCGCCTACGCGCAAGCCACCGGCGCTGGCCCCTTTGGGGCAAGCGCCGACACGCTGGTCCAGCTGGTGCCGATCGTGGCGATGATCGCGATTGTCTATTTTGTGCTGTGGCGGCCGCAGCAACGGCGCGCCAAAGACCAGCGTGAAATGGTGCAGGCGGCGCGGCGCGGCGACGTCGTCGTGACCAGCGGCGGTCTGATCGGCAAGGTCACCAAGTCGGTTGACGACAACGAAGTCGAGTTCGAGATCGCTCCGAACGTGCGCGTGCGGCTCGCTCGCTCCGGCATTGCCGAAGTGCGCGCCAAGGGCGAGCCGGTCAAGGACGTGATCCCGCCGGTCAAATCACCGGCCGCCAAGAAAGATACGACCAACCCTTGAGGGCGCGCGCCCAGTCCTAGGGCGTAGGTTGAGATTCTGCCTGAGAATAGAAAGTCTGATGCTTCGTTTCGCGAACTGGAAATTGGCCTCGGTCCTGGCGCTCGTGGCGGCCGCGGTTCTGGTTATCCTGCCGAGCTTCATGCCAACCCAGGCGGTCGAGGCGCTCGCGGGGCGCTTCCCGAGCTTCGTTCCGCTGCGCCAGATCGTGCTCGGCCTCGATCTGCAAGGAGGCGCGTACCTATTGATGGAGGTCGACACACCCTCGGTGATCAAGGCGCAAGTCGAGGCGCTGCGCGACGACGTGCGGCAGAAACTGCGGGAGGGCAAGATCGGGATATCCGGCGGCATTACGGCTGAACCTCGGGCAGTCGTCGTGCACATCGCCGATCCGGCGGAGCGGGCCAAGGCGTTCGAGCTTCTTGGGTCGCTCAGCCAGCCGATCGGAGGCCCGCTCGCCGGCGGAAACGG
Source organism: uncultured Alphaproteobacteria bacterium (assembly GCA_963820095.1). Classification (GTDB taxonomy): domain Bacteria; phylum Pseudomonadota; class Alphaproteobacteria; order Rhizobiales; family Beijerinckiaceae; genus Roseiarcus. Next base: position 44,680 of record CAWFZA010000015.1, read on the forward strand.
CCGCACCCTTGACGTTACGCAGACAGCCGACGGCGTCCGGCTGGCGCTGACCGATGCGGCGATCGCCGACAAGGTGCGCCACGCGGTCGGGCAATCGATCGAAGTGCTCAACCGCCGCATCAACGCGATGGGCACCAAGGAGACCGTCATCCAGCAGCAGGGGCCGAACCGCGTGCTGATCGAGGCCCCGGGCAGCCAGGACACGACGGCGCTCAAGAACATGATCGGCCAGACCGCCAAGCTCGAGTTCCGCCTGGTCGCCGATCCCGGCGATCCGCCGAATGAGGCGGAAACGCTGCCGATGCAGAAGGGCGGCGGCTCGGTTCAAGTGCAGAAGCGGGTCATGGTCGACGGCGGGGACCTGGTCGACGCGCAGCAGAGCTTCGACCAGCAGACCGGGGAACCGGACGTGACCTTCCGCTTCAACCTGCGCGGCGGGCAGAAGTTTGGCCAGGTCACGTCGGCAAACGTCGGTCGTCCCTTCGCCATCGTGCTCGACGGCAAGGTCATATCCGCGCCCGTCATCCGTTCGCCGATCACCGGCGGCACTGGCCAGATCACCGGCAATTTCAGCCTCGAGGAGGCCTCGAGCCTCGCGATTCTGCTGCGTGCTGGCGCGCTTCCGGCCAAGCTCACGGTGATCGAGGAACGCACGGTCGGACCAGGACTGGGCCAGGACTCGATCGACGCCGGGAAACGCGCGGCCTATGTCGGGGCGGCGCTGGTCGTCGTCTACATGATCGCTACCTACGGCATCTTCGGTGTGTTCGCCGATCTCGCGCTCGCAGTGCATATTCTCTTGATCTTCGCCTCGATGGTCCTCCTCGGCGCGACGCTGACGCTGCCCGGCATCGCGGGCATCGTCTTCACCATCGGCATGGCGGTCGATTCGAACGTCCTCATCTACGAGCGCATCCGCGAGGAGGCCCATCTCGGCCGCTCGGTGATTTCCGCGCTCGACGCCGGATTCCGCCGCGCCTTCGCGACCATCGTCGATTCTAACGTCACGATGTTCGTAGCAGCGCTCATCCTCTACCTGTTCGGCTCGGGCGCGGTGCGCGGCTTCGCCGTCTCGCTGGGCTTGGGCATTCTGACCTCGGTCATCACCGCCGTCACCATGACGCGCATGATGATCGCGCTCTGGTATCACCGCACGCGGCCAAAGACGCTGCCGATATGAGCGAGACGATACGCACAACGGAACCTGCGGTATGAAACGGCTTCGGCTCGCGCCCGAGAACACCAAATTCGGCTTCATGCGGTTCCGCCGCGTCAGCTATCCGCTGTCGGCGGTGCTGTCGATCATTTCGGTCCTCATGTTCCTGTTCGTGGGCATGAACTTCGGAATCGACTTTGCGGGCGGCACGCAGGTCGACATGCGCGCCAAGAGCGGCGAGGCCAATATCGCCGACATTCGATCCAAAGCCGAAGGCCTCGGCGTTGGCCCCGTCGAGGTGCAGCGGGTCGGGGCGGAATCCGACGTGCTGCTGCGTCTTGGCGTGCAACCGGGTGGCGACGCCGGTCAGCAGACCGCCATCGCCAAGATCAGGGACGCGTTCGGCCGCGACTACGAGTTTCGTAGCGTCGATTCGGTCGGCCCAACCGTCTCGGCCGAACTCGTCCAGCGCGGCACGCTCGGCGTGGTCGTCGCCATCATTGCGGTCCTGACCTATTTGTGGTTCCGCTTCGAATGGCAATTCGCGGTCGGCGCGATCATCGGCACGATGCACGATCTCCTACTGACCGTCGGCTTCTTCTGCGTCACCCAGATCGAGTTCAACCAGACGTCGATCGCGGCGATCCTCACCATCGTCGGCTACTCCCTCAACGAGACGGTCGTCGTGCTCGACCGCATCCGCGAGGTGATGCGCAAATACAAGCGCTTGTCGACCTCCGAAATCATCGACATGTCGATCAACGCCGTGCTGCCGCGCACCATCATGACGGCGACGACCGTCTTTCTCGCGCTGCTCGCGCTGTTCTTCCTGGGCGGCCATGTCATCCGCTCGTTCTCGGCGGCGATGATCTGGGGCATCTTTGTCGCCACCTATTCGTCGATCTTCATCTGCTCGCCGATGCTCATCTACATGGGGGTGCGCGCCGACACGTTCGACAGGATGCGGGAAAAGGAGATCGCCGGCGCTGACGTGCAGGATGTGAAGGCGAAGGAGAAGGCGTGAACGAGGCTCAGCCGCGGCCCGCCTTCGCGCCCGGCAGCCATCCGATCACCGCTCATGGGCAGGGCGCCTTCGCCTTCGCTGGCATGCGTCACGAAGGCTCCATTCTGGCGACGCCGAAAGGCGTCCGGCCGATCGAGGCGGCGGGCGTCGACAACCTCTCGCCAGTCGCGCTCTCAGCCCTCTTGGCCGAATGCGCCGAGAGCCCCGGTTCCATCGAATTTCTCATCGTCGGCACAGGCGCGCGCATGGCGCCGATCCCGAAAGCCTTGCGCGCCGCCCTCGGCCAAGCCGGCCTGCGCTTCGAAGCGATGGCGACGGGGCCCGCCGTTCGGGTATACAATGTGATGCAAGCGGAAGGCCGCCGCGTCGCGGCGGCGCTGATCGCCGCGCCGTGAGCGCGCGCGCTCCGCCGGGCGCCGACCCGCTCGCGTACGCCACGGAGCATTGCGCTCAGCTCGCCCGCGCTCACGCCCGCGATCAATGGCTCGGCGCGCTGTATGCGAGTGTGGAAGCACGCGGGCCTCTCTTCGCTTTGGCGAGCTTCGACACCGAAATCCGCCACGCTCTCCAACGCGCCACCAATCCCACTTTGGCGGCGATCCGGCTTGCCTGGTGGCGCGAGGCGATCTCCGGCGAACGGCAGGCCGAGGCGGCCGGCAATCCGGTGACGCTCGCGCTTCAAGCGGCCATCGACGCCTATGCCCTGCCGCACGCGTGGCTCGAGGCCATGCTGGACGCGCGTCTGCGCGAGATCGCGCCGGACGACGACTTCGACCTCGCCGCTTTTCGCGCTTACGCCGACGAGAGCGAGGGGGCGCGGCTGAAGCTTGCCTCGCGGATCGCGGCTGGAGGGGAGGACATCGATCCGGTCGCCGCCCATGTCCCTGGCGGCATGGCGCTGGCGTTGACGCGCTTGCTCAAGGAGCTGCCGTTCAAGGCCGGATCGGCGCCGACGCTCATCCCCGCGGACGTCGCCGGCAGCCACGGCGCGAGCGCGGAGGATTTCGACGCCCGGCGGGCTTCGCCCGGCGTCCTCGCCGCTTGCGCCGAATTGCTGGCGTTGGCCCGCGCCGAACTGGCGGAAGCTGAGCGCAGGCTCAAGGGCTCCCCTCCCGAGATCCTGCCGGCCTTCATTCCGCTTGCGCCGTTGCGGCTCGACCTCGATCGGCTCGACCGCAATTCCGAGCATCCGTTCGATGCCGTCAGCGAGGCGTCGCCGCTGCGTCGACAATGGGCGATCTGGCGCTGGGCGCGGGCGCGGTGAAGCCGATCTTGCCAAGGCAAGCCGGGGAGGCTCCTCGATTCGATCGAGGGCGAAGCGGGTTGCGATCCCCCGAGGCGGCAAGCTCGTGACAGATCGAATTCGAGCCCGCCGTCGCGGGGCGACGCCGGGCGGCGTGACGGTCGCCGATCTCATCGCAGAGGGACGGAGAAAGACCGGGGTTGGATGCAAAGACGGTTGAACTTGTCTCGTTCTTGTGGCCACCTCCCTCCCCTTCATGCACAGAACCTCCAATCTCAGCGGCGTCGCCGCGATGCTCGCCGCGACCGCCTCGTTTGTCGTCGGCGACACCTTCATGAAGGCGGTCACGGCCGATCTTCCGCCCTTTGAAGTGCTGTTCCTGCGCGGCGTCGCGGCCAGTCTCGCCTGCGGCCTGCTGCTGGCCGCGCTGGGTTACCTGCGTGTCATCTCCTCGGCATTGCATCCTCGCGCATTGCTGCGGGCGGCGGGAGAAACGCTGAGCGTGCTCTGCTACATCGTGGCGCTTGCGCGATTGCCGATCGCTGATACGATCGCCATCCTTCAGACCGCGCCGCTCATCCTGATCCTGGCCGTCGCTTTCCTGCTTCGCGAACGTGTCGGAGCGGCTCGCGTCGGGCTTGCGCTCATCGGTTTTGCCGGCGCTTTTCTCGTCGCCCAGCCGGGACCGGCCGGAATCTCGCCCGCCGCCCTGCTCGCCTTCGCGTCCGCCCTGTTGATCGCCGCGCGCGATCTGGTCGGCCGTGACGTGCCCGCGCACATTCCGGTGATGGTCGTCACCTTCGCGACCAATGTCATGGTGATGGTCGCGGCGGGGGCGATGTCGCTCGCTTTCGAACATTGGCGGCCGCCGGCGGCCTGGCATCTCGCCTTTCTCGGCTCCGCCGGCCTGTTCGTCACATTGGGCCATGTCGGGCTCTTGCTCGCCTATCGCCTCGGGCGGACGGCCGCGGTCGCGCCCTTCTTCTATAGCTTCGCGCTCTGGGCGGTGCTGTCGGGCCTGTTCGTCTTCGGCGACCTGCCGAACGCTCTTGCGCTTGCCGGGATCGCGCTGATCGCAGGCAGCGGCGCCGCCATCGTCCTTCTCGACCAGCGCCGCGGCGCGGAGATCGCTCTCACCGAGGCGCTTTGACGCGCGCCCCGTGCGATCCGTTCAGCCCTTCAGGTGCTCGATCTCCATGAAGGCGAAGTCGAACGGATTGGCGTTGACGACATTGTGCTCGACGCCTTCCCGCCGGGCGTAGGGGACATGCCGCTTGAGCGGCGCCGTGCGCGTGCCGCCGCCCGGCTCCTCGAGCAGCAGCTCGCCGTCGAGCATGGGCACGACGACATAATCGGCCTCGTGGCGGTGCCAGCCCGTTTCGGCCCCCGGCGCGAAGCGCCATTCCGTGACCCGCACATGCGGCTCGGAGATATGGACATGGGGCGTGGCTTTCGGTCTCGAGGGCATGGGCTTTTCCTTTGGAAGTCCAGCCGCCACTAAACGCCACCGGCTATAGGACGGCAAGGGCCAGACAGGGCTTGATGCAACCCGAACGCGAGTTGTCGCCAAGAAAATAAAAGGAAATACAAGGAAAAACGCTTTGATTCCTTTTGTTTTCTTTGGTCGAATCGGGAGTTTTCAATGACTTACGAGCAAAAAAATAAAAAAATTCCTTCTCCTCTCAGCTCGCCTCCGAGGTTGTCTTCGAAGACCGTCCCACTCGTATGAGTTAGGCTCTTACTGTTCGCCGCGATCGAGCGTGGAGCTCGATTAGCCACTGTCAACATTATAGCACCGGATTTCTCTTTTCATAAATATTTTTACGCAATTCTGTCTGGCGGAAGCGCCGGCGCTCGGGGCCCGATCTGACGGGACATTTGACGAAGCGCTCGCGGCCGACCCGGAAGTGATTTACCCTGAGATCGACCCGCCACGGGGCAGCGGCGGAAGTTCCGGGAGCGAAGGGATGCCCATTCGCGCACGCGTCGGCCGGCACACGCGATCCGGAGGCGGCCATTGCCAGAACTGGGCCGATGATCAGAAGGTGATCATCGACCTCCTGAACAAGATTCCGCGGACGAGCGGGGGAACGCAAGGCGGGCTCAATCCGCGCATCGTCGCGGGATCTGCAGCAACGAACTCTATGCCGCGATCTCCGCGTTCGAGGACAAGTATTGGCCCGGACAGCGCAGCGGCTACATCGATCCCGGCGGGGCAATGTATCAAAAGCTCGCGACATTGGCGGCGCCGGCTGCCCCGCCCCCGCCGGCGCCAGCAGCCGCCCCGCCGCCCCCAGCTCCGCCGCCGACCACAGGCCCGATTCCCCGTCCTCTGACGGCTGGCGAGAAAACGCTGCTTCGTTCGGTTTTCGCCGACACGCTCAGCTACGATGACCAGTATGTCGGTCGGAACGACGGCGAAGTGGGCGGCCCATGGAACAGCTACACGCCTGGCTATCTTCCGAATATGGCGGTGAGGCTATGGAGCTGGGATTACAGTCGCGTGAGCCCGGACAAGGCCGCGGTGTTCGTTCATGAAATGGTGCATGTCTGGCAGTCGGGCCATGGCAGCCACAACGCCTTGAGAGGCGTCTATCTCTGGCTGAAGTACGATCATGTGTGGAGAGACTACGACGATTCCTATGTTTACGACCTCGATTCCTCGAGTTCGTTCGACGATTTCAACATGGAGCAGCAGGCGCAGATCATCCAGGACTATTACCGCGTGCTCAAGGGCCTGGATGTGGAGTCCCGGTCCTCGGATTGGAGGCAGAAATACAATTCCGGGACGCGGAAAAGTCTGAGCGACTACCAACCTTATGTGAGCCAGTTGCAATCCGCAGGACCGTTTCAGGGGGTCGGCGCCGGGCGCCGATGGCACGGCGGCTCGCGAGCGCATCATGCGCCGCGCCTGGGGACGCAACGCGCCGTGAGGACGGAGGTCTAACAAAGCGCCGATTGGCAATAGAAGGCCATCAGAAGAGGGAGCGCTCGATGACCCCAAAGACCCCTGAAGAACGGATCGCGGATCTTGGCCTCGCGCTTCCTCCCCCGGCCCGCGCGGTCGCCAATTATGTGCCCTGGGTGACTACCGGAAACCTGGTCATGACGTCAGGCAACCTGCCGTGGCGGGACGGCAAGCTCGCCTATGTCGGCAAGATCGGCCGTGAGATTTCAGGGGACGACGGCTACAAGTCGTGTCAGCTCTCCTGCCTGAATGCGCTCGCCCAGATCAAACAGGCCGTCGGCGAACTCATGAAGGTGAAGCGCATCGTGCGGCTGGAAGGGGTTTTGGGCGTGGACGAGGCCTTTAAGGAGCATCCCAATTGCCTCGACGGCGCCTCAGATCTAATCAACGCCGCGTTCGAAGAGAGGGGCTGCCACACGCGCATGATCTACACTAACCCGGTGATGCCGCTGGACTGCACCGCGCTGGTGGTCCTGTTCGCGGAGATTGGGTGCGCTCGTGCGTGGGGCGACGACCGGAAGGCCAATCGGGCGGGCGATCAACTCCCGGCCGGTCACGCAGGAACGGCCCGGGAGCGCAAAGTCTGGACGATTACGCCCAAATTCACTTTGAGAGGGCTTGCTCAACAGCATAGTCAAGCAACGCAAATCCCAAAGCCTTGCGCATCCAGGACGCCCTTCGGTCGATTTGTAGGACAGCACAAAGTGGTATAAATTTGTCCGTCATTACCTTGCACAAGCCCAATAACACCGGTACATACGGGCATATTTGCTTGACAGCACTCCATTTTACTCGAAGCAGGACACCCAACAAACCCTGACGGGCAGGTCGGTTTACCGCCAACGCAACTCATCTTTACGTGTGTTATCATACCGTCGAGGAGGTACGGCCAATCAGCCGGGATTACCCTCCCACAATCGCCGCAATTATTGACGTCGGTCTGGATATCGACGCATTTATCCTCACAACATTTGTTATTTCCGGTAGAGACATCACAGCATCTGCCTCCGCACCAAATGCTTCCGGTTGGGCAGCAATGACCTGTGGTGCATACCTGACCCTCTGGGCAGCAGATTGTATCGCCATTGCAACTCCTGGTGGCGTCACAACACCCAAAAGTGGTAGTCTGGGTTCCGACAAATCGCTGCCCCGGAAGGCAGCAAGGAGCTTGCCATCCTATCGCTCGCGAATACGAACGATATTCCCAGTCGGGCGGACCCACCCATTCTTTGCCAGCGGGGCAGCAACGAGAGCTAGTACAGTGCTCATCCTCCTTGCAACAGGTTTGGGCGGGGCCCGGACAACATTTGCCGGGCTCACAGCATTGGCCAATGAGTGGGCCTTGGCACCAAATCGTGTCTTTCGGCAGCATATGCCTTTATCTGCAACACAAAATTGATCATCCGGACAGCAAAAATCATATCCAAGCGTACTGCAACGCTGCTCAGCTATGCAACATTTCTGCCCCCACCATTCCTCGTTAATTGCAGCAATGTCCGGAAGAGCAGTGGTTGCCCCCGTCGCAACAGTCTGTGATCCGGCCATCACTGCTTCGGCATGGCACGCTTTGCGGGCTACAATTGCATTCGCATGAGTAAGTATCAAGTCCCCGTCACCGCAGGAGCCCGTGCTTACACATGCGCCGGCACAAGGCTTCATATCCGCAGCACAACAGTAGGAATAACCTCCGCCGAGGCCACTAGTAATATCGATCTGACAAGTCGTTCCTTCAGGACAAACACCACAATCGGCAAAACGATTATTTACCTGCTCGATGCATTGGGCATGTGCACTGATACACCCGCCGCACAATTGGCTATGAGGATCAACTTCGCAAATTGGCGTGCAGGCGCTAAGCGGCTGATCACAAAGTGCGCGCTGGAACGCCGCCTCCTCAGCGCAGTAGCGATTGGCGCTTATTCCGCACCATTTGGCAGAGCCGATAGGTGCTGCAACCGAAGGGGCCCGAACATACCAATTCGAACTTCGATACGCGCCGGCATCCGCGGTAAGGGGCGGGAGCATTCTAGTTTATCGGTTAGTGTATGGCGCCCACTTGGAAACCCGGAACGGGAACACGTCCGATACATCGACCTTAGCAAAACGACGATCACGTATCATTCTCTCGGTGACGAAAATCCAAAACAACTTCGATTATTTTTCGAGTTCCTGATAGAGGAGAAACGTTCATCTTACCTCTACCAAAGAGTAATTGGCCGTATAGTGAGAAGACACTTCAGTATATATCGACGCGTCACGGGTAACTAGATAATTCGCAGCCCTATGATCATCGCGAATGCCCATGTTCCCTGTTATTTGAGAAATGCGCTCTAGGACCTCCTCGACTGTCGGGGCGAGCTTGTCCTCGGAAGATCCTAATTGACTGGAGACGTGCTTAGTAAACCCGTCGACGTCGAATGAGTAGAGTTGAGCCAATCGAATGGTGGGCAGCCTAGCGCCATTGCAGCCACGCCCATCAGAAAGGGGGCCGAGCCAGCCGACCACTACATCAATATCACCAGCCCGCGGCGTCGAACGAAGAGCGCCAATCAGCATTCGTACGTCTTCTGGATCTCCAGGCACGATCACGTACGAATTCTGAGCCAGATATCGTCAAAACCCAACATAGTTGTCTCACTAAGTAAAAGTTCTCAGGTTGCGACAATAAGCATGGACCGCCTCCCGATCCGTCAGATTTGCTGTGCCGGTCTTCCCAACGGCTTGCGCCAGTTCCTTCTCTACTCCAATCGCAGGGAAGCGGGGGCTCGAGTTGACCAATCGCGTAGGCGAAGCCCATCGCGCCCATGGAACCGTCTTGGCTGAGAACGGCACCGCAGGTTTGACAAAGAAGATAGGCCGACTGGGGTGCCAACTCCAGCTGCAGCCGATATAGGCGACGAGTGCCCAGGAGACACATTTGCTACCTCTGACACGATCCCCTCCCAGATGCTGATGTGAATCGCTTTAACGCCTGGTCGGCCGAGTAAATGGTAAGAGACGGTTCAAGACTTGCGCGCGGCGATCGCATCCCCCGCAGGGGTTTATCCCAACGCTCGATGTGACATGCTTGATAAGGTCTCCGAGTTCGCGCACCTCTGAGATGTAATCGGCGTGGGTAGCTTAGAAGCAAAACTTCGGTTCCTCGGTCGGGACGGAGTTTCCTTTGCACACAAATCCCCTGCCTGTTCCTCGACGTGGATTTAGCGAGTTTGTTCCGATTCCAAAGACAGAGAGGATGCGCGATGGCGCCCAACTCGGCAACTTCATGATCATTCGGAGAATCTCTCGGGCGGATAGGTTGTGCAAAAATCGCGATCTCTGCATTTGGTATTCAACCTAGCGCGTATCGGACCTTCCCTGAAAAAAATTTATAGAACATCAGTCACACGCACACGGTTCGTTGACCAGACTAAATTTGAGATAGGATGTCCTTAGGGCAGCAGGTCAATCTTTATAGGCTCCTGCTTGTCTGACCTAAAGACCGCGGGTACCGTTCAGTCGCTCGTTCGCCCGTCAAAACAAAAAGTACCTCTGCGCCATTGGCAGCTTGTCCGCCAGCTCGCAGACCAGAAGCTCGCCGTCGGCCCCCACGTCGTAGGTCTCGGGGTCGATCTCGATCCTCGGCGTAGCGCAATTGTGGATCATGCTCTTATTGCCGATCTTGCCGCGCGTGTTCTCGACTACAACCAAGCTCGCTCGCCCTTAAGCTGACGTCACGCGTCGAGCCAGGCGAGCAGCGTCTCGAGCCATGGCGCTTCCACATGCACGCGGAAGCCGGAGGATGTCCGCGCGAGGAGCCCGCGCAGGCCGAAGACGAGAACGGCGGCCGAGGGCGAGCCCGAAGCGAGGTCGGCCGACGTCGCCTGCATCAGCGCTTGCGGCGCATCCGCGCCCGAAACCTCGACGGCGGCCCAGCCGTCGTCGACGCTGGTCGCGCACCAGCCGTCGCGCCAGCCGTCGACGCATAGCCCGTCGAGCGACGGGCGTTCTTCCGAACGCCCGATGAGCGGCGAAGGCGTGACCAAGAGCGCGCTCGTTCTGCCGATGCGCAGGGCATGCGCGCCCTCTGGCGCGAGCGCATAGAGCCCGAGCCTCGGCGCGCCCGGCGCAAGGTCGGCGATGGCGGCTTCGAGATCGCCCGAGATCAGGGTCTGTCCGAGCCCGCCGAGCCGTCGCGCGGTCAGCCGTGGACGGTCGACGAGAAGCTCCGCGTCGCCCCGGGCCGGCGGCCATTCCATCTCACGCATGGAGCCGCTTTCCTTCCGGATCGAAGGCGACCGCGCCAGTGATCGTCGCGCGCCGCTGGCTGCCCAGATGATAGAGGCTGACCGCTTCGCCGATGCGCGAGAGGCCTGCTTCAACGAGGCCGAGCGCGATCGGGCGCCCGAGGCTCGGGCTCATATAGCTCGACGTCACATAGCCCTGCGAGCGCCGCGCGCTTCCTGCGCCCGACGCGACATGCGCGCCGGTCGGCAGTGGCGCTTCCCCTGCCGCGACGCTCAGGCCGACCAGCTGCTTGCGGCGCGGGTCATTCGCGACCGGCATGGAGAGCGAGCGCTTGCCGATATATTCGTCCGCTCTCGAGTTGCGCGGGCCGCCAACGCCGAGATCATGCGGCATGGTCGTGCCGTCGGTGTCCTTGCCGACGACGATATAGCCCTTTTCGGCGCGCAGGATCATCAACGCTTCGAGTCCCAGAAGCCCGCCGCCGAACGCATCGAGCTTCTCGGCCAGACGTGCTCGCAAACGGCCGGCGCGGCGCGCCGGAACGGAGAGCTCATAAGCGCGGTCGCCGGTGAAGCTCACCCGCGCTAGACGGAGCGGCGCGCCGTCGAATGCGCCCGCCGCGAACGCCATATGGGGCAGGCTTTGGTCGTCGAGCGGAACGTCGAGCCCGCAGGCCTCGACGAGGTCGCGCGAGCGCGGGCCGGTGACGGTGAGCGTCGCCCATTGCGCCGTCGTGTCGTGGATGGCGACACGCGCTGGATCGAAACGATCCTGTCGCCAAAGTTCGAGACGCGTGCGCACCGCATCCGTGTGACCCGACGAGCAGGAGACAAGGAAGCGATCTTCCGCGAGCCTGAGCGTCACGCCGTCGTCGAGCACGACGCCCGACTCCTGCAATGCAAAGCCGTAGCGGATCCGGCCGACCTTGAGCGTCGAGAGGCGGTTGTAGCTGTGGAAGTCGGCGAGCGCGGCGGCGTCGGGGCCGATGATCTCGATCTTGCCGAGCGATGAGCCGTCGAACAAAGCGACTGTGTCGCGCGCCCGCGCGGCCTCGCGCTGGATTGCGCGCTCAGGCTCGTCGGTCCCGTGCCATGCCGGCCTCAGCCAGCCGCCATATTCGCGCATCTGCGCGCCGTCTGCGCGATGCTCGGCCTCGAGCGGCAAGCGCCTGAGCGGATTGACCAGCGCGCCGCGCCTTCGGCCGGCGACGACGCCCATGGGGATTGGAACGAAAGGCGGGCGATAGGTGGTGGTTCCGGTCTCGTCGATCGTGCGGCCGGTCAGCGCCGCCATCGCCGCGATGCCGTTGACGTTGGCGGTCTTGCCCTGATCGGTCGCCATGCCGAGCGTGGTGTAGCGCTTCAAGTGCTCGACCGAGACATAGCCCTCGCGCGCGGCGAGCGCGACGTCCTTGAGCGTCACGTCGTTCTGGAAATCGATCCAGCGCCGGCCCTCGTCGTCGGCCTTGGGCCAGGCGGCTTGGATAGCGTACTGGCCCATGGGCGCGTTCGGCGCGGCGCCTTCCCCGCCGCCGGCCTCGTGCCCCTGGCGCAACGCATCGGCGAGCGTGAAGGCGCCGTTGGCGGCCCCGGCGACGGTCAGGTTCTCGACCCGGCCCGCAGGCACGAGCGCGGCCAGCGCCTCGTCATAGCGCAGCTTTCCCCGCGCCTGGGCGTAAAGGTGCACCGTCGGCGACCATCCGCCGGAGAGCAGCAGCGCGTCGCACTCGCGGGCGCGTCCGCCGACGCGCACGGCTTCGACGCCACGCGCGCCGATGACGCCTTCGATCGTGGCGCTGTGCGTGACTGGCAACGGAGACGCGGGTCCAGAGGCGCGCATATCGACAAGCTCGATCTCGGCGCCGGCGTCGCCCAAGGCCTCGGCCACAGGATAGGCGCTGTCGTTGTTGGTCGCGACGACCATGCGCTTGCCGACAAGGATGGCGTAACGCTTGAGATAGACGAGCGCCGCGTCGGCCGACATCACGCCGGGCCGGTCGTTGTCGGGAAGGATGAGCGGCCGCTCGATCGCGCCGGCGGCGATGACGATCCGCTTCGGGCGGATGCGCCAGAGCGCATCGGGCTTGGCCATGCGCCGCTCCCAGGCGCTAACGAGGGCGCCATCGTAGACGCCGTAGGCGGCCGTGCGGGTCATCACCCGTCCGCCGGCGCGCTCCACCGCACGCGCGACGTTCCACGCCCAGTCGCGCCAGTCGCCGCCCTCGATCGCCCCGCCGCGATGGGCGAGCTGGCCGCCGATCTCGGCATGGTCGTCGATGAGGAACACGACGCGTTCGGCGCGAGCGGCGGCCGCAGCGGCGGCGAGACCCGCGGGGCCTGCGCCGACGACAAGCAGATCGCAGCGCGCGTTGATTTGCGGATTGCTGGCCGGCGGGCGGTTGTTGGGATCGACGCGGCCGAGGCCGGCCATGGCGCGGATCGAGCCCTCGAAGGTCTCCCAGCGCGGCCAGAGGAAGGTCTTGTAATAGAAGCCCGCAGGCAACACCGGCGCGAGCCGGTCGATGAGCGCGGCGCGGTCGGCGGCCGCCGTCGGCGTCGCATTGACCGAGCGCACGGCGAGGTCGTTCTCGAGCGGCTCGGTGGTGGCGCGCAGGTTCGGCGTCGTCCTGCCCTCGCGCGTCACGTCGACGATCGCGTTCGGCTCCTCGGTCCACGCGCCCCAGAGTCCGCGCGGCCGGTGATATTTGAAGCTGCGGCCGACGACGCGGACGCCGTTGGCCAGCAAAGCCGAGGCGACGCTGTCGCCGGCGAAGCCTTGGCAGGGCTTGCCGTCGAAGGTGAAGGCGAGGGGCCGTCCGCGATCGACGGCGCCGCCGGTCGGCAGGCGAAAGCTGCTCAAGACGCGGGCCTCGCCAGACTTTCGCTCCCAATGACGATGTTCGTCGCCGTGTCGCGCGTCATGGCGAACATTTCCATGCAGGTGAGATGCAGCCAGATCTCGCGCGCCTCGCCTTTCGGATTGGCGTTGAACCAGAGGTAGCTTGCCCATTCGGCGTCGCTGACCGAGGCCGCCGGCTCGGGCCGCGCCTTCGGTTCGCCGACATAGTGGAATTCGCTCTCGTCGCGCGGACCGCAGAAGGGACAGGGAAAGATTTGCATGGGCGGCCTTCAGGCGGCCTCGTCGCGCGCGTTCTTGATCGTCTGAAGGACCTCGAAGCCCTCAAACTCGGGGTGGCCGAGATAAAGCGGCTTGTTGGCGCCGGCGTCGCGGTGGGCGGCGCGAAAATGCTCGGACTGCGTCCAGGCGGTGAAGGCGTCCTTGCTCGCCCAGACCGTGTGCGACGAATAGAGCACGTGATCGTCGCGCTCGGGCCCGCGCAACAGGTGGAACTCGATGAACCCAGGCACGCGGTCGAGATGGGTGTCGCGCGAGAGCCACACGTTTTCGAATGCGCTCTCCGCGCCCTTCATGACCTTGAAGCGATTCATGGCGATGTACATGGGCTTTCTCCTTACTAGTGCGCGATGCCGGATCCTGCCGCCTCGTCGATAAGCCGCCCTGAGGCGAAGCGCGAAAGGTCGAAGGGCCGGCTGATCTCATGATGCGCGCCGGTCGCGAGCAGATGCGCGAGCAGCGTGCCGCCGGCGGGAATCGCCTTGAAGCCGCCGGTTCCCCAGCCGCAGTTCAGAAAGACGCCCTTGACCGGCGCGGGCCCGATAATGGGCGAGGAATCCGGAACGACGTCGACGATTCCGCCCCATTGGCGCATCAGCTTCAGCTGGCCGAAGGCCGGGAACATCTCGAGCAAACCGGCGAGGACAAGTTCCTGCATCGGCGGCGAGCCGCGCTGCCCGTACGAAGGAATGCGGTCGAGGCCCCCGCCGAACACGATCTCGCCCTTGTCCGACTGGCTGGCGTAGACGCCGGTCCCGAGATGCAGAACGACGATGTCGAGACACGGCTTGACGGGCTCGCTCACCATCGCCTGCAGCGTGTAGGAATGGATCGGCAGCTTCACGCCGGCCTTGGCCAAGAGCTGCGACGAATGGCCAGCGACCGCGACGCCCACCGCTTGAGCCCGAATTTCGCCTAACGTCGTCTCGACGCCAACGCAGGCGCCGTTCTGCATGATGAACCCCGTCGCCTCGCAATTCTCGACGATGTCGACGCCGAGCCGATCGGCGGCGCGCGCATATCCCCAGGCGACCGCGTCGTGCCGGGCGATGCCGCCGCGCTTCTGCCAGACGCCGCCATTCGGCAGATAGCGGGAATCGAGCGATTGCGTCATGAGCGGCAGCTTTTCGCGGACCTGCTCCGGACCCCAAAGCTCGGCGTCGACGCCGTTGAGCTGCATCGCATTGGTCAGCCGCGCGGCGATTTCGAGCTGAGCTTGCGTGTGCGCGAGATTGAGGATGCCGCGCTGGCTCAGCATCACGTTGAAATTGAGCTCGCGCGACAGCCCCTCATAAAGCCTGAGCGCAAGATCATAGAGAGCGACCGATTCGGGATAGAAATAGTTCGACCGCACGATGGTGGTGTTGCGGCCGGTGTTGCCGCCGCCAAGCCAGCCCTTCTCGATCACGCAGACATGGCTGCTTTTGTGGGTCTTGGCGAGGTAATAGGCGGTCGCCAGCCCATGCCCGCCGCCGCCGACAATCACGAAGTCATAAGCGGGCTTTGGTTTTGCCTTGCGCCAGGCCTGCGGCCAGCCTTTGTGGCCGGCCAAGCCCTCGCGAACGAGAGCGAACGCGGAATAGCGCGCGCTCATTTCTGCTTTCGGCCGGTCATGCCCGCATCGCCTTGCCTGCGGGATCGTAGGGCGAGGGCGCGATGACGCGCGCTTTGCGCTCGGCGCCGACGATGTGCACGCCGAGCTCGGAGCCGATTCCGGCCGCTTCCGGCGCGACCAGGGCCATCGCGAGACTCTTGTCCAGCGTGTGCCCATAGCCGCCGGAGGTCACGAAGCCGACCAGGGCGCCCGATCGCCAGACCGGCTCGTAGCCGGTCGCGTCGGCGTCGAGCGCGTCGATTTCGAGCGTGACCAGCTCATGATCGGGCGGGGGTCCCTTGCTCTCGATGAGCGCCGCCTTCCGGCCGATGAAGTCGCCCTTGTCCCAGGCGATCCATCGATCCATCCCGGTCATGCGCGGCGTATAGGCTTGGGTGAACTCCGCCGACCAGATGCCGAAGCTCTTTTCGAGCCTGAGCGACAGAAGCGCGTTGTAGCCGTACTCCTTGACCCCGAGATCGCGCCCCGCTTCGAGCAGGGTCCGGCGCAGGGCGGCATGTTCGAGCGCGCGGCAATTGATCTCGTAACCGAGTTCGCCGGTCACCGAGAGGCGCGCGACCTTCGCCCGCACGAGGCCGATGTCGAGCGTCGCCGCGCCCAGGAACGGCAAGGCGCCGTTCGACACCTCCTGATGCGTGACACGAGAGAGCAACTCGCGAGATTTCGGCCCCGACAGCGAGAAGCCGATCACATCGTCGGAAATGTCGCGAACACCGACGCCTTCGCGCGCATGGTCAGCGAACCAGCGCATGTGCCATTGACGAAGGTAGTAGGAGCCCTCGATCCAGAACGTCCCGTCGCCCCAGTTGATAATGGTCAGGTCGCCTTTGAGCCGGCCCGTCTCGGAGAGCATCGGGGCGAGGCGCGCGCGGCCAGGCTTGGGGAGGCGGGCCGCCGTCATCCAGTCGAGCCAGCTTTCGGCCTCGACACCGGTCACTTCGTAGCGCGAGAACGAAGCGATATCGAGGAGGCCGACACCTGACCGCACCCCGCGGCATTCGGCGCCCACGATGTCGAAGGCGTTGGAGCGCTTGAGCGTCGGCTTTTCCTCGAAGCCCGCCGGCGCGAAATAGAGCGGAACCTCGAGCCCCCAGGAATTGCCCCAGCGGCAGCCCGCCTCCGTCATCGCGTCGTAGGCCGGCGTCATCTTGAGCGGCCGGCCGGCGGGCAATTGTTCGTTGGGATAGGTCATCACGAAGCGGCGGGCGTAGAATTCGCCGGTCGTCTGCTTGATGTATTCGCGATTGGAGGCAAAGGCGCCGTAGCGGGCGATGTCGAGGCCATAGACGTCCGCCTCCGCCTCGCCGTGGATCATCAGTTCCGCCAGCGATTTGCCGACGCCGCCGCCCTGCAGGAATCCGGCCATGACACCGCAGGCGAGCCAATAGCCGCGCTTGCCCGCGACCGCGCCCACGAGCGGGTTGCCGTCAGGCGAGAAGGTGAAGGCGCCGTTGACCCACTTGCGTATCCCCGCCGTTTGCAAGACCGGGTAGCGATGGTGAACGAGTTCGAGCTCGCCAGCGATGCGGTCGATGTTCTCCTGCAAGAGCTCGACGCCATAATCCCAAGGCGCGCCGTCCATCGACCAGTGCTGGGGATTGGTCTCGTAGATGCCGACCAGCATCCCCTTCTGGTCCTGGCGCATATAAGTGAACCCCTCAAGGTCCACGACCATCGGCAGCTCACCCTCGAGCCCGGCGATTTCGGGGATTGTCTCGGTCAGGAGATAGTGGTGCTCCAACGGCGAGAGCGGCAGGTCGAGCCCGACCATCCGCCCGACCTGCTTCGCCCATAGTCCCGCGGCGTTCACCACATGCTCGGCGTTGATAACGCCCGCCTCGGTGATGACGTCCCACGACGAGTCCGGGCGCTGCTTCAACTCCAGCACGCGATTGTGCTCGATCACCGTCGCGCCTCTTTTCTTGGCCGCGCCGGCGTAAGCCCAGACCGTTCCTGTTGTGTCGACGTACCCCTCGCGGTCCGCCCACATGCCTCCGAGCACTCCATCGACATTCACGATGGGGCAGCGAGCTTTGATTTCCTCCGGGCCCACGAGGCGGACGTCATCAATCCCGATGGCCTGGAAACGGCGGTAGGACGACTGCAGCCACTCCCAGCGCTCCGGGGCCGAAGCGACATGAATGCCGCCCGTCATGTGCATCCCGATCGGCTGGCCGGATTCGATCTCGACCTCCTTGAGAAGGTCGATCGTATAGGCCTGGAGGAGCGCCATATTCGGGTTGGCGTTGAGAGCGTGAAAACCGCCAGCGGCGTGCCAGGACGAGCCAGCGGTCAGAACGGAGCGCTCCACCAGCGCGACGTCGGTCCAACCCAATTTTGTCAGATGGTAAAGAACGGAAGCTCCGACGACGCCTCCGCCGACGACAACGACGCGATAGTGCGCTTTCACATGCGGACTCCCTGGCCAAAGCGCCTGTTCTTCCTCCCGCCGAGTGTTTGGCTGGCCCGGACGCCATTGTCCAGATGGCGGAGCCCGGGTTTATTTTGTCCGTGAGTGTGGCTTTTGTCGCCTTGTCCGGGGACGCCGAATATGCGTATGCATGACTGTTTGCGTCGGTCGCAGGATGTGGCTGAAGGCGGCCTGAAAGCCGTCGGCTCGGCGGTTAACGGGAGCGTCATGACGGGGGTTGAAGTCCATTTCTAGAGGGGCGCCTGGCGGCAGGTCGCCAATCTAAGGCGGACACGAGCGGAATTGCCTGGGTGGTCGGGACTTACAGAAAGTTGGCGGGTGTGACGGACGATATGGGCGGGGGCCAGGCGTTGTTCGCACGCGCGCATGCGTTTTGAGGCAAAGGGGTGGTATGAGGCGGAGCGGGGCCTTGACGCTCGCGGTGGTCCTGACGCTTGGCGCGGTAACCGGCGGCCGGGGGCAGGAGCTATCGGGCTCCGTGAGCCCGGCGAACGGGTCTCTGTTCGACGGCTTTGTTCTCCCGGCGGTGCCGGAGAACTGGGCTGATCTCCCATTCAAGCTGACCGCTTCTCAAACCGTGTCCTATAACTCGAACGTCAGCGCTTTTCCGATCAGCGTCGCTCCGCGGGGGGCGATCCTGGGCGATTTCACGACCGCGACCAATTTCGGCTTCTCAACCGGGGCCAATGTACAAAATCAGCGCCTGTTTCTCGACGCGAACTTCGGAATCATACGCTATCTCCACGACGTCGGCTTCAATTCGACAGTCTACTCGCTGAACGGCGGTGTTGACTGGAGCGTGACGTCGCGATGCTCAGGGGCTCTCACCGCGAGCCTCTCGAAGTCGCCGGCCGAACTCACCGAACAGGTCGGAAGCGGCGTCAACTACACGACGACGAACGCTTTCAACGAGACGGGGAAATGCGCTATTTCTAACGGCTATTCGTTTCTCTTCAACAGCGGTATATCAACCCTCACGAACAGCAATGCTATCAATGCATTCAATGACGCTCGAAGCACGTTGCTGTCCGCAGGCATAGAATACGCAAAAGGCGCAAGTACGATAACGGCGCTCGCCAGCCTTTCCGATCAGAACTTTACCGGTCGAAACGTCGGCGCGAATGCTTTAGGCTTAGCGAGTGAGACGGACTTTCATAGCTTTACCCTCGCATATACGCGACAAATCAATCCCAACCTCTCGGTGAATGGTCTGATCGGGCTGGTCGGAGTCACGAGCGGCTTCTCTATAGCTCTGCCCAAAACGATGCTGCCGATCTATACGCTGGGCGCCAGGTGGGCCTTGACGCCCAAGATTAGCGTGAACGCTTCGGCGTCACGATCAATCTCACCTCCGACGACGGTCGTCGCCAACTCGGAGACAAGCTATAACGCCTTGTTGAGCCTGTCCTATCAGATGACGCCCAAGGTCGCGCTCATCGCTGGCGGTTCGGTCACCTACTCTCTCTCATCATTCACCTCTCCATTGGCGAACCTCTCGCCTTTTTTTTCCGAGTCGCAGAGAACTTACAGCCTAAATACGGGCTTGATCTACAACATGACGCCCTTCCTGTCGGCCGGGTTGAACGCCTCGTATAGCGAGCGGGTCTCGCCCAATTTCATCACCCCGCAGGATATCGTGACAGTAAGCCTGAACTACAGACCATACTAGCAGTCCGAAGTGGGAGCGGAAAGCAATGCTGACAACGATGCGAATGACCCGGCAGTGGATGCTGTGGCTCGCGGTCTTGGCGATCGGCGCGATCGTCTCGGATTGGGCGCTCGCCGCTGGCCGGGTGCTCACGCCGCAAGAACTCGATCTCCATCAAGGTCGTCAACCAACCCGACATGGACACCACGACCCGTGTCGAAACGGACGGCACGATCAGCTTCCCCTATGTCGGCCGGATCAGGGCGGCGGGATTGAGCGAAGACCAATTGGCCCACGCGATCGAAAGGCAGCTGGCGTCGCGTCAGATCGTCACCGACCCTCACGTGCTGGTCGAAGTCAGCAGCTACGGCACGCAAGCTAGCGTCCAAGGACAAGTCGGGGCGCCGGGAGTGTACACGCTCGATCGCCCGACAAATCTCACGCAGCTTTTGTCCCGGGCAGGCGGACTGCGCGATGCAGCCCTCGGTGGAACTGTCAGCGTTCGCCGCCGCGGGACGATCAGAAAGTTCGATTCCAAGGATGTCCAGGCCGGGCATGGTCCGGGCGCGGATTTCCGGATCGCCAACAATGATGAGGTTTTTGTCGACCTGGCGCCCTTTTATTACATCTATGGGTTTGTCGGTCATACCGGCGAATTTCCCTTGCTGCGTCCTCTGACGGTCCAGCAAGCCATCTCGATCGGCGGGGGACTGGCGCTCCTCGGGTCGGAATGGCGCATTCGGATCAAGCGCATGTCCGGCAACGGGCAAACCTACGAGGTTCCGGCTTCACTTGACGATCAAGTGGAAGCAGGCGATACGATCATCGTGAGCGAGCGCATATTCTAGTCACTAAGTTCTGCTACGCCCTCGTCTGAGTTGACGCCGAAGGCAGGAGTCGGATCGTGTCTGTAAGCCAAATTCTGGTGATCCTCTTGCGCCGGGTGTGGATTGTCCTGCTGGCGCTTCTTACCACCGTGATCGTTGCGGGCGGGGTGTTGCTGTTCGTGCCGGGCCGCTACGACGCTGTCGCGACCGCGAGCATCGACCCTGGCAACACCGACCCGATTTCTGAAATGTCGACGGGCCTGGGCACGATGGGCCTGATCCAGGGCAACATTCTCTCGCTCATCACCAGCCAGCGGGTGGCTGTCGATGTCGTCAAACGATTGAATCTCACCGAGAATCCTGCCGTCCAGGCGAATTTCCGAAAGTCCTCTTCCTTCGGACGCGAAAGCATCGAAGAATGGATGGCTGCTGGACTGCAGAAGAGCGTCGACCCGAAGTTTCTTCTGGGGACCAATGTCCTGGCCATCAAATATAAGTCAGGCGACCCGAACCAGGCGGCTTTGATCGCCAATGCGTTTCTTGCCGCGACGATCGACGGCACCGTCGCGATGAAGGCCGCCGAGGCTGATCAGACCGCACGCTGGTTTGCTCCGCAGCTCGATGAATTGCGTAAGGAACTGGACGACGCCCGCACCGCGCTAAGAGCGTTCCAGAGCAAGACGAATATGGTTGCGCCCTCGGCCACGGGCGGCGACAAGGAGACCACTCAGTATATGGCGATCGCCCAGGAGTTGACGGGCGCCAGAGCCGGATTGACCGCCCTTCAAAGCCGCCTGACGGGCACCACCGACCTGTCGAACGATCCGACGGACCCCGATCTGCAAATCCTTTCCGGGTTGAAACAGAAGCTGTCGGGCGCCGAAGCCGAGATCGCGGCGTCCAAGGGCGTACTCGGCCCGAATAACCCGAAGATGCTCGCCCAACAGGCGAATCTCGCGACGCTTCGCAAGCAGATCGACGATGCGACCGAGAAAATGCACGCCCACCTGAAAGAGCGTATCGCCACGGTTCAAACGCAGATCGCGGCGCTTGAAACTCAGCAAGCCCAAGCCCAGAAGTCCCTGATCGACATTCAGGCGCAGCGCGACCGTCTCGGCCAACTGGAGCGAGATGTCATGTTCCGCGCCGATCAGTTGAACGGCCGGGAAAGGGCGGCCGAACAGGCTAAATTGAAGAGCAAGCTCACGTTTTCGGATATGACGGTCCTCGACAAGGCGTTTCCGCCCGTGGATCCTGCGTTTCCAAAACCGTTTATCGTGATGCCAGTCGGGATCGTCGCTGGCCTCGCGCTCGGGCTGATCTTGGCGCTTCTCGCCGAGGCAGCGGATCGGCGGGTTCGCTTTCCAATTGATCTGGAGCATGCGGCGCCGGCCCCGTTTTTAGGGACCCTCGGAAGCGCCGGACGTTCGAAGCGGCGACTTGGCGGTTCACGTCGCGACCTTCGTCCCGCCTGAGCCGGTGGGATCCCGTTAACGATCGGATTCGGGGGCTGGGCCGGCCCCAAAGACCTGGAACAGTTCGGAAAACAATTTCGGGGTAACGTCTTTTGCGGGCTCCGTCGGTCGGGGGCGGATCCACTCCAATAATTGAGAGCGTGAGTCCATGGCGATTAAACCCAGCTATCAGAAAGACTCGGAGAATGTCGTCGCCGTCCCGACGTCGAAGGATCCGATCGAGCAGCAGATACTCGCTGCCGGCAATCTGAGCGAGGCTCAGGTCGAGGCCATTCGCGGATTTCAGCGGCGCAAAGGGCTGACGTTCGGCGAGGCGGCGATTGCGCTGGGCCTGGTGCGACGGGACAGTCTGTTCCTCGCGCTTTCGAAGCGCTACAATTACCCGGTTCTAAATTTTGGCGTCGACGAAGGCCGCTTTTCGCGCGAGTTGGTTGTCGGCTACCAGCCTTTCAGCACCGCTGCGGAAGCGTTTCGCTCGGTTCGATCTGCGCTCGCGACCGGGCCCTTGTCGCAGGGTAAGAACGCCTTCGCCGTCATAGGGCCCCATCGCAAGGTCGGAGTGACCTATTTCGCGGCAAATCTTGCATTGTCCTTTGCCCAGATGGCGGTTCCGACCCTGCTCGTCGACGCGAATTTGAGGAAGCCGAGGCTCGCCGCGCTGTTTGGCGTCGATCCGAAGACGGAAGGCCTGGTCGAGGCCTTGACCCATGGCGACGCCGAATTGCCCCCCGTCACAATCGACATCGTGCCCGGCCTGTCTCTCCTCGTCGCCGGCGCGACGGCGCCCCACCCGCAGGAATTGCTGAGCTCCAAAGAGTTTTTGACGCTCTCTCAAAATGCTCAGCGCAATTATGGCGTGGTGATCTACGACACGCCAGCCGCGTTGGAGAGCGCGGACGCCTATGTTGTCGCCTCCCGTGTCGGCGCCGCGATGCTCACGGCTCGGCGACATCGAACCAGGGTAAAGGACATCAGCAAGATCTCGCGAGCGCTGGAAGGCTTCCAGTGCGACATCGCAGGGACGGTCCTCTCCCGCTTCTGACTGGGGTTGCTTCGCAATCGCGCCTGGCTGCTCATCTCGAGAGCTTGCGCAGATAGTCCCAGCTATAAAGCCCGGTGTCGTGTCCGTCGTCGAACACGAGCTTGACGGCGTAATTGCCGACGGGCTCGATCCCGACAATGGCGACGTTTTCCTTGCCGGTGACCGCTTGCTTCTGGCTCGGCGAATGGCCTTGCACTTCGGCGCTCGGGCTCTCGACGCGCAGCTTCTCGGCGGTCAGACGAATGACCTGGCCGTCGTCGAAGGCGACCTCCAGAACGCGGCCCTTGTCCATCGCGGTAATATCCGTCGGCCAGGACATCGCGCCTCTCACTCCAGGATGCGGATTCGAGGCGCGGGCTTCGCGCCCGCCCCGGCCGCCAACCTATCCGCCACTCCCCTCGCGATCTCGATGAAAGCATTCGCTTGCGGGGTCTCCGGCATGCTGACGATGACCGGACGCCCGTCGTCGGAATTGGCGCGGATCGCGATGTCGAGCGGCACTTCGCCAAGGAACGGAACGCCGAGCTTCTCGGCTTCCTTGCGCGCCCCTCCGTGCGAAAAGACATCCGTTCGGCCGCCGCAATGCGGACAGACGAAATAGCTCATGTTCTCGACCACGCCGAGCAGCGGGATTTTGACCTGGTTGAACATCGCGATGCCGCGCCGGGCGTCGATCAGCGCCAGATCCTGCGGCGTCGACACGATCACCGCTCCCGCCAGCGGCACGGTCTGAGCCATTGTCAGCTGCGTGTCGCCGGTGCCCGGCGGCATGTCGACGACCAGCACGTCGAGGTCGCCCCACACCACCTCACGCAAGAGCTGGTTCAAGGCCGAAACCACCATCGGTCCTCGCCAGACGACCGGCGAACCCTCTTCGATCAAGAAACCGATCGATATCACCTTGACGCCGAAACTTTCGAGCGGGATGAGCCGCTTGCCGTCCGGCGCGATGCTCGGCTTGGAATTGAGGCCGAACAGCTTCGGCATTGAAGGCCCGAACAGGTCGGCGTCGAGGACCCCGACCTTGAGCCCGAGCTTCCCAAGGCCGACAGCGAGGTTGCACGCCACAGTCGACTTGCCCACTCCGCCTTTGCCGGAAGCCACCGCGATAATGTGCTTGACCCCAGGCAGCGGCTCGCTCGGCCGCCCGTGCCGGCGCGGCGCGTTGCTTTCATGGCCGTGTCCTGGCGAGGCGCCGCCGACAGCGCGCGCGGATTCGGCGGTCAGCGTCACCACCGCTCCCGCGACGCCGGGAATCGCTCTGATCAAAGCCTCGGCTTCGGCCCGCATCGGCTCCATCGCCTTGGCCCGCGCGGGGTCGATCGCGATCGCCGCGAACACCTTGTCGTCACGAATGGTGATGCCGGACAGCGCCCCGGAATCGCGCAAGGATGCACGTCCGTCCGGGCCGGTAATCGCCGCCAGCGCCGCCATGACCTGGTCGCGAGAAACCATCTTAGCCCTTCCCGCTCGCGGCCGAGCGCCTGTTCTCTGCCGGCAAACAGCGCTCGGCTTCAGAGCGCCAATCGAGCGCGTCCCGTAACTTCACGACCGTCCCGACTATGATGATCGAGGGGCCGCTCAGTTCGGCGGCGCGCGCCTTGGCCGCCAGAGTTCCGAGCGTCCCGACAACCACCCGTTGGTTGGGGCGGGTGGCGTTGTCGACGATCGCCGCCGGCAAATCGGCGTCCGCGCCGCGCGCAATGAACTCGCCCGTCAGCGCCTCGACGTTGCGCAGCCCCATATAGATCGCAACCGTCTGGCGCGGTTGCAAGAGCGCCGTCCAGTCGAGATCGATTTTGCCGTCCTTCCCGTGGCCAGTTACGAATACGCAAGCTTGCGCATGATCGCGGTGCGTAAGGGGAATGCCGGCATAGGCCGCGGCCCCGATCGCCGCCGTGATTCCCGGACAGACTTGAAACGGGATGCCCTCCGCCGCGAGCGCTTCGATCTCCTCGCCGCCCCGGCCGAACATGAAAGGATCGCCGCCCTTGAGACGCAACACCCGCCTGCCTTCCTTGGCGAGCTTGACGAGCAGCGTGCTGATCTCGCCCTGCGGCAATTCGTGGTCTTCCGGTTGCTTGCCGACATAGATGCGCTCCGCCTCCCGCCGCACCAGATTCATCACGTGCTGGTCGGTAAGGCGGTCGTAGAGCACCACGTCGGCCTTTTGCATGAGCCTTAGCGCGCGGAAGGTCAGGAGATCGGGATCGCCTGGCCCCGCGCCGACGAGATAGACCTCGCCGAGCGGCGCCGCCGCATTTTCGGCCGCCGCATGTTCTATGGCGCGGGTAAGTTCAACGCCCGCGGCGCGGTCGTCGCCGGAGAGCGCCCGTTCGGCGATCGGTCCTTCAAGCACCGTCTCCCAGAAGCGTCGCCTTTGGACGGGGGAGGCGATAGCCTCGGCCACCGCATCGCGGAATCCTCCCATGAGGTCGGCAAGGCGCCCGTAAGCGGCGGGGATCGAGCTTTCCAGGCGGGCCTTCAGCATACGGCCGAGGATCGGCGAAGCCCCGCCGGTCGAAATTGCAACGACAAGCGGGCTACGATCCAGGATCGAGGGCATGATGAAATCGCAAAACCGCGGCCGGTCGGCGACATTGACCAACGCGCCCGCGCCCTTCGCCGCGGACCAGGCATCGGCGGCCAACCGCTCGTCCTCCGTTGCCACGAAACAGAGCGAAACGTTCTCGAAATCCGTGAGCAAAGGGTCTCGCGACTCATGATGAAAGTTCGGCTGATCGAGGAGTTCGCGAAAATCGTCGCTGAGCGCGGTTGCGAACGTCGTTACGCGAGCGCCGGCCTTGATCAGGTGTTCGGCCCGTCGCGCGGCCACCGCGCCTCCGCCGACGACGACTGTCGCCTTGCCGTCCAGGTCGAGAAAAATTGGCAGATGGCGCACGGCTATCGCGCGCCCGATCGCAATGCGCGCGGAGCTCGGTCCCACGAGAGAGAAACAAAATGGGCTGGCGTCCAGGTCACAAGGCGGACCTTCTAGGCCTTTCGGCTTTCCGAGCAAAGGAAAAGCGAAAAACCAAGGACGCCACTCGGCGCCGGCGGCCTACGAGGCGTCGATATGCCGCAGAGCGTCGCGCAGCCCATCGCTTGACACGTAGATAAACCCGTCGATCGGCGCCCTACAGCCTGGCAAGGGTGCGGGAGCTTTTATGCGTCGTTCTTCGTGGAACTCGGCAAACCGGGTCAGACGACGATGTATGGATCGGTTGTTCAGATCTTCACGGAATGGGATGGGGCGCCTGCGCTCCGCGAGAGGGCTCGGTCCCTCATTCGCCCCAGCGGAATCCTGATCGCATATCTCTCCCGGACCGTGCCGGCCAAAGCCACTCCAAACAATCCGAGCGAGAGAGCGAGCATGAGCTCGCCGCCGACGAAAGCCGGGCTATGATTTAACAAAAGGTCAAACATCGGCGTGTCTCACTGCCATTGCATCGCAGTCTCGAATTTACAACTCGCAAATAAAGAGCGGGTTCCGTCAGTGATCAGAAACGCAGGCGTCTCGCTACCTTTTGCTAAAGCTATTGGAGGCGATGAATGATACTCGCCTTGTCGGGGCAGCCGGCTTTCGTCGCCCGATAAGCGAGAGTCTTCAACAGGATGCGATGACAATCTAAACGCTGTTACGGAAGCGGCGGCGCGGGTTTCCGACCCGGGGCTTCCGCCCATTTTGAGAATGGCCGCAATCCATGCCATTTCTCACCGTTCGGCCGATCAGCAGGGCGCCATGAGTTTAGAGGGCCAAGTTTCCAAACGCGTCGAAACGCCTGAGGCGGATCCGCTAGCCGGCATGATCTTCGTGCCGGGCGGCCAGTTTCGCATGGGTTCGGACAAGCACTATCCCGAGGAGGCGCCGGTCCACCGGGTCAATGTCGACGCCTTCTGGATCGACCGCACGCCAGTGACGAACCGCCAGTTCCGCAAGTTCGTCAACGCGACGAAACACGTCACCTTCGCTGAGATCGCGCCCGATCCGAAAGACTACCCCGGCGCGCTGCCGCACATGCTGAAGGCAGGGTCGCTTGTCTTTTCTCCTCCCAAGGGGCCGGTCGACCTTAAGGACTGGTCGCAATGGTGGCGATTCAAGTTCGGCGCCGATTGGCGAAGGCCTTACGGTCCGCGGAGTTCGATCAGCGGAATGGACGACCACCCGGTGGTGCACGTCGCCTATCGAGACGCCGAGGCTTACGCGCGCTGGGCGGGCAAGGAGCTACCGAGCGAGGCCGAGTGGGAGTTTGCGGCGCGCGGCGGGCTTGATGGCGCGGAATATTCCTGGGGCGACGAGTTTACGCCTGGCGGAAAGCAGATGGCCAATACCTGGCAGGGCGCGTTTCCGCATCAGAACCTGGCGGAAGACCGCTTCGAGCGCACCTCCCCGGTCGTGTCATTTCCGCCGAACGGTTACGGAATCCACGACATGATTGGCAACGTGTGGGAGTGGACTACGGACTTCTGGTCGACTCGCCATCCGGCCGACGCCCCCAAGGCTTGCTGCGTGCCGCAGAACCCCCGCGGCGCTCCGGAAGGGGAGAGCTACGATCCCTGCCAGCCCGAGATTCGCATTCCGCGCAAGGTTCTGAAGGGCGGCTCGCACCTCTGCGCGCCGAACTATTGCAAGCGGTACCGCCCGGCGGCCAGGCACGCCGAGCCGATCGATACGTCGACGAGCCATGTCGGCTTCCGCTGCGTCGTGCGTGGCGCGCGGGCCTGAATTGAGCGGGCTTCAGACAGGCCGCTTCGCGTCGAACACGATCAGATCGTGCTCCCAGAGCCGCTTGAACAACTGGCGGCCCCGCTCGTCGCCCAGCGCGCCAGAGTTGCCCAGGATCTCGCCGACGGACCGCTCGCCGTCGATCGCCGTGAGGACCCGCTCCTGAGGGGCGTCGATGAAGAGCGCAAGGTCGGGATACGTGTGACTTGGATTGATGAGCACGGCGGCGACGCCGCGAGGCGCGCGATCCTTGACGGTCAGCGTCCAGGGAATTCGCACCGGAACGAACTCGCGCCACACGTCGACGTCGAATGCGACTGGCTGGGCCTCACGTTCGCGATCGTCGCGATAGGCGACGAAGCTGTGCCTGTCCATTGTTCCGCGTAAGAGCTCCAGCGCCGCATGCTGCGCACTGGCGGGAAGTGCGGCAAGGCGAGCGCCGTGCGGGGCGCGATCGATGGCGCCGCATTGCGGAAGATAGGGCGCCTGCTCGTGCCAGCGGCCGAACCTTAGGCCGCAACGCTCGAGCCAGTCGTAAATCTGCGGCACGGAATAGGCGCGATCCTGCGGGTTCAAGAGCGCATCGGCGAGCGCATTGGGTCGTGCAAAGTCTTTCGCCCGCTTCACCACGCCGGCGATCGGATGGTCGACAGGCAGCGCCCGGACCGTCTCACCAAGATCGCGCAGGTCTTCGTCCCGGACGCCGATCCCGAGCAGCCGACAATAGTCCTGCATCATGGTGATGCCAGCGCGTCCGTAAGGCGCGTAGACCATGATGTGCATCGCGCCGTTGACCGCAAGCACATTGCGCAGCGCGCGAAGACCGGCGTCCGGATCGCTCAAGTGGTGAAGCACGCCAGTACAAACGATCTGGTCGAAGGTCTCGCCGAGCTCCCCGATCCGCTCAATCGCAAGTTGGTGGAGCTGCAAGTTTCGGATGTCATGCTTCTCTTGAAGATCGCGGGTGTGACGCAGGCTCGACTCGCTGACGTCGATCGCGATCACGCGCGCGTCCGGCTCCATCAGCGCATGACGGGCGGCCTGCGACGTTCCGCACCCGGCGACAAGGATCGATCGCTCCGGGCGCGGCTTCTCCAGAGGCCACAGCAGCAGATTTTGCGCCCGGCGCCGCTGCGGGTCGCGATAGCGATCAAGGCGCTGCTCGAGACTGTTGATCGGCGCCGGATAAGGATGAGACTCGTAGAAGGCGCGAATCGCGGCGGCGCGATCGGCGGGCGTTTCTGCACCTTCGTCCCTTGGCGACATCCCTTTCCTCCGCGGGCCTGGAAGCGATTGGCAAAAGCCGAGCCGCGGCGCGACGGCGGCTTTGACAGGCGGTCGGACAGCGACTATCCAAACGACCACTTTCGATAACCGTTAACATTGGCGCGATCTCGGCCGCAAAGATGCTGAAAGTTTCGCCTAAGCGGATCGAATCGCAATGCAGAGTGTCCGCGCTTTGACTGACGCGCCGTCCAAGAACGCAATTCTGCAGGCGCGGATCGCAGTCGCGCTGCTGGCCGGACTCATCATCCTCGGCGTGGCCTGGTACGGGATCTCCGCCGAAAATCTGGGTCGCCTGTGGCGGGACATTCTCGACCGTCCGGGCGGCCCGATGACCTTTCGTTTTATTTTGCAGCCGGCGATGGCCATCATTGCGGCATTGCGTGACGGCGTTCACGATGCGCGCCTGGGTCGAACGCCGTATGTTTGGGCATTGATCCAGGGCACACACGGCCCCGAGGGGCGCAGCGGACGGCTGTGGGATGGAATCCTCTCGACGGCGAGGATCATCATTCTTGGCGTCATCATGGATGTCATCTACCAATGGAGAGTGCTGGACACGTTCTATCCGGTCCAGTCGGCAGTGATCGCAATCTTGCTCGCGTTCGTTCCTTACCTTCTCCTGCGCGGTCCCATTGCGCGCGTCGCGCGTCACTGGGTCGCCCAACCCGCATCCAGTTGAGCCGCGAGGCCGCGGAGAGAACGATGGCGAGCCCAGATCTTAAGCTCGACGTGAACACCGAGCTCTCGTCCCGCCGCACGGGCATGTCCTTTCAGCGCACGCGATTGAGCGCCGACCGGACGCTGATGTCGGTGATCCGCACTTCGCTGTCGCTGATCGGCTTCGGCTTCACCATCGCGCAAGTGTTTCAGAAGCTGCGCGATCAGGATATCATCACCAAGGCCGCCGCACCGCGCAACTTCGGCCTTGCCCTGGTTGGGCTCGGCATCGTCGTCCTGGTTCTCGGCATCGTCTACCACGTGCAGTTCATGCTGGGGCTGCGTCACTTGCGAGACTCGATGCGGGAGGAAGGGCTCATCCATGGCGAGAGCGGCTTTCCGGTGTCCATGATCCTGATTACGGCGCTGATCCTTCTCGTTATCGGCGTGGCGGCGATCATGAGCATGGCGTTTCACATCGGGCCGTTCGAATAGGGGAGCGTGGCTCAAGCTTGGAAAGATAATTGCGGCTCCCGGCCGCGCTCGATCACGTCGTTCGTTTTGATACTCAGCCAATGAACAGGAGTGGGAAATGCCTAAGACCGACAAGCCAAACATTCTCGTCATCTGGGGCGATGACATCGGCATCGCGAACCTGAGCTGCTACACCCACGGCCTCATGGGCTATCAGACGCCCAACATCGACCGCATCGCCAAGGAAGGGATGCTCTTCACCGACTCGTACGGCGAGCAATCCTGCACCGCGGGCC
Source organism: uncultured Alphaproteobacteria bacterium (assembly GCA_963820095.1). Lineage (GTDB taxonomy): Bacteria > Pseudomonadota > Alphaproteobacteria > Rhizobiales > Beijerinckiaceae > Roseiarcus. The sequence continues at coordinate 74,911 of CAWFZA010000015.1, forward strand.
GCTCGTCCTTCATCACCGGGCAAAGCGTCTATCGCACCGGCCTTTCGAAAGTCGGCATTCCCGGCGCCCCGATCGGCATGAATGAGAAGATCATCACCATCGCCGCCGCGCTCAAAAACCAGGGCTACGCCACCGGCCAGTTCGGCAAGAACCATCTCGGTGATCTGAACTCGATGCTGCCAACCAATCATGGCTTCGACGAGTTTTACGGCAACCTCTACCACCTCAACGCGGAGGAAGAGCCGGAACAGGAAGACTATCCCAACGAGAAGGAGTTCCCGAACTTCAAGAAGACGTTCGGGCCGCGCGGCGTCATGCATTCCTTCGCGACGGACACGGATGATCCGACCGAGCAACCGCGCTGGGGCAGAGTCGGCAAGCAGAAGATCGAAGACACCGGCCCGCTGACGAAAAAGCGCATGGAGACCTGCGACGACGATTTCGTCGCGCGCGCCAAGGAATTCATGAAGAAAGCGAACGACGCCGGCAAGCCGTTCTTCGTCTGGCTCAACACCACCCACATGCACGCCTTTACGCATACGAAGCCCGAGAGCAAGGGACAGGCGGGACGCTGGCAGTCGCGCTATCACGACACCATGATCGACCATGACAAGAACGTCGGACAGGCGCTCGATTTTCTGGACGAAGCCGGCCTCACCGACAACACGTTCGTCATGTATTCGACCGACAACGGCCCGCACATGAACTCATGGCCGGACGCCGCCATGACGCCGTTCCGCAGTGAGAAGAACACCAATTGGGAGGGCGCGTTCCGCGTTCCGATGGTGGTGCGGTGGCCGGGCAAGATCGAGCCGGGTTCGATCTCCAACGAGATCGTGCAGCACCACGACTGGTTCCCGACCTTCCTCGCCATGGCCGGCGAACCCGACATCATCGAGAAGCTGAAGAAGGGTTACCAGGCGATCGGCCGCACCTACAAGAATCACCTCGACGCCTACAATCTGGTGCCCTATCTCACCGGCCAGGAAAAAAAGAGTCCGCGCAACTTCTTCATGTATCTGAGCGACGACGGCGACGTGCTCGGCTTGCGCTACGACAATTGGAAGGTCGTCTTCATGGAGCAGCGCTGCCAGGGCACGCTGCAAGTCTGGGCGGAGCCGTTCACGAAGCTCCGGGTCCCCAAACTCTTCAACCTTCGGACCGACCCTTTCGAGCGGGCGGATATCACTTCGAATAGCTACTACGACTGGTTCTTGCATCGCGTCTTCATGATCTACGGGGCACAGGCGGTGGCGTCGCAATGGGCGGCGACCTTCAAGGACTTCCCGCCCATTCAGAAGCCCAACACCTTCACGCTCGACGATGCCTTGAAGGCGATGCACGAGACCGCCGCCGGCATGCACTGACCCGGACGTTCAGATGCGGTCGGGGCGGCTAGTCGCTCCGACCCGTCGGAATAGGCAATATAACGTTGTTAAAATGTAATAATGTGAGGATGACGTTGGCGCGAAAGTGACTCGCTAATCGGGCCGCAACCCCTTGGAATTGCTCAAAACGGACTCGCTATACCCCGGCGGCCGCGCCGGCAGTCGAGACACATTCCGCGTCGCCTGGAAGCCCCAGGGAGTCGCCGGTTCATGAAGGCGACGTAGTGAGAGACTGGCTGATCCTCGCGACCAATCTTGCCGTCGACGCCATCGACTGGCTGGCGCTGATCCTCATCGTCGTGGGCTCCGTCGAAGCCTTCTTCCAAGGCTTATGGACGATGCTTTCCTCGCGCGACGGCCATCACGAGCGCGAGGTCTGGCTGCGCCTGGGCCGCTGGCTCGTCGCCGGCCTCACCTTCCAGCTCGCCGCCGACGTTCTCGAGACAGCCATCACCACAAGCTGGGACGAGGTGGCGCGTCTCGCCGCGATCGCCGCCATTCGCACCTTCCTCAATTATTTCCTCGAGCGCGATTTGGGCGAGATCAGAACACGGCAGGGAGCGACGCAAAGGGATAGCGACTGAGGGGGAAGCATTAGACGGCGGCTCTTTAGCGCGCGGCTCAGGCGCTTAGACGCGAGCACGCGTCTTGACCCTAGCGACCGCGCAACCCTAGAACGGCGGCGCTTCGAGCGCGCGGCGCGACGGGCCGCGATACGGCAAATCGGCCAGGCGGAAGTCCTGGGGACGCAATCCATGCGCAAGTTCGACGATCTATCGGAGCGCGAGATTCTGGCCCTCGCCATCAGCAACGAGGAGGAGGACGCGCGCATTTTCGCCGATTTCGCTGATGGCCTGCATGACGATTACCCGGCAAGCGCCAAGGTGTTCGACGAGATGGCGACCGAGGAGAACGGCCATCGGCGCAGGCTCATCGATCTCTTCGTGTCGAAATTCGGCGATCACATTCCGCTTGGTGCGGCGCGATCACATCCGCGGCTACATCCCGCTGAAGCCGGTGTGGCATCAGCGGCCGCTGGGCATCGAAACCGTGCGCTCGCACGCGCGCGAGATGGAGCGCGCCGCGGCGCGCTTCTATCGACAGGCCTTGACGCGCACCAATCGGACGCTTCGACCCGCAAGCTGCTCGGCGACCTTGCCGAGGAAGAGGAAAAGCACGACCAGATCGCCGCCGGCCTCGAGGAGCAAATCCTCACGACCTCCGCCCGAGGCGCCGAAGCAGAGAACGAGCGCCGGCGCTTCGTCCTGCAGAGTCATCCAGCCCGGCCTCGTCGGCCTTATGGACGGTTCGGTGTCGACGCTGGCGCCGGTGTTCGCCGCGGCGTTTGCGACCCACAATTCGTGGAACGCGTTTCTCGTCGGGCTCGCCGCCTCGATCGGCGCCGGCATTTCGATGGGTTTCGCGGAGGCGCTGTCGGACGACGGCAAGCTGTCGGGTCGCGGCGCGCCGGTGTTGCGCGGCTTCGTCTGTGGACTCATGACGATGGCGGGGGGCATAGGCCACACGCTGCCTTTCCTGATCCCATACTTCTACACCGCGACGGTCATCGCGATTATTGTCGTCGTCTTCGAATTGACCGTCATCGCCTGGATCCAGTGGCGATACATGGAGGCGCCGCCCTTGACCGCGGCCGCCAAGGTGATGATTGGCGGGGCGCTGGTGCTGGCGGCTGGAATCCTCATCGGCTCAAGCTGAGGAGCGCGCAGTCGCTACGATTGCTGAGAGCCGGCCAACGGCGCGAATGATCGCGCCGCCATCGATTTCGGGAAGCGCGCGACCGACATTTGGCCGTCCGGCGACACTTGCTCGCCGTCATCGCGCCTGCACGAGTCCCTTCGAGCGCGGCCCGCGCGGCTTCCTGAGGACGGCTGGCTATTTCAGCGCCTGGGCTGGAATGACGCCCGTGGCGAAAGCGACCGCAGCGGCGTGGGTCAGATTCATGCAGTGCAATTTATGGCGCGCCGCATCGAGGTGGGTTTTCACGCTGCCAAACGCCAGCCCCAAGATCTCTGCGATCTCCTGGTAAGTCTTGCCGCGGGCGGCCCAAAGCAAACACTGCTCTTCCCAATTCGACAGGTGGACCGGAAAGGCGGGCAGTTTGAAATTGATGTGCGACGCGGAATCAATGAGAACGGACAAGAGCTTGAGCTTCGGCATGTTGGCTGTTTTGTAGGCTTCCCACTCGTCGATCGGCAGGTCGCTGGTGAACGAAACGAGAGCGCATACGCCTTTCCGGTTGCGCAAGGGAATCGTCAAACCGTTGCGGCCGACGCTATGGTTCAAGGCGTCGGCGAAGAAAGCCTTTGTCGCCGGGTCGTCAACCGGAAGGCTGGCCCAATCGAAGGGTTGATCAAACTCCCGCCCATAAGAAATCACCGGATCGTTGGACATGTATTTCTTGACAAAGTATCGGTGCTGCCAAAGCCGAGAATAGGTGACGACGGCCACCAACAGGCACATGTCAGCGCTCTTGTCCGGCGACAAGCGCACATAGGAGATGTGAGCGAGGCCGATATCGGAAACAATGGCGGTCAGAGTTTCGGCAAGATCGCGGTGATCGTTGCCTAGAATTGTCTCGGTCAGTCGCGCAGCGGCTGATTCGATGCTGATGGCGGTGTCCAGCGTTTTGCTAAGGCTTAACATCGAAGATCCCCAGCATGACTTCATCTCGCGCATGAGCGACCATCCAGCCCGCCTGAGGATCTATTCGACCAGAGACATGGCTGCATAGTTCAAGCAGCTCAACGCAGATGCCGTATAACCTCCGGGCTTCACAGGCGGACAGATTTAATTCACCAACCGGCCGTTTTGACTCTAAAAGCGCCGGGGCGCTTTTTTTCGATTTCTTGGTCAATCCGGCCCCCATACTTGACTCCGCCTTTCAAACTCAGTTTGATGACGTAAGGAAAGAATGACAAGCGACAAAATTGTAGACAACAAAACGAGAACATTGTCAATATTATTGATTGAAACACTTGCAGAGGCGAATTCGTGGCGCTTTTACTACTGATAGGTTGTATACACCCATGGTTATTGTCAACAGCTTGCTTGGTGAGGAGTGTCTTTTTGATTAAATTCGTAGCCTCGTGGAAGTTTGCTGCGAGGTCCGCAAGCTCCAGCCGCCTTGCTGGTCAGTATTGCGTGTAGGACAGCGAACCGGCGAACGAAACAGACGTGCCCGACGTCATTGCGCAAAGTGCGTTGCCCGAGGGAACGACATAGAGCGGCTGGATACCGCCGTCCCGAGATAACCCGGATTGCGCCGCCAAATTGTACGTGCCGGTTAGAGCGACAGTTCCGGTATCGCAGGGGGTCTTGGTTGTTGTTCCATATACAAGGCTGAAAGTGCCTGCAGTGTTTGCGAGCACGTCCCAGGCGGTCACGTAGATTTGAGTTGAGCCCACGGGAAGAACAAGCTGAGTTGGAGCAGTTGTGATGTTGATCGCGACGGAGCTCCCGGACGGTCCAAACGCCCTAACCCCCTGTGTTGAGAAGAGTAACGCGGCGACAAAAATCGTTAATACCCGTTTCATAAGCGTCTCCAGTTTTGAGTGGCGCGCAGCACCTCGCAGTCTGCGACAGTTCAGCCAGCGCCGCGCTCCCCTGCGCGCGGCTACACGTATCGACAGATGGCGTCGCGACCATCCCGGATCGTCTCGAGACCGAAAGGTCTTGCACCGATGGAGCCCAACGAGCTGACGCCCGCCGTCGAACGGCTCAGATGTTCTCCGCATCAAGCTTTCCGTTCGCTAGAAAGTGCCCCGGATGCGTCATGATGGAATGGCAAGATCAGTTTCGGCGCGGCGGATACGCGGCCTGCTAAAACCAGTGTTTCTGTTGACGATCGCCGGCCGATGCGCGCGCCTCCTGATTGCCTGAACGGCGATGGCAGTCTGGTGATATAAGCTGGACTCACAAGGGACAGACGTGTAGAGAACGAACCGTGAATATCATCTGTAAACATATGATAACATTTAGTTTTCTTTACTTCGCGGTTGTGGCTAGAAGTGGGCATTAGGGTTCTTTCTTGGGAGGCCGTTTTCGCGGAAATTAAACGGCGGTCAGAAGGCTTCACGCGAACGCAATCTCCGCGGCGTCTGGAGCGAGAACCGAGTGATTGATTCGGGTTGCAGCGCGAAACGCCCTGAGCGGACCTTCCCCAGTGTCGAAAAGAGCCGCGTAGCACATGATGCCGTCAATCGATTGAGGCGTCCCGATGATGTCGGGGTTGCAGCCGGCCGCCCTGAGAACGCGGAGCATCCGCGCATCGAAAACCGCGGCGACCTGGGTCAGACCGCCCCGGACCGCTACTTCGCCAATTCCCAAAATGAGCTCGTTCAGGACGTGCTTGACGCCGCACCCGTTTCGTTCCGGCTGGCCGGGGGGAGCGACGGCGCAGATGCGAGAGCATTCCCAGATCGTGGCGCTCTCGAGGTAGTCGCCGTCGAGCAATTGGGGGAAGACGTCGCGCAACATGTTGGGACCGGTTGTCGGCAGCAATCTTAAAGAGCCCCAGTATTCTTCAGTATCGGGGTCCACTGCCACGAGATAGAGGGGGTTTGCATCGTCGAAAACGTCTCTCTCATAGCCGCCTCTCACCACGACTTCCCAACCAAGTCGCTCTGAAAAGGTCTCCGCTCTGTTGCGGAACATAGCGTCCATTTCTTTGGGAAAGAATGACGCATACGAACCTTCGATAAGCTTCAACATCGCGCCGCTCCTTTTTGCAGTCATAAGCCGAAGGTTAGTGCAACCTACTGCGTGTGCTGCATCATTTCAGAACAACCCTGCCTGAACCTAGCCGCAGAATGTTCTCGTTTTGTTCATAGTGTGAAAAGGAGAAGAGTAAGTCAATGTTTTGGCGATGTGTGTTTGGAGCTTTCGAAAGTTTTGGTTAACCAGGAACATGAAAATGGCGCCGCGCGCCCTCGATTTGACGGCTTGGAGAAGCGCCGAGGCGGCCTTGCGCATTCCAGTGACACATGCGTGCGAGAACGCGATTGTTCGGAATGAGATCGCGCGCCGGGTTAGGCCAGCGCGTGGCCCCGCTTCGCTCAGAGAAGCTCGCGACTTTCCTTTGGCTTCGCTGAGGCGTGCGCAACTCTAGGGTCGCCGCCGAGACAGCAAGAGGCTTACCCGCGCGGAGTTCCCAGCCCTGCGCCTATCCCAAAGCCCCAGCCGCAACCGGCCGCGCCTCCCGCTCGGCGCGAACAACCGGCGACGGCCCGGCGCGCAGTCCGACCAGATGACAGATCGCAAAAACCAGATCCGCGCGGTTCATGGTGTAGAAGTGCAGTTCCTTCACGCCATGATCGATGAGATCGATCACCTGCTCGGCGCATACGGCGGCCGCGACCAGGCGGCGCGTTACGGGATCGTCTTCGAGGCCGTCGAACCGGTCGGCGAGCCATTGCGGCACGCTCGCCCCGGCGCGGCGGGCAAAATTGGCGGTCTGCTTGAAATTCTGGACGGGAAAGATCCCGGGCACGATCGGAACGTCAAGGCCGGCGGCCGCAGCGACGTCGAGAAAGCGAAAGTAAGCCGAATTATCGAAGAAAAACTGGGTGATGGCGCGCGTGGCGCCGGCATCGACCTTCTGCCTCAGAATCTCGATGTCGTGCAGCAACGTTGGACTTTGCGGATGGCGCTCCGGATAGGTCCCGACCGACACCTCGAAGCCCATGTCGGTGGCGTCCAAAACGAGCTCGGCGGTCGATCGATAGCCGCCAGGCGCCGTTTCATACGGCGCGTCGAAGCCGGTCGGAGGATCGCCCCGCAACGCCACGATGTGGCGCACGCCGACGGAATGATAGTCGCGAAGGGTCTCGCGAATTTCATCACATCCGGCCCCGACGCAGGTCAGGTGCGCCGCGGGCTTCATCGTCGTCTCGCGCGCCATCCGCTCGACCAGCGCGTGGGTGCGTTCCCGAGTCGAACCGCCGGCGCCGTAAGTGACAGACACGAAAGCGGGATTGAGCGGCTCGAGGCGGGTGGCCGCTTCCCACAGGTTCGCCTCCATGTCCGCGTTTTTCGGCGGGAAAAACTCGAAAGAGACATGAACCTGCGTCCCGGCGCGGCTCAGTGGAAGGGGTTTCGCGGCCATCAGGCAAACTCCGTGTCGCTCGTCTGGAAGTCATCGGAGATGACGCGTGGATCCTCGGCGATCCATAGCGCCACGGTCAGTTTGCCGGCTTCGCCCTTGGAGGGCGGGACACGCTCCACGCGGATGGCGGCGAGACCGGCCTCGGCGAGATAGTTCTCGACCTCGTCGACCGCGAAGCCGAGCCGCCGGTGAGCGAACTCGTCGCGCAGGAATTCCTGGTCGTGGGCCGCGAAATCGACCACGACAAGTCGCCCGCCGGGGGCCAGAGCCCGCGCCGCTTCAGCGAGCGCGCGGGCCGGATCGTCAAGGAAGTGCAGCACCTGGTGGATGACCACAAGATCGTAGGCATTGCGTTCGACCGGCGGCGCATAGATGTCGCCCTGACGCAGGGACACGTGCCTGAGGCCGGCCTGGTCGATATGGGCGCGCGCCAGCGCCAGCATCGCCGCGCTCTGGTCGACGCCGACCGCCCGCGCGGCCCGCGGGGCGAGAAGCTCGAGCATGCGGCCCGTGCCCGTGCCGAGATCGAGCAGGTTGCGGAACGGCTTTGCCCCGATCATGGCGACGAGCGCCGCTTCGACCCGCTCCTCGGGCGCATGCAGCGCGCGAATCTGATCCCAATCGGCGGCGCGCGTGGCGAAATAGGCCTCGGCCTGCTTTCGGCGGGCCGCCCGCGCGATGTCGAGGCGAACGCGGTCGGCGTTCACGACCGGATCCGCCAAATCGAGACGGCGCAGCCATTCGCGCGCCAGCTGCCCGCCAGGCTCGGCGAGCCGGAAGAAGGCCCAGGCGCCCTCGCGTTGCCGCGTCGCCAGACCCGCCTCGACCAGCAGTCGGAGGTGACGCGAGACACGCGGCTGCGACTGGCCGAGAATGGCGACGAGCTCGCTCACGGTGAGTTCGGCGGCTTCCAACAGGCAGAGGATGCGTAGCCGCGTCTCCTCTCCGGCCGCTTCGAGGCCTGTGAGGAGGTCCCGAAAGGAGAGCGGCGGCGCTCTTCGTTCATCAGACATAAGCATATCTTTATATCTATTCTGACCTCTGGTCAAGCGGAATGGCGGCAGCGCACGGCGTCCGAGGCGTCGGATCGAGGCGCCGTTCGTTTCAAAATCGGCCAACCGGCCAGCTTGCGGGGTCGATCGCCGTTTGCAATGGGAGCGAGAACGCGTCGTGGCGGCGAGCTGCCGCCTCGATCCAAGCGCAGGGAGCGCTCCAGCCGATGACCCGTAAACGCGACCGCCGGCCGAGCCCGCCGTCCTTTCGGCCGCAGAGCCCCCCGTCCGCCGCCGGACGAACGGGACGGCGCGCCGAGGAGGAGCGAGCGCCCGCGTCCCGACGCACCCGCGATCGTCTCGGCGAGCGAAGGGAGGCCAAGGTCTCGCTCATCTACGGCTTTCACAGCGTCGCGGCGGCTCTCAGAGCCTCGCGGCGCGAGCTCATCCGCCTTTATGCGACAGCCGCCGCAGCCGATCGGCTCGGGGCCGAGATCGCCGCCCGCGGGCTCGAGACCCAGGATCATGAGCCCCGAGGAAATTTCCGCGCGCGCGCCGCGGGACGCGGTCCACCAAGGACTCCTGCTCGAGGCGCGGCCGCTCGCGCCGATGGATATCGCGGATTTGCCGGCGAATGGCTTGGCGCTGGTTCTCGATCAGATCACGGACCCCCACAACGTCGGCGCGATCTTGCGCACCGCCGCCGCCTTCTCCGTCGACGCGTTAGTCACGACCGAGCGCCACTCACCCGAGTTCGCCGGCGCGCTGGCGAAGTCGGCTTCCGGCGGACTCGAGCACGTGCCGATTTGCAGCGTGCCCAATCTGGCGCGGGCCCTCGTCGAGTTGGGAGACATGGGCTATTGGCGGATCGGGCTCGATTCCGAAGCGGAGATTCGGCTGACGGACGAGCCTCTGGCGCGTCCGCTGGCTTTGGTCCTTGGCGCCGAAGACAAGGGCTTGAGAAGGTTGACGCGCGAGCGATGCGATCGTCTGGCCCGGCTCGATCTTCCTGGCGCGATCAAGAGCCTGAATGTCTCCAACGCCTGCGCCATTGCACTTGCCCTGGTGCATGAGCGCATTTCCATCCAGGCGTGACGACGCCGCGACTGCCGGCGCTCACTTCCTGAATGCATCCGCCGGCACGACTTTCGCGTAACTCAAATCGTAGGTCTTGTTGAGCAGGGGATCGAGCGGAGTGCCTTCGGAGGCGTCATAGATGCGGGGGCGGCCGGAAGCCGTGCCCGGCGACGTCGGAGCCTGCGCTGCGCTCGTGGTGTCGGCGAGGGTGGTGGAGGCCAACGTCACCGTTCCATATTTGGCTTCGCGCGTCTTCTGATCCGCAAGCATGGCCGGCGAGAGCGGAGCGGTGGCGATGGGCCCGCCCGCGTCCGTTTCCGGGGGATCGTCGCTTCCGAACGCCAAGCCTTCCGCCGGCGCATCGTTGACCCCGGCGACGACGGCGCCACTCTCTTCGATCGTTTTGAAGCCGGGAGCGGCAAGCAACGCCAACCCCGCGTCCCTGGCCTTCCGGTCCGCGCCAATTCTGCTGAGACGAGCCAGAATTGAGGCCGAGGCGCCGTGTCCCTGGGCGGGCGCCGTGAGGGCGCCGAACTCAGCGGGCGCGGCCGCCGAGGCTCCATCCGCATAGCCAAGGGCGTCACCCAGCGGGTCGTTCGTTCCCTTGATCGATTTGAACCCTGGCGCGACGGGCAGCGCCGCATCCTTGGCGTTCCGGTCAGCGCCGATCTTGCTCAGACGAACGAGTATCGAGGGGGGAGCTTGTCCCTGACCCGGTGAGACAAGGGCGCCAAACTCGGCCGGGTCGACCGGGTCGATCGAACCGCGAATCGCCGGTCCGGGCGTTGCGTCGGGCGCGAGCTTGTCCTTGACGTCCTTTTCGATCTGGCGCCAGCGCGCGACATTCTTCTGATGCTGATCCAAGGTTTCGGCGAACGCATGCCCGCCGGTGCCGTCGGCGACAAAATAGAGGTCCTTGCTCCGCGCAGGTTTGGCGACGGCTTCGAGCGCCGCCTTGCCCGGATTGCAAATCGGCCCAGGCGGCAGGCCGTCGATGATGTAGGTGTTATAGGGCGTCGACTGGTTGAGGTCGGCTTTCGTGATGCTGCGGCCAAGCGTGCCTTTGCCCTGGGCCAGGCCATAGACGATGGTCGGATCGGAATCGAGCCGCATGTGCTTCTCAAGCCGATTGATGAACACGCCGGCCACGCGCGGCCGCTCCTCTGGCTTGCCCGTCTCCTTCTCGACGATCGAGGCGAGGGTCACCATTTCCCAGGGTGACTTGATCGGCAAATCCGGCGAGCGGCCTTTCCATATGTCGTCCACCGTCTTCGCTTGAATCTTCGACATGCGCGAGAGAATCGACTGCCGCGTGTCGCCGCGTTCAAAATAATAGGTATCGGGCATCAGCGAACCCTCGCGCGGGACCTCTCTGAGGTCGCCGGCCAACACAGGGTCATCGCGGAGGCGGTCGACCACCTGTTCGCTGGTCAGACCCTCGGGGATGGTGAGCTTGTAGCGAACCACGCGGTGGGCGATGAGCTCGTTCTCGACGTCGTTCATGCTCATGCCCGCCTTGAAGGCGTATTCGCCGCGTTTCAGGGCGCCGCGATTGCCGTCGAGCAGGGTGAGAATGTTGAACCACATCGCGCTGTCGATGACGCCTGCGCGCTCGAGCTGATCGGCGATGCTGGCGGCCGCGTCCTCGCGCACGATCATGACCACCTTGTCCTCGGTCAATGGCCCGGGGCTCCGCGCTTCCTTCATCAGCCAAGCGAGCCCGCCAACCGTCGCGAGCGCTCCGAGAAGGACGAAAGTGAGCAACCCGCTCAGGCTCGACAGACCCATCCGGCGAGGCCTGCGCGGCGGTGGGGATGGGGCCGGCGGCGGGGTGGGATCGTTCAGCGCCGGTCTCGCTCCACGGCCGAACAGGCTCACGCGCGGCCGAGGGGCGTCTCCGTCGCCGGAATCGTGATCTCCGCTCATGTCGGTCGCCGCTTCTTCGCCTGCCGCCGCTGATGCTGCCGCTCAAATCCCGCGCGAGGCTTAAGCCACGGGAACGCGGGCTTGGGCTCAAGCTTAGCCGACCGGGCGCCGCGGGGAAACACCCAATCGTCTGAGGGCTGCGCCGTCAGTTCGGCGCACGGAAGACGAGCGCCGCGTTCGTGCCGCCGAAACCGAAGGAGTTGGACAAAGCCGCTTGAATGGGACGCTTGCGCGCCACGTGAGGCGCAAGATCGATCGCCGTCTCCACCGAGGGATTGTCGAGGTTCAGGGTCGGTGGCGCGATCTGGTCCCGGATGGCGAGGATGGAGAAGATCGCCTCCACCGCCCCGGCGGCGCCAAGGAGATGACCGATCGACGACTTTGTCGAGGACATGGTCGTCTTGCCGGCCGAATTGCCGAGCAGGCGCTCGACGGCCCGCAATTCGATCTCGTCGCCAATCGGCGTCGAAGTGCCGTGGGCGTTGACGTAGTCGATCTCCGAGGGCGAAATCTCCGCGCGCTTAAGCGCGTTGCTCATGGCGCGAAAGGCGCCGTCGCCGTCAGGCGCGGGCGCGGTAATGTGATAGGCGTCGCTCGACAGGCCATAGCCGGTCAGTTCGGCGTAGATGCGAGCCCCGCGGCTCTTGGCATGTTCGAGTTCCTCAAGCACCACGCATCCGGCGCCTTCGCCCATCACGAACCCGTCGCGATCGCGATCGTAAGGGCGCGAGGCCTGCTTCGGCCTGTCGTTGAAGCCGGTCGACAATGCCCGGCAAGCGCAGAAGCCCGCGAGCGACAGCCGATTGACCGCCGATTCGGCGCCGCCAGCGACCATCACATTGGCGTCGCCAAGCGCGATCAGCCGGCCGGCGTCGCCAATCGCATGCGCTCCGGTTGAGCATGCGGTGACGACCGCGTGGTTGGGGCCTTTCAGATTGTGAGCGATCGAAACCTGTCCGCTCAACAGATTGATGAGCCTTCCCGGAATGAAGAACGGCGAGATGCGACGCGGTCCCTTTTCGTGCAGGGTAATGGAGGCGTCGTAAATCCCGCCGAGCCCCCCGATTCCCGAGCCGAACAGGACCCCGGTCTCGGTCTCCTCCTCGTAGGACTTGGGGTTCCAGCTTGCGTCCCGCAGAGCCTGCGTGGCGGCGCTCATGCCATAGATGATGAAGTCGTCGACGCGGCGCTGCTCTTTCGTATCCATCCAGTCGTCGGGATTGAAAGCGTCCGGAGCGCCGTCGCGCGGAACTTGCGCGGCGACTTTGCAAGGCAGGTCGGAAACGTCAAAGTTCTCGACCCGGGCCACCGCCAACTCGCTCGCGAGAAGCCGCCGCCAGGTCGCCTCTACCCCGCAAGCTATCGGGGACACCATGCCAAGACCTGTGACGACGACCCGTCTCAATTGTCCCATGCTTGCACTCTAGCCGTTCCCGTGGGCGCGTCTTGACGCCCAATTGCCGCGACGCCCAACACAGTTCGGGCCGGACGAGACGCCCGGCCCGAACTCAAAAGAGAAAACGCCTCAAAGAAAGCTGGCCAGACCGGCGCAGCGCGTTGCCCATTTATTTTTTTGTCGACGCCTTTTCGAGATACTTAATCGCGTCGCCGACGGTTACAATGGTTTCGGCTTGGTCGTCGGGAATCTCGACCCCGAACTCTTCCTCAAACGCCATCACCAACTCAACCGTGTCGAGCGAGTCGGCGCCAAGATCGTCAATGAAATTGGCGCTGTCGACAACTTTGTCGGCCTCCACGCCGAGATGCTCTACGACGATCTTTTTTACGCGCTCTGCGACATCGCTCATGTCATCTTTCCCTTATGCATCGGGCTTTGACACCCGACTTCCTGATCAATTCCCCGTTCGACCCCGCCTCAGCAAGGCATCGTCATTCGGGCGTCTACTTCCCGCCCCAATGCGGTGACAGGTTCGCTGGGGTTCACCGGCGCCGACGCCCGGATGATGCGCCCCTCCCGCGCCCTGAGACAAACGCGGTCGATAGCATATCTTTTTGGCCAACGCGAGAGGGCGCAAAACGCGTCGCGCCGCAGTCTTGCGGGCGAATCCGAGCCATCAGATCATCGCCATTCCGCCGTTCACATGCAGCGTCTGGCCGGTCACGTAAGCCAATTCGGAACTGGCTAAATACACGGCCGCCGCGCCAATCTCCTTGTCGGAGCCGAAGCGACCGATCGGTATCGTGGCCATGATCGCATCGCGTTGTTTCTCATCCAGCGCGCGTGTCATTGGACTGTCGATGAAACCGGGCGCAATGCAATTGACGGTAATGCCCCGCGTCGCGACCTCGGCCGCGAGCGCCTTCGACATGCCGATCATGCCGGCCTTCGCCGCTGCATAGTTCCCTTGGCCCGCATTGCCTTGGACGCCCACAACCGAGGTTATGTTTATGATACGCCCAGAACGGCGTTTCAGCATGCCTCTCAGCGCCCCGCGGGACAGGCGGAAGGCCGCGGTCAGATTGATCGCGAGCACCGTGTCCCAGTCCGCGTCCTTCATGCGGATGAACAGACTGTCGCGAGTGACGCCGGCGTTGTTGACGAGGATGTCGATTGGTCCGAACGCCCTTTCGACGGCCGGGATCAGCGCTTCAACCGCCGCGGCCTCGGAGAGGTCGCAAGGCGCCGCATGCGCGCGGGTCTCGAGCGTCGCCGCCAGCGCTTCCAGGGCGTCGCGCCGGGTGCCGCTGAGCGCGACCGAGGCGCCCTGCGCGTGCAGGGCGCGTGCGATCGCCTGCCCAAGTCCCCCCGAGGCGCCGGTGACGAGCGCAGTTCTTCCTGTCAGATCGAACACCAGCGTCGTCCCTTCCGTCGAATTGTCAGGGCTGCGCCGAGGCGCAGAAGGCCGCGATGTCCGAGGGCGCGCCGACGTTGACCGTCGTCGCGCCTTCCACGATTCGCTTGATCAGGCCGGACAAAACCTTGCCCGCGCCGAGTTCGACAAACCGGGTGACGCCCTCGGCGCTCATGTACGTCACGCTCTCGCGCCAGCGCACGGTTGCGGTCACCTGGGCGACGAGGCCGGCCCGGATCGCGTCCGGGTCTGTGACCGCCCTGGCTTCGACATTGGCGACCAGGGGGGGCTGGGGAGGGCAAATCGTGACGTCCTTCAGCGCCTCTTTCATCGCCTCCGCGGCCGGCTGCATCAGCGCGCAATGAAACGGCGCAGAGACAGGCAGAAGCAACGCCCGTCTCGCCCCGGCGAGCTTGGCGAGCTCCATCGCACGCTCGACCGCGGCGGTCGTACCCGAGACGACGACCTGACCACCGCCGTTGTCATTGGCGGCCTGGCAGATCGCGCCGGTGAGATAGAGGTCGCTCGCCGCTTGTGTCGCGATCTTCACCACCTCCCCGAACTCGAGGCCGAGGATGGCGGCCATCGCCCCTTCGCCCACCGGGACGGCCTTCTGCATGGCTTCGCCGCGCAGGCGCAGCAGACGCGCCGTATCCTCAAGCGTCAGCGCGTCACCCGCGCAAAGCGCCGAATATTCTCCGAGCGAGTGCCCCGCGACATAGGCCGCCTCCGAGTATGGATTGAAGCCTGTCTCGGTCTCCAAAACCCTGAGCGCCGCAATGCTTGTAGCCATGAGCGCCGGCTGGGCGTTCGCGGTCAGCGTGAGTTGAGCCTCAGGCCCCTCGAACATCAAACGGGAAAGCTTCTGGTCCAGCGCCCCGTCCACGCGTTTGAAAATCTCACGCGCGACGCGAAACTCGTCCGCCAGCGCCTTTCCCATGCCGACCGCCTGGGAGCCCTGACCCGGAAACACCAAGGCCGTCTTCATGACACCGGCTTCCCCGTCTGGATGCGAAAGGACGACTTGGTTCGCGTCCGGGCGCGGCGGCGGTGCCACGGCGCGGGCGCGGCTGTCAAGCGCAAGGTCATCAAAAGCAAAAAGCGATTAAATCGGGCCCTGACTGTGAATTCCGTACCGGAACGGGTCCAGGGCGTCCTGCACCAGCTTGCTTTCGGCACAGATGAACGCGCGTCCGCTGATGCGGGGGAGAACGCCGCCCGTCGGCCCGGGTTCGAAGCTGGCGCGAAAGCGGCTGCCGATGATGCTTTCCTGCACCCAGACTTCGCCGGGGCGCAATTTCCCGTCGGCGGAGAGGCAAGCGAGCTTGGCGCTGGTTCCGGTTCCGCAGGGCGACCGGTCATAGGCGCCGCCAGGGCAGAGGACGAAATTGCGGCTGTTTACGTCCTTCGATCGCGCCGGGGCGAAGAACTCGATGTGGTCGATTGGGGCGCCGTCCTTGCCGCGTACGCCTTGCGCGTCAAGCGCGTCGCGGACAGCGGTCGCGGCCTGCGTCAACAGACTCACGTTGGCAAGCACGAGTTCGCACGGCGGCGGGGTCGAAGCCAGGAAGAACCAGTTGCCGCCCCAGGCGACGTCACCCCGCACCACGCCAAGACCCGCAACCTCGGCCTCCACGGCTCGGGCGAAACGGTAGCTCTCGACATTCTCGACCGTCGCCGTGCAATCGTCGACGAGCTCCACGCCGACGACGCCGACCGGCGTCTCGAAGCGATGGCGGCCCGGCTTGAGCCGGCCCATATAAGCGAGCGTGACCGCGAGGCCGATCGTGCCGTGGCCGCACATGCCGATATATCCGACATTGTTGAAGTAGATGACACCCGCCGCGCACGATGGGTCATCCGGCGCGCACAAGAGCGCGCCAACGATCGCGTCATGCCCGCGCGGCTCGTTGACGGCCAAGCGGCGGAAATGGTCGAACTCGCTGGCGAAGCGGCGGAGCCGCGCGGCGAGCGGGCCGCCGCCAAGGGACGGGCCGCCGTCGACGATCACCCGGGTCGGCTCACCCTCTGTATGGGAATCAATGACCCGCACGGCGCTTAATCCTTGGCGCCCGGCCAGGAAGCCCACCAGGCTCGGAATGTCGTGAACCGGCGCTTCGCCATGCTCTCCTGCGAAGGGCTTAGCGCGTCGAAGGCGTTGAGGTGCAACGCATACTCGTCGTGCCCGACAAGCGTCATCAGCCGCTTGAAGTAGAGCACGAGGTCGACGCCTTCGTCGAAGACGGAGAGCGGCTCAAGCGCGCTCTCAAGCTCGAGCGCAAGGCGGCGCGCCTGAGCGTCGCCCTTGGCGGCGCGCCTGGAAAGCTCGACGAGGCGCAGCACTTCGCGCGGCAGCACATTGCCGATGCCGGTGATGGCGCCGCACGCGCCGCAATTGACGAAGCCATGGAACACCTGGGTGTCGACCCCGACCATGAGCGCGATGTCGTCCGAACGTCCCGCGATGTGCTCGGCGGCATAGCTCAACGACTCCGCGCCGCCGAACTCCTTGAACCCGACCAGATGGGGAAACTCACGACGTAGCTCGAAGAACAGCTCGGCCCTGGTCTGAAAGCCGTAATAGGGGCTGTTGTAGATGACGGAGGGCAAGTCGACCGCCGCCTCGAGGACGCGGGCGAAATGGCCGCGCTGGGCCGCCGTGGACGAGCCGCGCGACAGCACGCGCGGGATGATCATGAGCCCGTGCGCGCCCTTTTCCTTGGCGTGACGCGCGAGCGCGGCGGCCTCAACGGTATTCTGAGCGCCTGTGCCGACGATGACCGGCAGGCCGGCCTTCGCCAAACGCTCGACCCCCTCCATTCGCTGTTCGATGGTGAGCAGCGGCCAGTCGCCCATCGAGCCGCAGTAGACGAGCCCCGACATCCCGGCGCCGACGAGATGTTTGCCCATCCGCACGAGGGCGTCGAAGTCGGGCCGCCGGTCGGGGCCGCACGGCGTCATGAGGGCCGGAATGGTTCCGGAAAAGACGGGCGACGGCATCTTGGGCTCCAAAGTGGGCATTCGCTCGCTCGGACATTCGCACGTCTCGGCTCCTGGTTCTTGATGAAAACGCAGGTCGGGGATTAAGAATCCGCAAAATTGCGTCCGCGGCCGAGGATGATCGGGCCGCGGCGCTCGCCGCAGTCCTCGCGCGGCGGTTCCCGAAAATATCTCTTCGACCGGGTCGTCTTGACAGCGTCGTCGCGTCTAAAATGCATGACGCGCACGGTCATCTAGCTGACGCGCAACGCCTCTATATTCACCCCACTGACGAATCTCTGCTCGCCCGCTAGTCGCGCGGATTCGTTGTTCAAGTGGGAAAACGATGATGAAATTTGTCAAATCAATCGCCGCTGCTTTGATGATCGCCGGTTTGCCGCTTGGCGCGCTTGAGCCCGCCAGCGCCAAAGTGTTCGACTGGTCGCTGACTGGCCCTGCTCCTGACCTTGGCGGGGTTCCCTTTCCCGGCAGCGGGACGATCGATGCGTCGCCGACTGCAAGCACCGGCGTTTGGATGATCGACACCATGACTGGAACCGTGAACGGCAGCGAGATCACCGGCACAAGCGCGTTCCAGGGCGCCGACAATCTGCTGTTCACCAACGGCTTTGCGTTTGTCAGCACGGTTGGAATTTCCTTCGAGACCGCCGCTGGCCAAAGCGTCAACATATTCAGCTTTTTCGGCCAGGGAACGCCGCCGACCGGAAACGCCTATGGCGAATTGAGCTCCAGCCCCGGTGGGTTTGGCGTGGGAACGTTCACGTTGACCGCGGTCCCGGAAGCATCGACCTGGACGATGATGGTCGTCGGGTTCACGGGACTCGCCTTCGCTGGATCACTTGCGTCGCAGAAGCGCGGCGCAGCCAACGGCGCCCCGGACGAAGCTTAGCTTCGCCAATGTCGAGGGCCCCGCCCAGGGAGGGAGGAGCGCTGGGCGGGGCAATGGCGCGAAGCTGGAGGACTCCACGCCTCGCCGAATGTTGCAGCGCACGATGACGAAATCATGACGCGGAAAGGGCGGCCGAAGGCCGCCCTTTCTCTGTCAAAATATTGCCCGCCTACCTGTCGTTGGCGTGCCGGACTGCATCCTTCGCGTCACCGACCGCCTGGCGGGCGGCGCCTTTCGCCTTGTCCATCTTCCCTTCGGCCTGCAATTCCTTGTCGTCCATCACCTTGCCCGCGGCATCCTTGACGGCTCCCTTGGCCTTGTCCGCGGCGCCCTTGATGTGTTCTTTGTCCATGATTGCCTCCTGTGGATCACCCAAGCCAACGTTGGGCGGTCCTTATTGTTCCAGTGCGATATTGCTTAGAGGCTCCGGCCGTCGCAGTGTGGCGGCATGAGAATTGTCCGGCTGGATCGGCGCCGAAAGGATGATACGGGCGCCGGTCGGCCAGCGGCGATTCGCTGGAGCCAAGCGGCTGCGCGAGGGACGGATGACAGCGGCGCCGGGAAAATCCTGCGGGTCCTGCACCATGTGCTGCTCCGCGCTGGAGATCGACCATTTCAAGAAGCCCCCGGGACCCAAGTGCGTCAATTGCCGCTCCGGCGGCGGCTGCGCGATCTATGCCGAGCGCCCAGAGGTCTGCCGTGACTTCGAGTGCGAGTGGCTGACGCGGCGTGACCTGTCCCGCCAATTGCGCCCCGATCTTGTGGGGACGATCCTGATGGAAGACGCCGACGGTGACGAATACCGCGCGGTTTGCGGGCCGGAGAGGCCGATGGCCTGGCGCCATCCGCTCGTGTTTGCGCATCTCGTCGCCAAAGCCAAGGCCGGGCGGATCGTCGTGGCGAAGGCGGGGCTCATCTCGTGGCGGATTTTCGCTTCGGGGGAATGGGGGCCGACGGTCTGAGCCGACCGCCTGATTAAGCGGCAAGATGCACATCGAACAGGCGCCGCAGCGCTCGTCTCGCCTCTCCTGACAGTTTGGCGGGCGCCGGTGGCGCGATCCGTTATCCGATGCTATGGACCGCCCGGCCGCGCCCGTCCTGCCGCGCGGCCAACAGCGGCGCTGGATCGGCGCGGCCGACCCCGCGGGGACGAGGAGCTGGCCGAAATGAAGAAGATCGAGGCGATCATCAAGCCGTTCAAACTCGACGAGGTCAAGGAGGCCCTGCAGGAAGCAGGAATCCAAGGCATCACCGTCCTCGAAGCAAAGGGTTTCGGGCGCCAAAAGGGCCATACCGAGCTTTACCGGGGGGCCGAATACGTCGTCGACTTTCTGCCGAAAGTGAAGATCGAGGTCGTGGTGTCGGACGAAAACCTCCAGCCGGCGATCGAGGCGATCCGCGGCGCGGCGCAGACGGGCCGGATCGGCGATGGCAAGATATTTGTATCGCACATCGACGAGGCCATCCGCATCCGCACCGGAGAGACCGGCGCGGATGCGGTCTGAAGCCGTTTCGGGCTGAGGAGGGCGCCCAGCCACCTGGGGGCGGGCGAAGCAGAGCTTAATCTCGAGAAAGGGCAAATGATGAAGACCGCCAAGGATGTCCTGAAGGCGATCAAGGACAATGACGTCAAATATGTCGATCTCCGCTTCACCGATCCACGGGGCAAGTGGCAGCATGTCACGTTTGATCAGAGCCTGATCGACGACGACGCCTTCGCGGACGGGCTCATGTTCGACGGCTCGTCGATCGCCGGATGGAAGGCGATCAACGAATCCGACATGACGCTGATGCCCGACCCGACCTCGGCCTGCATGGATCCCTTCTTCGCCGCCTCCACGATGGTCATCACCTGCGACATTCTCGATCCGGCGAGCGGCCAGCCCTACAACCGCGACCCTCGCGGCATCTCGAAGAAAGCCGAGGCCTATCTCAAGTCGACCGGCATAGGCGACGCGGTGTTCTTCGGACCGGAGGCCGAGTTCTTCGTATTCGACGACGTGCGCTTCTCCGCCGAGCCTTACAATACCGGCTTCCAGCTCGACTCGATTGAACTGCCGACCAACTCCGACACGGCCTACGAGGGCGGAAACCTCGCCCACCGCGTTCGCACCAAGGGCGGCTATTTTCCGGTTCCGCCGCAGGATTCGGCCCAGGACATGCGCGGCGAGATGCTGGGGGCGATGGCGCAGATGGGCGCGATCGTCGAGAAGCACCACCACGAGGTCGCCTCGGCCCAGCATGAGCTTGGCCTCAAGTTCGGCCCGATGACGACGATGGCCGACCACCTCCAGGTGTACAAATACTGCATCCACATGGTCGCCCAGAGCTACGGCAAGACCGCGACGTTCATGCCGAAGCCGATCTACGGCGACAATGGCTCGGGCATGCACGTCCACCAGTCGATCTGGAAGGGGGGCAAGCCGGTGATGGCCGGCAACAAATACGCCGACCTCAGCCAGGAGTGCCTCTATTACATCGGCGGAATCATCAAGCACGCCAAGGCTCTCAACGGCTTCACCAATCCGTCGACCAACAGCTACAAGCGCCTCGTGCCCGGCTTCGAGGCGCCCGTGCTGCTCGCCTATTCGGCGCGCAACCGCTCGGCCTCCTGCCGCATCCCGTGGACGGCGAACCCGAAGGCCAAGCGCGTCGAGGTGCGCTTCCCCGATCCGACCGCCAATCCCTATCTCGCCTTCTCGGCGATGCTGATGGCGGGCCTCGACGGCATCCATAACAAGATCGACCCCGGCCCGGCGATGGACAAGGACCTCTATGACCTGCCGCCGAAGGAACTGAAGAAGATCCCGACGGTCTGCGGCTCGCTCCGCGAAGCGCTCTCGAGCCTCGACAGGGATCGCACCTTCCTCAAGGCCGGCGACGTGTTCAACGACGATTTCATCGACAGCTACATCGAGCTCAAGATGGCCGACGTCCAGCGGTTCGAAATGACGCCGCACCCGGTCGAGTTCGAAATGTACTATTCGTACTGAACTCTTCTGCTGTTCAACGACACGCAAGGGCGGCCAGCAGGCCGCCCTTGGCGTTTCAACGGCTGACTTCCGCGAAAATAGACGCGCGTAAGCGCTAGTTAAACGCCTATAAACGTTAGTAAAATATTTAGGGACTTCACGCGTTTCACCCGACTTCCGCTCGCCTTCAGCATCCCGATCGAATGCGATTGCGACATGATAGGTGACTGGCAATGTCAGGCCGGCTGCAAATTGTCCGCTGAGGATTTGCCGGTGCGCCTGTCGGCAACGACCTCGTATGCAATTTTCTGCCCTTCATTCAGGTCGCGCATGCCAGCCCGTTCGACCGCGCTGATATGGACGAATACGTCGGCGCCGTCGGCGTCAGGTTGGATGAACCCGAAGCCCTTTGTTGCATTGAACCATTTCACTGTGCCGGTCGCCAGATGCGCTCCTCTCGAATAGGCCGACGAACCTAGCCGAACTCTATTCATTGCAAGGCGAGATCCAGGCGATCAGCGAGGGCGTTGTCGTCACGTCCCGAGAGGTCGCGTGGTTGCGACAATGATGCGACAATGAGGCCGTGCCGTAGACGCCTCGAACCGAATCAGGGGAAACCTCTGCAACGAAAGCGTGTGGCGTAAGCGAGGCCAAAGCGAAGTTGAAAATGCGAGGAAGATGATCGATCACCGCCAGCACGCGCCCGCGACAGTCCGCAATCGCGATTTCATTCTCGATGTCCTTCGAGATGTCCTGCCGATGACGGGTGTCATCCTCGAAATCGCAAGCGGCTCGGGTGAGCACGTCGTTCATTTTGCGAGAAATCTCCCGAGTCTCGTTTTCCAACCTTCGGATCCTGAACCGGAAGCCCTGCTGAGTGTCGCCGCATGGGTGAAGGACGCACAGGTCACGAATGTTCGCACGCCGATTGTCCTGGACGCTTTGCAATCGCCTTGGCCGATCGCTTCGGCTGACGGCATCATCTGCATCAACATGGTCCACATCTCGCCTTGGGACGCGACGATCGGATTGATCACAGGTGCGGCTGCGACACTTCCACCAGGGTCACCCCTCTATCTCTATGGCCCCTACAGACGAAAAGGGGTCGCAACGGCCCCGAGCAACGAAGCGTTCGATCGGAACCTTCGCGATCGCAACCCGACCTGGGGCCTGCGAGACCTCGAGGCGGTCGCTGCAATAGCGCAGTCCGTTGGATTCTCGGTTCCCACGGTCACCGAAATGCCGGCAAACAATCTGAGCGTGGTGTTTCGCTGCCTAAGCCGATGAAGATCGCCAGTTTCAATATCAACAACATCAATCGTCGCCTGATCGAACCTCATGAACTGGCTCCGCGAAGCCGAGCCCGACATCGTGTGCCTTCAGGAGATCAAAGCCGCGGACACCGAATTCCCAACAGAAGCAATCCGCCAAGCCGGCTATCACGCGGTTTTTCGTGGGGAGACGCGCTGGAATGGCGTAGCGATTCTTGCGCGGTGGCCTCCGGTCGTCACTCGCATGGATTTGCCAGGCGACGCCGCCGATGGGCAATGCCGCTATCTCGAGGCGGCCGTCAACGGCGTGCTCGTCGCCTCGATCTACGCTCCCAATGGAAACCCCCAGCCCGGTCCCAAATTCGATTACAAGCTCGCTTGGATGAAACGCTTGAACGCCCACGCCGCTCAACTTTACGCGACTGGAGCGCCCGTCGTATTGGCCGGAGACTACAACGTTGCGCCGACCGACCTCGACATCTACCCCACGAAGTCCTGGGATCGATAACGCGCTCGTACAGCCGCAGAGCCGCGAGGCGTATCAGACCCTTCTCGCGCAAGGTTGGACAGACGCCATTCGCGCGCTCCATCCCAAAGAACCGATGTACACGTTTTGGGACTACAAGCGGCAGCGTTGGGAGCGCGATGCTGGTCTTCGTCTCGACCACATTCTGCTGAGTTTCGCGGTGACGGAGCGCTTGATGGAGGCGGGCGTTGATCGACAAACACGAGGAATGGAGAACGCCAGCGACCACGCGCCCGTTTGGGTCCTGCTTGCGAGATGGATCTGGACCGCCGCGCAAGCTCCGCTTCGAGGATCAAGCAACCAAACAACCGATCCAACGATCACAGCTTTGCCAAAGGCGCAGCGATCGGCTCACCGGACTGGCTTTGGTAGGGGACGAAAAGGGCTCCCCGCGAGGATTAGTCGGCCCCCGCCCTCGGGCCGCCCGCTGTTGGTAGTCGACGGCGACTCCTTCGCCCATCGCTCATATCACGCGTTGCCAAAGACCATTCGCCGCAGCGACGGCAAGGCGGCGGGCGCTATCCTCGGCTTCGCGAACTTCGTGTTACGCCTCTACGTCGACGAGCAGCCCCGCGCGGTTATCGTCGGCTGGGACAGCTTGGAGGCGCCGACGAAACGCCACGAAATGTTTCCCGCTTATCAGAGCGGGCGAGAGTTCGATGATGATCTGATCGAGCAACTGAATGTCCTGCCGGAACTTGTCACCGCGCTTGGATTTGCGAACGCCAAAGCACCGGGGTTCGAAGCAGACGACTTTCTCGCCGCCGCGGTGGCTGCAGAGGAACGCGCTGGCGGCTCCGCGTTGGTCGCAAGTGGGGATCGGGATTCTTTCCAACTGGCCTCGCCGCGCACCACGATCCTGTACCCGTCGCGGGGCGGGGAATTAGCGCGCATCGGGCCCGAAGAGGTTCGTCAACGCTATGGCGTCGATCCAAACCAAGTGCCGGACTTCATTGCACTCCGTGGTGATCCGTCTGACAAGTTGCCTGGCGCCGCCGGAGTCGGACCAAAGCGCGCTGCTCAATTGGTGCGAAGGTTCGGGACACTTGAGAACGCACTTGAGGCCGGTCTCTTTAAAACTCAGGCCCCGATGCTCCGCCTTTATCGGCTGATCGCGACGATGAATGCGAAAGCGCCGCTACCGCCGCTCGCCGATCAGCCGCCAACATGGAGCTCGGCGTCGACCTTTGCGCGCGATTGGGGACTGAACCAGTTGGCGGACCGTTTGGATGGGATGGCTTGACCTTGCGGTCAGGAATGTCGCGAAAGGCAGTTGGTGGACATTCCCTGCACGGGCCGGAACATCATAGTTGCGATTGGATCAACCGTCGAAGAATGGGCGCTTACGCTGCGGATCGGATTTGACGCATATCCCGAGAGTGCGCAGCGTCGCCCCGAAAAAGGTGGGTTTCCCTACGAATTAGCGGTCATCGACCGCCACAACAATTCGCTTGCGGCCGGCCTCGTGCAGTTTGGGCAGAATGCTGGAAGGGATGAAAAGCATGGCCGCCAGCCCCTATGGCTTTTGGACGTCTCCCTTAACCTCCGACCTCGTCGTCGCCGACTCGATCCGTCTCGAGCAGGTCGCGCTCGACGGCGACGCAATCTATTGGACCGAGACCCAACCGCACAAGCAGGGACGAACTTTCGTCTACCGCGTCGGCGCGGACGGGGAGCCGGAACGCGTGACGCCCGACGACGCCAATACTTTCAGCGTTCGATCACGCGCACACGAGTATGGCGGCGGGGCGTTCGTCGTCAGCGACGGTGTGATCTATCTCGAACAATATCGATCAACGGCTCTATCGCCAGGATGCGGACCGGCGGCCGAGCCCGATCACGCCCGCTCCAGCCGGAGCCGCTGCGGACGTGTTCCGGTACGCAGACGGCGTCATCGACCGCCGGCGGCGGCGCATGGTTTGCGTCCGGGAAGATCACACTGGGGCAGGAGAGGCGATCACGACTTTAGACTAATCTGGCTGCAGCCGGCGCCAAAGGCCCTCCGGCAGAACTGCGGCCAGAAGGCCAGCCGCGAGCGCGCCGAGTGCGGCGGTCGCGGCCCGGCCGTACCACGTCGGGCGGGGAGCTTCGCAAAATGTGCTCACAAGGTGGCGTGGTGCTTCGATCTGGGCGGAAGCGATCCCGGCCGCCTTCACTCCCTTTCCAGACGCGTCAAAATCCGAGCACGCTCGCGTTGATGGAGGCTTCGAGCCCGCCGTCGACCGGCAGATTCGCGCCGTTGATCCAGCGCGCCCCGTCGGAGCAGAGGAAGAGTGCGGCCGGCGCCACATCCGCCGCCGTGCCCGGACGCCCGACGCGAGCGATGTCGTCGTCGACCCGCGCGTCGCCGAAGAGCTGCCGGAACTCCTTGAAGATGGGCGTCACGACAGGCCCGGGACTCACCGCGTTGACCCGCAGGCCGCGCGCCTTGAAGAGCGGCTGATGGGCCGCCTGCATGGTCCACAAGATGACCAATTCCTTCGACAGCGGATAACCTTCGCCGTCGGCAACGTTGTGCGCCTTAAGGAGCTTCGCGATGTCGGGGAACCCTTGGGCCGCGACAAGCGCTTTGGCCCTCGCGAGATTGGTGCGCCAGCCATAGCCCGCGATCGACGCGACGTTCACGATCGCGCCCCCTTCGCGGATGCGCAGCGCGACGGCCTCAGTCAGAGCACGCAAGCCGTAGAAGTTGATGGCGAGCGTCTTCGCGGCGCCGAGGACGCCGGAGACGCCGGCCACATTGCAAAGCGCGTCGAAGCGCTGCGGCAGGGAGTCGACGATCTCCGCCACGCCCTGCGCGGAGCCGATGTCGGCCCTGATGAAGGCCTCGAGCGGCTGCGCGGGATCCCTGACGTCGACCCCGATCACGTCCGCCCCGAGGGCGCCGGCGAGTTCGCGGATCCTGGCGCCGATGCCAGACGAGATCCCGGTCACGACGATCGTCTTGCCGAGCAGCAATGCAATTCCCTCCCTTGGACCCGCGCGCCTCAGCGCGGGGCCGGCTGATTGGTCTTTGTCCGCGGTTCGCCTTCGAGCCGCAGCCGGTAGCCGATGGGCAGGAGCCGCAGCGCCGCGTGGTCCTCGACCCAACCCCATATGCCGCGCGGAAAGGCGAGCGCGAAGACGAGCGCCGTCGCGCCGAGCCCCACGAGATACCAGACACCCGCTTCGCCAAACCAGGCTTCGATGCCGAAGAAGACGATTGCGCCAAGGATCGCGCCTTCGAATGTGCCGAGCCCGCCGACCAGCGCCATGAAAATCATGTACGCCGTCCAGAGCGGACTAAAATAGGCCTTCGGCTGGAAGGTGAGCGCCGTCGCGACATAGAGCGCGCCCGCAAGCGCCGCTCCGAAGGCGGCGAGCACGAAGACAAGACGCTTCGCCGAGGCGACCCGCACGCCGATCGACTCGGCTGCCTCTTCGTTGTCGCGGATGGCGCGGATGGCCGCCCCGAGCGGGCTCCGCAACAGCCAGAAGACAAGCGCGAGCAGAAGCGTCATGGACGCGAGCGCCGACCAGTAGGTGACTTCCCGGCGCGTTTCGATGGAATAGGCGTTGAGCTCGATGAGCGAGGTCCCGGTCTCGCCGCGAACGAGCGTATCGAGATTGACGAGCAGATGGGCGAGCTCCGACACGACCCACATGCCGATGGCGAATTCCCCCCCGCGGAGCCGCAACATCACGGCCGAAAGCGGAAGCGACAGCAACCCGACGATCACCGCGCCGAGGAACAGCGAGGGATAGACGCTCACGCCTAAGCTCGCTAGCCGCACCGCGGCATAGGCGCCGAGCCCGAAGAACGCCTGCTGCCCGATCGACACCAGGCCGCAGAAGCCGACGAGCGCGTTCCACATCACGGCGAGGATGACGTAGATGAAGAGCGTCGTCAGCTTGTCGACCGCGTTGGCGCTGAAGATCGCCGGCCCGCAGGCGAGCGCCGCAAGGATGACGGCCGCGGCGGCCATCGCGATCCGCGAAGCCGCCGTCCAGCGCTCGACGACCGCCTTCACCGGGCCGCTCCCGGCGCGAAGATTTGCCGAACGCGCATCCCGAGGTCGCCGAAGAAGAGCCGGGCGAACAGGACGATGAAGAAGGCCAGGTGCCCCCCGATCAGGAAGCCCTGCGGATTGATGAGCGCCCCGAGGCTTTGCGCGACGCCGAGCGCGATCCCGCCCGCGAGCGTCCCCCATAACGATCCCGCCCCGCCGATCACCGACGCTTCGAAAGCGAAGATGAGCTGCGGAGAGCCGGCATAAGGGTCGAAGGTCGCGCGCATGCCGAGGAAGGCGCCTGCGACAGCGACAGTCGCCATGGCGATGGCCGCCGCGACGGCGTTCACGCGCCGCGCATTGACGCCAACGAGCCCCGCCGTATCCGAATCCTCGGCCGTCGCTCGGATGGCGCGGCCGATCGGAGTATAGTCGAGGAGAAGCTGGATGCCGCCGAGCAAGGCGAGCGCCGCCGCGAAGGTGAGAGCCGCGAGCTTGCCGATCGCGATGTCGTCGGTGAGCGACCAGCTGTCGTAGGCGAGGTCGCCGATCGAGGGCGCGAGCGAACGCGTGTCCGCCCCGAAAGCCTCGAACAGCAGATTGTCGATGATGATCGAGAGCCCGAAGGTCGAGAGCACCGGCACGAGCAGACCGCCGCGCGCGCTGCGCTCGAGGACGAAGCGCTGCAGAGCGAGCCCGATCAGCGCCATGACGGGGACGACCAGAACGAGGCCGAGGAAGGCGTTGATCCCGTAGCGGTCGGACAGAACGAAAAGCGCGTAAGCGGCCAGGACCGCGAGGCTGCCGTGCGCGAGATTGATGATCCGCATCACGGTGAACATGAAGGAGAGACCGCAGGCGATCACAGCGTAGTAGCCGCCGAGCAGCACGCCCTGGATGATCTGGTTGAGGAGGATCACGTGAGCCGCGCTTCCGGCTGGCGGCCGGCGCGGAGACCGAAATAAGCCTGCGTCACCTCATCCCGGGTGAGCGACTCCGTCGGTCCTTCGATCGCGACAGCGCCCTCGAGCATGCAGATCGTGCGATTCGCCGCGGCCATCGCTCGCTTGAGATCCTGCTCGACGAGGATCATCGCGACGCCGAGCGACTTCAGCCTCTCAAGCCCCGCGTAGACGCGGTCCACGATGAGCGGCGAGAGGCCGAGCGAGATCTCGTCGAGCAGGATGAGTTCCGGGTTCATCATGAGCGCCCGGCCGATCGCGGTCGCCTGCTGCTCACCGCCGGACAGCGATCCGGCGAGACTTCTGCGGCGGGGCTTGAGGTTGGGGAAAGCCTCCATGACCACGTCCACCGTCCACGGACCCGCGCGGCCCGCCGAGCGGGCGAGCATGAGATTCTCTTCGACCGTCAGGCGCGAGAAGAGCCGTCGGCCTTCCGGCACGAGAGCGACGCCAAGCGCCGCGCGCGCGTAAGCCGGAAGCGCGCCGATGTCGTTTCCCTTGAAAAGCACCCGTCCGCCCGCGAGCGGATGGGCGCCCGCGATCGTTCGCAGCAAGGTCGTCTTGCCCGCGCCGTTGGCGCCCACAAGCGCAATCGTCTCCCCGGGTTCAATCGTCAGGCTCAGCCCGCGCACGGCCTGCAACTGGCCGTGGCGCGCTTCGAGCCTTTCGACGGCGAGCAGCGTCACACCGTTCCTCCGCCGAGATAAGCCTCGACCACTCTGGAATCGGACATGACCGCCCGCGGATCGCCGTCTGCGATGACCTTGCCCGCATCCATGCAGACGAGCCGCTCGGCGACGCGGAGAAGAATGTGAACGATATGCTCGATCCACACCAGCGCGACGCCGGTCCGCTTGAGCTCGAGGATGATGTCGACGAGTTCGCCCGCCTCCGCGTCGGTCAAGCCGCCGCCGATCTCGTCGAGAAGCAGAACCTCGGGATTGGTGGCGAGCGCCCGCGCAAGCTCGAGACGCTTGCGGTCGATGAGCCCCAGCGTTTCGGCCCGCCTGTTGGCGATCGCGGTCATGCCAGTGAGCGCGAGCGCCGCGATCGCCTTGTCGTAGGCGGCATCGCCGGCGAGGCCCGCGCCATGAGCCGACGCCGCGAACACGTTCTCGAACACGGTCATGCCGCCGAACGGGCGCGGGATCTGGTGTGTGCGCACGAGCCCCCGCCGGCAGCGCTCGGCCGTCGAAGCGCCCGTGACGTCCTCGCCGTGAAAGCGGACCCTGCCGCTTGTCGGGGCATGCGCCCCGACCAGCACGCTGAGCAGGGTCGTCTTGCCGGCGCCATTGGGGCCGACGATGCCGACCGCCTCGCCCCGCGCGAGCGAGAAATCGACCCCGTCCAGCACTGTCAGCGCGCCGAAGGTCTTCATCAGGCCTTCGGCTTCGAGGAGGGTGGCGTCAGGGGACATGGGCGCTCGCGCGCACCCGTCGGCCTAGCCGTTGAAGGGTATGAGCTTCGCCGACACCGGCACGTTCGGGTCGGTGGCGTTGTCCGTCACGGGGTAGGCGAGCTTGAACTTCGACCCCGCTGGCGCCTTCACCCATTGCGTGCCGACGATCGGTCCGGGAGACACGTTCGGTACGGGGCCGTTCGTGAAATCGACCTTGCCGATCATCGTCATCGTTTTGAGCGTCGAAAGCGCCTTCGCGACCGCCGGCTTGTCGCTCGGGGCGCCGCTCGCCGTCAGAGCCGCGAAGCCCGCGTCGAACAGCGACATCGATGCGCCGAGTTGCTGGGTCCATTGCTTGCCCGAGGCCTTCTCGTAGCCGTCCGCCAGCTCCTCGCCTGTCACTCCGGTCAGCGGCGACTTGTAGGGGAACGCTTTGTGCCAATAGGCGGCGCTGGCGAGATTCAGGCCGAGCGATCCCAAGGCCTCGACCCCGCTCGGAAAGAGGCCGGTCTTCGCGATCTGCGCGATCTTGACCATCTTCGTGTAGCCCTGCTGGGCGGCCTGCCGCCAGAAGGCGGCGAAATCGGGCGGAATCGGGAAGGTGTTGAAGATCTCGCACTTCTCGGCCTTGTACTTGGCGATCTGGGCGGAAAAGTCGGTGGTGCCGTCTTCGTAGGGACCGGGATCGATGATGGTGAAGCCAGCCTTTGCAAGCGCTGGCGCGAGATTCTCGCGGATGGCGTTGCCGTCGGCGTCGTTCGGATAGAGCACGCCGACCTTCTTGTTGGTCGGGATCAGGTTCCACTGCGAGACATAGGTCTTGAAGAACTCGCCGCCGCCGAAGCCGAAATGATAGGTCCACTTGAACGGCGAGGGCTGGCCGGGCTTGGCGCCGCGGCCGAAATACCAGGCCTCCCACGGCATGACGGTCGAGAGGCACGGCACGCCCGCCGCCTCGCAGGCGTCGGCGACCGGATTGATCGTCTCCGGCGTCGACACGGCCAGCATCAGGTCGACCTTGTCGGAGTTGATGAGCGTCTTGGCGAGCTGGCCTGCGCGCGCGGGGTCGGACTGCGTGTCGCGATCCAGAATATCGACCGCATAGGTCTTGTCGCCCACTTTGAGACCCCCGGCGAGGGCCTTGCGCACAAGCTCGAGGACGTAGCCGTCCGTCTCGCCGAAGCCCGCCAGCGCGCCGGTCCGCGGACTGACGAAGCCGACCTTTAGCTTGGCCTCCGCATCCGCCGCGAAGGCGCCGCGGGGCCCGATCGCCGCGGCGACGCCCGCCGCGACGCCCGTGCGGATGAGACCGCGGCGCGAAATCGAGGCGTACGCCGCGGGGGCGCCGGTTCCGATGAACGTTTCCATGAACTCCCTCCCATTGGCCGCCGTCGCTTGGACGCAGGCGGCTTGTACAAGCTCAATACGGCCCGCGCGTCAGAATGGATAGTGCTGCGGCCCTTCGATTGTGATCCAGCGCAGGTCCGTGAACTCGGCGATGACCGCCTTGCCGCCAAACCGCCCGTAGCCAGACGCCTTGACGCCGCCGAACGGCATCTGTCCCTCGTCGTGCACGGTCGGGCCGTTGATGTGGCAGATGCCGGACTCGATGCGCTTGGCCACGCGCAGGGCCCGCTGCACGTCGCGGCTGAACACGGCCGAGGAGAGCCCATATTCGGTGTCGTTGGCGACCCGGATCGCCTCTTCCTCGTCCTTGACGCGGATGACCGGCTTCACCGGCCCGAAGGACTCTTCCTTGTAGATGCGCATTGCGGGCGTGACGCGATCGACGATCGTGGCCTCGACGATCGACCCGTTGCGCTTGCCGCCGGCGGCGACAATGGCGCCCTTCGCCTTCGCGTCGCCGATCAGTTCGTCCATCCGCTCGGCCGCCGCGAGATTGACGAGCGAGCCGAGCACGACATGGCCGCGCGGATCGCCGCTCGGCAGAGCGGCGGCGCGCTTGGCGAGCTTCTCCACGAAGGCGTCGGCGATCGCTTCGTCGACGATCAGGCGCTCGGTCGACATGCAGATCTGCCCCTGATTGGCGAAAGCGCCGAAGATGGCGGCGTCCACCGCGGCGTCGATGTCGGCGTCGGCGAGCACGACGAACGGCGCCTTGCCGCCAAGCTCGAGCAGGACCGGCTTCAGATGCTCGGCGCAGAGCTTGGCGATCTCCCGGCCGACGCGCGAGGAGCCGGTGAAATTGACGCGCTTGACCGCCGGATGGGCGATCAGCGCCTTGATGATCCTGGGCGCGTCCTCGGGGGCGTTGGAAAGCAGATTGACGACGCCTTTCGGGAACCCGGCTTCGTTCATCACCTCGACGATGAGGCTGTGGGTCTTCGGACAGACCTCGGACGATCGCAGGATCGTCGTGTTGCCACAGGCGAGCGGCGCGGCGATGGCCCGCACGCCGAGGATCACCGGCGCGTTCCACGGCGCGATGCCGAGCACGACGCCGGCGGGCTGGCGCACCGCGAGCGAGAGCACGCCCGGCTTGTCAGCGGGAATGATCTCGCCCGTGATCTGGGTCGTGAGCGCCGCCGCCTCGCGCAAGAGGCTGGCCGCGAAGTGCACGTTGAAGCCGCCCCACGGGCCGGTCGCGCCGATCTCCTCGGTCATCGCCTTCGAGAAATCGGCGGTTCGCGCCTCAAGCAAGTCGGCAGCCTTCAGCAAGAGCCTGCGCCGCTCGCCGGGGCCGGTCTCCGACCAGGCAGGAAAGGCCCGCTCCGCCGCCTCGACGACTTTTGCCGCGTCGGCCTCGCTCGCCGCCGCCGCTTCGCTCGCCACCGCGCCAGTGACCGGATCGCGCCGCGTGAAGGTCGCCCCGGACGCGGCCGCTACCGGCGCGCCGTCAATGATGAAATCCACCTTCATGTCGTCTCCTCTGGGGCTCCCCCCGGATTTTTCGCCCTTGGAAAGGGCGCTCGTCTTGGCCATCGGAAGGATAGCGGGAAAGCTGGATCGGAGAAACGTGCATCAGCGGCAGGCGATCGTCCATTGAACAAACGTCTCAGGCTTACCCTGTCGACGGCCGATCCGGGTTCGGCTAGACGACGAGGGAAAGAGCGGCGGCGCCGTAGCCGCCGCGCCAAGGCTCTGCCGCCGGAGGACCGCCTATGACCGAACGCTCGGAACGCGACACCGTCTCTTTCGACGTGGCGGACCGCATCGCCTGGTTGAAGTTCAACCGGCCCGAGAAGCGCAACGCCATGAGTCCCAAGCTCAATCGCCGGATGATGGAGGCGCTCGACGAGCTCGAGTTCCGCGACGACGTCGGCGTGCTCGTGCTGACCGGCGAGGGCTCGGCGTGGACGGCCGGCATGGACCTCAAGGAGTATTTTCGGGAGACCGAGGCGCACGGGCTCGCCGGGACGCGCAAGGCCCAGCGCGAATCCTACGGCTGGTGGCGGCGCCTGCGCTGGTATCAGAAGCCGACCATCGCCATGGTCAACGGCTGGTGCTTCGGCGGCGGCTATGGACCGCTGTTCGCCTGCGACCTCGCCTTCGCCGCCGAGGACGCGCAATTCGGCCTCTCCGAGATCAACTGGGGCATTCTTCCGGGCGGCGGCGCGACCAAGGTCGCGCGGGAACTGACCACGTTCCGTAATGCGATGTATCATGCGATGACCGGCGAAACGATCGACGGCCGCAAGGCGGCGGAATGGGGCTTCGTCAATGAGGCCGTTCCGGCGGACAAGCTGAAAGCGCGGGTCGAGGAGGTCGCCAAAGTGTTGCTGGCCAAGAATCCAGTCGCGCTCAAGGCGACAAAGGACGCCATTCGCCGCGTCGGCGTGATGTCCTACGACGAAGCCGAGGATTATCTCGTGCGCGCCCAGGAGGCGGCGAACAGCTTCGACAACGAAGGCCGCAAGGAAGGCATCCGCCAGTTCATCGACGAGAAGAGCTTCAAGCCCGGCCTTGGCGCGTACGACCGCACCCGCGCCAAGTCCTGACGCTTCCGCCATGACGGTTTCGCTTGAGCGGCTGATCCGCCCGCGCTCGGTTGCAGTCGTGGGCGCATCCGAGAAACCGGGTGCGCTCGGCGCATCGGTTCTCGCCAATCTCGAGCGCGCGCGCTTTCAGGGGGCCATTCACCTCGTCAACCCGAAGCGCGCCGAAATTGGCGGGCGCCGCTGCGTCGCCTCGGTCGACGACTTGCCCGACGGCGTCGACGCCGCCGTGCTTGCGATCCCGCACGCGGGCGTTCTCGACGCAGTGCGCGCGCTCGCCCGCCGCAAGGCGGGCGCCGCGATCATCTTTTCCGCAGGTTTCGCCGAGACCGGAGCGGAAGGGCTCGCGGAACAGCGGGAGCTCGCGCGGATCGCGATGGAAGCGGACATGACGATCGAGGGGCCGAACTGCCTCGGCCTCGTCAATTTTGTCGACGGCGTGCCTCTCACCTTCGTCGAGTTGCCGGGCGACCGGCTGGGCGGACGGCCGGGCATCGGCCTCGTCTCGCAGTCCGGGGCGATGGCCGCGGTGCTCGCGGTCACGCTCGCGAGCCGCGATCTCGGCCTCTCCTATTCCATATCGACCGGCAACGAGGCGGCGAGCGGCGTCGAGGATTATGTCGACTATCTCGTCGACGATCCCGATACGCACGTCATCGCAATGATCGTCGAGCAGTTCCGCAAGCCCGCGCGTTTTCTAACTGCCGCGACGCGGGCGGCCGCGATGGGCAAGCCGGTCGCGCTCCTCCATCCCGGCCGCTCGGGCGCGGCGCGCGAGTCGGCCGCGACCCACACCGGCGCGCTCGCGGGCGATTATGACGTGATGCGGCTCAAGGTCGAGCGCGCCGGCGTTCTCCTCGTCGAGACGCTCGAGGAACTTGGCGACGTGGCCGAAATGCTGCTCAGGCGCCCGGCGCAGGGTCCAGGGGGCGCGGCGGTCGTCTGCGAGTCCGGCGCCTACAAGGCGCTCACGCTCGATCTCGCCGAGCTGGAGGGTCTGCCGCTCCCCGCGCTCGGCGACGCCGACAGTCCGGCCTTGCGCGCGGCGCTGCCCGCTTTCGTGCCGGTGTCCAACCCGCTCGACGTCACCGCCCAGGGCCTCGTCGATCCCGATCTCTACGCGCGCGTCCTCTCCGCGCTTGTCGCGGACGATCGCGTCCAGAGCGTGCTGCTCGCGATCATCCAGACCGACGCCGTGACCGCGAAGCTCAAGTTCCCGCCGATTCTCGCGGCGATCGAGACGCTGCAGCCTGCGAAGCGGGTGGTCTTCGCCGGGCTCGACGAAGGCGCCGTTGTTCCGCGAGAGTATGTCGAGGGCTTGCGCGCGCTGAACGTCCCCTATTTCCCGTCCGCGGAGCGCGCCGTTCGCGCCCTCGCGCGTCTTGCAGCGCTGGACAGGGCGCGGTTTCAGCTTCCACAACGCCGCAACCGGCCGAGACTACAGCGTTTGCGGGCCTTGCGGGCGTGATTCCGGAGTGGCGCGCCAAGGCCGCTCTTGCGTCGATCGGGATTCCGTTTCCGCCAGGCGCGCTAGCGAAGACGTTTGCGGAGGCCGCCGCGATCGCGGCGAGAATCGGTTATCCGGTCGTCATCAAGGCCCAGTCCGCCGAGCTTGCGCACAAGAGCGACGCCGGCGGCGTGATCGTCGGCCTTCGCGACCAAGCCGCCCTGGAGCGGGGATGGGCGAAGCTCGCAGACAATGTCGGACGCAGCCGACCGGGCCTTGAGCTCGACGGCGTCCTGATCGAGGCGATGGGCGCGCCAGGCGTCGAGCTGATCGTGGGCGGCCGCAACGATCCGGATTGGGGACCGGTCGTCGTCGTCGGCTTTGGCGGCGTGCAGGCCGAGATCCTCAAGGATTCGCGCCTGCTGGCGCCCGACATGAGCGAGCTCCGAAATTCTAGAGGAGCTCAGCAAACTTAAGGGGGCCGCCCTGCTCGAAGGCTTTCGCGGTTCCGTGTCGCTCGATGTCGACGCGATCGTCCGGATCGCGCACGCCATCGGTCGCCTCCTGCTCGACGAACCTTCGATTCGCGAGATCGATCTCAATCCGGTTGTCATCTATCCCGTCGGCGAAGGGGCCGTAGCGCTCGACGCGCTCATAGTGGCGTCGAGTTGAAGCGGTCTCGGTCCGGCAGGGCATGACTGAGGCGTTGCCGGTGTCTCGGATGTCGTTGGATATTCCCGGCTTACCGGCGCCGACGAAGACCGCATTCTGGCCCGTCTGCGAACCCTTCGCAGCGATCTGATCGATCCCACCATCGCCGTACATAATGGGCGAGTCGTAAAGCGCACGGGCGACGGGAGCCTCGTCCGAGTTTCGCAGCGTGGGTGACGCGGTGCGTTGCGCGATTGAGGTGCAAGACGCGATGGTCGAACGCAATGCAGGCATGGCGGCCGACCGTCGCATAGAGTTCAGGATCGGCATTCACTTGGGCGACGTCGTCGAGGAACCCGACGGCGACTTGATGGGCGACAACGTCAATATCGCCGCGCGGATCGACATGGCCCTACGCCCCCCGGCAAAAGCGTCTGTTTATGCCTCGCACGTACGGATTACGATCGAGAGCCGCGACTGTCATGGAACCATGCGACAAGCGCCACGGGCGCCATATCCAGGGGCGACGAATGCTTTGCTGTCTGCGGCAGCGACTTCGCATTCGGTCATCCAGGCTTCAAAATAGGTCAAGCAACGCGCAACATCAGGCCTAAACTTCCCAGACGGCGGACGAACACCGCCGCCAACAGGAGGGAACGGCAATGATTTTACGCAGTCTCGTTGCGTGCCTCAGCCTATCGGCGGGGCTTGTCCCGTCCGCCGTCTACGCCGCCGATGCGGCCTCCTGCGCCAAACCGCATTTTTCGGACGTCGGCTGGACCGACATTACCGCCACCACGCAGATCGCGAACCAGATTTTGACGAGCCTCGGCTACAAGCCGAACATCACGGTTCTTTCGGTGGCCGTCACCTTCCAGTCGCTCGAAAACGGCGACATCGACGCTTTTCTTGGCAACTGGATGCCGCTACAGAAGCCGAGCCAGGAGCCGCTGGTCAAGGCTGGCAAGATCGATATCGCGGCGAACAACCTCACCGACGCCCGGATCGGCTTTGCGACTTCCAAGGCCGCCTATGATGGAGGCCTGAAGACTTACGCCGACATCGCCAAGTTCAAGGACCAGCTCGACGGCAAGATCTACGGCATCGAGCCCGGCAGCGGCGCCAACGGCACCATCTCGAAGATGATCGCGGACAACACGTTCGGCCTCAGCGGCTTCAAACTGATCGAATCCAGCGAACAGGCGATGCTGGCCGAAACGTCGCACCGGATCAAGGAAGGCAAGCCCGTTGTCTTCTTCGGCTGGCAGCCGCACCCGATGAACGTCGACCTGCCGATGGTCTACCTTACAAACGGCAACGACGTTTTCGGGCCGAACGATGGCGGGGCGACGGTCGTGACCCTGACGCGAGCCGGCTACGCGAAGGCGTGCCCGAACGTCGAACGCCTTCTATCGAACCTGACTTTCGACTCGGCCATCGAAAATCGTCTGATGAGCGATATCCTTGATCAGGGCATGCAGCCCGACGCCGCCGTGCGCGCCTGGATGAAGGCAAATCCCGCCGCGCTCGCCAAATGGCTTGACGGCGTGACGACGATCGACGGCAAGCCGGGGCTCGAGGCCGTGAAGAGCGGGCTTGGGATCTAGTCAGCGGTCCGTTCTTAAAGTCTCGAACGGCGCGCGGCGGACGGCGGCGCGCCAAATTGCCGCCTGAAAGCGCGCGACAGCGAAGCGATGGCGGAAAAGCCGCTTCGGTCGGCGACTTCCGCGATCGGAAGGTTGGTGTCGAGCACGAGGCGTCTCGCCGCGTTAAGGCGCAGCGCGACAAAGTATGCCCCAGGCGAGGCGTCGACGATCTTTAAGAACAGCGTCTCAAGGGCTCGCGTCGAGACGCCGACGCGGCGCGCGATGGCGGCGATCGTCAAAGGTCGGTCGATATGCGTCTCCATGATGCGGATCGCCTCGGCGACGCGCGGCTCGTGCTTCCGGATCCGTCCGAGCGATACGATCGGCTGCGCGTCCGAGCCGGTTCGCACCTCTTCGTAGATATAGAGGCTGGCGACATCGAGGGCCGCCGAGTAGCCGTTGCGCGCGCGGATCAGCGAAAGCAGGCAATCGAGCGCCGGCGTCGCCCCGCCCGTCGTGAAGACCGGCTCGTCCACCACGAAACGATCCGGCTGGACATCCACGTTCGGGAAGCGCGCGGCGAAGTCCTCGAGATCCTCCCAATGAGTTGTTGCGCGTCGTCCGTCGAGCAGCCCCGCCATCCCCATGAGCCAGGGGCCGGATTCGACGCCCCCGACGATGGCCGAGCGCTTGGCCCCGGCGCGCAGCTTTCTCAGGACCGGCGGCGTCCCATATCGCATCGCTTCGAAAGCCGCGATCAGGATGAGCGCGTCCTGCGGCTCGGCCGAATCGAAGGCGCCGTCGACCGGAATCGGCAGCCCGCAACTCGCAACCGGCGTTTGGCCGTCGATCGACTTGAGCTTCCAGCAATAGGCGGGCCGACCCAGCACGCGATTGGCGCCGCGCATGGGATCGAGCGTCGCCGCGAGCGACAGAAGCGAAAGGCCGGGGAACAGCAGCAGCGTGACGTTCAGCGGCGCATCGGAATGAGCAAAGATCATCGCTTCGCACAGGAGAAAACGGACTGCGCAATGAGTTGCGCCACGCTTTGCCCTCCCCGTCAAGGTTCGCGCCTCGATCCGGAGACCGCCATGCCCTTGTCGATGAATCGCGATGTCTTCATCACCTGCGCCGTCACTGGCGCCGGCGACACCGTGGGCGTCTCGCGGCTCGTGCCGATCACGCCGAAACAGATCGCCGAATCCGCTGTCGACGCGGCAAAGGCCGGAGCGGCCGTCGTCCATTGCCATGTTCGCGACCCTGAGACGGGCGCCGCGTCGCGCCGGCGGGATCTCTACCGAGAGGTGACAGACCGAATCCGCTCGGCCGACGTCGACGTTGTTCTGAACCTGACGGCTGGTATGGGTGGAGACCTCGTCCTCGGTAATGTTGAAGCGCCCTTACCGGTCAACGAGACAGGCACGGATATGGCGGGAGCGACTGAGCGTGTCGCCCATGTCGCGGAGTGCCTTCCGGAGATCTGCACCCTCGACTGCGGAACCATGAATTTCAATCTCGGCGATTATGTCATGACCAACACGCCCTCGATGCTGCGCGAGATGGCGCGGCAGATGACGGCGCTCGGGGTCAAGCCCGAGATCGAGGCGTTCGACACCGGTCATCTCTGGTTCGCTCAGCAGCTCGCCGCCGAAGGGCTGATCGAGGACCCCGTGCTGATCCAGCTTTGCATGGGCATTCGGTGGGGCGCGCCGGACGACCTCAACACGCTTCATGGCGATGGTGAACAACGTGCCGGCAGGTTGGACGTTCTCGGCCTTTTCGATCGGCCGCAACGCCCTCGCCTACCCGGCTGCGGCCGTGCTCGCGGGCGGCAATGTCCGCGTCGGGCTTGAGGACAATCTCTACATCGGCAAGGGGAAGCTCGGCGACAAACGCGCAACTCGTGGAAAAAGCCGCGGGCGTCGTGACGGGCATGGGCGCGCGTATCATGGGTCCGCAGGAAGTCCGCGAGAGGCTCAAGCTGGTGAAGCGATGAGGAGATCCACGATGAATTCGATGAGCGCGCCGACGAAATCTCTCGCCCCCATTTCGAGCGCAGCCTGCATCGGCGGCGGCGTCATTGGCGGAGGCTGGGTCGCCCGCTTTTTGCTGGCGGGCGTCGACGTGAAGGTGTTCGACCCGCATCCGGAGGCGGAACGCATAGTCGGCGAGGTCATCGCCAACGCCGAACGCGCTTACGGCCTTCTCACCAATGCGCCCCTGCCGGCCCGCGGGCGCTTGACCTTCTCGCCAAACCTTGCCGACGCCGTATCGGGCGCGGCGTGGGTGCAGGAGAGCGTGCCGGAACGTCTCGATCTCAAGCGCCATGTGCTCGCCGAGATCGACGCCGGATGCCCGGCGGAGGCCCTGATCGGCTCCTCGACTTCCGGTCTCCTACCTTCGGAACTCCAGGCGGGCCTCATCCACCCGGAGCGGCTGTTCGTCGCCCATCCATACAATCCGGTCTATCTCTTGCCCTTGGTCGAGATCGTTGGAGGCGCTGCGACAACCAAGGCGACCATCGACCGCGCTCGCGCCGTTCTTGACGCGATCGGCATGAAGGGGGTGGTCATTGCCCGCGAGATCGAGGCTTTCGTTGGCGATCGCTTGCTCGAAGCGCTGTGGCGCGAGGCGCTCTGGCTGATCAAGGACGATATCTGCGACGTCGAGACGCTCGACGATGTGATCCGCTATTCCTTTGGTCTGCGTTGGGCGCAAATGGGTCTGTTTCAAACCTACCGCATCGCGGGCGGCGAAGCCGGCATGCGCCATTTCCTCGCCCAGTTCGGCCCGTGCCTCAAATGGCCTTGGACCAAGTTCACTGATGTCGTCGACCTCGATGAGCCTCTCATCGAGAAGATTGCGGCGCAGTCGGACAAACAAGCGGCTGGACTTCTCCATCCGCGAACTCGAGCGGATTCGCGACGAGAACCTGGTTGGCGTCCTGCAATCGCTAAAGGCCGGCCGCGACGGCGAGGGGTGGGGCGCCGGAAAGTTGCTTGCGGAGTTCGAGCGGCGGCTTCTCGCCAACGCGCCGGAACCAGCCGCTTCAATCTAAGGGCGCCCTGGCGCTCTTGGAAGGCGCGCGTGTCGCGAGCTGGATCGAATGCAACGGCCGAAAGACCACGGCGCCGAACCAACGCCTGCGAACGCGTGCGCATTAAGCGCTGTTGCGCGTCGCTACTGGCGAAAGGCAGGAATAAATCCGAACAGAGACCCCAAACATCTTCCGCTTGACGCTTGGACGATCTCGGGACCCGCCGAGGCATTTCCGCAACGTCCGCTTGCCGTCGATTCGAGCCGTCGCTCAAAGCCCTAGACCGGCGCTGCTGTACTTGCTCGGCGCAGCGCCAGTGACTCGAACGTCTCCCTGGTCTCGACGAGAACCGTGGCCTCGCCGCTGGCAGCCTGATAGCGACGAACGATCACATCGACATAGAGCGGATCGAGCTCGACCCCGCGGCAGATGCGGCCGGTGTTCTCTGCGGCGATGAAGAGTCGAACCAGAGCCCAGGAACGAATCGAGCACGAAGTCGCCTCGGTTGGTGAGATCGAGGAGCGCGTCCTCCAGCATCGCTGTTGGCTTGACGGTCGGGTGGTCTTGGAGTCGGCGGCGGGCGTCTGAGCCGAGCGAGGAGGCTCCTGGATAGGTCCACACGTTCGAGCGCCAGGGGCCCTTCTTGCCGAGCTCGACGTTGTTCATGTGCGAAGCGGAGCCCTTCTTGAACACTGGCAGGAGCTCGTGCTGCGAGCGGTAGAGGCTCCCCATGCCGGCGTTGGTCTTCGCCCAAACGATGAGGTTTAGGGGGATGAGGCGAAGTTTGGAGGCGGCAGCGAATACCGTCGGATAACCGCGCCAGTCGATGAAGGCGCCGCAGACGCCGCCGTCACAAAGGTAGGGTAGAACAGCAGCCATCCACCCTTCGTTAAACGCGAGAACTCGGCGTCGGACATTTCTCCCGAGGCCATCGCGAACTCGCGATGCGCGCCGCCTGTCACGTGGCCCGATATTTTCACGTTGTAGGGCTCGTCGGTCAGGATAAGCCGCGAAAGCTCGCCCCCGTCCGTCAACCGCCGGAAGGTTTCCGGATTGGTCGCGCTGCCGCAGACAACGCGATGGGCGCCACGTTGGAACACGTCGCCGGGATGGGTGACCGCGATTGCG
Organism: uncultured Alphaproteobacteria bacterium; assembly: GCA_963820095.1. Taxonomy (GTDB): domain Bacteria; phylum Pseudomonadota; class Alphaproteobacteria; order Rhizobiales; family Beijerinckiaceae; genus Roseiarcus. The sequence goes on from CAWFZA010000015.1 coordinate 116,044, forward strand.
TCGGGCGTCGGCGCTAGTGGGCCCTGCTCGTCCCCCTCGCCGTCAAGGACGATCTGATCAATCTCTTGGAGTTCGAATCCGGTAATCTCGATCGGCGCGCCGGCCAGGATCAGCTCCTCGAACTCGATCTTGAGGTCCGGGAACCATTGCGGCAGACGGCAAGGGCCGACCGGCTAGCAGGCCAGACTTCCAATCACAAAATCGGGAACTACGCCGTGGCGACCAATCTCGCCGGCGAGTTCTTTCTCGGATAGGCCGGCGAGAACGCCTGTCCTTACTAGCGCGGCGAAGGCGCCAAACGCGTGCGCGCCCCCAATGTCGTGTTCAACGCTGTCACCCACACAGAGAACGTCGCGCGGGTTCTGAACTTCGGCTAACTCCGCAGCCGCCCGATAGATCAGGGGAAAAGGCTTGCCAACCCATGTCACCGCGCCGCCCAGTTCCTCATAAATCTCAGCAATGCGTCCAGCGCCGGGCGCGTTGCCGGAGGCTGTCAGCATGAGCTTGTCCGGGTTCGTGCACATGCAGGGCGTGCCGCGCCGCGCCGCCGGCGCCAGCACTATGCGATAGTCGTCAAGCGACACCTTGTCAGCTTGGCTGCCGGCGATGATGACGAGATCGGCCTCGCTGCTGTGAGCGGCGGCCTTGATCCCAAGCGCGGACGCGAAGTCGTCATCTCCACCGGTCGAGATGACGAAGCAGCTGGCTCCGGGATTTAGAAGCGCCGGGAAGCACCCACGCCTCAACAAACTCCTTGCCACATCGCCGGAGGTCACGACGCGATCATAGAACTTCGGCTCAAAGCCTAATTTCGTTAAACGCTCCGCATTGGCGGCGCCCGTGCGTCCGGAATTGGAGAGCACAACGATCTTGACCCCGCGCGACTTCAGGGCCGCCAGAGCGTCTCTTGCGCCGGGATACGGGTTCCGTCCATCGTGCAGCACGCCATATTGGTCGAAGAACAAAGCCTTGAAAGTCGACGCAATCGCGAGAAACCGAGACACGGCGCTCAACCTGGCTGGCCAAGGTGTTGCAATGCGAGACGAGCCACACCCGCACAGGCCTCCTGCGATTCTGCAGATTTGAAGGGCGCCGCCAACTTGCGCTCACGGATCTTCGTCCAGGCGGAATTCGCGGCGCCGCCACCGACGGTGCGGACAGAGCGCAGCGGCGGCGCCCCGAGTTCGGCGAGCTTGCGATAGGCCAGCGCTTCGACCTCGGCCACGCCTTCGAGGATCGCCTGGAAGAACGTCGTGTCGTCTTTGGGCCGGGGCTCGAGCCGAGGCGGAAGCGTGGGGTCGTTGATCGGGAAGCGCTCACCCGGCTTTAGAAGCGGATAATAGCTCAGCCCAGTCGGCCTGTTCGGGTTCACGCCTGCGGACAGCGCCGCGAGACGGTCGCGCGGGAAGAACTGCTCGATGACGTTGCCCCCAGTATTTGAGGCGCCGCCGGCGAGCCATATCGAGCCAATCCGATGGCTGTAAATGCCGAATTCGGGAGCGAAGATTGGATGGTCGCTCAGAAGTTTGACGACCAGCGTCGATCCGAGCGCGGTCGCTCCGTCGCCCGCCTCTGAGGCGCCGGTCGCAAGAAACGAGGCGCAGCCGTCCGTCGTTCCGGCATGCACAACCGCCGATTCCGGTATCCCAAGACCGACCGCCTCTGCTCCGACCTGACCAATAGCAGCGCCCGGCTCCAGAACGACAGGCAATTTTGAAAGGTTCGCGCCAGCCTTTTCGATCCAGTCGGGCCAGCGAGCAGCGACTGGGTCGTAACCTGTCTTCAGTGCGTTGTTCCAGTCGCTGCGGTCGAAACGTCCACTGAGCTTCCCGCTGACCCAATCAGCCTGATGCAGCATGTGGCGAACATTGGGCCGATCCTGCATCAATAAAACGCGCGCCAAGGCGGACGTAGCGCCCCTGGCCGCGCTGTCGGCTGGCGCACGCTCTGCGATAGCTCGGATGACGGCGTCGTCCGTGCAGGGCTCGTCGTACATGCGCGCCGGCCCGACCGGATCTCCGAACCGGTCCACAGCTAGCATCGTGCCCGAGGTCCCGTCCACAGCGAGTGCGCGCACCTGTCTCAAGTCGCACGATGAACCCAACTCGGAGATGACGGCGAGAACGCAACTCCACCATGTCGCGGGAGCGGTCGCCTCGCCGAAAGCCGTCATTGCAACGGCCGCTGAGGCGACAGTCGCGCCAGTATCGGCAAGCGCAGCCGCACGGACGCCGGACGTGCCGACATCAATCCCGATCGCCCGCGCGCGCATCAAGCTCATGGCCCTATCTTCCGATCGACTGGCGATAGGCTTCAGCCTCCCAGTTCATCAGCTCCTGTTCTTCGGCGCTTGTCAGGACGCGCATCGGCGCATCTTCGGGAATACGGGCCGCAACATCCGCAAGACACCGCGCCATCGCTTCCGCATTCTTCGATGTCGAACGATGGAGGACGACGCCCATACCCGGCAGCGCCATCATCAGCGGCGGTCTGCGACCTTCGAGCGGTACGTGAAGGCGGCCGCCATCGACTGAGGCTTCCACGAGACCCGGCCCCAGGAACACCACATGGTCAGGATAGAGTGAACCGAGCCGCGCGATTGCGAGACTCTTCGGGTCGAGCGCGATAGCGTGTACAGCAGGGTCGTGCGGCAGACGATAGTCCGTGCCCTCGATGATCGCAGCCAGGTTTTCGGCGCCAACTCTTGGCGTAGCGCGCGCCGGCGCGGAAAGCGCTTCGCACACGCGCTCGATGCGATCGGCGACCCCCGCAACCGTCGCGCCGGCAACGACGAGGCCGTGATTGGCGAGGACGAAAACGTTCGTGTCCTTCGTCAGCCGTTCCACGATCGCGCGGGCAAGCGGCACGCCTGGCTTGCGATACGGTATGAACGCTAGCGCGACGTCCGCGTGCGGGCTCAAGCGTTCGCGCGCAAGAGACTCGCCGTCATCTCGGACGGCGAGCGCGATTGTGTTCACGCAATGGATATGAACCACGACGGGCGACGGGATGATCGCGTGCACGCTGGTCTCGATCGAGGGCCGTAGCCCGCTGGCGTTTAGCTGCGCATCCACGAAGTCGACCGCCGCCGCGGCGCGGATATCCCCGTCGACGATTGCTTTGCGCAAGGGGTCCAAACGAACAGGCGTCATAATATCTTGTGAGAGTGCATCGGCGAGCCAGGTTCCCGACGCCTTGATCCACATGACGCCGTCTCGTTTGATCGACGTGTTGCCGCCGGCGCCTTGCGTCCGCAACCGATCCGCGCCGAGCGCAGCGGACAGCTCGCGCAATGCGAGAAACTCCCTGTCTTCGATAGGCGAGGAGTTCATCAAACCGGCTGCGGCGTGAGCATGTGAAACCAGGCGGTAAAATCCGCGCGCTCCTTGTCCGTAAGGTGCAAGGCGTGCTTCGTCCGCCGCTCGAGAATATCTTCGGCGTCGGTCGCCCATTCCTGCTCCGCAAGGAAGCGGGCCTCGCGCTCGTAAAGCGTTCCGCCGAACGACCGCCCCAGGTCGCTGATCGAGTTGGCGCCGTTCAGCAAGCGATCGACTCTCGTGCCGTATCGCCGAGCATAGCCGCGCGCGACGTCTGGCGGAAGCCAGGGGCGCCGACAGCGCAGTTCCTGCAGGAAGAGAAAAAAGTTGGCGTCACGAATATCTCCTCCCGGCAACGCTGCGCGCTCGGTCCAGGCGCCTTTCATCTGCGGCAGGTGGGGAGAAAGCTCCTCCAACGCGTGCTCGGCGAGTCTGCGGTATGTCGTGATCTTGCCGCCGAAAACGGAAAGCATCGGGGCTTGTCCAGCCGGCGCCTCGACATCGAAGACGTAGTCGCGGGTGACCGCGCTCGGGTTGGCTGATTTGTCGTCGTAGAGGGGGCGTACGCCGGAAAACGAGTCGACGACCTCGGCAATTTTAGGCGCGTCCTTGAAGTAACGGTCGACGACGGAGAGAAGATATTCGACTTCGCTCCTCTCGATGCGTGCGTCCTCGGCTCGCCCTTCGAACGGAATATCCGTGGTTCCGATCAGGGCGAAATCGCCTTCGTAAGGGTTGACGAAAATCACGCGCTTGTCGTTGTTCTGAAGCAGATAGGCCTGGTCGCCGCTCCAGAACTTGCGCGTGACAATGTGGCTGCCCTTGACGAGCCGAACGCGGCTCGCGGCGTTGCGGCTCACGCGTTGCAGGACATCTTCGACCCAAGGGCCTGCGGCGTTGACAAGAATCTTTCCAGTCGCCTCAAGCGTGTTTCCGTCTCTTTCGCTTCGCAAATCGACGCGCCACTTGTCGGCCACCCGCCGCGCTGCCGTGAGCGGCGTTCTCGTCAACACGACGCCGCCGCGCTCGCGGACGTCCACCGCGTTCAGGACAACCAGTCGCGCGTCGTCCGCCCAGCAGTCCGAGTATTCGAATGCGCGGCTGAAATCCTTGCGCAAGGGCTCGCCCTCAGGCGCTTTTAAGAGATCGAGGCTTCGCGTCGGGGCTAAGATTTTGCGCCCGCCCAAGTGATCGTAGAGAAACAGGCCCGCCCGGACCATCCACGCTGGACGTTGCTCTGGGCTGTGAGGCAGGACGAACCGCATCGGCCAGATGATGTGAGGCGCCGCGCGGAGCAGGACCTCGCGCTCGATCAGCGCCTCGCGGACGAGCCGAAACTCGTAATATTCGAGATAGCGCAACCCTCCGTGAACAAGCTTGCCCGATCGGGACGAGGTTCCTTGCGCCAGATCGTCCTTCTCGCAAAGCAGCACGGAGAGGCCTCGCCCCACCGCGTCGCGCGCAATGCCGGCTCCGTTGACGCCGCCACCAACGACAATCAGATCGAACTGGCCGAGGTCTCGGGTCATTCCGTATGGCAGCGGTTCAACAAGGATTAAGGGGACCTTCCCCCGCGAGGTACCGGCGAATTTCCTCAGCCGTGGCGGCGGCGGCGATTTTGACCGTCTTTACCGAGGCTCCCGCAATATGAGGCGTCAAAGTGACGTTATCGAGCTGAAGCAATTCCAAACTGGGGGACGCCGGCTCGACCGCGAAGGTTTCCAGGGCGGCGCCGCGCAAATGCCGCGTCTTGAGCGCCTCCGTGAGCGCGTCATAGTCGACCATGGGCCCACGGGCCGTGTTCACGAAATAGGCGCCGCGCCTCATCTGTTCGAATTGTTCTTTGCCGATGAAACCGCGCGTCTCCTCCGTCACGCGCGCGTGCAACGTCACCACGTCGCTCTCGCGCAAAAGCCGGTCGAGCGAGACTTGAACGACCCCATCCCGCAGGTCGTCGGCCGAGAGCTGGACGTAAGGGTCGCAGACCAGAATGCGGCAACCGAACGCCTTGAGGATGCGGACGACCTTGGTCCCGATATGCCCATACCCGATCACGCCGACCGTCATTTCCGACAGTTCCTCGCCAGTCAGATCAGCGCGATAGAGATCGCCCCGCCATTCGCCGCGACGGAGGCTTTCGTGCCCCCTTGTGATGAGCCGGGTCTCGGCGAGGATTGCGCCGATGGCGAATTCGGCGACCGCGGACGCATTCCGACCGGGGGTGTTGACGACACGAATCTTCCGCTTGCGCGCCGCCGCCATGTCGATGTTGACAGGGCCTCCACGCGAGACCGCAATTAGCTTCAACTGAGGCAGCCGTTCAAGCACTCCGGCGGAAAAGGGCGCGAGATGGGTGACGGCGATCTCTGCGCCATCCATATGCGACACCACCTCGTCGGCCGTCCCTTGATATTCCTTCAGCCCCTCCATTCCAGGCTCGGCATAGCCGTGCTCCATCGGTTCGTCCGGCCACGGCATCTCATAGGATCTGATCTCAAGAGCCTCCCCGCACTTCTCTCGGATGGCCCGTTCGAACATGGACGGCAGCATGAAACGGTCGCCCATGATCGATAGGATCGGCCTTCGGCGCTCGAAGCCCTCACTCAAGCCGCGGACTCCTGTCTGAGCCGGCTCAAATGACCCCAAGCAGGCGGCATGGCGGTCCGGATGGTTCGGTAGATCGGATAGAGCTTCGCGTAATAGTCGCTGAGCTGCGGGTCGGGGACCGTCCGCTTGTCGAGAAACGGAGCGACCCATGCGTCGGCGCATTCATTCATGTTCGAATAGACGCCGACGTTAACGGCCGCCATCATTGCGGCGCCGGAGGCGCCAAGCTCCTCGCGCGTCAGCGTCCGCACGTCCGCGTTGAGCGCTGCAGCGAGAATAGCGCGCATCGCCTTCGACCGCGCCGCCCCTCCGCCTAACCTCACTTCGCTCGGGATCGAGCCGGAAGCGAGGTAGCAGTCGCGCGCCGCGAAAGCGAGGCCTTCAAAGACCGATCGCGCCAGGCCAGCGAAACTCGTCTGCGTCGAGAGGCCGCTGAACTGCGCCCGTGCATCAGGATTGAGGAAGGGACCGCGCTCGCCGGCTTCGAAAATATAAGGGTGGTACACGGCTTGACCGGGATCGGTCCCGAGCACTCTGTCGTCCAGACCCGAGAGAAGCGCCGCACAACTCGTCCTGGCGCCTGCCATCTCCGCGGCTTCGCGGGCCATGTCCATCAGCCAATCGATGTTGAGAGTGGCCGCCATATTGGACTGCATCGAAGCACAGGCGCGCCCGACCGGCAGGCACATGGTGTAGCCGGAGCGGTCCTCGTTGAGCCGCACGTCGTCGGGCGTGGGAACATATCGCATGTGCATTCCCGTCGAGCCGAGGATTGAGACCCCGACATCTGTGACGAGGTCGCAAAGGCCGCCGCCGAGGCCTGTGCACACCACGTCAATATAGGCGAGCGCCACCGGAAGGCCCTCTGGCAAGAGCGTTTCCTTCGCCGCGGCGGCGGAAAGCTTGCCGCTCTCGCTCACCCCGTCGATCATTGGCGGAAGCAGGCGCGAGCAGTCGGCGATTCCCAAGCCCTCAAGGATCGACAACTCGTATTCCCGCGTGCGGAAATCGCCGAAGGTGAAATTGCCTTCGGCCGGATCTGTTACGCGAGCGCCGGTCAGCTTGAAATAGAGCCAATCCTTGCAGTGAAAACAAGTGGCGGCGCGGGCGATGCGGTCGGGCTGCCAGCGCTTCATCCACGTGAGCTGAGCCGAAGCCATGCAGGCGTTGAGGCCAGATCCCGTGTGGGCATAATGCTCACGATACGCGTCGGTCTGTAGGTAATCCGAGACCAGACTGGCCGCACGAGAATCCAGCCAAAGCAGCCCGCCGCCCACGGGCTCGCCGCCGGCGTCGATCAGCCATGTGCCATCCCCTTGTGCGGTCACGGCGAGAGCGGCGACGCGACGCGCAAGATCCGGAATGCGTTCGCTCAGCTCCCGCAGTGTCGCGGCGCAATCGGCCCAGGTCCGATGCATGTCTTGCTCGACCTGACCTCCGCCTAGGGACTGATAGACGTTGGGCCTCGCCGCGACCGCGATCTGCTCTCCGGCCAGCGAAAACGCAACCGCTTTGATGACCGAGGTGCCAGCGTCAATTCCGAGCAGAATATCGCGCGTCATGAGCCGGACTTCGCGATCGCTGGAGCGAGATCCAGAGTCATGCGGCCTCGAGCCCATGCGACAAAGCCGCCGATGTGCCGGCATCGAACACGTGCAGGTCCGACGCGGAGACGCCAAACTGAAGTCGTTCCCCGACTTGGGCCGGGATTGGCGCATGCGAAACGGCGACCATGAGTTTCCCCGCCACCTCCATCGCCAAATGGCTCTGATCGCCAAGCCATTGATTGGAGACAATTCGCGCGCTCTCAGGCCCGGCGCCCAACCGAAGCGCGTGGGGGCGAACCCCAATCACAACCTTCTCACGTCGTCCGATTGCCGCGCGAACGCTCTGAGGAATATCGCTATCGGCAAAATCGAAGGTCGGGCCACCATCGATCGAGAAGCAAACCCGATCGCCGTTTACGACATTGGCTTCGAACACGTTCATCGGCGGCTCGCCCACAAAGGTGGCGACAAACAGATTGGCCGGCCTTTCGCGCAAATCCTTCTGACTCGCGAACTGCTGCAGCACGCCGCCTTCCATGACTGCAACGCGGTCGGCGAGCGCATTGGCTTCGGTCTGGTCGTGAGTGACGAAGATCGCGGTCATGCGGCGATCGACCAAAAGGCTCTTCAGGCGGCCACGCAAGACGGCGCGGAGCCGCGGCTCGAGTTGGCCCATAGGTTCATCCAGGAGATAGAGATCGGCCTGGCGAACGAGTGCGCGTGCGAGGCTGGCGCGCTGCTGCTCTCCGCCCGAAATCGAGCTTGGATATCGATCGAGAATCCCCTCGATCTCGAGAATATGAGCGACGTCCGCCACCGACCTTTGCGCGTCCTTCGCGGACGTGCGTGCGCCCTTCAACGCGAACGCAATATTGTCGCGGACCGTGAGTGGCGGATAGAGCGAATAGCCTTCAAACGCCATCGCGACTTTTCGACGCGCGGGCGGCATCTGATTAACCCGTCGGCCCTCGAGGACGATATCGCCGCGGGTAACTTCCTCGAAGCCTGCGATCATGCGCAAGGTAGACGTTTTGCCGCACCCGGATGAGCCGAGCAGCGCGACGATTTCGCCTCGTTGCACATCCATATCGAGATTCTTCACCGCATGGACGGGACCCTTCCCGCGTCCGGCGTAGATCTTGTCGACACTCTTTATGGATAGAGCTGCCTCGGACATGACGCTCATGCCGCCTGAGGGACGATACGACGACCGGTAGCCGGATCGAAGAGAAGAATAGCTTCAGCGTCGAATCGAGCGAAAGCGGGCCCGTGCCTGCGCGGAGCCTCGTTCGTTCCCGCTTCAGACGCCAGAATTTCGCGGCCGTCATCGGTGCGGAGAAGAAGGAGCGTTCGTTCATTAAGCGGGGTCACCGCAACCACCTCGACCGGGACGCTTTCCAGCGACGCCGTGTCTTCGACGACAATGTTCTCCGCTCGCAACCCGAGAACGCACGGTCTCCCGGCCATGGCGCCATAACCGACGGGCAACGACAAGGCGGCGCCACCGATTCCGATCTTCGGGCCGGTGGATGAAGCCGCTGGCTCGACAGGCATCAGATTGATCGTCGGGTCCCCGAACAGGCTCGCGACATTGAGCGTCGCGGGCGTTCGATAAATCTCCGCCGGCCGGGCGATCTGTGCGAAGTCCCTGTCCGATAGCACCGCGATCCGATCGCCAAGCGCCATCGCTTCCTTATAGTCCTGGGTGACGTAGAGAACCGTTGACCCTGACGCCTTGAGAAGAGAAGGCAATTCCAGGCGCATCTCGTAACGCAATTTGGCGTCGACATTGCGCAGCGGGTCATCGAGCAGCAGGATTTTGGGTTCGGCCACCAGCGCCCTCGCCAGGGCGGTGCGCTGCTTCTGGCCGTTGGACAGTTCGCGCGGCGCGTGCCCGAGAACGTGCTCGATCTTCAAAAGCACGGCGACCTTCTCGACCTTCGCGCGGATCACGTCTCGCGGAACCTTGTGGGCGGTGAGCGCGCTCGCCACGTTGTCGAATGCTGACATGTGGGGAAACAGCGCGAAGTTCTGGAACGCCATGCCCACGCCGCGCTTTTCGGGCGCCTGGTCGGTGACGTCGCGGCCGCCGAGGAAGATGCTGCCCTCGTCCGACTGCTCGACGCCGGCGATGAGCCGGAGAAGCACCGTCTTCCCCGATCCTGACGGCCCAAAAATCGCGACAATCTCACCATGGTCGGCCGCGAGCGAAATGCGATCGAGCACCTTGCCCGTCCTGAATTCCTTGCTGACCGACCGGATCTCGAGATTGGCCATTTTAGCCCTTCAACGCGCCCAGTGAGAGTCCCTCAACGAGATAGCGCTGGGCGTAGAGCGCGAGCGCGAGCGTCGGGGCTACGGAAAGCACGATTGCAGCAGCGATCTGTCCATATTGAATGCCGGAAGCGGTCACGAAGGCGAGCGCGCCGACCGTGACGGGTTGCTTCTCGGCGGACGCCAAAATGAGCGCAAAGACGAAGTTGTTCCAGCAGAAAATGAAAGCCAGAAGCCCGGCCGCAGCGATTCCCGGCCCCGCCAGCGGAATAGCGATGCGGGTGAACGTGCGCCACCACGAATGACCCGCAACGCGATACGCGTATTCAATGTCCGGGGAGAGGTCCTCGAAATAGCCACGCACAATCCACAGGATGAGTGGCAGCGCGATCAGCTGATAGACCCAGATCAGCCCGACGTAGGTGTCGGTCAGGCCAAGCTGCTGAAAATAGAGCGATAGGGGAAGCAAAACCAGCAGCGGCGGGGCGAAGCGAAAAGACAACAGGGTGAACGCGATGTCTTCGCCGAGACGAAACTTGAAGCGCGCGAACGCGTACGCCGCCGGCACGCCGAGGAGGAGCGCGATGGCGACCGACGCGGTCGAGAGAAGCACGCTGTTCCAGAGGTTGTTCATAAACGCGATGTCGAGCGTTCCCGACACCGTAACCAGTTTGCCGGTGATCAGCGCCGAGTAGTTCGTGAGCGTCGGCGTGAAGAAGAGACTGGGCGGAATGCGGAGAATCTCCTCGTTGGTCTGAAACGACATGAGGAAGATCCAGAAGATCGGAAACAGGAAGAATATGACGACCAAGACAATCAGGGCGCCCCGCACCACCCGCTCGGCGATCGACGTGTGCTCCATACCCGCCTCCCGCTACGCCAGTCCGCGCGCGCGCTCGCGCAACTTCAACCACTGTTTGATGAAGATGTTCGACAAGGCGTAGGTGATCGCCCACAGGATGATCAACAGCGCGGCCGACTTGCCCACGTTCGTATATTGGTAGAATTCGAGATAAGCGCGGACCTGGAAAACAAGCAGCGTATTGCCGGGCCCGCCTTGAGTCATCGGATAAATGATGTCGAATTGCTGGATTGAATCGAGCATCCGGAACAGCGCAGCGGTGATAATGTAGGGCGTCAGCATCGGCAGCGTGATCCGAAAGAAGACGAACCGCCCTGGAACACCGTCTAGCGCTGCGGCTTCGAACGGTTGCGTCGGCAGCGAGCGCAAGCCCGCGAGGAGCAGGATCATGATGAAGGGCGTGTAGACCCACACGTCGACGAGCACGACGGTGAACAAAGCGGTGCTCGGGTCAGACGCCCACTTGAAATTGCTGATGCCCAGAAGCTGCACCAAATAAGAGAGGACGCCGAAGTTCGGGTTGGTCATCAGTTTCCACATGAGCGCGGCGATCGCCGGCGCCGTCATCAGCGGCAGAAGAAGAAGGATGGAGACGATGTTGTTGATCCGGGTCTGCTTCTGCAGAAGCATGGCGATGGCCAGGCCGAATACGAGCTCGATGCCAACTGTCAGCACGGTATATTCGAGCGACACCTGCACGGTGTGCCAAAATTCGCGGTCCGTTAAGAAGTCGATGTAGTTCTGGAACCAGATGAACCCTCGCATCATCGGCAGATTCAGGCGATAACGCTGAAGCGAGTAATAAATGGCGGTGACGAACGGAATCAGGATCCCGATGCAGACAAGCAGCGCCGGGAGGCTAAGCACATACGGCAGATAGTTGAAGCGTCGACGCGCTCGCCCTTCGACGCGCTTGACTGCGGTGTCAGTCACGAAATGAACCTGAACTCACGATTCCTCTGGCGGTCGTTGGCGCGACGCCGACGAGCCGGCGCGGCGCGCGAACGCAAAGATCCGCGCGCCGCACTGGAGACGATGCCTCAGCCGAGACCCGCGTCCTTGAGCTGCTTGTCTATGGACACGGCCAGCTGATCGAGTCCTTCGTCGACCGGCGTTTCCTTGGCGACCATCTTCTGCAACGCCTCGGCCCATTGCGTGGTGACGTCGAAAAACAAGGGTTGGGGCGTAAAGTAGATGCGGGCGCCAGGCGCCGAAGCATCGTATTGCGCTAGATAGCCGCTATAGGACTTGTCGATTCGGTTGCGGAACTCGTCATCCTTCCAGACAGAAGCGCGGACGGGATTGACGAAGTCCATCTTGCGCGCGCCGAACAGGTCATGCTCAGTCGACGACGCCCACTGCATCCAATACCAGGCGGCGTCCTTCTGCTTGCCGGCGGTGTTCATGGCCAGCGACCAGATCCAGACGTTCGGAGTTCGGAGCCTTCGCGGCCGGGTTGGCGGCGAAAGCGTGGAAGCCGAGATTGCCTTTCTCCTTGTTGTCGCCGCCGTCCATGAAATAGCCGAGAATGTCGGCGTCGTAGATGGTGGCCGAAGCGCCGGCGCCGAGATCGGTTCCGACTTGATACCAGGTGTAGGTCGACCAATTTTTTGGCCCCGAATCCTGGATCATCTGCACCCACATCTTGTGGAAAGCCTTGGACTCTGCCGTGTTCATGGCGGCCTTTAATTTGCCGTCGGTCACCGTGAAGTCCCGCTGTCCGTAGTTGGAATAACCGGACAGAAAACCGGGATGAATCGTCGCCCAGGAGCGCGAGCCGCGGACCCCGATGCCATATGGCCCACCCAGATCCTTGGTGAGCTTGGCCGTGGTTTCGATAAGCTCCGGGAGGTTGTTGGCAGGCTTGACACCAACCTTGTCGTACATTTTCCGGTTATACGTGGTCGAGTTGAGCTCGAAGCCCCACGGTATGCACCATTGCTTGGCGTCGGCCGATCCGAGCGCGGCTCCGGGCACACCGTTCCATGCGGTGGACGCCCTTAAGCCAGGCTGCACGTCTTCCCAATCGTACTTCGGATTGGTCTTGGCGGGATCCTTGATCCATTGGTTGAGGTCTTCGATCCAGCCCGCCGGCCCGTAGGTCCAGGTCATGTAGGCGCCGGTCATGAAGGCGTCGTACTGGCTCGACTTCGACGAGAGAGCGGCCGTCACCTTGTCGAAGTACACATCCTCCGGGAAGATATCGTAGGTCACATCCATGCCGGTCAGACCTCTTGAAGTTGTCGAGGTCCGCGATCATCGCGTCGGCGTACGGATGCTTGTTCAACAGAAGGTGAAGCTTTGTACCCTGGAATTTTTTCCAGTCGAAATCGGCCGCAAGCGCTTGCGTCGCGGCGGCATTGAACAGGAAGTTGGCGGTCGCCGCGCTGACGCCCAGCTTCCCGACGCCGCTCATCAGTTCGCGCCGGCTCACCTTGCCGGCCTTGAATGCCGCAAACAACTTTTTCACCTTGTCGTTCATCGGTTCCTCCTTGGTTTCCTTCCCTCATCACGTTCGCGATGATGGTTCGTCCACGAGACGTCTCGCGGTATTCTCGTCGGTGATCAGGCCATGCAGCAATCCGCTTGCCAGCACGCCTCTGATAGCATCAATTTTAGTCTTTCCTCCCGCGACCGCGATCGTCGCGCTTCGCTGAATATCGGTAGCGGACATGGAGAGAGCCCGCGCGGAGACGCCGCTGTCAATCAAGTCGCCGCGTGAGGAAAAGAGATGGCCGAGCAGCTCCCCGACCGCGCCGAGAGCCTGAGCTTCGTCGAACTCGTGTCTCTCGACCAGGCCTGTCGACAGAATCGAGGCGTCATCATCAATCGCGCCGATTCCAACAAAGCGTAGGGTAGACGCTACGCCAAGCTCGAACACGTCCGCGACGCCGCGCTGCTCAAGAAGGACTTTGCGATCCTCCGGCGTGTTCGCGAGAAAGGGAAGCGGCAGCACATAAGCGCCGGCGTTGGTCTTCTCAGCCAGGCGATGGATCACGTCGAAAGGCGTGGTTACATACCGCCGCGTCATTCCGCCCAGAAGAGACACCAGTTTGAGATCGGGAACGTCCATGCGCGGAAGATGGTGGACGCAGGACGCGAGCGTTCGGCCGTGACCCACTCCGATCACCCGATGCATCCCGCTTTCGATCGCCAATTGCAGAAACCGGCCGCCGGACAGTCCTAGTGATTTCAGGGGCAGTGGGCCGTCGTCGAGTTCAGGCGCGACCACGCACTGTTCGATCCCAAATTTTTTCTGTAGTTCGTTTTCGAGACGGACGCAGGCGGCGACGGGTGCATCGATGCAGACGTGAATGAAACCGAGCCGGTTTGCCCGCGCAATCAAACGATGCGCTTTGACGCTCGGCACTCCGAGGCGTCTTGCCACTTCGCCCTGAGTAAGGCCGGCGCCGTGGTACAGCCACGCCGCTCGTGCGCAGAGCTCCTGGTCCCGTTCGTCGATCGCTGGCGATCCGACGTCTCGCATTTCGCTCCCTGATATTTTTTTCGCGGCATGACATTTTTTTCATGATGCAATCCGCAAGTCAAGACGCAAAGAGGCGCAAGGGCCTTGTCAGGCCAATTTTTCGGGCCGTCCATTGCTGTGGTAGCTTCGGGTCAGGAGCAACCGGTTCCGATATTTCAACAGCTCGCCAGAAGTGATCCGTCTGGTCGTGATGATGTACGTAAGATACCCGCTGTCGCTGCGAAACGTCGAGGATCTCTTGGCTGAGCGCAGCATCGACATCAACGTGCCTATCGACGATTCCGCCCGATACGCCATTCTCGCCAGGCTAAAAACGCGACCGGTTTGTCATTCCATTCACACAGGGCCCTCGAGAAGTCACGTTCTCCCAAACCCAGCGTCTGCCCCGGCGGCGATATGGTCGATCCACGTGACGAGGGCGGCCCGAGCCGAGGGGGTCAGCCCGTAAAGCCCCCGCTCGACGCGCTCGAACCAACCTTATACGTTGCCCTGAAGGATTTTGGCGGCATTCGGAGCAAAGGTCCGAAGGTCCTGCGGGCGCGATGGCATGCGGGCGAGCGCGTGAGCCACGCGAGCGCCTGCTGACGATAGGCGGTCATCTGGGACCCGAGCTCGAACCGCCCGCGACGGAATCCCCCTTGCGGCGAGGATGCTCCTCAACAATTCGGGAACGCCGTTTGGCATCCCGTCTCGGCTTCCATGGCAATGGCTCCGCCAAGACCTCGACGCGCCCCTCCAGGGTGACAGCGAGAAGGCCAAAGGCCAGGAATCGACAGAGCTTCTTCACACGCCCGTCGTTTGCTCTTGGAGGCGCCGACGGCGAGCCAGATCTCGTCGCAGGAGGATGTGCGATCAACGGCCTGCAGCACCAGTTCGAGCGTGAAGCTTTGCTTCATCTCGCTGATCACGACGATCTCCGGTGAGTCACCGCAAAGTGCGACGATATCGCAGCCGCGCACCTCGCCCTTGACCTCCAGGCCGAGCCTCTCCAGATGGCGCTTTATCGGTGGATACAGATCGATTTCCAAGGTTGATGTCACTTCACGCGGACCTAGAAACACCGTCGCAAGGCCTCGTTAACTTAGCGTGGATCGCGCCGCTAATGGCGGTGAGATGCCCGGGCAGGCTTGTCGCCGAACGATTGTGACGTTCGGCCCGACCCGCCTGACCCCTAACGGCCCCTTGGTTTCAGATGGCGCAACGCTGATACAGTCGAAGTGGAGTAGTCGCGAGGTCGGCGCTTGGCTTTGATTGCGTGGGCGATGGACGTCTTAACCGAACCGGAACTGCCCATAACGCCCGGCGTTACTAATAGGACGCAACCGGATCTCGGTGTCGCAATCAGCGGTCGCCTCTCGCCAGACCGCCATCGGCGAGCGGTCGGCGAGCGCCTGGTGCGGACGCCGCTCGTTGTAGAAGGAGACCCACTCGGCGATGCCGTGCGCGGCGTCCCGGCCGTCGGCGTAGCCCTTGAGATAGACGTCCTCGTACTTCAACGACCACCACAGCCGCTCGATGAACACGTTGTCCATCCAGCGGCCTCGGCCGTCCATGGAGATCGCGACGCCCGCTTCGGCGAGCACGCCGGTGAAGGCGGCCGAGGTGAATTGCGAGCCCTGGTCGGTGTTGAAGATCTCCGGCTTGCCGAACCCCGCCAGAGCCTCCTCGAGCGCCGCCAGGCAGAACGACACGTCCATCGTGTTCGACAGCCGCCATGCGAGAACCGCGCGCGACGCCCAGTCGATGATCGCCATGAGATAGAGAAAGCCATGACGGGCGCACCGATCGGGCCGCAGCCAGTCACCAACAGGCGCCGTCCCACAAGATCGGCCGACTGCCGAACGTCGTGAAGTCGGCCGCGTGTTTGTTGGCGTGTGATAGGACTGCCGGCGAACGTTGTCGAGGTCGAGGAGCCGCTCAACAATTCGCCAGGAAATTCTGCAACGGGCTGGCCTAGAAAGGAGTGCGGGGTGAGGGACAATATTCGGAGGCTGTTCTCGCTTGACGATGTCGTTGCGCTGGTCACCGGCTCTTCCGGTGGGATCGGCCTTGCGCTGGCGCGTGGTTTGGCGGAAGCGGGCGCGCGCGTCGTGGTCAACGGACGCGATCCGGACAGGGTCGCGGCCGCGGTGGCCGCTCTTAAGGACGAGGGGCTCTCGGCGGACGCGGCCGTTTTCGACGTGACCGATCCTCAAGGCGTCGAACGCGGCGTCGCCTCGATCGAACAGGAGATCGGACCGATTCACGTGCTCGTCAACAACGCCGGCATCCAGCGCCGCGCGCCGCTCGAGGATTTTCCGCCCGAGACGTGGGGCGAGCTCATGCGGACCAATCTGGACGCCGTGTTCTACGTTGGTCAGGCGGTCGCCAAGCGCATGATCCCACGCGC
>CAWFZA010000016.1:0-78210 GCA_963820095.1 uncultured Alphaproteobacteria bacterium
TCGCCGACCGTGAAGCGGTCCCGCGTCTCGCGCAGCTGTTCCTTCGACACGTCGACGTTATTGCGGTCCAGGCCGAGGATCGCCGTATCCTCCAGCACGTCCATATAAGCGGTGAGGGCCGAAAGAAGGGTGTTCTGCTCGGTATTGCGCAATTGCTCCCGCGCGCCGAAAACCTGCGACTCGGCCTGACGGATGGAATTGAGCGTCCTATTGCCGTTGAAAACCGTCTCGTTGGCGGTAACGCCATAGCCCCGCGGTTTGAGAAAGACCCCTGCGGTGCCGCCGGCGCCGTTATTGGCGCCAAGCAAACTCGTTTCCGCGCGTTCGATCCCGATGTTGCCCGTCGCCTCGACAGTCGGGAGGTATCCCGCATTCGCCTTTGGGACATTTTCATCCGACACCCGGACCGCGGCGCGCTGCGCATTGATGTCAGGATTGGTCAAGTAGGCCTTGACGAGCGCTCCGCCGATTGTTTCCGCCCGACCTGTGCTGACGCCGAGCGCGAGCAAACTGGCCGCCGCCAGAAACGCCTTGCGTAGGACGCCTAACGGCCGGCCGGACAACGAGCCGGGACGTTTCTGAAATGCGCTTGAATCCCAGATCATCCCCGCCTCACGCGCCGTTCACCCGCATCGCGAAATGAAGCGGCCGACTTCTTGCCGTCGCATAACTTGCACGACCAGCACAAAATTCAAAGACGCGAGCGCGACACGAGACAAAGTCCGCCAACGCCGCCTCCCGCTCGCTCGCCGAAAGCAGCCTACGCCGAGCATCATAGGCGGAGAAATCCGCCTCGCGCTACGGCAGGCCGGCCGGCGCGCCAGAATGGCGTCCACTTTTCCATCGAGCGTCGCAAAGAAGAGACACTTGGCGCAGCGGAAGCTCCTGCGCGGAATAAGCGCCAATGGCTTAGAAGGCGAAGCCGCCCCAGGCTCGAAGCCCTCGAGAAGGTCCGCTTGGTCTCGAACAACACTCTACGACTAATCGCTCCACCGCTTTTCTCATAAACGACCGCCTGGGACGGCTCGGAAGACGCGTCGATGCCGACGAGACGTCCGGGATCCGCGGTGAGGGCGATCAGACTGTCCGGGAAGATTCCGAACGCCCCTTCGACGACGATGAGATCGAACGGCCCGAGGGCGGCGGCCCCGCTGTCGAGCGGCCCAACCACCACCGTGACGTTCTCACGATTGTGAAGTTCAATCTTGGCTGCTTCCGCAGCCCCCGCGTCGGATTCCAGCAGAACGACCTTGACGCCCATGGCGGCAAGGATGGCGGCGCCATAGCCGGAGCCGCCCGCGACATCGAGCGCGCGATCGCTCGGAACCACCTTCACCGCCTGAAGCATCCGGGCCAAGACCATGGGCGCGAGCAGGCGGCGGAATTTCGCGCCGCGCGCCGGCAGCTCCCGATCGAGGTAGGCGAGCTACTCATGCTCCGGCGCAACGAACCGCTGGCGAGGCACATTGAGGAACGCCGCCAGCACGACCTTGTCGACCACTCCGCCAGTGCGAATCTGGCCGTTGACCATGTGCAAGCGCCGGTCAAGCATCGTTTCGGCGGAAATGCTGCACCCCCCTGGCTCAGGCCCGCGATTTGGGCGGATCGCCGCCCCGGATGAATTGTTGGAGGCCTCGCCCGGAATCGAACCGGGGTGCAAGGATTTGCAGTCCTCTGCGTAGCCACTCCGCCACGAGGCCGACGATGAAGCCAAGCAGCATCGTGTGCGCGCTATACCAAGGATTTAATCCCCCCCGCAAGGCGGCTTATTCGTTTCCGCAGCCTTCGCTCATTCATGCGCGAGCGGCGAATGACGCAGGAACGGCAGGCCGAGAAAATAGACCGCCGTTGTGATCAGACCCCACCCGACCCAGGGCTGGGGCGCGAGATTTTCTCCGATCGCGATCGCGGCAAAAGCGAACCACGCGCAGGTCATCGCAATGGTCAGGCGGCGCAGCCGGACGACCCGCAACGGGTGGACGAAGACCACAGGAGTGAACATGAGCGCCGCCGCGCCGAGCAGAATGAGAGCGCTGATCACCCACGGCGGCCGAAGGACGAACAGATAGAGGACGACGATATTCCACGTGGCCGGAAAGCCGCGAAACCACAAATCGTCGGTTTTCATCCTTGTGTCGGCGAAATAGAGCGCCGAGGCGATGGTGACGACGAGTCTGATCCAGAACGACGCTTGGGTCGGCATCAGGTCCGAGCGCCAGAGCGCCACCACCGGGACCAGCACGTAGGTGAGGAAATCGATCACCAGGTCGAGAACCGTCCCGTCGATCGACGCCGCGGTGATTTGCACCTTCGCGGCCCTTGCTAGCGTGCCGTCGATTTCGTCGATGAAGAGAGCGACGCCCAGCCAGACGAAGCAGACCGCGAAATTCCGCTCGATCGCCGCATACAAGGCGAGCAAGGCCACCGCCCCGCCCGAGGCGGTGAAAATATGGACTGAGAAGCCCGCGGCGCTTGCGACGTCCACAGGCCGCTTTTCGACCGACATGCCCTGCCCCGTCGGCCTCCGCCAGCCCGAACAGGCGCATGGCGTCGGCTTGACCTTGATCCTGCCCGCCTTATCAAACTTGCGCGACGCCGTCTCGCTAATCGCAAGCTCCCAGTCGCGGAGCGCGGCGGGCGGGTCGCGGAGACCGAGAATGACCGAAGGCCATAAACCTCCCGAAGGCGGCGCCGATCTCCTGATCGCGGGGGCCGGACTCGCCGGTCTTACCGCGGCCATTGGCTTTGCGCAGGCGGGTTTTGAGGTCGTCTGCTGCGGCGCGGCCGAGCGAACGGGCGGGGGACGCACAGTCGCCCTGCTCGACCAATCGGTCGCTTTCCTGAAATCCCTCGGCGTTTGGGCGGGTTTGGCGACCGAGGCCGCGCCTTTGCGGGCTCTGCGGCTCGTCGACGACAGCGGAGCGTTGTTTCCACCGCGTCCGATCGAGTTCCACGCGTCGGAGATCGACCTCGACGCGTTCGGATGGAACATCGAAAACGACCGGATGGCCGAGGCGCTCGCCGCCGAGATCCCCCGAGTTTCGCGCGTTGAACGCATGGCGACCGGAATCGCGGATTACGAGTTCGGCGCCGACGCGGTTCGGGCGAGGCTTCAGGACGGACGCCTGATCGCCGCCCGCCTCGCGATCGGCGCCGATGGCCGGGCTTCGGCGGCGCGGCGCGCGGCAGGGCTCGAAGCGCGGGTTCATCACTACCCGCAGACCGCGCTGACGGCGCATCTCGCCCATCGGCTGCCGCATGACGACTTCTCGACCGAGTTCCACACGCGCGGCGGCCCATTCACCCTTGTTCCGTTGCCGCCGAGCCCGGCCACGCCCAATCGCTCAAGTCTTGTCTGGGTGATGGGGCGGGAGGACGCGCGCCGGCGCAAGGATTTGGACGACGAAGCCCTTTCGCGCGAGATCGAGCGCCAATCGCATTCCCTCCTCGGCGCCATCCGCATCGACGGCGAACGCGGGTTCTTTCCGATGACGCGCCAGATTGTGCCTGCGATCGCGGGCGAACGGCTGGCGCTCGTCGGCGATGCGGCGCATGTCCTGCCGCCAATCGGCGCGCAGGGGCTGAACCTTGGCCTGCGCGACGTCGCGGCGATCATCGACTGCGCGATCGAAGCGCGAACGGAGGGGCGCGATATTGGCGGGCCGCAGACCTTGCGCGCCTACGAGCGCGCGAGGCGCGCCGACATCGCGCTGAGGACCGCCGCGGTTGACGGCCTCAACCGCTCGCTGCTGACGCACTTCCCCCCCGCCGACTTCGCCCGCGGCCTCGGCTTGTCGACGCTTTCGTCGGTCGCGCCCTTACGCCGTTTCTTGATGCGCGCAGGGATCGGGCCCCGCTTGGCGGGATTGCGCTAATCTGATCTTATTCTAAGGCGCGACGGCGCTTGCCGCGAAATCTGACCGGGACGGATATTCCCGCGCTTTTCTAATGCCGAGAGAAGCTTTCCCAGGATCGCTCGGGTTGCGGACGGTCAGACGTTTGCTTCTCGTAAATGGCGTGAGGACGGATGTCATCTTTCACCCTGCGCCAGCAGGCGCCGGCTCTGCAATGGGCCGTGCTTCTCGCCGCGTCGGTTGTTGGCGTCGCGGCTTTTGAATGGATGCGCCTGCCCGCGGCTCTGATGCTCGGCGCGATCGCGGCGGCCATCCTTCTGTGCTGGTTCGAGGGGGGTGTGAAGATTCCGCCCTGGGGCTTTGTTATCGCGCAGGGTTTTGTCGGTTGCCTTGTCGCGCGCGCCATCACCCCCGACATCCTGGTGACGATGATTCGCAATTGGCCGATGTTCATTGTGCTGATCGGCTCGGTCATCTTCTTCGCCGCCTTGCTCGGGTATCTGCTCGCGCGTTTCAAAGCGCTGCCGGGCACGACCGCCGTCTGGGGCTCGTCGGCCGGCGCGGCGACCGCGATGGTGCTGATGTCGGACGCCTTCGGCGGCGACATGAGGCTCGTCGCCGTCATGCAATATCTGCGGGTCGCCTGCGTCGGACTGGTGGCCTCGCTTGTCGCTCGGGCATGGGCGCCGCCGGGGGCCGCGACCGCCGCATCCATCATCTGGTTTCCGCCCGTTGCACCCGGTCCTTTTTTCGCGACGCTGCTCTTGGGCGTGGGTGGCGCAATCGCCGGCGTCAAATCCAAGATCCCCGCCGGCGCCCTGCTGGCGCCGATGTTCATCGGCGCGTCGCTCTCCGCGACGCATCTCATCACGATCACGCTGCCGCCGTGGCTTCTGGCGATCTGCTACGCGCTGGTCGGCTGGTCCATCGGCCTGCGCTTCACGCGCGAGGCTGTTCTCTACGCGTCGAAACAATTGCCGATCATCCTGGCCTCGATCTTCGCGCTCATCGCGATGTGCGGCGGCCTCGCCTTCGCACTTCACGAGGCCGCGGGAACGGACGCGCTCACGGCGTATCTCGCGACCAGTCCCGGAGGCGCCGATGCGGTTGCGATCATCGCCGCGTCGTCCCCCGTCGATCTTCCCTTCGTCATGGCGATGCAGGTCGGACGGCTCATGGTCGCGCTTCTCGTCGGCCCCGCTCTCGCCCGCACGATCGCGCGTTGGACTGCCGAGACCAAGCCCGCGCCGCAAGGCCCCAGATAAGCGAATAGACGCCTCGTCAGGCCGCTGCCAGTTGGGGCCGCCCGCGTCCTTCGCCATCGCAACAGCCCAGACGCTGCAAAGCCCAGTGCGGAAAGCGCCCATGCCGAAGGTTCGGGCGCCGCCGCGGCCGCAAAGCCGGGAGCGAAGGATTTCGCCGAACTGTCATGCTGCGCGCGAGCAGGGTAACCAGCCCGAAACTGTCGCCCCGCGTGGCGCCGCCACCGCCATGCCGCGTCCCCAGTCCTGTTCCGCGCCGACCCGGAAGGCCTTCCGCTCGGCGCCAGGTCTAGCTGCAAGGGCCGCGAATCTCCTTGACAGAGCAGGTATGTTCACTATATGTTCTGGCTCACGGAATTCTCTCTTCCGCTCTCCGATCGACGGGCGGGGAGTGGAGAACCCGTGGCTGTTTGACAGCGCGATCCACAACCTGATGCGCGAGACGAGGCGAGAGGCGGCTTTTTTATTTCCTCCCCTCGCAACCCCTTGAAAAGGCTCGTTTCGGAGAAATGAACGGCAATAAACGTCACTTTTCTACTGACGTTTAAGCTCGTTTATTGCCGTTTAAGGTCGTTTAGCGAGCGCTTGTTTTGTCCGGAATTCCCGCTTTGGTTGCATCGCAGCTTAGAGAACGCGGCCTGGACCTGGCCCCAAAGCCGGGATCGGGCTCCGGACGGCGCCGCGTTCAAACGGAGCGCGGCCCAGCCCGATTGCGGCGACTAAATCAACGCTATGATCAGGTTTAATCCGTTTGGGTTTTCTTGGACCGGCCGCGTTTCGCCACGAAAACCAAGGTTTTTCGCTATTGGATTCTCTTGGATTTCCTTGGATTCTCTCGTGCGAATCGAGACTTATCAATGAGTTACGCGGCACGAGCTGAATAAGAAATATTCGCGTCGCTCTTTGCCGGCCTTGAGGGCGGCGCGACAGGAAGACACGCGGTCGGGGCCATGCGGAAGCGCAGAATTATTCATGCGGCAACCCTACCTCAGTTTTCCGATTCTCCGCAAGCGATTGCCGTCGAGGGCGCTCGATCGCCGAGAGAATGCCGATCGTATCTGAAGAGCGGAAAGCGGGCATCCCCACCTGGCGGAGCACCGCCCAAGCGTCGTCACTCCGAACGTTTCGCAGACCCTTCCCAGACGACGACTTCCCCGTCCTCCTTCACAAATCGTCCGATGTTGGGGTTCGGTAGGAGGTCAAGCACCTTTTCCGAGGGGCGGCAGAGCCGGACGCCTTTCGGCGTCTCGACGATCGGGCGATTGATCAGGATTGGTTGCGCCAGCATGAAATCGAGCAACTCGTCATCTGTCCACTTTGGGTGGCCGAGGCCGAGTTCCGCATAGGGCGTGCCCTTCTCGCGTAGCAAAGCGCGCACGGGAATGCCCATGGCGGCGATCAACTCGACCAGCTTCGCGCGGCTTGGCGGGGTTTTCAGATATTCGATGACGACCGGTTCCTCGCCGCTTTGCCGGATCATCGCCAGGGTGTTGCGCGACGTGCCGCAGTTCGGGTTGTGATAGATCGTGATCGTCATAAGCGTGCCTCGGGCCTCAACGGATCGGACGCATCGGCTTCTTCGCGCAGCAGCCAGCTCATCAGCACGAGAGCGCAGACTGCTCCAACGAACTGCGCGACCAGGAAGCCCGGCACGTCGATCGGTCGGATGCCGGAAAAGGTGTTGGTGAGAGACCGCGCGATCGCGACCGCGGGATTGGCGAACGACGTTGACGCGGTGAACCAATAGGCAGCGGTGATGTAAAGTCCGACCAGCCAGGGCACAGCCGATCGTTCGAACCGGATGCCCGCGAGGATCGTAGCGACAAGGCCGAAGGTCGCCACCCATTCCGCGAACCATTGCGATGGCCCCGTGCGCGCCTTCTCAGAGAGGTCGATGAGCGGCAGCGCGAACATCAGATGCGCGACGATCGCGCCAGCTACGCCTCCACAAATTTGAGCGACAACGTAGAACGCGGCGTCCCGGGCGGTCATGTCGCGTTTGAGAGCGAAGACAAGCGACACCGCCGGGTTGAAATGCGCGCCGGAAATAGGGCCGAGGATGGTGATGAGCACCACCAGCATCGCCCCGGTCGCCAGCGTGTTGCCGAGTAGCTGGAGTCCAACGTCACGGCTGAGGGCTTCGGCCATAATGCCGGAACCGATGACGGTCGCGACAAGCAGCGCGGTCCCGAGCGCCTCCGCCGTGAGACGGCGGGGGAGATCGAAGGCCACGCTTAGCCCGCCTTCTCGGCGAGGGACGTCGCGCCTTCCATCTGGCCGATCTGGTGCAATTTGGCGCTCAGGGTCATCTTGCTGATGCTTCTGAGCGGCAGCGCCGTGAAGACAGTGATGCGGTTGCGCAAATAGCGGAACGCGGTCACGAATGCGGCTTCTTTCTGAATGGGCGCGCCATTGACTGCCGCCGGGTCTTCGATGCCCCAGTGCGCCGTCATCGGCTGGCCCGGCCAAACCGGGCATTCCTCACCGGCCGCGCTGTCGCAGACGGTGAAAACGAAATCCATCTCGGGCGCTGCTGGCGCTGCAAACTCGTCCCACGGTTTCGAGCGGTAGCCGTCGGTCGGGTAGCCGAACGACTCGAGGACCTTGATCGCGAGCGGATTTACCGCGCCTTTGGGATGGCTTCCAGCGGAAAAGGCGTTGAAACGCCCTCGGCCCTCTTTGCGCAAGATGCCCTCGGCCATGATCGAACGGGCCGAGTTGCCAGTGCAGAGAAACAATACGTTGTAGACGCCATCAGACATTGGCGGCCTCCTTGTCGCATTGAGCGGCGTCGTCGCAGGCGGGCGCATTCGCTCCGCCGCACAACTCGGGGTGTCCCTGACAGCAGTCGCGCATGATGAAATCGATCAGGGCGCGCATCCCGGCGTAATCGGTTGCGTAGATGATTTGCCGCTGTTGGCGCTTCGCCCCGATCAGGCCCGCGCGCTCCAGCTCCTTGAGGTGAAAGGAGAGCGTCGGCGACGGCACAGCGAGGTGTAGGGCGATTTCGCCGGCAGGCAGACCTGACGGTCCTTGCTGGACCAGAAGGCGAAATACGGCCAATCGCGTTTCGTGCGCGAGGGCCGATAGACAGGAGAGGGCTCGCTTTTCTTCCATAATTCGATAATATTCGAAACGATGTGCCAATACAAGGGCACAGGTCGCACGGGAGGGAGCCATGCAAGGCGAAGACGAAGTTCGGACCCTGGTGCGGGAACGGTACGGCGCCATCGCGCGGGAAACGGGAAGCTGTTGCTCGCCAAGCTGTTGCGGGCCTGAGGTGGCCCCGGACGGGCTGAATGTGATCGGCGACGCCTACGAAAGTGTGGCGGGCCACTTACCGGAAGCGGACCTCAATCTCGGCTGCGGCGTGCCGACGCAATATGCGGCGCTGAAACCAGGGGAAACCGTGCTCGACCTCGGCTCGGGCGCCGGCAACGATGTGTTCATCGCACGCCATGAAATCGGCGCCGAAGGTCGCATGTGATCGGTGTCGACATGACGCCGGACATGATCAGATCGCGCGCGAGCGAATGCGCGAAAGCTGGGCATTCGAGAATGTCGAGTTCCGGCTTGGCAAGATTGAGCATCTCCCGGTCGAAAGCGGTAGTGTCGACGTGATCATCAGCAACTGCGTGCTGAACCTTGTTGCCCAACAAGGCGGCCGCCTTCGTCGAGATGTTCCGCGTGCTGCGGCCGGCGGTCGGTTCTGCGTTTCGGATATGGTCGCCACGGTCCGCTGCGCGAAGGCGTGCGTAAAGCGGCCGCTCATTATGTCAGCTGCATCGCCGGCGGGCTCCGCAGACCGAGTATCTTGCAAGATCAAGGCCGCCGGCTTCGAGCGTTTGAGAAACGCGATGATCACCGTCTATGTCCGCGTCGGCGGACGGCGTGACGAACAACTCGCCACATAAGTGCCAAGCGCATGCAAGCGTTGCCGCATGCGGGCGGGAACCCGATAGTGTGACAGTGCTGGCGCCTAGTCCATCGGACAGTCGCATGCAACGGCCTCGATTTTCCGAGCGCCCAGGCGACGTAGGCGCCCTTCGACCCTAAAGTCCGCCCTCGACGCAGCGACAGCGAAGGCGTATTGGCGGGCGACGTCGTCGAGCCGGTCGTAGCGTCCCGACGCGCCCGCGTGGCCAGCGTCCATCGCGGTGCGCAGCAGAATCGGGCCGCCGCCGGTCATCGTCGCGCGCAGGCGCGCAACCCATTTCGCCGGCTCCCAGTAGGTCACGCGCGGGTCGGTCAAGCCGGCGAGCGCCAGGATCGCCGGATAGGCTTGAGCCCTCACATTGTCGATCGGGCTATAGGCGCGGATGGTGTCGAACGCCGCGCGATCGTGGATCGGATCGCCCCATTCGAGCCACTCCGGCGGGGTCAGCGGCAGGCTGGCGTCAAGCATCGTCGCGAGCACGTCGACGAAGGGCACGTCGGCGATGATCCCGGCGAACAGGTCCGGCGCGAGATTGGCGATCGCGCCCATCAAGAGGCCGCCCGCGCTGCCGCCGTACGCCACGACCTGGCCCTTGCTGGTCAACCCATCGGCGATGAGGAAGCGGACGGCGGCGAGGAAATCGCGAAAAGTGTTCGGCTTCTGGCCGAGCTTGCCGTCCTCGTACCAACGCCAGCCTTTGTCCGTGCCGCCGCGCACGTGCGCGATCGCGAATACGAAACCGCGGTCGACAAGCGAAAAGCGGTTGGTCGAGAAACTCGCTTCCGCCGCATAGCCGTAGGCGCCGTAGCCGGTGATGAACAGCGGCGCCGATCCGTCGAGCGTCACGCCGCGCTTGTAAAGGAGCGACACCGGCACGCTCTCGCCGTCCTCGGCAGGAGCGAAGACCAGACGCACGACGTAAGCCTTTGGATCGAAGCGGCGCGGCATCGGCTGCCGCTTGACCAGCGTTCGGCGCCGGCTCACGACGTCGTAGTCGTAGGTCTCCTGCGGCGTCGCCGGCGACGAATAACTGAAGCGGATGAGCGACGTGTCGAATTCGTACACCGGCTCGAGCCGCAGAAAATAGGTCTCCTCGTCGAAGGCGATCTCGTGCGATTCGCCGCTTTCCAAGTCGAGGACGACGAGATGCGGCCGGCTCATCTCGCGCACGAGCAGCACGAGGTGATTCTTGAACAAGGCTGCATCCGCGATGAAGCGGCCATCGCGGGCGGGGACGAAATCACGCCAGTTTTCTTCTTGCGGCGCATCGCGCGGCGCGACGACGATCTTGAAGTCGGGCGCGTCCGCGTTGGCGCGGATGAAGAAACGATCGCCATGATCCATGACCTCGTAGCGCAATCCCGGGCGGCGCGGCGCGACCAGCCGGGGCGGAAGAGCCGGATGGTCCAGATCGACCACCCACGCTTCCGAGGCGTCGTGGCCATGGACCGAGATGATCGCCGCGCGCCCGAGACGCGTGGGCTCGATGCCGATGAACCAGGCCGGGTCGGCTTCGACGAAGATCTCGACGTCGTCGGTCTGCGCAGTTCCGAGGCGATGCAACATGACGCGGCAAGGGCGGTGGCTTTCGTCCTGCTCGACGTAGAGAAACGCCTGCGAGTCGCGCGTCCACACGACCTCTCCGGTCGTCCCGACGACGCGGTCGGCAAGGTCCGTCTCCCGCTCAAGGTCCCGGATCGCGATCGTCAGCATCTCGGAGCCGAGGTTGTCAGAACTCCAGGCCAATTTTGAATGGCCGGGCGAATGACGGGCGCCGGCGAGATGAAAAAACGCCTTTCCCTCGGCGCGCGCATCGCCGTCGATCAGCACGGTCTCGGCGCCGCCTTGGCGAGGCTTGCGGCAATAGAGGCGGCGCTGGCCGCCGCGGCGAAAGCGCGAATAATAGGCCCACGGCCCGTCGACCTGCGGCGGCTCGCTGTCGTCCTCCTTGAGGCGCGCGCGCATTTCGCGCTTGAGCTCTTTCTGCAAGCGCAAGGTCGGCGCCAAGACCGCGTCCGCGTAGGCGTTCTCGGCCTCGAGCAGCGCGCGGATGTCGGCCGGCAGCCGGCTCGGATCGCGCAGCACCTCGCGCCAGTTGTCCGCCCGCATCCAGGCGTAATCGTCGGGCCAGGAAAGCCCATGCGCCGAGAGAATCGCCGGCCGGACTTCGGCTCGGGGGGGCGCCGGGACCGGGGCTTGCGACCCCGCTGCGCTCGCCGCGAGGCTACGGGTCATGACGCTCGCCTGCCCGCCGGACGCGCAAGCGCCGAGAAGGCCGCTGGGACTTCGCATGGCGATTCGCAGAGAGCCGCCGCGGCCGCCGCGCGAAGCTCATCGGCGCCCCCGTAGCCCCAGAGCGCGCCGATGGTCGGGATTCCATGTCGGCTCGCCGCCAGGACGTCATGCTTGCGATCGCCCCACATGCAGCAATCGTCGGCCTCAAGCCCCTCGCTTTCGAGAATGTGAGCGATGAGGTTCGCCTTGTCCTGAAAGCGGCCCCCAAGCTCGTCGCCGTAAATCCCCTCGAAGTGACGCTCGAGGTCGAAATGGGTAAGGATCCGCTCCGCGTAGACAAGCGGTTTCGCGGTGCAAAGGAAGAGGCGCGTTCCCGCGGCGCTGAGCTCGGTCAGCGCTTCGTTGACGCCCTCGTAGACGAGAGCCTCGAACAAACCTTCGGTCGAATAGCGACCGCGGTAGATGTTGAGCGCCTCCTCGGGATCGCCCGTCTCGCCAAGAACGCGAGCGAAGGACCTGCGCAATGGAGGGCCGATGATCCACCTGAGTTCGGCGGCGGGCGGCGCGCTTTGACCCAACGCCTCGAGCGCCAGACGGAAGCAGCCGACGATGCCCTCAGCCGGGTCGGTCAGCGTTCCGTCCAAATCGACTAGGAGCGCGCTTCGTCGATTGGGCTCCGTCGTCAAGACTTCGTCGGCGAGGATCGGGCGAGGCGATCTTGGCGGCAAAAGCGCAACCGGCTAGCCGCGGATCGGCTCGTGAGCGATCGCCGCGCGCAGAAAATAGAAGAGGCCGGTCAGAGCCGTGAGAATAAGCAGGCCTTCCAACGCCCGGGTCAAAGGCTCGCCAAGCTGAAACAATCCGCCGATCGCCCAGCCGGCCGCGGCGCCGGCGCCCACGAGCTCCGTGCCCACCAGAATAGCGACGCTGAGCAGCGTCATCGCATTCGTCCAATTGATCGGCGCGGCGTCCGCCAAGTGCGGTCTCCTTCATCGGCTCGCGAGGGGGTCGCCGATATACCAACGCGTCTTTGGGTGCAAGCGTCACCTTGCGGCAATCTCCCTGCTCTTCCGCCCGGCTTCGTAGGCTTTCACGTGAAGTGTGGCGATGCGGAGCAGCGAAGCGTCGTCCGGCTTCTTGGCGCGGCGCAGCAGATCGCCGAGGATCTGGTCGCCTTCGACCGGCTTGCCGCCCTCGATGTCCCGCAGCATCGAGGCTTTCAGCGTCGAATCCGGCGCCGTCAGCGCCGTCCGCCCCCGGTCAAGCGCTGGTTCGCGCAGCGGAAAGCCCTCGGCGGCCGCGATCGAGGCGCACTCGTTGAGGAGCCCAAGCGCGAGATCCGCGGCGCCGGCGGCGACGTAGTCGCCAACCGACGCCCGCATCAGGCAGGTGATGCCCGCGGCCGTGGCGATGAACACCCACTTTTCCCACATCTCCTGGCGGATATTGTCGGCGACCCGCGCGTCGAAGCCGGCGTTGAGCAGCTCCGAGGCGATAGTCTCGATGCGCTGCGAACGGGCGCCATCGAGTTCGCCGAAGCTCAGCGCATGCCAATCATTGAGATGGACGACCACGCCGTCGGGGTCGAGAGTGACCGAGATAGCGCACTGCCCGCCGAGCAAGCGCTCGGGCCCGAAGCGTTCGGCGAGCCGGTCGAGGTGCCGCATGCCGTTCAACAGCGGCAAAATCGCCGTCGCCGGGCCGACTGCCTTGGCGAACGACGTAATCGCGCCTTCGAGGTCGAAGGCTTTGCAGCTCAAGAGAACGAGGTCGAACGGCTCCGCGAGCTCTTCCTGCGAGACTGTCGGCGGCGAGGAACGATGAAAGTCGCCGACGGGACTGCGAATCGTCAGCCCGTGCCTTGCAAGCTCTGCGGCGCGACGCGGACGAACGAGAAACGTCACATCGCGACCTGCTTCGAGCAGACGCCCACCGAAATAACCGCCGACCGCGCCCGCTCCGACCACCAGGATTCTCATCTCGTCCGATCCTATCCTTCAACGGCAGACATTTATCCCGCGCCGCGCGGCGCGTCTTGACACTCTCACTTACGGGATTATCCTCCCTGATGTGGAAAGCGCCTTCCTATCCGGCTCCAGCGCCGACGGCCGCCTCGCTGAACGGCTGCGCGCATTGCGGCGCGCGCGGAGCTGGTCGCTCGATGAATTGTCCGCGCTGAGCGGAGTCAGTCGCGCGTCCCTGTCGCGGATCGAGAATGGCGAAGTGAGCCCGACAGCCTCCGTGCTCGGGCGGCTCGCCGGAGCGCATCGCACCACGATCTCGCGCCTGCTTGCCGACATCGAGGGCGAGACGCCGGCGCTTGTCAGGCGGGACGAGCAGCCGGAATGGGTCGATCCGGCGACCGGCTTCCGCCGCCGGTCGGTCTCGCCGCCGTCGCTCGGCTTCGACTGTGAGCTTCTCTCGTGCGAACTGCCGGCCGGCGCGCAGATCGACTATCCGCTTCCGCCGCGTCCTGGTCTCGAACATCATCTCTATCTTATGGACGGCGCCCTGGAACTCGCCATCGAGGGAATGATCCATCGTCTGAACCCGGGCGACTGTCTTCGCTACAAGCTCATGGGTCCGAGCCGTTTGCGGCGACGGGCCGGCGCCCGCCGCGCGCTATATCCTCGTTCTGCGGTGAGAGCGTGGAATCGCAAACCATAAAACTCGCCGCGCTCGACCCCGCCACGCTGGCCAAGGCCGTCGAGCGGCTCGGCCAAATCCTGCATGCCTGCGTGCACGAGGGCGCGAGCATCGGCTTCGTCATGCCGTTCGAACTGAGCCAGGCGCGAGCCTATTGGCTCGATAGGGTCGCCGCGGCGCACGCGGCGGGAGGCAAGATTGTCCTTATCGCAACGCTTGACAGGCGCATCGTCGGAACGGCGCAGCTCGATCTCGACTCGATGCCGAGCAAGCGCCATCACGCCGAGATTTCCAAGGTCCTGGTCGATCCGGGCTTTCGCCGCGCCGGCGTCGGCCGGGCGCTCATGCAGGAGATTGAACGACGCGCGGCCAACGAGGGCCGATGGCTCCTGACCCTCGACACCGCGGGCGACGCGGCCGAAGCGCTCTACCGCTCGCTGGGCTATCGGCTCGCCGGCGCGATTCCGAATTACGCGCGCAAGGCCTTTGAAGACAGCTACGAGGCGACCCGGGTCATGTACAAAGACTTGCGCGGCGGATAGCTTCCATTCTTCAGCGCTCTTGAAGGAGGTCCCTCGTCTTGCCCCGCGGAGCATCGGCCGATGAGTGACCGGAAGGGCGCGAGCCTTTTCGCGCGCGTCGTGCTTTTGCTTTTGACCGTCTATGCGCTGGCGATGATCGTCCCTGACTTGCTTCGGGTCGTTCGCCCACTGGGCTCGTTCGGTCTCGCGGTGGATGGCGACGGACGGATTTACGACGTCCAGGGTCCGTTCGAAAGCGAAGACCAATCGCCGGCTTGGCGAGCCGGTCTGCGCGCCGGGGACAGGCTCGATCTTGCCGTCATGTCGTGCGC
The DNA here is from genome assembly GCA_963820095.1 of uncultured Alphaproteobacteria bacterium. GTDB lineage: Bacteria > Pseudomonadota > Alphaproteobacteria > Rhizobiales > Beijerinckiaceae > Roseiarcus. The sequence continues at coordinate 14,788 of CAWFZA010000016.1, forward strand.
CGCGATCGACAGCGTCGCGTGCGCCAGTCTGCTGTCGCAATGGGGCGGCGTCACCTATGTCACGCCAGGACGCGAGGCGACGCTTGTCGTCGCATCGACGGCGGAACGGCCGGAGCGCCAGGTCAAACTCACCGCCGAGCCGCGGCCGACCAATCGCCTGCTCGATGTCGTCATCGTGCTCGACACCATCGCCGGGGTCCTGGTTGTGCTTGGCGCGGCTTGGCTGGTGTGGACGCGTCCAGGCGCAATGACCTGGGGCTTCTTCATTTATGTGATCCAATTCAATCCCGGCCAGGCGTTTCAGTTCTGGGCCTGGCTCCAGCTTTGGCCTCGGGCGCTCCTGGCGCAGAACGTCATCTTTCTCGTGATGCAGGCCGTAGCCTATACCGGGCTCCTCCTGTTCGCGCTGCGGGCGCCGGTCGATCGAGCCGAAGGCCGATGGCGGCGCATCGAGCGCGCCCTGCCCGCTCTCGCGATCCTCTTCTTGGCCATCGCGCTCGCCAGCATGGCGACCCTCTTCGGTTACCCGGCCGAAATCTGGGCGCGGGGAATGCTGTTCATCGGCTTCGCCGTCAGCCTCGGCGCCCTCGTGATCCTTATCGGACGGCGGCGAGATCTTTCTCCCCGCGACTATCAGCGCATCCGTTGGGTGATCTGGGGCTGTGTCATCGGCCTTCCCGCCTATCTCCTCGCTCAGCTCTCCCAGGAAACTTCGCTCTTCGGCGAGCTCATTGGAAACGGTCAGGCGGCGGAGGAAGCGACCGGCGCCCTGTTCCTTATCAACGGGGTCTTGTGCCTGTTCGTTGTCGAAGCCGTGCGGCGCCGGACGGTGGTCAATGTCTGGATCCCCCTTCGTCGGGCGACCGCTTTCGGCCTTCTGCTCAGCGTGCCGGTCCTGTTCCTGCACAAGCAGATCGAGACGATCGACGAGTACATCCACATGCCCGACTGGGCCTGGGTCCTGGTCGCTTCGGGCCTGGTCTATCTGATTGCGCGCGGGCACGAGTTTGCGACCGAGCTCATGGACCGCCTGTTCGACCGCAAATTCATCCGCGCCGAACGTCATCTCGGCGCCATGGGCGAGGCCATTGAGAATTCCACCAGCATCGACGAAATCGAGCGACTGCTGGTCGACGAACCGATGCACACGCTCCGCCTGGCGTCGGCGGCGCTGTTTCGCGAGCAGGACGGCGTGTTCTGCCGGAGCCTCAGCGCCGGATGGGACATCGACCACGCGGATACGCTCACGAGCAACCATCCCCTCCTCTCCGCGCGCTTCGAGCGAAAGCCCTACACGCTCGATTCGGTCGGCGCGGCCCACGCATCGCCTGCCGAGCTTCCGAACGACCTCGAGCGGCCGGTTCTTGTCGTTCCCGTCGGCAATGCGCGCCGCTGCTATGCGCTCGTCCTCTATGGCGGGCATGAGATCGGAACCGATCTCGACAGCAAGGAACGCCACCTGCTCGGCGACCTCGCCCGCGAAGCCGAGGTCGCCTATGCGCAAGTCGAAAGCGAGACGCTGCGGCGGCGGATCGCCATGCTGGAGAATGAGCTCGCGAAGACGCTCGAGCCTCGGTGAGGCCCGCCGCATGCCAGCTTGCGCGCGCCAGCCTTCGTTCCGTTCGGACCCGTGAAGCCCATGACCCAGAAGCAAACCCTCGATGGCGTTCGGGCCTGCGTCTTCGACGCCTACGGCACGCTGTTCGACTTCGCCTCCGCCGCGGCGCGCAGCCCCGACGTTCCGGAGGATCGCCGCGCGGCCCTGACCAATCTCTGGCGCGACAAGCAACTCCAGTACGCTTGGCTGCGCACGCTCGAGAACCGCTATGCCGACTTCTGGCAGGTCACCGGCGAGGCGCTCGATTTCGCCCTCCAAACCCTCGACCTTGAGACGCCCGCCTTGCGCGAGCGCCTGATGGACCTCTACCTCGGCCTCGAGCCGTTTCCCGAGGTTCCCGCTGTCCTCGCCAGCCTCCGCCAAGCCGGCTTCAGAACCGCAATCCTGTCCAACGGCTCGCCCATGATGCTCGACGCGCTCGTCCAGCGCTCCGGCCTTACGTCGATGTTCGACGCGATCCTGTCGGCCGACGCGGTTCGCGCCTTCAAGACGCATCCCGACGTCTACCAATATGCCCTGGACTCGCTCGACCTCGACGCCAGCGCAATCTCGTTTCAATCCTCCAACGCCTGGGACGCGCATGGGGCGTCCGACTTCGGCATGCGGGTCGTCTGGTGCAACCGTTATGGCCAGCGCCGCGAGCGCCTGCCCGGCCGCCCCGACTTCGAGATCCGGACGCTGGCCGAACTGCCGGCGCTGCTCGGCGTCAGGTCGACGTGAGCGGGCCTCGGCGCGTCGCCTGGGTGCAACCTTTCGCGCGAATCTCGCGCAAGCCAAATGCAAATAAGCGCCGCATAAACGGGCCTAAACGCTAGTAAACGTCAGTAAATTTGCTTCCTTTTACTGCCGTTTATTTCTTCGAATCGGGACTTTTCAACGGGTTACGGCCGATTGAAATAAAAAACTTGCGCCCTCGTTTTTTTATTCGCGTACCAGTTGCATTGGACTGCTTTCCGGCTCTTTTCATGGCCACCCAGCGCACCTCGTCGAACCGCCGAGGTAAAAGATATAGCAGGGCTTGCCGATTTTGGCAAAGCTATTCGCAGAAATCTTGGGTTGGAAGAGCGGGCCGGAATCGTGTCGACAAGCAGCGCGCCTGTCCCGAGCGGCGATTCACGAAATCATGACGCCCGCGGAGGCAAACATGAAAACCATCACAGCGGCGCGATAGGCTCCGGACAGCGCCAGCGCGCTGGCTGATCGGGCGGCGGCCGTGGCGGGATCGGATGGCGAAGGGCGGATCGACGAGCAGGTCCCGATGCGTTGCGGCGCGGAGACGATGGATGTCGGCATGGATTGCGTGTCGCCGGTTGCGAGGACTACGCCAAGAGGGGCCTGTTTCCCTTCACCGGCGCGATCGAATCCGTGACGTTCGCGTTCGGCGCCCATCAGCAGCCGACCGGCATGGAAGGACTGAAGCTTGCGACGCGAATGGACTGATCGTCCCGGCCGTTTTCGTAATGCGTACGGGTTCCCCTAGACCCACTTCCGGTGGGCCCACATCCATTGTTCGGGCGCCTCGCGGATGAAGGCCTCGAATTGGGCGTGGAGCGCGGCGGTCCCCGCGACAGCATCGGCGGCGGGATCGTGGGTGTGGGGGATCTCGACCCGCACGCCGCGGATCACGAAGCGCACCTTCGGCTCGCGGAAGGCCGCGCCGGCGTAAAGGGGCAGTCCGGCCTTGCGGGCAAGCAGGGCGGGAAAGACGGTGGCGAGCGCCGGGACGCCGAAGAACGGCACGGCTGCGCCATTGTCGTCGCGGAGGTCGGCGAGGAACGCCGGATAGCCGCCGCTCTTCGCCGCCTTCATGAGCGAGCGCGCGGTCACCGGCGTCTTCGGCAGAAGGCCTCCTTCATAGAGGAACGCGCGCAGCTTCCGGGTCTCCTCGTCGACCAGGGATTGCTGAGGCGCTGATAGACGCCGGTGAAGGGCGCGCCCATGAGCTTGCTCGCGTAGGCGACCAGTTCCCAGTTGCCCAGATGCAGGCCGCAAACGACGCAAGGACCGCCGCGCATGATGTCTTCGAGTTGCGCCATAGGCTCGAATCGGATGCGCTTCTGGGCGATGATCTCCTTAAGATGGAACGATTCGCCGAAAGTGCGCCCGAGGTTTTCCCACATGGCCCGAGCGATCCGCTTGCGCTCGGCCTCCGAAAGCTCCGGATAAGCCAGCTTGAGGTTGCTGAGCGCCCGCTCCTGCCGCTGGAGACGGGGCGCGATGAGCCGCCAGGCGAGGCCCGAGCTCCACGATACGGCCTCGAGCGGCAAGGCCGTCGCGGCCGCCTGGGCGGCCCGGAATCCCAGATATTCCAGCCGGTGGCGCAGAGGTTGGGAGAGGTTCATCGCTCGGACAGATATCGGCCCCCGCCAGGGCGGGTGATTGCGACGAGGGCCGAGCCGCTGTCAAGCGGAGCTTAAGGCAGCAAGCGCGATTTGAGTTCCGGCAGAGTTGGGCTTACTTCCTCATCCGGAAGACCCAGTTCGGTCGATCGGAATCGCGATAGAGGTTGGACATGGCGGGTGTGGCCGAGGCCGGCGAGAAAGCCGGCTCTTCCCGAGAGCGCGCTGCGGACGGCGAGTTCCGCAGGGCGCTCGAGTCCGCGACCAGTTCGATCCTCAATGCCGAGGCCTTCCGCAAGCCCTATCCGCTCATTCGTTTTCGCGACTTTTTCCCGAGCGACTTTTACGGCCGCCTCATACAGCATTTTCCTGACATCGACCGGTTCGCCGGACTGAATGGCGACGGAACGCGGCGCGAATACGCGCTCTACGACGAGCGAAGCGATCCGGGCACCGAGGAAGGCCGCGAGCTCTGGAGCATCGTGCGGCGGGTGCTGTCGTCAGAGGAAGTCGCGTCCGCTTTGCGCGAGAAACTGGACGAGGGTTTTCGCATCCGCTCGAAAAAGAGCGGCGAAGGCTGGCCGGTTCCGATGCATCCGCGTCCGGTGCTCTACACCGACCTCAACGGCTACGCGATCAAGCCTCATCCCGACACCCGCCGGAAGGTCCTGACGATGCAGATCTATCTGCCGCAGGACGAGACGCAGCGCGACCTCGGCACCGCCGTCTACAAGATCTCGCCTATGGGCGTCTTTGCCTGGAAATCCTACGGGCTCGTCAAGGACAAGACGGTGCCCTTCCTGCCGAACTCCGGCTACGCGTTCGTCGTCATCCATCCGGCCTATTCACTTCTGAGGTCGAGCTGGCATGGACGGGAGGCGATCAATGTCCCGGTCGAGAGGCCGCGCCTCTCGATCCTCAACACCTATTATCGCGAGCGAGCGCCGGAGGGTGCGGCGGGGATGTAAGGAATGAATGTCAGCGCGCGGACCATTCGGACCGCGCTTTTATCGATGCGTCAACCGGCGGAAGCGCGCTGGGCGAGAGGGAGAGGGCATGAGCGAGCAGTCGAAATATGTTCTGGGCGAAGACCGGATTCCTGGGACCTGGTACAACATCGTCGCTGATTTGCCGTCCCCGCCGCCGCCGGTTCTGCACCCCGGAACGGGCCAGCCGGTTGGGCCGGACGATCTTGCGCCGCTCTTTCCCATGGCGCTCATCGGCCAGGAAGTGAGCGGCGAACGGCACATTGAGATCCCGAAGCCGGTCCGCGACATCTATCGCATGTGGCGCCCGACGCCCGCTTCACCGGGCCCACAGGCTCGAGAAGGCCTTGGGAACGACAGCGCGGATTTTTTACAAGAACGAGGGCGTCAGCCCCGCCGGCAGCCACAAGCCCAACACCGCCGTCGCTCAGGCCTTCTACAATAAGGAAGAGGGCGTGGCGAAGCTCTCGACTGAAACTGGCGCGGGCCAATGGGGCTCGTCGCTCGCCTTCGCCGGCGCGCTGTTCGGCCTTGAGGTCAAGGTCTACATGGTCAGGGTTTCCTACAACCAGAAGCCCTATCGGCGGGCCCTGATGGAGACCTATGGGGCGAAATGCGTTGCAAGTCCGAGCAACGAGACCGATTCGGGCAAGGCGATCCTGAAGGCCCAGCCGGATTCGCCGGGCAGTCTCGGCATCGCCATTTCGGAAGCGGTCGAAGTCGCGGCCAAGAATCCCGATACGAAATATGCGCTCGGCAGCGTGCTCAATCATGTGCTCATGCACCAGACCGTCATTGGCCTCGAAGCGATCGAGCAGATGGAGGGCGCGGACGCTTATCCCGACATCGTCATCGGCTGCGCCGGCGGCGGCTCGAACTTCGCCGGCATCGCCTTCCCGTTCATTGGCAAAAAGCTGCGCGACAAACGGGACGTCCGCGTGATCGCGGTCGAGCCGGCCGCCTGTCCGTCATTGACGCGCGGCAAATATGCGTTCGACTTCGGCGACACGGGACATCTGACGCCGCTGGTCAAGATGCATACGCTGGGATCCGAGTTCATCCCGCCCGGCTTCCACGCCGGAGGTCTCCGGTACCATGGCATGGCGCCGCTGGTCAGCCATTTGAAGGAGCTGGGGCTGATCGAAGCGAGAGCCTATCATCAGAACCCGTGCTTCGAGGCGGGCGTCCAGTTCGCGCGGTGCGAGGGGATCGTGCCCGCGCCGGAAACAACCCACGCCATCCGCGCGGCGATCGATGAAGCCTTGAAGGCGCGCGAGGAAGGCAGGTCGCCGACCATCCTCTTCAACTTGAGCGGCCATGGCCATTTCGATATGCAGGCTTACACCGACTATTTCGCCGGCAAGCTTGTCGATCAGGACTACGACCCCAAGGCGCTCGAAACCTCGCTCGCGCATTTGCCGAAGGTGGCGGCGGAGTAGGGCGGAGTAGGAGAATGCGCCAGTAACCGGGGAACCTGCCGCTGCGGGCAGGTCGAAGTGGAGGTCGCCAAGCCTCCGCTCATGACGATGGCCTGTCACTGCCGGGGCTGCCAGAAGATGACTTCGAGCGCCTTTTCGCTGAGCGCCGCGGTTCCCGCGGACGGGTTTCGCGTCGTGCGCGGCGAGCCGACGATCGGGGGCATGCATGGAGACTTGCAGCACTTTTTCTGCCCGTGGTGCATGAGCTGGATGTTCACGAAAATGCCGGGGATGGATTTTGTCGGAGTCCGCACCACCCTGCTCGACGGGATGGAATGGACCGAGCCTTTCGTGGAGACCTGGACAGACGAGAAGCTGGCATGGGCCACGACGCCGGCGCGGCGCAGCTTTCCGGGCTTTCCACCCGCGGACGCGTGGCCGGCGATGATCGCCGAGTTTCAGTCTGGTCGCGCCGGCGGATCCGACGGCGGCGGCTGAAGCGCTGTACCGTTTGCCGAAGGCGGCGGCGGAGCTGGGCCTCAGGGCTGCTTTCGGGGCCACGCTTCGTCGGCAGCCCCGCCGGTCCAATGCGTCGCTTGCGCCTTTGCCGAACCCGTCCGTTGGGTCCGCTCGCGCTCGGCGCCTTCATTTGAATGAGCCGGAGATTCCTTCGGTCGCGTCATCGAACGCGGCGACGTTGTCGAGCGCGATCGCCTGCAGCATCGCGCCTTGCAGGAGCGCAGTCAGGCGCAGCGCCTTTCGATGAGGGTCTGCGGCGCGCGCGCAGGCGAGCGCGCGGGCGAGCCAGTCGTTGCAGGCGGCGAAATAACGTCGGGTCGCGGTCCCGACCGGGGGGGGCAGGCTGCGCGCCTCGGTGGCGAACATTCCGCCAAGACACATGCCCTCGCCCCTGGTCAGGCCGCCCCGAAACGCAGTGCGCATGGCCTCCAGCTTGACCGCGAGCGCCCGCGCGTCCTCCGGATCGCCGATCGCCTCGAGAACGTGCGCCTCGTAGCGCGCGACCAGCGCCGCCGCGAGAGCCGTCTTGGTCGGAAAGTGATAATGGACGCTCGCGCTCTTGATCCCGACGTCGTCGCCGATCTCGCGAAAGCTGCAGGCGTGAAAGCCGCCCTTGCGCATCCGCTTCTCGGCCGAATCGAGAATTGCTTCCCTCACGTCCATGGGTCTCGCCTCACCTCTATCGATCGGAAGATAGGCGCTTGACTCCGGAATGGCGAGGAGCCTATCTATGGATAGATAGAATTGAGGAGAACGCAATGCCGACCAACAAGGAAATCGCTCTCAGCGTGCTGAGAGGGGCGTTCATCGATCGCGACCCGGGCGTGGTCGCGAAGCTCTTCGCCCCGACCTACGTCCAGCACAATCCGTCGATTCCTGACGGACCTGCGCCCATCCCGGGCCTCATTGCCGGCTTGAGCAAGGATTTCTCCTATGAGCCTGGTATGGCGGTCGCCGAGGGCGATCTGGTGATGGTGCACGGCCGCTATGTGGGCTGGGGGCCGAAGCCGATGATCGCCGTCGACATTTTCCGCGTGGCGGACGGAAAGGTGGCCGAGCATTGGGACGTCATGCAGGAGGAGGTTTCCGCATCGGCGACCGCGAGCGGCAATGCGATGTTCGCTCCCGCGAGCGGGACATAGGGTTCGCGCTTCCAACTCGGGGGAGAAAGGCTCGATTTCGAAAAAATAAACGCCAGCAAATGGGAGTCAAATTACTGGCGTTTAGTCGCGCTTAATAACGCCGCGCGTTGCGGGACCTATCGCGCTGGTTGCATCCGAGAGCCGTTCAGCCCATCGCGAAGTCCCAAAGGGAGCGCCAGACGCAGCGCTTCGCCGGATTCGTGAATGCGGCGGCGTCAAAGTGGGCCAGATGTCCGGTCGTTCCGTCGTCCGGCCAGCGGAAGCCGACTTCCACTTGGCCGGCACGCTCGATGACGAATTGCTGGACCGGTCCGGGATCGTCAGCGGCCGCTATGGCCGGCCCCAGCCGACCTATCGCCCCGTCCTGGTAGAGCCAGAGACGGCCGTCGGCCGAAGTCACCTTCACCTGGTGCGCGGATGCGTCATAGGCGACGACCAGGGGGCCGAGCTTGCCTTCACCCCTGTAATCGCATTGGCGGGTCACCGGCCCGGCTGCCTTCGCGGATGCGGCGGCGACGAGCACGGCGGTGAATGCGGCCATGGCGAGACGGGCGCGAGACATGTCGCTTGGAGCTCCCCAGCGTTGGAACAAAACTCTGTATACTATTAGGCCAGCGCTGCAAAAGCCCGAAATTTTGGCGCCCTTGCCGTCCGTCAGCCCGGACGAGGAGGGGCCGGTTGCAATGCCACTTTAACCTGCTATCAAGCCGCGCGCCGCGAGCCGGCGCCCGCTTGTTAAGGATCCGTTCATGTTTGCTTGCAGCCGACGCTTCGCGCTCGCGCTTCCCCTGCTTGCCGTTACGACCGCCTGGGCGGCCGAGGACGCCGACAACACCGCCATCCTCACGACGAAGCACGGCAAGGTCACGATTGAGCTTCATCCGGACTGGGCCCCGAAGACCGTCGCCCAGTTCAAGACGCTGGTGAAGGACAAGTTCTACGACGGCCTGAAATTCCATCGCGTCATCCCAGGCTTCATGGCCCAGACCGGCGACCCGACTGGAACTGGCGGCGGCGGCTCGAAGCTGCCCAACGTGCCGGCCGAGTTCAATCAAACCCATTTCAAGCGCGGCATCCTCGGCATGGCGCGCACCGACGATCCGAACTCGGGAAATTCGCAGTTCTTCATCATGTTCGGCGACGCCGGCTCTCTGGATGGCAAATACACCGCCTTCGGCGAGGTCACGTCGGGCATGGACGCGGTCGACAAGATCAAGGCCGGAACCGAGGGCAACAACGGCGCCGTCGACAATCCCGACAAGATTGTCAGCCTGCGCATGGCCTCTGGCGCCAAGCAATAAAGGAAACAACGACATGAGCAGTGCCGGCGATACCTTGACCCTCGAGACGAGCAAGGGCCCCGTGGTGATCGAAATGAACCCGTCGCTCGCGCCGGGCCACGTCGCTCACATCAAGCGGCTGGTCTCGGAAGGATTCTACGACGGCATCGTCTTTCACCGCGTGATCGAGGGGTTCATGGCGCAAACCGGTTGTCCGCGCGGAACGGGCACGGGCGGATCGCAATATCCCGACCTCAAGGCCGAGTTCAACGGCGAGCCGCATGTCCGCGGCACGGTCTCGATGGCGCGCGCCGCGAGCCCGGATTCGGCCAATTCGCAGTTCTTCATCTGCTTCGGCGACGCGTCCTTCCTCGACCGCAAATATACGGTCTGGGGCAAGGTCGTCTCCGGCATGGAGAACGTGGACAAGATCAAGCGCGGCGAGCCTGTGCGCGATCCCGACAAGATCATCAAGGCGACGCTGAGCTGAGACCAGCGCGGAAGCGACATCGCGACGGATTGACGGTCTCGTCGGGAAGGCCATGACCGCGATGCGGGTCGACGCCTTCGATTTCGATCTCCCGCCAGAACAGATCGCGCTTACGCCGGCAAATCCGCGGGATAGCGCGCGGATGCTGGTCGTCGAGGCCGACGGCGACCTGACGGACGCGCAGGTGCGCGATCTGCCGGACTTCTTGAACCCTGGCGACGCGCTGGTCGTGAACGATACGCGGGTCATCCCCGCGCGGCTCGAGGGCGTGCGGGTCAGGGGTGGCGCCGTCGCTTCGATCGAAGCGACCCTGATCGAGCGCGTCGACGATTGCCGCTGGCGGGCGCTCGCGCGGCCCGCCAAGAGGCTCGAGGCCGGCGAGCGCATCCGTTTCGGCGAGACGAGCGAGAGCATGGCGTGCCTGCTTGCGGCCCTCGACGCGGACGTGGAAGCGAAAGGGGAAGCGGGCGAGGTTCTGCTGCGCTTCGAGTTCACGGGCGCGGCGCTGGACGAGGCGATCGAGCGCCTCGGCGAATCCTCCCCTGCCGCCCTACATCGCCTCGCGGCGCGCGCTTTCGGAAAGCGACCGCGCCGACTACCAAACCATGTTCGGCGCCAAACCCGGCGCAGTGGCGGCGCCGACGGCGGGCCTGCATTTCACTCCCGCGCTCGTCGCCCGCCTCGCGGACCGTGGCGTGGCGCTGCACAAGGTCACGCTGCATGTCGGCGCGGGCACGTTCGCGCCCGTCCGCGTCGAGGATACGCGCGACCACAAGATGCATTCGGAATGGGGTTCGATCGATGCGGCGACCGCCGAGGCGCTGAACGCGGTGCGGGAAGCCGGAGGCCGGATCGTCTGTGTCGGGACGACGTCCGCGCGCGTCGTCGAAAGCGCCGCCGGCGAGAACGGGCGGCTTCATCCGTTTGCGGGCCGAACGGACATCTTCATCACGCCTGGCTATCGGTTTCGCTTTGTCGACGCGCTCCTCACCAACTTCCATCTGCCGCGCTCGACGCTCTTCATGCTCGTGTCAGCGTTCAGCGGTCTCAAGGCGATGCGCGCGGCCTATGCGCACGCCATCCAAGCTGGCTACCGGTTTTATTCCTACGGCGACGCCTGCCTCTTGACCCGCGCGGCTCAGGCAACTTCGCTGAACGGAACTCCGTGACCGCCGAATTTTCCTTCGCCGTCCACGCCTGCGACGGAAAGGCGCGGGTCGGCGCGATCTCGACCCCGCGCGGCGTCATTCACACGCCGGCCTTCATGCCGGTCGGCACGGCCGCGACGGTCAAGGCGATGCACCCGAATGCGGTGAGGGCGCTCGGCTACGACATCGTGCTCTCCAACACCTATCATTTGATGTTGGCGCCGGGCGCCGAGCGGATCGCCGCGCTCGGCGGCCTCCATAAATTCATGAACTGGCCCCATCCCATCCTCACCAACTCCGGCGGCTTCCAGGTGATGAGCCTAGCCAAACTGCGCAAGCTCACCGAGCGCGGCGTGACCTTTCAGTCGCATGTCGACGGATCGCGCCATGACCTCACGCCCGAGCGTTCGATGGAAGTCCAGCGGCTTTTGGGCTCGGACATCCAGATGCAGCTCGACGAGTGCGTGCGGCTGCCCTGCTCGCGCGAGGAGGCCGAGCGCGCCATGCGTCTGTCGCTCCGATGGGCGGAGCGGTCGAAGAACGCCTTCGGCGAGCAACCGGGCCGGGCGATCTTCGGCATCGTCCAGGGGGGCGTGGAAAAGGATCTTCGCGTCCTCAGCGCTGAGGCGCTCGTCGACATGGACTTCCAAGGCTACGCGATCGGGGGATTGGCGGTCGGCGAGCCGCAGGCGGCGATGCTCGACATGATCGATGTCGTGGTCCCGCATCTTCCCTTCGATAGGCCGCGCTACCTCATGGGCGTGGGAACCCCGGATGATCTGCTTCAGGCGATGAGGCGCGGCGTCGACATGTGCGACTGCGTGATGCCGACCCGCGCGGGAAGGCACGGCATGGCGTTCACCCGCCGCGGCCGGCTCAACCTGCGCAACGCGCGTTTCGCCGACGATCCGCGGCCGATCGATCCCCTGTCGTCGTCTCCGATGGCGCGCGACTATTCCCGCGCCTATTGGCGACATCTCACGAAATCGGGCGAGATCCTCGCGATGATGGGCCTCACCGAAATCAACCTCGCCTATTACCAGGACCTCATGACGGGGGCCCGTCTTGCGATCAGCGAGGGGCGCCTGGACGCCTATATCGCCGAGACGCAACGCAACTGGGCGGAGGGCGAGGCGGAAGCGAGCTGAGGTCTATTTTTGGCCAAGCCGGCGCGGGCACAAAGTTACGCGAGGGAATGATTTCAACGGCTTAAGTGCGCTTTTGCGCAACTCTTCTTACTTCCTCGGTTGCGTCCCGATGATTGGATTGTGAAGCGGCCCTGCACGGAAAGGACGGCTCTCCGGAGCCTTAGACTCGCACTTTTGATCAGGGCCCGCCGCCATAACTGTTTGACCACGGCCCGCCGCTGCAAATCATCTCCTGATCGGAGGGTGGGGCTGGGCGGGCCGGCTCGACCCCGCGAGGGCGAGACGCTCGGCGCGCTCGGTCACGGGTATATCGATCCATCGAACGAGTAGAAAATGCACTTAGCAAAAATAGGGGGCGAGACGCTCTTCCCGCGGCTCGCCCCTCTTCATTTTAGTCTTTGCGTTTCACAATCCTGGATATTTTCTACTATCCTCTCCGCGTATTGTTGGCGGTTCAAGACTGTCGAACGCTTTTGTCCTCCCACAGACCCTACGGCGTCCGGCGCCAAACCTTTTGGCAACGGCCTCCTTTTGACAAATCAACGCTATTCCAATTTTTTGGCGATGTCACGCGGCGAAGCGCCTCTGCCATGCATATTTTTTCTAGCTTGGTCCAATTTGGTCAAATGTGCGCCAACGAATGCAAAAGTGCTATGCAGCCGGCGTCTCGATGCCCAGGGTTCGTCTTTCATCGGTTATCCGAATGCCGTAAAACCCGGGCCAAATGCCTGCAGCTCTGGAGTCAAAATGACTGCGATCGTCAACGTCGTCGGCCGCGAAATCCTCGACAGCCGGGGCAATCCAACGGTCGAGGTCGATGTCGTCCTGGAAGACGGCTCGATGGGACGAGCCGCCGTTCCGTCGGGCGCTTCCACCGGCACGCGCGAAGCGGTCGAACTGCGCGACGGGGACAAGGGACGGTTCGGCGGCAAGGGCGTCCTCAAGGCGGTTGAGGCGGTCAATCGCGACATTTTCGACGCCGTCTCCGGCCTTGAGGCCGAGGATCAGCTCAAGATCGATGAGACGATGATCGCGCTCGACGGCACGAACAACAAGTCGAGGCTCGGCGCCAACGCCATTCTCGGCGTCTCGCTGGCCGCCGCCAAGGCTGCTGCGGAAGCCTCGGGCCTGACGCTTTATCGCTACGTCGGCGGCGCCATGGCGCGAGTCCTGCCGACGCCCATGATGAATATCGTCAACGGCGGCGCCCACGCCGACAATCCGATCGATTTTCAGGAATTCATGGTCCTTCCGGTCGGAGCGCCGTCGTTCGCCGAGGCCGTGCGGTGGGGCGCGGAGACGTTTCATGCGCTCAAGGCCGCGCTGAAAAAGGCTGGACACAACACCAATGTCGGCGACGAAGGCGGCTTCGCGCCAAACCTGCCGTCGGCGGAGGCGGCGCTCGATTTCTGCCTCAAGGCGATCGAGGCGGCGGGCTTCAAACCGGGCGAGGAAATGGCCCTCGGGCTCGACTGCGCGGCGTCCGAATTCTTCAAGGACGGGAAATACGTCTACGAGGGCGAAGGCAAGACGCGCTCGGTCGAGGAGCAGGTCGACTATCTCGCCAAGCTCCAGGGCGCCTATCCGATCCTCTCGATCGAGGACGGGATGGCCGAGCAGGACTGGGCGGGCTGGAAGCTGCTCACCGACAAGATTGGGGGAAAGTGTCAGCTCGTGGGCGACGACATCTTTGTGACCAACGTTGAGATCCTCGAGCGTGGAATCAGGGAAGGGGTCGGGAATTCGATCCTCATCAAGGTCAACCAGATCGGCTCGCTCAGCGAGACGCTGGCCGCCGTCGATATGGCGCAGCGGGCCGGCTACACCGCGGTCATGTCGCACCGGTCGGGCGAGACCGAGGATTCGACCATCGCGGACCTCGCGGTCGCGACCAATTGCGGGCAGATCAAGACGGGCTCGCTTTCGCGCTCGGATCGCCTGGCGAAATACAACCAGCTGATCCGGATCGAGGAGGAGCTTGGCGAGCAGGCCCGCTATGCGGGGCGCGAGGCGATCAAGGCGGTTTAGGGATTCAAGGCTGCTTGCAAATTGGCGGGGTCCGCGCGGGCGGCGGCGGATGGTCCTTCTCGTATCGAGCAAGAATCGGCTCGAGAATTTCCTTGGGCCAAAACTTCGGAGAACCGATTTCCTTCAAGCAGGAGGCGTTCCAATAGGATCCTCCGCGCCCGGCTCGCGCGACGGCGTCGATGTCGCGCGATTCAGGATAAATGTAAACTGTCGTCGGATTGTCCTTCACCATCGGGAGGATTTGCCTGGCGTCCGATGGCGACCAACTGGTGCAGCCATCGCTGCGGCCGCCGGCGTAATCCACCAGCTTTCCGACCGGAACGTAACCGTCATGGTTTGCGTACTGGCTGTCCGGACTTTTTCGCAGACATATTCCCGCCAACACCTCGGCTGCGTGCCCCCCGATTGCGCGCTGCCTGGCGTTTGCGGCCTCGCCTTCGCCGTCAAACTGCACGAACGAGCGGAGGAAAACGGCGTCTTCTTTCGCTGAGACGCGGTAATAGCCTTTGAAAGAGGTTTTCGTTTCGCTCGTCACATAGGCCCCGCCGGCCGTCAGTTCAGAATCCATCGCGTTGCCGAAGTTCTTCGCGCACCGTCTTCCGTTTGCAAAATCCGCGACGCCGTTCAAATCGCGGCCGCCGCCGTGACCCGCGGAAATCGCGCGAAACGACCGGTCGGCTTCGCAGATGATGTAAAACCGGCGCCCCGCTGCGCCGGCATTCGGGCGTGTAGCGTCCATGGCGAAGTAACAGGGATTTCTGACCCCCTTCTGAAAGTAGAGCGCGCGAGCCCTCGCCAAGACGACTGGCGCGATCTGACCTTCGCCTTCGCCCACATGGGCCTGCAGCCAGGCCGGAACGTCCGGCCCCGCCGCCCAAGTCGGGCCAAGAGCCAATAAGACGAGCGCGACGCTGAGGCCGAGGATGCTTGGACAGCGCAATCCCAACCGCAACGGATCATCTCCTATCGAAGCGTTTCGCGTTTGGCTCGGCGCAGGAACGATGACCATCGCCGCGCCATCCAAGATACGCAAGTCGCGCGACCGTCTTGGCCGACCGCTCGGACTGCCGAAGCATGGGTGAACAACCCTGAAAAGCGCCTTTCATTAACTTCGCGCTAACGCTGCCGCCTCAGGATCGGCGCATGGTCCGAAGGACGCGCCTGCGCTCGATCGTGCTGCCGATCGTTCTCTACCTCGTGCTCGGGGTTGCGAGCGGCTATCTGGTCTGGGGCGCGTCGAACGGCGAGCACGGGCTCAAGGCGAAGGAGAAGTTCGACGCCGAGGCGGTCGAGCTCAAAGCTCAGCTCGCTACGCTCAAGGAGGAACGGTCGCGCTGGGACCTGCGGGTCGCCAGCCTCAGGCCTGAAAGCGTCGACAGGGATCTCCTCGACGAGGAGGCGCACGCGCTGCTCGATCGCGTGGCCAAGGACGAGGTGGTCATTTTCCCCGGAGCCGCGCAAGGGCCGCTGAGCTTCGCGCGGAGGGCCGCGGCGAGGGAGGAAGATCAATCGAGCTTCAGTTGGATAACCGTTTCCTCGTGGATCTCTGACTTGATCTATTGACGTCCGCTTGTGTCAGATGATCACAGTATGTCTGTGCCGTATGGCCTCGTCAGCCGATCAAAGTGACGAGTGTGCTCCCGTGACTAGATTTTGGCCCGCTCTTGAGCTTTCGGCTTGCACGAAGATGATCGCCGGCTTCGCGGGCCTCGGTTGGCTCGGTTGCTCAGGTCGACACGCGATCAGGCCCGCGGCCGCCTGATCGAACTGCAGAGAGAACACTGCCTCACAGGCCGCCGCGAGGCGGCCTTTTTGTTTCGCGCCGCAGTCTTTGCCCGTCTCGCGTTCGACCGTGTTAAAGCCGCCTTGAGATTATGGAAGGTCCGCCGCCATGAACGTCACCGCTCAAACCCCCGCCGCCGCGACTCGATCCGCTCGAATTCGTTCTTTTCCGCGGACCTGGCCAGCGCCGATCCCGAAATCGCCCGCGCGATCGAACTCGAGCTTGGCCGTCAGCGCGATGGCATCGAGCTCATCGCCTCGGAAAACATCGTGTCGCGCGCCGTGCTCGAGGCGCAGGGCTCGGTGATGACCAACAAGTATGCGGAAGGCTATCCGGGCAGGCGTTATTATGGCGGCTGCCAGTTCGTCGACATCGCGGAGAAGCTGGCGATCGAGCGCGCCTGCCAATTGTTCGGCTGTGCTTATGCCAACGTCCAGCCGAATTCCGGCAGCCAGGCCAATCAGGGCGTGTTCCTCGCTTTGATGCAGCCCGGCGATACATTCATGGGCCTCGATCTCGCGGCGGGCGGACATCTCACCCACGGCTCGCCGGTCAACATGTCCGGCCGCTGGTTCAAGCCGGTCGCCTATGGAGTCGATCGGACGACCCATCGGATCGACATGGATCAGGTCGAGGCGCTGGCGCGCGAGCACAAGCCGAGGATGATCATCGCCGGCGGCTCGGCCTATGCGCGCCACTGGGACTTCGAGCGCTTCCGCGCCATTTGCGACGCCGTTGGCGCCTATTTCGTCGTCGACATCGCCCATTTCGCCGGGCTGGTCGCGGGCGGCGCCCATCCCTCGCCGTTCCCGCACGCCCATGTCGTGACCACGACGACGCACAAGACCTTGCGCGGACCGCGCGGCGGCATGATCCTCACCAACGATCCGGACCTCGCCAAGAAGATCAACTCGGCGATTTTCCCCGGCCTCCAGGGCGGGCCGCTGATGCATGTCATCGCCGCCAAGGCGGTCTCGTTTCACGAGGCGCTGACCCCCGAGTTCAAGGCTTACGCTCATGCCGTGGTCGCCAACGCCAAGGCTCTTGCCGAACCTATCCTCGCCGGAGGCTACAAGCTCGTGACCGGGGGAACCGACAACCACCTGATGCTGGTCGATCTGACGCCCAAGGGACTGACCGGCAAGGCCGCCGAGGCGGCGCTCGACCGCGCCGACATCACCTGCAACAAGAACGGCATCCCGTTCGATCCGCAAAAGCCGACGGTGACCTCAGGGATTCGCCTTGGCTCCCCGGCCCCCACTTCGCGCGGGTTCGGCACGGAGGAATTCGCAGAGGTCGGGCGAATGATCGTCGAGATCCTCGACGGCTTGGCGCAGAGCGGCGAATCGGGGAATGTGGCGGTCGAGGCGAAAGTGCGCGGCGACGTCGCCGATCTAACCCGGCGGTTCCCCATCTATTGAGGGCGCCGGACGACCTTTGAAGGGCGGGCTCAGATGCGGTGCCCCTATTGCGGCGGCCTCGACACGCAGGTGAAGGATTCGCGGCCCACCGAGGATTCCTCGTCGATCCGCAGGCGTCGCATCTGCCCCGATTGCGGCGGCAGGTTCACCACCTTCGAGCGCGTCCAGCTGCGCGAACTCATGGTGGTCAAGAAGAACGGCCGCCGCGCGCCGTTCGATCGCGACAAGCTCATGCGCTCGGTCCAGGTCGCGCTGCGCAAGCGCTCGGTCGAGCCCGAGCGGGTCGAACGCATGATCAATGGCGTCGTGCGCCAGCTCGAGAGCCAGACCGACGGCGACATCCCGACCGAACGGATCGGCGAACTGGTGATGGAGGGCCTGAAGGCGCTCGACGACGTCGCCTATGTGCGCTTCGCCTCCGTCTACCGCAATTTCCGCGAGGCGCGGGACTTCAACGCCATCGTCGGCGAACTGGAGGCGGAGCCCGGAGGCCGCCCCGGCCAGGGAAGCTCCGCGCCAGCGCCGGAACGCGCCCGCGACATGAGCCAAGGCGCAGCCGCAGAGTCCGATGAGGATCTGCGCTGGATGGAGGCGGCGCTCAATCTGGGATCGCGATCGCTGGGGCTTGCGGCTCCGAATCCCGCTGTGGGCGCGATCCTGGTCAAGGACGGCGCGGTCGTCGGGCGCGGCGCAACAGCGCCGGGCGGAAGGCCGCATGCCGAGCGGATCGCCCTTGCCGAGGCTGGCGAGGCGGCGCGCGGCGCGACGCTCTATGTGACGCTCGAGCCCTGCTCGCATCTCGGCGCTTCGCCCCCTTGCGCGGACGCGATCATCGCGGCCGGCGTCGCCCGTGTCGTTTCGGCGATGGAAGACCCCAATCCGCTCGTTGGCGGCGAGGGACACGCCAGGCTGAAAGCCGCGGGGATCGCCGTCTCGGTCGGCGCCGGAGCCGAGCAGGCGCAGCGCGACCATCTGGGTCATATCCTGCGCGTCACGGCGGGGCGGCCGTGCGTGACGCTCAAGCTCGCCGAGACGGCGGACGGGTTCGCTTCCGCCGGCTTGCACGACGCGCGCCTGCGCATCACCGGGCCGATCGCCGACCTTCGCGTCCAAATGATGCGTTCGACCCACGAGGCGATCATGGTCGGGATCGGGACGGCGCTCATCGACGATCCGGCGCTGACCGTGCGGCTGCCCGGCCTCGACCGCAAGCCGTTGCGCGTCGTCCTCGACACCCATCTGCGGCTTCCCGAACGCTCGCGGCTCGCGGCGACTGCGGGAGAGATTCCGACCCTGGTCATCGCCGGCGAAACGGCGCCGGACGAGACGGCCCGGCGATTGGAGGACCTCGGCGCAATGATCGAGCGCGTCCCACTCGACGCGGACGGCCCATGTCGATCTCCATCACGCCTTGCGGGCGCTCAGCGTCCGCGGGATCACCCGCGTGTTCAGCGAAGGCGGGCCTAAGGTCGCGGCCCGGCTGATCGCGCTTGGCCTCGCCGACGAGGTCGCGCTCATCACGGCGGACAAGCCGCTCGGCCGGCCCGGCGTCGCCGCGCTCGACAGCCAAGCCCGCGCGGCGCTCATCGACGGATCACGCTACCGGCTCGACGAGACGCTGGACTACGGGCCGGACACGATGCGCCTCTGGCGGCGGGCGGACGGATCGGGCGGCGTGGCGCGCTCTTAGGGCGGTCGGTTTGGATTTTCTCGGTTCCAGCCGTTTTGGCGCGGAAACCTCGATTTACGGCTATTGGATTTCCTTGGATTTCCTTGGATTCTCTCGTCCGAATCGAGACTTATCAATGTGTTACGCGATAAACCGCACAAAACTTTTTTCTCGTCGCCTCCTTTCGTTCGAAGCGCGAGAGCGCGTGGACTGAGCCATTCGGAACGACCGCATTGTTCATGGGACAAGCGTAATTGAGTTTCTGGTTTTCTGCAAGATAATGTCGGCTCTCATAGCGTTCGCCGTTGTTTTCGGAAATTCTGCCATGACACTTCATGACCTGATTCGCCCTCCTCGGGTCCAAAACCCGGTGAGCCAACACGTAACGCGCATAAGAGCCAGAATGTCGCGCCCCTGGGGCGCCGCTATTTTTTAACAAAACTCACTTAGAGATGACATCTTCGATCGAGCCAGCGCCGCGGTCTTAGCGCCGGAGCGATCCGGAGCGATGCGCCGACGCGG
This sequence comes from uncultured Alphaproteobacteria bacterium, assembly GCA_963820095.1. Taxonomy (GTDB): domain Bacteria; phylum Pseudomonadota; class Alphaproteobacteria; order Rhizobiales; family Beijerinckiaceae; genus Roseiarcus. The sequence continues at coordinate 34,299 of CAWFZA010000016.1, forward strand.
GCGCGATCTTTCCAAGACCATCCGACCATCCAAGGTGAGGGACAATGAACTAAGAGGCTGATCGCGCTGACATTTGCGGGCGCGCTTGCCGGGCTGGCGGGAGCAAGCGCCCAAGCCTGCACCTCGATGATCTTCAAGGCCGAGGACGGCACGCGCATCTATGCGCGGACGATGGAATGGGGCGCCTCCGATCTCAAATCCGAGATGATGCTCGCGCCGCGATCGATCGCCTTCTCCTCCGACCTCGGCGAGGGCAAGACCGGCGCCAAGTGGAAAAACCGTTATGGCTTCGTCGGCGTGAACGCGGCCGGCCTTCCCTATGCGACAGACGGCATGAACGAAGCCGGGCTGACCGTCGGCGCGCTCTTCTTTCCAGGCTTCGCCGGATACCAGGATGTGAAGGCCGACGAATTGGCGACGACCGTCAGCAATGTCGATCTCGTCAATTACATCCTGAGCAACTTCAAGACCGTGGATGAAGTGCGTGAGGCGATGCCGAAGATCCGCGTGGTGCGCAACGCCGCAATCGAAAAGGAGTTCGGCACGCCCCTCCCCCTCCATCACATCGTGAGCGACGCGACCGGCGCCTCGATCGTCATCGAATATGTGGACGGCAAGCTGAGCGTCACCGACAACAAGGTCGGCGCCATGACCAATTCGCCCAATTATGATTGGCATCTCCTGAACTTACGGAACTATGCGAACCTAACGCCTGACGCCGCGCGCCCGCGCAGCATCGATGGCGTCTCGCTCGCTCCGTTCGGCGCCGGAAGCGGCATGCTCGGCCTGCCGGGCGATTTCACCCCGCCCTCCCGCTTCGTCAGAGCCGTGGCCTTCGTCAACACGATGCTCCCGGCCAAGGACGCGGCCGACGCCGTGAGCGCCGCCTCGACGATGCTCAACAACTTCGACATTCCGAAGGGGCTCGTGCGCGAAGGGACGCCTGAGGATTTCCATCTCGGCTACACCCAATGGTCGGTGATCGCCGACATGAGCCACAAGGTCTATTATTACTGGACGATGTACGACCGCAGAATGCGCTCGGTCGACCTGTCGAAGCTCGACTTCGGGGGCCAAGGCGATCTCCTCGTTCCCGCTCGACAAGATCCGCGTGGAGGACATCGAGGACCGCTCGGCCGACTTTCCGCATTGACCGGGCGACAGCGATCCGCCGCCGCGCCCCCCGCGACTGGCGGCATGCGCTAGCTCAGACACTTAGCCGGCCTGCCGCCGATTTGCCGCGGCGCTTAAAGATTTGCCCGGCCGCACGCTAGCTGGGATCGGGGCTGGACGGCAGGGGCGCGACCCCGATCACCCGCCCGTCCGCGTCGGTGGTCAATTTGCCTTTCGACTGATCCAACAGGACCAGTTCATTGCCGAAGGGATCGCGAACGCGGACGCATCGGCCAATTGCGATGTCAAACGGAGGCTGCAAGGCCTCGCCGCCCGCGCTCAAGAAGAGGGCGAGCGCCTCGTCGACATCTTCCACCAGAATATCGGTTTCGGGGCCGATGTTGAGGTGCGCCACCAGCTCCGCATTGGTGTCAGGAAGGGCAAAGCCAACCGCTTCATCGGTTCGCCACAACACGCGATGCCCCAGACGATCGCGATAGAACGATATCGCGGCGTCAAGATCGGCGACGCGAAGCAGATGATTGTCGAGCTTGCGAAACAGGGGGCCGCTCACGCTCATTGGGAATGATCCTCCCCCTTGTCGCGAGTGTCGTTGGCTCTACCTCTTCGCCGCCGCGAGGATCGGCCCTGCCCCGCTCGCCTGCACAAGCACGGCCTCGGCGAGATCGGAGCTCCCGCCAGGCACGGGGAAGGTCGCCGCTTCGCCTCGCCATTTGCCCAAGAGAACCATGTCGCGCACCACGTCCTTGTACGGCAGAGTGCGGCCGGCGTTCTCGCCGCGCGGGATCGTGACCTCGACCGTGTGCGGGATGTAGCGCGCGAGCCAGACATCGGCGCCGCCGGCGGGCGCCGCGCCCCGTCCGACCGTCACCGCCGCGCCTGAAAAGCCGACGCTCGGGCCGCCTTCGCCGCGGTCGCCTCGGCTCATGAGCCCGGCGAGCGAACTCGGCTCGATGCCGTCGCCCTCGACCTTGCCGTTGACCACCACCTGGGGCGTATAGACGCTGTCACCATGGCCCATCGCTCGGGCATAGGCATACTGGCGCGCGGTCCAGACGGGCTTGGAGAATGTGTCCTTCCAGCCGAGCCTGTCCCAGTAATCGACCTCAAACGAGAGCGCCAGCACATCCGGGCGGCCGCTGACCGCCCCGACATTCGCTTCCGCCGGCGGGCATGACGAACAGCCCTGGCTCTGGAAGAGTTCGATGACGATCGGATGCGCCGCATCGCCCGCGAGGGCCGGAGGCGGCGCGGAGGCGAAGAGACCTAAGGCGGCGACCGCAACACCAATTGTTCTTGAGGTCGACATGGCTCGTCCTTCCAGCGAACGGCGCGCCTAGCGCGCCCAATCAATCCTGCGTTCGCCGGCGAACGCAGTTTTGTTACGGCGCCGCGCGACGCCAGGTCCATGACGTGGCGTTTCTGCGCATGGCGGCATGGGTGTAACCTGATAAGATTGATACGCCTTGATGGCTCCGCATGTGGGGGAATGCAATGCAACGACTGGTTTTATTGGCCTCAGCGTCGATCATCTGTTTGACAAGCCAGGCCGGCGCGACGTCCCTGGATATAGCGTCGGATTTGTCGTTCATCGAGGCGCAGGTGTCGAAGACTCTGGCTTCGCTGGGCTCCTCTCCGGCGCCCGGAAATCCCCTCTATCCGCTCTCGGGAGGCGACAGCGGAACGTGGATGACGACGAGTCCTTCGAGCGGCAGTCAGGGATGGACGACCGGGTTTTTCCCCGGCCAGCTTTGGCTTCTCTATCAGGCGACCGGGTCTCAGCAATGGCTTACGGCCGCGCGGGCTTGGACCGCTCCGCTGGCCCCGCAGGCGAATGGCCGCCCGGTGGACCCCTCGGACATCGGCTTCATCATCGGGACGAGTTTCGGCAACGGATACAGGCTGACGGGAGACCCAAGCTACAAGAGCGTGCTTCTGACCACAGGCGACTCGCTCGCGTCGCTCTACAATCCTAACGTCGGGGCGGTTCGCTCCTGGACTTTCCCTCCCTACCAGCCTCCAGCCCACTTTGCCGTGACCATCGATAGCATGATGCAGCTCGGTCCGTTGCAATGGGGCGCCGGCAATGGCGGCAGCTCCGCCTGGGCCGGAATCGCCGCGAGTCATGCCGATACGGTGACGACGAACCTCGTGCGCTTGGATGGGAGCACTTTTCAGGTAGGCGATTTCAACCCAACCACCGGGGCGCTCATGAGCCGGGGGACATTCTCCGGCTATTCCGACAGCTCGACCTGGGCGCGCGGGCAGGCCTGGGGCCTGTATGGCTTCGTCCAAGCCTATCAGACGTCGGGCAACCCGGCATTCCTGCAGACGGCGGAAGACCTCGCCAACTATTTCGTCGATCATCTGCCCGCGAACTTTGTCTCACCCTGGGATTTCAACGCGCCGGCCCCCGCCGCTGTGGACACTTCGGCGGCGGCCATCGCGGCGGACGGCCTCGTCATGCTGAGCACGGTCGCGGGAGCGATCGGAGCGCAATATCTGACGGATGCGGAGAACATACTGGGCTCGCTCAGCGCCAACTACCTTGACGATAGCGGGTCTGGCGAGTTCGTGCTGATCGACGGCTTCCCGGGCAATGGGGGCGCCAACACCGCGCTGATCTACGGCGACTACTACTTCACCGAGGCGTTGCTGCGATTGCAGAACGTGCTCGACGGGAAACCTGGCTGGGTGTTGTACAGCCCCGTTCCAGAGCCATCGACTTGGGCGATGATGCTCCTCGGCTTCTCGGGACTGGGCTTCGCAGCCTACCGCGCATCGCGCAAGAGCGCGACGTCGAGCGCGTAAGCGCGGACAAAAGCAACGCGCGCCTCACAGAGCCCCGACGGCGCCGCCGACAAGCAGCTCAGCCTCGCTCCGGGTCGAGAGAACGCGGTCGATCAGCCCCCATTCGAGCGCCTGTTCCGCATCCATGAAATGATCGCGGTCCAACGTGCGCTCGACCTCCTCGTAGGTCCTGCCGCAATGTTTGGCGTAGAGGCGGGTCAGGCGCTTCTTGGTCTTCAGGATGTCCTCGGCGTGAATGAGGATGTCGGACGCCTGCCCCTGGAACCCGCCGAGCGGCTGATGGACATGGAGGCTCGCGTTGGGCAGCGCCGCGCGTTCTCCCGGCTCCCCCGCCATCAGGAGAAACGACCCCATGGAGCGGGCGGTCCCGACGCAAAGCGTGCGAACGGGCGCCTTGATGAACTGCATCGTGTCATACATCGCAAGGCCGCTCGTCACGACGCCGCCGTAGGAGTTGATATAGAGGTCGATCGGCTTCTTCGGGTTGTCGGCCTCGAGGAACAGCAGCTGGGCGCAGACGAGCGAGGCCATCGCGTCGTTGACCTCGCCGCTCAGAAAGACAATGCGCTCCCGAAGCAGGCGGGAGTAGATGTCGAAAGACCGCTCGCCGCGGCTTGATTGTTCCAGCACCATGGGGACGAGCTGCATCGTGTCGCGCATGACGCGAATTCCTTTCCGCTTTCCGAAGATGAGTTGGCTTCGCGCCGCTCTCAGGCGGCAAGAACTCATGGGGCGAAGGTTGTCGTTGGCGCTTCTCCGCCGGGCGTCGCCCTCGATCCGATGGATGATCCGAAGCAGCGCGCCACCTTGAACTCCGGGCTCGATCCGGAACGTGACGGTGCTTTCCATGAACGGGGCGCCGTCCTCGCGCATCCGATACTGGACCTCGACTCCGGCAATCGACGCGATGGGCTCAGGCTCGGCGAGGTCGGCTTCAGGCAGCCATCGTTCGCGAAAAGCCGCGATCGCGATGGCCCGCCAGACCTTGTCCGGCGCCGCGTCGAGTTCGTACTCGAGCGCGATTTCCCCGTCCTCACGCGGTTCGGTCGCAACGTCGCTCATTGATCCATGTCCTTCAAGAGCCGCTTGAGGTCATCGATGCGGCGCGGCCAATAGGCCCGATACCGCGCGAGCCACTGTCCGATCCGGACGAGCCCCTCCGGGTCCACTTCGTAGTTGACGAAACGACCGGCCCGGCGTTCGCGAACGAGGCCCGCGGAGCGCAGGACAGCGAGATGCTGCGACATGGCCGGCTGCGTGATCGCCATCCCCTGCCGCAGTGCGCTCGCGTTCATGCCGCCAGATGCGAGCTTCTCGAACACGCTGCGGCGTGTCGGATCCGCCAACGCCTTGAAGATCTCGCTCTCCATGCTGACAGATAAGCACAGACTTATGTGTCGCGCAAGCGGGCTCTCGGCTCCATGGCGGCGGAAGGGCGTCCGCGATAGCGGCCAAGGTCGGCGCGAGCTATGGGAGCGCATGGCGCGAACCGATTTCCGAACCCCCCGTCTTTACGTTTCCCACGACCTGTCCGCCGGCGCCGAGGTCAAGCTCGATGCTCAGCAGACGAACTATCTACTCAATGTGCTGCGGCTCGGTGAGGGGGCGCGGGTTCTTCTGTTCAACGGCCGGGACGGGGAATTCTTCGCGACCCTCACGCGAGCCTCGCGCAAGTCGGCCTCGCTCATTGTTGGCGCGCAGACGCGCCCGCAGGAGACGCCGCCCGACATCGACTATCTGTTCGCCCCGCTCAAGCACGCCCGGCTGGACTATATGGCGCAAAAGGCGATCGAGATGGGGGCGCGCAGCTTGCGGCCGGTCATGACCCGCCATACCCAGGTCACGCGGATCAATCTGGAGCGCCTGCGGGCGAACGCGATCGAGGCGTGCGAACAGTGCGGCGTGATCTGGACGCCGGAGATTGCGCCCCTCCAGCCCCTTGGCGAGGCGCTCAAAAGCTGGCCGGCAGGGCGATTGCTGGTCTTTTGCGACGAGGAGGCCGAACCGGCGAGCCCGCTCGACGCGCTCGGAAGCGCGCATGGCGAGGCCGGCGTCGGCCTCCTGATCGGCCCGGAAGGCGGCTTCGACGACGAGGAGCGCGCCGCGATCCTCTCGTCGCCGCGGGTGCTGCGCCTGAACCTGGGGCCGCGCATCCTGCGCGCCGACACCGCCGCCGTGGCGGCGCTGGCGCTCATCCAGGCCACCCTGGGCGATTGGCCGAAAAGACACACCGGGCGTTAGAAAGAACATTACGGAGCCTGCTTGCCATTTTGCCGCCACGATGCGGCTTCATTCCCGCAAATGATGATTCACCATCCGGTCGGCGCGTCGCGCAAGGTTCATAGGGTCGTTGCGGCCGTGGGCGCCCCTTTATTGGCGATCATTGCTGCCGGCCTGTCGCATCCCGTTAGCGCCGGAGGCGGCGACGCGCTCGGGGCTCAATCCGAGATGCGCGGGTCCTATTGTGGCGGATCAGACGAGGACCCCGCTCCAAGTCGAGCCGGGTGCGCGCGAATCAAAGGCTACATCACGGCGGGGGACCGTTTCGGATCGGGCGATCGGATCGGCGGGCTCCCTGGGCCGTTTGCGCCGCTCGACGAGCCGGGCATCGCCGGCGCTCGCTCGTCATCCGGCCTCACCGTCATCGGCGCGCCGCTAGGCGCCGACCGCTTTTTCGTCCCCGCGAGCCGTGGCGACGTCGCGCGCTGAGGCGCGAGACGCCAGAGTTGAAACTCATCAACCACCACGACTGGTTCGCAGCTGAGGCAGCCATTGGTCGAGGCCCTCGCGATCTAATCGCGAGACCCCGTGTGGTTCAAATCATGGGATGGCGATCGCCGAGGCCGCCGCGGCGTTCCAGCATCGCGCCGAGCCGCAGGATTGTGGCCTCATCCAGCCACCTGGCGACCAGTTGGATTCCGATCGGGAGCTTCTCGGAGCTGAAAGCGTAGGGAACCGAAAGCGCGGGCAGTCCGGTCAGGTTGAAGGGCGAGGTCGCCGCCATGACGTGAGTCCACGGCGCCGTCACGCCATTGACGACAAGCTCCAAGGCGCCGTGCGGCGTGGCCGTCATCGGAGTGACCGGCGTCAACAGCACGTCATATTTCTGGAAAAAGCCTGCGAACGCGGACCGCAGCGACTTCGACCTTGGCGTGGGCGGCGGCGAAATCGCCGAACGAGGGATCCGGCGTCGCAACGATGCCGGCGCCGATTGCATGCAGTTCGCTTTCCCGGCCGGCGGCCAGGGCTTTGATCGAAGGCGACGATCTCGCCATAGACAAGGGTGGCGAGCGTCCCGAAGGGATCGCCAAGGAAGGGCAGCGTCACTTCCTCGACCGCGCATCCGAGATCGGCAAGCTGACGCGGCGGCGGCGGCGACGGCGGCGGTGATCTCGGGATCGACGGGAGCGAAAGCCGCGTCGGAAACCCAACCGACGCGGATCGGCTGACCGGCAAGGCGGCCGCCGTCCGCCTGCGCGTCCGGAGCGTGAATCGCGTAGCCGTCGAGCCCGTCCGGCCCCTTCAGGATCGAGTAGCCGAGCGCCACGTCGCGGATCGTGCGGGCCATCGGCCCGACGTGAAACCAGTGCGATGTGACTCTGGGGTAATGGCCGGTGTAGGGGACGCGGCCATGGGTGGCTTTGAGCGCGGCGACGCCGGTAAAGGCGGCTGGGCCGCGCACCGAAATCATCACATCGCTGCCAATGCCGATCGGCGACATGCCGGCCGCAAGCGCCGCCGACTCGCCGCCGGACGAGCCGCCGGGGGTGCGCTCGAGGTTCCAGGGGTTGTTGGTTCGGCCGGTGACGCGATTGTCGCTCTCGGTCCAGGCAGAGAACTCGGGCAGATTGCTCTTCATGAGCGCAATCCCGCCCGCGGCCTTGAAGCGCGCCACCGCGGTCGCGTCCGTGTCGGGAATATTGCCGGCGAACAGCTTCGAGCCGCGCTGGGTGAGAACGCCCTGCGGTGTCCAGCGCATCCTTGATCGAGAACGGCACGCCGTGCAGCGGCCCAAGCGAAGAGCCATCGGCGACGGCCTTATCGGCCGCATCGGCGCTCGCCAACGCCTGTTCGGCCATGAGCGTGACCACGGCGTTGATTTTCGGGTTCACCGCCTGGATGCGGTCCAGATGCGCCTGGACCACTTCTCGCGACGAGAGCTGTTTCGACCGGATCAGCGCGGCGAGCGCGGTCGCCTCCTGATAGTGGATGGCGCTGGTGTCTGTGATCTGTTGGTGGAGCATAATCATCTCCTGTTGGGTGGAAAAGACTCTACCTGACGACAGGTAGACACGGTTGACAGCGATCGCCGTACCCCCTTTCAATGGGCGCTGTCAACGTCTATCTGTCGTCAGGTAGAGTAAAAGGCAGGACAATGGCGATCGCGACCGGTGACACGAGAGACAGGATCATGACGGCGGCGCGCCTGACCGTGCAGGACCGCGGCTATAACGGCTTGAGCTTCCGAGAGCTGGCAAAGGATGTCGGTATCAAGAGCGCCAGCATCTACTATTATTTCCCGACCAAGGGCGAACTGGGGAGCGCGTTGGCGGCGCGTTACACGCTCGATTTTCTGCACTATCTCGACGGGTTGCTGGCCGAGGGGATCGATCAGAAGGCTTGCATCCAGAAATACACGGAGGCCTTTGGTCGCACTGTACAGAACGACAATCGGATGTGCCTCGGGGGCATGATGGCGGCCGAATTCAATGAGCTCCCTCCGGAGGTCAGGATCGAGGTGGTCAAGTTCGGTGAGGCGAATGTCGACTGGCTGGTCAAAGTTCTGTCGCTCGGCCAATCCCGAGGAGACGACGCCGTCAAGGGCCAAGCGCTCGCGATCTACGCTGCGGTCCAAGGCGCGCAACTGATCGCCCGTAGCCGCGGCGACCCGACGGTCTACGACGCGATCATCGAGACGTACAGGGAAAGCGCGCTTCTGCCGTGACAAGCCTCGCTCGCCAGCCGCCGGCGGTGGATGCGGGTGACGGTCCCCGTGCGGGTGACGGCCTGCATGTATTTCCGCCGACTGTGGTCACGCCAATTGTTTGAACCCTAGCTCCCGCCTTCCACGAGCACAGCCGCCGGACGGCGCCAATCGGTCGATTTGCGGCGCGCGCCGCCCCCTAGAACACCGCCTCTTCGAACGCCGGCTCGACCGAGCGGCCCCATGGGCCTTCGTAGCGTTCGATCCAATGCCGCGCCGGCTCCCGGCCGCTTTCGGCGATCGCCTCGAGGGGACGAAGAAAGATGGTCTCGTCCTCACCCTTGCCGTTCACCCGCGCGCGCCGCTTGAGACCGCCATGAGCGATGGCCAGCATATCGAGCGCGATCGCACGCAAGCTCCGCCCGCGAATCTCGGCGGCGAGCCCAAGCAGCGGCGCGTCGTCGCGCAGCTTCTGCCGGTCTGCGGCGGTCCAGCCCTGGGTCAGCGTCTCCGCCGCCCGAAGCGCGTCCGGATCGTAATAGAGGCCGGCCATCAGCGCCGAGAGCGCAACGATGCGCTCGGGCGGGCCAACGTCGGCGCCTCGAATTTCGAGGAAGCGCTTGAGGCGCACTTCGGGGAAAATCGACGACAGGTGGTTCGCCCAATCGGCGAGCGTGGCGCGTTCGCCCGGCGTCTCCTTGAGCCGGCCGGCGAGCAGATCGCGAAAGCTCGCCCCGGCCACGTCCTGATAATGGTCGCCGCGCTTGACGAAATAGAGCGGCACGTCGAGCGCGTAGTCGACATAACGCTCAAACCCCATTCCAGGCTCGAAGGCGAAGGCGAGCATCCCTGTTCGCGCCGGATCGGTATGGCGCCAGATTTCCGAGCGGGCGGACAAGAGCCCGTTGAGCTTGCCGTCGGTGAACGGCGAATTGGCGAACAAGGCGACGATCGCCGGTTGCAGCGCCAGGCCCACGCGCATCTTCGTGACCATGTCCTGTTCGCTCGAAAAGTCGAGATTGACCTGCACAGTCGCGGTGCGAAACATCATGTCGAGGCCGCGGGTTCCGACTTTCGGCATATAGCGCGCCATGATCGCATAGCGGCTTTTTGGCATGACCGGCGTCTCGGCCAGCGACCATTTTGGGCTCATGCCAAGGGTGAGAAAGCCGATGCCCGAGAGGCTCCGCCACCTTGCGGCAAGCGGCCAGATGACGATCGAGTTCGTCGGCGGTCAGATGCGCGTTTTCGAGCGGCGCGCCCGAAAGCTCGAACTGCCCTCCCGGCTCGAGCGAAATGGCGCCCTCGCCGTTCGCGTCGTAGAGGCCGATCAGGTTTCCTTGGTCCTCGATGCCGTCCCAACCAAGATGGGCGCGCATCCCTTCCAGCAACGCCCGGATCCCCCGCTCTCCCCCATAAGGGACGGGAGCGTGATCGGCACGGTGGAATGGGATTTTCTCGTGCTCCGTGCCGACCCTGAACGGGCCTGACGGCTTGCATCCCGCCTCGAGCCAGGCGACCAGCGCATCGCGCGATTCAACAACTTCACTATCGACGACGTCGCGAGCCATAAAGGCGCTTACCCCAGCGGCCGGGGGAACCGGCGAACCGGCTAGATAGTCGCGCCGCTCGGACAATGCAAAGGGCGTAACTGGGAAAGATAGAGACGGACGGATGGCCTTCGGGCTGCCTTAACCGTTGCGGCAGGCGCCCGCCGCAAGCCCAAGAGTCTTCGCCCGGCCTCATCCAATGTTAGGAACTTTCAGGCCTCATGCGGTGGACTTCGAGGATGCCGCCATGACCAAGCTGTTGCATCGGTTCGTGCTCTGCCGCAAAGGGGTGACGGCGATCGAATACGCGCTGATCGCTTCGGGCATTGCGCTCGCGATCATAACCAGCGTCGGCGCGGTTGGACACTCATTGAACACCGCCTTCGCCAACATCGCCAGCGCGTTCCCATGAAAGCCGGCGGTCAGAGGGTTTTCGCGCCTCGCCCCGCGGTCGCTGGCCGCAAGCCAATGCGATCGCCTGCTTCCATCCCCTTCGCGAGCCGCCAGGTCACCCCATAGGCGGTCGCAACGGCCATCAGGCCGAACACCGCGGCTCCCAGCGCGAAGCCCAACATCCCGCCCTGCACGCCGCCGTAACGCGCGCCGATCGTCACGAAGGGAATGGTCCCGAGCGTCGCCCTCGCCCAGTTGAACACCATCGACAGGACCGGAAATCCGAGATTGTTGAACGACACGTTGGCGACGAACAGGCACGCCAGGAAGATCCAGGCGACCACTCCGTATCGACAGTAGAATGCGACATATTGCGCGCTCTCGCCCTTGGCCTCGAAGGCGGCGACAAGGGCCGGCTCCGCCAACACCAGAATTGCCCAGGCGAAGAGCACGTAGCCGATCGAAAGGATAAAGGAATCGGTCAGCGTCCGCTGCACCCTTCCCATCAGTTTGGCCCCATAGTTCTGGCCGATGATCGGACCGACCGACGCGGTCAGCGCGAAGACGACTCCGAACGCCACGGGCGTCAGGCGATCGATGATGGCGGAAGCAGCGATCGCAGGCTCCCCGAAATCCGAGAAGATCCTGAGTGTATAGGCCGAGCTGACGGGCGCCGCCATGTTCGCCATGATCGCCGGAAATCCGATCGCCATGATCGGGCCGAAGTCGACGCGCGCGGCGTCGAGTTTCGGCCGAGCGACGAGGTCGTGCACCCCGACTGCGCCAAGCCAGCCGACGGCAAGGAGAATGAGACGAGAAAGCACAGTCGCCCACGCGGCGCCGTAGACGCCGAGCCCGAGGCCGAAAATGAATAGCGGATCCAGAAAGGCCGTCGCGATCCCCGCGGACAAAGTCACGTACATCGCGCGCCGGGCGTCGCCGACCGCGCGCAAGATCCCCGAAAACGTCATGCCGACCGCGAGCGGCACGTTCGCCGGGATGCTGATGGCGATGAACTTCGAGGCGACTTCGGCCGACTCGCCTCGCGCGTGCAACACGGCCGTCAGAACCCAATCGCGCAACACGAACCCGGCGAGAGCCGTCAGGGCGGACAAAACCGCGGTGATGATCAGCGCCGACGCGGCAAGCCGCCGCGCGCGCGGCCTGTCGCCGGCGCCGAGCGCGCGCGAAACCGTGGCCGAGGTCGCAATCGTGAGCCCGATGTTGATCGACATGATGAAGAACGTGACCAAGCCCGCGTAGCCGACCGCGGCCTTGAACGCCTGATCGCCCAGCTTCGACACCCAGAACAGCGACAAGAGGTCGACGACGAACACCGCCATCAAGCCGATGGCGCCGGTCGCGGTCATCACCGCGACGTGCCGCATCAACGACCCGTGCGTGAACACGGGCCGCTTGTCATGAGCGGCTTGGGGAGCGTTCAAGACGGCTTCCTTCCGGTGAAAGGCGCGTGTCTTAGAGCCTGGCGGAGCCGGACGCCAGCGCCAGAGCCCTTTTCGGTGCGATCACGCCTATAGAGGCGACGTCTTTAACGCTTTGCGCGTAACGATAGTGAAGGAACGAAATTACACAAGGGAGGATGCACGCAGCCATGGTCGGGTGCACCAAGACGACCAATGTGGGCGCGGGAAGGTCTGCGATACGGTAATGCGCCGAAGCAATGTGTCCCGACCTGCACGACGATCGCCCAGTGCAAGATCGCCGATCTTTTCATTTGACGGTCGACTGCGCCCGCCCTATCGAATCGAGCGCAAAACGCCGCCGCTTCCGGGGGCGAAGGGAGGGGAACATGCGCGTCCGTGAGCTCACAATCGCTTCGGCTCTTTCGCTCGCGGCTCTGGTGTCAGCGGCGCCGAGTGCGTTCGCCCAGCAGGCCGAGGCGATGAAATATTGCAAGGCGGATGTGGCGCGGCTTTGCCCCGGCGTCCCGCCGGGCGGGGGACGCATCATTGGCTGCCTCAAGGCGCACAAGGAAGAGATGAGCATCGGCTGCGGCAAGGCGCTGCAGGCGATGAAAGGGAAGATGGGCGGCTGAGAGCGGGCGGCGCCTTCGCGCCGCTCGCTCTGCCCCAAGCCGTCGCGCCCGCGCGCGCCGCTCAGAACCGCTCGCCGACCCTGTCTTCGCTCTTGGCCCATTGCGCCTTGCCGCTCAAGTTCACGCCGTTGAGCACTTCGTCGGCGGTGGATGTCACGCCAAAGGTCGCCGCCATGGTTGTCTCTCGACCATGCTAAAGCGCCGTGACTTCCGCCCGAAGGTTGCCTAAACCGGAAGCGGGGATAAACGGACGATGCCTCCGGTCGACATACGGAGGCCCCTCCGTTTGACAAGAGGAGACAAGCAATTTGAGCGTCGAGGTGACGCGCCGAGCGCCCGCCGGAAAAGCGCCGACCGCGTCCCGCAAGCCGCGCGCCGACGCCCAGCGCAACCGCGACCGGCTCCTCGAAGCCGCCAAGGCTGCGTTCGCGGAGGCAGGACCGCAGGCGAGCCTCGACGAGATTGCGCGGCGGGCGGGCGTCGGGATCGGCACGCTTTACCGCCACTTCCCGACCCGCGAGGCGGTGGTGGAGGCGGTCTACCGCCGCGAGGTCCAGCAGCTTGCCGACGCCGCGCCTCGCCTGATCGAATCCCTTCCGCCGGCCGAGGCGCTCCGCGCCTGGATGCGGCTCTTCATCGACTATATCGCCGCGAAGCGGGTCATCGCCCCGGCGCTCAAATCGCTGGTGGGCGGCGGTTCGGCGCTCTACGCGAACTCGAGCGCGCGGATCAATGAAGCGATGGCGCTGCTCGTGGAACGCGCCAGGGCGAGCGGCGACATTCGTCCGAGCGCCGATTCCGCCGATCTTTTGCGCGCGCTGATCGGCTTCGCCTACGTCAATTCCGCGCCGGACTGGGAGGCGAGCGCGCGGCGCCTCATTGACCTTCTGATCGATGGCTTGAGGTCGCACCATGGCGAGCAGCCGATGCCGCCCGGCCTCGGCGCCTAAGGAGTTCGGCATGGAGATCAAACGAAGCGGTTCTCAGCCGTCGGGCAAGGGTCCGGCGGATTGGTTCACCGGCGCGGTCCGCATCGACCCGCTCTTTCCGGTAAGCCCTCCCTCGCGAGCCGCCGGCAATGCGGTGACGTTCGAACCGGGCGCGCGCACCGCCTGGCATACGCACCCGCTGGGCCAGGTGCTCATCGTCACCATGGGCTGCGGCCGGGCGCAACGCGAGGGCGGCCCGATCGAGGAGATTCGCCCCGGCGACGTCGTGGTCTTCGCGCCGGGCGAGAAGCATTGGCACGGCGCCGCCCCAACAACCGCCATGACCCACATCGCCATCCAGGAAGCGCTCGACGGCAAGGCGGTCGAGTGGATGGACAAGGTTACGGACGAACAATACCGGGGCTGACATCCCGTTTCGTCCGCGAGACCGCCGACCGCCATTTCACGCGCCCCTTTCGGACTGTGATCTGCGTCACACCCGCGGACAGCGACTTGTGGTTAAGTGATGGATGAAAAGGAACCGCCGCGTGGGTTACGAACGGCGGGTAATATGGAGATGCGACGATGTCGCGAAACTTAGCAAATTCAGGCTTCTATGACGAAAGTCTGATTGATCACCGCAACGAGCGGCCGTTGGCGGTCGCCTTTGCGACAATTCTCATCGTATGGGCCTTGGCGTTCGGCCTGGTTTCCCTCTCGAGCGACCTGCACGCGCAGTCCAGGCATCTCGCAGACGGCTGCGGGCAGATGCTCTCGACGATGGTGAAGTAGGGCCGAAGCCCAGAGCTTCGCCGAGGCTCTTCGCCCACTTGCGCAGAAGCGCGCTTTCACGTAAACGACGCGCCTTCAGAACCGCCCGGCCGTAAGGGCTGCCGTGGCGGTTCTTTTGCTTGTTCCTGAGCAACCGGGGCGTTCGCCCCGCGAAATTCAAAAGGGCGTCAAGCCTTGAAGGAGAGCCAAATGCCCAAGTTGAAGACCAAATCGGGCGCGAAGAAGCGCTTCAAACTCACCGGGACCGGCAAGGTCGTCTACGTCCAGCGCGGCAAGCGCCACGGGATGATCAAGCGCACGCCCAAGCAGATCCGCCGTCTGCGCGGAACGGCGATCCTCTTCAAGACCGACGGCGACAAGGTCAAGAAGTTCTACCTGCCGAACGGCTGAACCTTTCCCCGGAGAATTGAACCATGTCGCGCGTCAAACGGGGCGTCACCGCCCACGCCAAGCACAAGAAGGTGCTCAAGGCCGCCAAGGGCTTCTTTGGCCGGCGCAAGAACACGATCCGCGCCGCCAAGGCTGCGGTCGACAAGTCGATGCAATACGCCTATCGCGATCGCAAGAATCGCAAGCGCGAGTTCCGCGCCTTATGGATCCAGCGCATCAATGCGGCGGTGCGGGAGCACGGGCTGACCTATAGCCGATTTATTTCCGGCCTTGCCGAGGCGGGGATCGAAGTCGACCGCAAGGTGCTGTCCGACCTCGCCATCACCGAGCCTGCAGCGTTCGCCGCGATCGTCGAACAGGCGAAGGGCGCGCTGCCAAAGGCCGCCTGACGCGGCCCAATCGTCCCTTCCTCGCTCGGGGACTGGAAACGGCTTGGCGAGGCGGGACCTTCCCTGTGAGATGAGGGAAGCCCAAGCCCGCTCGCCGGGAGTCTAAAGATGTCGGATCTTGCCGCCCTTGAACGGGAGACGCTCGCCGCGATTGACGGCGCTGGCGATGAAAGCGCGCTTGAGGCTGCGCGCGTCGCCGCGCTCGGCAAGAAGGGATCGATTTCCGCGCTCCTCGCCACGCTCGGCAAGCTTGCGCCGGACGAGCGCAAAGCGCGGGGCGCGGCCATCAATGCGCTCAAGGATCAGGTCACGGAAGCGCTTGTCACGCGACGCACGGTGCTCAAGCGCGCCGCGCTCGAGACGCAGCTGAAGCGCGAGGCGGTCGACGTCACGCTGCCGGTCCCCCTGCCCGGCGTCGAGACCGGGCGCATCCATCCGATCAGCCAGGTGATGGACGAGATTGTTGCGATCTTCGCCGAGATGGGCTTCTCCGTCGCCGAAGGGCCGGACATCGAGAGCGACGACTATAACTTCACCAAGCTTAACTTCCCGCCCGGACATCCGGCGCGCGACATGCACGACACGTTCTTCCTCGAGCCTGATGACAAGGGCGAGCGGAAGGTTTTGCGCACCCACACGAGTCCGGTGCAGGTGCGCACGATGCTGAACCAAAAGCCGCCGATCCGGGTCATTTGCCCCGGACGCACCTATCGGCGCGACGCCGACCAGACCCATACGCCGATGTTTCACCAGATCGAGGGCCTGGTCGTCGACGATCGCGCGACGCTCGCCAACCTCAAATGGGTGTTGGAGGAATTCTTCAACGCCTTCTTCGAGGCGCCCCACGTCGGCATACGGTTTCGCCCGAGCTTTTTTCCTTTCACGTCACCCTCGCTCGAGGTCGACATCCAGTGCCGCCGTTCGGGCGGGGAAATACGGATCGGCGAGGGCGAGGATTGGCTCGAAGTGCTCGGCTGCGGCATGGTCCATCCCAACGTGCTGACCAATTGCGGCATCGACCCGGAGGTCTATCAGGGCTTCGCCTGGGGCATCGGCCTCGACCGTTTGGCGATGCTCAAATACGGCCTGCCGGATCTGCGCGACTTCTTCGACGCGGACCTGCGCTGGATCAATCACTATGGCTTCAAGCCGCTCGACGTCCCGACACTGGCCGGGGGGTTGAGCGGGTGAACGGATGCCGACGCTTTTGCGATGGAACGGATATCGCTTTTTCTTCTATTCTGCCGACGGCGATGAGCCCCCGCACGTTCACGTGGTTAGGGGAGAACACGAAGCGAAGGTCTGGTTGAGCGACTGCTCGGTCGCGATCAACCTCGGCTTTCCTGCCCGTGACCTTGGGGATGCTATTCGGAAGATCCGCGAAGAGCACGACGCGTTCCTAGAGGCTTGGAATGACTATTTTGCAGATTGAAGTTGAAGACGCGCAGCCCCTCGCCGCTGAATGCGATGATCGTCACCTCACCGTGACCCTCGCTGACGGCCGTGTGCTCCGAGACTCCCCTCTGGTGGTATCCGCGGCTCCTGGCCGCGACGGCCGAACAGAAGTCGCGAGTTCGAGCTTTCCCCGCTCGGCATCCATTGGCCTGAGATCGACGAGGACATCAGCGTCGCGAGCATGCTGCGTGGGGCGAAAGCGCCAGGCGCGACCGAACCTGACCTGTGAGCCAAGCTTTTGCATGCTGGATAAAGCTTGTAGGGCGCAAACCCGAACCGACTGATTTATGAAATTCACCCTCTCCTGGCTCAAGGACCATCTCGACACCTCGGCGTCGCTCGCCGAGATCGTCGATGCGCTGACCCGCGTCGGCCTCGAGGTCGAGTCGGTCGAGGACCCGGCCAGAAAATACGACGGCTTTGTCGTCGCTTCGGTGATCGAAGCCAAGCCGCATCCCAACGCCGACCGCCTCAAGGTCTGCATTGTCGAGGCTGGCCATGGCCCGGTGCAGGTCGTCTGCGGCGCGCCGAACGCGCGCACCGGCATGAAGAGCGTGTTCTCGCCCGTCGGGACCTACATTCCCGGCAAGAAGCTGACGCTCGCCAAGGGCGTCATCCGCGGCGTCGAGTCGAACGGCATGCTGTGCTCGGCGGCTGAGCTCGAGCTCAGCGAGGATCACGACGGCATCCTCGAATTGCCTGACGACGCGCCGGTCGGCGTGGCTTATGCGCGATACGCTGAGCTCGACGATCCCGTCATCGACGTCGCGGTGACGCCGAACCGTCCCGACGCGACCGGCGTCGCGGGAATTGCGCGCGATCTCGCCGCTGCCGGCGCTCGGCAAGCTGAAAACGCCGGCGCCGAAATCTTACGAAGGCGTATTCGACTGCCCGACCCACGTGCATCTCGATTTCGCCCCCGCCGACAAGCATCTCTGCCCGGCCTTCGCCTTGCGGCTGGTCCGCGGCGTGACCAATGGGCCATCGCCCGAGTGGATGCAGAAGCGGCTGACGGGCGATTGGCTTGAGGCCGATCAGCGCGCTTGTCGACATCACCAATTACATCACCTTCGACCGCGGGCGCCCGCTGCACGTGTTCGACTTCGCCAAGGTCGCCGGGGATCTGACAGTCCGCCGCGCTCGCATCGGCGAGAGCGTGCAGGCCCTCGACGGCAAGACTTACGCGCTCGACGACAGCATGGTCGTCATCGCGGACAAGAACGGCGTCGAATCGATCGCCGGAATCATGGGCGGCGAGCATTCCGGCTGCGACGAGACGACCCGCGACGTTCTGATCGAGAGCGCGCTCTGGGACCCGACCAACATCGCCCAGACCGGACGAAAGCTCGGGATCATGACCGACGCGCGCTATCGCTTCGAGCGCGGCGTCGATCCCGATTTCTGCGTGCCCGGTTGCGATCTCGCGACCGAGCTCGTGCTCTCGATCTGCGGCGGCGAGCCCTCGCGGATGATCGTGGCGGGAAACCCATCAGCGCCGCGGCGGCAGATCCCCTTCCCCTATAGCGAGGTCAAGCGGCTGCTCGGCGTCGATATTCCGCGTGAGGAAGGCGAGGCGATCCTTCTTCGGCTGGGCTTCGGGGTCGAGGACGGACATGTGCTTGTCCCCTCCTGGCGCCCCGACATTCAGGTGAAGGCCGACGTCGTGGAGCAGATCCTGCGCATCGTTGGCGTCGACCGCGCGCCGCCCACTCCCCTGCCCCGACTCGACGATGGCGTGCCGAGGCCCGTGCTGACGCTGATGCAGAAGCGTACGCGCATGGCCAAGCGCACGCTCGCGGCGCTCGGCTCGCGCGAGGCGGTCACCTGGTCGTTCGTCTCCAAGGCCGCAGCTGAGCTGTTCGGCGGCGGCTCGCGGGCGCTCGCGCTCGCCAACCCGATCGCCGCCGACCTTTCCGACATGCGGCCGAGCCTCATTCCGGGGCTGGTCGCGGCGGCCGAACGCAATGCGCGCCGCGCGATCGCTGACGTTGCGCTGTTCGAGGTCGGGCAGGTGTTTCTCGGCGCGAACGAAAACGATCAGCGGATCGCGGCGGCTGCCGTGCGACGTGGCCGCGCGAAGGCTGGCGAGGAAGGCCGGAATTGGAGCGGCGGAGGGCTTGTCGATGTCTTCGACGCCAAGCGCGACGCGATGGCGCTTCTCTCGGCGCTCGGCGCGAACCCGAATGCGGTCCAGGTCGTCCCCGGCGGCCCGTCGTTCCTGCATCCCGGCCGGGCGGCGACCCTCCAGTTCGGGCCGAAGACGATCGTGGGATGGTTCGGGCAATTGCATCCAAGGGCGTGCGAGGCGCTCGACGCCGAAGGCCCGATCGTCGCCTTCGAGATCACGCTCGACGCCATCCCGGCGCCCAAGACGAAACCGACCAAGACCAAGCCGAAGCTCGTCCGCTCGGACTTCATGGCCGTCGAGCGGGACCTTGCCTTCGTCGTCGGCGAGGCGGTCAGCGCGGCCGACGTCCTCAAGGCTGCGGAGAGCGCCGAACGTTCGCTCGTCGCCAAGATCGGCGTGTTCGATGTCTATCGCGGCGTAGGGGTGCCCGAAGGCGCGAAGTCGATCGCCATTCAGGTGACCTTGCAACCGCGCGAACGCACGCTCACCGACGCCGAAATTGACGCCTCGGTATCCAGGATCGTCGCCGAGGTGGCGAAAAAGACCGGCGCTACGCTCAGGAGCTGAAGCCATGTCCGCCCGCGCCGCGATCGCGCTTTCGCTTGCCGCTGTTGCCTGGGCTGGAGGCGTGCAGGCCCAGGACAATCCGGCCTGCGCGCAATATCGCGAGCCCATGGCTTATAACGCCTGTCTCGCCCGGCACGGACCCAAGGCCAATGGCGTCGGCCAACTCCACGGGAGCCCGCAGCCCGGCCACGCGGGGCAGGGTCGGGTTTGGTACGGGCAGACCCACCACCGCGCCCCGACCGCGCGGCGCCATGGTCCGCAGGCCGCCCACCGCGGCCGCCTGCATATGGAGTTTCGCGTCCACTGAGTTAGGCATAAGATGTGAGCGCGACGCCCGAGCCCGCGGAAAATAGCACAGGCGTCGCGCTCGTCCTCGCGCCGTGGGAGATCAGCGCAAGGGCCGCACTTCGCACCCAGCCCCAAGGCGCGGTTGCGCGGGATTATCAATCTCCGGTAGCCGATCGCTTGCGACCGGACCCTTTACGCTTCGGGCGGACAGAGGACCCAACCGGACAGTTTTCAAGTAGACGATTGCGTGGTCCCCGGCTGTGACCGCCGTCACAATGTGATCGGAAAAATGCTAATACACTGCAATTCACGGAAAAGTCCGCCCGTACTTACACTTAACCTCTCCACATTTATGTCGGGCCAAAGCCGTTGCAGCAGGGGCAAAAGACTTGACGTCAGGACCGGCGTCCGCCACCGTCGCCGGGGTCCTGGCGGCGGAAGATGGTCATAGACTCGCTTTCAATCCATCCTTGCTTCAAAACGCTCGACCCGGAATCGTGCCAGGATCTCGATCGCCAATGTACTTGGCTCAAGACGCCGGCTGGAGCTTGGGTCCCTGGCCAGGCGGAGAGCGACGGCGACGTCTATTTTGTTCTGGCCGGCCGGCTGAGGATTGCGGCCCACGTGACGCGGCAAGAAGTTATTTCGTCCGAGATCGAGGCGGGTTCCTTCTTTGGCGAATTGAGCGCCCTCGACGGCGTCCCAGGGTCGCTAAGCGCCTTCGCGATCGATGACTCGACGCTGGCCAGGATGCCGCGCACGGTCTTCGTCGCGACAATGTTCAACCACCGGCCGCTTGGCGAAGCGGTGATCGCCACGCTAGTCTTGCGCAATCGCGCGATGACCCGGAGGGTGGAGGCCGCCCATCTCTGCGGGGACCGCCTCGCCTCTGCCGAGGCGACACGGTCGTGGCCGGCGCAACGTCGCTTGGACATGGGCGCAGATCTCCGCCACATCGGCGCCAATCAGCGACGGGCGCGGCGATGGTCATAAGCTCGCTTTCGGGGCATCCCTGCTTCAAAACGCTCGATCCGGAGCCTTGCCGGATTCTGGACCGCCACTGCACCTGGCTGAAGACAGCGGCGGGGGCTTGGGTTCTCGGTCAGACCGCCAGCGACCGCGATGTCTATTTCGTCATGACCGGACGCCTGAGGGCGGTGTCGCACGGGGTGCGGCAGGACCTGATTTTCTCCGACATGGAGGCCGGTTCGTTCTTCGGCGAACTGGCCGCTCTCGACGGGGGCCCGCGTTCGCTCAGCGTCTTCGCGGTCAACGACTCGACAGTGGCGAAAATGCCGAGCGCGGTCTTTGTGGAGACGATGTTCACGCACCGCCCGCTGGGTGAAGCGGTCGTCGCGACCTTGGTCGCGCGCAATCGCGCAATGACCCGCCGGGTCGGCGAACTCGGGCGCGCTCGACGTTCGCAGCCGGGTGCACGCCGAGCTCCTGCGCCTCGCCCGCCCCGATCGCGAGGATCCGAAGCGCGCCATCATCCTCGCGCCGCCGAACCAGTCGGAACTCGCCTCGCGCATCAACACGCGGCGCGAAACCGTCTCGCGGGAAATCAACGCCATGGAGCGCGAAGGCCTGATCGAGCGCCGGCGCGGAGCGATTGTCATCAATGACGCGCTGAGGCTCAGCGCCCGGCTCGAGGCGACCGCGATCGGAGCGTAAGCGTTCCTTCGGCTCGAAAACTCCCATCTGTCGACGACCTATGGACGCCTTCCTTCCAACGCCAATCGTCCGGGTGGACGATTACGCCGGCCGCGGGCGGATAGGCAGTCGGAGCGGAGATCGGTTTATCGAATGAGGAACGCGCGATTCACGTCCCAACGGCGCCAGAAATGATGAACGACAGCACTGTCGCGATGCTGACCGCCGGCCACCGCAGCCAGCCACGCCGCCGCCAGGCCGACCAGAAGTGAGCAGCCGATCATGAACGCCAAGATCACCGACGCGTGCCGAGCCTTCGCAATCGCGTCCTTCGCCTGAGCGATCACTTGATCGACACGGTGTTCCGCGTCAGGCGGGGCGAGACCAGTCCTTGCCTGAACCAGACGAACCAGATAGTCGCGATCCTCTTGCTGCATTCCTGTGTGGCCAACCGCGGTTGTGATGATCCTCGCGGCTTGGGCCCGTAGCGGCGCGTCATTCCCGACTTCGGTCGGCGCACGGTCCGATCGAAACAGCCGATCTAGTTCCAACGCCAAAAGCGGTTCGGCGCTTGCCGCGCTTGGCGCGGCCAAGTCGGCCTGTCCTGTGACCGTTCTCGAGGCCGAAAGCGTTAGAAGCCCTCCGATGAGGATTGCGAGACCCCAAACCAGAAGGCCGTGGATGCCATCCCGAAGCTCGACCGCATCGGGTGGAGCAGCGCTCCAAACCTCCCGCAGGTGACCGGCCAAATATCCTCCAAGCCCAAACGAAGCGAGGGACGTTAGCAGAAGCCACAGACCCGCAAGCAAGGCCAGTATCGACGATGTGTCACGCCAACTCGACGAGGGCGACGCTACCGCCAAGCCGAGACCCGATCCGAAGGAGATGAGGACAAAAGAAACTGCTGCGGCCACGATCGCCCCAGCGAAGATTGGGCTCCAATGCAAATATGCCGGGCTCCCTATGACAGGGTCCACATCCGCCAAAGGATCGTCCGGCCCTTCGGTCAGGATTCGCGGCGCCATCAGCGAAGTCCCAAAAAGGAGAGAATGAACATGATTACGACGATCAACCCAACGAGATAGATCAGACCATTCATCGTCGCCTCCGCGGTGAGCCCAGTCGACTTCAATCCACTGGCGGCCGAAAAGTTCCCGTTCTGGCGACCGCGCTCCGCTGCTTCTCCGCCTCGGAGCCGGAAGACGGACCGCCAGGGCAGCGACTGCGCCCGACCGATCGCAGTTCCGCCGATCAACAGGAACGCGACGCTTCCAAGCAATTCGCGCCGATGAAGCCGCATCGCCCATCCCTTCGAAAAGCGGCCTACCCTAAGACAGTCCAGGATGCCGGGCAATGAAGCTCTTTTTTTGCGTCTGCCGCCGACCCTACCTTCGGAATGAAAAGAGCAACTCAACCAAGAATGGAAGGCTTCGGTTCGCCTCGGCTTGGACGAGCCCGCGACGTTTGCGCGGCGCGGTCGCTCCAGATGGGCCCCTGCCGTTATTTGCACGAGCTCGCGAGGCCCGGTTGCATCCGCCGCGGCAAATTGGAGCCGCTAGCCCCCTGCCCGGTCGGCCAGCATCCGCCACCAGTGGGCGTTGGTCGCCCAGTTCCAGCCCGCGGTCGGCGATGGCGACGGCAGGAGCCAGAGGCGGGTTCGGCCGATGCGCTCTTCCTGTTCGCCAAAGCCGGCCGCGCGCTTGAGATACCGGCGCCCAGCGGTGAGGCTCGTGAACGCGAGCCACTTGGGCTCGACGGCCTTTATCTTCGCCTCGAGCGCCGCGCAGGCGTCGCGGCCGAGCGCGCCGGGCGGCAGTTCGCGGTCCATGCCGCTCACGTGCTTGGCGATGTCAGTGAGGCCAAGGCCCCATTGCGGCAGGTCGTTGTAGTCTTCCGGATTAAGCCTTCGCGGCGTCAGCCCGAAGGTGTGTAGCGCCGCCCAGAAGCGGTTCTGCGGATGGGCGTAATAGGCGCCGCGCGCCGCCGAGACGTTTCCCGCCGCCGTGCCGCAGAAGACGATCTTCAAGCCCGGCCTGATGAGATCGGGCAGGACGTGCTGGGGCTCGTCCATCGCCTCAGATCGTCTGATTGTAGGCGCCGACTTCGGGGTTCTCCCGCAAGGTCCGGTCGACCGCCTCGAACATCGCGCGCATGCGCGCTTCCGACGCCGGACTCTCGACCACGACGACCAGCTCCGGCTTGTTCGACGAGGCGCGGACCAGGCCCCACGTGCCGTCCTCCACCGTCACCCGAACGCCGTTGACGGTGACGAGATCGCGTATCGGCTGCCCAGCGAACGGCTCGCCGCGCGCCTGCATCGCCTCGAGCCGCGCGACGACCCGGTCCGCGACCTCGTATTTGACCTCGTCGGCGCAATGGGGCGACATCGTCGGCGAGCCCCAGGTCTTCGGCAGTTCGCGATAGAGGTCGGCCATCGACTTCCCCGGATTGCGGTCCAGCATTTCGAGGATTGCGATCGCGGTGACGAAACCGTCGTCGTAGCCGCGCCCGACCGGCGCGTTGAAGAAGAAATGCCCCGATTTCTCGAAGCCGGCGAGGGCGTTCAAATCCCTGACCCGCCGCTTGATGTGCGAATGGCCGGTCTTCCAGAAGTCGACCTTGACGCCATTGGCGCGAAGCGCGGGATCGGTCGCGAACAGGCCGGTCGACTTGACGTCGACGACGAAGGTCGCGCCGTTGTGGAGCTTCGACAAATCGCGCGCCAGCATGACGCCGATCTTGTCGGCGAAGATCTCGTGGCCCTCGTTGTCGACCACACCGCAACGGTCGCCGTCGCCGTCGAAGCCGAGCGCGAGGTCGGCGTGGCTCTCCTTCACCGCCGCCGCCATCGCATGCAGCATCCGCATGTCCTCGGGATTGGGGTTGTAGCGGGGAAAGGTGAAGTCGAGCTCGCAGTCGAGCGGAACGACCTCGACGCCGAGGGCGCTCAGGAGCTTCGGCGCGAACGCGCCGGCCGTTCCGTTGCCGCAAGCGGCCACGACCTTGAGGGGGCGGCGGACTTCGGCCGGCTGGTCAGATCGGCAATGTAGCGAGCCGGGAAGTCGGGCACGAAGTCATAGCCGCCGCCGGCTTCCGGGCCATAGTCGCCGGCCAAAACAATGTCGCGCAGACGCGCCATCTCCTCGGGGCCAAAGGTCACCGGCCTCGCCGCGCCCATCTTGACGCCTGTCCAGCCATTGTCGTTGTGCGAGGCGGTCACCATCGCGACCGCCGGCGTGTTGAGAGCGAACTGGGCAAAATAGGCCATCGGCGTAAGCGCGAGCCCGATGTCGCGCACATGCGCGCCGCCGGCCATCAGGCCGGCGGTCAGCGCCAGCTTGATCGAGGCCGAATAGCTGCGGAAATCGTGGCCAACCACCACCTCGCGCGGGACGCCAAGCTCTTTCAGAAGGCGCGCAAGGCCGAGCCCCAGCGCCTGGGCGCCCATGAGATTGATCTCCTTCTCGATGAGCCAGCGCGCGTCGTACTCGCGAAAGCCCGTCGGCTTGACCATCGGCTGCGATTCAAAGGCGTAGGTGTTGGGCGAGAGCTTGGGGACAGGTTTGGGGAACAAGGCGGGCCTCAGCCATCGGGATGCCGGGCGCGGCGCTCGGCGACAGGCCTGCGGGACTTAGAGGAGGCGGACGACCGAAGCAACCGGCGGCCTCCCGCGAAGGGGACGGCGCGAGGGCCATCCTGAACTTGACCCTAATGCGCGAACTGTTAAAACCTCGCGTATAGTCCTATTGGAGGCTGAGCGAGTTGTTTTCGCTGCCCGCAGGGACAATTATATCTCAACAGCGTCGGGGCGAAACAAACGGGACGGTCACCGAGCGCCGAGCGTGAAACGCGGGGTTCGGCGCCTTTTTGATGATGGAGTTCGACCGTGATGCTATCCGACCTACGCTCCACCGGCGTCCTGGCGGTCGTACGCCGTGAGCTTCGACCGTTCTTCTCGGAATTGCGCCGCCAATACTTCGTTCGTGTCTGGGGAATGGAGATCGCCCCCGGATGCGCGATTTCGTATTCAGCCAAATTAGACAAAAGCTACCCGCGCGGCATCCATATCGGCGAAGGAACGGCGATCAACTTCGGCGCCGTCGTCATGACCCACGACACGCCCCGCGGCGTTCACGCGGATACTTGGATCGGCAAACAATGCAACATCGGCGCGAACAGCATCATCATGGCGGGGATCCGGGTTGGCGACAATTGCGTGGTCGCGGCGGCGAGCGTTGTGATGAAGGACGTGCCGTCGAATTGCCTGGTCGCCGGCAATCCGGCGCGGATCATGGAAAAGGGCATCAAGACCGGTCCCAGGGGGATTATCGACCGCACGGTCCGGCCGGACTTCGGCGCAGCCTCGCCCGTGGCCGACGAACCGGCGCCCGAAAAAGCGGCTTCGTGAAGCCGACCGCCGGTTGACTTCATAAGCGTGAACCCATGACCGTCATTGACCTCAGCGGGCGCGTGGCCATCGTGACCGGCGCGTCGCGCGGCATCGGGCGAGCCGCGGCCGAAACTCTGCTCAAGGCCGGCGCGACCCTGGTGCTTAACGCCCGCGCGTCGAACGAAGCCTCGGCGAGCTTCGCGGAACTGGAGAAAGCCTATCCCGAGCGCGTGAGCGCGGTGTACGGCTCCGTCGCGGACAGCCCGACCGCGACCGCCCTCATCCAGAGCGCGATGAAGCACAAGCGCCTCGACATCCTGGTCAACAACGCCGGCATCCTCCGCGACAAGCTCATCGGCATGATTTCGGATGCCGAGATCAACGAGCTGTTTGACGTCAACATCATCGGATTGATCAAGATCACCCAGCTCGCCGCGCGGCTGATGTCGCGACGCAAGAGCGGATCGATCATCAACATCTCGTCAATCGTCGGGAGAAGAGGGAACAGCGGCCAGACTGTCTATTCCGCGACGAAGGCGGCCGTCATTGGCGCGACGTTTTCCGCCGCCAAGGAACTCGCGCCGATGAACATTCGCGTCAACGCGGTCGCCCCGGGCCTCATCCAAACCTCGATGATCGAGGCGATCCCCGATGACAAACGCAAGAGCCTCGAGTCGCAGATCGCGATGGGTCGGGTCGGCGCCTCGCAGGATGTCGCCAATACAATCTTGTTTCTCGCCTCGGACCTCTCGTCCTATGTGACCGGGCAGATCATCGGGGTTGATGGCGGCCTCGTTGTCTGAGGCGGGTGTGAGACAGCGCCAACGGGTCAATAGCGGTCAGCAACCGGGATGAAAGATCTAGACCTCTCCTGCGGCGGGCTTCTGCCGCTGATCCCGCCCCTCGAGGCGTCGCCGTCGGTGTATGACGACCGTAGCGACAGCTGGCTGACGCGGGAAGAGCTGCGGGCGGCGAGCCTCGATCTCGCCGAGAGCATCGCGTCCGCGGAAAAGCGGCTGATTTTTCTGCTCTGCGGCGTCAATTCCGAAACGATCGTCGGTCTTCTTGCCGCAGCGGCGGCAGGCCATGCGACCGCGCTCGTCGATCCCTCGCTTCCCGAACATCTGATGACGGGTCTCATTCAGTCCTATCAGCCCGACATCATTCTGGGGGCTCCCGGTGTCGCTGAGAAACTGCCCCACGTCATGAGCGGCAAGACAACCCTTGGCTCGGCGCAGACTCGCGCGGGCGCTATCGAATGGATCGCAAGGGACAGCGGATCGTCGGTTCCGCCCATCGACCCTGCCTTGCAGCTGCTTCTGTCCACATCAGGGACGACCGGCAGCCAGAAATATGTTCGGCTGTCGCGTGAGGCCGTGGCTCGCCAACGCGCGTCAGATTTCGCAGGCGCTGGCGATCGACGAACAGAGCGTCGGCATCGCCCATTTGCCTGTGCATTATTCCTACGGGCTTTCCGTCGTAACTTCGCATCTGACGGCCGGAGGCCGGCTTTGTCTTATCAACGATTCGATCACTTCGCAGAGCTTCTGGTCGAAGATCCGAAAGGTCGGCGGCTCGCATTTCCCCGGCGTGCCCTTCCACTATGTCGCGCTCGCGCGGCTCGGCGCGGGCCTCGTCCCCGACTCCGTCAAGGTGTTCACCCAAGCCGGCGGAGCGCTGGACCTTCGCGTTCAGACCAAGATTCATGAATGGGCGACGCAGCGCGGCGGCCAGTTCTTCGTCATGTACGGTCAGACCGAGGCGGCGCCGCGCATGGCGACCCTGCAACATGGGGATCACGCTCGCAAAGCGGGCTCGGTTGGCGTCGCGCTCGCCGGCGGCCGATTGTCGATCGTCGACGAGAACGGGGCCACGCTGCCAACCGACGCGATTGGGACGGTGGTCTATGAAGGCCCCAACGTCATGTTGGGCTACGCCATGTCCAGGGCCGACCTCGGCAAGGGCGACGAGATGAAGGGACGCCTCGAAACCGGCGACCTCGGACGGCTGGACGCGGAGGGCTTCCTCTACCTGACCGGCCGCGCCAAGCGTTTCGCCAAGATCGCCGGATATCGCCTGGGGCTGGACGAGATCGAAAAGGAGCTGTTCGCCGTCTGCCCGGTCGCCTGCCTTGACCTCGGAGAGAAAATCGCGGTCGCGCACGAGCAGGAGCAGGATGCCGCGCTCAAGACTCGCATCCGGGAGCTCGCCGACACATATAAGGTGCCCTCATCGAGCTTCGCCTTGCGCAAAGTCGTACAAATCCCGCGCGCCGCGAGCGGCAAGATCGACTATGCGCGACTGAAGGACCTTGTGAGTGTTTGAGCGTCTCCTCATTGAGCCGCCTTATTCGCTGAGGCAGTCCGAAAAGGAGCCGCTTCTCATCGAAGGGCTCAACGAGCTCACGCGCTATCACTACGAGAAGAGCCCCGAATATAAGCGCATCCTCGATGCGGCCTGGGGCGGCCTCAAGACCTATGGCTCGAGCTCGGAGGTTCCCTATCT
Source organism: uncultured Alphaproteobacteria bacterium (assembly GCA_963820095.1). GTDB lineage: Bacteria > Pseudomonadota > Alphaproteobacteria > Rhizobiales > Beijerinckiaceae > Roseiarcus. Next base: position 62,653 of record CAWFZA010000016.1, read on the forward strand.
GCCGGTGAGCCTGTTCAAGGAAATGGAACTGAAGAGCACGGCGCTTCCCGCGATGGTCATGCGCTCGAGCGGCACCACCGGGCAACGAACGAGCCGCATCATCATCGACAACGAGACGGCGCGACGTCAGTCGGAAGCTTTGGTGGCCTCGTTCCGCCCCATTCTCGGAGGCCGTCGTCTGCCCTTCCTCGCGATCGACACCAAGGATGTGATCAAGCCGACGGATCTCACGGCGCGCGGCGGCGGCGTGCTCGGCATGATGAAGTTCGGGGCCAAGGCGGCCTTCGCGCTCGATGGGCAGCTCGATCTGGACAAGGAGCTGGTCGAGACCTTCGTCCGCGCGAATGGCAAAGAGCCGTTCCTCATTTTCGGCTTCACCTTCCTCGTCTGGGACAAGCTTTATCGCGCCTTCGACGACGGCGAGGTCGATCTTTCCAACGCGATCCTGATTCACTCGGGCGGTTGGAAGAAGCTCGAAGCGCAGAAGGTTTCCAATGCCGAGTTCCGGGCGGCGCTCAAGCGTCGGTTCAATCTGAGCAACATCTATAACTTCTACGGCTTCGTCGAGCAGATCGGCTCCGTGTTCATCGAGGGTCCGGACGGGCTGCTCTATCCGCCGAATTTCACCGACGTCATCGTCAGGCGAGCGCACAGCTGGGAGCCCGCGGCGGTTGGAGAAGAGGGCGTCATTCAGGTTGTTTCGCTGCTGCCCCGATCCTATCCAGGCCATAGCGTGCTGACGGAGGACATGGGGGTCGTGGAGACGATCGACGCAGGCGCCGGCGGCCGTTTCGGCAAAGCGATCCGTGTCGTCGGCCGCGCCCCGAAGACTGAGCTCCGCGGCTGCAGCGACGTGATCGCGGCGTGAGCGACCTTGTGAGGGCAGATCCGTGACCGAGGCGCTCGCCTATAGCGCAGGCGCGCGTGACGCGGCGGTTGAAGAGACCGCGCTCTGGCGAAGCTCGACGCCGCTCGCCAACAGCTCGCGGCCCCGTTCGCGTCCGAGCGCGTGGATCTGGTCGCGACCGTGGCCGACGCGCTTCTCGGCGCGAACCGGTCAACCGCTTCCGGGCCGGCCGCGCATTTCGCCTTCTGGACCCGCCGCGCCGCGCTTATGAAGCTCGCCCAGAGCTTCGCGGCGCGCGTGCCGCAACATGCGATTGCGCGGCCGCGCGGCCTCGTCTTCCATCTGCCGCCGCAAAATGTCGAGACGGTTTTTCTTTACTCCTGGGCGCTCGCCTATTTGGCGGGCAACGCCAATATCGTGCGCCTGCCGCAGGGAATCAGCGCGCGCATGCGCGCGATCGTCGACCTCTTCCTCGAGAAGCTGGAGACAGCGGGCGACACGTCCCAATTGTTCGTTCACTATCCCTCGCAAGGCGACCTTGGCGCCAAGATCTCCGCCCGGAGCGACGCGCGCGTTGTCTGGGGCGGCGACGCCAAGGTCGCGCTTGTTCGCCCCCCTGCCCTTGCGCAATGGCGGAAAGTCGATCTGGTTCGGCGACCGGTTTTCGTTTTCGACGATCAGCGGCGCCGCGCTCGACAAGCTGGACGAGCCCGCCCTTCGAGCGCTGGCCAAGAAGCTGCACAATGACGTGTTCGTCTTCGACCAGATGGCCTGCTCGTCGCCGCACGCCCTCTATGTCGTCGGCGAAGCCGCGGCGCATGCGGCCGCCGTCCGGCGCCTCCTCGACGCGTCCGCGCTCGAGTGGACGATGGACGATCCCAAGGCCCATGTCGGACATGCGATCGGCAAGATGACGGCCGCGTTCTACGCAGCCGGGACCGGGCGCGCTTCGTCGGTCAACTGGCAAAACACGCATCTGACGAGCATCGTGGCGAGCGCGCCGGAGCGTCAGGATCTGCGCGTGGGCGGAGGCTTCCTCAGCGTCGTCTTCATCCGCTCGCTCGCCGAAGTGCCGGGCTTCATCCGCGAGAGCGACCAGACGATCACCTATTTCGGCTGGGACCGCGGCGAGATCGAAAAGGTCGCGGCCGCCCGCGTTGGGCCCGGCGTATCGCGCTGGGCGCCGATCGGAACGGCCCTCGACTTCGATTTCATCTGGGACGGCTACGACATCCCGTTCGAGCTGACCCGGCTTATTCGCGTCTCCTGAGCGAGCCGCTACTGCCTCAGCACCAACGCCCCGTTTCGCTGCTCGACGCTGACCAGGCGCTTGAGAAAACTTTCCCCGAGCAGGTTCACTTCCCCGGCCTCGGGCGCGAGAATGAGCGCCTCGACGTCGTTCATATAAAGGCCGTCGAAGCTCACGCTTCTTAGGATCGTCGGAGAGGCGGTCGACTGCCCGTTCGCCGTCTGGATCATGAGCTTACGTCCGCTTGACGGGCTCAGCCCGAGACGCCTGGCGGTCGAAGCGGAGACGGAGACTATGGTTGCGCCCGTGTCCACGAGCATCCGCACCGGGCTCCCGTTGATCAAGACATCGGCCGCATATTGGCCGCGCTGGTCAGCCTCCAGCAACGCTTGCCGATAGCCGGGGGACTCGCGCTTGGGCGGCTCGGGCGGGGGCGCGTCGCCCGCGTTGCCAGGCGTCTCGACTGCCGGCGCGGAAGCGGCGGCGACAGGCGCCGGCTCCGGCAGACGGTCCAGGAGGAAGGTCGAACCGACCAGCGCCGCTGCGACAGCCAGAATCACGACGAAAATCACGCGCCCGAACATTGCGCCTCCGCCGGGCGCCCAGGGTGCAGGGGCGCCGGCCCGAAGCATCGCCGCGAGACGCAAAAATCCGATGAATCGATTCGCGCGGATTGCGCTTGATTGCCCCGCCGCGGTAGCCAACCCTGTCCACGGATGTGCGTCCTTCCGAACGCCTGTTGAGGGCCGCCGCGGTCAGGGGCTGTCAGATCGAAATCGCAGCCGCCTTAAACTATACTGTTCGCCCACAAGGGCCCATGCGCCCAAAATCCAGCGCGGAACTAAACGGGGTCATAAGCCACTGATCCAATTCGGGCGCGCCGGTAAAAATGCCGGTAGGGCCGGCGCGCCGGCGAGCGCGCTCGCCGCGACCGCGGCGCGCCTGCGCCAACGCGGAAGCGCTGAGCCCTCACAGATAGCGGTTGAGCAGATTCTCGTAGAATTCCTGCCGGCCGGACTTCGGCTTCGGCTCGATCTGTCTCCTTGGCCACTCGCGCCGCGATCGATTCGAGCGTCGCGCCTTTCGCCAGCATCGCCTGCGCCTCCGGCTTGTCCCAGCCGGCGTAGCGCTCCGTGCGGGCCGCGTCGAACTTGCCGTCCTCGATCATATTCGCGGCCGCGACCAGCGCCGCGGCGCAGACGTCGATCCCGCCGATATGGCCGAGCAAGAGGTCCGCCGGATCGATCGACTGGCGGCGCACCTTGGCGTCGAAATTCAGTCCGCCCGGCGATAAGCCCCCCGACTTCAGGATGAAATAGAAAGCCGGGACGAGCTCGGCCGCGTTGTTGGGGAACTGGTCGGTGTCCCAGCCGGACTGGTAGTCGTTGCGGTTGGCGTCGAGCGAGCCCAGCATGCCGAGCGCCACGGCGAGCCCGACCTCGTGCTCGAAGGAATGGTGCGCGAGCACCGCATGGCCGACCTCGATGTTGAGCTTGACCTCCCGCTCGAGCCCGAAGCGCTGCAGGAAGCCGAACACGGTCGCGACGTCGAAATCGTATTGATGCTTGGTCGGCTCCTGAGGCTTGGGCTCGACCAGGATCACGCCCTTGAAGCCGATCTTATGCTTGTAGTCGACGACCATGGACAGGAAGCGCCCAAGCTGCTCCTGCTCGCGCTTGAGGTCCGTGTTGAGCAGCGTTTCGTAGCCCTCGCGGCCGCCCCACAGCACATAGTTGGCGCCGTCGAGCTTGTGCGTCGCGTCGAGCACGTTCTTCACCTGCGCAGCGGCGTAAGCGAACACGTCCGGGTCGGGATTGGTCGCGGCGCCTGCGAGGTAGCGGGGATGGCTGAACAGATTGGCCGTGCCCCACAGAAGCTTGGTCCCCGTCTTCTGCATCTTCTCGGCGAAGAGATCGGTCATCTCCGCGAGGTTGCGGCCGAACTCCTTCAAGCCCTCGCCCTCGGGAACGACGTCGCGGTCGTGGAAGGTGAAGAAGGGAAAGCCGAGGGTCGTGAACATCTCGAACGCGGCGTCGGCCTTGGCGCGCGCCCCCTTCATCGTCTCGCCGTCCCAGGGCCGCTCGAAGGTCGGCGCGCCGAACATGTCGGTGCCCATCCAGGCGAAGTTGTGCCAGTAGCAAACGGCGGGCCTGAGATGCTCGGCCATCGTCTTGCCCATCACGACGCGCGACGGATCATAGTGGCGGTAGGCATAGGGGTTGTCGCTCTTCAGCCCCTCAAAACGCACGGGGCCGATGTCGCCGAAAAAGCGCTTGCTCATGGGTCGTCTCCTCGACTGTCGATCGTTCAGGGTTTCCGAACGCTCATCAATTCTGCGCCGTCTCGACTCCAAGCCACCGCGCGAGCGTCTTGCGTTCGTCGTCCGTCATCTGGCTGAAATTGTTCGGCGGCATCGCATGGCTCAGAACCGCTTGCTGGCGGATGGCGGGCGCAAAACGGGCGATATGCTCGGGCGTGTCGAGCAGCACGCCCTTCGGCGCTTCCCCGATCTCCTCCATCGGCTCAGGCGCATGGCACATCATGCAGCGCAGTTGCACGATGTCGACGACTTCCGGCGGCGCCTTGGGCTGATCGAGGCTCGCGGTCTCGGTCGGCAAGGACGCAAGCCCCATCAGCGAGCGCATCCCGGGCGAGGCGGTCGCGGCGACGCCAAAGGCGCAAAAGACGGCGACCGCGGCCGCCGCCCAGGCCCACCAGGGCGCGCGGTCGTGATCGAGATGCCAGACATTGTAGAAATAACGCACCATCGCGCCCGCGACGATGATGCAGGTCACGATGGCGGGAATCACGCGTGGATTGGAGAAGGTCGACGGCGTGTGATTCGACAGCATCAGGAACACCACCGGCAGGGTGATGTAGTTGTTGTGGGTCGACCGTATCTTGGAGCTCTTGCCCCATTTGGGATCAGGCTTCTGGCCCGCCAGGAGCGCGGCGACGCTCTTGCGCTGGTTCGGCATGATGATGAAGAACACATTGGCGGTCATGATCGTCGCCATCAGCGCCCCGGTATGGATGAGCGCGCCGCGACCGGAAAAGACGAGGGTGAAAACCCAGCTCGTCGCCACGACATAGCCGAACCCCACCAGGGCGAGCAGCGGCTCATTGGCGGCGAGCGGCGAGCGGCAGAGGAAATCGTAGACGAGCCAGCCGAGCGCCAGCGCGACGATGCCGATCGCCGCCGCCTGCCATGGCTCGAGCGGCATGACCGCGGGATCGATGAGAAAAAGGGAAGACTGCCCGTAATAGACCCAGCAGAGCAGCGCGAAGCCGCTCATCCAGGTCCAGTAGGACTGCCACTTGTGCCAGACGAGATGCTCAGGCAGCGCGGCTGGCGCGAGCAGGTATTTGTTCATCTGATAGAAGCCGCCGCCGTGCACCTGCCAGGACGTTCCCGCGAGCGCGGGGTCGTCGCCGGCCTTCTTGCGCAAGGAAGCGTCGAGATGCATGAAAAAGAACGATCCGCCGATCCAGGCGATCGCCGCCGTCACATGGAGCCAGCGCAAAAGCGCCGAGCCCCATTCCCAGCCGAAGGTTTCCCACGCCCCCATCAACCCGCCTCCTCCGGGCAGGATCGCGCCCGGCCGGATCACGATAAAGGCCGCGACGGGGTTTGGGTAGGGAGTTGAGCGCGTCCGGGAGGCGGGAAGGGCCCGGTTGCTAACCGGCCATTAACATTATCGGAGTCTTAAATCGCAACGAGAAATTCAGGTTTTTCCGGCGTCTGACAAAAGCCCAAGTTTCGGCCGATTTACGGCGCAGGACCCCGCCCGCTTCCGTCTCGCCGCCAGTGGCCGCCCGGATAAGCCTGCCAACAAAAGGTCGCCTGTTCCGATGAATCCAGCCGACGTAGCCGCAGCAGCCGCAGCGACGCCACCGGAAACGAGCATCCTCGCAGATGTTCTGGTCGGCTCACATCGTCGTCAAGGCGGTGATGCTCGGCCTCTTCCTCGCTTCGCTCTGGTGCTGGACGATTATCTTCGACAAAACCCGCCTTTTCCGCAAATTCAAGAATGAGATGGAGAGTTTCGAGCAGATCTTCTGGTCGGGCCAATCGCTCGAGGAACTCTATACAACGCTCTCGAACCAACCGAACAACACTGCGCGCGGCCGCGCTGTTCGTCGCCGCGATGCGGGAGTGGAAGCGCTCCTTCCAGCAGGCGGCCGGCTCGTTTCGCGGCCTTCACGCCCGCATCGACAAGGTTCTCGACGTCTCGATCGCGCGCGAAGTCGAGCGGCTCGAATCGAACCTGCTCGTGTTGGCGACGGTCGCCTCGGCCGGACCCTTCATCGGGCTGTTCGGCACGGTGTTCGGCATCATGAATTCGTTTCAGTCGATCGCCGCCTCGAAGAACACTTCGCTCGCGGTCGTGGCGCCCGGCATCGCGGAAGCCCTGCTTGCGACGGCGATTGGCCTCTTCGCGGCCATCCCGGCGTTGATCGCCTATAACAAGCTTCAGGGTGACGTCGCCAAAGCGCAGGCCCGCCTGGAGAGCTTCGCCGACGAGTTCTCGTCCATCCTGTCCCGGCAGATCGACCATCATCTGTCGGTCGAAAAAGTCTCCTGATCGAGAGCGGCGCGATGGCCATCAGTCCTGTCGCGAGCGGGCGCAAAAGCGGTCGAGGACGACGCGGCGTACCGCGTTACGGCGCCATGGCCGACATCAACATGACGCCTTTCATCGACGTCATGCTCGTCCTCCTGATCATCTTCATGGTCGCCGCGCCCCTTTTGACCACCGGAGTCGCGGTCGACCTGCCGCGAGCGAGCGCGACCGCTCTCAATGTCGACCGCAAGCCGATCGCGGTTTCGCTCAATGAGCAGGGACAGCTTTTTGTGATGGACGAGCCGACCGCCGACACGGATCTCGTCTCCAAGCTTCAAGCCGCGTCACAAAGCGACACCGATCAGCGCATCTATCTTCGCGCTTCGAAGACAGTGCCTTACGGCCGCGTGGCGGAGATCATGGCGGCGGTCACTTCCGCGGGGTTCAAGAAGGTGGCCCTCGTCACCGAGCCGATCAAACAATAGCCGGGAGCGGCGTTGGAAGAACGGCGGTCATATTCGAATTTCGCTGGCTCCGCGGCGCTGCACGGGGCGCTGCTGGCGATGATCCTGCTCGGATTCGCCGCGGCCCCGCGATTCGCGGATCATCCGGAAGCCATTCCGATCGAGACGGTTTCGCTCAGCGAACTCAACCAAATCGCCAATGGCGAGAAGGACGCCAAGCCCGCGCCCCAGCCCGCGCCGGCTCCGCCTGAGCCGCCGCCGGATCTGCGGGCCTCCACGGAGGTCACGCCGCAACCTAGCCGCCCGCAGCCGCCGCCCAAACCGGAGGCCGCCGACCGACCGCCGCCCCCCAAGGCCGCGACCCCTCCCCCCAAGCCAGCTTCGCCGCCCAAGGCTGAGGCGACGCCTCCGCCCGAGACTGAGCCGATGCCGCCCGAAAGACCGGAGCCTCCCCCTCCGCCGAAGGCTGCGATCCAGGAGGCTACGGTCGAGCCCCCGGTGCGGCCAAAATTCCTCGACCCTCCGCCCGAGCGGCCGAAGGAACCGGCGCCGGAGAAGCCCAGGCCGCAGCGCAACTTTGACCCGAATTCGATCGCCAAGCTCATCGGCGCAGGAAAAACGTCGACCGCCGCGCCGACCCAGACGGCCGCCTTGACGCCCCAGGGGCTGCCGCACCACGACGCGCCGCGCATGTCGATGTCGATGGCGTCTGCGCTCGATGCGTGGCTGACGGAAAGCTACCTCAACTGCTGGACGCCGCCGCCGATGATGCCGGACGGCGACACATATGTCGCGGAGATCAAGGTGGTCTTCAACCCGGATGGATCGCTCTCGGGCCGCCCGGTCCTGCTCAATCCGCCCTCCGACCGCGCCTGGCGCGCGCATGCGGAAAGCGCGATGCGCGCGGTCAAGAAATGCGACCCGCTGAAGGTTCCAGCCCAATACATGCCGTATTTCGACCAATGGAAGATCGAAACGATCCATTTCGATCCGCGAGAGACCCAGGGATGACGTCCGTGCAACCGCGGCGCCGGGCCGCCTCGAACAGGGCCAACAACCGAAAACGAGAGTCAACCGCAATGCGTATTTTGCCGAAGCCTTTCGGGGCGCTCATCCTCGTCGCGATCGCAGCCGGCGCTTATATCGGTTACGGACGCATGCAACACGGGCGTCCGGCGCGCGTCGCTGAGGCGCCTCAATCGGAGGCGCAGCCTCCCATGCCCCCGACCCCGCCGGCTGCGATTGCGACAGCGAAAGCCGCGATCGAGCCGGCGCCGATCGAATCGCCCGCTCGAATGAGCTCAGCGCAGCAGGCCGGCTTCGACGCCTGGCTGGTCAAGACCTACCTTCAATGTTGGAAGCCGGCGCGGCAGCCGGCCGACGCCGACGTCTACGTCGCGCAGGTGCGCCTCGCTTACAATCCGGACGGCTCGCTCCGGAGACCGGCGAAGCTCGTCAACCCTCCGTCGGACCCCGCTCTCAAGCCGCAGGCCAAGAGCGTCATGGCCGCGGTCGAGAGTTGCAACCCGCTTCCGGTGCCGGCGCAATATCGCCCGTTTTATGAGCAATGGAAGACGAAGACCATCCACTTCGATCCTCAGATCGCTGCTCGGTGAGCCCTGCGGCGATGCGTCCTTTGTCGTTCCGCGAGACCGCCTGATGAGTGTGTTGTTTCGTTTCTCGCCGCCATGCGCTTGCAGGCTTGGCGTTCGGCCTTGCTGCGCTCGCCGGCACGCCCGCGATCGCCGAGGGCGACATCTATGTGCACGCAGGCGCCAATTTCAAACCAGTGACCATCGCCGTGACCCCGTTCGCGGGCGAAGAGGCAGGCGAGAAGATCAGCGGCGTTGTGTCCTCGGATTTCGCCCGCTCGATCTTTCTTCTGCCGCTCAACCCGACGAGCTTTCCCGAGACGATCGCCAACCCCGACGCGGCGCCCAACCTGGAGGCTTGGAAGACGGCGGCGGCGCAATTCGTGCTGACCGGGCGGGTGTTGCATCAAGACCCGGGGCGTGTCACCGCGCAATTCCGTTTATGGGACACCGCGACCGGCGAGCAGGTGGCCGGTCAACAATACTCGACCGACGCCGCGAACGCGCGCCGAGTCGCGCACATGATCGCCGACGCGGTCTTCTCGCGTGTCACCGGCGAGAAGGGATTTTTCGATTCCCGGATCGTCTTTGTCGACGAGACCGGCCCGAAGGACAAGCGTCACAAGCGGCTCGCGGTCATGGACATGGACGGGGCGAACCTCAAATATCTCGATGGCGGCAAAGGGCTTGTCGTCACCCCGAGCTTCTCGCCTTCCGCCCAGCAACTCGCCTACATGTCGTTCGGCTCCGGCGATCCCAAGGTGACGCTGCTCAACCTCGAGACCGGCCAGCGCGAGTCGGTCGGCAATTTTCCCGGCATGACCTTCGCGCCGCGCTATTCGCCGGACGGACAAGAGATCGTGATGTCGCTCTCCGACGGCGCGAGCACCAATCTCTACTCGATGGATCTGCGCTCACGAACCACGACGCGCCTCACCGACGGCTCGGCGATCGACACCTCGCCGACCTATTCGCCTGACGGCGCGCAACTCGCGTTTGAATCCGACCGCGGCGGTTCGCAGCAGATCTATGTGATGAGCGCGAGCGGCGGTCCGGCCAAGCGCATCACATTCGGCGAGGGCCGCTATTCGACCCCGGTCTGGTCGCCGCGCGGCGACCTGATCGCCTTCACCCGGATCAAGGGCGGCTCGTTCGGCATTGGCGTCATGAAGCCGGACGGCTCGGGCGAGCGCATTCTGGTCGAAGGCTTCCACAACGAGGGACCCACCTTCGCCCCGAACGGCCTCTATCTCATGTTCTTCCGCGATGCCGGCGGCGCCGGCGGCCCGAAGCTCTACATGACCGACATTTTCGGCCATGCGGAATTCCTGGTGCCCACTCCCAACTATGGCAGCGATCCCTCGTGGGGTCCGCTGATGCAATGACCGCCGGGCTCGCGGCGCCGCGCCGCGACCTTGGTCCGCTCGATCGGTCCGCTTGGAATCTCTTGGTTTGGGGCCGTTTCGCTGGCAAGCCCCTCGCTTGTGACCATCCCGAACGTGCACTGGAGCGGTCCTTATGTCCCCTGCGTTCCTTTTCCCTCGCGAAGGTAATCGACCGTATCCAGGAAAATGCAGACGAACCGGACGGCCGGGTTTCTTGTGACGTCCGGGTTCAGGGGACCCTCGATTGGCGCCTCGTGCGCCGGGTCACGCTCGATCGCCTTGCGGTAGAAGCGCCATGTCGCGTGGCCGAGCACGGGGATGACCACCGCCAAGCCGAAGAACAGGGGCAGCGATCCCAGGACCAGCGCCACCGCGACAATCAGGCCCCAGGACGCGACGGCGAGCGGATTGGCCTGCGTCACCCGCAACGAAGCGTCCAGCGCGGGCACAAGCCCGAGGTCCCGATCAAGCATCAGCGGGAATGATACGACGCTGATCGCCAGCGCGAGCGCGGCAAAGCAGAAGCCGACCAGCACGCCGACGACGATCAACGTCCATCCGCGATCGGTCGAGAGCACATCGTGCAGGAATGAGGCGGCGGAGGCGGGCGGACTGGGTCCGTAAAGCCAGACATAGATGAGCTCGGCGGCGAAGATCCAGGCGCCGAAGATCGCAAGCAAGAGCAGGCCGAACGCGAGAATTGAAGGCAGCGCTGGCGAGCGAAGTATGGTGAAGGCGTCGCGTCCCCTGACCGAAAGTCCCCGTTCTCGCCGCCGGCTCATCTCGTAAAGGCCGATGGCCACGAACGGACCAATCAGGGCAAAGCCCGCGGCCAGCGGAAACGCCAAATGGAGGGCGTCGCCGAACGAAGTCATGGCGAAGAGCGCAATTCCGGCGACAGCATAGAACAGGCCGATGAATATCGGATAGGTCGGCATCGCGAGGAAATCGTCGAACCCTTCCTTGAGCGCGGCGAAGCAGTCGTCCGCGCGGATTCGTCGCACTCGCGGCGCCGCAGCGAGAGCGTCGGGGCCGAAATAGACGTGGAAAGCGGAAGTCATAAGCGCATCCTCCTTCGTGTCGACTGTGCCGACCGAAACTTCGGGCGTCAGCCAGGAGGACCGTAACGTCGCGAAATCTCGCGCCTACAGATTGGCCCAACATAGACTCAATCTTGAGATTTGTCACTTGGGAATTGGAACGCGCGCGGCCAGCGCGGTTCTCACCTCACGGCGGCTTGTCTCGCTTTTGCGGCGGGCGCGCGCCGCGACCCGACCGTCTTGGTGAGAACAATGATGACGGCGAGCGTTGCGCAATAAGCGACGACCTGGAGCACGGAGGGCTGGTCGGAATAGCCGACCAAGGTGTGCAGCACCCGACCGAACAGACTCGTATCGGAGAGGATGGCGGACGTGTCCCAGGCGGTCTCGCTGAGCATCGTCAAAATGCCGGCCTGCTGCAGGAAAAGCACCGCCTGCGCCGCCAGCCCCGCGGCGAGCAGGCTGATCAGCGCGGTCGTGACCGCGAACAGGCGCCGCTGCGGGATCGCGACCAGGCCGAGATAGGTGAGCGCCGTCACCGCCACGCCCGCGGCAATCCCGAGAAGCGAGCCGACAATGAGTTCGGTCACGGTCGAGCCTCCGGCCGCGACAAGGCCGTACATGAACAGCGCGACTTCCGAGCCCTCACGCATGACGGCGACAGCACAAACAATTCCGAGGGCGAAAATCGATTGCGAGCCGGATCGCACGGCTTCGCCCACCCGCTTGACGTCGGCGGCGAGCTCGCGGCCATGGCTCGCCATCCACACATTGTGCCAGGTCAGCATGACGACCGCGATGAGAAGGATCGTAGCGTTGAAGACTTCCTGGCCGACGCCAGCCAAGGCCTCGCCGATCGCGCCGGCGAAGACTGCGACGAGCGACGCGCCAACGACCCCCGCCGCTACGCCCGCACTGATCGCAAGCCGGCTGCCGGCAAGACCCTTCGTCACCGCCAACACGATGCCGACAATCAACCCGGCCTCGATCACCTCACGAAAAACGATAATGAGCGCGCCGAGCATTGCCGTTCCCTACCCGTATCCCGCTGACCGGCGGATGCTCACTTCACGATCAGGAAGCCCTCAGTCGTATCCTCGTGGTAATCGTCGAAGAAACGATAGCGGCCCGGCCCGAGCGGACGGACCCGGACGACGATCTTCCCGCCGCCCGGCACGACCTTTTCCACGCGCAACGTCTTGCTCTCGAATTCGGCGGGCGTCGGGTCGAGGTTGGACACGTCGATTGTGATCGGCTTGCCCGCGGGCGCCGTCGGCTCGGCAGGCGAGAATTTATGGTCCTTGAGGGTGACGCTCACTCTCGCGGACTCCTGCGCGACGGCGAGAGGCGCGCCCATTCCAATCATTGCCGACAGCGCAACTCCGACCGCAGAAACGACCCGCATGTTTGTGACTCCTGTTCTGGTACGGCGGCTAGAACTCAATCTCGAACTTTAGATTGCCCTGCTGATGGGGGAAGTTCGTCAGGTCGAGGCCAAAGTTTTCGCCAGTGGCATGGCCAGCGATCTGGGTCGACCATGCCGCTGCCAGCATCGTGTGGCCGTTGAACTGGTAGTGAAAGGTCGGCCCGAGATAGAGCGCCTGGCCCTGGAACGACTGAATGCCCGCGCCGTCGTAGGCGGCGTCATATTCGATCTCGGCGCCCATAGTCAGTTTGGGCGTGAAGCGATAGGCGAGCGCGCCCGATACCCCATATCCGGCCGACCATTCCCAGGACTCTCCGGGCGAGCGAGCATAGCCAGGGTTGTAGATCAGGTTGGCGGCCGCATAGAACCGATTGGGAATGAGTTCAGTATCCAGAACCGCTTTAAGCGTCAGATTGAGATCGGTGATCGGCTGCCCTCCGTCGTCGATACGGGCCCATTCCGGCTCGGCGACGAGCGTGAACCCGACCGGCGAGCCTGGACCGCGGCCAATGACCAGGTAGCGAAATTCCGCCGACAGGCCGCTGAAGTTGAAGCCGCGTGCGTCCAGCATTCCGGGCACATTGTTGACGGAAAACCCCAGGCCATGAGCGCTGAGCTCGTAACCAAAATATTGCGTCGGGACACCCTCGAACTCGACCTCCTGCTCGAGCGCTGCATAGGCGCCGCCACGCAAGCCCGATGCGGTCGTCGTCTCGAATTCGATCGACTTCTCGCCCTCCGCGCCAATGTCGGCTCCCTCGGTGAAGCCGAAAATATATTTCGTCTCCAGCTCATGATACGGATCGGGCGTGTTCACCATACCCAGACTGGGCAGCGGCATCGACGAACTGGCGGAAACGGCGGTCTGCGCGTCAGCCACTGAAATCTCCTGCTCCACATTCCGCCGCCAGCAGAACAATCGACGCAAACACGCCGGCGCTCGAGCGCCGCCCCCACGCAACTTTCATGATGCCCCACAGCCAATTGAATTTGTGACTGCGGTTCGCAGTCGTAGACCTAACACCCGAGCGAGGGGCTCCAAAAGTCTTAGGGCTGCAAATCGAAATCATTTCAAACTGAGATGACTTCAACCTCCTCGCAGCGAGCGCCGATCGTTCCTCCGCCGCTCCATCGCGCCGGCGTACGACTGTCGCTAAGCGCCGAACCCCGCGAGCGCCGAGCCCGACGGCTTGCGCGAGCAGCGCGCAGACGACGACGTCGCGAGGCTCCGCGAGCTGACGGAAGCCTCGCGCAGGAAATTGTTTGCCTTGAGCGCAAGAAACCCCTTGCGCCGGCGCGCGATTCGCACAAATAGTGATCTTGCCCAATACGCACGTGCCTGTGGTCGTGTGTCGGTCGGCGGGGATCTGGACAAGAGGCCAGTCAACCGCCCCTGGAAGACCGGCAGCCGGAGGCGAACCGGCGTACCCCGCCCAACGGGGGACGCGACTTGAAGCAACGACGGACCGGGCTTTTTTGGTCTCTGTCGGCCCTCCAAAGGTCGACGCCCAAAGAGGCTTGTCTATCTTGCCGGGCGTGCGGACGGGACGTTTCCCTCGTCCAAACGATGGCTCTGATCGCTGAGGCGTTTCAGCCTTGGCGCGTCTTGGCCACGGCGTAGCAGCTGACCGCTCACGCGGTCCGCCGATGGCTTCTCGAAGCCCGTCGTCGGATTCGCGGGCGCCGGTCGCGTTGGCGGGTCAACGACTGCGCATCGCGTCTCCAACGCGCGGTGTGCAAGGCGCATCGCCAGCGAATCCTTCATGTTTCCAAGCGCGGAAGCTTCCGCGCTCTTGGGGGAGCCGCTCATGACGGACCGCATCAAGGACTTCCTCGCCCGCAATCGCGAAGACGGGCCTCGTCTCGTCGTCGATCTCGACGTCGTGCGCGAGAATTATCTGGGCTTCGCCGGCGCCCTGCCCGACACGCGCGTGTTCTATGCGGTGAAGGCCAATCCGGCGCCCGAGATTCTCGATCTCTTGGCGCGGCTTGGGCTCGTGCTTCGACACCGCGTCGGTGGCCGAGATCGAGCAGGCGCTGGCCGCCGGCGCGACTCCCGACCGCATCAGCTTCGGCAACACGATCAAGAAGGAAAAGGACATCGCCCGCGCCTATGCGCTCGGGGTCCGCCTCTTCGCCGTGGATTGCGACGCTGAGGTCGAGAAGATCGCCCGCGCCGCCCCGGGCTCGAAAGTGCTTCTGCCGCATCCTTTGCGACGGGGCGGGCGCGGAATGGCCGCTGTCGCGCAAGTTCGGCTGCGCGCCGGACATGGCCGCGCGAATGCTCGAGCGCGCGCATCTGCTGGGGCTTGTCGCCCATGGCCTCTCGTTCCATGTCGGCTCGCAGCAGCGCAATCCGCGCACCTGGGACGCCGCTCTGAAGGTCTCGGCGGCGATCTTCCGCGACCTCGCCGAGCGCGGAATCCAGCTCGCCATGCTCAATCTCGGCGGCGGCTTTCCGACCCGCTATTTGAAGGACGTGCCCTCGATCAAGACTTACGGGCAGACAATCTTCCGCGCCCTGCGCCGGCACTTCGGCAACCAGATTCCAGAGACGATCATCGAGCCCGGCCGAGGCATGGTCGGCAATGCCGGAATCATCGAGGCTGAGGTGGTGCTGATCTCGAAAAAGTCGAGTGAGGACAAGCAGCGTTGGGTCTATCTCGACATCGGCAGGTTCAATGGCCTGGCGGAAACGCAGGATGAGATGATCCGCTATCCGATCCGGACGGCGCACGACGACGACCCGCTGGCCCCTTGCGTCATCGCAGGGCCGAGTTGCGACTCGGTCGACGTCCTGTACGAGAAGGAGCCCTACTTGCTG
This sequence comes from uncultured Alphaproteobacteria bacterium, assembly GCA_963820095.1. Lineage (GTDB taxonomy): Bacteria > Pseudomonadota > Alphaproteobacteria > Rhizobiales > Beijerinckiaceae > Roseiarcus. Next base: position 78,045 of record CAWFZA010000016.1, read on the forward strand.
CCGGTTTCGCTCGAGATCGGCGCCAAGGTCATGATCGAGGGAACGGGCGCCTACACGACGACCTATTCCTCGGTCGGCTTCAACGGCTTCCCGCCGCTCAAGTCCTATGTCATCTAGGACGCTGCGCGGTCGCCATCCGGCGGCCGCTGCACCCCGTCTCCGGATG
>CAWFZA010000017.1:0-123281 GCA_963820095.1 uncultured Alphaproteobacteria bacterium
CGAAGATCGGCGGCATGGACCGGCAGACGCTGCGCGACTGGGTCCATCGCTTCAACGCCTTGGGCCTGGAGGACCATCGACAACTGGACCGAAGGCCCGAAGCCTCGCCTATCGGAGGAGCAACTGGCCGAGTTGGCGCAGATCGTCGAGGCGGGTCCTGATCGCGAGAAGGATGGGGTCGTGCGCTGGCGCCGGATCGATCTCAAGCAGGTCATCGCCGCGCGGTTCGGCGTCGACTTCCATGCGCGCTATGTCGGAAAGCTGCTGCAGAAGCTTGGCTTCTCCCACATCAGCGCAAGGCCGCGTCATCCCGCGCAGGACGAGCGGATCGTCGAGGCGTTTAAAAACGTATGGCCGCCCCGTCTGCAAGGGGGTTTTGTCGGGATCGGCCGCTGATGCAGTCTGCTTCAACCTATCCGGCCTTCGAAGCTCTCTCCTCCCGGCCATAGTGGAGATACGCGCGCCCCGGTCCTCATAAAACTCTCGGCGTCAGACCGCGCCGTTTTTTGAACCAGGCTTCCGGAACGCCGTTCGACTGTCAGATCCCATGGGGATTGGGTTTGCGGCCAAAGCTCGGACAGAGTGCGGTCACTAGCCAATCACCAGTTGGAGGCGACCATGCTCAGCAGAGCGGACCATACCGAAATCTCTATCCGCACCGATCTTCGCGCGTTTTCGTTTCGTTGGAATTGAGCCGAACGATATGGCTGGTCACCTCGCTATCCCCGGGCGCACGGAAGAAGATGTCAAAGCACTCCACGCCAGCCGGTGATATTGGCGGGCTTCTTGTGCGGCTCCGGTCGCTCCAGGAGCGGGTGCGGGCTCGAAGGAAGCCGTTACCACCGTTGGTCGTCATCCAGGAGGCCGGGCTCGAGGGGTTCTGGATTCATCGAGTGCTGACGGAGAACGACATCGAGAGCCACGTCGTCGATCCGGCGTCGGTTGCAACGTCACGGGCGGCGGCGTGCAAAGACCGACAAACTCGATGGCGACACATTGATTCGCACCTTGCTCGCCTACAAACGCGGTGAGCCCAGAGTTTGCGCAATGGTGCGACCGCCGACCCATGAAGAAGAGGACAGGCGCCGACTATCTCGCGAGCGCCGGGTCTTATTGAAAGAGCGCATCCAGCATAGCAATCGAATCAAGGGACTGCTGTTCGGTCAGGGCGTCACCGGTTATGAGCCAGTGGGTCGGGACCGCCGCCAATGCCTGGTCGGATTGCAAACCGGCGATGGACGGCCGCTGCCTCCCCATCTGAAGGCTCAGATTGATGGTGAACTCGACCGTCTGGAGATGGCAATCGAGCAAATAAGAGCGATCGAAGGCGAGTTGCGGCATGCCATCGTCGCGGCGGACACAGTGACGCGTGTACCTCGAATGCTGATCGAGCTCAAAGGGATCGGCAACGAATTTGCCACTGTGCTCTGGACCGAGCGCCTGTATCGTCGCTTCGACAATCGCAGGCAGGTGGCAGCGTACGCGGGCCTCGCACCGACGCCCTGGCAAAGTGGGTCAATCGACCGAGAACAGGGAAGTTCCGAAGGCCGGCAATCCGCGCTTGCGGACCATGTTGCTTCAATTGGCTTGGCTGTGGCTACGCCACCAACCGGACTTGGTTCTGAGCCAGTGGTTCCTGGATCGGGTTAAAGCAAATGGGGGCCGTCTAAAGAAGCCGACGATCGTTGCCCTTGCTCGCAAGCTTCTCGTCGCCCTTTGGAAGCATGTCACCTCCGGAGTTGTCATTGAGGGCGCGATTGTCAGAGCCGCGTGATTGTCAATTTCGTCGATCCATCAGAATTTCGCCAGGGCCAAAACTTCCCGGGCGGATCCAAGGTAGATGAACCGATGGATGGCATGGCTTCCCAACGCCGACCGTCAGAATGGTTTCATCTTTCTGAGCTCTTGCCCGCCGCAAGCGGGATCATGGTGCAGCCGCTCGAACGGCGACCGAATGTGAGGTTGAACGTGCTTGAAGACGAGCAGGTTCCTGTAGCGTGGGCTCAGGCCAGATCGATCAAGGGGCATGAACGCGGATGCGGCGCCAAGTCCGTATCTCAGATTGACAGGCGCCTCCCCATGTGAGGCCATCTCGTCGTCACCCGCTCGCAAACCTCTTTTGATCGATCGGCCCGTTCGAGCCCCCTCGATCAGTCCCTCCGCCGCCGTCGGCTTCAACCCTCTCGCGGCAAAAGTCTCCCCGCGCCGCAGAACCGCCCAGGCGATCCTCGCCAGCTTGTTGGAAGGCGACGATCGCAACCTTGCGGGGGACGCGACTTGAGGGATCTTTCGCCCGGCCGAGCGGCGTGTCGCGCTCGACCCCATGGGGCGGCGCCGCGCGCGCTCCATGGATCAGCTGTCGGCGCAGGGATTTGTCGCCGCGCTTGCCGATCCCGAGCCGCTTCGGCTTGCCGCCAGTGGTGAACTGTCGAGCGACCAGACCGAGCCATGCGGCGAGATCCCGCCCGCGGTCGAAGCTCTCCGCCCGACCCACGGCGGCGACAAGGGCGGAGGCGACGATCGGGCCGACGCCAGGGATTGTCGTCAGCCGCCGAGCCTCTTCGTTCTCCTTCACCCAGCGGACGAACTCGGCGTCGAAAGCGGAGATCCGTCGATCGAGCTCCGCCCATTGCGTCCGGGCGGGCGCGGGTCGGCCAGAAGACCAAGATCACCCGCCGTTGGGCCAAGAGCGGCTCGCGCCCAAGCGCTCCCAGCGACCAGCGGACCGCCTCGGCCTATATCTTCGGCGCGATCTGTCCGAAGGAAGAAGGCGCTGCGCTCGTCATGCCGCGTTGCGACACTGAGGCGATGAACCTTCACCTGGTCGAGATCGCCACCCAGATCGCGCCCGGCGCGCACGCCGCGATCCTCGTCGATCAGGCCGTCTGGCGTCTCTCCGGCGGGTTGAACGTCCCCCGCCAACATCACGCTCATCGCGTCGCCCGCCAAGTGTTGCCCGCCAAGCGTCCCCAACTGAATCCCCAAGAAGACATCTGGCAGTTTATCCGCGAGACCTGGCTCTCGAACCGGATCTTCAGATCCTTCGACGACACCGTCGATCATTGCTGCGACGCCTGGAACAAGCTCATCGATCAACCTTGGCGAATCACCTCCATCGGAATGCCCGACTGGACCCACCGGTTCTAATCAGCGAGTTCTTGGTTCTTTACATGGTTGCTGCGTCAAGGGGTTTGTGCGCAGTCGACCCTTTCAGCCTGGCCGGCATCGATGGTTCTTTTCGACCTCCGGCCAAGGCCGGCGTCGACAGTCCGGGGCGACGCTGGCGCTGACCCTTCGGGCGGCGCAATGGATTCAACGCAGGCTCTCCGTGCAACCAAAGGTCGCGCGCTCACCCTCATGCCTCCGCACCCGCTGCATTGCCGAGGGGCGGAACGCCAGATCTCTTTTAAATCCTCCTGTTCATCGACCGGTTCGTTCGCGGCTTACGCTGCAACGGCCGCTTCAAAGCGCGCGCCATCTTTCCCCATTCGTCCAAGCAGCACAGCCAGCTTTCTCGCGACCGCCGCTCGGGCGCGCTTCGGGCCGATCGTCTTGACCAGCCTCAAACCCCAGCTCCGCACGGCGAAGCGCTTCTTGACCGTCGTCAAAAGCCCATTGGCGGCCTCATAGAGATAGGGCCGCGCCATCGCGTCGCCCGGCTTGGAAACGCCCATGCCGACATCCGTTCCCGCCGACGGATATCGTCGCCCGGTCAAGCCTGGGCGCCGCCGATGTCGCATGTCCTTGCGGAACCCGCTCGACGTTCTCGATCGCCGCCATATCGGCCAGAGCGGTTCTTCGGCCTGACGCCGGGCGCGCTCATCGGCCGCCCAGGCGATTTCGTTGCGCCTTGCGATTTCGTCGCGCTTTGCGATCTCGTCGCGCTCATCGTCCAGCCGCGCTGCCGGCCTTCGATCGAGGCCAGGGATTCCAGGAGAGCTCCGATCGCCGGGTGCGGAATTGGATCCTTGCGCGTCACAGGATAGGCCGCCTCGTCGAATTTCTTCCCGCCAGCTGGCGACAGCAGCTCGATGCCGAACGGGCGAAGCAGGCCACGCACCTGATTGCCCAGAGAGCGCTTCAGCTTCACCAATCGATCGCCCGCGCCCAACAGCGCCTTAAACCGACGCCGTGTCGACCGACTTGACGCAGACCGAGGAAAACCAGCCGGTCCGCAACATCTCGGCCAGCGCCCAGGGGTCGCCCACGTCGCTCTTGATCCGGCGGCTTTTGATGGCCTCCGCCGCGCGGCGCGCCTCCATGCAGATCATCGGATAGCCGATCGCTTCAAGCGGCCGGAACAGGCGCGGCGTGAATGGGCCGCTCTCGAGCCCGACCTATCCGGCGATCCCTTGAACCGCGGCAAAGGCGCGTCGATCATTTCCGGATTGTATCGACGGCTCCTCGCCACACCGCCTTGCCCGACCCGCCGATGACGCAGATCGCCGTTCGCTTGCCGCCGATATCCAACCCTGCATTCATCCTCATCGCGGCTCCCCATTCGTTGCTCACGAATCCCCAGCCAAGGCTCTCCCGACGCCGCAGGCCAGCAACCTCATGTACGGTATGTATTAGGGCGTTTATTGGCCTCTAAAGCGCAGGCATTCGCGCGACGGGTTGTAGTCTCTTCTGAGGCGGCGGGCGCTGCTCACTCAGGCCCGGTCGCGACCGGGCAGTCGGCGCGCGAGCCCCATTCGGCCCACGAGCCGTCGTAGAGGCCCCCGACCGTGCCGCCGGCCTCCTCGACCGCCAGCGCCAGGATGGCGGCGGTCACGCCCGAGCCGCAGGTGGTGATGATCGGCTTCTTAAGGTCGATGCCGTGCTCGGCGAAGGCCGCCTTGAGCGCGTCCGGGGCTTTGAGCGAGCCGTGCTCGATGATGTCGACGAACGGCAGGTTGAGGCTGCCGGGGATGCGCCCGCTCCTGACGCCGGGACGCGGCTCGGGCACGGCGCCGCGGAAGCGCTCGGCGGCGCGGGCGTCGACCACCTGGGCCGAGCCGCTCGCCAGCGCCGCGCGCACCTCCTCGAGCGAGGCGACGAAGCCGTCCGCCTCGCGGGGCGCGAAGGGCCTTGGTCTGGGATGGGCGTCGCCCGTCTCCAGCGGCCGGCCTTCCTTGATCCATCGCGGCAGGCCGCCGGCGAGGATGCGCACGTCCTCGACGCGATAGGCGCGCAAGGTCCACCAGACCCGCGCCGCGGCATAGAGGCCGAGCGCGTCATAGACGACGAAGCGCATGCCGTCGCCGAGACCGAGCGCGCTCATCGCCTTCGCGAACGCCTCCGGCTTCGGCAGCATGTGCGGCAGGCCCTGCTCGGCGTCGGCGATGAGATCGATGTCGAAGAACACGGAGCGGGGAATGTGCTTCAGGCGGAATTCGGCCGCGCCGATCCGCCCGGTGTTGGGCAGATGCCACGACGCGTCGATCAATCCGAGATCGGGATCGCCGAGTTCGGCTGCGAGTTCGGCGGTGGTGATGAAGTTGCGGGAGGGCACGGGACTTCGATCCGCTTAGGCTGGCGCGAGCGCGATGCGCACGCGGCGGTTGATCCTGCCCTTTTTCTCGACGCCGGTCACCGAGGCGGTGCCGATTTCGCCGGTGCGCGTAACATGCGTTCCCCCGCAGGGCTGGAGATCGAGGCCCTCGATCGCGATGAGCCGCACCCGGCCCGTTCCCATCGGCGGCTTGACCGACATGGTCTTGATCAGGCTCGGGTTGGCCTCGAGCTCCGCGTCGGCAATCCAGCGATGGGTGACCGCCCGGTCGAGCGCGATCAGTTCGTTCAGCCGGCGCTCGATCTCGGCTTTGTCGAGCGTCACCTCGCCCGAAATCGAAATCGAGCCGCCCTTCGGCGTCGCCGACCGAGCCCCCCGTGACCGGATAGGGCGCGACCACCGAGAGCAGGTGCAGGGCGGTATGGGCGCGCATGCGTTTCAAGCGCAGCTCCCAGTCGATGCGGGCGATCACGCGCGTAGCCGGACGGGGCAGGGCGGCCCCTTCGGCGGGCACGTGCAGAATGGTCGCGCGGTCCGCATCGTAGAGCGTATTGACGATCGGAAGCACTGTCCCGTCTTCGAGCACGAGCGTCCCCTTGTCGCCGCTCTGTCCTCCGCCCTGAGCGTAGAAGACCGTGCGGTCGAGGGCAATTCCTCGCGGCTCCGAAGACAGCACGGCGGCGTCCGTCTCGGTCCGATAGGCGTCCTCGCGAAAAAGGGCCTCGGTCATTGAACGAACACCTGAGGCGGGGCGTCTTTCGCTTCCAGCCAGTCGGGCACCGGGAGGTTCTTCGACCGCAGGAAGGCCGGATTGAACAGCTTGGACGCATAGCGGGCGCCGGAATTGCAGAGAAGCGTCACGATCGTGTGGCCGGGACCAAGCTCGCGCGCGAGATGGAGGGCGCCCGCGATGTTGATCCCCGAGGAGCCGCCGAGCAGCAGGCCTTCCTGAACCACCAGATCGAACACGATCGGCAGCGCCTCCTCGTCGGGGATCTGGTAGGCGAAATCGACGGGGGCGCCTTCCAGATTGGCGGTGATCCGGTTCTGCCCGATGCCCTCGGTGATCGAGGAGCCGGAACTGTGCAGTTCCCCGGTTGTGTAGAACGAGTAGAGCGCCGCGCCCAACGGGTCGGCGATCGCGATCTTGATGTTCGCGTTGCGCTCCTTCAGCGCGATGCCGACGCCGGCCAGCGTTCCGCCGGTGCCGACCGCGCTGACGAAGCCGTCCACCTTGCCGTCGAGGTCGTCGTAGATCTCCGGGCCGGTCGTTTCGATGTGTCCCTGGCGATTGGCGACGTTGTCGAACTGGTTCGCCCAGACGGCGCCGTTCGGCTCGGTCTTGGCGAGCGCTTGGGCCAAGCGTCCCGAATAGCGCACGTAATTGTTGGGGTTGGAATAGGGGACGGCGGGAACCTCGATCAGTTCCGCCCCGGCCAGGCGCAGCATGTCCTTCTTCTCTTGCGCCTGGGTGTCGGGAATGACGATCACGGCGCGATAGCCGAGCGCGCTCGCCACCATCGCGATGCCGATGCCCGTATTGCCGGCGGTGCCCTCGACGATGACGCCGCCGGGGCGCAAGGCGCCTCGCGCGACCGCGTCATTGATGATCGCCATCGCTGCGCGGTCCTTGACCGATCCGCCGGGGTTCATGAACTCGGCCTTGCCGAGAATTGTGCATCCCGTGGCTTCGGAGGCAGCGCGGAGCTTGATGAGGGGCGTACGGCCAATCGCTGCGACAACATCGCATACAGGCTTCATCGCGGTCCTTTGGAATTGAACGCGTGCGAGGGTAGGCGACCGCACGGCTTGCGACAAGCCTCGGCGCTTGCCATGAAGCGGCGCTTTCACGGGTGGTGGCCGGGTGTTCTTCTTCGCTTCGAAAATATTCTGGATGATCGCGTCGCCGATCAACCTCCTCATGTTCGCCGCGCTCATTGGCGTCCTCATGCGCTACGGCCGGGCGGCCCGCTTCGGGCGCGGACTGGCGCTGACCGCGATCCTCGTTCTCATCGCGGCTGCGACCTTGCCTTTGGGCATGATTCTGATCGCGCCGTTGGAGGACCGCTTCCCTCTCCCGCCGCCGGATCTGCCTCCGCCGGAGGGAATTATCGTCCTCGGTGGCGCAATCGACGATCAGGTCAGCGCGGCGCGCGGGGAGACCGTCTTCGACGAGGGGGGCGAGCGGTTGACTGAGGCCGTGGTTCTGGCCAAGCGCTTTCCGCAAGCCCGGGTCGTCTATACGGGCGGGACCGCTTCCTTCGTCCCCGGGGCGACGTCCACGGAGGCGCTGCAGGCCCGGAAATTCATGTCGCAAATGGGGATCGCGCCGGAACGAGTTATGATCGAGGACAAGTCCCGCAACACCGACGAGAACGCCCGCTTCACCGCCGCGATCGTCCACCCGCAACCTTCGCAGCGCTGGATCATCGTCACTTCGGCCTTCCATATGCCGCGCGCGATGGGTCTCTTCGAGAAAGCCGGATTTCATCCAATCGCCTATCCGGTGGCGTTTCGCACCTCTGGTCGCTGGCCGGAGGATCTGAGCCTGAGATTTCGAGCCGGTTCGAAACCTGCGGATCTTCGAGATCGCCATACATGAATGGGTTGGACTTCTGGCCTATTGGGCGAGCGGCCGCATCGCCTCGCTTTTTCCTCGGCCCGAAAGTGACGTCTAGACCCATGCTCAAGGAGCCTTCCGGGCTTGCCTTCGCGATGCAACTGACTAGACTGTAGGCAGAATGACTTGTGCCCAGAATTTAGGCGTTTCCCCCGCGATCACCATAGGACCGATCCGGCTCGAGGGGCGGGCGCTGCTGGCCCCCATGTCCGGCGTCAGCGATCTGGCCATGCGACGGATCGCGCGCCGCTTCGGCGCTGCTCTGGTCTTTTCCGAGATGGTCGCCGCCGAGACCTTTCTTAAGGGCGATGCCGAAGCTTCGGTGCGCGCCGAGGGCGAGGGGTTGGCCCCCCATGCGGTTCAAGTCGTCGGGTGCGACGCCCAGGCTTTGGCGGAAACGGCCCGACGTGTAGTTGACGCGGGCGCCGCACTTATTGACATCAATATGGGTTGCCCATCGCGGCGGGTGTCGGGAGCTCTCGCCGGGTCGGCGCTCATGCGCGACCTTGATAACGCCGAACATCTGATCGCGACCGTGGTCGAGGCGGTCTCGGCGCCTGTGACCGTCAAGATGCGCCTGGGCTGGGATGAAACATGCTTGAACGCGCCGGAACTGGCGAGGCGGGCCGAGCGAGCTGGCGCCCGGATGGCGACTGTTCATGGCCGGACGCGCTGCCAGTTCTACGAGGGTCGCGCCGATTGGGCCGCCGTCCGGGCCGTGGTCGGCGCCGTCTCGATCCCCGTCGTCGTCAACGGCGATTGCGCCACCGCGGAAGACGCGCGGACGATGCTCGCGCTCTCTGGAGCGGCGGGCGTAATGATCGGGCGCGCGGCGGTCGGCGCGCCCTGGCTGGTCGGCGCCCTGTCGCGTGCGCTTGATGAAGGCGGCCCGGCGCAGGAGCCTCCACGAGAGGAGCGCCGCGAGGCTGCGCTCGAGCATCTCGAGTGGCTGGTCGGCAAGCTTGGGCCGGGGGCTGGACTTCGCCATGCGCGAAAACATCTGGCGGCGTACGCGGATCAGGCCGGAACTGACCCGACTCTTCGGCGTGCGCTGGTGACCAGCGAGAACGTGGGCCAGACCCGGCGGCTGCTTGCCCGCGCCTTCGATCGTGATTGGGCCAGGCAAGCCGCATGACCGCGCACGCCGCTCAACGCCGCCCGGACGCGGCAAACGTCTTAAACGCGCTCGCCCAACCGCTGCTCATGGTCGACGCCCAGGGCATGTTGATCGACGTCAACGCCGCGGCCGAGATCTTTTTCGACATGGGCCGGGGCGCGCTGCTGCGCTCGCGACTTACCGATCTCATTCCGTCCGACTCCCCTGTGCTGGCGCTCGTCGCGGACGCCCTGAGCAATCGCGCGACTGTCAACGGCTATAAGATCGACATTTCTACGCCCCGGATCGGCAACCGAAACGATGTGGATGTTTTCGTCGCGCCGCTGTCGCACACGGACGACGCCGTCGCTATTATGCTGCAAGAACGTGCGATTGCTGAAAAAATAGACAGGCAACTCACGCATCGCAGCGCGGCGCGGTCAGTCAGCGCGCTTGGGCTCATGCTCGCGCATGAGATCAAGAACCCACTCTCCGGCATTCGCGGCGCGGCCCAATTGCTCGAGGCGGGCGCAAGCGACGAGGACCGAGCGCTGACGCGGTTGATCTGTGAAGAAACCGATCGGATCGTCAAGCTCGTCGATCGGATGCAATCGTTCGCCGTTTCAACGCCGTCCCAATGGGAAAAAATCAATATTCACGCCGTATTGGGCCACGTCAAGCGGTTGGCTGAGGCCGGGTTCGCGGGCCACATCCGCTTTGTTGAAACCTATGATCCTTCGCTGCCGGAATTGCTGGGTTCTCGCGATCAGCTCATCCAGGTGTTCCTGAATCTGGTGAAGAACGCCGCCGAAGCCATTGGCGACGATAGCGTTGACGGCGAGATCATCCTCACAACCGCCTATCGTCCGGGCGTGCGCCTGCGCACCACGCCGAACGCCGAGCCGGTCGGTTTGCCGCTGGAAATCTGCGTTCGGGACAATGGCCCAGGCATCGCGCCTGAGATTCTCGGCAATCTGTTCGATCCGTTCGTCACGACGAAAGCTCAGGGCTCTGGTCTGGGTCTTGCACTGGTGGCCAAACTGATTGGCGACCATGGAGGCATTATCGAGTGCGAGTTGCATCCGCGCAGGACCACGTTTCGCGTGCTGATGCCGTTGGACTCGCCGCGGGCGGCGGCGAGATGATCGGACGAGCGTCGGGGCGAAGGAGCGCATGGTGATGCCGTCAGGGCACATTCTTGTCGCCGACGACGACGCGGGGATTCGCACCGTTCTCAATCAGGCCTTGACCCGCGCGGGTTATGAGGTGCGGGCGACGGGAACGGTCGCGGGGCTTTGGCGGTGGGTCGCGGCGGGCGAGGGCGACCTCGTGATCACCGACGTCGTGATGCCCGACGACAACGCTTTTGACCTCTTGCCGCGCATCAAGCGGATGCGGCCTGATCTGCCGATCATCGTGATGAGCGCGCAGAATACCTTCATCACGGCCATCAAGGCCTCCGAGCGCGGCGCCTACGAATATCTGCCCAAGCCCTTCGATCTGCGTGAACTGGTGGCGATCGTCGGCCGGGCGCTGGCCGAACCCAAGCGGCGGCGCGAGGAGCCGGAGCCGCCGGCTGAAATCATGCCGATCGTCGGCCGCTCGCCCGCCATGCAGGACATTTTCCGCGTTCTCGCCCGGCTGATGCAGACCGATCTGACGGTGATGATCTCCGGGGAATCCGGCACCGGCAAGGAACTCGTCGCCAAGGCGCTGCACGACTACGGCAAGCGGAAAGGGGGGCCCTTCGTCGCCATCAACATGGCCGCCATTCCGCGCGACCTCATCGAGAGTGAGTTGTTCGGCCACGAGAAGGGCGCCTTCACCGGCGCCGCCGCCCGCTCGGTCGGGCGCTTTGAACAGGCGGAAGGCGGAACCCTGTTCCTCGATGAAATCGGCGACATGCCGATGGAGGCTCAGACCCGCCTGCTTCGCGTGCTGCAGCAGGGCGAATATACGACGGTTGGCGGCCGCACGCCGATCAAGACCAACGTGAGGATCGTCGCTGCGACAAACAAGGACCTGCGCATCGCCATCCAGCAAGGGACTTTTCGGGAGGATTTATTCTTTCGACTGAATGTCGTGCCCATCCGACTTCCACCTTTGCGCGAACGTCCTGAGGACATCCCCGACCTCGTCCGGGCCTTCTTCCAGCGCAATTCGTCCGAGGGGCTTCCGGTCAAGACATTCGAGCCCGCGGCGATGGAGCGGCTTCGTCGCTATCCCTGGCCCGGAAACGTGCGCGAGCTGGAGAACCTGACCCGCCGTCTCGCCGCGCTCTATCCCCAGGATGTGATTGGGGAGGGCTTGATCGAAACGGAGCTCAACGCCGGAGCCTTGCCTCCGTTTCCGCCGCCGGCGGCAAGCGAAGACGGAAGGAAGCGGGTCGCCCCGACAGCCGCTCAAATTTCCGGAGATGGCTTTGACGCCGCCATGGAGCGCGCCGTCGCCGACCTCTTCCACACGTTTGGCGGCGCGAGCCCTCATGCCGGGCTTTATCATCGGGTGCTGCACGACCTCGAAGCGCCGCTGATCGCCGCCACGCTCACCTGGACGCGCGGCAACCAGATCAAGGCGGCCGAGATTCTCGGACTGAACCGCAACACCCTGCGCAAGAAGATCCGCGACCTCAACCTTCGCGGAGTTGCGAGCTTCCGTTAAGACGGAGCTTTAAGCTCGCGCGGGGTCGCCGGCGCTCCGTTTGGGATTTCTTGAAACAAGGGTGTTTGGCTTTGGAATCCGTCAATTCAGGCTTGGATTTCCTTGGATTTCCTTGGATTCTCTCGTCCGAATCCAGACTTATCAATGGGTTACGCTGGATTCTCGCGGAAAGAAATTTCTCGCGCGGCCTCTCGCCTTGGGGCCCGCTCCAGACGCCGGAGCGCGCGCCCCGGTTCGGGCTTCGGAAGGAAACAATTGTTCATGAAGCAAGCTTAACTGGGTTTTGGATTTTCTGCAATCGATTGTCGCCGCAATTGCCGTGCGGCCGTTCCTTTCCGCAGTCTCTATCCAAAAGCGCTCTATCCAAAAGCGCTCGCGATCAAAGCCGATCAGTTGGAGCGGTTTCGAGCCAATAGCGGACATTCCCCGACGGCGCAGCGAATGGGTCAACTCTGACTGGATGCACTTCAGTGGAATGGCCAAAGTTCGTCTGACGCAGGCCTTATGCCTCCGCGTTCACGATTGAGTTGCAAACGACTGCTTCTCGTCCGCCCGAGCCAGCGTGCCGCTTGCCATAAGCCCCCAGAGCTGGTCACCAGAAATATGTCTTGGGGAACCGTCGTACACCACTCGTCCGAGACTGAGGACGACAATCCTGTCGGCAAGCGCACGCACCGTGGACAGATCATGTGTGACCAGAATCACGCCCGTCCCGCTCGCCGCGATAGAACGGATCAGTCGAGTCACTTGAGCGGTCTGCTTGACCCCAAGTGAGGCAGTTGGCTCGTCAAGGCAGATTAGCTTCACTTGCTCTGCTAGGGAGCGGGCAATCGCGACGGATTGACGTTGACCTCCCGACAAGGACCGCACAAGGATGCTATTGTCTCCGAGGGTAACGCCGAGCGTGGCGAGCTTTGTAAGGCACTCCGCGGCTGCCCTGTGGTCGTCGCGAACGGGAATGAAGCCAAGCCAACGCCGGGTATGCTCACGACCTAGCATCATGTTGTGGGTGACGCTGAGATTCGAGCAGAGCGCGAGGTCCTGGTAGACGGTCTCAAGACCCGCGGCCCGTGCGTCCTGGGGGCTCTGAAAATGCACGGATCTGCCCTCCAGCATCATCGAGCCCGCGTCGGGTTGAATTGCGCCGGAAATGATCTTGACCAACGTGCTCTTGCCGGCGCCGTTGTCACCGAGAAGGCAAACCACTTCTCCCTTGCCGACCGTGAATGACGCTTCTTCAAGCGCCGTCAGCGCCCCGTAGGACTTCTTCGCGCCGGTGACCGAGAAGGCAGGGGCGATATGAGCCTGCGAGGCGTCCGCATAGGCCGCGCTGTCCGGGCCAGGGGTCGAAGCGCCAGACGGTGAACCCCTGTTGAAGTCGGTGAACGATGGCTGCGCGCCGCGGGCGCGCGCCGCGCGTCTGCCGACGGCAACCTGATCCGCCACGAGCGCGAGAAGCAGCATGCAGCCAACAGCGACAGACTGCCACCACGATTGCAGGCCCATGAAGATGAGGCCGGCATTCAGGATGCCAATGGTCGCCACACCGATCGCGATACCGAGCGGACGGCCCGCGCCTCCAGCGAAAGCCACGCCGCCGAGGATTGCAGCGGTCAAGACGTCCAACTCGAAGCCAGCGCCGATGGTTGGGCGTAATACTGCCGAGCCGTCCGGCGACCAGCACTGCAACGAGCCCAATCAGAAGGCCGTTGACGGCGTAAAGACCGACGACCGTGGGGGCGACAGGAACGCCACAGAGTTCAGCCGCCCTCGGGTCGCCGCCGATGGCGTAAATGCGAAGCCCGGTCACGGTGCGAGTCAGTATGAAAGAGCCGACGACGAACACGGCGACCGCGATAATCACCGTATATTGGACTGCCCATATCTTGCCCCGGCCGAGTTCCAAGAGCGCCGGCGGGAAACCGTAGACCGCCACACTGCTGACAACGTAGGCGAGCCCGCCATAGAGGGCCAGCATCGCGAGCGTCACGATCAGAGGCGAGATGCTCAGCTTGCGCACAAGAATCCCGTTGATCAGGCCGAGAATAAAGCCGAGCCCCAGACCGGTCGCGATGGCCAGCATCGTTTCTTGCGTCACCACGGCGACCTTGGCGACGATGATCCCAATGAGGGCCATCATGCTGCCGATGGAGAGATCCACATAGCCGGCGATCAACAACGCCGAAGTCCCCAACACGGCGATCAGGATCGACGTTGAATTCACGCCGATGGTGATGAAGTTCCCGATCGCGAAGAACGAGGCGTTGAGCACAGAGAATACGGCAACGAGACCGACCGCCACGAGCGCCAGACCGATGCGGCCTGAGGCCTCTCCGGGAGGCTTGGTCCCAAGCCGCAAGTTTGCGACCCAGGTCGCGATGGCCCGGCCGCTCTCTCTCGGGATGCTCCCCGAGTTCATTTGGCAACCTCCAAGGAGGGGCGGCCGGCGAGCCCAGCGCATCCAGCACTCGCCCGTCGTTGAACGGTGTGAGCCTACTTGGCCTTGGCCTCGGACGACCAGGGGAAGTTCACGTATTGGTCGCGGGTATCGAAACAGATGTTGCCATACATTTTCAGGTAAGCGTCTCGGCGCGCCGGATCGGCATAGACCGCCGCCGGATTGGCGAGGTCCGCCTCATATTGCTTGAGGTTGTCGCCGGTAAGAGCGCTGGGAAGGACATCCATCGCTTGGGGAACGCTCTTGCCGTCGAGCCAATCGGCGGCGTGCTGCCCCATTGCGTATCCGAAGACGGGTGAGGACAGGGCGATGCTGGCCTTGTAGGGGCCGTTGGCCTTCTTGATTTCCGCGACGGCCTCGGGTTCGCCATCGATACCGCCCAGGAACTGATCCGGTCGAGCCTTGCCAGCCGCCTCGAGGGCGGCGAGCGCTCCCAGTACGACCGTGTCGGCGCCGAGGACGACATCGATATCCGGATGCGCCTGCAGGATGGTGTTCATTGTCGCGAATCCGCCCTCCTTGTTCACCGGGTTGGGGGTGATGTCGGCGACGATGGTCACGCCCGGAAGACCTTTGAGGCCATCGCGCATGGCGGCGAAACGCGGCGCGAGAAACTCGATCTGATCCTGCGTCAGCAGGACGACGTTGGCCTTACCGCCGAGATGAGTCTTGATGTATGCCACCGCTGCGTCGGTCAGCGCCTTCCCCGTTGCGTATTGCGGCGCATTGAGCAGCGAGGTCGCTGGCGGTGGCACGATGGTGCTGACATAGCCGCCGGCCCACATGATTTCCTGGAGGCTATGGCTCAAGGAAGCCGGATCGACGGGCGCCGCGGCGACCGCACCGACCTTCGATGAGAGGAACAGTTGGACCTGTTCAACCATCTTGGCCGCGTCGTTGTTGGCCAGCGCGCGGCGATATTCGAGCCCGCGATCCTTGGCGGCCATCGCCAGCCCGCGATCCACGCCTTGCATGAACTCGCGCTCATTATCCTGCGCGAAGGCCAACACTTTGGCCAGACCCGGAGGCGCGCTACACGCGGGCGCGTTTGGATTGAAGGCTGCAAAAACGGTCGGCTTGGTGATGCCAGCAGGTCCGTCCTCGGCGTTCGACGAGACGGTGCTTCCCAGCAAGCCAAACGCCATCAGCGCCGCCAACGGCAGCGGGGCCAATCCTCGGCCAGCGGCATGAGTCGTGATTGCCATCTGTCGTTTCTCCCAGTGATTGATCTCGGTCAACTCACAATTTCTTCAAGCGGGGCTGACGCTTTTCCTTAGAGTTATCCGGGTTCGCTTGGCTGAGTCAAACGATTTTCTCCAGTGGAAGCAACCAGTAGCATCCAGATAGCTTGAGTTATCGAGTTGGCTAATCTGCTCACACGCAATTCTAAAACTTTGAGTAGACTCGGTAATTCTTGCATTGCCTTACGGTAATTGGGGGCAGGAGAGCCCCGCAGCAGCGGGGCGCCGCGAGGGCCTTCAAGAGTCGCAGTTGAGCAACATCGTTGCCGGTTTGCCACGAATCCGCTACATACTCGCGCCAATCTGTTGAGAGTTGCGGAGCCTTCGGTTCACGGATTTGACTGGAACGACGACTATCAACGCGCGGGCGTCGGCAATCCTGGATGACGCCCGGCCGACCGGCCGCTTTGGCATTGTCGTGGTCGGCGCGGCTTTCGTCCTCGCTCTGGCGACGTTCCTCGTTTTCGCGGGCGTCACGCCGATCATTCCCACCGCGACCGTCGTCCTGATCTTGATGGTGGGCGACGGCCTGGTCGTCCTCATTCTCATCGTCCTGATTTCGGTGGAGCTGGCGCGGCTCAGAGCGGCGCGGCGGGCGGCGCGGGCGGGAGCCCGGCTGCACAGCCGGTTCGTCGCCTTGTTTTCGCTGGTCGCCGCCATTCCCGCGATCATCACCGCGACCGTGGCCGCGGTTTCGGTCGAATGGGCGATCAATCCGCGGTTCATGACCGACGTCGCGGCCTTCATCAACGAAGCCAACCAGGCGACCCAGCTCTACCGCGAATCTCAGTGTCGCGCGCTGTTGCGAGATGTCGAATTGACCGCCGGCGATATCGGCCGCAGCTCGCTCCTGCTCCAGTCGGACCCCACTCAGTTTACGCAATACTTCAGTTCGCGCTCCAAGACGCTCGGCTTTACCGCTGCCGCGGTCATGAAAAACGATGGAACGCCAATCGTTGTCGCGCAAGGGTCGGATGAGAAGCTCATCGCCAGACCCGAGCCGTCCGACTTCCAGGACGCCGTGAATGGCGAGGCGCTCTGCGGCTTTCTCGGCGTCGGCAACATCTTTGTCGGCATTCGCCCGATCCCCGGCGCCGACGGACGATTCCTGTATGCGGCGCGGGGGATTGACCCTTTGGCGGCCAAGGTTGCCGAAGACGCCGCGCTCGTGTCCAACATGTGGGGACGCTTCGAGGCGCATAGGCACAGCTTGGAATTGGGTTTTGCGACCGTTTTCGTGCTCCTCGCGCTCACCATGCTGTTTTCCGCCATCTGGCTCGGCCTCGCCTTCGCCAATCGACTGGTGAGGCCGATCCGCGGCCTGATCCGCGCCGCGGACGAGGTCGCTTCCGGCAATCTCAACGTCCAGGTGCCGACGCGACGGTCTGACGGCGACCTCGGCCATCTTGGGGACACGTTCAACAAGATGACCTCCGAGATCCTGCGCCAGCAGACCGGCTTGATCGATGCGAACGCGCTCAACGACGAGCGGCGCGCATTCATCGAAGCGGTGCTGTCGGGGGTGCCGGCGGGCGTCCTCGGCGTCGACCACGATGGGGTCATCACGATTTCGAACGCCGCGGCCGAGCGGTTGCTCGGCGGCGACCTCGGCCTGATCGGCCGGCCGCTCACCACCGTCCAGCCGAGCATTGGTTTCATCTGGGAACAGGCTCGATCGCTCAGGCTTAGGCTTCATCAGGGGCAGGCGACTGTCCTGCGGGACGGCCGCGAACGCGTTCTCAACGTGCGGGTCACCGGCAGTCCTGGACGCGATGGTCGGGCGAGCGTCATCACTCTCGACGACATCAGCGATCTTGTGACCGCTCAACGCACCGCCGCCTGGGCCGACGTCGCCCGCCGCATCGCCCACGAGATCCGCAATCCCCTGACGCCGATCCAACTCTCGGCTGAGCGGCTGAAACGACGCTACGGCCGGCACATCGTCGAGGGCAGGGACGTATTCGACCAGTGCACCGACACCATCATTCGGCAGGTCGACGACATCAAACGCATGGTCGACGAATTCTCGTCCTTCGCCCGCACGCCAAAGGCGCGCCCCGCGCGCGACGACCTTACCGATTGTGTGCGCCAAGCGGTCTTCCTGATGCGGGTCGGCCGCGCGGACGTCACTTTCGAGGAGCAATTGCCGGATGAACCGGTCTTAGCCGACTTCGACCGGCGGCTGGTGTCGCAAGCGCTCACGAATGTCTTGAAGAATGCGACCGAAGGCATCGATGCTTTGAATGGCGACCATGGCAAAGGCGTCGTCACAACGACGGTGTCCGTGGATGGCGCGGGCTTTGCCGAGATTGCCGTCAGCGACAATGGCAAAGGCTTCCCGCTCGAGGACCGGCATCGTTTGACCGAGCCCTATGTCACGACGCGAGCCGAGGGAACGGGGCTCGGCTTGCCGATTGTCGTCAAAATATTCGAGGACCACGGCGGAAGCGTGGAGCTTCTCGACGGGCCCGCGCGTCCCGACGGCGGTCGCGGCGCCAAGGTCTTGATGAAACTGCCGTTGCATCGCGCTGAAGACAGTGCAACGCGGCCCGAGAAGGAGAGGATCGGTTCGTCCTGATGGCTGCTGACATTCTTATCGTTGATGATGAGGAAGACATCCGCGGACTCGTCGCCGGCATTCTGGAGGATGAGGGATACGGCGCGCGTCTGGCGCGCGATTCGGACGAGGCGATCGCGGCCGTCGAAGCGCGCCGTCCGCAATTGATCCTCCTCGACATATGGCTGCAGGGCTCGAAGCTCGACGGCCTGCAGCTGCTTGAGGCGATCAAGCGTCAGCATCCGAATGTGCCCGTGGTGATGATTTCGGGACACGGCAACATCGAGACGGCGGTCAGGGCGATCAAGCTCGGCGCCTACGATTTTATCGAGAAGCCATTCAAGGCGGATCGTTTGATTCTCATTGCCGAACGGGCGTTGGAGACCTCGCGCCTGAAGCGGGAAGTCAACGATCTGCGCGCTCGCGGCGGCTCCGCCGACCGGATGGTCGGGTCTTCGTCAGCGATTCTGAACTTGAGGCGGATCATCGAAAAAGTCGGGCCCGCCAACTCGCGCATTCTCATTTCGGGCGCCGCCGGATCGGGCAAGGAACTGGCCGCTCGGCTCATTCACGAGCATTCGACGCGCGCCAACGGACCCTTTGTCGTCATCAACGCGCCGACAATGTCGCCCGACAGAATGGAGGCGGAGCTGTTCGGGGTCGAATCCGGCGTCGAAGGGCAGGGACGTGTCGGCGCGCTCGAGGAGGCGCATGGCGGCACGCTCTACCTGGACGAAATCGCCGACATGCCGCGCGAGACTCAGGCCAAGATCCTCCGCGTCCTGGTCGATCAGAACTTCCAGCGCGTCGGCGGGGCGTCGCGCGTTTTCGTCGACGTGCGCATCATTTCGTCGACGAGCCGCGATTTGGCGGAGGCGATCACGGAGGGGCGTTTTCGCGAGGATCTCTTTCATCGACTGTCGGTGGTGCCGATTCGAGTTCCGTCGCTCGCCGAGCGGCGCGAGGACATTCCGGAGCTCGTTCAATATTTTTTGAAGAGCGCCGCAGCCAGCATGGGGGTTGCGCCTCGCCGGGTCGGCTCGGACGCGATGGCGGTGCTTGAATCGCACGACTGGCCAGGAAACATCCGGCAGCTCAGGAACAATGTCGAGAGGGTGATGATCCTTGCGCTCGGCGATCCGAACGCCGAAATTTCCGCTTCGATGCTGCCGGCGGAGGTTGGCGCGCTCGTCCCGGCGGTGCCGAGCGGCATCGGCGGCGAGAAACTGCTGAGCCTTCCGCTTCGCGAGGCGCGGGAAGCCTTCGAGCGCGACTATCTCGTGGCTCAAATCAGCCGCTTCGGCGGCAACATCTCCCGAACCGCCGAGTTCATCGGCATGGAGCGCTCGGCTCTGCACCGAAAGCTGAAGTCTCTCGGCGTCGAATAGGGCGTCTTGGTCACAGCAGGCCGGGCGCGATCGGCTCCATCGCGATGAGGCGCTGTGGGCCGAGGTTACGAAAGCCTCTTTAACAGTGTAATTTCGGTCTATGAGTTCGCCCGCCTTACTTTCTATGCTATGACGTAAAACAACTGCGCGTCCGCAAAGGCGCGGGTGACGACAACAACGCTGGCTGAAAATGGCCCAACCAACGGAAACACGAATGGCAACCGAGAAGGCGCAAAACCTCCAGGACACGTTCCTGAATCACGTGCGAAAGTCGAAGACGTCGGTCACGATCTTTCTCGTCAACGGGGTGAAATTGCAGGGTTTCGTAACTTGGTTCGACAATTTCTGCGTCCTGCTTCGACGCGACGGACATTCGCAGCTCGTCTACAAGCACGCGATCTCCACGATCATGCCGGCAAGCCCAATCACCATGTTCGAGGCGGTCGACGAAGACCCCCGCTGACATTGCTCCCTCTCGCGGAGCCACGGACGGCCGGGAGCGGACGGCCGTGACCACGCGCGCTTTGGTCGTCTGTCCGACCCTTCTGCGCGAAACGGATGACGCGTCGCGCAGTCCTGAGGCGCGGCGTGAAGAGGCGGTGGGCCTGGCGCGCGCGATCGATCTCGCGGTGATCGGCACGGAAAGCGCGTCCTTGAGCGCGATCCGGCCGGCCACCTTCATCGGCAAGGGCAAGGTCGAGTCGCTCGCGGCGCGGGTGAAGGCCGATGAAATCGACCTTGTCGTCATGGACTGCGCTTTGTCTCCGGCGCAGCAGCGCAATCTCGAAAAGGCCTTCGGCTGCAAGGTCATCGACCGCACCGGGCTCATCCTCGAGATCTTCGGCCAAAGGGCCCACACCGCCGAGGGCGCGCTTCAGGTGGAGCTCGCGCACTTGAAATATCAGCGCTCGCGCCTGGTCCGCTCGTGGACCCACCTTGAGCGGCAGCGCGGCGGCTTCGGCTTTCTCGGCGGCCCCGGCGAAACCCAGATCGAGACCGACCGGCGCCTCATCGGCGAACGCATCGTGCGCATCGAGCGCGAGCTCGAGACGGTCAAGCGCAGACGTGCGCTGCAGCGCGCGAACCGCAGCGACGTGCCCTATCCGATCGTCGCGCTGGTCGGCTACACCAACGCGGGCAAGTCGACCCTGTTCAATCGGCTGACGCGCGCCGAAGTGATGGCGGCCGACATGCTGTTCGCCACGCTCGATCCCACCATGCGTCTCATCAAGTTGCCCCACGGCGGCTCGGCGATCCTTTCCGACACGGTCGGCTTCATCTCGGACTTGCCGACGACGCTCATCTCCGCCTTTCGCGCCACGCTCGAGGAAGTGCGGGCGGCCGATGTCATCGTGCATGTGCGCGACATTTCGCACGCCGACAGTGAAGCGCAGAGCAAGGACGTCGAGGCGGTGCTGAACGAGATCGGCGTCGCCGACCACGCCGATCGCCTGATCGAGGCATGGAACAAGGTCGACCTGCTGGACGCCGACTCGCGCGCCGCGCTGGCGCAAGAGCACGGCCAGAGAGAGACCGCGCCGCTCGCCATTTCCGCAGCGACGGGGGAAGGGATCGATCATCTTCTGACCGCGATCGAGGATCGCCTGGCGCGCGGCCGGCCTGAACTCGAACTCCTGCTCGACTCGAGCGACGGGCCGGGCCTGCATTGGCTTTATGAACATGCCGAGGTCATGAGCCGCAGTGACGAGGACGACGGGCTCCGCCTTACGGTGCGCGTTCCCCCTGACCAGATCGAGCGGGTCAAGCGCCGCTTCGGCGTCGGGCGAACGCCTGCGCGCGCCAGCCGGAGGCGCGCCGCCGAGCGCTGAGGGCGGCTGCATCCTGCGACGCAGCACGGGCCCGGGCGCGGGTGTCGCGCCGCGTCGTGGGGACTGCTCGCTTCCCTTGTCACCTTTTCGCCCTCGACGCGTTTACCCTTCGGGCCAACGACGGCGGCGATTTTCGCTATCTCGCGGCGGCCCAAGAAGGAACCCTATGGAATCGCCTCCGCTTGAGCGAAGACTCGTCGCCATCCTTGCCGCTGATGTGGCGAGCTATAGCCGCATGATGGAGATCGACGAGGAAGGCACATTGGCGACCCTGTCGACTTTCCGCTTGGTCACCGATCGTCTCATCTCGCAATACGAAGGGAGAATTTGCGGCACCGCGGGCGATAGCATCCTGGCCGCGTTCGGCAGCGCATTGGCGGCGGTGCAATGCGCGGTCGACATTCAGAAGGAGCTGGCGCAGTCGAACAACGATCTCGACGACAGTCGCCGCATGCAGTTTCGCATCGGCATCAATGTCGGCGACGTCATGTTGAAGGACGGGGATATTTTCGGCGACGGGGTGAATATCGCCGCGCGTCTGGAAGGGCTGGCGGATCCCGGCGGCATCTGCATCTCGCGCGGCATCCACGACCATGTGATGAAAAAGCTGCCGTTCGAGTTCGAGGACCTCGGCGAGCAAAGCGTCAAGAATATCGCGCAGCCCGTCCGCGTTTACCGGCTGGTCCTGAACAGGCGCGGATCCGAGTTGCGGTCGAGCGAGGCGATAACGCTTTTGCCGGACGTCGAGGCCGACATTCCGTCGCTCTCTGAAGCGGCGCCCGCTGCGCCGGCTGTCGACCCGCAGGCGGTGGAGATCGAATTCTGGGACTCGATCAAGAACAGCACGCTCGCCAGCGAGTACGAGGCCTATCTCGAGCAATATCCTGAGGGAAACTTCGTCGCGCTCGCCCGAGTTCGTCTCGAAGCGATCAAGCAGGACGCCGCCAGCATGCGCGATCCGCAGGACCGGGAAATTGAATTGTCGTTTTGGGAGTCCGTGCGCGCGAGCGATAATTCTGCGCTGATCCAGGCCTACCTCGAAAAATATCCCAACGGGGAGTTCAGCGCGCTGGCGGAGATCCGCATAGCGGAATTGACCGCGCACGGTCGCGCCGCAGACGGGAAGTGAACGTGGATAGCGTTGGCTATCTTGTAGCGAGCTGGGGCTCGCCTCTGAATTCAACGGCGCCCGTGTGGCGGGCGTAGTACCGCGAGTCCTTGATGCGGCGATCAGCAAGATCAGCTGGTTCCGATCGACGATACAAGTGAACGTGGATAGCGTTGGCTATCTTGTAGCGAGCTGGGGCTCGCCTCTAAATCTCAACGGCCCCAGTGTGGCGGCGCGTTAGTCCCGTCTGAGACATTGATCGTTCGATGAGCAAGATAGCTTTCCGACCGAGAGCGAGCAAGGCTCGCCGGCGGCGTGGGGAAAAGGAGGGCGCGGTAATGACGCGTGCGATCGGCCGCGGCGGGAAGCGCGCGCATGGTCGATCCCGACGCGAGCTGGAAAGTCATGGAGTAGCGCACCAGGCCTTCACCGCCACTCATATCCCCGCGTACCATTCGTAGCCGCGGTCCTCCCAGAAGCCGCCACGGCCGCGCGAGAGCTTGGCGAAATCGTCGATCGCCTCGATGCGCATGATGTATTTGGCCATCTTGTAGCCGAGCTGGCGCTCGACCCTGAGCCTCAACGGGGCGCCGTGCTCGACCTTGAGCGGCGCGTAATTCATTTCGTAGGCGAGAATGGTCTGCGGATGAAACGCGTCGATAAGGCCGATCGTCTCGTAATAGCGGCCGGTGTTGTCGAGGGTTTGCTCGAGCGTGTCGGCGCAGAGGAAGGCAATGTAGCGCGCCTGCGGCTTCAAGCCCGCGGCGTTGAGCAGCGCCGACAACTGGACCCCCTTCCACTGGCCGATGCAGCTCCAGCCCTCGACGCAATCATGCCGCGTGATCTGCGAGCGCGACGGCAGGGCGCGGAGATCGGCAAGCGAGAGCTTCATCGGCCGCTCGACAAGCCCGCCGACTTCGAGCTTCCAATCCTTGAAGCCGCCCTGGCGCAGCGCGACATAGTCCGGATCCTCGGGATCGGTCGACCCGTTCGGCTTGAACCAGGGCGAGATCGCGCCGGGCGGAAATTCGCGCGCCATCGCCGTTTCAGGCCCCAGGAGCGCGCGCTGAGCGGCCTTGGTCAGCGCCTCGGCTTTCTCCAGAATGTTGAGCGCCGCCGGCGAGCCGGTATCGAAGCTGCAGGCCGAAAGAGGCGCGGCCGCGGCGCCGACGCCCAGGCCAATGAGGAGCTTGCGGCGCGTGAAGCGCGTTTGCGGTGGCCGAATGAGATGCTCGCCGCTCATTGCTGAGTCTCCTTGATCCGGTAGCGGCCGGTGATCATGGAACGCATGTTGTTGATCGGGCCCGAGAGGACCACCATTACGAGATGCACGATGAGGAACAGAACGAGGTAGGCCGCGAGCAGGAAATGCACGGCGCGCGCCGCCTGTCGCCCATGGAACAGCGTAAGCAGCCAGGGGAAGGCCGCGTCGACCGCCGGCGACATTGTCAGCCCCGCGAGAATGAGGATCGGGAAAGCGATCACGACGCTCAGATACGCGAGCTTCTGCAGCACATTGTAATGCAGCGCCTCGTCGCCTGAGGGAAAACGCAGCCGCAGGTGCTCGATGATTGCATGCGGGATCGCCCTCAAGTCATCGAGACTCGGCCAGAGTTCGCGGATGTGGCGACCGAGGATCAAGTTCACAAAATAAAGGAGCCCGTTGAGCACCAGAATCCAGGCGAAGAAAAAATGCCAGCGCCGCCCCATCGCCAGATCCTGATAAGGCGGCAGCGTCGCCCAGGAGGGGAAGCCGCGCTCTTCCAGCGAGCCGTCGTCCCCGCGCGAGGCGCCGAGCACGCCGGTCGTGTCGAAGGCGTGTCCGAAGATTGTCGTCACGCCCGCTGTCGGATCGCCATTGTCGTCGTGACGCGCCGAAAGAGAGAAGAAGGGGTTCTGGAAATTGGTGGTCCGCGCCCAAGTCAGGAGCGGGCTCGCGTTGAAGATCTGCAACCCGCTCATGAGCAGCACGACGAAGCAGATCGCGTTGACCCAGTGACAGACGCGCACCAGCGCGGAATGCCGGACGATGAGGCGGCCCTCCGGCGCAGCGCGCGCGGGCAGGGTGGAAGAAAGGGACGTCAATCCGGTCTCCATCGGCGGGGTAAGGGGTCGGTTTCCAATACGTTCCCGTTCGCCCTGGCGTTTCGCGCTGCAATCGTGATTTTTGTTTGGCCCTTTTTTTGCATCGCGCCTTGAAACCTCGCGAGGGCTCCTCCGTAACCCATTCATTCCGGTCAAGGCGCGCGACTAGGATCGGTCAGAACACCTACGGAGACAAACATGAACGCCAAGCTTTTGTATTGCGCCGCGGCGCTCGCCGCCGGAATCGGCCTCGCCGCTCCCTCGTATACTCTGCCTGCCTTCGCCGAAATGACCAAGATGGTCGGCGGCGCGCCGATGTATCCCTCGAAGAACATCATCGAAAATGCGGTCAACTCGAAGGATCACACGACGCTGGTCGCCGCGGTCAAGGCGGCGGGCCTCGTCGACACGCTTGGAAGGCGCCGGGCCGTTCACCGTCTTTGCGCCGACCAACGAGGCCTTCGCCCGTCTGCCGGCGGGCACGGTGGACACCTTGTTGAAGCCCGAAAACAAACAGATGCTGACGACAGTGCTGACCTACCACGTGGTGCCTGGCCGCCTCACCGAGGCCGACATTGACGCGAAGATCAAGCAAGGCGGCGGAAAGGCCATGATGAAGACGGTTCAGGGCGAAGACCTGACTTTTGCGCGCGGCGCCGGCCACCTTTGGGTCATCGACGCCAAGGGCGACAAGGCCGAAGTCACGATCCCGAACGTCATGCAGTCGAACGGGGTCATCCAGGTGATCAACAAAGTTCTGCTCCCGAGCTGAGCCCTCCTCCTACGGCTCATGGGGGTGGAGACGGGCGGACGCCATTAGCGTCCGCCCCTTTTTTCGCGAGCTCCTGGGTTTGCGCTTGCGCTGATCTTTGACGGCGTCCAGTCGGCTTGCAGTCGTATGTGCCGCGGAACGAGAGAGCAGGCGGCAAAGTCGCGACCTCGCCTGAAGGTCGCGATCGGCGGCGCAAAGGCTCGATGCAGCGGCGGTGATCGGTCCATCCCGGCAGCTCTGAAGACGCTTCGCCGTCTCACGTCCGAGAGGATCGCGCAATCTCTTGTCGAGTTCGCGATCTCGACATCAAGGCAGGCAATATGATCGAGGTATCGCTGGCCAGTTCGGTCACGAGCGGATGGAGGAGCCAGCTTGCATCGCAGTCGCAGCACTTTATGGGAGCCGGCGGGACAATATGCTGAGATGGGCGCAGCGATCAAGCTGGGTCGCTGCGCAAAGAGGTCGAGCGTCGAATGATATGGATAGCGATTGCTGCTCTTGTTTAACGCACAAAGCAATGTGGTCACTGTTTTATTTATATCAAAACGGAAAAAGGACAAGACACGAAAAATCTTCCTCATGGTTGCTGGGTTCAGTGCGGCGGCGGAACCGATGCGCTTATGTGGGAGAATTACGTTAGTCTCCTGTATGTACAAACGCTCTGCCCGAAGTCAACATCTTCGTAGGCGACTGCTAGGTCTAGCGCATTCGCCCAGCTTTCCAGCACTCCCCTAGTCAAAAATTTATTGAGATGCCCTCTTCCAATTATTCTTCTAGAAAGCTGCTTCCACCACAGATGCTGCCTCCAAGACATTCCAATGAGAGAGGTATGCAATTCTATGTGAGGTTCTAAAAATGAAACGACAATGACACCGTTTTTCTTTATCACCCGTTTTGCCTCCTGAAGATAGCGGAAGCTCTCCTTTTCCCTTAGATGGGTAAAAACCGAGAAAAAGACAACAAAGTCGGCGACCGCGTCCGTTTCTGGTATCTCGATCTTGTGGACCAGCTGAAAAGACCAATCGTCTCGACCACATTTTCTTTGGGAAAATTTCAGTAACTCGGAAACGACATCTGTTCCCAAGTATCTCAATTCCGGGAGATCCTTTAGAGCGTTCGCCAACCGGCCCGACCCCGCTCCAACGTCGATCACATAGTGTGTGTTTTGTAGCCCCAGCGCGTCTAACAGTCGACGCCCGCGCATCCCCACTTCATTGTACGAACCGCCGACAGCAAGGGCCATCGCAGTTTCGTAGTCCGGCTCCTTCGCTACTAAATGCCGAACAAAGCCCCTGTATTCCCGGATATAATAAGGTCTCAGCATCTTATGCTCCCATTCAACCCGGGAAGCACCCCTATGAAGTTAAGTCCGCAATAGTCACTTTAAGTCGTCATTCGCCGGATGACGACCTCATCGCGGCCGAGGGTGC
This sequence comes from uncultured Alphaproteobacteria bacterium, assembly GCA_963820095.1. Lineage (GTDB taxonomy): Bacteria > Pseudomonadota > Alphaproteobacteria > Rhizobiales > Beijerinckiaceae > Roseiarcus. The sequence goes on from CAWFZA010000017.1 coordinate 26,740, forward strand.
GCCCATGGCAAGACATTGGCAAGAGTGAAATGTGATTGAGACGCCGCCGTGGTTTCTACATACGTTTCGGGGCGGGCCGGGTCGCGGTCGCATGCCGAGGGATGCCGAGTCTTCAACGCCACCCGCTATCTTAGGATGCCGGAATGACGATCCCCGGAGGAGCGCCAGGCGAGCGAGCGGCGACTGGGGCGGACGATCTGACGCGCCTCTTGGCCCGCATCGCGGCGCGCGACACGGTCGCCTTCGCGGCGCTCTACAAGCAGACAAGCGCGAAACTCTATGGAGTTGTCGCTCGTATCCTCAACCGAGGCGACGTCGCGGCTGACGTGCTTCAGGAGGCCTATGTGCGGGTCTGGGAAAAGGCCGGCGACTTCGATCCCGCCAAGGGCTCGGCGCTGGCCTGGATGGCGACCATCGCCCGCAATCGCGCGCTCGACGAGGTGAGGCGCGTGCGCCCCGTTTCGCTCGAGGATCAGCCGGAGAGCTTCGAACCCGCGGCGGAGGAGATCGATCCGCTCGGCGCGCGCGAACGTTCCGAGGGGCTCGCGAGGCTCATCAATTGCCTTAAGGGATTGGACGACGAGAAGCGCGCAATCGTATTGCTCGCCTATTACCGGGGCTTAAGCCGCGAGGCGCTCGCCAAGCGCTTCGGGCGGCCGGTCCCGACGATCAAGACCTGGCTCCATCGCAGTCTCGCGCAGCTCAGGGACTGTCTCCAGTCATGACAGTCTCGCCCGACGACGACTTCGCGGCGGCCGAATATGCGCTCGGCACGCTTGACGCGAGCGAGCGGGCGACGCTGGCGGCGCGGCGGTTGCGCGAGCCCGAGCTCGACGAGGCGATCCGGGGATGGGAGGCGCGGCTCGCGCCGCTCGCGGAAGCCGCGCCAGAGATCGAGCCGCCGCGCGATCTTCTCCCGGCGATCGAGGCGCGCATTCGCGCCGCGTCGGGCGCAGCGCCGGGAGGCGGGGCAATTGTGGCGCTTGAGCGCAGCCTCAGGCGCTGGCGCGCCGCCGCGATCGCCGCGGCGCTGGTCGCCGCGTTGCTGGCGATCGGCTTCGCCGCGCGCGAGGCGAGCAGGGGGGCGTCCCCCCGCGAATATGTGGCGATCCTGCAGAAGGACGCGGCCTCGCCGGCCTTCGAGGTGACGGTCAATCTCGACAAGCGGGAGCTCACGGTTCGCCCCGTTGCAGCGCGAGCCCCGCCGGGCAAATCGTACGAACTTTGGATCATCGACCCGAAACTCGGCGCTCCGCGCTCGCTCGGCGTCATCGGCGACACGCCGCGCGGCGCAAGCCTTTCCGCCTACGCTCCCGCGGTGGTTGAGAATGCGACCTTTGCAGTGACGGTCGAGCCGCCCGGGGGCTCGCCGACCGGGCAGCCGTCTGGGCCGCCAGTCTTTGTCGGCAAGCTCATCCCAGTCGGGCCTTAGCTCGCTTTTCTGAGGGAGTGCGCACGGCTGAACCCCCGGAAGCGCAATCAGAAGGAAAAGCGGCGAATAGGATCGGGTTGCCTGGGCGCCACGCGAAGATTGTCGGAAGAATAGACGCCCCCAACTTAGATCGGCATTTGCCTTGCAAGGCCTTCCGCGAGTCGCCATCCTGCGCGCCTCCCTGGGGGCGTGAGACTTTCATGGCCGATCCTTTTCCACTGCCCTTCCACCGGTCCTTCAGCCAGCGGCTCCGCTCCTGGTTCTTCACCGGGCTCGTTGTGTTCGGTCCGATCGCGGTCACCGCCTACATCGCCTGGTGGGTCATCAACACCATCGACAACTGGGTGAGGCCCTGGTTGCCCAACATTCTGTCGCCCGACGCGTACCTTCCCTTTCACATCCCCGGACTTGGCGTCGTCATCGCGATTGTCGGGCTCACCTTGCTCGGGTTCCTGACCGCCAATTTCATCGGCCGTTCGCTGGTCAGATTCGGCGAGGCGATGCTCGATCGCACGCCGCTCGTCCGCGGGGTCCACAAGGGCCTCAAACAGGTGTTCGAAACGATCTTCAGCCAGTCCGGCAGCCAATTCCGCAAGGTCGGGCTGGTTGAATTTCCGATTCCCGGCAGCTGGTCGATCGTGTTCATTTCCTCCGCCCCGGCGGAGATCATCTCCGCCGCCGTGCCGGAGAGCAAGCCGATGATTTCGGCCTTCATGCCCTGCACGCCGAACCCGACAACCGGCTTCTTCTTCTATATTCCGGCCGACCAGGTTATCGAACTGCCGATCTCCGCCGACGAGGCTGCGAAACTCGTCATGTCGGCCGGTCTCATCCAGCCGCAAGGCCAGGCGGCGCTGGCCGCGATGGCGGAAGCGGCGAAGCTGGCCAAGCCGACAATGGAAACGCAGACGTCCGGCGCCGGGCCATAGCTGCGGCGAGCGAGGCGCGTATTTCTCCCTACGGCCCTTCTCGGAGCGCCGATATGGCGGCCCTTCTTTGGACGCTGTTAGTGGGATAAAGCTATGCTATGAGCGGCAGGGCGGGACTCTTGCCGCAAACTCGCTTTTGGCGGACCCGCCTCTGTCGCGGCCTTGCCTCCAATTCGTGTGACCCATATGGCGCAACTGCCTCAATTTGACCTTGCCGAACTCAAACGCCGCATGCAGGCCGCGCACGCGTCGCTCAAGCACGAACTGGGCGGCCTTCGCACCGGCCGGGCCAGCGTGAGCTTGCTCGAGCCTGTGCATGTCGAGGCCTACGGTCAGCGGATGCCGCTCAATCAGGTTGCCACGATCAGCGTTCCCGAGTCGCGCGCGCTCTCGGTCTCGATATGGGACAAGAGCATGGTGCAGGCGGTCGACAAGGCGATCCGGGACGCCAACCTCGGCCTCAGTCCGACCGTCGAGGGTACGGTTCTGCGCATCCGCATTCCCGAATTGAACGAGCAGCGGCGCAAGGAAATGGTCAAGATCGCGCACAAATACAGCGAGGACGCGCGCGTGGCGGTCCGACACATACGCCGGGACGGACTTGATATCCTCAAGAAGCTGTTGAAGGAGCACGCCATCAGCGAGGACGACGAGAAGCGCCACGAGGCGGACGTGCAGAAGGCGACCGACCAGGCCATTCAGGAGATCGACAGCTCATTGGCCGGAAAGGAAAAGGAGATTATGCAGGTCTAGGCGATCGCCGTCCTTGTCCGAGGCCCATATGCATCATCAACGCTCCACTCCCTGTTCGGCTCGGACTCCAGCCCATGTCGCCGTCATCATGGACGGCAACGGCCGTTGGGCGCAGTCGCGCGGTTTGCCTCGCTTCGAGGGCCATCGGCGCGGCGTCGAGGCGGTGCGCCGGGTTGTGCGTTCCGCGATCGAACGCGGCGTGCAATTCCTCACGGTCTACAGCTTCTCGGCGGAGAACTGGAGCCGTCCCCCGGAGGAGGTGGCGATGCTGATGGGCCTCCTCAAGCGTTTCATTCGCGAGGATCTGGCGGAATTGAACGCCAACGGCGTCAGGGTCAAGGTCATCGGCCAACGCGACAACCTCAAGCCGGATATCATCGCCCTCATCGTCGAGGCCGAAATGCTGACCGCCAGCAATCGCGGCCTCACGCTGACGGTGGCTTTCAACTATGGCGGGCGGCAGGAAATCTTCGATGCGGCGCGTCGTTTGGCGCTCGATATCCGCGATGGGCGCCTCGACGCCCGCTCGATCGGCCCCGACGACTTGGCCGAGCGTCTTGACACGACCGGCTTGCCCGATCCCGATCTCATCATCCGCACTTCCGGCGAAATGCGGCTCTCGAACTTCTTGCTCTGGCAGGCGGCCTACGCCGAACTCGTGTTCCTGCCTGTCCTATGGCCCGATTTCGACGACGCCGCGTTCCTTTCCGCGCTCGACCAATATGCGGCGCGCCAACGCCGTTTCGGCGCTCTTATCGAACCCGCCGCGGTCAAGTCGGCTTCGTGAGGACGGGCGCGTGGGGTTGAGCGGAGGGGATCCGGCGGTCCGACAGGCGCCGCGCAGGCGCTTCGATCCGGATCTCGGGCCGCGGGTCGCCGCCGCGGCGGTGATGGGCGGCCTCGCGCTGGCGAGCGCGTGGATCGGCGGCTTCATCTTCCTCGTTTTCTGGTGGCTCGCGTCCATTGTCGTTCTGTGGGAGTGGCAGCGGCTGGTCGGTGGACCGCGGCTTGCCGAGCGCGTGGCGCTCGGCGCCCTTATCATCGCGCTCATTGCGCTCGCCGCGCTGCACAATTCCCTGCTGGGCGCCGTCGCTGGGCTCGTTGTCGGCGCGGGCGCTGTCGGCTGGCTGGCCGGACCGAGGGACGGGCCGTGGGCCGCGACCGGCGCGCTCTACGCGGGCGCCCTCGTCGCGAGCGTCGGCCTGTTGAGAATGAGTTCGAGCTACGGCCTGGCCGCGGTCTCATGGCTGTTCGCGGTCGTTTGGGGCGCGGATATCGCGGCTTATTTCGCCGGGCGGCTCATTGGGGGACCGAGGCTTTGGCCGAGCGTCTCTCCCGGCAAGACCTGGGCCGGCGCGATCGTCGGCGCGCTTGCGGGCGCGCTCCTTGGCCTCATGCTGGCGCCGTGGACGAATCGCGTTACGGCTCTGTTCTGGCTTGGTCTTGCGACGGCGATCGTGTCCGAGCTTGGCGATTTGTTCGAATCCGCGCTCAAGCGCCGTTTCGGCGTCAAGGATTCGAGTGGCCTGATCCCGGGCCATGGAGGATTGATGGATCGACTTGACGCGTTCGTCGCGGCTTCCCTTTTTGCCGCGGTCGTAGCAGGCCTCAACTCGCGGGGTTCGTTCATCGCCGGCGGATTGTTTCAGTGGTGAGCGCGGCCGCTAGGGTTCGCGCTTCGTCCTTGCGTTCGCGGGAAACGGCTCCTCGGCCCAAACGTCTGTCGATCCTTGGCGCGACCGGCTCGATCGGGCGCTCCTGCGCGCAAGTGATCGCCGCCGCGCCAGGCCGGTTCTCCGTCGTTTCCCTGGCGGGCGGGCGCGACGGGGCGGCGCTTGCAAGATGCGCGGTCGAGCTTGACGCTGAATTCGTCGCGCTCGCGGACCCTGCGGGCTTTGCCGACTTGAAGGCCGGCCTCGCCGGCCGCGCGGTTGAAATCGCCGCCGGCCCCGACGCGGTCAAGGAAGCCGCCTTGCGTGAGGCCGATCTCGTGGTCTCCGCCATTGTCGGCGCGGCGGGATTGCGTCCGACCTTCGCGGCGGTCGCCGCGGGACGGACGGTCGCGCTCGCCAACAAGGAAACCTTGGTGTGCGCAGGCGATTTGGTGATGGAGAAGGCTCGGCGCGCGGGCTCCATGGTGCTGCCGATGGATTCCGAGCACAACGCCTTGTTCCAGGCGATCGGATCGCGAGACCCGGACACGATTGAGACGATGACCATCACTGCGTCCGGGGGGCCCTTCCGCGAATGGAGCGCCGAGCGCATTGCGGCCGCGACCCGCGAACAGGCGCTTGCCCATCCCAATTGGGTGATGGGGCCGAAGGTGACCATCGATTCGGCCGGTCTGATGAACAAGGGTCTCGAGCTGATCGAGGCGCACCATCTCTTCGGCCTGCCGGCCGACCGGCTCGACGTCGTCGTGCACCCGCAATCGATCGTGCACGGGCTCATCGCCTTCGCCGACGGCTCGCTGATCGCCGGCATGGCGTCGCCGGACATGCGCACCCCGATCGCGCATTGCCTGGCTTATCCGGACCGGATTGCCTCCGGAGTGCGAGCGCCGGATCTCGCCGCGCTTGGCCGATTGACCTTCGAGCGCGCGGACCTCGAGCGCTTTCCGGCGCTTGGCCTCGCGATCGACGCGCTCCGCTCCGGCGGAGGCGCGCCCACCGCCCTCAACGCCGCCAATGAAGTCGCCGTCGCCGCTTTCCTTGATCGACGAATTGGCTTCGGCGACATCGCGCGCCTTGTCGCAAAGACGCTCGCCGCCATGAGCGCGGCCAGCGAATTGAGCGCCCCGGCTGACGTTGCGGAAGCACTGACAATTCACCATATGGCGACAGATCGAACCGCAAGCCTATTGGCGTAAGCCAGGACTTGCGCCACTTTACTAACTGTTGGGTAACCATCGTCCGCCGGCTCTTGGCCGATGCGACAGTTCGAACTGGAGGCGCCGCAGATGGCGGGAGTGCATGCGGTCGCCGACCTTCTGGCTTGGCTCGGATGGTACGTCGTTCCTTTCATCGTGATCCTGAGCCTGATCGTGGCGGTGCACGAGCTCGGGCATTATCTGGTCGGCCGATGGTGCGGCGTTAAAATCGATGCGTTTTCGCTCGGTTTCGGCCCCGAGCTTGCCGCGCGCGTGGATTCCCGCGGGACACGGTGGCGGATTGGCGCGTTGCCGCTTGGCGGATACGTCAAGTTTCATGGCGACGCCAACGCCGCCAGCGTCGGCGTCGGTGAAGGCGCCAACAGCGATTCCGCGGTCGATCGTTCAGTGACCTTGGCGGGTCAGCCGCTGCGAAACCGGGCCGCGATCGTCGTCGCGGGGCCGGTCGCCAATTTCATCCTCGCCTTCATCATTTTTACCGGCATGTTCATGGCGTTCGGCCGGGTTGAGCATGCGGCGCGCATCGGGCGGGTCGAGCTGGGCAGCCCGGCCGCCTCCGCCGGATTCCAGGCCGGCGACTTGGTGAAGTCGATCAACGGGAATCCGATCGACAGCTTTGAAGCGCTTCAGGAATCGACCCTGATGAGCACCGGTCTGCCGATGAACTTCGTTGTCGAGCGCCAGGGCCACGACCTCGACCTGACGGCGACGCCAAAGATTACCGTCGTCGATCAGGGGGTCTTCGGCAAGCGCCGGATGGGCCATCTCGGGCTTGCCTCCTCTGCGGATCGGGGCGACGCCAAGGTCGAACGCTGCGACTTGCCGACTTGCGCCGCCTGGGGCGCCGGCCAGGAATGGTTCATCGTCAAGGCGACCGGAACCTATATCGTCGGGATTTTCGCGGGCAGAGAATCAACCGATCAAATGTCAGGGTTGATCGGCGCTGCGCAAATGGCTGGTGAAATGGCGAAAATCAGCCTTTGGGAATTGTTCAGCCTGGCTGCGTGGTTCTCGGTCTCGGTTGGCCTGATGAATCTGCTGCCGGTGCCCCTGCTCGACGGCGGGCATCTGGCATTCTACGCCTTCGAGGCCCTCCGGGGACGCCCGCTCAGCGAACGGGCCCAGGAAATTGGCCTGAGAATCGGAATCGCGCTGGTCGCATTATTAGTGGTTTTCACCACTTCGCACGATCTTCTCCGCTTGGTTACGAACGGGAATTAACCAACGGTCGACCATGTTGCGTGTCCCCGACGCAACGGTCGCCGGAAATGGTGTAGGCTTCGCCAATAACCGTTTGCAGGGGCGACCAAAGATTGTAAAACGCCGTTAATCTTCCCGATCGTCACTCGGCGAGTGGGAGAGAGCGCCGCGGCGTGTGCGGCGTCGCCCGCGATGGAGCCGTGAGGCGAGCGGGGGCGCGGGCGAGGATCACACGGAAGCGGCGTCCAGTGGCGGGCCGCTTTGGCGCGAACAGGGGCTTTGGGCCATATGGATTGGATTCGCGGGTGTGTTGGCGTCCTTGTCGCGGTTGCCCTTGGTCTGTTTGGGTTGAGCTTGGCGACGGGACCTGCCAGCGCGCAGCAGATCGTTGTCCAAGGCGCGAACGTCGCTCCCTCGGCCCTGAAGCCGTATTTCACCGGAACCGATCCAGCCTCAGTCGAGCGGGGCGTCGAGGATTTGAAGGCCACCGGCATTTATTCGAATGTCAGCGCGCGGGTGGAGAACGGCAAGATTGTCGTTGACCTCACCGAGGGCGCGCAGATCATCAATAGAGTGGCGTTCGAAGGCAACCGACAGATCGAGAGCAAGCAGCTCGAAGTCGAGGTGCAATCGAAGCCCCATACCGCCTACAACGAGGCGACCGCCCAGGGCGACATCGGCAGAATTAAAGATGCGTACAAGAAATACGGCCGCAACGCAGCTGATGTGACCAAGCGGCTCGTTCAATTGCCGAACGGACGAGTGGATCTCGTTTTCACCGTCAATGAAGGCGAAAAGACCGGCATCCGCGACATCAAGTTTGTTGGGAATCACGCGGTTTCGAACTATCGGCTGCGGGGGCTGATGCAGACCACCACGATGAACTGGCTCTCGTGGTTCAAGAGCACCGACGTCTATGATCCGGACCGATTGGCCTCGGACCTGGAGGCGATTCGGCGGTACTATATGAAGAACGGCTACGCCGATTTTCAAATCACGAATACCGACGTCGCCTATCAGACCAATCCCCCCGGCTACGTGATTACGATCACCATGGATGAGGGTCCGCAATATCACGTCTCCTCTGTGGGGGTCGTGTCCAATATTCCGAAGGTCGATGGGCCCGCGCTCAATCGTTTGGTCGCTCTACGTCCTGGGGATGTGTATGACGCAAGCAGCGTCGACAAGTCGGTGGAAGCGATCACCCGTGACGTCGCCCGGCAAGGCTACGCTTTCTCGGAAGCGCGGCCGCATGGCGAGCGCGACACCGCCAATCATACGATCGCTCTGTCGTTCTCGGTCGATAACGGACCGAAAGTCTATATCGAGCGCATCGACATTGTTGGAAACACCCGCACCCGCGACTTCGTCATTCGCCGCGAATTCGATATCGGAGAGGGCGACCCCTACAATCACGTCCTGATCGAGCGAGCCGAGCGACGCCTCAACAGTCTCGGCTACTTCAAGAAGGTGCACATCTCGAATCGGCCTGGGTCTTCGCCGGATCGGGTCATCGTGGTCGTCGATGTCGAGGACCAGCCCACTGGGTCGATCAGCCTGAGCGGCGGCTACTCGACGACGGAAGGCTTTTTGGCTGAGCTCGCCTATACCGAAACGAATTTTCTTGGCCGTGGTCAGTATGTCCGCTTGAGCGTTTCCGACGGCCAGTACACGCAGGGGTGGAAGGCCTCGTTCACCGAACCTTACTTCCTCGGCCAGCGGTTGGCCGCCGGCTTTGACCTTTACCATCAGGTCAACAACAACAACCAGTTCGCCCTCTACCAGAATTGGACGACGGGCGGGACCCTTCGGCTCGGTATTCCTATCACCGACGACCTGACGTTTCAGCCCAACTATTCGCTCTACGAGTCGAAGATCACCATACCGAATACGAGTAGCGCGCCTTACGACGATTGCGTAGGGCCTGACCAGACTTGGTTTCCCGGCGGTGTCTTGATCCCGGTCGTCCCAACGCCGTTTATCAACTGTCTAACGAACGGTGAGGCCCCAGTCGAAATCAAGCAGGCGGCGGCGCAAGGCAACATCGTCACCTCTCTGGCCGGCTTCTCGGTTCTGTTTAACAATATTGACGACCGGAAGAATCCGACGACTGGATACGCGATCAATTACAAGCAGGATGTCGCGGGCCTCGGCGGGCAATCCCAGTTCATCCGCGAAACAGTCGATGCCCGCTGGTATCATCCGATCACGGAGGACTTTATCGGGTTGATTCATCTGCAAGCCGGTCAGATCAATCCCTTTGGCTCGAAGGACGCGCTGATCATCAACAACTTCATGCAGGGGTCATCATTGGTCCGGGGGTTCGCCCCCGGAGGAATTGGACCGCGAGACATCTCCGACCCTATTCAATATCCAGGCGAGCGCTCTTGGCGGTACGACCTATTATGGCGCATCGGCAGAGGTTGACTTTCCGATCTTCGGCTTGCCGAGGGAGGTTGGATTGAAGGGGGCTCTGTTCGCGGACGCCGGCAACTTGATCGGATATTCAGGGCCGACCGACTTCTCGGGTTTCCTCGGCTATACGTATTGTCCGCCTCCGGGGTCGATTGGGAGGGTGTTGCCCACCACGCAGTTGAGTTGCGCGCAAGTCTGGGATCCGAACCAAATCCGCGCCTCGGTGGGAGCGAGCTTGATCTGGGCCTCGCCGATGGGACCGATCCGGTTTGATTTCGCCATTCCGGTTTCAAAGGGCAAATACGATCAGACCCAGATCTTCAACTTCTCGGGCGGCACGACGTTCTAACATCGACCCGCCGACCCACAAACAAGCGGGCGCGCCAGGGCTGGCGCGCCCGCCGTCGATTCTGACGGGACTCCTTATTGGCCAGGATTCGCTTTTTTCCGCCGAGTTCAGCGCCGTCGTTGGCCGATGTTGCGGGCTGGTGCGGCGCGACGCTCGCCGCCAACGCCGATTCCGGCCGCGTTATCCGGGACGTCGCCGCGCTCGATCAGGCCGGCCCGGACGATCTCACCTTCCTCGACAATCCCAGGTATCTCGACGCGCTCAGACGGACGAGAGCGGGGGCGGCGCTCGTTTCGCCGCGCCATGCCGACGCGGCGCCGGCGACTTGCGCGGTCCTCATCGCCGCCGAGCCGTACCGCGCCATGGCCCTGGTGATGACCAGGCTTTACCCTTTTGCGGTCAAGCCGGGCTCGGTCTTCGACGAGACCGGGATTTCCCCGGCGGCGATCATTCATCCTTCGGCGCGGCTGGAGCCCGGTGTGATCGTCGATCCTGGCGCGGTGATCGGCCGCGGCGCCGAGCTCGGCGCCGGCACGATCATCGGGCCGAATGCGGTCATCGGCCCTGAGGTGCGCGTCGGCCGCGACGGCGCGGTCGGGGCGTCGACCACGATATTCGCCGCGCTGATCGGCGACCGCGTGATCATTCACCCCGGCGCGCATATTGGACAGGACGGCTTCGGCTTCGCCCTAGGGGCGCGCGGGCATCTCAAAGTCCCCCAGATCGGCCGCGTCATCATTCAAAACGACGTCGAGATCGGCGCCGGCGTAACCATCGATCGCGGCGCCAACCGAGACACGGTGATCGGTGAGGGCGCCAAGATCGACAATCTCGTGCAGATCGGCCACAACGTCGTCATCGGCCGACATGCGGTGCTGGTCGCCCAGTCCGGCGTCTCGGGATCGAGCGCCATCGGCGACTTCGCCGCCCTCGGCGGTCAGGCCGGTATCGCCGGGCATCTGACGATCGGCGCGGGCGCCCAGGTCGCCGCGGCGGCCGGTGTGATGAGCAATATTCCCGCCGGCGAGCGGTGGGCCGGCGCGCCAGCGAAGCCCGTGCGGAAGTTCTTTCGTGAGGTCGCCGCGATCAAGCGACTGGCCGATGGCGACGCCAATGCCGAATAACGCTGCCGAGCGGAGAAGGGAACCGGAATGAACGAACCAACCGCCCGCACGTTCGAAAGCTACGATATCCAGAAGCTGCTCGACCTATTGCCGCACCGCTATCCGTTTCTTCTGGTCGACCGGATCGTGGAGGCGCGCGCCGACGAATATGGCGTCGGGATCAAGAACGTGACGGCCAACGAGCCTCATTTCCAGGGCCATTTTCCAGGCCGGCCGGTCATGCCGGGCGTGCTGTTGATCGAGGCGATGGCGCAAACTGCCGGCGCGCTGTGCGTCGCCTCGCAGACGGACAAGTCCGCGCCTAGCGTCGTCTACATGATGACGGTCGACAAGGCCAAGTTCCGCAAGCCGGTCGTTCCTGGCGACCAGGTGCGGTTTCACATGACCCGCATCGTTAAGAAGCGCAACATGTGGTGGTTCCGAGGCGAGGCGAAGGTGGACGGCGTGCTGGTTTGCGAAGCCGAGGTCTCCGCGATGCTGGTGCGTGAATGACGAAAAAAATCCACCCGAGCGCCGTTATCGAGGACGGCGCCCGGCTCGGGACGGACGTTGAGATTGGGCCGTTTTGTCAGGTTGGATCGCAGGCGACGCTCGGCGACGGCGTGCGGCTGATCTCTCATGTGAGCGTGGCCGGCGACACGGCCGTGGGCGCGCGCACCGTCATTTATCCGTTCGCCTCCATTGGACATCGGCCACAGGACCTCAAATATCGCGGCGAGCCGGTTCGCCTTGTGATCGGCGAGGACTGCCTCATTCGCGAGGGGGTGACGATGAACCCCGGCACCGCGGGCGGCGGCTCGGAAACGAAAATCGGTCCGCGCTCGGTGTTTCTTGCCAACGGCCATGTTGGCCACGATTGCCGAATCGGCGAGGGCGTCATTCTGTCCAACAACGTGATGCTCGCTGGCCACGTGCAGGTCGGCGACTTCGCCAATCTCGGCGGCGGGTCGGCGGTCCATCAGTTCACGCGGATCGGCGCTCACGCCTTCATCGGCGGCCTCGCCGGGGTCGAGAACGACGTCATCCCGTTCGGAATTGCGCTCGGCAATCGCGCGGCTCTCGCCGGTCTCAACGTCGTCGGCCTGAAGCGCCGGGGTTTCTCCCACGAGGCGATCCATGAGCTCAGGCGCGCCTACAAGATGCTGTTCAATGGCGGCGGCGCCCTGGGCGCCACCCTGAAAGAGCGAATCGACGAGGTGGCGGAGGCGTTCCCCGACCAGGACGCGGTGCAGCAGATGGTCGCCTTCCTGCGACAGGGCGGCGACCGGGCGATCTGCGTTCCGCGCGCCGGAAAGGAAGAGGAGGGGTGATCTTAAGGGACGGCCCGGGAGCCGAAACCTCGGCTCCTCTGGCTATTCTTTGCGGCGGGGGCGCCTTCCCGCTCGAGGTCGCCGGCGAGGCCCGGCGCGCCGGCCGCGAGCCCTTTCTTGTCGGCGTCGTCGGCGCGACCGATTCGGGCGTCGAAGCTTACCCCCATGTCTGGGTGCGCATGGGCGAGGTCGGCAAGCTCTTTGCCGCATTGAAGGAGCGCGCCATCGCCGAAATGGTGATCATTGGCGCGATGACGAGGCCGGAATTCGCGGATCTCAAATTCGACTGGGGCGCGGTCAGGCGGGCGCCGGAGCTGGCGCAACTGTTCCGGCGGGGCGACAACGGGCTGCTCGCGGGCATTGCCGCGATCATCGAGCGCGAAGGCGTCCGGATCGTCGGCGCGCACGAAATCGCCCCGCGCCTTCTGGCTCCCGTCGGAAAGATTGGCGCGCGCGCGGCCTCGGCGGAAGATGAGACGGACATCGGGCTCGGCGCCCGGTTGCTCGCCGCGCTCTCGGCCTTCGACGCAGGGCAGGGCGCAATAATCGCCGCGGGCCGGGTGCTGGCGATCGAGGCGGCCGAGGGCACCGACGCGATGCTCGCCCGCGTCGCCGACATGCGCGTCGGCAACCGGCTCCGCCTTTCCGGGTCAGCGGGCGTCCTGGTGAAAGCGCCGAAGCAGGGGCAGGATCTGAGGCTCGACATGCCGGCGATCGGCCCGAAGACGATCGAAGGCGCGGCGAAGGCGCGACTGCGCGGCGTGGCTGTTTCCGCCGACCACGTGCTGATCATCGAGCGCCAGCGCTGCGCCCGCGAGGCCGACGCGGCCGGACTGTTCGTCGCCGGATTCGCGTATGCGCCCCGAGCCGGATAGCCCCTTGCGGCTGGCTCTCGTCGCCGGCGAGCATTCGGGCGACCAGCTCGGATTCAAGCTGATGCGGGCGCTGCGTGAGGCGCGGTCGGGCGATATCGCTTTCTCCGGCGTCGGCGGCGAGAAGATGGAGGCCGAGGGCCTCGAGAGTCTGTTTCCGATCGCCGACATCGCCGTGATGGGCATTCTTCCGGTGCTGGCGCGGCTGCCGACGCTCGTCGCGCGCATACGTCAGACCGCCGCGGCGATTGTCGCGGCGCGGCCCGACGCGCTGATCATCATCGACAGCCCCGACTTCACCCATCGGGTCGCCCGCCGGGTGCGGGCGGCGCTGCCGAATTTGCCGATCGTCGATTACGTGAGTCCCAGCGTCTGGGCCTGGCGACCCGGCCGAGCCAAGGCGATGCGGTCTTACGTCGATTGCGTGCTGGCGCTGCTGCCGTTCGAGCCGGACGCCTATCGGCGGTTGGGCGGACCGCGCTGCGTCTATGTCGGCCACCCGCTGATCGAACGCCTTGGCGAATTGCGCCCAAGCGGGGACGAGGCGCGCCGTCCCGCTTCCGGGCCGCCGCTCATCGTCGTGCTGCCCGGCTCGCGCCGATCCGAGGTGACCCGGCTGATGGCCGACTTCGGCGGCGCGCTGGCGGTGTTGCGCGAACGGATCGGACCGTTCACGCTCGTTTTGCCGACGCTGCCGCATATCGAGCGCGAGGTTCGGGCGCTTGCCGCGAACTGGTCCGAGCCGCCGACCATCACGCTCGGCGAACAAGCAAAATACGCCGCCTTTCGCGCCGCCCATGCCAGCCTTGCCGCTTCCGGCACGGCGACGCTGGAGCTGGCGCTCGCGGGTGTGCCGATGGTCGGCGCCTACAAGGTCTCGCTCATCGAGGAGCAGCTCAAGTATCTGATCAAGGTTCCCTCGATCCTTTTGCCCAATCTTATCCTCGGCGAGCGCGCGATTCCTGAGAAACTGCAGAAGGACTGCGCGCCCGAAACGCTCGCGGCGGCGCTGATGGAGATCGTGCGGGACGGCCCGGCGCGTTCCCGCCAGCTCGAGGCTTTGTCTCGGCTCGACCGGCTCATGGCGCTGCCCGAGGGCGGCGCGCCCAGCGCTCACGCCGCGCGGGCGGTCCTGGAAACGATCGCGGCGAAGGGGTCGTTCACGAGCTGATTGCGCGCCGAACATGGGGATGAAAGGCGGATCGGACGCGCGCAAATTCCCGTCGAGTTCCGGTGCCAGAAATGCGGAACAGAACTCCAATGGTCAAGCGATAGTACCGAATCGACGGAGATCAAGTGCCAAAAGTGCGGCTACCGATTCGGGACTTATCGCGACCTTCACACTGCAGCCCTGGAGGCTGTGAGGGACAAGGCGGTCGCTTCCATTAAGAACGCGTTCAAGCGTCGATAATTCGACCTCTATGGTCGACGGGACAAACCGGGCGCATGTGCGGGTTCGGTCTTGCCCAGTTTCATTTCCTTTTGCCGCTTGTGCGGGGTTCCTAGGGCGCGCAAGAGTGCGGCGTCGCGGCGGAAAGCCGTTTCCCCCTCTGAAAGACTTTCATCCTTATGGAGCGGCGACTTGGTCAAGCTAATAAGCCATATCGTTCGCGGTGTTCACTGGGATAAGTCATACTATACAATACGAGACCACAGCAAGCCGAGAAGAGAGATTGTCAGCTCTGAGGTAGAGTTACTAGTGGAGCGTGACCCAATTTGGGAAGCGCGCGGAAAGGCGATCCAAAGCTACGCCCTACTTGAGCACGCGCTGTCTGACTTACTAAGCGCCCTATCAGACACAGATGAAGCCGTGGGCGCTACAATATTCTATAAAATCACAAGCACTTCTGCTCGGTCAGCGATTATAGAGAAACTGCTAAGACGAAAGCATAAAAGCAAGTACGCTGCCTTCTGGAATGCATATTTGAAAGCGCTTCGCCCCGTCGATCTGAAGAGGAACGAAATTGTCCACTGGCTATCGTTTGCCGTTGCCGAATTAGATAGTTTTGGCGCGCTAAATTGCGGGGTTATCCTTGTGCCCTCAGCCTATCACGGTTTTTCAAAATCTACGCCGCACTTAACATTGGCCGATCTCACTTTATTCACAACTCAGTGTGACGAGTTGTCTAGGCTGTGCAATCTGTTCAATTGGAGTACA
This sequence comes from uncultured Alphaproteobacteria bacterium, assembly GCA_963820095.1. Lineage (GTDB taxonomy): Bacteria > Pseudomonadota > Alphaproteobacteria > Rhizobiales > Beijerinckiaceae > Roseiarcus. Next base: position 42,172 of record CAWFZA010000017.1, read on the forward strand.
CACCGATCTATATTTAAGCATCCTCAGCTGAACGCATTGCGCGATATATTTCTTCAACCGTTAACATATCCGCTTCCAGAAGGTCATCTGCTATACAAGCTTTCCTCAGAACCCTCATCCCCGCTTCAACCATCTCGGGAGTGATTTAACTCTCGGGCGCGCGAGCCGCAGATTTCTCCGCGACCGCTTCGGGGTAACACATCTGGCTTTCCTACGTCGAACATATAGTTGCCCAATTTTGCGTGCGCCGCATTCTTTCAGGGACTTATCATGAGTCCCGAAACGAAAACGATGCGCAATTTGATCGTCCTATCTTTTTACATGTCTCGGAACACGCTAGATCTGCCGCCTACAAACCCCGGCCGAAGATTTTCGCATTTGCCTGATTTCCCGTAGGGCCGAGTATGAACTTGTCTCTATCAAAAGTGGCAGGTTCCAAAAACAATACGCTTCCATTAATTTTACCCTTCTTTGGAGGGTCAGAAATCGTATTGTAAGCCAAAAGGAAAAGTAACAACCTCCTTTGCTTTTGTCGTTAGTTGAGCTATACGGCACTCTATGAAACGTTTAGTATTTTCAACGTCTAACGTAAGAACTGCGGGAGTTCCATTGGGCGCGGCGGCCAATTCGTGCAGGCCAATGTCGTTCTTGAAAGTATGAGGAATATCACGCCCGCCTACGTCACGATGTCCAAATTGCCCGGGAGGCATGGGGTCGGGGTTCGCAAGTTCTCGTTTCGTTTTTGGGTCGCCGTCCGAAGAAAACAAATACCAAGCCATCGAGGTCCTTGTCTCATCGATCATGCCAAATACGACGCGGATTTTCTTGCGGCGACCGGTATCGACTTCATAGGCGGCCTGACCGTTGAACCGGAACAGAACACTCATGATAATCTTCCTTTATAATAGCTCTCTATACCCCGATGTGCCCCTCCAGGTCATGCGCTTTGCATCTACGCTGGGATTCCCGGATGAACCCCGAACTGAGAGGCGATGACAAACCGGCTGTAACTTAAGCCTCTCTGGTCGCCTACGATTGAAGATCGAAAACCGGCGGCGGGACGTCGCCAGAAGCGACGTCGCTAACTGCCTCTGCGGAGAGCGCTTGCCAGCTTGAAAGGCCTGCCGTCAATTCCGCTCCCTAACAACCACCCCTGTGAGAAATCCAGATGCGACGTCCGTGGTGATGACCGGTCTTTTTTATTCCGTATGGAGTTCATGGCAGTGATGGGCGTCACACCGGGCGCCGTTATCGCTTTTTTGTACAAATGGATCTGACGTCGTATCAATAGCTTACGCCTACTTATTATTGTATCACATGAAATGATTTTTGCGCCCGTTTGGCGCGGACATCTCGAATTCGGCCATAGGCGCCGCCCAACTCTCGCTGACTGCTTTCGTGAATTGGATAAGCGGGCGGGCCAAGGCGCGGCGACGAAAGGGGGCCGACGTGGCGAACGCCAGAGGGGCCACGAATTCTCTGCGAATTTGGCTGTCGCTCGAGACCTCAGCGAATGGCCGCGCTTGACCGGGGCCCGCACAAGAATATCGTAATCCAGATCTAAAGTGTTGATCCTAAACGATTATCCGTGCCGGTGACCCGACGGCGGCGCGGGCCTGGAGGACCGGCGCAAGGCCGGTCATGACAAAAGAGCGATGGCTCGGATTGACGAAGGCGGTCCGATAGGCAGGGCTGTAAAAGTTGTGAATTGAATTGACAAAAGCAGAAATATTCGCTACGTGTTTCGTCTATCGGAATCTCGTTCGCGCTCGTCGCCAAACGGGTGGGGCAACGAGAAGCCGTGGCTGTTTGACATGGGTGTCCCACAACCCGATGCGCGAGACGAGGCGGAGGGCGGCTTTTTTTATTTCCTCCGCTCGCAACTCCTTGAAAAGGCTCGTTTCGGAGAAATAAACGGCAGTAAACGGCAGCTTTTTTACTGCCGTTTAAGCTCGTTTGTTACCGTTTAAGGTCGTTTAGCGAGCGCTTATGTCGACCCAATTCCCGCTTCGGTTGTATCCGCCGCCGCCAGGAGAGTTGAACTACCCAAGGATCGCGCCCGATGCAGGCCCATTGCCTAAATCGCCACCACGCCCCTCGGGGTCCGACGGGATCAGCGGCGCCGGCGCAACCATGTCGCCGACGCCGCCTCGATCATGCTGCGGAAGCAATCGCCTCGGTCGAGTCGAAGCCCCCGAGAGCGTCAGAGCGCGTATCGGGCGCTCGCGCGGTCGCCGCGGCGACGCTTCAGGCCCACCGCCGCGAGACCGAGGAATCCGATGCCGAACATCGCCCAGGTCGAGGGCTCGGGAGCCCCGAGCGCGGTCACGTTGCCATCGATAGCAAGTTTGAGGGAGCCCGCGCCGCTCATGCCGGCGACCTCGACGAAATATGTGCCGGCCGCCTCATAGTCTCCAAAGGGAGTGAACGTGCCGACGACCGCCGACTGGCCGCCCGAGGATGGGTTGGAAACCGTGGCTTGCTCGATCAGTGTTCCCAACGGGACGAACGGCGAGGAGACTCGAGGTCGACGTCCAGGTAAAGAGGCTCAAATGCCCCGTGCCAGCCGGGATCTGGTCCACGATCGGGCCGGAGACCGACATCGAGGCGGTGATGTATTCCGCCGTCGGCAGCGTGAACTCGAAGAAATCGTCGAACGTCTGGCCGGAGCCCGGCGTCTTCGTGCTCGGAAACGAGACGCTATCATTCAGGATAGAGCCAAGGTCTTGGACAGTGATCGACGTGGCGTGGGCCGCCGGCGAGCCCAGAATTGCAATTCCAAATGCGACAAGCGATTTCGTCAGGACATTCCTATTCATAAGCTTTCCCCACTCTGGAGGCCCGCGTTCAGGTCAACAAGAACCTTATCGGGTCTGTAAAATATGTGCCTGGAGACGGCTCGAAGCGCAACAATTTATCTAAACATTGGCGTGAAATGTCAGGCCGTGGTTAACGTCGCCGCCTCCGGAGCCCGCCGCGCCACGCGGCGAATCCGCCTCGCAACGGACCTTTTCCGGAGCGCCGTCGGCCACAGCTCGCGCCGGATCCATCCGCGAAAAATGGCGCCGACCGTCTTATTCGCGTCCACGCGGGGGGAGGTTCGCCCTCGTCGGCGGCAAGCCGATGCGCGCTCAAGCCTAACCGCGCCCGGAGCGCTGTCGGCCGCGGGCTTCCTGAACCCTAGCGATTGCTCGTGGGCTTGTATTGCCGCAGAGCCTTGCCGGTGTAGAGTTGGCGGGGGCGGCCAATCTTCTGCTCCGGATCCTGGATCATCTCCTTCCACTGGGCGATCCAGCCGACGGTGCGGGCGACCGCGAACAAGACGGTGAACATCTCGGTGGGGAAGCCCATCGCCTTCAGCGTAATGCCCGAATAGAAGTCGATGTTCGGATAGAGTTTCTTCTCGATGAAATAATCGTCGTGCAGCGCGATGCGCTCGAGCTCGATCGCGACCTCGAGCAGCGGATCGTCCTTGACCCCGAGCTCGTTGAGCACTTCATGCGTGGTGCTCTGCATGATCTTGGCGCGCGGATCGTAGTTCTTGTAGACGCGGTGGCCGAAGCCCATCAGCCGGAAGGGATCGTTCTTGTCTTTCGCCTTGGCGATGTATTTCGGGATGTTGTCGACCGTTCCGATCTCCCCCAGCATCTTGAGCGCCGCCTCGTTGGCGCCGCCATGCGCGGGACCCCAGAGGCAGGCGATGCCGGCCGCGATGCAGGCGAAGGGATTGGCCCCCGACGATCCCGCCAGCCGCACGGTGGACGTCGAAGCGTTCTGTTCGTGATCGGCGTGAAGGATGAAGATGCGGTCGAGCGCGCGCGCCAGAACCGCGTTGACCTTGTACTCCTCGCACGGAACGGAGAAGCACATGCGCAGGAAATTCGAGCAATAGTCGAGGTCGTTTTTCGGATAGACGAACGGCTGGCCGATGGCATACTTGAACGCCATCGCCGCCAGCGTCGGCATTTTGGCGATCATGCGAATCGAGGCGACTTCGCGCTGCCAGGGATCGGTGATGTCGGTCGAGTTGTGATAAAACGCGGCCAGCGCGCCGACGCACGCCACCATCACCGACATCGGATGCGCGTCGCGCCGGAAACCGTTGAAGAAGCGGTTCATCTGGTCGTGCACCATCGTATGGCGCGTGACGCGATAGTCAAAATCCGCCTTCTGCGCGGCGGTCGGCAGCTCCCCGTACAACAGCAAGTAGCAGGTTTCGAGGAAATCGCCGTGCTCGGCGAGCTGGTCGATCGGATAGCCCCGGTACAGGAGCACGCCCTCATCGCCGTCAATATAAGTGATCTCGGATTCGGTGCTCGCGGTCGAGGTGAAACCCGGATCGTAAGTGAACATGCCGGTCTGGGCGTAGAGCTTGCCGATATCGATCACCGACGGGCCGACAGCGCCCTTCCGGATAGGCAGTTCGACCGATTTCTGACCGACGGTGAGCGTGGCGGAGGAAGCGGCCGCCGGCTCAGCCGCTTTGTCGCTCTTGGTAAGGGTGGCGGAGGTCGGAGTCATCGAGCGTCTCCATGACAGCTTAAGCGCTCTTGCACTGCAATATATGGCTATTGCAGCGCATTACTCAAGGCAAGTCAAAACCAAGCGATCAGCCGAAGGCGCCTTTATTGCGGGTTCTCGTAGCTGAACGTCTGGCTGTTCTCGTCATAGGCGAACAGTTCCCCGTAGCGGCCGAGATTGATGATCGCCCTCAAGGTCCGCTCGGCATAGTCCTCGGACATGTAGTCCTCAAGCTCCTCGCGGAAGCGGGTCGCGGGCGCCCGATGGGTCGGGCGCTCGTCGAGAACACGCTTGATATGGGACGCGAGCGGGATATGCGCCAGCACCTGATCGCCCAAGACTTTCTTGCGCTGGTCGACGTCCATGTCGACGAAGCGCTGGCCAAGCGCCGTGAGCTTGATGTCGCCCTCTTCGAACTCGGCCAGCCGCAGCAATTGCAAGGTCTCGCCGAGTGGGAACAATTCGTCGATCTCGAGCTGCAGCGAGTTGGCGAGATGCGGCAGGTCCGCCTTCCCGTCGTAGGGGGGCGCCGCGATCTCCTCGAGCATGCCGGCCAGCGAATTGGTCGATACGCGCGGCAGCGCAAGCCCCAGGCCGGCCGCGGTCGCGGCCTCGCGTGCGACCGGTTTTGTCGGGTCCGGCCGCTGGGTCATGAGCGCGTAGATCTTCTCGACCAGGTCGCGGAATCCGGGGTCCAGCCGGTCGCGCGGGTGGGGGAGGGTGACCGGGATCTCGGATGCGATCCGGCCGGGATTGGAGGACAGCACGAGAACGCGGTCGGCCATCAGCACCGCTTCCTCGATATTGTGGGTGACCATCAAGATGGCCTTGATCGGTATGCGCCCTTCCTGCCACAGGTCGAGCAGATCAGTGCGCAAGGTTTCGGCGGTGAGCACGTCGAGCGCGGAGAACGGTTCGTCCATTAAGAGGATTTTCGGCTGCATCACGAGAGCGCGCGCGAAGCCGACGCGCTGGCGCATTCCACCCGACAGCTCCTTCGGGTAGGCGGATTTAAATCCGTCGAGGCCGATGGTGTCGATCGCTTTCAAAGCGCGTTTGCGCGTCTCGTCGAGCGGCACGCCATTGGAGCGAGGGCCGATCTCGACATTGTCGAGGACGTCGAGCCAGGGAAAGAGCGCAAAGCTCTGAAACACCATCGCGACGTCCTTCGCCGGCCCGTCAACCGGCGCGCCGCCGATCTTCACCGTGCCCTGCGTCGGTCGCGTAAGACCAGAAATGAGCCTCAGGAAGAGTCGACTTGCCGGAGCCGGACCGGCCGAGCAACGCGACGATCTCGCCGGTCTTCATGCTGAGCGAGACGTCGTCCAGAACCGGCGCTCGTGCTTCGCCCGAACCTGTCGAGAAAACCTGGCTGACCCTGTCGACCTCGAGGATCGTGGCGACGGCGGCGTCCAACATGGCCAAACTCCCAAATCAACGATGCGTCAGAGACGCAGCCGGCGCTCCGCCTGGGCATAGAGCCGTCGCCAGAACAGTCGGTTGAACAGCGTCACGAACAGCGACATCATCGCGACGCCAAGCACAATTCTTGGAAAGTCGCCCTTATCCGTTGCCTCCGCGATGTACGAACCTACCCCGGTCGCAACAACGGTATGATCCTTCCACTTGACATATTCCGCGACGATCGAGGCGTTCCAGGAGCCCCCCGAGGCGGTGATCGCGCCAGTCAAATAATAGGGCGCAATGGCCGGTATGATGACCTGAGACCACCAGCGCCAGCCGCGGATGCCAAAATTGGCGACCGCTTCACGCAAGTCGTTGGGAAAGGCGGACGCGCCGCCGATCGTGTTGAAGACGATGTACCATTGCGTGCCGAAGACGATGAGGAAACTGAGCCAGATGTTCGGGTTGAGATGGAAGGCGAGAACCAGGCTCACGGCGGCGCCGAACAGAAGGTTCACAGGGAAGGCGGCGAGGAACTGGGCGATTGGCTGAATGGCCTCGGCCCAGCGAGGCCTCAGTCCGATCCAGACGCTGATTGGCACCCAGACGAGCGTCGCGAGCGCCATCAGGAGCACGACGCGAACGAGCGTGTAGAAGGTCAGAACGAAGACATGTGCGACCTCGCCCCAGCTCAGCTCGGTCGCAACGTAGGAAACGGTGAGCCACGCCGCCCACGCGGCGACGGCGACGATGATGAGGATCCAGATCGCATCGAGGAGCCGCGAGGGTTCTTTTGAGGATTCGTCCGCTCGCCCATGCGTCGGGAACCGCATCGGCCACAGGCTTATGCTCCTCAGCGTCGCAAACACTGGAGCGGAGCCCAGACGCAGCCAATGCGTGCGCTTGATCAGGTTCAAGACCCACGACGACTCGACGTCCTGGCTCACGGACAATTCGACGCGGAACTTGGCCGCCCAGGCGACGATCGGGCGGAACAGCAGCTGATCGTAGAGGAGGATCACGATCCCCATTGTCAAGACCGCCGCGCCGATCGCCGACCAGTCCCCTGCGTCGTTGGCCTTGGCGATGAACGATCCCACTCCTGGCAGCGTGATCGTCGTGTTGCCGACTGTAATCGCTTCCGAGGCGACGACGAAAAACCAGCCGCCCGACATCGACATCATGGTGTTCCAGATGAGGCCCGGCATCGCGAACGGCGCCTCGAGCTGCCAGAACTTCTGCCAGCCGGTGAGGCGGAAGCCGCGCGCCACTTCGTCGAGGTCGCGCGGCACGGTGCGCAGCGACTGGTAGAAGGAAAAGGCCATGTTCCAGGCTTGGCTGGTGAAGATCGCGAAGATTGCCGCGAGCTCCGCCCCCAGAGTGTTGCCGGGGAAGAGGTTGAGAAAGAAGGTCACCGTGAAGGAGAGGAAGCCTAAGATCGGCACCGACTGCAGGATGTCGAGCACCGGGATCAGGATCATCTCCGCGCGCCGGCTCTTGGCCGCGAGGGTTGCGTAGGTGAAGGTGAAAATGAGCGAAGCGACGAGCGCAGCGAACATCCTGAGCGTCGTTCTCAGCGCGTAGTAAGGGAGCTGCCAATAGTCGAGCGAAATCGGGCTTTCGCTGGCCGCGGGCAGGGGCGCCGAAATACCGTGGTAACTTTTCGCGATTGCGGTCAAAATCGCAAGAATCGCGGCGAACGCGATCAGGTCCCACTGATTTGGCAGAGCCCGCCGCCCGGCGGAAGCAATGGAATTGAACATGGGCGAATTCCGGCGGGCGGGTTCGAGAACTTTGGATTTGAAGCGGCCGAGGGTGCGCGGGGAAGCTCAAACACCGTTGCCGCAATGAAGGCAATCGGAATTTGGGCCACCCGCTCCGTTGATTCGGCGTCAGGCATGATGAGCGCAGGCGACGGAATGACGACAGTTCGATTGGCCGCCGTCACAAATGTCCGCTGCCCGGTTGGAGGCCCATTCCGGGGCTTCGGGGCAACCAGCGGGACGTCCGCTAGCTTTAGACACGGCCCGAGCCAGTTCGCGGCGCCACGCGCGGGCGCCTAATGGACGAGGCAAGCCCGAGAAAAACGGCGAGCGATCGGTTGAGGCGGAGGATGTCCTCGTCCGAGAGACGGCCGATGCGGACGCCGACCTTCGACTTTGGAACGGTGGTAATCTTATCCGCCATCATTCGGCACGCTATGCGCAAACCGTTGCGAGGACTTGGATCGACCGGCAGCCGAAACAAGTGTCAGGCTACATGTAACTTAGCGCGTCGAATAGGCATTGGACCAGAGACTCGCTTAGGCAGCCGGCGTATAGGCGTCTGCGGCCAGTTGGCGGCCTGCGCTGCCTGCGGACTTAGACGCCGCCCTTGCCTTTCTCCTTCGCCTCCCCTATATGCCGCGCCATTCCACAGGCGGATTTTACGCGGCTCCTGATTCAAGGCGCCGCTCCGGTGGCGAGGCTCGCTTCGCTTCACATGATCCGCCGAGGCTCAACCGGACAAGGACAAGCCCCCATGGCTCTGCCTGATTTCACCATGCGCCAACTGCTCGAGGTGGGCGCGCATTTCGGCCACCAGTCGCATCGCTGGAACCCGAAGATGGCCCCCTATATCTACGGCTCGCGCAACTCGATCCACATCATCGACCTCGCCCAGACAGTGCCGCTCTTGCATCAGGCGCTGAAGGCGGTTTCCGACAGCGTCGCGAAGGGTGGGCGCGTGCTGTTTGTCGGCACCAAGCGCCAAGCGTCGGATGAGATCGCCGCTTCGGCCAAGCGCTCGGCGCAATATTTTGTCAACGCTCGCTGGCTCGGCGGCATGCTGACAAACTGGAAGACGATTTCCGCTTCGATCTCGCGCCTGCGCAAGGTGGACGAGCTTCTGGACGAGGGCGCCAAAGGCCTGACCAAGAAGGAGCGCCTCATGCTGTCGCGTGAGCGCGAAAAGCTCGAAACCGCGCTCGGCGGCATCAAGGACATGGGCGGGGTTCCCAATTTGGTGTTTGTCATCGACACCAACAAGGAAGCGCTGGCGATCAAGGAGGCCAATCGCCTCAAGATTCCGGTGATCGCGATCCTCGACACCAACAGCGACCCGGACGGCATCACTTATCCCGTGCCGGCCAACGACGACGCCGGTCGCGCCATCCAGCTTTATTGCGATCTCATCGCCCGCGCGGCGATCGACGGCATCTCGCGCAGCCAGGGCGCACACGGCGTCGATCTCGGCGAAGCGGAAGCGCCCGTGGTCGAGGCGTTGCCGGAGGCAATCGAGCCGGAAGTCTCTCCCGCCGAGCCGGAGACCTCGACCGATCGGTTCGAGCTCCTCGCCGCGCCGCGCGGCGCGCCCGACGATTTGGCCAAGCTCACCGGCGTCGGCCCGCAGATCGTGAAGAAGCTCAACGAACATGGCGTGTTCCATTATTGGCAGCTCGCCGCGATGACGCCGGAAGAGACGGCCAAGCTCGACGCCGATCTGAGGTTCAATGGCCGCATTGCTCGCGACAAGTGGAGCGAGCAGGCCCGCGAGCTGATGGCCGCGGAGGTTGAGGTCTAGGCCGCGCGCCTTACGAAGCGAAAGAGGGACGTCAATGGCGACCATTGCCGCCGGACTGGTCAAGGACCTGCGCGAGAAAACCGGCGCGGGCATGATGGACTGCAAGAACGCGCTGAGCGAGACCGACGGCGACATCGAGGCCGCGGTCGACTGGCTGCGCAAGAAGGGTCTCGCCAAAGCCGCCAAGAAGAGCGGGCGGGTGGCCGCCGAGGGGCTCGTGGGCGTTGCCGTCGAGGACAATGTCGGCGTCCTTGTCGAGGTCAATTCCGAAACCGACTTCGTCGCCCGCAACGATGACTTCCAGGCGCTGGTGCGCGGCGTGCTCGCGGTCGCGCTCCGCCACGCGCCCGATGTCGACGCCGCGATTGTGCTCGGCGCACCCTATCCGGGCGGCGGCGCGGTGAGTGACGCGATCGGCAACGCGATCGCGACCATTGGCGAGAACATGACGCTGCGCCGCGCGCAGGGGCTGCGAGTGGCCGAAGGCGCTGTCGGCCATTACGTGCACGGGTCGGTCGCGGACGGCCTGGGCCGAATCGGGGTCATCGTCGGGCTCAAATCGTCCGGCGATCGCGCGAAGCTCAGCGCGCTCGGCCGGCAGATCGCGATGCATGTCGCCGCCGCGAGCCCGCATCGCGCTCGACGCTTCCGGGGTCGATCCGGCGACCGTTGCGCGGGAGCGTGCGGTGCTCATGGAGAAGAACGCCGGCAAGCCCGCAAACGTGATCGAGAAGATCGTCGAATCGGGCCTCAAGACCTTCTACAAGGAGGTTGCCCTCCTCGATCAGGCCTATGTCCATGATCCGGCGAAGAGCGTGGCCCAAGCAATCAAGGAAGCGGAAAAAACCGTCGGCGCGCCGATCGCGGTCGCGGGCTTCGTCCGGTATGCGCTAGGCGAAGGGATCGAGAAACCGGCGGAAGACGCCTGAGGCTGTGGCGATATGAGCGGTCCTTGAGGGGCCGCTTTTTTTCGCGAGGGACTGCCGGCTGGCGAGCGAGCGACGCGGTTGACAGAGGGAGCAGTCATGTCGAAACCGCCGCAACCGCTCTTCAAGCGCGTTGTCGTCAAGCTGTCGGGCGAGGCGTTGATGGGCCCGGACACGCATGGCCTGCACGCGCCCACGCTCCAGCGCATAGCCGGCGATCTGAAAGCGGCGGCGGATCTTGGTGTGCAAGTCGCGGTTGTCGTAGGCGGCGGCAATTTCTTTCGCGGGCTCCAGGGCGCGGATAAAGGGATTGAACGCGCGCGCGCCGATTCGATTGGCATGCTGGCCACGGTGATGAATGCGCTCGCGATGGAAGGAGCGCTCGAACAGATCGGGCAGCCGGCCCGCGTGCTCTCAGCCGTCGCGATGCCTTCGCTGTGTCAGCCTTATTCCCGCCAGGCCGCGCTCGCGCATCTCGTCAAGCATCGGGTGATCATTCTCGCCGGCGGGACGGGAAATCCGTTCTTCACGACCGACACCGGCGCAGCGCTTCGGGCTGCCGAGCTGTCGTGCGATGCGGTGATGAAGGCCACTCAGGTCGACGGGATTTATTCCGCCGACCCGAAGAAAGACACGACGGCGACACGTTTCGATCGCCTCAGCCACGACGAAGCGATCAGGCGCAACTTGCAGGTGATGGACACTGCGGCTTTTGCCCTTGCGCGCGACAATGACATCCCGATCGTCGTCTTCTCGGTCAATGAGCCAGGCGCCATTCCCTCCGCGCTTCTCGGCAAGGGACGGGCGACCTACGTCATGCCGTGAGAGGCACCATTCTCGCGAACTTATAGATTTACCATGCGTCGGCGGCCGGTCAATTCATCCAGTCTGCGCTCTGTCGGTTATGATCCGCGATTGCGAATGCTCGAGATCGAGTTTCACAGCGGAAGCGTCTACCAATATCTGAACGTTCCCCGAACCGTGTTTGAAGAGTTGCTTACACAAGACTCCCTCGGGACCTACTTCAACGAGAATATTCGTGAGGTTTATACGTGTGCGCGCGTCCGATGATTTGAGCGCGCGTCTGCTGGGACCATCGCGGACGACGCGCCGATTTCCCGCCTTGAGCGCAACTCCGCTTGCGAATAAATTCGCCCGCTCAAGCGTTTCCTGGGTTCGTCACCTCCAACCGGAAAGACCTAATCATGACCGCTTCTTCTTCATCTGCTCGACAAAGCCCGTCGTGGGCTCGCATCGATTATCTTCTGCGGCGTTTTTGCGATTGGACTAGCGTTCGCCGCGCCCGCGGCCAAGGCGGCCGGGGGCGGCGATAACAGCGGAGCCAGCGCCGGAAGCGGCGCCAGCGGCACAATGGAAAAGAAAGCCAACGGTGTGAAGAAGACCGACCTCACGACATGCGCGCCGGGTCAGGTTTGGGACAAGAAGACGCATAAGTGCCTGGAGAGACATAGCGGCGTTTTGCCCGATCCGGACCTGACCGAATATGCCTATTCTCTGGCGAAGGCCGATCGGTATCAGGAGGCGATCGACGTCCTCGATATGCTTGGGAATCCCAACACCCCGCGCGCCCTCAATTATCGCGGCTACGCGACGCGCAAGCTTGGCCGGACGGAGGAGGGGATCGGCTACTACCTCAAGTCTGTCGCGCTTGATCCGAACTATCACGCAGGTTCGCGAGTACCTCGGGGAAGCCTACGTGATCCAAGGCAAATACGACCTTGCCAAGGACCAATTGGCGACGATCGAGAAGCTCTGCGGATCGAAGGAATGCGAGTACTACGAGGACCTCGCCGGCGCCCTCAAGACGGCCCACGCTCTTTGATCGGAACGTGTCGCGCGCGACCCAGTCGAGCGCCGCGCGCGAGGCTTTTTGTTAGGTGAGCTGTGTCGCCCGACTGGAGCGGTCGGGCGAGCGATCAATACCCGCACATGCCGATCAGCTCCGCTTTCGCGAGCGTGTGGAAGTGAAGCTGGAAGCCGACGTACGGCGGCGCTGTTGTTCTCGTCCCCGTCGAGCTTCGGCGTGTCCACGGCGAAGATCGTGAAGTGATAGTGATGCGGCGCGTCGCCCTTGGGAGGGCAGGGGCCGCCGTAGCCGGGAACGCCCCAATCGGTGCGGCTCTGGATTGCGCCCTTCGGCGCAGCGGGGCCTTTCGGATCGCCGGCGTTCTTGGCGAGGCTCGTTACGTCCGGCGGGATGTTGAAGACAACCCAGTGCCAGAAACCGCTGCCGGTCGGCGCGTCGGGATCGTAAACCGAGAGCGCAAAGCTCTTCGTGCCCTTCGGCGCTCCGGACCACGAGAGCGCCGGGTGAGATGTTGCCCGCCGCGCAGCCCGTATAGCACCTGCTCGTTGGCGATCGTCGCGCCCGGCGCGATGTCGGGGCTGGTCAAGGTCATTGTTTGAGCGGCGGCCGTTTCAGCGCCAAGCAAGGCGGCGAACAGCGCAAGCGCGGTGAGTTTAAGCATGAGTCCTCCCTTTCGAGTCGGCGCGCCGCTTCGCCCATCAATCGCGATGAGCGCGAAGCGCGCGACAACGTATTGTGTCCAGCCCCGATATTCTGGGAAATGCGCTGACACCCTCGCATTCCCTCTTTGACAAACACGCGACGCGCCACCGCTATTCGTTCGGGGACCTGAAGGTCGGCGCGGCGCGCAACGCAACTATCGCGCCGGATATCCCCAAGTCCACCCTCGGTTCGAAGAACTGGCGGCACGCCCTGCCGTCGAATTCAGCATCCGACCCGGACATGGCGATGCGACGATCCGGAAGCAAACGGGCGTTGGGCTTCGTTCCCTGGATCGCTTCCGCACGCTTTGAACTGGCTTGGGCGGCGGGCGACGGCCCGCAGGCTTGCGCGTGACACAGGCGCCTCCTAAAGCCTTGGCGCTCATCCAAGGGAGGCTGAACATGCCGCACAAGATCCTGGTCGCCCAGGGAGGCGGGCCGACGGCGGTCATCAACCAGTCGCTGGCCGGCGTGGCGTTGGAGGCGCGGCGGTTTCCCGACGTCAGCCATGTCTATGGCGCGCTGCAGGGCGTGCGCGGCATCGTCAACGACGATCTCGTCGATTTGGGCCAAGAGACGGTCGTCAATCTCGAGGCCGTTGCGGCGACGCCCGCCGCCGCGCTCGGATCGACCCGCGACAAGCCCGACCGCCAATATTGCCAGGAGATCTTCAAGGTCCTCAAAGCCCACGCGATCGACACGTTCTTCTATATCGGCGGCAACAATTCCTCCGACACGGTGCGCATCGTCGCGGAGGAAGCAAAGAAGTCGGGCCATACCTTGCGCGCCGTCCATATTCCAAAGACCATCGATAACGACCTCGTCGGCTTCGATCACACGCCAGGGTATCCGTCGGCGGCGCGCTTTGTCGCCCAGGCGTTCGCCGGCGCCAATCTCGACAATCTTGCGCTGAAGGGTGTCTATGTCGCCGTCGTTATGGGTCGGCATGCCGGTTTCCTCACAGCGGCCTCGGCGCTGGCGCGCAAATATCCCGACGATGGCCCGCATCTCATCTACGTCCCTGAGCGCACGTTTCACGTCGACAAGTTCCTGACCGACGTTAAGGAGACGTTCGAACGCTATGGGCGCTGCGTCGTCGCCGCCTCCGAGGGCATCCACGACGACAAGGGGGAGGCGATCATCACTAGGCTCATGGGGAAAGCGGAAAAGGACGCGCACGGCAACGTTCAGCTTTCCGGCACCGGAGCGCTCGCTGACCTGTTGTGCGAGGAGGTGAAATCGAAGCTCGGCATCAAGCGCGTGCGCGGCGACACGTTCGGCTACCTGCAACGCTCATTTGTCGGTTGTGTCAGCAAGGTCGATCAGCGCGAGGCGCGCGAGGTCGGCGAGAAGGCGGTGCAATATGCGCTTGGCGGCGCCGGCGATGGGTCGGTCGCGATCCGCCGCATCGGCAATTATGCGGTCGACTATCCGCTGATCCCGCTCGAGACGGTGGCGGGAAAAACGCGCGTGATGGAGGACCATCTCATCAACGCCGCCGGCAACGACGTCACCCCGGCGTTCCATGACTATCTGCGGCCCCTGCTTGGAGCGGATGTGATCGAGGTCGCGCGACTTAGGGCGCCGACAGTCGAGAAGGCGAGTGCGCCGGCGGCAAAGGGGGCCTGAGAGGCGATCCTGCAGTCGTGCCGGAAACGTGTCATATCCGGCGGCGCGTCCATCTGTGGCGCAGAGCGTCACCGGGAGGGGCAGGCCATGTCAAGCGGAGATCCGATCAAGGCCGGGAGGATTACGACTTCGTTCTCTACTACCGATCTGGTCGCGGAGCGCGACTCGGACGGTTATCATACGAGTGAGTTCGCCGGGCCCGCTATTCTCAGGGTCGGGCCGTCGAATAATGTTCAGGACAATCGCGTATCAGACGCGACTTTCGACGGCATTCAGGGGGCAGGCAGCCTCGGCGGAACGGGACTCGTCGGGATCGGGGGACCATTTGTACAGGGCTTGACCTGAGGTGACCTCCGTCAGCGCGTCGCCTTCGCGCGCAAGAGGCCGAGTTGCAGCGGGAGCGGCGCCGTCAGCCTTACACGATGACCGAGAAGGCGACGACCGCCTCTGTCAGTTTCGGGGCACGCTGGGGAGGGCAGACGGCTAACGGCCGACCCTTTGCTTCGGCGTCACTCCGAGCGCCTTCAGCGCGAACGGCGCCGTCAGCCCCTGCACGATCACCGAAAAGGCGACCACGGCGAAAGCCGAGATGAGAATGTCGTCGCGCCGGGGCAGGTCGGCGGGGAGCGCCAGCGCCAGCGCGAGAGCGAGCGCGCCGCGCAGGCCTCCCCACCACATCAGGTGCTGCTCGTTGAGCGGAATGGACCAGCGCGACCGTAGGAAAGCAAAGCAGACCGGATAGACGGCGAGCGCGCGGCCGAGGAGGGCGAGCGCGATGACCAGCGCAAGCGCGACCAGTCCCTCGCGGGCGAAATCGACAGTCGCCAACGCCGAGCCGATCAGCAGGAACACCAGCGAATTGGCGAGGAAGGCGGCGAATTCCCAGAACTCGAGCACGAACGCCCGGCCATGCGGGGTGAACGAGACGCCAAACCGCTCTTTCTCGGTGAGAACGCCCAGGTTGCCCAACGTCATGCCGGCGGCGACGCTCGCCAGCACGCCCGAGGCGCCGAAATGCTCTGCGATCAGGAACGAGCCGAAAGCCGCGACGGCGGTCACCGCCGTCTCGATCAAGTGATCCTCGGAGGTTCCCACGATCATGATGGCGATCAGTCCAACGCCGAACCCCGCAGCGAGGCCGCCACCAGCGACGATGGCGAATGTTGTGAGGATCGCGAACGGGTCCCGGGCGCCTGTCTGGTCGTGGGACGCCCAGATGAGAATGAGGGTGAAGAGGACTGCGGCCGCGCCGTCATTGAACAGACTCTCAGCCTCGATGAGGAGCCTGAGGCGGCCGGTCACTCGCGATTCCTTAATGAGCGCGATGACGGCGATCGGGTCGGTCGCGCTGATCAGCACCCCGAAGACCAACGCGGATTCGAGCGGCCAGCCGAGCAGGGCCACCAGTCCACACGCCACCACGGTTGCGCACAACACAACTCCGACGGTCGATAGCGCGACCACGGGAACGAGATCGCGGCTTAGATCGCTCCAGCGCAGGTTCAGCGCCGCTTCGAACAGGAGCGGCGGCAGCACCACGTCGAAGATGAGGTCGTGGGTCAGCGCCAAGCCCGCATGGCTGCGGGTGGCCGCGACCGCGGCGCCCGCAAGCACGAGGCCGACCGTGTAGGGTAGACGCAGGCGGCGCGCTGCGAGCGCGACCAGGATCGCAAGGCAAAGCAGGCTCAGTGCGCGAAACAGCAGAACATCCATGGCGCGCAGTTTAGCGGCGCGCCTCGGAAAGAGAACTGCGGTCCGATGCTATTCGGCCGCCGCGAGATCGGCGCCGGCGCGCAAATAGCGCTCGGGATCGACCGGCTCGCCGTCGACCCGCACCTCGTAGTGCAAATGCGGCCCGGTCGAGCGGCCGGTCGAACCGAGCCTGCCCAGGACGGCGCCCTTGTCGACCTCCTGGCCCTCCTCGACCAGCGCCTCCGACATATGCGCGTAGCGGGTGGCGAGGCCGTTGCCGTGATCGATCTCGACCATGATCCCGTAGCCGCCCGCCGGTCCCGCGTGAACGATGCGGCCGGCGGCGGCGGCGCGGATATCGGCGCCGAAGGCTTCGGCGAGATCGACGCCAGGATGCAGCGCGAGGCGCCCGAGGAATGGATCGACGCGATAGCCGAAGGACGAGGTGAGGCTCGGTTCCCCGGCAAGCGGCATGCGCAGAGGCACAAAGGACAACAGCGCCTTGAGGCGCTCGGCTGTCGCGACGTCCCGCGCGACGCGCGTCAGTGCGGGATCCAGCGCAAGCGCGTTCGAATCAATCTCGGCTGGGATATAGGGGCCGCCGACGCCGCCCTCTTTTCGTGGGGGTGAAAGCTTCGCCGGATCGAGGCCGGTCTCCGCGACGATCGCCGCATCGCGCGAAGCGGAACGCTGAGCCACGCGATCGACGGCGGCGAGAGCCTTGGCCTCAGCGCCTTCGATCCTGTCGAGCGCACGATTGACGAGAGCGAGACGCGCCGAGGGATCAATAATATCCTTGGCTCGCGTCACACTTGCGGTCGTGAAAGGCGCCTCTGAGGGCATGGCGCTCAAATTGTCCCGCAACTCGTCGATCGGGTGAGGCTTGACGGGTCGAGGCTCGAAGCGAGGCTCGGGAAGAGGGGCATAGGCGCGCGCCGCATCGTCCAACCTTGTCCCGGCGGATGTCGGCGGATTGAGCGCCTGAATGGCGCTCAATGCGTCGGGAGAGTTCGGAGTTGCCGTTTCGCGCCGCGCCGGCCGGGACGAGTTTCGCGCTTCCGTCTCGGCTAGCGCCGCGACGATGGCGCCGCGCTGTTCGAGCCGCGCCTGCCGGGACATGATCTCGTTCGCAGCGTCCCTGAAGGCGTTCCGCTCGAGCAACTGCCGGCTTGCGGCTTCATCGAGCTCTCCCCGCGCCTCCGCCAGACGGTCCTCGTAAGCCGCCTTCGTCTTCGCCTGATGCGCAAGGATCGCCCCCATCACCTCGTCGTGGAAGGCGAGGTAGAGCGTGACGGCGCCGGTCCAGGCGAACCAGGCGAGCGCGAGCGCCACAATCGACCAGACGGCGGCCGGCGGCAGCCTGACCGTTCGGACCGCGGCGCCGCGGGAGAATGAAAGACAATAGGGCCCCCGCCGGGGATAGCCCTCTCGCAAAGACATGAACCTGCGCTCCAGCCCGGCGAAAAAAGGGCGTCCGTGACCGCCGAGGAAACCGCATTAAGGTTAATGCATCGCGAAATGACGTTACGCCAAGGGGAAGAAAGCCCGATCCCGCTTCTTCGGTCAGAGCGCCTTGGTCGCGGCGAGGACCTCGTCGGCGTGCCCCGGCACCTTCACCTTGCGCCAGATTTTTGCGATGCGGCCGTTGCGGTCGATAAGAAAGGTCGAACGTTCGACACCGAAATATTTGCGCCCGTACATGCTCTTTTCCTTCCACACCCCATAAGCGTCGATCGCCGAGCGTTCGGGATCGGCGGCGAGCGCGATCGTGAGATCATGCTTGTGCTTGAACTTGTCATGGGCGGCCGCGCTGTCGGGCGACACTCCGATGATGGTGGCTCCGGCGGCGGCGAATTTGGCGCGCAGGCCGTTGAAGGCGATGGCTTCGGCGGTGCAGCCGGAGGTGTCGTCCTTGGGGTAGAAGTAGACTACGACGGGCTTGCCCTTGAGGTCGTTAAGATGCGCCCGGCCGCCGCCGTCGGTCATGAGCTCGAAATCGGGAGCCGGATTGCCCTCGACCAGTTCCTTCGTCATATCGCCCTCGTTTTGTCTCATTATGGGATCAGGGGCGGCCGACGCCGAACGCGGCTTCGCCGTGGAGCCGACATTGACCTGCAGCGTTGCGCGTTTCAACCGGCGATCTGCGGCGAGGTGAAAGGCGGGCCGCCTCGAGGCCTTCGAATCAACGAAGATTGCGCTTAGCCTGGCGCGCGACAGAGGGTGAGAGGTATTGGTCGGTCGGCATAGCATGACGACGCGGGCGCGGGCTCGGGCCGCCGTGCGGAGTATGGCGGCGGATGCTGAGGGCCCTCGCCTTCGCTCCCGCGGGCCTCGGATTCCCGCGGGCAAGCTCGCCCATGTCTGCCTCCGGGCCGTGGAGTTCGCCGCCGCCCTGTTTATCGTAGGCGGGCTCGCGCTGGCTTCACTACTGGCGCGAGGGCCCCTTCGGCTGGTTGGCATGCACGACCAGATCCAAGCTTCCCTCCAGGAGCGAGTCGGCGACCGTTATGCGATCGCTCTCGGGCCCACGTACCTCATGCACGATTCGTGGGGCGTGGGCTTGGGTTTCAAGGGCTTCACCGTGCGCGACGCCGCCGGCCGGACGGTCCTCTCGGCGCCGAGCGGCAAAGTTGGCCTCGATCTGCTCACCCTTCCGCTGCTTGACGTCCGGGTGAGCCGGCTTGAACTCGACGGGCTCGACCTGCGCCTGCGCGTTGCCGCCGATGGCGCGCTTTCGCTCGCTGTCGCCAGTGATTCGGGCGCGACCCCAATCCCTCTGGGCGAGGGGCCCTCACCAGGCGGAAGCGCTCCCGGCCTCGCCGCCTTCGTCCGCGCGGCTGCCGAAACCATGGCCGGAGCCACCCAGGCGCTCGATCGGCTTACGCTCGCCCGCGGCCATTTCGAGATCGAGAACGAAGCGACGCAGCGCTCCGTCGTCTACAATGACTTCGCCGTTACTTTTGACCATTCTGGCTCCAGGGCGGACGCCACGATCTCGGCGACGGGTCCCGCGGGACCGTGGACAATTACGGCGCAAGTCTCGGACGAGGACGCGCCGACTCTCTCGATCCAAGGGCGGGACCTCAGCCTCGCCGACCTCCAAGCGTTCGACAAGAGGCCGCCGCCGCTCACCGCCGAGGGGCCGATCGCGTTCGAGCTTGACGCCGAGCTTACACAGGACTCGGCGCTGCGCGCCTTCACCACCCGCTTCAGCCTCGGCGCCGGCCGCGTGCGATTCAACAATCCCGACGCCGTTCCTTTTTCCCTTGACGAAGCGACCGGCGCTATCGCCTGGGATCAGGATGCGCGGCGGTTTCGCGTCGACAGGCTTCAGGTTCTTGCGGGCTTAACGCATGTCGACGCGCGAGGCTGGATGGCGCCCCCGGTCGACGCGGCGGGGACGTGGACAACCCATCTCGAGTCGCGCGGCGCGCAGATCGGTCCCGAGGGGCCGAGCGCCAATCCGGTCGTCCTCGAGTTCGATGGCTTTGGATGCCCGGTTCCTCGAGACAAGCTCCCGTTTCATCATCGACGGCCTCACCATGCGCGGGCCTACGGTCGACGTGGCCGTCAAGGCGGAGACTGCGCCTGACGGCGAGGGATCTTCCCTCAAGCTCAATATCGACGTGGGGCCCAGCGCCACGTCCGATCTCATTCGTTTGTGGCCGCAATTCATCAATCCCGATGTACGTGAATGGTGCGCGCAAAATCTGCACGGCGGACGGCTTCAGGGGTCGCTGAACGCCAATTGGACCGCCGCCGACCTCGATGCGATGGAGCACAAGCGCGGCTTGCCGCGCGAAAGTCTGCACGGCGAGTTCACCACTCGTGACATCGGCGTCGACCTCCTGCCGGGTCTGCCGATCATGATGACCGAGGAGGGGACCGGATCCTTCACTGGCCATGAATTCACCGTCTCCGGCAATCGCGCGACGATGGTCCTGTCGCCATCGCGGCGCGTGCAAGCCGACGGCCTCGTTTTCACCGTGCCCGACACCACCCCCAAGCCCATCGTCGATGCTTCCGCGAAGGCGCACATGACCGGAACGGCGGACGCGCTCGCCGATCTCTTGATGCGCGAACCGTTGCGCCGCCAGGCAGGCCTCACGCTTGATCCCGCTACCGTCAAAGGACAGGCGCAAGGCGACCTCATCCTTGATCTCAAGCTGGGCAAGACCGCGCGCCCGGAGGACACACAGTTCCACGCCACCGGCGCGCTCGACAATCTGCAGATCGAGAAGTTTCTCGCCGACGAGAAGCTCGAACTCGGCGACTGCCGTGTTCGAAGCCGATCGCAACGCACTCAAAATCGCCGGCGACGGACAGTTGCTCGGCGCGGCGACCCATGTGGATGTCGCGCGGGCGCGGGGCGAGGAAGGGTCGGCCACCGTGACTTTCGCCCTCGACGCCGCCGGACGCGCCAAGCGGGGCCTCAATTTCGGCTCGTGGCTCACCGGGCCGCTGCCCATCAAGCTTAAGGCGCCCTTGACCCGCGCCAGCGCGGAGGTCGAAATCGACCTCACGCCCGCCGGCGTCGACAATCCCGTTCCGGGGCTCTCGAAGCCGGCTGGAAAACCGGGCAAAGCGACCTTCGTCGTCAAGCCCACGCCAGAGGGCGCCCTGCTTACCAATATCGCCATCGAGCTGGGCGTGCCGATGCTGCGCGGATCGGCGCAAATGGACCCCGACGGCGCCGTGGAGAGCGCCACGATCACCCAGGCGCGGATCGCCCCCGGTGACGATTTCAAGGTTGATGTCGTCAATGGTCCCGCGTCGATGAAGGCTTCGGTCCGCGGCGTTTCGCTCGACGCCCGCGCCTTCGTGAAATCGTTGTTGGAGGGGACTTCCTCCGGACAAGGCGGGACAAAGGACTTCGACATCGACGCCAAGATCGCGACCGTGATGGGCGCCAATAAGCAGGCGATCACCAACATGGAGCTCACCGCGTCCCGGCGCGCGGGGGAAACTCGACTGGGCAACCTGCGGGGAAGAATCGGCGGCGGCGCGGTGACGGCGACCGGAAACGGCGGGGAAACCCGGATCGCGACGTCGGACGCCGGAGCGCTTCTCCGTTTCGCCAATCTCTATTCGCATCTCGAAGGCGGCGACCTCAATCTGCTTCTACGCTCTCGCGGCGATTTGAGCGCCGGGGACGCTCTTCTTACCGATTTCGTCCTGCGCGACGAACCGGCGTTTCGCCAGCTCGTCAGCGCTGCGCCGCAACGTGCATCGGAAGGAGGGGGCGCGCCTGTCGATGCGGCGCGCGTTCGTTTTGAGAAGATGACGGCGTCGTTCGAGCGCACCCCGGGCAAGCTCGCGATTCAGGACGGCGTCATCTACAATCCGAGCATAGGACTGACGGCCCAGGGCGGGATCGACTTCGAACACAACCAAATCGACGTCAGCGGCTCGTTTGTCCCCGCCTATACGGTCAATACGATGTTGACCAAGATTCCGCTCGTTGGCCTCCTACTCAGCGGCGGCGCCAACGACGGGGTTTTCGGCCTCAGCTATCGTGTGCACGGGTCGATGAGCAATCCGACGCTGACCGTCAATCCGCTATCTGCGATCGCGCCCGGCATCTTGCGCCGGATACTAGGCGCAATCGACGGGACGACCTCCCGCGGCGCCGCTCATGATTCAGGCGAGGCTGGCGACGCGGTGACGCGCCGGCCGGGACGATAGAGCACAGCAATATTATGTTGAATTGCAATCGGTGTCCTTCGCGGCGGCGGGCGGGCGACGACACGGTGGTCCAATCGATCGGTTGGGTTTTCTTGAAACGAGGCGCTGGGCTGCGAAAACTCTCGATTTTGCCTATTGGATTTCCTTGGATTCTCTCGTCGAAACGAGAGTTACCAAGGAGTTACGGCGGAGTCTCCGCAAACAAAATCTCTCGCCGGCGGTTTGGCCGATGACGGCGCCGGGCGGGGACGGCGCCCGGCGTTTTCGGGATTGCGAAAGGGCGAATTGGTCATGAGGCAAACCTAAACCGAATTCCGGTTTTCCTGCAATCAATTGTCGTCCGATTGCCGGGAGCAGACGATATGCCCGGGTTTAGGTAGCGCGCGAACTGTCCAGTTGGTCCGGCGAGGCCCGCCCCGAAAGGAGAGGATTGACTGTTTACACGGCCCTCAGCAGCACGTGTTTCTTCCGACCAAGCGACAGCTTGACAATTCCGCCTGCCTTCAACTCCTCGCGAGTGATGAGCGCCTTCTCGTCGCTAAGCGTTGCATCGTTGACCCTGAGGCCCCCGCCGCGGATTTGGCGGCGCGCCTCGCCAGTCGAGGCGACGAGACCGGCGCGCACGAAGGCGCTGAGCGCGCCTAAGCCCGCTTCGAACTCCGCCCCCGGCACATCGACCGTCGGCAGGCTCTCGGCAAGCTCCTTGTCCTCGAAAGTCCTGCGCGCGGTGGCGGCCGCCGCCTCGGCCGTCGCGCGTCCGTGCAAAAGCGCTGTCGCCTCGTTGGCCAGCGCCTTCTTCGCTTCATTGATCTCGGCGCCGTCCAAGCTTTCCAGCCGACCGATTTCGTCGAGCGGCATGAGCGTGAACAGCCGAAGGAACCGGCCGACGTCGGCGTCATCGGCGTTGCGCCAGAACTGCCAGTACTCGTACGGCGCGAGCATTGTCTCGTCGAGCCAGACCGCGCCGGCGGCGGTTTTGCCCATTTTCGCGCCGGAGGCCATGGTGATGAGCGGCGAGGTCAAAGCAAACAACGGCTCCAACCCCATCCGCCGGCCGAGATCGACGCCGGTGACGATATTGCCCCACTGGTCCGATCCGCCCATCTGCAGCGTCACGCCATAGCGCTTGTTGAGTTCCACGAAATCGTAAGCCTGCAGGCACATGTAGTTGAACTCGAGGAAGGAGAGCTCCTGCTCGCGGGTCAGCCTGAGCTTGACCGAGTCCATCGCCAACATCCGGTTGACCGAAAAATGGCGGCCAACGTCACGCAGGAAATCGATGTAGTTGAGCTTGGCGAGCCAATCCCGATTGTCCGGCATGATCGCGTCGCGACTGCCGTCGCCGAAACGAACGAAGCGGGAGAAGGCTTTGCGGATGCCGATCTTGTTGGCCTCGATCTCGGCGACGGTCAGGAGCTTGCGGCTTTCGTCCTTGCCGGACGGATCGCCGACCATCGTCGTGCCCCCGCCCATCAGCGCAACCGGCTTGCCTCCGGTTTCCTGCAACCAGTGCAGCATCATGATCTGCACGAGCGAGCCGACGTGCAGCGACGGGGCGGTGCAATCGAAGCCGATGTAGCCGACGAGCGATCCGGAGCGCGCTTTCTCGTCGAGTCCGGCGAAATCCGAGCATTGATGGATAAAACCGCGCTCCTGCATCACCCGCAGGAAGTCGGATCGCGGTTGGAGCGTGTCGGTCAAGCTTCATCCTTCAGGGCATTTTTGCCCCGACGTTTAGGGACGTAGGCGGGCAAGCGCAACTCCGATCCCGCCACCTCGCAAGCAGCGTGGCGCCTATTTGGGCGCGCTGTATTGGTAGGCGCCGACGTCGATCTTGGTCCCGCGCGGGGCGCCGGTAATGTCGACCGAAGGGGCGTCCGCGGAGTTGCCGGCTCCAATCGCCGGCGCTCCGGGTCTCAGCCTGAGATCATAGCGGAACTTGGCGGGATCAAAACTGATCGGAGACACTTCTGCAGCCTCGCCGCCTCCAATCGCCGGCGCCGGGTTCGGTCGAATTCGGTCCGCTCCATTTTCCTGGCGCTCGCCATGAGGGCTTGACGCGACACCATCCTCCAAATGCGCTAACAGACGGAAGTGCAGCGGCCAGTCGCTGGCTCGGCCATCCGGATTCGTCCTTTCCATGCCGCCTCGCCTCGGCGAAGACGATCTCATCGCCCGGTATTTCGCCCCGCTGGCAGGGCCAGCGGGCTTGGGCTTGCGCGATGACGCGGCGCTGATGCGCTTGGTTCCCGGCGAGGACCTCGTGCTGACGGCCGACGCGCTCGTCGCCGGCGTCCATTTCTTCGCCGACGATCCTCCAGGCGCCATCGCCCGCAAGGCGCTGAGGGTCAACCTCTCCGATCTTGCCGCCAAGGGAGCTCGGCCGCTCGGATTTCTGCTCACCCTTGCCCTGCCCTCCGACTGGCCCTCCGACTGGCGCGACGATTGGCTGGCGGGCTTCGCCGAGGGTCTCGAGGCCGACGTCCTGGCCTTCAAGTGCCCCCTCATCGGCGGCGACACCGTGGCCACGCCAGGGCCGTTGACGCTGAGCGTGACCGCGATCGGCTCGATTGCGCAAGGGCGGCGGATGCCCCGGCGCACGGGCGTCAAGCCCGGCGACCGCCTCTATGTCACCGGCGCCATTGGCGACGCCGCGATTGGCCTCCAGGTCCGGCTGGGGCGCGGGCCCGACATTCCACAGGCCGACAAGGCGTTCCTGCTCGAGCGATACTTGACGCCCGAGCCGCGCCTGGCGCTGATCGATGCGATGACGACGTACGCGAATGGCGGTATGGACGTCTCGGACGGCTTTGTCGGCGACCTGGCCAAAATGCTGGATGTCTCCGGGGTCACCGCCCGCGTGGCGATCTACCGGCTGCCGCTGTCGCCAGCGGCGCGCGCGGCGATCGCCGCCGATCCGCGGCTGTTCGAAGTTGCCGCGACCGGCGGCGACGATTATGAGCTTCTGGCTTCGGCGCCGCGCGAATCCGCGGCCGGCTTCGAGGCGGCCGCTGCGGCTGCGGGCGTGCCATTGACGTTCATCGCCGACGCCGTCGAGGGTCGGCGGCCCGCGATATTCGTGGGCCCCGATGGCAATCCGGTCCTCTTCGGGCGGGGCGCCTACAGCCACTTTTGACGGGATCAAGATGACCGAAGGCGCACCCACGCTCATGGACCTGCGACTGCTCGCGGCCGAGGCGGTTGCCCGCGAGGCCGGCGCGATGGCGCGGCGCCGTTTCATCGACCAGTCCTTCACGGTCGGCTTCAAGGGTCCGCATGACTACCTGACCGAAGTGGACGGCGAGACCGAGGCGTTGATCGCTGAGCGGCTGCTTCAGGTCTTTCCAACCGACGGTTTCATTGGCGAAGAGAGCAAGGCCCGGCCCGCGGGCGAGGGCGGCTGGGCTTGGGTGGTCGATCCAATCGACGGCACGGCGAACTTCGCGCGAGCCGTCCCGCATTTCTGCGTCTCGATCGCCTGTGTCGCGGCGGGCAGGGTCGAGCTCGGCGTCATCTACGATCCGATGCGCGAGGAATTGTTCGCAGGCCGGCGCGGCGGCGGGGCGCGCCTCAACGGCGCGCTGATGCGCGCGTCGGAGGCGACCGCGCTCGCCAGTTCCTCGGTCGAGGTCGGCTGGAACCTCCGCGCGGGTCCCGAGCAGTTTGTCGATCTCCTTCGCCGGGTTGCTTCCACCGGGGCCTCCCCGTCGCGGACCGGCTCCGGCGCGCTCGCGCTCGCTTACGTCGCCGCAGGCCGGCGCGAAGGCTTCGTCGAACATCACATCAATGCGTGGGACTGTCTGGCGGGGATTCTGCTGGTCGCCGAGGCGGGCGGCTATGTGAGCGACTATCTGCGCGGCGATGGCCTGACCAAGGGCAATCCGCTCATCGCTTGCGCGCCTGGGGTCAAGGATGCCCTGATCGCCGCTGCGGCTTTCGAGGGCGTTACAGCATGAACGAAATCACCCTGAACTCATGGAGATGCGCAAGCGACGGTGGCGCTTCTCGGCGCCGAGGCGAGACAATGGCGCATCGCCGGGCGTGACCTGCTGTGGCCCGGCGATCCGGCGATCTGGCCCGACATCAGCCCCATCCTTTATCCGGTCGTCGGTTGGACCCGCAACGGAGAGGAGCGGGTCGACGGCCTCACTTATCCGCTCGGTCTGCACGGCTTCGCCCGGTTCGAGACTTTCGCCCTCGAAGCCTCGGCGCCCGACTTCGCGCGGCTGACGCTCCGCGACAATGCGCGCACGCGCGCCCTCTATCCGTTCGCCTTTGCGCTCGCGCTCGAATACCGGCTCACCGCGGACGCGCTGGCGATCGCGATCGAAGTCGCCAATCCGGGCGAAAAGCGCGCGCCCTACGCCTGTGGGCTGCACCCGGGTTTCCGCTGGCCGCTTGGCTCGGCGGGGCGCGCGGGCGCGCTCATTCAGTTCGAAAGGAACGAGGGGCCCGCGGTCCCCGAGCTTGCGCCGGGCGGCCTCCTCCGCGCGACCGCGCGCCCCATCCCGCTGTGCGGCCGGAATCTACCGCTCTCCGACGCCCTGTTCGAACAGGACGCGCTCTGCTTCCTTGACTGCAGGAGCCGGTCGCTCGCTTTCATCGACGCCTCCGGGGCGTCGATCACGATGGAATATGAAAGCTTTCAGCACGTCGGGTTGTGGACAAGGCCCCACGCGCCGTTCATCTGCCTCGAGCCTTGGACCAGTTGCAGCGATCCGGACGGATTTACCGGAGACCTGTTCGAGAAGCCGGACATGCGCGTGCTGGAGCCGGGGCGGCAGGCGCGCCACGAAGCGCGCTTCATCTTCCGGCCGGAGTGAGGCTCCATCGCCGAGCCTTGCGCAAGGACCATCCATGACCGACGCATCCGCCTTCGTGCTCGATGGCGCGGCGATCGCTGACCAGGCGCTCGTCAAGGTCGCCGAGGAGGCGCGCGCGCTCATCGCGCGCGGGATCACGCCCGGTCTCGCCGTCGTGCTCGTGGGCGACAATCCCGCCAGCCAAACTTACGTCGCAAGCAAGGGGAGGGCGGCCAAGGCGTGCGGCTTCCACTCGATTCAGCACGATCTCAAGGCCGACACAAGCGAAGCGGAGTTGCTGGCGCTTGTCCACGCGCTGAACGCCGATCCCGCGGTGCACGGGATTCTCGTGCAATTGCCGCTGCCGAGGGCCATCGATTCGGCCCGGATCCTGGAAGCCATCGCGCCCCATAAGGATGTCGACGGCTTTCACCCGATCAATGTCGGCCTCTTGTCCATTGGCGATGAGCGCCGCGCGCTGATCCCTTGCACGCCCGCGGGCGCGATGATCCTGATCGACAGGGCCTGCGAGCGGCTCGGCGTGTCTCTGCCGGGCACGGAGGCGGTGATCCTCGGCCGCTCGAACATCGTCGGCAAGCCGATGGCGCAGCTCTTGCTCGCCCGCCATTGCACGGTGACCATCGCGCATTCGCGCACCCGCGATCTGCCCGCCGTCGCGCGCCGCGCCGACATTCTGGTCGCCGCCGTCGGCCAGCCGGAAATGGTGCGGGAGAAGTGGGTGAAGCCGGGCGCGATCGTGATCGACGTCGGCATCAACCGCGTGCCCGCCGGCGGCCCGGACGCTTCAGGCAAGCCGAGGACGCGCCTCGTCGGCGACGTCGCCTACGCCGAGGCCGCGGCGGTCGCCGGCGCGATCACGCCCGTTCCCGGCGGCGTCGGCCGGATGACCATCGCCATGCTGATGGCCAACACGGTCACGGCGGCGAAGAGGTCGGCAGGCCTGTAGATCCGCGTTCGACGCTTCGCCACTCGCGATCGGGGCGAGGGCGCGCCGTCAGGCCGGTCCAGCCTCGCTCTACAACTTAAGGGCGAGTTGGCTCCAAGACAAACCAAGGAAAAAAAAGGAAAAAGGCTTGGATTTCGTTGTTTTTCCTTGGTGGATTTGGGGCTTTTCAAAGGGTTGCGGGGGAAAAAATAAAAAAATCGTCTCCCGCCTTAACTCGCTTGGCAGGTTGTTCTCAAGCGCGCTTTTCAGTTCTTTCTCCTGTGGAGGGCGAGTGATCTAGAACATAACATGAACACGAGGTCCTGGCAAGAAGAGTCTCGCCCAAACCTCGGTTAAAGCGGGTCGTTGATCTGACGCAAGCTCGATTGGGGGCGGTTGCTGATCCGAAAGCAAGAGCGGGGAAGATGGTTCGACTGAACGAGATTTAGGCGTCTCTGGCAGCTAATCAGGATCCCAACATGCTGGCGATTATCAGACAGTCGTTTTCGGAGATTGAGGCAGGCCTAGCGCGCCTGACCGCTGGATAACGTAGTGGTGAAAATCAAACGAAATAGTCTGCCGTGTTCCAAGTGATGAATTCCGAGGCTTGCGGGAAAAGGGTGGGTCCAGATTGTTAGATTCTATCCACTCGAAGGTGGGTATTTCTACCCATTGATCTTTAACAATAACTGACCATAAACAGTATCTCAGGAACGGATCTGATAACTTTGGTGTTTACAGCCAATTCTGGCGGCACCGTTCGACTTGTTCAACGGCAGTCGGACGGACGGGGGAAGATGATCTTTGTATCTCAGTTCACGGTGCAAAAAATCTGCATTTTGACAGGACTTGGATCTAGGTGAATTTATGCCATGATGGTTTACTTGCCTACAATTGGTGGGATACTTGTTCCTTCCTACCGCGGTTCTCGCCCGACTGACGGACGGTCCAGGAGATGACGCCCCGCAGGGGCGTCTCATGAAAACGCAGTCTGACCGACGGATTGACTCGGGTCTCTGCCCTAGCGCGCCGGCGCAAGAAGGCGCCGTGCTGCTCACAGTCGTCGGTGACCTGACCCCCTGAAGCTCCTCCAAAAATACGTGAACCGGCCCGAAGGAAGGGACGGACGGATGAAGCGATCAAGGTTCACAGAAGAGCAGATTATCTCGATCCTGCGCGAGCAGGAGGCGGGCTTGGCGGTGGCTGAGCTGTGCCGCAAGCACGGCGTCAGCTCGCCGACGTTCTACAAATGGAAGGCCAAGTTCGGCGGGCTGGACGTGTCGGAAGCGCGGCGGCTGAAGGCGCTGGAAGACGAGAACGCCAAGTTGAAGCGCATGCTGGCGGACGCCATGCTCGACAACGTCGCGTTGAAAGACCTGCTCGGAAAAAAATGGTGACGCCCGCCGCGCATCGGGAGGCTGCGGCTTATCTGCAGCAGACCCATGAGATGAGCCAGCGGCGGGCGTGCCGGGTGATCGACGGCGATCGGGCCAGCGTGCGCTACCAGGCCCGGCGGCCGGATGACGGCGAACTTCGTGAGCGGCTGAAGGCCGTGGCCCAGGAGCGGCGGCGGTTCGGCTATCGGCGGCTGCATGTGCTGCTGCGGCGCGAGGGCCATGCGGTCAACAGGAAGCGCGTTCAGCGTCTGTATCGCGAGGAGCGGCTGATGGTTCGCCAGCGCGGCGGGCGCAAGCGGGCCATGGGAACGCGGCGGCCGATAGAGACACCCGCGGTCGCCAACCAGCGCTGGAGTTGCCTCGACTTCGTCGCCGACCAGTTCACCGACGGGCGCCGGTTCCGGATCCTGGAGGTGTACGACGACTGCACCCGCGAGTGTCTGGCGCTGGTGGCCGACACCTCGATCGGCGGGAGACGCGTCGCGCGCGAGCTGGACGCGATCATCGGCTGGCGCGGCAAGCCGGCGACGATCGTCAGCGACAACGGCACGGAACTGACGTCCAACGCCATCCTGGAATGGGCCGACCAGCGCAAGATCGGCTGGCATTACATCGCCCCCGGCAAGCCCCAGCAGAACGGCTTCAGCGAGAGCTTCAACGGCAAGCTGCGCGACGAACTGCTGAACGAGACCCTGTTCAGCTCCCTGGCGGACGCCCGAGCCAAGCTGGAAGCCTGGCGGCGGGACTTTAACGAGGTGCGGCCCCACTCGAGCCTCGCTTACCTCACGCCAGCGGCACACGCCCGCGCCCTCTGCGGAGAGGCCGGCCGGCGCGCTGCGAACCCCGACCACTCCGCGCGCCGGCCTCTTGCCAGCGGCGATCATGAAGGTTCAGATCAACTCCGGACTCTCGTTATGGCTGGATGAGAAATGGGGGTCAGGTCAACGGGGTCACCCCGTTTGTGACGCACAACAAGGCGGTGTTTCCTACAAGATTGGCTTCCACGAAAGCTGGTGGTGCCGAAGCCATTCGCGTTTCGCGTATGAAAGATGATTTGTACCTCGAACAACTCGATGCGCGTGGACAGGCGATTGTGAGTTTCGTGCTGCACCCCATTGTCGATAAGATGAAGAAGGTTAGCTCTGTCGCAATCACACGAACTGACTCGGACTCCAATGTGACGCCTTCGTCCCTTGGGCGAGAGGATAAAGCGGCACTTGCGGCGATTGTGGATGAACTCCAGCAAATCAAGGGGGAGCAGCCTAGCTCCCCTGGTGTTATCTTCTTCTGGCGCGGCCTTTTGGAAGCAATCGACGCAGGGATCGCGTGTGGATTGGCGGAGTTGAATTCGGCCTAAACCCAGTCGCCGACGGCGGTTGCGCCGTTGCTGCAGGTCTATGGCTCGGAGATGACGATTAGGAATTTCAAACGCCCTTTTTCGCTAACAACACATCGCTGCGCCCGGCGGGTGGTCAATCACACGGTGGCGCGTCAGCGTTCGCAATGCGAGTGAGTCGCGTTACGGGATCGCGGCTCCCCCTCTAAGCCCACGGAGATGGTCGGTTCTTCTCACCGAGGAATTGCCAGATTGCTCCCATCGCTGATCCCTTCGCCGTCATAAGCCTGGCCTGATGGAGCGTGAACTTAGCGCCCAGCGAGATGCAAAATGCAAACGGATGCGGGAGGACATCGCGCCGCGTGCGCTAGCGTTTGCGCGATTTATGTGATTTCCGAAAGTGTTCATTTCTGCACAACTCCGGTCGCTCGGTTCTTGTCATTTGACGGTCGCCATGCCGCGGGGAAACGTCAGCTATTTGCGCTAATCTGCCTTGAGGGGACCGACCGGGAACGCGCGCTTTGAGTGCCGAATAGCTACGGACCAACGACGAAATTCGACCACGCCTGCATAGTCGCCCTGCGGCGTTTCAGCATGTCTGAGGCGATAAGCTCTCTCAACGCCAGCGACGACATGCCCGGAAATAGAGGCGCGTCTGGCGCAACTACCTCTGAACAATTTGTAAGTGTCCCGATAAGCGCCCGCTTTCTTGCTTCAATCCAATCAAGCACTTATCCTGTGGATAACGTTATCCTCGACCACGTCGCCGAGGTGAACGCCCATGCGAAACTCGATGCGCCGATCCGCTGGCGCGTCGGCGTTGCGCTCAACCATTGCGCGCTGGATTTCGACCGCGCAGCGGACGGCGTCGACCACGCTGCGAAATTCGGCGATGAAGCCGTCACCCGTTCGCTTGACGATGCGGCCGTTATGAACGTCG
Source organism: uncultured Alphaproteobacteria bacterium (assembly GCA_963820095.1). Classification (GTDB taxonomy): domain Bacteria; phylum Pseudomonadota; class Alphaproteobacteria; order Rhizobiales; family Beijerinckiaceae; genus Roseiarcus. The sequence continues at coordinate 73,540 of CAWFZA010000017.1, forward strand.
ATTGTCGGATCGATGAGATCGCTGCGCAGCGCCCTCAGCCTTGCCAGCGTCCGATCTTCGTCCGCGCCCGCGAGGCGGCTGAAGCCGACGATGTCGCTCGCCAAGGATCGCGGCGAGCTTGCAATTCTCGTTCATGACGGGCCTCGGGCGGCCGTCAGCTTAGCACAATGCTTTTTTGCGAGCCGATCCGTATTCGGGCGTGTCGGCGCTTTCAGCGCGTGGGACTCGATGCGGCGGTTCTTGAGCCATCCCCCGGCGGTGTCGTTGGCTGGCGATCGGATCGGCCTCGCCGTAGCCTTTGGCGACCAGCATGTCCGGGTCCGCGCCCTATCCGAGTCAGGGCGAAATCCTCAATCGTTAACGTCCGTATCTTTCGTCACGGACCTCATCCTGAGGCGCCCTTTGCGGTAGCAGAGGGCCTCGAAGGATGGTCCAGACCGCGCTCACGGCCATGCTTGCGCCTACTGGAGCGCCCTTCGAGGCCCCTGCGGGGCGCCTCAGGGCGAGGTCGATGGCTGTTGCCGCGCCCCGTTAACGATTGAGGATTTCGCCCTGCTATCCGAGTTGAGACGCCTTCCAGGCATTCACCAACTCATCTATACCCGCCGCCCTGGAGGGGGCAGCCGGGAGGATCGCGGATGCAATGGATCATCGAGAGCTATGACCGCAGGACGGATAGGGACGGAGAGAACCGCTACACGACCGAAAATGCCTTCATCAGCGCCGCCGAGGAGCTATTTCGCAACATTTGGAGAGGGTTCGTGTCCGCCACGTTGCCGGACGGCAGGGTTCTCGATGAGGCGCAGTTACGGGCGATGGTCGTGCGCGCTGCGGCGGTTTCGCGCGATTAGCTCATCGATAAGTGAGTGGACGGTGAAGGTCGGATCGGTCGCCTTCGCTTCCTGAACTGCCGAGCGCCCTTATCCGGCGCCCCATAGCCCGTCGTTCCGGCCGCGCTTCTTGCCGCCATCTTCTCCGTAGGGAGAAGGAAGGCGCTACGTCGGCGCTTTCAGCACGTGGTACTCGATGCGGCGGTTCTTGAGCCGTCCCTCGGCCGTGTCGTTGCTGGCGATCGGATCGGCCTCGCCGTAGCCTTTGGCGACCAGCATGTCCGGGTCCGCGCCATACTTGATGAACGCCTCGCGCACCGCCTCGGCGCGTTTCTGCGAGAGCGCAAGGTTCAGGCCCGCATCGCCGGTGTTGTCGGTGTAGCCCGCGATCTCGAGCACATGGCCGGCCTTGAGCTGTTTCAAGTCCGCGGCTGCGGTCTTCAGGAACGGCGCCATGGATTCCGGCACTTCCGCGCTGTCGGAAGCGAAGGTCACCTTCGAGTCGTTGAGCGCGAACAGGAGGTCCTTGACGCCGAAGCCGGATCGCAGCGAGGCGAGCTCGGTCGTGGCCCTGTCGTTGGCGACGGCGACGGCCGCCGCGGTTTTGTCCGAGAGCGCGCCGACGGTTACGCCCGTGCCGACGGCGCCTTTCAACGCCGCGATGATCTTGTCGCGGGCGGCGTCGTCCAAAGCGGCGCCGCCGATGTTGATCTGGTCGCCTTGGAAGATCGCATCGACATTTGCGCTCTTGATCGCGTCCAGCGCGGCCCGGAACTTGCCAAGCCACGAGGCGGCCATGGCGCTTGGGTCGACGCTGATGTCGCTCTTCACCTTCTCGGCGCCGAAGACCGCGTTGAGCGCATCGACAATCGACGTCTTTGCGTCCTGGTCCGGGACAACGCCCGAGGCGCGCACCACCCCATTGTCGTTGCTGAGCGCGAATCGGGCCGGCCTTGCGGCCGGCGCGGGGGCGCTCGGCTCAGCCTTCGCGACGACGGCGGGAGCTGGCGGCGCCGACGCCTGTTCGGTCGTTGCGGGCGAAGTCGTGGCGGGCGAAGTCGTGGCGGCGGGCGGCGCCGCCGGCGGAGGCGAAGCGGGAGCTGTCGCCTGTGCGTCGGTCGATGGCGCTGGCGTCGGCGCTGGAGCAGGGGCCGGGGCGGGGGAAGCCGTCGCCTGCGTTTGAGTCGAAGCGGGCGCCGGGGTTGGCGGCGGCGAAGCCGCCGGAGCGGTCGCTTGGGCGTCGGCCGAAGGAGCCGGGGCAGGGGCGGGGGCCTGCGCCGCCGGCTGAGGCGTTGGCGCGGCCGGCGGCGGGGTCGGCGCCTGCGCAACCGTCGCGGGCGCGGGCGTCGAAGGTTCCGGCGCCGTCGCGACGGGCTCGGTCCGGTTGAACGTCGACCAGAAATACGAAAGCAGGCCGATGACGACGAGCGCGGCGAGCGCCGGCCATAGCCAACGCCCGACGCTGGACTGGCTCTCAGCGCTGGCGGGGAGAACGTCGACCCGCTTCGGCGCGGCCTGCGCCGCCGCCGCCGCGGCTCGCGGTTGTGAGAGAAACGCCTCGACCTCCGCAGGCGTCCCGGCGGGAATGACGCCGCCCGGCGTCAACAGTCCGACGATCTTCGGCAAGGCGTATCCGAGCGCGGCCGAAACGACGCCCTGTCCCAGGCCGAGGCGCCCGGCAATCCCGCTGAGCGCCGTTGGGCCGAGAGCGCGCTCGACTTGCCCGGCGGCGATCGGCGGCGCGTCAGGATGACCAAGCCAAGAGGCGACCTCCGAAGTCAGGCCGCCCGACTTGAGCTTGTCGAGGAAACCGCCGAGGCCTCCAGGCGAGGTCGAGATGATCGTCAGGACTTCCTTGACGAGGGTCCGGGCGTTGACGCCGAGCCCGAACCGGCTCGCCAGGTCGTCGATCAGACTGTCGAACGTCGCCATGTTATCCTCCCCGAAAGGGCCGCTCGGCTTTCAAGCCTCGCAAAAGACAATGACCGCGCGATGGCGGCTGGAGCGCCCCGATAGTCGGCCGCGCTCCGTTGGGTGTAGAGGCGATCGCCGAGCATGGCTACAGGCGTCAATTGAGGAGACCCTTGGCGCTTGCGTAGTAAATGAGCGCGATCGTCTTGGCGTCGGCGATCGCGCCGCGCTCGATCATCGCGAGCGCCTCGCCGAACGGGATCTCGAGGACCTGGATGTGCTCGTCCTCGTCGACGCCGCCGCCCTTTCCGATCCGGTCCGCTTCGCCGTAAGGAGCGACGAAGCAGGCGATCTTCTCGGTCATGCCGCCGGGGCTCATATAGGCGTCGAAAGCATGGGTAGGTTCTGTGATGGCGATGCCCGTTTCCTCATGCGCCTCGCGGATGACACAGGCTTCCGGCGGATCGCCGTCCAGCATGCCGGCGCAGGCCTCGATGGTCGCGAGCGCTCCGTCGCTGAGATAAGCCCCGGCGCGAAACTGCTTGACCAGCGCAACCACCCGGCGCTTGGCGTCGTAGAGCAGCACCGCCGCGGCTTTGCCATGGCGATAGACATCGTGCTTGAGGGTGCGCCTCGAGCCGTCGTCCTCCTCAACCTCGATCTCGGTGCGGGTCAGATCGAACCGGCCCGTCGCCAGAACGGTGTCGCGGATCACGCGGGCGGATTTGGCCATTGGCTTCCCTAGTAGCGGAATTGTTCGCGCAGGATCCGCTCGTCGAGCGAATGGCCGGGGTCATGCAGGAGGACGAGGGACGTCGCCTTGTCCATCGCCACTTCCACCTCGACGACACGCCGGATCTCGAAATGGTCGGCGGCGGCGGCGACTGGGCGCTTGTCGGCTTCCATCACCTCGATCGTGACCCGTTGGGAATCCCTGAGGAGCGCGCCGCGCCAGCGGCGAGGGCGAAACGGCGACAGCGGCGTCAGCGCCATCAGCGGCACGCCGAGCGGCAGGATCGGCCCATTGGCCGAAAGGTTGTAGGCGGTCGAGCCGGCCGGGGTCGAAACCAGGATGCCGTCCGCGATCAGTTCCTCGAGCTGGACGATATCGTCGATCTCGATGCGCAATTTCGCCGCCTGATAGGTCTGGCGCAACAGGGACACCTCGTTGATCGCTCGCGCGGTCGTCTCGGCGCCGTTGATGTCGCGCGTGCGCATGATGAGCGGGTGAATGATCGAGGGTTGCGCGGCCCGAAGCCGTTCGGGCAAGCCCTGTTCGGAATAGTCGTTCATGAGGAAGCCCACCGATCCCCGGTTCATGCCGTAGATCGGCTTCGGCGCCTTCATCGTCATATGCAGGGTCTGCAGCATCAGGCCGTCGCCGCCGAGCGCCACGATGACATCGGCCTTGTCAAACGGGCTGTTGCCGTAGAGGGCCGTCAGCCTCTCGAGCGCCTCGTTGGCTTCTTTTGCGCCCGAAGACAGGAAGGCGATCGTCTGCGTTCGCGCCGTTGGCGTCATGACCGTCATGCGCACGTTCCCTCACCGCCCGAGTCGTGACGAACCGGCGCGCCCCGTCTCTTCGCGGCGCCGCACCTGGGGGCGCGTGCTTTTAGCCGAGCGCGGCGAGGCTTGAAAGCCGGGCGCACTCGAACGGCATTGGCCGCTAAAGGGAGGGGATTATGGGACCTGGTTCCGGGCTTCGGCGAGCGCCCGAGGGGCCTTGCGGGAGGCCGCCTCCGCCGTCGGCAACTTGATCAGGAATCGCGCGCCGCAATAGAAGTCGTCCGCCTTTATCGGGGCGAGCGTGATCGCTCCGCCGTTTCGCGTCACCAGGTCCGCCGCGATCGCGAGTCCGAGGCCCGCGCCGACGTCGCTCGTCGACTTGTGGAAAGGTTCGAAGATCCGCTCACTCTGATCGCGCGGAAACCCGGGACCGGTGTCGCTGACCTCGATCAACGCCAGCCCGTCGGTGCGAATGGCCGCGAAGCGGATGGCTTTCGGCCGACCATCCGTGGCGCCCTTGGCCATGAGCGCCTGAGCGGCGTTGCGGCTCAGATTATCAAGCACGCGCAGGACGTGGTCCGGGTCCGCATAGACGCAGAACCGCGGCGGGATGTCGATGTTGTAGTCGATCGCGGCGTCGTGTTCGGCTTTCCCCGATTCGACCACTTCCCGCACCAGCTTGCTCAAGTCGAAGGGCCGGCGCGAGGGAGGAAGCTCGCGGCTTGCGCCATAAGTCAGTGTCGACTGACAGAACTGGATCGCCCGATCGAGAGTCGCGACGAGACGCGGCGCAAGCCTCTGAGCGAGCGGATCGGGGATGGTCGCCAGGCGATCGGAAATGAGCTGGGCCGCCGACAGAATATTGCGCAGGTCATGATTGATGCGCGCGACCGCCATGCCGAGTTCGGCAAGCCGCTTGCCTTGCGCGAGCTCATGGGCGAGCGACCGCTGCATGACCGCGAGCGCCCCCTCCGCGCGGCCGATCTCGTTGCCCCGCCCGGATGGATCGATGACCCGCGAGGCGTCCTGGGGACTCTCACCAAAGGCGATGATGTTGGAGGTGAGGCGTCGCACCGGCTGAAGCACCATGCGCCACAATGCCGCCCACAGCACGCAGGTGACGACCGCGGCGATGGTCAGCGAAATCGTGAGAAAATTGTATGACACGCGCCGCAGCGACTGGATCAGCGTCGTCTCGTCGAAGGCGAATTCGATCGCCGGTTCGTTCGCTTGCGCCGGAGCGCTCAGATTCACGATCGTCCCGGGCGCCGCGAACAGGGCATGAAAGGTGGCCGCAATGCTCTCTGGATAGGACCTGTCGTCGGCGACGATCGACTCGACGCCCGTCATCGGTCCACCCGCGGTGGCGAATTCCCGGCGTCCCGTCGGCGTCTCGATCGCCATCCACTTCACATCGACGCTGTTCAGGATTTTTTGCGACAGGCCCTGGGGCGGGGTCGGTCCGGCCAGCCCGAAAGCGTTGACGGTCGTCTGGACGGCGCTGATCTTGCCGTGCAGCAGCATCTCGCGATGGGCGGTAAGGCGGGTGACATAGAAGAGGGCCATCGCCAGGAAGACGAAGCCGATCGTCACCGCAAGCACGCGCGCCGCGAGCCCGAAGCTCTGCAAGGGCAGCGTCAATCCGGGCGCGGTTGCCTGTCTGGCGAACGCGTCCGCGAGGGCGGGCGCCTCGGCGCGGCCTTCGCGTCTGGCCGGAAGGTCTAGCATCGTGCGGTCACCCCCTCACCCCGTTGAGCTCATCCTCGATATGGGCGTTGATTATGGCCGAAAAACTGGCGTCGGCGTGAAATCCGAGGCTTTTGGCCCGCGCGGGATCGAAATCGCGCGCCCAGCCGGAGACGATTCTCATGATCGTCTCGTCGGGCTGACGCCGGATGAGGGCGACGGTCTTGTCCCCGGCGATGGCGCGCAGCGCCTCGATCTGCTCGCCGACCGTGACGCTGACGCCGGGCAGGTTGAGCGAGCGGCGCGAGCCGAGGAGCGAGAGGTCGAGTTCGGCCGCACGCAGCAGAAACTCGATCGCGGCCCGGGGGGAGGCGTGCCAATGACGGACGTCGTCGCCGACCGGCAGGATCGCCTCCTTGCCGGCGAGCGGCTCGCGGATGATGCCGGAGAAGAACCCGGAAGCGGCCTTGTTCGGCAGTCCGGGGCGAACGCAGATCGTCGGCAGGCGAAGACCGACGCCGTCGAAGAAACCGCGCCTCGAATAGTCGCCGAGCAGGAGCTCGCAGATCGCCTTCTGGGTCCCGTAGCTGGTCAGCGGAGCGGCGAGGAACTCGTCGCCGATCTTCTCCGGGAACGGCGCGCCATAGACCGCGATCGACGAGGTGAAGATCAGGCGCGGCTTGTAGGCGCCTCCCGAGAGGGTCTGTTCGCGCCGGATCGCCTCGAAGATCGCGTGAGTTCCGCCGACATTGATGGCGTAGCCCTTGTCGAAATCAGCCTCCGCCTCGCCCGAGACCACTGAAGCCAGGAGAAAGATGACGTCGGGCCGCGGCGCGACCAGCTTCGGCGCGACATAAGAGGCGGCGATGTCGAAGGCGTCGAGCGAAACCGGGAAGGGGGCGTTCGGCGGCGTCTGAGGCGCGATGACGTCGACGAGATGCGCATGCGTGATGGCTTTGCCGGCCAGTTTTCCGTCGCGGACGAGGCGGGCGGTCAACTTGCGTCCGATCATGCCCGCCGCGCCGATAATGAGCACCTTCATCCCAAACCTTCTCCCTTCGCCGCCCTCGCGTTTCCTGACTCGCGGAGCCGTCACAATCTAGAGCGGTTTTACCGCGCTGCATATTCCCATTTGGTTGTCAAGTCGAGCTAAACATCGACGAAGCGGAAAATAGCATCGCCTTGTTCTGGCCTCATATAGTCTTCAGAGGGGCCTCGTAACATCAGAAAAAACGAGGTGTAGTAGATGCGGAAAGTCATGTTTGTGTGTGCGGCCATGGTTGGATTTACGAACGTAGTGGCCGCAAGTGAACTGGGTATAGCCTCATACTATCAAAATCCACATTACAGCGGACTGATTGCCGCCCACAAAACCCTTCCGATGGGAACGCGAGTGAAGGTGGTCAATCTCGACAACGGCCGCAGCGCGATCTTGAAGATCGTCGACCGGGGCCCATTCATTCGCGGGCGCGTCATCGATGTTTCGCCCGCCGCCGCGAGCGTGCTCGGCTTTCGCTGGGCCGGCTTGGCGCATGTGCGGGTCGAGCGGTTCTAATAACTTTGCTGGCCGGACCGTTTGATGTTCAGAAGCGTCGTCGTTCGGCCATCCTCCAAGGGAATATTGGCGGCCAGGGATCAGCTTTGCGCAGCTCTGCTTCGGTCCAGCGCGACTCCTGCAGTGAGCTGCAGCCCTGGCTGCCTCGATTGACTTGGCGCGCCGGTCAGGGCCGACGTTGACGCCTTCGGCGCGAACGAAGATCACGTCGGTGATGCCGAAGAAGCCAAATACACCGGAGGTATGTCTCTTGGTGATCGAGGAACGCCAGCGATGTCTGCGGACCGGAGAAGCGCCGCACTCTTGCCGCCGGCGAGCCCCTCAGATCCGTTTCAAACGTAACCGAGCAGATTTGCCTCGCCGACCCCCGAAACATAGCCCGTGCGCTGGTGGGAATAGCCGTCGTCCTGAGCTGCGCAGGGCCACTCAGGCATACCGCCGGGCCGCCGGCGGACCCCTGCGTCGAAGTGGGCGTCACTATCCGGATATCACCGGCGAAATCTCGGTTTACCAAGCGTTGCCGGCGAAGGAGGCCGAGACGCGAGCGGAAATCACCGAGCGCGTGTCGTAGGCAAAAGAGTAAAAAAAGTGTAAAGACGCGCGTGTCACGGCAATCTGCGTCAACGCAATACCATGTTAGATCGACCTGGCCGGAGAGATAAGTCATAAAAAGCTTGGCTTCATTGCAACTCAAAGGTTGTGCGTAAAATTATTTTTGTCTATTCCTTGGCGCGCTTGACGAGCTCCATCTACACTGCTCATTATCTTCCGGATGGAATTTCTTTCCGTTTCTGCACAAAGGGTTGTTTGATGAAAGTTCCGATGTTGCTTGCGGCTGTTGTCGCCGCGGCGCTAACCGGTTCGGCGGCCGAGGCGTCCGTGTCCGTGACGATCAATTTTCCCGCCGCAGGCGATAGCTGGTGCGGCACCGACAACGGCGTCGGGACCTGCGGCACACTGACCAGCCAGTGGCTGCAGCTAGGGAACATGCAGGACGCGAACGATTTTGTGACCAGCTCCCTAAGCAACGCCGACGCATACCCCATCCCGGCGGAATTTTGTGGCCACCGGGATGTCGGGCCTTTTGCATGTAAGCGGCTCCACCGCGAATACCCTACTTCAAGTCGGGCCTTACGCGGGCGATGATATTTCTCTGATAGGTTACGTGGGGCCGGGGCGATTCCCTTTTCGTTTACTTTCGCTCCGACGCCCTTTTACGCCGGAGCCCCGTTTAGCGTCGTACTCGTCACCGATGTCCCGCAAACAAACCCAAATGTGGGCAACTGGATCCAAATCGGGATGGGTTCCTTGACCCTTACTGGAAGTATCGTTCCCGAACCTTCGACCTGGACCATGATGGTCGCGGGCTTCGTGGGCCTCGGCTTCGTAGGTTATCGCGCCTCGCGCAAGACCGCTGCGATCAGGGCGTAGGAATACGGGGATTATGGCGATATACGCGTAAACACCCCTAATTCCCGCCGTCGAGCAGCCGCCGCGCGATCACCTGCGCCTGGATCTCGGCCGCGCCCTCGAAAATGTTGAGGATGCGCGCGTCGCAGAGGACGCGCGAGATCGGCGAACTCGAGGGCGAAGCCGTTGCCGCCGTGGATCTGGAGCGCATTGTCCGCCGCGGCCCAGGCGACGCGCGCGGCGATGAGCTTCGCCATGCCCGCCTCGAGATCGCAGCGGCGGCCTTCGTCCTTGGCGCGGGCGGCGAAATAGGTGATCTGGCGGGCGATGTGGATCTCGACCGCCATCATCACGAGCTTGTCGGCGACGCGGGGGAAATGGATGATCGCCTTGCCGAACTGCACGCGCTCCCTCGCGTAGCGGAGCCCGAGCTCGAAGGCGCATTGGGCGACGCCAACCGCCCGCGCGGCGGTCTGGATGCGCGCCGATTCGAAGGTCTCCATCAATTGCTTGAAGCCCTGGCCCTCGACGCCGCCGAGGAGCGCGTCGGCGGGCACGCGGAAGCCGTCGAAGGCGATCTCGTATTCCTTCATGCCGCGATAGCCGAGCACTTCGATTTCGGAGCCCGACATGCCCTTGGCGGGGAACGGGTCGGCGTCCGCGCCGCGCGGCTTCTCGGCCAGAAACATCGACAGGCCCCGATAGCCGGGCTCGCTTGGGTCGGTGCGGACGAGCAGAATCATCAGGTCGGCGCGGACCGGATGAGTGATCCAGGTCTTGGCCCCGCTGACGACGTAGCCGTCGCCGTCGCGGGTCGCGCGGGTGCGCAAGGAGGCGAGGTCCGAGCCGGTGTTGGGCTCGGTGAAGACGGCGGTCGGCAATGTCTCGCCGCTCGCAATCTTGCGGAGATGCTTGTCTTTCTGCGCCTCGGTCCCGCCGACCAGGATGAGCTCGGCGGCGATCTCCGAGCGCGTGCCGAGCGAGCCGACGCCGATATAGCCGCGCGACAATTCCTCCGACACGACGCACATCGCCACCTTGCCGAGGCCCATCCCGCCGTAAGCCTCGGGGATGGTGAGGCCGAAGACGCCCATGGCGCTTAAGCCCGCGATGACTTCGAGCGGGATATAGGCGTTGGCGCGATGCCAGCCTTGGGCATGGGGCACGACCTCCGCGTCGGCGAACCGGCGCATCTCGGCGCGAATCGCCTCGAAGGTGTCATCGAGGCCGGGGTCGCCGACCACGCCTTCCCCCGCCGCTGCGATCAGGGAGGCCAGGACGGCGCGATTTTCCCGTGTATTGCCGGAGGCGACCAGGTCCTCGACGACCTCGTTGCGAAACGGCGCGATGTCTCGGGGTCCGAGGCCGAAGTCGGCGAGGCGCACGAATTCGCCTTGGTTCATCGGGATGGCGCTGAAGATCTGGGCCAGATATTCGCCGAGCCCGATCCGTGTCATGAGCCGCTCGGTCTCGCCGAAGCGGCCCGCTTCGGTCATGCGTCGGGCGTAGGCCGCCATTTCCTTGATCGCTTCGACATAGGTCGCAAGCCAGGCCAGCCCATGGACGGCGTGCTGTTCGGCCTCCATCTTGTCCGGGCTGGGCCTGCCGTTTTCGTTCACCCGCTCACGCACGGAGTTCAGCGCGCAATCCATGAGACCTTGGGCCGCGAAGTGGGCCGCATGGGCAAGGTCAGCGAGCGTCATGGGGCGCGTCTCTCCTTCGAGTAGGCTCACTTTGCTGCGGCGCAGCATGCGTCGTTGCATTCGGGGTTGCAATGCGTTTGGTCGCGCTGTCGGGTGTGGATTCGGATTCGCGCGGGTGGCGCTTGTGGCCGCATCCGGTCAAAATGGCACGACGGCGGGAGGCTTGAGCCAGATTGAATTGGGCGGTGAAAATCATCTGGCAGGCGGCGGAGAAATTCGCCGCTGATGACGGCTGGGCGATCGCCAGCTACATCGGCCTCACGCTGCTGACTTCGCTCTTCCCGTTCCTCATCTTTGTCGCGGCGGTCGCGGGCTTCTTCGGTTCCAGCGATCTGGCGCATGAGGCGGCGAAGCTCGTATTCGCCGAATGGCCCGAGGTGGTGGCCCTCCCGATCTCGCAGGAGGTGGAGCGCGTTCTGACGACCCCGCGCAGCGGCGGATTGCTGACCTTCGGCGCGGTGTTCTCATTCTATTTCGCCTCGAGCGCCATCGAAGCGCTCAGGGTCGGGCTCAATCGCGCCTATGGTCTGATCGAACCGAGGCCATGGTGGATGCTCAGGCTTCAGTCACTGGGGCTGGTGCTGATCGGGTCGATCGCGCTTTTGGCGTTGGCCTTCCTCGTCGTGCTCGGGCCGCTGATCCTGGATACGCTCGGGGCCTTCTTTCCCGCCGTGGCGCAGGCGCACAGCCTGCTGACGCTCCTGCGCATCGTGATCGCGGGCTTGATGCTGGCGAGCTCGCTCATTCTCGCGCACCTCATTCTCCCCGCGCATCGGGTCGGATTTCGTGACATTTTGCCGGGCGTGGCGGTGACCTTTGCCGCCAGCATCGCCTTTGGCGAGCTGTTCGGCGCCTATTTGAGCGAGTATCTGCGCAACTACATTTCGACCTACGCGGGCCTTGCCTCCGTCATGATCGCGCTTGTCTATCTCTATTGGGTGGCGCTCCTGTTCGTGTTTGGCGGCGAACTGAACGCGGCGATCATCAGGGCGCGCCAGGCGCGGGCGGCTGGCTGACGCGAAATGCGGATCCCCCGGCGCGGCGAGCGCGCTTTCGCCGAAGCGCAGCGGAATTTTGGGACCCGTCCGCGGAAACAGCGCGTCGCGATGGAGCGCCGCCCGTGAGTGACGAGAGGTTGGAGTTGCAAGACCCAAGCGAAGGTCGCCACCCGTTCTTGACGAGTGGAGGGGAAGCGGCCGACATCATTGCGCGTTTCGACTGGGCTGCGACGCCGCTTGGTCCGATCGAGACGTGGCCCATGAGCCTGAAGAGCTCAATTGCGCTGATCCTCGGCTCGCCCGTGCCGATCGTCACCTTGTGGGGCGAGGACGGGATCATGATCTATAACGACGCCTATTCCGAGTTCGCCGGCGGCCGTCATCCCAATCTGTTTGGCTCGAGGGTTCGGGAGGGCTGGCCCGAGGTCGCGAGCTTCAACGACCACGTCATGAAGGTCGGGCTCGCCGGCGAAACGCTGGCCTATCGGGATCTCCCGCTGACGCTTTACCGGCATGGCGGCAAGCCGGAACAGGTCTGGCTCAACCTCGATTATTCCCCGCTGCTCGGCGAAGACGGCAGACCGGCCGGCGTCATGGCGATCGTCGTCGAAATCACCGACAAGGTAAAAATTGAGCGCGAACTCGAGGCCGAGCGCAACAGCCTCAAGCGCATGTTCAACCAGGCGCCCGGCTTCATCGCCATGGTGAGCGGACCCGAGCACCGATTCACCATAGTGAACGAGGCCTATCGGGCCCTGGTCGCCGGCCGCGATGTGGTGGGAAGGACCGTGGCCGAGGCGCTTCCGGAACTGGTCGAGCAGGGGTTCGTGGGCCTGCTCGACCAAGTCTATGCGTCCGGCGAGCCCTATGTCGGGCATCGCGAGCGGGTGAATTTGCAGGAATCTCGCGACGGCGCCCTCAACGAGCGCTACCTCGATTTCATCTACCAACCGATCGTCGCCGACGACGGCGTCACCACCGGCATCTTCGTTCAGGGTCATGACGTCACGGAGCAGCACGAGACGGAAGTCGCGATCCGCGCCGAAATCGCGGAGCGCCGCCGCGCCGAAGAGGCCCTTCAGCTTCTCAACAACACGCTCGAACAAAGGGTGCTCGACGAAGTCCATGCTCGCTCGAAGGTCGAAGAGCAGCTCCGCCAGGTCCATAAGATGGAGGCGGTCGGGCAGCTCACCGGGGGCATCGCCCACGACTTCAACAACATGCTGGCCGTCGTCATGGGCGGTCTCAGCCTGCTGCAGCGCAAGCTGGCGCGCGGCGAGACCGACGTGGAGCGGTTCGTCGAGGCCGCGATGGACGGCGCCCAGCGCGCTGCGGCGCTCACGCAACGGCTTCTGGCCTTCTCTCGGCAGCAAGCGCTTTCGCCCGAGCCCCTGCTCCTCAACAAGCTGGTTGCCGGCATGAGCGAATTGCTCGAGCGGACGCTTGGCGAGCATGTCAAAGTTGAGACCGCCCTTGCCGCCGGCCTTTGGCGGATCAAGGCGGACCCGGCGCAACTCGAGAACGCGATCCTGAACCTCGCGGTCAATGCGCGCGACGCGATGCCGGGCGGCGGCAGGCTCACCATCGAGACCCAGAACGCCTTCCTGGATGACGCTTACGCCCGGGACTACGCGATCGCGGCTGGTCAGTATGTGCTCATCGCGGTCGCCGACACGGGCGCGGGCATGCCGGCGGAGGTCATTGCAAAGGCCTTCGACCCCTTCTTCACGACCAAAGGCGCTGGAAAGGGCACGGGTCTGGGCTTGAGCCAGGTCTATGGCTTCGTTCGCCAGTCCGGGGGCCACGTCAAAATCTACTCCGAGCCGGGAGTGGGAACGTCGGTGAAGATTTATCTGCCGCGCCTCTATGGGGAAGCGGCTGCGACAGAGCAGACGAAGCGCCTCGCCAACATTCATCGCGGCGTCCGAAGCGAGATCATTCTGGTCGTCGAGGACGACGAGCGTGTCCGGGCGGTGTCTGTCGAAGCCTTGAGTGAGCTTGGCTACGGCGTCGTCGAAGCCTCGAGCCCGTCGCAGGCGCTGCGCATGTTGGACGAGGGCCAGGAGGTTACGCTGCTCTTCACCGATGTCGTCATGCCGGACATGTCCGGAAGGCAACTGGCCGATCGCGTGCGCGCGAAACGGCCGACCCTCAAGGTGCTCTACACGACCGGCTACACGCCCAACGCCATCGTCCACAATGGAATGCTCGATCCCGGCACCAATCTCTTGACCAAGCCTTTCAGCATCGAGGAGCTTGCCGGGAAAATTCGCAAGATTCTCGACGAGGGCGGGTAAAAGGATCTCACAGTCCCCGCGACTTGAAGTACTTCAACAGCGTCCAGACAGCCGCCTGCTGCTCATCGTCCATCGCATCGAGATCGAGGTGCGTGAGCAGGAGCTCCGACGGCTTCTTGTCGTCGCTTACGGCCGAAGCCGGCGGAGGCTGAGCTGCGGGCGCTTCGAATTCCTCCGCCGGCGGGGGCGAGCGTGTCGGCCGCGCGGCTTTCCTGGGAGGCGTGAGGGAGCGCGGCTTCCGCCCCTTGAGCACCCGGCCGCTGATTTTCACACCCGCGTCGTTCGCCGCGTAAAGAAAGAAGGTCACGCACTTCTGGACGACCGCGTCAGCAGCAGGAAAAGCTTTCCTGAACGCCCCGTTGAACTGCGAGGGCGTCGCGGTCTCGAGGTCGATTGCGAAGATCGGCGCATATTCCTGCCGAAGCACCTCGAGGAGCGTCGCGGGCCAGTGGGCGCCGCCATGGGCTTTCATCAACTCTCTGAGGCGCTGGGTTGGGCGTCGATCCTCTTCGATCAGACCAAGGAACCGAAGCGCATGCATGAGCTGGGCGCCGACCACGCCTGAGAAGCGGGTCAGCACGCTGCGGTCGATGCGCGACGGAACGCCGTGCTGGTGAAGGTCCTCGATGAACGTCTTGAACGTCCGGTACGACGTATACGGCGGCGTTCCCGACGACCTCGCTCGATCAAGCATGACGATCTCCGGACGGTTCGGAACGTCGCGCTCCGTATTCCGCACCGGGATGGCACTATACCGTATTTGTGGTCCCAGTTGGACTATTCCAAATAGGCGATTGCCGCCCGATTCGTTTTTTTAAGATGCTGAAAAAATTGGAAATTCATCCCATGGCTGGTGGTTTATGGGGCTGCAACGTCTCTCCGCCTTCCCAGGAAAAGAATATCCGCTCTCAGACCATTCCGCGCGGCCCAAGGGCCGTAGCGACAGCTATTGGAGCCGTGCAAATGCTGTGGACCCCCGAGGCGGTGGAGGACCTCAAGAAGCTCGCCCTCGCAGGAAAGAGCGCGAGCCATATCGCTCAAGCGCTCGGCGTGGGATCCCGAAACGCTGTGATCGGCAAGGCGAGCCGGATCGGAATCAAGCTCACCGGCGGCGGCCGCGCCGCCGCATCCGGCGCCGCGCCGGTCCACCGGGGGCGGCCCCAATGGGCGAATGTTCGGTACGCTCGGCCGGATACGGAAAACCACGGCGCCGACGCTCCCCCTGTCGGCGATCTTCAAATCAAGCCCAGGGAGGGAAGGGGCGCGGCTTGGACCTTTGGCGAGGACGAGATCGGGGAGATGCGGCGGCTGCGGTTCGAGGACATCCGCGAAGCCGCCTGCCGCTGGCCGCTCGGCGATCCCAGAAGCGGGGACTTCGCCTATTGCGGGCTCACGCCGGTCGGGGGCCAGTCCTATTGCGCCGGCCATTGCCGGATGGCCTATCGGCCGCCACAAGCAAGGCCGAGCCGGGAGCGGCCCGGACTGCGCGCCATCGGAAACGCGTGGCGGGTGGCTTGAGGCGGCGCGCGGCCTCTATACGCCGGGCTGCGGCGCCATCTTCTCGAACACGCAAATAAGGCCAGGCGCGTCCGCGCCCGCTTCGCGCCGGGTCGACGCCGACTGGATGAGGAGAGCCCCCAAGCCGTTCTCGCGCGCTGTCGTCTCGATGTAAGCTCGGCTGTGGGCGAAGCGCATCGTGGGCTCAAGCCGGAAGCCGTCACCGTCGCAGCTTTCGACCGAAAACGCGAACAGGCCATCCGGGGCCAGCGCGGTCACGACGGCGGCGAAGAGAGGCGCAAGGTCGCCGATATAGACGAGCGCGTCCGCGGCGACGATGAGATCGGAGCCCTCCGGCGGCTCAAGGCCGAGCATGGCCGCCGCATCGCCGACCAGGAGCCGATCGTAGAGGCCGCGTTCGCGCGCTTTTGCGATCATGGCCGCCGAGAGGTCGATCCCGGCCAGATGGTCGACGCGGCCCTGCAGCGCCTCGCCCATGAGCCCGGTGCCGCAGCCGAGGTCGAGCGCCGAGACGAAGCGGCGGTCCGGCGCGACGGCGTCCAGGGCCCCAACGATGAGGGCAGGAGCGCGATAGCCGAGATTTTTGATGAGATGCTTGTCGAAGCGCCAGGCATAGTCGTCGAACAGCCGCGCGACATAGGCTTGCGATAGTGCGCCGGACGCTTCTCCTCGTCCCATGAGCGCGAGCCGCCCCGCCACCCCTTGCGCGTCGGCGGGATCGATGGCGAGCGTTTCTGCGAAAGGCCTGGGCAGCCGCATCGAGGTCGCCAAGCTTTTCCCGCGCTTCGCCAAGCGCGAACCAGGCCGCCGCCCAGTGCGGCGCCTGCTCGAGCGTCTGCTCGAACAGATCCGCGGCCGCGCGCCAGTCGCCCTCTTTCGCCGCGGCCTTGGCGTAAGCGAAACGGCGCTCGGCGATGAGGTCGCCGGATGCGAGGGGATCGCGCGGCACGCTAGCGGCCGTTGGCGAGCGCCGCCTTCAGGCGCGGCAGCTGGACGCTCACGCCGCTTGTTTTGGCGAGTTCGATGAGGCCGCCGAACCGACGCTGCTTCTTGGCCTCGTGATTGGTGAAGATCTCGGACAGGCGGTGATCGAGAAAGGGATTGGAGAAGCGCTCGATCACGGTCTTGAGGTAAGCGTCCGCCTCGTCCTCCATGCCGATCGCCGCGAATACCGGCAGCACCTCTTCGGCGTAGAGCGCATCAAGGTTCGCGCGCATCGCTGTGTCCTCCACCGCCTCGCGGACGGTCAGACCCGAGCGCCCGTTGTCCCGAGCCCAGATCTCCGCGAGATAGGTGTGGCCGAGATTGAGGATGAAGAGCTTCAGCCGCTCGTAGGGCTTGAGATCGGCGGCGACGACGATGGCCGGATGCCGGCAGGGAAGCTCGAGGCCCGGCTGGTCCTCGATCGCCCAGAGGGCATAGGGCTCGGCGACCGCGCCCCAGAGGCTCGAGCGGCTCGGAGACGATGCGGTCGACCAGCGAATTGACCCAGACGCACTCCTCGCCGACCCAGCGGCGCGCGTCCGCCGGCGCCTGCCAGCGGTCGAGCATGTCGAGCACCACGCCGCGCAGGACCTGGCCGTTGCCGGGCGTCAGCTCGCACGGGAAGAGCGTGATCGGCTCCGCGCCTGCCGAAAAGCGGGCGAGCAGGAGCTTGGCGAGCTTGGCTGGAAACGACCGGGGCGGCCCGCCGTCCGGCCGGTCGCCGGGGTCGGTCTCATAGCCTCGGTCGGCGGTGTTCGAGACGGCGCAGCGGGCCGCGATGAACAGGCGCTCGAGCTCGTCCCATTGGGTCGAGGCGTCGATTCCGGCGCCGACGCTTCCGACCGTCACGGTTTCATTGATGACCTCGCCGTCGCTCACGCCCCTGACGAGCACCGGATAGGGCTGGCCTGTCGCGAAGGCCGCGACCCGGCGTCGGCTTTCCGGGCTGCCTGTGGTTCCCGCCACCGCGATGCGGCCCATCGCTTCGCCGCGCGGGAGCCCCTCGCTCACGAACAGGTCGACATGCGCCTGCAGGAAGCGGCTCGCGCCGAACTGGAGGATGGGGAATTCGGTCAACGTTTCTCTCCGGCCGCGGGGCGGCTTGTCGCGCCCGTGGCGCCGCTTGTCCATTCCGGCGAACCGGCCGGGTTGATTTTTTCGGCCATCTCTGCTTGAAGGACCCCATGCGAATGGGATCGACGACCCTCATCCTTAGCCGCCCGGCGCGCTGACGCGCCGGGACGCATAGCATCGCATCCGCCTCACTCAATTGACAGGCAAGGTCGGCCGGCTGGTTTGAAGCCGCAAGCGGCCGCAAGACTTCCAGGGTTCGTCATGACACAGATGCCTATTCAAAAGTACCGCGCCTACGCGCCTATCATCCTGCCCGACCGGCAATGGCCCTCGAACATTATCGACAAGGCGCCGATCTGGTGCTCGGTCGACCTTCGCGACGGCAATCAGGCTTTGATCGAGCCGATGGGCGTCGAGCGCAAGAACCGCATGTTCCGGCTCTTGACCGACATGGGGTTCAAGGAGATCGAGGTCGCCTTTCCTTCCGCCTCGCAGACCGACTTCGACTTCGTCCGCTCGATCATCGAAGGGGGCGCGATTCCCGACGACGTCGCGATCCAGGTCTTGACCCAGTGCCGGCCAGAGCTGATCGAGCGCACCTTCGAGGCGGTCAAGGGCGCGAAGAAAGTCATCGTCCACTTCTACAATTCGACCTCGACCTTGCAGCGCGACGTCGTCTTCCGCACCGACCGCAAGGGTGTGACCGAGATTGCGGTCAACGCGGCCAAGCAGGTGAAGGCGCTCGCCGACGCCGCTTCCGGGACGGACTTCCAGTTCGAATATTCGCCGGAAAGCTTCACCGGCACCGAGCTCGATTTCGCGCTCGAGATCTGCGAGGCGGTCAAGGACGTCATCAAGCCGACGCCATCGAAGCGGCTCATTCTCAACCTGCCGGCCACGGTCGAGATGGCGACGCCAAACACCTACGCCGACCAGTTCGAGTGGTTCGGGCGGCGCATCTCCGATCGTGCGAGCGTGATCCTCTCAGTTCACCCGCACAACGATCGCGGCACCGCGATCGCCGCGGCGGAGCTGGCGCTGATGGCGGGCGCCGAGCGGGTCGAAGGCACCTTGTTCGGCAATGGCGAGCGCACCGGCAACGTCGACATCGTCACCATGGCCTTGAACCTGTTCACGCAAGGCGTCGATCCGGAACTCGACATCAGCGACGTCAACGGCATCCGCGACGTCGCCGAGCATTGCACCCAATTGCCGGTCCACCAGCGCCACCCTTATGCGGGCGAACTGGTCTACACCGCCTTCTCAGGCTCGCATCAGGACGCGATCAAGAAGGGTTTCGAGGCGCAGGAGAAGCGCAACGATCCTGTGTTCCTGGTGCCCTATTTGCCGATCGACCCGAAGGACGTCGGCCGCGATTACGAGGCGGTGATCCGCATCAACAGCCAGTCCGGCAAGGGGGGCATGGCCTATATCCTGCGCGCCGACCATGGCCTCGACCTGCCGCGTTCGCTGCAGGTGGAATTTTCCAAGATCGCCCAGGAGCGCATGGACGCCGACGGCAAGGAGCTGACTTCGTCCGAACTATGGACTTTGTTCCGCCAGGCCTATCTCCTGGACAATGCGCCGATGACGCTCCTAAAGCAGCAGACGGTTCCGACCAGCCCGGACAATCGCGAGCTGGTCGCGACTTTGCGCAAGGCTGATGGCGCGACCTTTACGATCCAAGGCGAGGGCAACGGGCCGATCGACGCTTTCGTCGACGCGCTCAAGAAGGCGTTCAAGGTCGAGTTCTCGTTCATCGACTATCACGAGCACGCGGTCGGCCGGGGCGCCAATGCGACCGCGGCGACCTATGTCGAGATCCAGGACGCGCAGGGCCGCGCGCTACATGGCGTGGGGATCGATCCCAACATCGTGATGGCCTCGCTCAAGGCCAGTCTCAGCGCTGTGCTGAGGCTGATGCGGCGCGAGGGCAGGGCGCTCGCGGGGGTTAGCGGCGCCTGTCCTTAGCGGGCGATGGGGGCGGGGGCGAGCGGCATGAACGGCATGAGGCGAACGGCGCGTCTTCTGCTTCTGTCGTTGCTCGTCCTCAATTTCGCGCCGTTCGCGCATTCCCAGACGCGTCCCTCGGTCTTTCTCGAGGATCACCGCTAACGATCGGGATCTTCCCGAGCTGAGGGACTGGAAATCGCGGTCGGGCAAAACCACCATCATCATTCCGATGGCCCAACCGCCGCGTGGCGCCCAACGGGTCGAGCCGGATCAGATCAGGGGATGGGCGCCAAAATCGCAAGAGGAATTTGAGGCGCGCCTGCGCGAGGTCCCGCCGATCAATCCATTCCTCCTTTCCCGCTGGCTGGAGCTAGGCCTGCCGCCGGGCGGCGGAACCGAGCAGAACGGCCCCGCAAATGACAAGCCCGAATGGGGCGTCGCATGACCGCGCCAAGCGTCGACTGGCGCAACCGTTTCGGCCGGAACTGGATCACCTCGGTTCGCAATCAGGCGGGCGCACCCAATTGCTGGGCCTTCGCCGCGACGGCTCTCGTTGAGGCCATGGTCCGAATCGAACATTGCCTATGGTCGTCTCGCTCGGAGGGCGCATGGCGCTCGGAAAACACAATCGGCGCGTCAAGTCGCTTTCCGAGCGCTGGACAAACGATGCCGAATCGCTGTCGCCTTGGGCAATGCGCTCGTCGCTCCCGTGATCGCCTATGTTCCGGAAGGCAATTTGAGCCCGCCGACCGAGCACATGCGCTTCCCCGGCACGATCAGCGCGCCGGAAGCCGCGTTCGACGCGATTCTCGAATACGCGGCCCGAAGCTTCAAGCTCCACGGGTTCAAGGATATCGTCTTCCTGGGCGATCATGGCGGGTACCAAGCCGACGAGAAGAACGTGGCGAACAAACTCAACCGTGAATGGGCCTCAACCAACGTGCGCGCGCACGCGATTGAGCAATATTATGACGCGGCGCAAATCGATTTCGCCAAATTAAGGGGGGTTCCGCCCTCGGAGATCGGAACCCATGCGGGCCTGAACGATACGTCGCTCATGCTCGCGCTCGACCCGAGCTTCGTCCGCCAGGACCGGCTTTCCGGCGGCTCGAAATTCGGAAGCGCCGACGGCGTTTACGGGGACCCGTCCAAGGCCAGCGCAAGGCTCGGAATGTTGGGCGTCGAGGCGATCGTCGCTCGGACGATCGCCGCCATAAGATCCGCTCAATCGAGACACTGACGGGGCGTTTCGCCGCCGCGGCGTCCTATGGCTGGCCCGCCCTCACGCCGCCACGAGCGCCTCCTTCGGACGCCGGCCGATCGTCAGGGCGAGGGTGGCCGCCACCAGGCAGGCGACGCCGGCGACATAGAGCGCCGGCAGGTAGGTGGCGAAATCGCTGCGCGAGAAGCCGGCGCCGAAAGCCGCCGTCGCCGCGCCGAGCTGATGGGCGGCGAAGATCCAACCGAAGGTCAGATTCGCTTTCTCGGCGCCGAACCGCTCTGCGGTCAGCCGGACGGTCGGAGGAATGGTCGCGAACCAGTCGAGACCGTAAAAGACCGCAAAGGCCGAGAGCCCGACGACCGTGAAATTGGTGAAAGGAAGCGCGATCAGCGAAAGGCCGCGCAGTCCGTAGTACATGAACAGGAGCCAGCGGTTGTCGTAGCGGTCCGACAGCCAGCCCGACAGGACCGTGCCGACAAAGTCGAAGACGCCGATCACCGCGAGCGCGCCAGCCGCCGCGACCGGCGCGATGCCATAGTCGCCGCAAAGCGACACCCAGTGCGTCTGGATGAGGCCGTTGGTCGAGAGGCCGCAGACGAAGAAGGTCGCGAACAACACCCAGAAGGTGCGGCTCGCGCGGGCCGCGTAGAGCGCGTGCAATGGCGAGGCCATCATCGCCAAAAGTCCCAGCTCCTGCTTCGGCGCCGGCTGGAGGGCGCGCTCGCCGAATGGAGCAAGCCCGACGTCCGCCGGGCGGTCGCGCAGGACCATGAGCGCGACGGCGCCGGCGACGAGCAGCATCGCCACGACGAAGGCGAGAGCGGAGCGCCATCCGTGATCCTGCGTCAGCTTGGCGATGAGCGGCAGAAAGATCAGTTGTCCGGTCGCGTTGCTCGCCGCCAGCATGCCGACCACCAGTCCGCGCCGGTGAACGAACCAGCGCGTCGCGACGGTCGCGCCCAGCACCAGCGCGACCAAGCCGGTGCCGATTCCGACGACGAACGCCCCACAGCGCCACGAGCTCCCAGACTTGCGTCATCGCCATCGAGGCGAGGATGCCAGCGACGATCATCGCGACCGCCGTGACGACGACAGGACGCACGCCGAAGCGGTTGATGAACGCGGCGGCGAACGGCGCGATCAGGCCGAACAAAGCGAGCCGCACCGCGAGCGCGGCCGAGATGTCGGCCGTGCTCCAGCCGAACTCCTTCTCGAGCGGCTGGAGGATGACGCCCGGCGCGCCCATCGCTCCCGCCGTCGCCAGCATGACGAGGAAGGTCGCGCCGGCGACGAACCAGCCGTAGTAGACGCCCCGCTCGGCCATGGCGGCGGCGAGCGGATTGGATAGAGACAAGGCGGCGGATTTCCGTCGCGACGTAGGAGCATTCGAACTTTCGACGGCCGGCCCCGATGCAGTCATCTTCAGCTCCGTTGCGGGTATCGACCCGTAGAATTCACCAAAAAAATCAAAGACTGAGCGCAAGCGCCCGCAATTGGGCGGCTTTCGCATCGCCCAGCGCCGCCTCGACCCGTCGCTGCGCTTCCTCCCATAGGGGAGCGGCGCGCCCGAGCGTTTCTTTTCCGGCGGGCGTCAGCAGCACCGCCGCCTCGCGCTGGTCGCGCGTCGGGCCCAAGCGCACCAGGCGAAGCGCCTCGAGCGCCTTTACATTCCGTCCCACGGTCGATCTGTCCAATTCCGCCAGCTCGCCGAGCTTGGTCAGCGAAACCGTTCCGGCGCGCTCGATTTTTCGGAGCAGGCTGTATTGCGCGAGCGTGACGCCCGCCGGCTCGAGGAGCGAGTCATAGAGCGCGGTTGTCTTTCGGGCCGCGGTCCGAACCGCGGCGCAATAGCAGCTTGTGTTCATGCGCGGGTATATACCCGCATCGCCCTCAAGGCGCAAGCGAGGGCGCGATCCAACTGCAACCACCTCGTCCTGAGGAGCGCTGGAAGCGCGTCTCGAAGGACGTTTCAGTGGGCGCCCAACCGGGCTCGCGCTCTGGACCATCCTTCGAGACGCGAGGCTTTGCCTCGCTCCTCTGGATGAGGGTGGTGGTCGGGAGTTACAATTGGGGCTCGCGCCGCGACAGTCGGCCAGCTTGGGAATTGGATCCAACTGGCGCCTGGCGATAAGCGCCTAAGGATCAAGCCTCGGCGGCGCCCGCCAAGCGCGCAGCCAGGGACTCGAGCCTCGACCCGAGCTCGTCGAGGCGCGAAGCCAAGGCTTGCGCGCGCTGCTCGGATTCCTCCGAGCGATTCCGCTGCGCCGCCGCCTCATCGCGGGCTTCGGTCAGATTGTCGGCGATGGTCAACGCGGCCATGATGACGAGACGCTGGTCGCCGATCTCCCCGAACGTCTTCCGCATTTCGCCGATCTTTTCGTCGATCAGCCCGGCCAGCGACTCGAGCCGCGCTTCCTCGCCCTCATTGCAGGCCAGACGATACTTGCGCCCGTCGATGGTGACCGAAACCTGTGACATGGCGCGGGCCTTTTCCATGGCCGACCGGCCTTTAAGGGTCCGAGTCCGCGGTCAGTCGACCGAGCACGCGTTCGATCGTTTGCGCCGCATGAGCAAGCCGCTTGGACGCCTCGGCATTGGCGGATTCCAAGGCCCGCGAGCGGTCGACCGCCGCGTCGAGCTCGACCGCGAGGCGCGAGCGATCGTCTTGCATCAGCGCGAACTCTTCCTGCGTCGTGGCGCGCGCTTCGTCGTGACGCATGCGGACGTCGGTCGCCCACTCGAGCGCGTCGACCGCGGAAGCAAGCCGTTTCAGCGAGGCCTCAAGTGATTCCATGGAGGTTTTGATTCCATCCATTGCGAGGTTTTGTTTACGCGATGCTTGAACGAAAGGTCAACGCGGCGCCGGGCCGCAATTGACAGGTTCCTCCGACCGCCCCTAATTGGCGCGCCCGTTCCGGAGCGGGGTCAAATTACTGCCCGAGCTCGGAACTCCGAATTGCCGGCGCCCATTTGTCTGAGGAGACTCCCGATGGCGACAACGACCGTGTCCCCTGGTGCGACGAGCGTGTCTCATGATGCGATGGCCAATTCGATCCGCTTTCTCGCCCTCGATGCGGTCGAGAAGGCCAAGAGCGGTCACGCCGGCCTGCCGATGGGCGCGGCCGACGTCGCGACCGTGCTCTGGCGCGATGTGCTCAAGTTCGACGCGTCCGATCCCCATTGGCCCGATCGCGACAGGTTCATCCTTTCGGCGGGCCACGGCTGCATGCTGCTCTACAGCCTGCTCTATCTGACGGGCGTCGGCGGCGCCAAGGGGCTCGGCATTGAAGATATCAAGCAGTTTCGGCAGGTCGGTTCGAGAACGCCTGGACATCCGGAATACTGGTGCGCTCCGGGTGTCGAGACCACGACCGGCCCGCTCGGCCAAGGGATTGCGACCTCGGTCGGCATGGCGGTCGCGGAGCGCATGCTGGCCGCGCGCTTCCCCGGTATCGTCGACCATCACACCTACGTCCTGGCTTCCGACGGCGACCTGATGGAAGGCGTGAGCCAGGAGGCGATCGGCATCGCCGGCCATCTCAGGCTCAACAAGCTGATCGTTTTCTGGGACAACAACGGGATCTCGATCGACGGGCAGATTCCGGTTCTCGCTGACAACATCGACCAGGTCGCCCGCTTCCAGTCAGCGGGCTGGAACGCGAGCCATATCGACGGGCATGATCCCCAGGCGATTCTCGACGCCATTCACGCGGCGCAGAAAGCCGACCGGCCGACGATGATCGCCTGCAAGACGACGATCGGCTTCGGCCTGCCAACCCATGCGGGGACCCAGAAAGCGCATAGTGACGCACAGGGACCGTCCGAGGTCGCAGGCGCGCGCAAGGCTCTGAACTGGCCCTACGACCCGTTTGTCATTCCCGACGAGATTCTCGCCGCTTGGCGCAAGGCAGGATCGCGCGGCTCGGGGCAGCGCGAAGCTTGGAACCGTGCGCTCGAGGCGCTCGATCCGAAGGAGCGCGCCGAATTCGAGCGGCGGCTGCGCGGCGACCTGCCGCCGGACCTCGATAAGGTGATCGACGCCTACAAGAAAAAACTCGCTGACGAAAAGCCTGAGGTCGCCACCCGCAAGGCTGGCCAAGCGGCCCTCGATGTGATCGGGGCCGCCGTGCCCGAGCTTATCACCGGTTCGGCCGACCTCACCCCGTCCAACAACACGAAATTCTCTAACGAGAAGGAAATCTCGCCCAACGACTTTTCCGGCCGCTACATCCACTGGGGCGTCCGCGAGCACGGAATGATCGCTGCGGTCAACGGTCTGGCGTTGCACGGCGGCTTCATCCCGTCGGGGGCCTCATTCTTCTGCTTCACCGACTATTGCCGTCCCTCGCTGCGACTCTCGGCTCTGATGGGAATTAGGACCGTGAACGTGTTCACCCACGATTCGATCGGCCTCGGCGAGGATGGCCCGACCCATCAGCCGGTCGAGCAGCTGGCCTCGCTGCGGGCGATGCCGAATTTCTACATCTGGCGCCCCGCCGATAGCGTCGAGACCGTGGAGTGCTGGCAGGCGGCGCTCGAGCGCGAGCACTCGCCCTCGATCCTGGCGCTGACGCGGCAGGGTCTGCCGGCGCTTCGGACCACGCATGTGGCGGAAAACCTGTGCGCTAAGGGGGGCTACGAAATCTCTCCGGCCTCCGGCCAGGCTGAAGTTTCCATCTTCGCCACGGGCTCCGAAGTGTCGCTCGCTGTCGCCGCGCAGAAGCAATTGAAGGACAAGGGCGTGTCGGCGCGGGTCGTGTCCTTGCCCTGCTTCGCGGTGTTCTTCGAGCAGTCGGAGGATTATCGCCGCTCGGTGATCGGCTCCGCCAAGGTCAAGGTCGGGGTCGAGGCGGCGGTCAGGTTCGGATGGGACGCGATCATTGGCGATGGGCCCTTCATCGGCATGAAGAGCTTTGGCGAAAGCGGACCCTATAAAGCCGTCTACCAGCATTTCGGGATCACGCCGGAGGCGGTGGTCGAGGCGGCGCTCGGCAGCCTCCGCTCTTAAGGGGAACGCCTGGGACGCCGCTTTCGCGTGCGCGGGTCTCGAGACTGGCGACCGAGGCCTGGACGCCGGATGCGGCGGCGGCCATGTCGCGCTCGACATGGCGCGGATCGTCGGACCGACAGGGCCTGTCACGGCGATCGACTTCAAGTCTGGGGAACGGTCTAGGTCGCGATAGCGCTCTTGCGGACTCGGAACGAGGCGCGACCTTTTTCCGGCAGATCAAACGAAATGCCGCATTTTCCCACGAGCCTGTAGACTTCGGGCCTGGATCGGACAATAAGCGCGGCTTCAACGATTTGCATTGTCAAGGTGTCGGCGGCCGTGCGGTCATGCCCGGCGCAGAAGGAGTGATCGAAGATGGTTGCAAAGGTAGCGATCAACGGCTTCGGCCGGATTGGGCGGCTGGTGCTGCGCGGCATTCTGGAATCGGGCCGCAAGGACATCGAGGTCGTCGCCATCAATGATCTGGGTCCCGTGGAGACCAACGCGCACCTCTTGCGCTACGACAGCATCCATGGGCGGTTTCCCCATAAGGTCGGCGTCGAGGGCGACACGATGATCGTCGACGGCCATAAGATCAAGGTGACCGCAATCAAGGATCCGGCCGAGCTTCCCCACAAGGCGCTCGGCGTCGATGTCGCGCTCGAATGCACGGGTATCTTCACCGGTCGCGAGAAGGCGGCCGCCCACTTGAAGGCGGGCGCCAAGCGCGTGCTGATCTCGGCGCCGGCGGAGGGCGCGGACCTGACGGTCGTCTATGGCGTCAACGACGACAAGCTGACCAAGGATCATCTCGTCGTCTCCAACGCGTCCTGCACGACCAATTGCCTTGTGCCGGTCGTCAAGGTGCTCAACGACGCGATCGGCATCGAGCACGGATTCATGACGACGATCCATTCCTACACCGGCGATCAGCCGACGCTCGATACCCTGCACAAGGATCTCTACCGTGCCCGCGGCGCCGCCTTGTCGATGATCCCGACCACGACCGGGGCGGCGAAAGCGGTCGGCCTCGTGCTGCCGGAGCTCAAGGGCAAGCTCGACGGCTCGTCGATCCGCGTGCCGACGCCGAATGTGTCTGTCGTCGATTTCAAGTTTGTCGCCAAGCGCGACACCGACAAGGACGAGATCAACAACGCGGTCAAGGCCGCCGCCGACGGCAACGGATCGCTCAAAGGCATCCTCGGCTATACCGATGAGCCCAACGTCTCGAGCGATTTCAACCATGACGATCGCTCCTCGATCTTCCATCTCGACCAGACCAAGGTGATCGACGGCACTTTCGTCCGCGTGCTGTCCTGGTACGACAACGAATGGGGCTTCTCCAACCGCATGGCCGACACGGCCGTCGCGATGGCGAAGCTGATCTGAGGATTGGGCATGACCCCCGCGAAAGCGGGGGTTGAGAGCCGTGTCGCGGAAGCTCTCGCTTGAACGGGCGCGGCTCGCCTGAACGCCCGTTCCCGCGGGCATCACGGAACGGCAGGGAGCCGAGGCATCGCTGCCGTCGGAAGCTTGAGAGGCGGCTCACATGAGCAAACCGTTCCGCACCCTCGACGGCGCTGACGTCGCCGGCAAGCGCGTCTTGTTGCGCGTCGATCTCAACGTTCCGACCGAAGGCGGCCGGGTGACCGATGCGACGCGCATCGAACGCGTGGCCGCGACCATCACGGAGATCGCCGACAAGGGCGGCAAGGTTATTCTTCTTGCCCATTTCGGCCGGCCCAAGGGGGGGCCGGACGAGGCCAATTCGCTGAGGCCCGTCGCCGCCGCGGTCGCCGACATCATCAAGCGGCCGGTCGCCTTCGCGACCGACAGCATCGGCAAGACAGCCGACGAGGCGATCGCCAAGATGAAGAACGGCGACGTGCTCCTCCTGGAGAACACCCGCTTTCATAAGGGCGAGGAGAAGAACGATCCGGCGCATGTCGA
This sequence comes from uncultured Alphaproteobacteria bacterium, assembly GCA_963820095.1. Taxonomy (GTDB): domain Bacteria; phylum Pseudomonadota; class Alphaproteobacteria; order Rhizobiales; family Beijerinckiaceae; genus Roseiarcus. The sequence continues at coordinate 101,127 of CAWFZA010000017.1, forward strand.
CGAGCTCGCCAAGCTCGGCGACGTCTATGTGAACGACGCGTTCTCCGCCGCCCATCGCGCGCACGCGACGACCGAGGGGCTGGCGCGCAAGCTGCCGGCCCATGCGGGGCGGGCGATGGAGAAGGAACTTGAGGCCTTGGCTCTCGCGCTCGGCGTTCCGGCGCGCCCGGTCGCCGCGATTGTCGGCGGCGCCAAAGTGTCGACCAAGCTCGATCTTCTGCAAAATCTCGTGAACAAGGTCGACGTCCTCATCATCGGCGGCGGCATGGCCAACACCTTCCTGTTCGCCGAGGGCAAGGCGGTCGGCAAGTCGCTGTGCGAGAAGGATCTCGCCGACACGGCGCGCTCGATCGTCGCGGCGGCCGAGAAGGCCAATTGCCGCATCCTGCTGCCGGTCGACGCGACCGTCGCCGCCGAGCTTAAGCCGCATGTCCATGCTCATGTCGTCAGCGTCGATCATGTGCCTGAAGGGGAGATGATCCTCGACATCGGACCGAAGTCGGTCGCCGCAGTCGAGAAGGTCTTAGGCGAGATCAAGACGCTGGTGTGGAACGGCCCGTTCGGCGCGTTCGAGACGCCGCCTTTCGACGAAGCGACAATGGCGATCGCGAAGACGGCGGCGCGCCTCACCAAAGAGGGCAAGCTGACTTCCGTCGCCGGCGGCGGCGACACCGTCGCCGCGCTCAACGAAGCCAAGGTCGCAGGTGATTTCACTTATGTCTCGACCGCCGGCGGCGCCTTCCTCGAATGGATGGAAGGCAAGGCGCTGCCGGGGGTGGAGGCGCTCAGGGCGAAGTAGCGACCGCCCCGGCAGCTCCGCCCGTCACTGAGACGATTGTCGCGAACCTGTGCGGGGGGGCACGCGGCGCAGCTTGCCTTGGGGCGTTGTTTCGGGGACAATGGGGACGTTCTGTCTGACAGTTCCGAACGGTCCGCTATTTGGCGACTCTCGACGGGAGGTCGAACGAGATGCCGCGCTGGTTTCTGAGCTATCACTCGCCGGATCAGAAGCTGGCCGAGCGGATGAAGGGCGCCATTGAGCTCGAGGACCCGGCGGTAAGCGTCATCTTCGCGCCGACGGGCATGCTCGCCGGCGGCGCATGGTTCGAGCAACTCGCCAACGAACTCGATGCAGCGGATGCGTTCATTCTGCTCATCGGCAACAACGGCGTCGGCAAGTGGCAAAGACTAGAATACGCGAAGGCGTACGATCGCCGGGTAGGGTCGGGGTACGCATTCCCGCTCATCATCGTATTGCTTGAAGGTCCGCCCCCGCCCACCGACCTACCGTTTCTCGAACAGTTGCACCGGATCGTCACGCCCGATCCGGCGTCTAAGAAGGACATTGCGCGCATTTTCGCCGGTGCCTCCGGGCGCAAAGAGGCTGAACTTCAGCGAGACCCCTACGTGCTGGAGAAAGTGCGTCCCCTCACGACGGCGGAGGAGCGCGCGCTGAAGCTAGGCACCTCCTTCAAGGAGGGCGCCGATCGTCCGGAAATGATCGTGGTGCCGGCGGGGCGTTTTCTGATGGGGTCCCTCTCAGGTCAGGGCAACGACAACGAGGGTCCACAGCACGAGGTGACTATCGCAAAGCCCTTCGCGGTCGCGAAGTTCGCGCTGACGTTCGACGAGTGGGACGCCTTCGCGCGCGGCGCTCACCGTCAGCATGTGAGCGATAGCGAATGGGGGCGCGGCCGTCGCCCGGTGATCAACGTGAACTGGAACGACGCGAAGGCTTACGTCGAATGGCTCTCCAACGTCACAGGCAAGCCGTATCGGCTGCTCTCCGAGGCCGAATATGAATATGCGGCGGGCGCCGGAAGCCGGATATATCGCCAGACCAAATATCCCTGGGGCGACAACGTCAAGCGCGACGGCAAGGCGATGGCCAACTGCAACGGCTGCGGCAGCCGATGGGATGGCGAGCAGACCGCGCCGGTCGGCTCATTCCCCAAGAACGCTTTTGGTCTCTACGACACGGTCGGGAATGTCTGGGAATGGACGGAGGACTGCTGGAACCCTAACTACCAGGGTGCGCCCGTCGATGGCTCGCCATGGACGAGTGGCTTTTGTGAGAGCCGCGCCATCCGCGGCGGTTCCTTTAACATCTCCGTGGACGCCCTCCGCTTCGCAAGCCGCTCTGGGAGCGGGACCGAGGCCCGACGCAGTTTCCTAGGATTTCGGGTCGCCCGGACGCTTACTCCTTGAATCTTTGATCTCTTTACCTCTTGGGTTCCAGGACGAAACCCCTGGTCGAGATTTCCGCGAGCATGACTTGTAATGACGGACAATTCTAAGCGCACTGGCACAGCCCTTCTGGGCAATGTCGGTTCCTCATCGGGGCGCTTTGCCGACAGTCGAGAAGTTCGCGTGAAGCCGGCCGCACCCGCCTTCACCTCGCCCTCACCGCCAGGCTCTGCGTCGCCCGCCCGATCATTCCCCGTTCGTCGTAGAGGGCGAACTCGGCGAGGCCGCAGCCGTTGTCGCCGAACAGGCTGCGCGCCTCGAGGCAGATCCACTCTCCCTCCGGGCGGCGGAAGAGGTTGATGGTCAGATCGCAATTGAGAAAAACATACGTCTTGAAATCCAGCGCGGCGCTGATCCCGTTGCCCGAGTCGCCCGCGACTGCGACGCGCTGATAACCGCTTGGGATCTCGCCTTTGACCAAGGGATGGTTCATGCGAAACCAGGCGGCGCAGGGGCCTTTAAAAAAATGTCCTGCCGCAAGTCTGTTCTCCACCAGATCGGCGTAGCCGAACGACCGGTCGGTGAAATGCATCGAAACGACCGGACATTGGCTGGGCGGTTTTGGCGCCGTTGGCGGCGGATGGCCGGGCGTTCCCGCCGGGATAGGCGCTGTGTCCTCTCGCTGCATGAGCGCGGTGAAACGCGCGCACTCCTTGGCGCCTGCAAGGAATCGGCCGGAATAGTGGCCGGCGTTGCGGCCGACGTAATCTGTCGCGACCTCGACGCTGCATTCGCCGATCGGCGCGGGCCGGACGAGATTGACGGTGAGGCGTCCGAGATGGGCCAATCCGTCCTTGGCGGCGGCGCGCTCGATTGCGCGGCAGATGAGCGCGGAGGGCGGGCCGGCATGCTGATGGCCGGGATGCCAAGGGCCGTGGGTCAGCTCGCTGGCGCGAAACACGCCTTCGCCGAGATCGACATAAGCCGCGTCCGACATCGAGGCTCCACGCGACCGCGCGGGGGTCGGCCGCGGTCCCGCCTCCGATGTGCGCCGCCGCTTCCCCCGACGCAAGCGTTGAATGGCGCGGCGCGGTCAACCGCCGCGCCGCCCTCCTCTTGCGAGGCGCCGCCGTCAGGCTGCTTTTCCTCGCGCCAGAGCGTGAACGTCGGCGGTCGTTAGCGGCTTGCCCGCAATTCCCCAGTCGCCGCTTTCGACCTCTTCGACCAAGCACCAAGTCACGCCGCGCATGGCTTCGCCTTCTATCGCGACCATCGCGTCGGTGAGCTTGTTGATGATCTGACCCTTCTGTTCCTTGGTGAAGACGTCCTTGATCACTCGAACCTAAATCAGCGGCATGGAAATGTTCCTTCATTGAGAAATGTGAGCGCGCCTTCCGGCGCCAACGTCGAGACCAAAACACTTGACGCGATGATCATCGTGCCGAACACTCGGCAAAAGCAAAATAGACAGTCTGCTCGTTGTTCGGCGTGACTGTACCGGTTGTTTGACCGAGCCAGTTGATGAAGAGGGACGTCTCTATGTTGCGGCTCGACATCCGTCAGAAGACCAGGGAACCGCTGACGGACCAGATTGTCGCGGGGCTCAGGCGTCAGATCGACGAGCGCCAGCTTTTGCCCGGTGTGAGATTGCCTTCAATCCGCAGTTTCGCTCACACCCTCGGGGTCAGTCGCTTCACCGTGGTCGAGGCTTATGACCGACTGGTGGCGCTAGGCTATCTGCATTCGCGTCGCGGCGCAGGATTCTACGCCGCCGCTCCAGCCCCAATGCCGTCCGTCCCCGCGGAGGACCATAAGCGTAACGAGCAGCTTGTCTGGCTCATACGCCAGCTTCTCGAGGCCGACGAAAGCGCATTGCTCGTCGGCGGCCCATGGCTGCCGCGCGCATGGCTCGATGAAGCGGGGATCCGGCAGACTCTGAGCGCGCTCGCGCGAAAGAACGGAGCCCACCATCTCGAATACGGCAATCCGTTCGGCTATCTGCCGCTGCGCGAGCACCTTTCCCGCATGCTGGCCTCTTTGGGCGTCGCCGCGGACGTCGGGCAAATCATGCTCACGCACGGAACGAGCCAAGCGCTCGACCTGGTGATCCGCTATTTCCTGAGAGCAGGCGACGAGGTTCTGGTCGACGATCCCGGCTACTACAATTTGTTCGGCAGCCTGAGGCTGCATGGGGTGCGGATGCTCGCGGTTCCCCGCGGCCGCGACGGACCTGACATTTCGGCGCTTGATGATCTGGCGAAGGCGCATCGGCCGAAGCTCTACTTCACTCAGTCGGTGATTCAGAATCCAACCGGAACGAGTATCGACGCGCACAAGGCGTTCCGGCTGCTGCAGATCGCGGAGAAGCGCAATTTCGTAGTCGTTGAGGACGACATCTTCAGTGATCTGCAAATGAAGCCCACTCCGCGGCTCGCGGGTCTCGACCAGTTGTCGCGCGTCGTCTACGTGCGAAGCTTCTCGAAGACGTTGTCGGGCAGCTTGCGCGTCGGGTTTATCGCGGCGTCGGCGCCGCTTGTGCAAGAACTCGCCGACATCAAGATGCTGACGAGCATCACCTCCTCGCAATTCGCCGAGCGTCTTGTCTACACGCTGTTGGTGGACGGCCATTATCGAAAGTATCTCGCCCGCCTCCAAGAGCGGTTGGGCGAGGCGCGCCTCGAGGTTGCGCGAGGTTTCGAACGGATCGGGCTTGAAGCCTTCGTCGAGCCGGAAGAAGGGATGTTCCTTTGGGCGCGGCTGCCCGAGATCGAGGATTCCCTCGCGTTGGCTCGCTCCGCGCGGCAAGATCGAATCCTTCTTGCGCCAGGCGCCGTCTTTCGGCCCGATCTCGAATCTTCGCCGTGGATGCGGTTTAACGTTGCCGTGTGTCAGGACCGAGAAGTTCTGTCCGCCCTTGCGCGCCTGCGCGGCAAGCGCGCCATGTTTCTCGTTGAGGCCAATTGAGCAGGGCTGTCGATCTCGCCTGTCTCTTCGGAGCGGTTGAGCGAACGGGCCTCGTTCCGCGTGGGGCCCTCCTCCTCGAGGAGAGCGAGCGAACCGGAGCGCTCGGAGACATTCGCACCATCGTGCTCGCGGGCATGGTTGGGCGCGACGGCTGGAGCGCGTTCGCCGCGTCGCCAGAGGCAAGCGATGGCCTCGCCGACCCGCTCGACCGCTGGAGCCGGCGGGTGATCGAGGCGCTCGCGCACGAACTCGGGGGCACAGCGCTGTTTCCCTTTGGCGGCCCGCCGTACCTTCCCTTCCAGCAATGGGCGCGCCGCGCCGAGCCTGTCCATCCTTCGCCAATCGGGATTCTCATCCATCCGCGCTATGGGTTGTGGCATTCCTATCGCGGCGCGCTGGGTTTTCGCGAACAGCTGGCGGTTCCCGAGCCCGCCGCAACTCCAAGTCCGTGCGCTTCCTGTGACGAGCGCTGGTGCTTGAAAACATGTCCGGTCGAGGCGTTCTCGGATGCGGGCTACGACGTCGTGGCGTGCGCGGGCCATCTTCGAACCGCGGCCGGCGCGGATTGCATGGGCTGTGGCTGCCGCGCCCGGCGCGCCTGTCCGGTCGGAGCCGAGCACGCCTACGGCGCCGATCAGGCCAAGTTCATCATGGCTGCTTTTTTACGGGGGCAGGGCGGCTGAGACGACGAAGCTGCGGTTACCCGGCCGCTCGCGGAGGGACCTTTGCGCGGCGGAGGCCGTGTAGGCAAGGCCCGCGAAGCCGAGGAGCGTCATTGCCCATGTTGCGGGCTCCGGGACCAGGAATCCGTCCTGAAAAACCGTCCCAACGGTCGAGTCCGCTGGATTCAATGGATCGTAGGTGATCATCTGGGCAAGGACGAAATCATCGGCGCCTGTTTCTATATCGAACGTCATCGATTCGCCGGGCGAGAGCGTGAAATCGGGCACGGAAGGACCAAACCCCGGCAGCGTATAAGGAATCAACTGGTCGAGAGGCGTGTGGCTTGAACGAGTCTGAAACTGAAGCTTGTGGAAGACGAGCGACGTGTCCGTGTCGTCGTTGCTCACCGAAAATTCGATCTCCCCGAACAGTGGGTTGGTCTCGAAGACAGGGAGAAAGAGCTTATCGTCGATTTGCTTCCCGTCCTTGTCTGTCCACCACGCGTCGGTCGGGTGCGCCTCACCAGCCGGGCTATCGAATTCGAGTCCGACATGCGTCGATGACCCCTTGGGCACAGTACCGTCATCCCACGTTACTGTCGTTTCAGGGAATCCTGGCTCTGTGGCAGTATGGTTCTTGAATGCTCCATCCACCCAGTTTGTGGGAGGAATGGTTGGCTGGACGACGACGACGTGGAAATCTTTGGCGTCTTGATCAGTGTCGTTCGTGATGTCCCAATTGGCGCTGACAATATCGGCATGGGAAGACTGAACCGCGAGCGCCGTTAAGCCCACTCCGATGAAACCAACGATTATTGGCGTTCTCATGCCTGTGCCCTCGCAGAGGTCCGCCAAATAGCCATCCGGGCGTGCCAGATGAGGGCGCTGAACGAGCCCTTGTTGAGCTTTGCGAAGGCATTGCAGGCGGAAAACCGGAGATCCTCAGTTTATTTTAATAACCGTCTTCGGGCCCCGTCCTGGGCCCAAACTGATCGGGCCGAAGGGTTATCATGTTGAATTCGTCGCCGTGACGATCCAGATCGCCGCGCCGAGCGGCACGCTCTCGCCCCGCGCCTGCGCCGCGAGCGCCTTGCGAATGTCCGCGGTCGCCGCGTCGCGAACCGCTTGGCTCTGGCCGTCGAGCATCCGGCTTGTCGGCCCGATCGTGAGCGCGGCCCTGACTGCGGTTTCGAGCCCGCGGCCGGCCGCGATGTCGAGTTCGAGGTCATGCGGGGTTAAGAACGATGTCGGCGAAACCCGCGTCGCTGAGGACCTGCCGCACACGCTCTTCGCTGGCGAAGGCGAAGGGCCCGGGGGCTTCGGGGGCCGTCTCGGGGAGGAGCGGGGCATGTTTGCCGGCTTCGCGCAGCGGCACGATGAAGAAGGGGTTGTGCTTCGCCTCGCGCCAGCAGGCGAAGGCGAGCCGGCCGCCGACTTTAAGGCCCTTGCGCAGGTTGGCGAACGAGCGCGCGGGATCGGCGAAGAACATGACGCCGAACCGCGACACGATGAGGTCGGCTTCAGGCTCGAAGTCGTAGACGGTGGCGTCGGCGAGTTCGAACCGGATCGGCAGGCTCCGGGCCGCACGCTCGCGAGCGCGTCCGAGCATCGGCTCGGAAATGTCGAGGCCCAGGATCTCGCCGCCAGGGCTTACGCGCGTCGCAAAGTCGATTGTCGTCGCGCCGCAACCGCAACCGACGTCGACCACGCGATCGCCAGGCTTGGGCTCGGCTCCGGCGATGAGCCGGTCGGAAACCGGGCGCAGAACCTGATCTTGATGTTCCTGGTGGTCGGTCCATTTTGGTCCAGCAACGCAGCTCCAATATTCGGCCTGTACGGCATTGTCGGGGTGGATCGGCCTTGCGGACATGGAATTTCTCTCTTCGCCGCCTCGTGCGAGCCCGCTCAGATGACCAGATTTTCGCACGGATGCAACGAGCGCCGCGCCGCGGGTTCGGAGGATAGTCGTTGAATTGTCACAGAGTGGGTGTCAGAAGCCTGCTGTCAGGCAAATGATATCGGTCAACATTGGCCCTGCCCAACAGTGCGATGTAGAACAGAGAGGACTTGACGATGGCGACCACCACCGCTCTGTCAAAAAAGGAAAGCGCAACGAAAACCGGAAGCACACTGTCGAAGAGCGAAAGCGCGCTGATCGACGCCTATTGGCGCGCGGCCAATTATCTGTCCGTCGGTCAAATCTATCTGTTCGACAATCCCCTGCTGCGGGAGCCTCTCAAGGAGGAGCACATCAAGCCTCGCCTCCTCGGGCATTGGGGGACGACGCCTGGCCTCAATTTCATTTACGCGCACCTCAATCGCCTCATCAAGAAGCACGATCTGGACATGATCTACATCACCGGCCCCGGGCATGGCGGGCCGGGAATTGTCGCCAACACCTATCTCGAAGGCACCTATAGCGAGGTCTATCCGAGCGTCTCGCAGGACGTGGAGGGCATGAAGCGGCTCTTCACCCAATTCTCGTTTCCCGGAGGGATTCCGAGCCACGTGGCGCCCGAGACGCCCGGCTCGATCCACGAGGGTGGCGAGCTTGGCTACGCGCTGTCGCATGCCTTCGGCGCGGCGTTCGACAATCCCGACCTCATCGTCTCTGCCGTCGTCGGCGATGGCGAAGCGGAGACCGGGCCGCTTGCGACCAGCTGGCATTCCAACAAGTTCCTGAACCCGGCGCGCGACGGCGCCGTGCTGCCGATCCTGCATCTCAACGGCTATAAGATCGCCAATCCGACCGTGCTGGCGCGGATCAGCCACGAGGAGCTCGAGTCGCTTTTCCGTGGATACGGCTACGCGCCTCATTTTGTCGAAGGCGATGACCCGGCGGTCATGCACGAGCTCATGGCCGCCACGCTGGAAACCGTAATCGGCGAGATCCGGAACATCCAGGCAGACGCGCGGAAGAAGGGATTCTCGAAGCGTCCGATCTGGCCGATGATCGTCATGCGGACCCCGAAAGGCTGGACCTGTCCCAAGGAGATCGACGGCAAGAAGGAAGAGGGATACTGGCGCTCGCATCAGGTGCCGATGAGCGCGATGCGCGGCCATCCTGAGCATGTCCACATCCTCGAGATGTGGATGAAGAGCTATCGGCCCGAGGAGCTGTTCGACGACACAGGCCGCCTGAAACCCGAACTCGCCGCGCTTGCGCCGGAGGGGACGCGTCGCATGAGCGCCAATCCGCACGCCAATGGCGGCCTTCTGTTGCGTGACCTGAAGCTCCCGAACTTTCGCGACTACGCGGCTGACGTCCCTTCGCCCGGCGCGACGACCGCCGAGGCGACTCGGGTCATGGGTCAATTCCTGCGCGATGTGATGAAACTCAATCTTGAGTCGCAGAACTTTCGTCTGTTCAGCCCGGACGAGAACAATTCCAATCGCTGGCAGGACGTTCTCGAGGTCACGAACCGCGCCTGGGCCGCCGAGATTCTACCCTACGACGACCATCTCGCGCCCGACGGACGCGTGATGGAGATGCTGAGCGAGCACCAGTGTCAGGGCTGGCTCGAAGGCTATCTGCTGACCGGCCGGCACGGCTTCTTCTCGTGCTACGAGGCCTTCATCCACATCGTCGATTCCATGCTCAACCAGCATGCGAAGTGGCTGAAAGTCTGCAGTGATATCAAGTGGCGCCGGCCGATCGCCTCGCTCAATTATCTCTTGTCGAGCCACGTCTGGCGCCAGGACCACAATGGCTTTTCCCACCAGGACCCCGGCTTCATCGACCACGTGATGAACAAGAAGGCCGAGGTGGTGCGGATCTATTTGCCCCCCGATGCGAATTGCCTGCTTTCCGTCACCAACCATTGCCTGAAGAGCCGCAACTACGTGAATGTCGTTGTTGCGGGCAAACAACCGGCGCCGCAATGGCTGACCATGGATGAGGCGATCAAGCACTGTGAGGCGGGGCTGGGCATCTGGCCATGGGCCAGCAACGACCGCGGGGCCGAGCCGGATGTCGTGATGGCCTGCTGCGGCGACGTGCCGACGCTCGAGACCCTGGCAGCGGTCAGCTTGCTGCGCGAGCACGCGCCAGACCTCAAGATTCGGGTTGTCAATGTCGTCGATCTAATGACGCTGCAGCCCGCGAGCGAGCATCCCCACGGTCTTCCCGACCGCGACTTCGACGCGCTGTTCACCGTCGACAAGCCGATCATCTTCGCCTTTCACGGCTATCCATGGCTTATCCATCGGCTGACCTATCGGCGGACAGGCCACGACAACATCCATGTGCGCGGCTACAAGGAAGAGGGAACGACGACCACGCCCTTCGACATGTGCGTGCTCAATGAGATCGACCGGTTCCATCTGGTCGGCGACGTGATCGACCGGGTGCCCAAGCTCGGCGAGCGCGCCGCTTACGCCAAGCAGGAAATCCGCGACAAGCTGATCGACCATCGCCAATATATCCGCCGCGTCGGCGACGACATGCCGGAGATCAAGAACTGGACCTGGGGCGGCCAGAAGGCGCGAGCAGCGGGCTCGACCGAGGGCGACAATGTGTGAGTGGTCCGGCGGCCATGAGGCCCGGCGTCGCCTCAGCGTCACAAGCGGCGGCTAACAATAGGCCCCTTTGGCGGAGGGCTGGCCAATGAATGACATCCAAGAGCTCAACCGAGCGGCGCAAGCGACGGCGACTCCGGCCTCGCCGGACGCCGCCGCGCTCCTCAAAAGCTACGCGATCAGCGCAGCCCTTTTCTCGGGCTCGGCCGACGCGCTCTACGAGCGGCACCTCAAGTATGACAACATTGTCGAGCCGGACACGGCCAACACGCGCGAGCGCTACAAGGCGGCCGCACGCGCGGTCAGAGACATTCTTTCGGACCGTTGGCTCCGCACCAACAAGACTTATGCGCGCGAGAACCCGAAGCGGATCTATTACATCTCGATCGAGTTTCTGATTGGCCGCTCGCTCGGCAACAACGTCATGAACCTGCTGCTCGATCCCATCGTTGGGCCAAGTTTCAAGGGCGACGGCCGCGAGTGGTGGGAGATCCTGCACGAGGAGCCCGACGCGGGATTGGGCAACGGCGGTCTCGGGCGTCTGGCCGCCTGCTTCCTCGACTCGATGGCCACCATGCAGCTGCCGGCCATGGGCTGCGGCCTGCGTTACGAGCACGGCATTTTCAAGCAGAAAATCCAGAACGGCTGGCAGGAGGAGCGCCCCGACAATTGGCTCGCTCATCCGGACCCCTGGGAGATCGTGCGTCCGGCGGAAAGCGTGCAAGTGACGTTCGGCTGCTCGTTCCAATTGCGCGACGGCAAGCTGAATATGATCCCGAACCGGCCGTCCACGCTCATCGGCGTGCCCTACGATCGGCCGGTGGTTGGCTACGGCGGCAAGACGGTCAACACGCTGCGTTTGTGGAGCGCGATCGCTGCCGACTCGTTTGATTTTCAGCGGTTCAGCGGCGGCGATTTCGTTGCCGCGATCGCCGAGGCGCTCAACGCGGAATCGCTCACCCGCGTTCTCTATCCAGACGACCATACCCAGCAGGGGCGAGCGCTGCGGCTTATGCAGGAATATTTCCTCGTCGCCTGTTCCCTGGCCGATGCGGTTCGCAGGTTTCGGGAGTCGAATTCCGATTGGCGGCTCCTGCCCGACAAGACCGCGATTCAGCTGAACGACACGCATCCGACCCTTGCCGTGCCGGAGCTCATGCGCATCCTGCTCGATGAAGCGCATCTCGGCTGGGACGAAGCTTGGCATATCACCCGCGCGACCCTGGCCTACACCAACCACACGCTCCTTCCGGAGGCGCTCGAGCGTTGGCCGGTGGAATGGATGCGCCTTCTCGTTCCGCGCCAACTCGAGATCATCTTCGAGATCAACCGCCGATTTCTTGAGGGCATTCGCGCACGCTATCCCGATGACGCCGGGCGCGCCGCCCGCGTGAGCCTCATTGACGAGGGCGACGGGCAGCACGTCCGGATGGCCAATGTGGCGATCGTTGGGTCTCACAGCACGAACGGCGTGGCCGCGATCCATTCCGAGCTTTTGCGCAAGACGACGGTCAAAGATCTCGCCGAAGTGTTTCCTGAGCGCTTCAACAACAAGACGAACGGGATCACCCCGAGACGCTGGCTCCGGCTGGCCAATCCGTGGCTCTCGTCGACGATTTCGTCGGCGATTGGCGAGGGATGGATCACCGATCTCGCGGAGCTGCAGAAGCTCAAGCCCTTGGCGAAAGACGCTGCGTTCCTTGTGAGCGTTCAAAAATCCCAGCGCGAGTGCAAGGCGCGCTTCGCGGACTGGGTCAAGAGGCACACGGACGTCACGGTCGATCCGGACACTGTCTTCGATTGCCAGATCAAGCGCATTCACGAATACAAGCGCCAGCTGCTCAATGCTCTGCGCATCGTCGTTCTCTATCAACGGCTGCACGAGAATCCCGGTCTTGATCTCCCCCCGCGCACGTTCTTCTTCGCGGGCAAAGCGGCGCCCGCCTATCATCTCGCCAAGGTCATCATCAAGTTTATCAACAATCTCGCGCAGACGATCGACGCTGATCCGGTGATGCGAGGCAAACTCAAGGTCGTGTTCCTGCCGGAATACAACGTCACGCTGGCTGAGCGCTGCATTCCCGCCGCCGACGTCTCGAACCAGATTTCGACCGCCGGCTACGAGGCAAGCGGCACCAGCAACATGAAGTTCATGATGAACGGCGCCTTGACCATCGGGACCCGCGACGGGGCCACGATCGAGATGGCCGAGGAGGCGGGAGAGGAGAACTTCTTCTTGTTCGGCCTCACCGCGCAGGAAGTCGCCAATAGCCAACCCTGGTACAACCCCCATTGGCACTACGACAATGAACCGGAGACCCGGAAGGCGCTCGACCTGATCTTCTCCGATCATTTCAGTCCGCACGAGCCAGGGATCTTCGAACCCCTACGCGGGGCGCTGCTCACCCATGGCGACCACTTCATGCATCTCGCCGATTTGACCTCCTACCTCCATGCCGACGGGAGGCTTTGCGACCTCCACCGCCGGCGTGATGAATGGACCCAAAAGGTCATTCTCAACCTGGCTGGCTCGGGCAAGTTTTCAAGCGATCGCACGATCGGCGAATATGCGCGCGATATCTGGGGCGCGGCGCCCTGTCCGGTGAAATAGCCAATCCCCGGATAGATTCAAGCGGCGCTCTCTCCGGGCCCATGGCCGCCGGGAGCGCGCCGTCTCAGATTGTCAGCTCTTGGGAGGTGCGGGCGCCATACGCATCTGGCGCATATGTTCGGCTCCCGCGCGCGCTCGCTCCTTGTGGGTGTTCGCATGGTGGCGCATGTGCCTGCTGTGCGATCCGCCCCCGCCGGCGTGCGCCGTTCCCGTTGACCCGGTAGCGGCTTGGGCGACCTGTTCGGGCTGGGCCGGCCCCTCGGCCTGAGCCATGACGCTGAGCGGCGAAAGGGCGAGGAGCGCGCCGAGGCCAATTGTAAGGAACGTTGTCTTCATCGAAGTCCTCCCAAAAAAGGATCGGTCGAGCTCTTACGCTTCGAACGCCCCAGTTTGGACTCTGCGGATGAATTGCCGATGAACGAACCTCGGCCTTTTCCATGGCCGTATTGACCGTCCGGCGCGCCTGGCGGTGGATGGCTCCAGCGGCCCGCGCCAAGGGAAGCGCCCGCGCCCTCAATATGAAGAACAAAGCCCCGACGAGAAAAGCCCCGCGCGGGGAGGGCCGACGCGGGGCTAACGAGCGCCGTTGGCTGGGGGGCTGGGGTCGGCGCCCGTCGCGCACTCAACGGGCGAGGCGCCCGTCTGTTCCGGCGCCGAGGCGTTCTTTGAGCGCAAACTAAGCCCCTGGGACGCCGCCGCGGCCTCCCGCATCGCCGCCCAGACCGCGGCGACATCCGCTTCCTCGGTCGCGAGCGCGCCAATCGACACGCGCGCCATCCAGCGCCCGTCGAGCACGGCCGGCGTGAGATAGGCCGCGCCTGAACGATTGACCGCCTCGACCCATCGGGTCGTGTGGAGGTCGAGCGCCTCGCCTTTGAGCCCCTCCGGCTCGTGGCGCACGCACAGGGTCTGCAAATGGACAGGCGTCAACACCCGCCAGTCCGCGGTCGCGGCGACCTTTTTCGCAAGCCATTGCGCATTGGCCAGGTCGCGCCGCAAGCGTTTCTGAAGGCCGCTCACGCCCTGCTCGCGGATCACGAACCAGAGTTTCAGCGCCCGGAACCGGCGGCCGAGCGGGATGCCCCAGTCGCGCAGGTTCTTGACCTCTCCGTCCACGGACGATTGCAGGAAACTCGGGTTGGTCGACATCACCCGCATCAGGTGTTCGGGATCGCGCACATAGTAGACCGAGCAGTCGAACGGCGCGCCAAGCCATTTATGCGCATTGATCACCAGCGAGTCGGCGCCCTCGACGCCCTCCCACATCCAGCGGCACTCGGGCAGGATCATCGCGCTGCCCGCCATCGCGGCGTCGACATGCAGCCAGATTCCATGGCGCCGCGCGATCTCGGCGATCGCCGCGATCGGATCGATCGCGGTCGTCGCCGTCGTGCCGACCGTGGCGACGATCGCTGAAGGCAGGTCGCCGTTGGCGAGATCTTGCGCGATCATTTCGGCGAGCGCGTCGGCGCGCATGGCGTATTGGCCATCGAACGGAACGAGCCGCAAATTGTCACGGCCGAAGCCGGCGAGCAGCGCGCCCTTGTCGACCGAGCTATGCGCGTGCGCCGACACATAGACGCGAGGTATGCGCGTCTCTCCCTGAAGGCCGCCGCGCGCGAGCGCATAGTTCGTCGCCCGCTCGCGGGCGCAAATGAGCGCGACCAGAGTGCTGGTCGAGGCGGTGTCCTGGATCACGCCGCTCCAAGCCGAGGACAGTCCCAGCATCTGCCGTAGCCAGTCGGTGACGACTTCCTCGACCTCCGTGACCGCGGGGCTCGATTGCCAGGAGAGCCCGATCACGCCGAGACCGGTGCTGACGAGATCGCCAAGGACGCCGGCGTGCAGCGCGTTGGCGGGGAAATAACCGAAGAAGCGCGGGTGCTGCCAAAGCGACAGGCCCGGAACGACGAGGCGGTTCAGGTCCTCGATCGCCGCGGCGAAATCCTCCGGTTCGTCCGGAGGGGCGGAGGGGAGGGCGTCGCGGATTTCGCCGGGCCGGGTTTTCGCCATAACCGGCCGGTCGGCCAGGCTTTCATGATAGTCGGCCAGCCAGTCGATGAGTTCATGGCCATAGCGACGAAATTCTTCGGGAGACACTTAGCGTCCTTCGGAGCGCGGATACGGACAGGGCCTGCTTCATCGCTTGGCCGGATGAAAGTCAACCGGCAGGACGGGGAGCCTGGTCGTCTGGGCGTCCGCCCGACTCGGAAGGAGCGATGCACACCCAATCTTGGATGAAGCGATTGACGGGAGCGCTATGAGTTCTTGCCAAGGTCCGCTGTGGAACATTCCTGGGCTGACGCAACCGACCGGTTGCAAATGAAGAACGACGCCTCGATAGTTCAGGCGCGATGGAACAATAAGGCCGTGGCCGAGGTTTTCGGGATACGTGCTTGCGCGCGTCCCACCCCTTAAGGGACGCGTTCTCCGCCCCGCGCGCGCCCCAATGCGCGGGAGCCTTTTTGGACCCGCCAATGCGTTCCCCTGCTGCGAACCGAACGCGCCGACCGGCCTTGAAAGCCGAAGACGGCGCTGAGTTCTTTGGCGCCGTGGAGAGCATTGAAGGCGGCCGGCTCTTCCGCGCGAGCTGCCATGCCCGGCGCGACTCACAACGACGAGGTCGAGACGGAAATGCGAGAATTTCGTATATGTCCGAACGCGGCCGATGCCGAGAAATGGATCGCCCAAAAAGCGGCGCAGCGCGGCTTTCCTGGCTACAAGTTGCTGTGAACTCCTAACCCGCTCGCGCCTGGGGCGCTCATCCCAATGAGCCCTGCGAGGCCGGGCTCAAGATGCGCAGCACGCCCTCGAAAATCGAATAGCCCGCGCCGAGCGTGAAGAACAACAGGGCGACCACAAAGCTCCAGAAGTAGAGCTCCCGACCGTGGCCGAGCGGATGGCGCGGATCCGGGCCGAGGCGCGAGCGCCGATAGCCGTAAAGCATCAACCCGCCGCTTCCGACATCGACAACCGAGTGAACGCCTTCGGCGGCCATGGCGGCGCTGCCGGTGAAGAACGCGGCGGCCAATTTGACGACAGCCACGAGCACATCGGCGATGAGCTCGACCCAGACGATGGTTTTGAAGGACAATGTTTTGTCCATGAGCCGGGGCTCGCGAGGCTGGGGATCGCTAGTAAGCGGCGACCGGGCGGTTGGTTCCTCCTACGCCAACGAAGCGTCGCTAGATAAAATCAGGCTGGCGCCCCTGCGCGCCGCGCATCCATAAGCGCGTGCAGCGCCTGCGGCGTCGTGACGGGAAGCGAGCAGGTCTGTCCCTGGCAGAGCATCGCGATGGGTCCGTCGGCGCGTGGCAGGTCGGCTCGCGGAGCTGCCGTCCGGCCATAGGCTACGGTCGAGGCGCAGCACGGTCAGCGATGGATCGGGCGCGCGCAGCGCGGCCGCGGCGAGCGCCTGAGCGGCGAGATCGTCGAGCCGCCCGTCGACCACGATCGAGCCGCCGCGCGCGAGCATGTCGGCGCTCATGAGGGTCAGCGGGCTGCCGCCGAGCCCCTCGGGCGCGCCGGAGACCGAGCGGATGAGGCCCTCGGCCGCTTCGCCCCAGCGCGCTTCGTCGGTCAGATGCCAAAGGCGGACGAAGACTTCAGCGATGAGTCCGACGCCCGAGGGAGTCGCGCCGTCATGCGCTTGGCGCGGGCGCGAGCCAGGCACGTCGGCGGCGTCGCTCGCGGTAAGGAAGAATCCCCCCGCGCCATCGCCGAAGAGATCGATGGCCTCGCTTGCCAGCCGGCGCGCGGCTTCGAGGTCGGAGGGCTCGCCGCTCGCCTCAAACAAGGCGAGCGCGGCTCGCGCCATAGCGGCAAAATCGTCGAGCAAAGCGCGGGCGCCGGGATGTCCCTCGCGCCAGGCGTGCAGGAGCCGTCCGTCAGGGCTGCGCAGCTTCGTCATAATGAAATCGAACGCGGCGCGCGCCGTCTCAAGCCATGCCGGCTCGTTGAAAACGGCGCTGGCGCGAGCGAGCGCGGCGATGGTCAGGCCGTTCCAGTCCGCCAGCACCTTGTCGTCGCGGCCCGGCTTCGGACGCGATTCGCGAAGGGCGCGGAGTTTCGCCCGCGAGGCGGCGAGGTCGGCCTCTTCATCCGGCGAGCCGCGCGGAATGATGCGGCGCAATACATTGCGGCCTTCCCAGTTGCCGCCTCGGGTGACATCGTAGGCGGCCTTGAATCGCCTCGCGGCGTCGCCCAGCGCGGCGTCGACCTCTTCTTCCTCCCAGACATAGAAGAGGCCCTCCTCGCCGTCCTGATCGGCGTCGAGGGAGGCGGCGAAGGCGTCGCCGACCCGCATCTCCCGCATAAGCCACCCGACCGTTTCACGCGCGCGCTCGGCGAAGGTCGGATCCGGCCACATCATATGAACAAGCGCGAGCAATTCGAGGATCTGCGCGTTGTCGTAGAGCATCTTTTCGAAATGCGGCACGAGCCACACCTCGTCAGTCGAATAGCGCGCGTAAGCGCCCCCGAGATGATCGTAGATGCCGCCGGCGTTCATGGCTTCCAGCATCGCGCGCACCGCCTCGCCGAAGGACGGATCGCGTCGGCGGAACATCTCGTTCCAGAAGAAGCGGAAGATCGGCGCGTTGGGGAATTTGGGCGCGCCGCGAAGGCCGCCATGGACCGGATCGACCGCGCTTTTGAGCGCATCCGCGACGCGGGTCAGGTCGGCGGGCGAGACGCCCGAACCCGCGTTCAATTCGGAGAGTTTCGCCAAATGGTCCGAGAGGGCGAGGCCGCGATTCTCCATCTCATTGCGCTGGCTGCGCCACGCGCTATCGATCGATTGCAGAACTTGGCGGAACGAGGGTCGGCCGTAACGCGGCTCAGGCGGCCAGTAGGTTCCGCCGATCATCGGCTTGCCATCGGGCGTGAGAAACATGGTGAGCGGCCAGCCGCCCTGCTGGCCGAGCGCGTGGAGCGCGGTCATATAGATGTGGTCGATGTCCGGCCGCTCCTCGCGGTCGACTTTGATGTTGACGAACAGCGCGTTCATGAGACGCGCCGTTTCCGCATCCTCGAAGGACTCGTGCGCCATCACGTGGCACCAGTGGCAGGCGGCGTAGCCGATCGAGAGCAGGATCGGGCAGTCGCGGCGCCTGGCCTCCTGCAAAGCGTCGGCGCTCCACGGGCGCCAGTGCACCGGGTTTCCGGCATGTTGCAGAAGATAGGGCGAGGTCTCCTGCCCAAGGAGATTGCGGCCGGCCTCCATGTTGCGATCCTTCGCTCCGCCTCAAGCCGCCAGCGCCGCCTTCAGCATAGCCTTGAACCGGCGCGAGTCGAGGGTCCAGAGCACGTCCGCGCCCTCGTGCTCGCCGGCCGCCTCGCGCCAGACATGGGCGTTGTTGTCGTCGTGATGCACGTTCAGCCGGTCGACGACGGTCATGCCGCGGGTGAGCCGGCTGCCGGTCTCGATCGCGACACGATGGCGCGACCACGAGAGCCCGATCGAGCGGTCGAGCGCCACCGCCATCGCGGTCGGATCGGCGAGCGAAAGGCCGACCTCGCCGGTCTGGGTCCTATAAGCTTCGCGGGCGGTCGTGTTCGATTCGATGGCGAATTTCGCCTTACGTGTGCCGAGCGCCTCGATCGCCGCGATCTCGTCGTTGTTCAAGACGGAGTCGCCGCGCGAGACGTGCCAGCCGATCATTTCGATGTTGAGTTTCGAGCGGAAGACGGCGCGGGCCGCCTCCGGGTCGACCCAGATGTTGTATTCCGCCGCCGGCGTCACATTGCCCTCGCAGCAGGGCGCGCCGCCCATCACCACGCAGCGGCCGATCCGCTCCGCAAGCTTCGGATCACGCTTGAGCGCAAGCGCGACGTTGGTCAGCGGCCCGAGCGTCACCAAGGTGAGGCCAGGCTTCTCGTGCGAAAGCCGTTGGATCGCGTCCACGGCGTCTTCGCGCTCGGGCCTGCGCTTCGGCGCCGGATAGTTACGATCGCCCAGGCCGTCCTTCCCGTGGAACCAATGGGCGTGGTCATGCGCGCGGGCGAGTGGCTTGTCCGCCCCGGCGAAGACGGGGACGTCGGCATTGCAGACCTCGGCGGTCAGAAGCGCGTTTTGGGTCGCCTGCTCGAGGCCGACGTTGCCCGCGACTGTCGTCAGGCCGAGAACGCGAACTTTCGGATCGGCGAGCGCCATGATGATTGCGACCGCGTCGTCGGAGGCGGTGTCGGTGTCGATGAGAAAATTGCGCATATGTTCTTCTGCTCAAGTGCGAGGTTGTGATCTTGATCACAGCGCCGGGTTGAAAAATGTGCCCAGGGACCCGGGTGCGAACTTTCTGTGGAGTAGAGTTTAGCAAGACAAGCACACCCAACAACAATGTGATCCGGGAGGGATGCCATGCTCACGCGTCGTTTCCTACTGCAGTCTGCTGCAGCCGCCGCCGCATATTCCGCCAGAGGCTCCCGGACCGCCCGCGCCGAGAATGCGCCCGGCGTCACCGATACCGAGATCAAAATCGGGCAGACCATGCCCTTTAGCGGGCCGGCGTCGGCCTACGGCGTGATCGGCCGCACCGAAATCTCTTATTTCAAGATGATCAACGAGCAGGGCGGGGTGAACGGCCGCGAGGTCAACCTGATCAGCCTGGACGACGGCTACAGCCCGCCCAAAACAGTCGAACAGGTCCGCCGGCTCGTGGAGCAGGAGCATGTCGCCTTTCTGGCCAACACGCTAGGCACGCCGCCAAACGTAGCGATCCGACAGTATTGCAACGACAACAAGGTGCCCCAGCTTTTCGTTCTGTCCGGCGCGACGCTGTTCTCCGACCCTCGGCGTTTCCCTTGGACGATTCCAGCGCTTCCGAGCTACCAGACGGAAGGCCACATCTACGCCAAGCACATCCTGGCGACCAAGCCAGACGCGAAGATCGCCGTCCTGTATCAAAACGACGACTTCGGCAAAGACTATCTTGCCGGCCTGAAAAATGGTCTCGGGACGGACCACGCCGGCATGATTGTAAAGGAAGCCACCTACGAGGTGTCGGAACCGACGGTCGATTCGCAGATAATTACGCTGCACGGCTCGGGCGCCGACCTGCTCTTCTTCGTCGCCGCTCCCAAGGCCGCCGCCCAAGGGATCCGCAAGGTCTATGACATCGGCTGGAATCCAGTGCGCTATCTGAACAGCACCGGGGCCTCCATCGCCGCGACCCTCAAGCCGGCTGGCCTAGAAAAATCGAAGGGCCTCATCACCGCCAGTGCGGTCTTCGACGTGACCGACCCGCGGTGGAAAGACCATCCAGACGTGAAGGCCTGGAAGGCGTTCACCGACAAGTATATGTCAGCGACTGAGTTCGTCGACATTTACGCGGCCTCGGGCTTTGGGTACGCTGTGACGCTCGTGCAGGTGCTCAAGCAGTGTGGGAACGACCTGTCGCGCGAGAACATCATGCGGCAGGCCGCCAACCTCAGGGATTTCCGCTCGCCGTTTTTGTACCCTGGCATTCTCGTGAACACCTCGCCGACGAACTACAGTCCGATCCGACAAATGCAGCTCACGACATTCACCGGCGAACATTGGGAGCCGATCGGGGATGTACTGAGCGATTGAGGAACACACTGCGAAAGGCGGCCATAAACTCGATTGCCAAACGTTCACGCCATCTTCCTCAGTCTCGCGAAGCCCCGGTCGAGATCGGTCTTGAGGTCTTCAAGGTCCTCGAGGCCGACGCTGAAGCGCACGGTCGGGCCGCCGGGGTCGAAGCGCGTCGCGGTGCGGGCGGGCTTGAAGGGAAGGGCGAGGCTTTCATAGCCGCCCCAGGAATAGCCGAGGCCAAACAGTTCGAGGCCATCGAGAAACGCGGCGACCGCCATCTCCGACGCGGGCTTGAGCACGATCGAAAAAAGGCCCGACGAGCCGGAATAGTCGCGCTTCCAAAGGGCGTGCCCGGGATGATCGGGCAAAGCGGGGTGGATGACGCGCAGGACCTCAGGGCGTTCGCTCAGCCATTCCGCCAGCGCCAAGCCCTGGCGCTCCGCCTCGCGCAGCCGCAAATCCATTGTGCGCAGGCCGCGCAGCGCGAGAAACACATCCTCGGGGCCGGCGGGAATGGCCATCAGATGAATGCACTGATGAAGCCGCTCGAACCATCTCGCATTGGCTGAGACCAGGCCGAGCAGAAGGTCGGCGTGGCCGGAGAGATATTTGGTGCCGGCTTCGACCGCCATATCGACGCCATGGGCGTGGGGCGAGAAGAAGAGCGGCGTCGCCCAGGTGTTGTCCATGATGACGCAGGCGCCGCGAGCGTGCCCGGCTGCGGCGATCGCCGGAATGTCCTGGACCTCGAGCGTCTCCGAGCCTGGCAACTCGGTGAACACGACCTTGGTGTTGGGCCGCATCAGCTCGGCGACGCCTTCGCCGATCGTCGGATCGTAATAGGTGGTCTCGATCCCCATTCTCTTCAGTGTCATGTCGGCGAAGGCGCGCGCCGGCCGATAAACCGAATCGGTCATGAGCATGTGATCGCCGGCGCTGAGCGCCGTCATCAGCGCGACAACGATCGCCGCCAGGCCGGAGGGCGCCAGCACCGTTCCCGCCGCGCCGGAAAGGTCGGTCCAGGCGGAGCACAAGACCTCTGTCGTGGGCGTGCCGCGGGTGCCGTAGGTGAAGCGCTGCGTCCGGCTCTTGAGCGCAGCGACGTCGGGATAGAGCACGGTCGAACCGCGAAACGGCGGCACGTTGATGAAGCCTTGCGAGAACTCGACGTCGCGGCCGAGATTCACCAGGCGCGAGCGGCGCCGCAGCGAGGCGCGCGTTTCATCGGTCAGTTTGGCCATTGGGGTCCTAGGAACAGGCGCTCGCGCGCTCAGGCGGCATGATCAACCCGATACGGACGGACGAGCAGATCGGCTGAAATCTTCCACGCTTTGCCGATTTTGTGAATCATGTCGACTGTCAGCGCACGCCGCCGCGACAGGATTTCCGAGGCGCGCGAACGCGACCCCAACAGCTCGGCAAGCTCCGGCTGGGTGTGTCCGAACTCCTCGATCGCGTGGTTAAGGACGTCAATCGGATCGAAGTCCGCGTCGACGTCGATCGGCCATCGCTTCTCTTCGTAGGCTTCAACAAGAGCAAGAAGCACGTCCAGCCTGTCGGCTTCCTCCGTACCTTCCGTCGCGCCCCAGCAAGCCTCGATCTCCTTAAGCGCGGCCCGGTGGTCCTCTTCAGTCCGTATCGGTCGGATATCCATCGAA
>CAWFZA010000018.1:0-216438 GCA_963820095.1 uncultured Alphaproteobacteria bacterium
GGCGCCGCGCAGGGGCAACATGGATGGCCAGCTGCCCGGCGCATGATGACCGGAGCCCGAGCCCTTCGATCAGTTCGGGCAAAGACGGCAAGGTGCTGGTGCGCTGTCATGCCGGCTGCGACCAGCGTGATCTGATCGCCGTACATCAGGCGCGCGGCCTGTGGCAAAGACCGGGCGGGCTTTGGTTATCGCCTGCAATCCTCGGCGCAGGCTTGCCGAGGATCCCGACGCTGACGCCCTGAAGCGCCGCGCGGCGGCGCTGACGATCTGGCAGGCGTCGCAAGCGGCCCAGGGATCGCCCGTCGGAACCTACCTGCGCTCGCGCGGGCTCGACCTTCCGGTTTCGCCGGTCCTCCGTTCCCATGCCGGCCTGAAACATCCCTTGGGTGGCGTCTGGTCCGCGATGGTGGCGCTCGTGACGCACGGCGCCACAGGATCGCGCCATCGCCGTTCACCGCACCTTTCTCGCCCGCGATGGCGGCGGCAAGGCGCCAGTCGATCCGGCGAAGATGATGCTCGGGCCATGTCGAGGCGGTGCAGTCCGCCTCGGCGAGCCCGGCGCCGTGCTGATGGTCGGCGAAGGAATCGAGACCTGCCTTGCGGCCATGCAGGCGACGGGAAACGCCGCCTGGGCGGCGCTTTCAACCTCGGGCCTTCGCTCGCTCGATCTGCCGCGCGATATTCGCGACGTGATCGTCCTCGCCGATGGCGACGAACCCGGCGAGGCGGCAGCGAAGGAATGTGCGCAACGCTGGACGCGCGAAGGGCGGCGCGTTCGGATCGCCCGCCCGCCTCAAGGCATGGATTTCAACGATCTGCTCAGGGCCCCCGCCCCCTTTTTTACGGAGCGCGCGCGATGAACCCCGACGCCATCCTTGAACTCGATCAATTGATCGCCGACGCCATCGACGGCGCCGAGGAGATTCCCGATCCGCTGGCCAGATTGGCCGAGAAGACGGCGAACGATCCGGGCGTGCCCTTCATGCCCGAAACGCTGGAAGCGCTTGCGGCTCTCAAGTCTGACCACCGCGCCGCCTTCGAGACGCTGCGCTCGCAACTGAAGAAAGCCGGTTGCGGGGTGACGGCGCTTGATGACGCCATCGCGGAGGAAAGCGGCGATACAGGCGGGCGCGGGCCGACGCAGGCCGATATCCTGATTGGCCTCGCCCAAACCGCCGAACTGTTCCACACAGCGGACGGCGCCGGCTTCGCCGACCTCGACATCAGCGGCCATCGCGAAACATGGCCGATCCGCGCCAAGGGCTTTCGCCGCTGGCTCGCCCGCTGCTTTTTCGAGGAGACGGGCGGCGCACCAAGTTCGGAAGCCCTACAATCGGCGCTGAACGTGATCGAAGCCAAGGCGCATTTCGATGCGCCGGAACGGCAGGTCCATATCCGCGTCGGCGGGCTCGACGGGCGGCTCTATCTCGACCTCGGCGATGAAACATGGCGCGCCGTGGAGATCGACGGCACCGGCTGGCGCGTCATCGACCACCCGCCCGTTCGCTTTCGCCGCGCGTCCGGCATGAAGCCGATGCCAATCCCGGTGCACGGCGGCTCGATCGAAACCTTGCGGTCGTTCCTCAACGTCCACACCCACGCCGATTTCGTTCTGGTGGTCGCGTGGGCGCTTGCGTGCCTTCGGAATTGTGGTCCCTATCCGGTGATCGTGCTGTCCGGCGAGCAGGGATCGGCGAAGTCCACTTTCTCGGCGATCCTGCGGGCGTTGCTCGATCCCAACACCGCACCGCTGCGGGCCTTGCCGCGCGAGGATCGTGATCTGTTCATCGCCGCCAGCAATGGCCATGTGCTCGCCTTCGATAATGTGTCGGGCCTGCCCGCCTGGATATCGGACACGCTTTGCCGCCTTGGCACCGGCGGTGGCTTCGCGGTGCGCCAGCTCTATTCCGATCAGGATGAAGTGCTGTTCGACGCCGCCCGGCCGGTGATTCTGAACGGGATCGAGGAC
Source organism: uncultured Alphaproteobacteria bacterium (assembly GCA_963820095.1). Lineage (GTDB taxonomy): Bacteria > Pseudomonadota > Alphaproteobacteria > Rhizobiales > Beijerinckiaceae > Roseiarcus. The sequence goes on from CAWFZA010000018.1 coordinate 1,970, forward strand.
ATAGTGACGCGGCCCGACCTCGCCGATCGCGCCGTGTTCCTCACGCTCGAACCGATCCCCGAGGACCGCCGCCGCCCGGAACAGGAATTGTGGGCCGCGTTCGAAGCCGCACGCCCGCGTATCCTCGGCGTGCTGCTCCACGCGGTGGCGAAGGGCCTCGCCGAGTTGCCGCGCACGAAGCTCGACAAGCTGCCCCGCATGGCGGACTTCGCCTTGTGGGCGACGGCCTGCGAAACCGGGCTCTGGCCCTCGGGCACGTTCTGGTCGGCCTATGTCGGCAACCGTGACGAGGCGGTGGAAGGCGTGATCGACGCCGATCCGATCGCCGCCGCCGTGCGCGCCGTGATGACCTCGCGGACGGAGTGGACGGGAACCGCCTCGGAGCTTCTGGGCGCCCTTGCCGAAATGGCGGGCGATCGTATCGTCAAGGCGAAGACCTGGCCCGATAGCCCTCGGGCTCTGGCGGGCCGGTTGCGCCGGGCGGCGACCTTCCTGCGCAAGATCGGCATCGACATCGGCTTCGAGCGGGAAGGCCGGGCACGGACCCGCATGATCCGCATCACCACGGCCGGCGAACCCGTTGCGCCGGAAACCCGAGGGGCGCTACCGTCCGCACCGTCCGCACCGTCCGCACCGCCCGCCGATCGGCCGAACGCCAATTCCGGCAACGGCTGCGCTTCACCGGGCGAGACCGGCGGAACCGTCCGCGCCAGCCCGCTGAAAACCAACATCCAGATCGGTGCGGACGGTGCGGACGCAAAGCACCCGCTCCAATCCGCGCCGGAAAATGCGGGATGGAGAGCACGGCTATGAGCACCGTTCAAGCGTTGAAGGCGGGCCGCGATGCGGGTCTACGGATCCGGATCGACGGTGACGCCCTCGTTCTCGACGCAGACGCCGCGCCGCCTTCAGCTGTGCTGGACCTGCTTTCGCGTCACAAGGCGGGAGTGCTCGCGCTGTTGCGAAAGGGCGGTGACGGCTGGTCGGGCGAGGACTGGCGGACCTTCTTCGACGAACGGGCTGGCATTGCCGAGTTCGACGGCGGACTGCCCCGTCACAAAGCCGAGGTCCGCGCGTTCGCCTGCTGCGTTGCCGAATGGCTCAGCCGCAATCCGATGCGCTCGCCGCCCGGCCGCTGCGTCGGCTGCGGTGGAAGCGAACGCGCCGACGACATGCTGCTGCCGACGGGCTGGTGGACGCGGCCTTCTACCAACGAATGTCGAACCGGTGGCGCGAGAGCAGAATCGCTGCCAGCGTGAGATCGAACCGCACCAGAACGCCGACAAAAATCCTATCTGGACGAAGGAGTCGCGCTTCTCGACCTCGCCCGGAACGCCCGAAGGCTGTTCGCAAAGCAGGAACCACGGGAAAAACGCCGCCTGCTCAGCTTGGTGCTATCGAACTGCACTTGGGAGGATGGCGAAGTCGTCGCCACTCTCCGCCAACTCTTTGACATGCTTGTGGAAACCGTGACTGCCGCTGCGCACGTTAGGACGGGCGAGACCGCTAAGCCGTCGAAAAGTGAGATTTGGCTGCCCTTCTTGAAGAGATCGAACCATGTGCACCGCTCCGAGTTCCGATTTCCTGCAGGCTCTTGAGGGAGTTTCCGCCCTTCGGGTGACGGCCTAATTGTTAGCTCGCGCGCAGGAGACGGCCGGAGTCGACGTTAAGCAGACATTCCGGACCCTTGCCTTGGACGTCGCAGTTGGGCGGAAAGCGCATTTACAGGGGCCTGTTCAGGAACGACCGAAGTTCGGACGAAAGCCGTCATTCCGTCGCGAGCACAACACAGCCCTCATCCCCCTTTGCGACGTTCCGGCTCCCGGCCGGAATGCCCGCGATCCGATCCGACGCCCGAACTGCCCCCCGGCCGGAACGGCCTGTCATCTTTCAGGCTATCAAGCAGACGTGCCGCCTGGGGCTTAAGGGCGTCGCAGGTGACCGCGGTGGCGAAGCGCCTTGCGTCGACGAGATCGGGCATCGCACGGAGGCGGTTGAGCTCTGCCGTCTCTTTGCGGCAGGCAGCAGGATCGCTCCCGTTGGGGGTTGGCGCAGCGGACGCGGTGCCCTCATGTGCCCCCGCCTTATTCCGCGGGGCCGCCGAACCCAGCGTTTCTGGCGCGACATCAAGGCTTTCCATGAGCAGGCGGACCTGGGGCCGCATGCCTTCGCACTTGAGGTCCCGCCAGAACCGCCCGGCCGCCTCTGTCGGATGGCCCCTTCCGCAGGCGATCAAGCGCAGCGCGCTCGCTCACGCAGTCCTCGGTGAGCAAACTGCTTGAGGAAAGAGACGAACTCGCCGGGGCCGTTGGCGCGGACGCGAGGGAGCCCGAACTCTGCAACAGACGCTGAAGTTGCGGCCGCAACTTCTCGCAGCCGAGTTCGCTCGCGAAACGTTGAGCCTCCTCCCCCGAAGGGCTCAAGCGCAGCTGCGCGAGACGGTTCTCATCGCGCTTGCAGGTCTCGTCGGAGTGAAGAGCTTCGCAACGTCGGCGCCGGCGACGGGCGGGGCTGGACCCGCGGCCTCGTTCCCAGCTTGCGTGTCCGGAGGCGCGGCAGTCGACACATCCGCCGCCGCGGGTGGGGCGCCAAGCTCTCCGTTAGACTGACGACCTGCGGCAGCAACTTCTTACAGCCCAGTTCGTTGGCGAAGCGTACCAGCTCGTCGCTGGAGGGGTGGCTGCGAAGCTGCTCGAGATTCTCTCTGTCGCGCTGGCAGATCTCGTCCGGAGTGAGCGATGCGAGTTCAGTTCCTGCCGCAGCAACCGTCTCGGCAACAGGCGCGGGGCCCGCCGCCTCGTTCATTGGCTTCGCATCTTGAGACGCTTTGGTCGAGACCGCCGTTGTAGCCATGGCGGGAACCGCATCTTGGAGCGGGGGTGAGGCAAGAAGAGCGGTCTCGCTCGGGGCTCTCACATCCGGGGACGCGCTACTGGAAGCTTCCAGATTGCCCGGCGCGGGAGCCTTACCGGCGAGAAACACTCGCTCGACTTTCGCCGTCTCGAGCGCGAGCTTGGCGACCTGTTCATCGACGGACGCTGGTGACGCTGGCGTGGTCGCCGGCGCAAGCTCGACGGGGGCGACGGCCGCTTCCCGCTCAGTGGGTATGGGAGGCCTGTCTTCGGGGCTCAGCGGCCCGAGGACGATATAAGCGCCCATCACAACCCCTAAGGCCAGGGCAATAACGTACATGACAAGCCTGCGCATGCGACCACTCGCCCGCTCGCTACGCCCCACAACCCGGGATAACGTATCCTTTCACACCGGCATGCTGTCAGTCAATCCAAGTCCCGCGCCACCCGAAAGCCGTTAGCGTAGTACCGAACGTCCTGATCGTAGCGAAAGCGCGCCGAGGAGCGTACGGCGGTCGCCTTGTCCGCGAACGACCCTCCCCGGAGAACGCGAAGCGAGCAGTCGCCGTTCGCCCAGGCCGATCCGTCGTTCGGCGCGCCGCGGTACGTCGGGTTCCAACAGTCCTCGACCCACTCGGCCGCGTTCCCCGCGGTGTCGTACAATCCGAAGGCGTTCGGCCGGAACGAGCCAACGGGCGCGGTCCTGGCGTCTGGCTCCCCCCGCATTCCGCGCACTGGGCGTGTCCCGGCGCCGACGTCCTTTCCCCACCAGTAAGGAGTTGTCGACCCGCCTCGAGCCGCATATTCCCACTCCGCCTCGCTCGGCAGCCGATAGGGCTTTCCGGTCGTCTTTGAGAGCCATGCGACGAACTGCTTGGCGTCGTCCCAACTGACATTCGTCACCGGGCGATCTCCCCGCCCCCAACCCTGATCCGGCGGACTAAACTTGCAACCGGACTGGGCGACGCAGCGGTCCCATTCGGCGAACGTCACATCGCGGCGGCCCATCGCGAAGTTCTTGCCGATGCTGACGTGGTGGACAGGCTGCTCTGTCGGCTTTGCGTTCGAACCCATTTCGAATTCGCCCGAAGGCACGATGACGAGCTCCGGGCAGTCCGAGCAGTCGCGAAACAGTTCTCCGGGAAGACGCTCCGCGTCGGATCCCACGGCCCATGACGATCCCGCCGCGCAGAACAGCAATGCGAAGGCGACGATCGCCGCTGCAGCACACGCCAAACGCCCCATGCGCCAGCCCCGCGTGATGCGTGATCTCCACGACATGCGTCAAGCGATGTCAGCGCGATAGCATGTGGCATACCCTCAACAAGAAGCGAGAGGAATGGGTGGGCGCTTCAGAACGGTTACATCGCCTCGCGCTGATTACAATCGCGACGGGTCGGGCATGCACTAGTCGTCTCAAGGATGCGTGGGCTTGCAAGGACGCGCTGGCCGGGGATCGCCATGAAGCTCAATGCGCTTGCGACGATCGCGCTGTTCGGCGGCCTTGTTTTCGCCTCATCCTCCTATTCTCAGCCCGCCGAGACAGGAGGCCCAACTCCGTCGCCTCCGGGCGCGAAGGCCGAGTTCCTCGATCTCAAAGACGGCGCCGTAATTGGTCCCAAGACCACGATCCATTTCGGGCTCCACGGAATGGGGGTCGCGCCGGCCGGAACGAAGAAGCGCCAACACCGGACATTTTCATCTCCTTATCGACACGGATCTGCCGCCCTGGACAAGCCGATCCCGAACGACGAAAACGATCTGCATTTCGGCGCAGGACAGACGGAAGTCGAACTCACGCTGCCGCCGGGTCCGCACACGCTGCAGTTGCTTTTCGGCGACGCGGACCACATCCCTCACACGCCGCCCGTCTACTCGGACAGGATTCACGTGACGGCCGTGGAATCCTTGCCGCGCCGGTGCGGCGGCGCAGACCCTCGGCGCCGGGGACTCGCCATCCCTCGCCGCCCGGCGCGCACGTGTACATCATCTCGCCCGTGAACGGCTCCTACGTGTCGAACACTTTCACGGTTCGGTTTGGACTTGAGAAGATGGGCGTCGCGCCGGCCGGGATCGATAAGCCGAACACCGGCCATCACCATCTCCTGGTCGACGCGCCGCTGCCGCCGTTGGACAAGCCAATCCCGAACGACGAAAACCATTTGCATTTCGGCGCGGGCCAGACCGAGACCACGCTCACCTTGCCGACGGGCAAGCACACCCTGCAGCTTTTGCTGGGCGACACCGCCCACCTGCCGCACGAGCCGCCGGTCTATTCAGATCCGATCGTTGTCTATGTTGGCATGTCGCCGCCCCCGCCGCGCCCGCCGCCTCCGCCGCGCCCGGTTCGGCATCATCACGGATACCATTATCATCAAACCGCCTCTCGCCGGCCGTAGCGGATGGCGTCGCTTGTCCACGAGCCTCATCGCGCTCGGAAACGGGCTGCGAGGCGGCTAAGCGACATCGACTTGACCGCCCACTGGGTGGCGAAGCGCACCGCGCTCCAACACCGTGTTCGAAAACTACGACGCGATCGTCGACGCCGCATGCGCCGCCTGGCGAAAGCTCATCGCTCAACCCGAAACGATCACATCCATCGGAACGCGCGACTGGGCTCACGTCGGTCGCCCGCTATGACCTTTGGTATTAGGGCCGAATTGACCCGTTCGCCACACCATCGGCGAATGTCCGCAATTTGCGCACAGCGGCCGGCTGGAGTCGACGTGAAGCGGACGTAGCGGACCGCGGCCTTGGACGCCTCACTTGGGCGGATAGCGCCCCTGCCGAGCCTCGGGAACGACCGCAGTTCGCGCCAACGCGGCGCAAGTGCGCAGGTTGAGCTTTAACCGTAGTGTTCAAGCCAGTCGGAGTAGAGGTCGCGGCTTGGTCGAGTGCGCGGCCGGCGCGGAAATGCTGGGCCTAAACGATCGCCCTACGCTGGGACGCCAAGTTGCGCCGCTCCATAACGTGACGCGGGGCCGCTGCCCCTGCTGTGACCAGCCGCTGGCGGCCTCTGTCGGAGCGGGCCAAGCCACACAGCTGAAGTCGCTGAACCCGGCGGATCAGCGGAATGATGCGTATGGCTTGCTTTGGCAGATGTTTGGCGCGCCAAACTCGGCCAAACAAGCAAATCAAGTGGTAGCGGACGCTTGCGCTGCGGGGCCCGTGCGAGCAGTGCAGCGGTCAGAGCGCAGAGGAGGAGGACCTTCTCAACGTGATTGAAGTCTGCTCACTCCGGTCAGTTGGGTCTGCTTGGTGTGGCAAGTCCCAGCCGCTGGACGGAACCCTACTGCCGGTCGTCGGCGCCGGCCATGCATGGCTGCATCCCGACTGGTCGGCGCCATCGCGCGAAGACCGGCTCAAGGCCGCCATCGATACGCTGGCAGCTGTAGGGATCCGCGCTCTCATGGCGAGGTCTGTCCTATTCTTCGCCTTCATTTTCTTCATGAGGTTGCGCACGTGGACCTTCACCGTGCTTTCACACATGTTCAATTCGTAGGCGATGACTTTGTTCGACTTGCCTTGCTGAAGCGCTCGAATGACGGCCCCTTCACGAGCTGTTACGCCACCGGACGACCGAGCAAGCTGGCGAGGCCGGTACGCTAGGTCCTGTCGCAAGCACACAGTCCATCGGCACATAGGTCCCGCCCGCCAAGACAAAGCGAACCGCCTCGACTGCGATGTCAAATTCCAACGTGCAGGGAATGTATCCCTTCGCGCCATGACGAATGGCGGTTCGCGCCAGGTCTACGTCATTCTGTTGAGCAAGAACGACGACCGGGACATTCGGAACCAGTTCCGACAAGGCGTTCAGCACGTTCGTGTTCCCCTCGTTGCTGGCTTCCATCCAGGAGACGATCACGATTGCAGCCGAGGCGGCTTTTAGCCCGAGCTCTAGTTCAGACAGCGTCGAACACGTGAGGATCGGTAAAGAGAACGCTGATTGCATGCCGCGACGGATGCATTCCTGCAAGAATATGCGGCTTTCCATCACCGCAATAAACCCATCAACTTTTGGACTGCCGCCCCGCTCGCGCTCTCGGGTGAGCCGACCCGTTTGTAAAAGTGGCCTCTCTGCTTGTGCCTCGATAGTCGAAATCCAAGTCCCTACATCGTCACCCATGACCGGACATTTCCCTATCCGCGACTAACGAACTTTACGTGCTAAATTCAACTTAGCAGTTGGTAGAATTGACTTTTTTGACACGCCATCACGATGCGGCCTCGTCGATCCCCACAACCGTTTGATTGTATCATATTTTGCGGGACGGTTTTGTAAAGCGGAAACCGGCGACCCGACCAAGGGCGACCAAAAGGAGTATCCAACTACGTCTTTGGAGGTACTGCAACCGGCAACAACACACGCGAAGCTGGCGCAAGTAGTTGGCATAGCGACCGGAGTTGGGAGATGCCGTATGAATTCGGTGTCGCCGGCGCTCGACCCGCTCGGTCGACGACTTGGTCAAGGCGATGGGCGCAACCGGCGTCTCCAAGAGCCAGGTCAGCCGGCTGTGCGAGGAGATTGACGAACGGGTCAAAGCCTTCCTCGACCGTCCACTCGAAGGCGACTGGCCCTATGTCTGGTTGGACGCCACCTACGTCAAAGTGCGCCGCAACCACCGCATCGTCTCGGTGGCCGTGATCGTCGCGGTCGGGGTCAATGCGGATGGGCGGCGCGAGGTTCTGGGCATGGACATCGGCCCCTCGGAGGCCGAGACCTTCTGGACCGAGTTCTTGCGCAAGCTGCGCCGGCGCGGCCTGCGGGGCGTCAAGCTCGTGATCTCCGACGCCCATGAGGGCATCAAGGCGGCGGTCGCGAAGCTGATGAACGCCACCTGGCAGCGCTGCCGCGTCCACACGATGCGCAACGCGCTCGCCCATGCGGGAAAGAGCAGCCGGCGCGTCGTCTCCGCCTTCATGGCGACCGCCTTCGCCATTCGCCTTAAGCAGGCGACTTCAGGCTGTCCGAGGACGTGGCCGAGGTTGCGAGCGCATAATTGCCGCAGACCGGTAGCACCGCGGGGGGCACCGCCGCTTGATGCGGCTTCAAATCAGATCGGGCTGTTGCCTATCCCGACGGCGGCCACGCGCGATGTCGTTGTCGATCGTTCGGGGGAGGCAATGAAAGGCCTCCCCTTATTTGTGAGTTGCCGCTGACTCGGGACTAGTTAAGATCCTGTTCATTGAACAGTTCGTACATTGAGGACCTGGCGTTCTGATGCGCGTGGACATCACCATGGCCGAAAGGGTGATTGAGCCATAAACAAATAGCTAAATCCACATCGAGATGAATATCCAAAAGATTTGCTCGGCCTCAGTTTCGCCTGCTTGCTTTGAGCCAAAAGAGACCCCATGACTGAAGCTTCCAGGATCGATTTTACTGCAAAACTAAACAGAAACCCGCATACAGGGGCGATAGGAAGTTTGATGATTTACGAGGCCGTTTTCTTGCGCAACGGCGAGGAAATCCAAACGCTTTATTGGGACGGTTCTCTTCAGGAAACGGTAAACCTCGCGCGAACGATCTCCTTCAAGTGTGAAGCCGACCGATTTCGTGTTATTGAGCTCGCCGACAGTGGTGCTGAAGTGCGCTTGGAAGAGGCCGTTTCTCTTAACAACCGATAGCGATCTTTGGCTTCCGAACGGCAGCATCGATGGTGTGCCTGATCATCAGAGAGCCCAAAATCTGAAACCCTGAAGACGACAAAGAGGGATGACGCGTTCAGCAGGCAGACCCGGGCCAATTCGGACCGTCGCCGAAGCGGCGGCGTAGGCGGTGACGCTTAGTTCGGCCTCGCTCGTGCTTGTCGTTATCCAACCCCGCCGGCGAGCGCGATGACTTCTTGTTTAGAAGCTTGTTTCCGGCGGTCGCCCCTGGCGCAACCTACGCCTTCAGCCGAAGTCCGCTTTCTCGCCCTCTCCGCCGGCTCTAGGGCCGATCTTGAAGGCAGCAAAGGGTCGAGCCGCCCCTTTCACGATACCGACAACGAATGGCCGGTATTTGCGCACAAGAGACGGCTGGAATTGACGCGAAGCGGACGACCGGAGTTCGACGCGAAGCGGTCGATGCGGATCGCGACAGGGCCCGTGGCAGTCAGTAGTGAAGCGTTCACAGGCCTTCCCGGCCCGAACCTCTGCTGCGCATGTCGAAGTTGGCGCGCCATACCCGGTCGAACTTGCCGGCGATTATATCAGGACAGCGCCTTCGCTCGCACTCGATACGTGCGCCGCGTATTCTGCGAGAACACCGTCCTTGTAGCGGGGCTTCCGCGGCTTCCAGGCAGCACGCCGCCGCTTGATCTCTGCGCCGGTGACCCCCAGCTGAATCAGGCCCTTGTCCGCGTCGAGGGTGATTAGGTCGCCATTCTTCACCAACGCGATCGTCCCGCCGACCGCTGCCTCGGGGGTCACATGTCCGACGAGCCAACCCCAAGAAGCACCGGAAAAGCGTGCGTCCGTAATCAAGGCGACCGATTCAAGCAGTCCCTGGCCCAATGAGGGCCGAAGTTGGTGTGAGCATTTCCGGCATGCCCGGGCCACCCTTCGGACCTTCGTATCGGATAACGATGACTTCCCCAACCTTGATCCTTGTTGCCGAGGATCGCCTTGATGACATCCTGCTCAGAATCGAAGACCTGAGCGGCCCCGATGAAGCGTCACTCTTTGATCCCAGAAGTTTTCGCAATGCAGCCATCGGGCGCAAGATTGCCCTTGGGAACCTTGAGGTGCCCCGACGGATACATTGGATTCGACCAGTGGACGAATCACATCTTGCCCGCTTGGCGGTTCCATCGGCACTTCCGATAATTCCTCCGCCATCGTGCGGCCAGTGATGGTCATGCACTCGCCGCGTAGAACGCCATGGTCGAGCAACATTCTCAGCACCTGCCGCACGCCGCCGACGCGATGAAAATCCACCGCCATGTAGCGGCCGGACGGCTTCAGGTCACATAGAACGGGGACCTCCGCCGAACGGCCTCGAAGTCGTCCAATGTCCATTTGACCCGAGCAGCTTTCGCAATGGCAAGAATGTGTAGTACCGCATTGGTCGAGCCTTGAGTTGATCAGACGGTCGTGGTCATGGAGCATCCGTCCGGTTCGCGATCGTCGATCTCACCGCCACGAGGTCGCGCATCCGGTCGCGCCCGAAGCCCGCGATATTAAAGCGGGCCCGCCGCAAAAAATGTTGCAGCGACATTTATTCCGTGTTAGAAAAAAATGTTGAGGCAACATTTTTGAGGCCATGGCTACTCTCTCCAACTTGGTGTGGGCCTTGGCGCTTGTGACCGGTTTGCCGGAGGCGACAGTGTTTGCCTACGGCCGGTTTGCTAGGGAAGCGGGCCTGATTTCTCAGGGTGGCCGTGGACTCGGCGGGGCGCAAACTACGACCGACGCCACAAATCTCCTCTTCGCGGTGTGTGGGACCCGAGTAACCAGGGACGCTGGTAAAGCAATCCAGGCCTTAAGACCATTGCCGAGGCAAATAAAGGAATATTTGCCCGGTCGGACCCCGGCGGAGCTCAAATTTTGGACTGACATATTTACTACATTGTCTCTTGAACAATCTGGTGATGAGCAGTTCCGTCTAGGTCCGTTTGTCGATTACCTATTTTCAGAGGCCTGCAACTGGATTTTTCGAAACCCTGATCCGCTCGCTGAAGATTTACGATGTTCCGAGACTAATCGAATATCCGGATCCTAAATTCGATGAAGCTGTTGAAACGTTTCACAGAGACAGCCAGCTGCTGCCTGTAAAAGAAGATAGTATAATTGATTTATACGAGGACGTTGACGTTGTTCTCCACTTCCGCTCAACCCTCGATCAAGTTGTTTTTGGCATCGACTACAATCGGTTTTTGGGAAACGATTTATTGCAGATCATCTTTGGTAATATTACATATCCACCTCCGGGAGGCGATTTGTCGACGGACTCGTCTGTTTCTCAGAGGACTATACTGGCCATTGGAGGCTGCTTGGGACACCGTCCCGAAACAGAAGCTCATCGTGACGCGTCGAGTAACGGCGTTCCGCTGATACGCGCCGACGGGACGCACTCCGGCAAGAGGAGGCTGAGCAACGGCCGTGTCCCGTAAATCCGCAAAGTTCCGTCAGGCCGACGTTCGAGGGGCGTGGGCGGCTGCGCGCAAGGATGGCAAGGACGTGGTTAGGACGGAGATTGGAGCTGACGGTCGCATCGTGTTGGTCCACCAGCGTGACGCCACGGTCCCGTCCGCCGATAGGCATTCGAGCGTGGAAGGCGAGGCGGGATGCGCATTCGACTTAAGGGACTGAACTCAGTCGCCAAGACTTTAGCCGACGGCAGCGTCGTCACGTATTACTATGCGTGGAAGAGTGGCCCTCGCCTCCAGGGGAGAGCCCGGTACGCCCGAATTTATCGCTAGCTATCACGTAGCTGTTTCAGTCAAGGGCATGACGCTTCCACGGCGTCCTGCTCTCTTTGCAGGCGTTTCAGGCTAGTTCTGAATTTACCGGTCTTCGGGATCGAACACGCTCTGACTACGTAAAGCAGATCAAAGCAGATTGAGGTCGCGTTTGGCGATATGCCCTTGACCGCTCTGAAGCGCTCGCGGGGCCCGGTCCGAATTCATGGCGTGGCGCGACCAACTCGCGGCGCGGTCCCGTCGGCAAGCTGACTACGCTTGGACCGTTCTGGCGCGCGCTCTTTCGTGGTCCAAAGACCGCGCGCTTATTACTGAAAATCCCTGTGAACGTGGAGGCCGCCTCTATAGGGGAAGTCGTGCCGACAAGATCTGGACGGGTGACGATGAGGCAGTCTTTTACAGATCCGCGCCTTCGCATCTTCATCTTCCGGTCTTGCTGGCGCTTGGACGGGCCAGCGCGAAGGCGACCTTCTTCGCTTGACTTGGTCCGCCTATGACGGAGAGACGATACGCCTCAGGCAGAGCAAGACCGGCGTGCGCGTCAGCATACCTGTTGGCGCCCCGCTCAAGGCCGCTTTGGATGTCGCGCCGCGCCTAAGCCCGGTTATTCTCCTGACTTCCGAAGGCAAACCTTGGACGCCTGACGGATTTCAGAGCGTCGTTCGCCAAAGCGAAGGCTAAGGCCGGGATCATCGGTGTCACCTTCAACGACCTACGAGGTACTGCCGTCACCCGACTCGCACTCGCGGGAACGACGGAAGCCGAGATTGCGACCATCACCGGACATTCGCTCCGCGATGTGCGGTCCGTCCTTGATTCGAATTATTTACACCGGATCCGGCTCTTGGCCGCGCCGCGATCCACAAGCTCGAAAGAGGAACAAAAATTCCCAACTGAACTCCCAACCGCAGTTTGCCAGTCAACGATTCAAAAGGAGAAAGCGCTAGGTGACGTAAGAGATTCTGTGTCAGAGGTGTGAAGGGGTACTCCCTGCGGTCGACCAAGACCCAGCCAAGGAGCACCCCATGCCACAGCGCGCTGCGACGATTGAGAGTTTACCGGCTGCTTTCGCGATGGTGAAGGCCATGCAGGCTCAAGGGCTGGATTGGGGCGAGGGCTATCGCCCGCTCGGCCGTCAGGCTCTGGCCGAGATCATCGAAACCGAGATGGCGGGGGCGGTGGACCGCTGGCTTGAGAGCCTCGAGGCGGAGGACGAGGCCGATCGCCGCAAGGCTATTACCGGCGCTCGCTTCTGACCGAACTCGGCGACATCGAGCTTTCCGTACCCCGCACTCGCCGCTACTGCCCGACCGAGGTTTTGCGCGCCTACGCCCGGCGCTCGCCCGAGATCGACCGGACGATCCTGGCCGGTTTCGTGCTGGGGCTTTCGACCCGCAAGCTTGGCGAGGTCCTGCTGGCCCTGCTCGGCCGCCCCATCAGCCCGAGCACGGTGAGCCGGGTGGCGCAGTCCCTGGACGCAGCTGTGGCGGCCTTCCACGCCCGCCCTCTTTCCGGCCGCTACAAGGCGCTGATGCTCGACGGGGTCGTGCTCGCCCGCAAGACCGGGGCCGGAGCCCTGCGCCGCCCGGTTCTGGTGGCTCTGGGCCTCAGGCATGATGGAAAGAAGGAGGTGATCGACTTTCGCCTGGCGCGCGGCGAGAGCGCAATCGAGTGGGAGCGCTTCCTCGACGATCTCTACAAACGCGGCCTGACCGGCCAAGGCCTCGAGCTGATTTGCGTCGACGGCGGCAAGGGGCTCATCGCCGCGCTCCCCACGGTCTACGACAAAATCCCCGTCCAGCGTTGCTGGGCGCACAAGATCCGCAACATCCTCAACAAGGTCCGCAAGGCCGATCAACCCGCCGTCAAAGCCGGGCTGCACGCCGTCATGAACGCCGATGCGGCTCCCAAGGCGCGATCCGCCGCCCGCCGCTTCGCCGAGCGCTGGGCAGAGGTCTATCCCGCCGCCCTCGCCTGCCTGCGCGACGATCTCGACGACCTTCTCACCTGCTTCCGATACAAGACGCTCGCCGAGCGAAAAGCGGTCAGAACCACCAACGCCATCGAGCGCCGCTTCCGCGAGGTCCGCCGCAGAACCCGGCCAATGGGCGTCTTTCAGGACAGAACCTCAATGGACCGCATTCTCTTCACTCTCTTCACCCACGAAAACAAAATGCAGGGAATCCCAACCCTTCTCTCCCTGACACATAACCTTTGACGTCACCATGGCCTTGTAGCAAATTCAGTCGCATGCGTTGCTGCGCCCCATCGCGTTAAGCTCTCACCATCGCTGATGCACAGAGGGCTTGATGGTGGTTTCGTAGATCGATCGAATGCGCGCCATCGTGTCGGGCGACAAGGACGAAAGCGCAACAGGCGCGGGTTGCGACCTTGCCGAACCTAACTGGGTGTGCCTTGAGCGCGTTGATTGGTGCTTCAAATGGCGATCACTGAATAGACGAGCGGGCATCCGCTGAAGACTGTTCTTGGAGCAACCCACACCTTCAACCGAAGACCGCCTTCTCGCCCGTACCCACCCTTGGGCCGACTTTTAAGGGCCAGCAGAGGGTCAGTTTGAGTCGAGGTCGGCACGCCGACAAACGACCGCTATTTCCCCGAAGCCGACGGCTGGAGTCGACGCATTGGGGCCGTCCACACCGACAGAAGCAATCCCGGAAGTTTGCAGACCGATCGCCTTTCCCACTCATATAGGTGATCACGTTTACTGGACAATTGACATCCAATACGAATCAGCTGTACAGTTAACACTAAACAAAAGACGGGAGCGGGAGCCATGAGTGCTGGGACGGTAAAGTTTGGGGCGTTCATCCGCCGCGAGCGTGAGAGCAAGGAGATTGGGTTGCGTGAGATGGCGAAGAAGGTCGGGGTCAGCCCGACCTACATGTCTAAGGTGGAGCGGGACGAGTTCTCGCCACCAGCCGAGGATAAGGTCAAGGCGATTGCGCAGATCATCGGCTGCGATGTGGACGAGTTGCTGGCGCGGGCGGGCCGGGTGGCGAGCGACCTGTCGGACATCATCAAGCGCCACCCGGTGGAACTGGCGGCACTGCTTCGGACCACGAAGGGATTGACGTCAGAAGACATCGCCCGGATGGCCCGCAACGCGCAGAAGGCGAAGGACAAGTGAGCGCCTGATCGGGCGATAACGGTTTCGAAGATGCAGATGAGGATCGGCGATCAATGACCAAATTCGTTTCCTATGTGCCGGACGAGGCGATCGAAAAGGACGCGCAGGCGCTCCTGGCCGAATATGCCCATGCGCGTGGCGCCACGATCGAAGCGCCCATCGCGATCGACGACATCATCGAGAAGCACCTGAAGATCGGCATCGAGTTCGACGACACGCACCGGCTGTTCGGCGTGCGGCGTTCGGGCATCGGGTTCGATCCCGATATCCTCGGCGCCATCTTCTTCGAGCAGAAGCGGATCGTGATCGACGAAAGCCTCGATCCCGACGCCAACCCGGCCAAGGAAGGGCGCTATCGGTACACAGCGGCGCACGAGGTCGGCCACTGGCGCCTGCATCGCGCGCTGTTCGGCAAGGACCCGGCGCAGACCTCGCTCCTCGATCCGAACGCGCCGCCGAGCGTCATCTGCCGGACCAGCCAGGCCAAGGCGCGGATTGAAGTGCAGGCCGACCTCTATGCCTCCTGCGTGCTGATGCCGCGCAAGCTGGTCTTCGTCGCCTGGGACGAGGCATTCCCCGACCGCAAGCAGCGGGTGCTTCAGCCGTCCGAACCGATCGACCACCCCTTCGTTGAGATCGCGAGCTTCGAGAGCCGCATTCCCGGCGCTGCCTTCACCGAAAGCGACGATCAGGCGCTGGAAAGCTTCGCCAAGCCCTTCGCCGAGATGTTCCTGGTCTCGCCGATCGCCATGCGCATCCGGCTCGAAAAGCTGGGGCTGCTGCACCGCACGATGCCGCTTCAGCGGCTTCTGTCCGATGGCTCGTGAGCCCTTTTTTTGAGGAGGTCGTAAAGTGTCAACTGAACAAGCGGTCCGAGAGGAGCCCAACCGGGCCGTGTTCGAAACGCGCGATTTCTATCTCGCCTGCTTCCTGCGCTGCGCCGGCTACGAGCTTGTGAACCTGCGCGACGAGGGCCGGCGCAAGGTGTTCGTCTTTCGGGACCGCGCCACCCGCCGCGATGACGTGATGGCCTTCTATGGCGACGCGACCAGCGTTCGGCCGCTGGCCTTCGCCGCCACCATCAAGGACATGAAGGGATTGCTGCACAATGGTTGAATTGCAAGACACTCCGCCGTTCCAGCGCGCCAAGGGCGGGCAGGTCCGCGAGGCCCTCGACCGGCTCGAAGCGCTCGTCGTCGATGGCCTGAAGCACGGCTTCTTCGACTATTCGATCGCCTGCGAGGTCGCCAACGGCGGCAAGCGCCAGCTCGTAATCCGGGCAGGCAAGAGCCACAAGTTCACCATCCCTGCGAACGAGGTGCCGCGCTGAAGCGGCCCAAGGCATGAGAACGACCGGCGATCCCTGAGACGGGGACGCCTGAAAGATGCGTTGAGGAACGACCGCAAGACCTCAACTGAGCCGCCGCCAACAGGGATCGGCATCGGCTTCATACCGGAAGCACGACGGAAGCGGACGGGCGGCTTGTCGATTACGCGTCAGGCGTTGGCGTCGATCTCTACCGCCCGCCATGCCTCGTCACCGAGATCGAGATGGAGCTGCCCGTTGAGCCCGCCGACGTGGATAGGGACCTGCCGTTCCGGCGCATCGAAATGCGCCTTGGCCTCGATCACGTTCAGCGCCGATTGCAGGGCCCGTCTCCTCGAAGAAGCGGCGGGCGAGCCAGCGGCGGAAACCCTTGGCGCGGATCGGCCAGATTTCGCGATGGCCGTTGATGTCGAGGTCGCCGAAGCCGCCGCCGCCCGCTGTGTGGAACAGTTCAGCTGTTTCAGCGAGGCCCATCAGGATTTCGGCCTGCGTCGGCCCGCGCGCGCCCGTGTCGCCGCTTTCTTCGGCGATGGCGTCGTCGAGCGCCGTCACTCGGCATCCGACCTTCTTCAGTTGCGACCGCAGTGCCTCGAGGGCGGTGCAGTTGCAGCGAGGTCTTTGGTCGGAAGCCAGACTCTTCGCGATTGAGCGCCGCGACGCGCTGATCTCTGAAGGCTATCAGCCTGACGGTATCAAACTTCGTGCTGGTGAGAGCTGGATGCGGCCCTTCGAATTAGATCGACATCGCTGAGAAGATCCGATGACAGCTTTTATTCGCTTCATCGGCGTAGACTATTCCGGCGCAGAGACGCCGACGGCAAGCCTGAAGGGTTTGCGCGTCTATCTGGCCGAAGGCGACGCGCCGCCCGTCGAGGTGCTGCCGCCGCCGAGCCCGCGCAAATACTGGACGCGGCGCGGGCATCGCCGAATGGCTGGTGGAACGGCTCGCCGAAGACGTGCCGACGCTGGTCGGCATCGACCACGGCTTTTCCTTCCCGCTGCGCTATTTCGAGACGCATGGCCTCTTGCCCGACTGGCCGCGCTTTCCTCGACGATTTCCAGCGCCATTGGCCGACCGACGAGGATCACGTCTATGTCGAGTTCGTGCGCGACGGCATCGCCGGCAACGGCGCGGCGCGCATGGGCAACGCCCGCTGGCGGCGCTTGACCGAGGAGCGCGCCGGCGGCGCGAAGTCGGTGTTTCATTTCGACGTGCAGGGATCGGTGGCGAAATCCACCCATGCTGGGATTCCGTGGCTGCGCTTCATCCGCCAGCGGCTCGGCGCGCGCGTTCACTTCTGGCCGTTCGACGGCTGGGACATTCCGGCCGGGCGCTCGGCCATCGCCGAGGTCTATCCGGCGCTGTGGACGCGCGGCTTCGCCAACGAGGGTCGAACCGGCGACCAGCACGACGCCTTCAGCATCGCCGCCTGGCTCTCGCGCGCCGACCGCGACGGCAGCCTCGCGGCGTTCCTCAGCCCCGATCTTTCGCCGCCCGAACGCACGCTGGCGCAGGTGGAGGGCTGGATTCTCGGCGTTCCCGGCTTGATCCGTTCGGCCAAAGGCGCGATGATTTCCAACGCACCCAACGCTGTCGATAACGAATTAAGTTGTCCGGTTTTGGTAGCGCGTCATATGTCCGCTTCTTCTGGTTTTGTTCTCCTCGTGGGCGGGGTAGGCAAGCCGGAGGCTTGTCCATGCCGTCCACAGGTCCGCCGCCGCCGAGCGGATTTCAGCGGCGCGTTTTTCATCGTGGCTTGTCCTTGAGCGCACCATTGGCGTCGTAGCGGCCGATGCATCTGGGCCCATGAAAGACGGCGTGCGAGCCGTCGGGATAGACATGCACCTTGACCCGCGCCTTGACGAAATGGGCTCGCATCGGCCCCCGGATCGCAGTCCGGGGGTTGAGCGTCCGGTAGGAGACGCAATTGTCCTGGCCGACCGTATCCGCAATCAATATGTCCATTCGTATTCTCAAATATCATTTGATAACGAACTTATTCAGAACGAATTACATAAGCTTACAATATATGGAAACTTAGAATATGGCAAATCATTGCATAAGCATAAATTAATAAATACTTCTATGTTCTTATTAAAAACGATAAACAAGAGAAAGCTATATCTATATACAAGAAGCGGATACCTTGGATTTAATTCTCGCACGCCTATTTATACCAAGGCGCTTCGCAGGCCATGGCAAAAAAAAAGCTCTCGCAGCCCTTCTTCGACGTCGAAAAAATCCTCATTCAGATATTTGAGAGATCGTTTCCCGCCGCGATCATGTCGGGCGTGATTTCAATCTTTGCTTCGGGCCCGCCAGCCGCAACTCCCGTCGCGACGGGCGAATCATTATCACGCGACATTTGCTAACTCAAGTCCATAGTTGCCATTTTACCGGCGCCACCCAATATTTTCAGCGCCTTAGGACGCCTTTTACCGGCCTGCCGCGAATTGAATGCTTTTGGCCTGAGTGCACATAACACATGTTTATTGATGATCCGAGCTTTAGCGCACGTCGCAATCACTGATCACTTCCCTGAACGTCGTAGCAATTGTTGTTTACCATCTTACCATCAGAGATTTCTTTGCTATGAAAATCTACATAGCTTCCGTTTGTCCAAGTGGTCTTCGGATACGATATTTTTGCAACCGAACTCATTGTCACCAACATGCTACCATTAGGGAAGTTGGCACCTTTGAGCATCATACGGCCATTAGGATATTCTGCTCTGATAGTATAAACAACTCCGTGCATGCTGGCGCAGGTCATTTTCCAGATAGGAAATTCATTAGGTGGCTGCACAATGGGGGTTGCGACGGCTGGCGTATGATTGGCAGCTATAACCGCTGCTCCTCCTCCTAGTAGGGTTGCAAGTCCTAAAAGCCCCATAACAGGGACCCATACAGGCGCTGTGAAGACAAGAAAAATGATAATGATCGCGTAGATGATAATTCTCATTTCGTCCCCCTTCTCGAAGATTCTTCTATCGTATAAAAACACTATCTGAAATAGAGGATTGTCCCACCAATAGCATCACTTTCTCGTGATTTCGGGCGACGACTTGCAGAACTCGCGTGCGAATGTTGCGGGCCTTAGCTTCCTCGGCGACATGTCCGCGTCCGCGGGCGTCTGCGAGACAGGACGCCGCGCCGCTCACAGCTTGCAGGGCTTGCCCTTTCCCTTGCCGCCGTCGTCATAGCGAGCGCCGGCGACGCGGTAGCTCTTTCCGTTCCAGCGCTCGACCGGAAAGCACGTGCCGGGGCCGCCGACCTCGATATCCGGATAGCCCTCGGCGCCGCGCTCAGCGAGGAACATCGGAATTCCGGTCTCCTGCGCCATCCTCTTCCAGCCGCCCGAAACGGCTCTGACGATGGTGAACCCCTGCCCGGCCATGCCATAACATTCCGTGCTGGAATTGGTGATGACGGGTTCCGGTCGGGCCGTCGCCGTTCAGATCCTTGACCTCCACGCCGTCCTTGTCGACGCTCGACGAGCCCTCGCAGCCCTTCCAGGCCTTGCCGTCATGCTTGAAGCCGCCTGCGCTCAGGATCGAGGCCTGTTCGGCCGGCGGCAGTTTTGGCGCGTCATCGACGGCTGCGCGGCCTGCGACGGTCCGAGCGCAAGCGCCGCCGCCACGGCCGCCACCGCGCCCGTCAGTTGCGTCATTTTCAGTTTGACTCGAACAGGAAGAGAACATATCATGAATTTATAGAGATCAAGGAGGCTGAGATGCACATCATCGCCGCTTACGCCCTGCGCGACATCACCGAGATCGCCGCCCTCGGGGCCTTTCTGATCATGATCGCGCTGATCGCCCGCGCGCTCGGCTCGTAAGGGCGATACCCTCAAGCCGCAGGTCCGCCGCCGAGGCCGTATTTCTCCCGTACCGCCTCGGCCTCATCGGCGCGGCCGAGGGCGGCGAGGGCGTCGGCCTTTATGCGGGCTGAGTTTTTCGTCCAGGGATGGTCGGCTCCAAGAACCTTCTCAAGGCTGGCAAGAGCGGCCTCCGCAAGCGCAAGCGCTTCTGAGGGGGCCCCTTCGCGAAGCCGGACGTGCGCGAGATCCCTTCGCGTCAGATTTGTCTTCAGATGCTGTGGGCCAAGCGCTTTCTCAAAAACTGCTAGCGCGCGCTCGAACGTCCGCTGAGCGCGACCGAGGTCGCCTTGGACCTGAAGCAGGAGGGCGAGGTTATTAAGGGTTTGCGCCGTGTCGGGATGCTCGGGGCCGAGCTTCTTCTCGCAAATCGCCAGCGTCCGCTCAAAGAGCGGACGCGCGCCCATCAGGTCGCCCTGGTCCAAAAGCAGGCGGGCGAGGTTGTTGAGGTTCGCCGCGGTTTCACGATCTTCGGCTCCGTACGCTTTTTCATAGATAGCCAGCCCTCCTCGAACAGCGGCCGTGCACCTGCGAGGTCGCCTTGGGCTTGAAGCACGAGGCCGAGACCATTGAGCGTACTTGCAGTCGCCGGATCCTCAGGGCCCAGCGCCTTCTCGCGAATTACCAGCGCTCGTTCGTAAAGCGACCGCGCCTGCACGTACGCTCCAAGGGCTGAGTGTCGATATTGCCCCAGTAAATTCAGAATGGTCGACGCTGCTATATCTGCACTGCTCGTTGGCGCGGTGCCCACGACGAGGTCAAACGCGAGCGCATCGAGTAGTCGTGCACGCGGCCACGCGCCCGGGTCGTCGAAGACCGTCGGGGGAAAGACCACGGCCATGGCCTCGACTACAACCCGTCGCGCCGAATCGCCGGCCTCTCCTTGCTGCCGAAGCGCCGCGGCGATGCGCACGAGCCGATGCAGCCGGATCGTCTCAGTCACGCTGGCCGGATCGCGATCATCTGGATGGTTTCGCGATCAATGAGGGCGAAGGCACGCAGCGCCGCCACCGCCTCGTCGAGGCCGTCGCCTGCGATCTCCGACGCGAACGGTTCGCCGAAGATTTCGCGTGCCTCGGAGAACAAGAACAGCGGGATCGGTTCGGGCGCGAGCAGCGCGGCGTAGCCAATCAACGACTCGGCTGCCGGATGCAGCTTAGCGGCTTCGTCAATGGCGAGCGCGAAGGCTTTCGCGACGGTCAGCCATCGTGATAGTCCGCCGGCGCGTCCTTTGTCCGCGTCGAGCAGCCGCGCCGGCGCGTCGGCAAAGCGCCTGGTGTATTCGGCGAGCGAGACTTCCAGTCGCTCACAATAGGCCGCCGCCTGTTCGCGCGCGAGCGGCAGACCACCGAGCGCCTCCGATAGCGCCTCGGCCTCGGCGCGCTCCTTGTCACGCCCGGTGCGCGCGATGAGGTAGTCGGCGCCGACTTCTTTGGGCCAGACCTCGATTTCGACCGGCGTCAGCGATCGCCCGCCAGTGGGCGCGTTCGACGTGACCAGAGCGCGCGCCGCTCCGCCGACCGGCAGATAGGGTTGAGGTTCGCCGCGTCGATCGCATTGTCATAGACGAGCAGTACTGCGTCGCCGTCGTCTCGCAGCCCTCGCGCACCGCCTTGAGCGCCGGCTCTTCCTTTTCGTCGGCGCCGACCCATCCCAGCCGAACGCCGAGCGCAACGAGATCGGCGCGCATCGTCGATTCGTGATCTGCGCCCTGATCCACCACGTCGCCCGATAGTCGGTTCGTGGCGCTCGGCATAGGCTGCAGCCAGCGTCGTCTTGCCGGCGCCGCGCAGCCATGCAGGGCGGTGATCGCGACAGAGCCTTTCTCGGGCTTCAGCGACGCGTCGATCACATCGAGCTCGCCATCGCGGCCGAGGAAATGCAGCGGGACGGCGATCGGAATGTTCGAGAGGGCGCGCTTTCCCGCCGGAAAAGGAATGGCCTCGGCAGGCGAAGCGTTCGCGGCCTGACCCTTGGGTGGGAAAGCGATCGGCTTGCTCGGCTTCGCCGCCGGGGTAAGATAGTCCGCAAGGCGGCGCCGGGCCTCGTCTTCCTCGTCAATTCCGTAGAGGTCGCATCGCTTTATTTGCGCGAGCAGCGTCGGCAGTTTGCATGCCTCGACGATGACCGGGAGCGCAAAGTTCGGCCGCTCGTTTGCGGCCGCCCACTGGGCTGCGAGCCGCTCCCACCTCGAATAGCTTTTGCTGAGGTACACCTCGCTCACGACTAGGAGCATGTTATCGGCCTTGTCGTGGCGCTCTTCCATCCACGCGGCGATATCGCCACCCGCCGATATCTCCCAATCGTGGACGTGCGGAATATGGCCCAGCGTCTCAATCTGCTGGCCGATCCAGAAAGCCCAATCTCGGTCCTTGCTAGGGCCTGTGTTCATTTGAGGCGAGAACGGATCGGAATCGGACGCGGAACAGTTTGTGTTTGGATCGGCGAGGGATTCCCAAATCAGCAAATGTCTAACTCATGAGCGGTCGGCCTTGGAGGGGCTGACCGATGCGACGTTATGCCTTGCGCGACGACCAGTGGGATCGGATCAAAGACGTCCTGCCCGGCCGCGAAGGCCATGTGGGCGGCACGGCGAGGGACAATCGCCTGTTCGTCGAAGCCGTTCTGTTCAGGTTTCGCGCCGGCGTCCCCTGGCGCGATCTTCCTGAGCGCTTTGGCGATTGGAAGATCGTCTATCAACGCTTCAACCGATGGGCCAAGAGCGGCGTTTTCGCGCGGGTTTTCAAGCTCCTGGCCAGCGATCACGACAATGAATACATGATGATCGACGCCACCATCGTGCGCGCTCATCAGCATAGCGCTGGGGCCCAAAAAAAGACGGCGCGCAAGCCATCGGTCGATCCCGCGGCGGATTGACCACCGAGATTCACGCCCTCGTCGACGCCCTCGGCAATCCTGTCGAGGTGATGCTCAGTCCGGGCCAGGATCACGACCTGACTTGTGCCGAACCGCTGATCGAAGCCGTCGATCCCGGCGCTCTGATCGCCGACAAGGCGTTCGACGCCGACGCCTTCATCGCCATCCTCGACGATCGAGCGATCGCCCCAGTCATCCCATCCAAATCGAACCGAAAAACCCCGCGCCGGTGCGATTTCGCCCTCTACTGCGAACGCAACCTCATCGAGCGTTTTTTCAACATGCTCAAGCATTTCCGAGCCATCGCCACACGCTACGACAAGCTCGCCAAAACTTTCCTCGCCGGCGTTCAACTCGCCTGCGCCGCCATTCTCCTCAACTGAACACACACCCTAGTGTAGCTGAGAAAAATGTCCGCCACGCGCCGCCTCCGGCCGCCGCAAATGGCGCATCATCGGTCCGGGGATTGCGCGGCGCAAGTTTTCCCTTCGCCTGCGCCCCGCATCCCCGGCCCTTCTCCCAGGGGGAGAAGCGAGAGCGTCATCCACAGCTCCTGTCCTGACCCCCTCGACGCAGGACCGCCCGCTTGCGACAATGACTTCCATGGATTCGGAGCGCATGGATTCGTCTGTTCTCAACGCCGTCGGCTTCGTGCATCTGCACGTGCACAGCGCCTATTCGCTGCGCGAGGGCGCGCTGACCGTCGAGACGCTGGCCAAGCTCGCCAAGGCCGACGCCATGCCGGCGCTCGCGATCACCGACACCAACAATCTGTTCGGCGCGCTCGAATTTTCGGAGAAGCTCGCCAAGAGCGGCGTCCAGCCGATCATCGGCGCGCAGGTGACGGTCGATTTCGCCGATGCCGCCCCGGCCTTCTGGCGTGGCGTCGAGCGGGACAATGCGCGCGCCCCAATCGTCCTCCTGGCGCAGAGCGAGGCCGGCTACGGCAATCTCATGCGCCTCGTCTCGGCTTTGTGGCTCGATCCCAAGGAGGGCGACGACGCGCATCTTCCCTTCTCCGCGCTGGAAGACGCCCAAGGCCTGATCGCGCTGACCGGCGGGCCCGGCGGGCCGATCGACCGGGCGCTGAGAGGGGCGCTCGGCGACTTGGCGGAAAGCCGCCTCAAGCGCCTCGCCGAGGCTTTCGGGTCCAGGCTCTATGTCGAGATCCAGCGCCATGGGCTCGACAGCGAGCGCCTGGTCGAGCCCGAGCTTATCTCTCTCGCAGATCGTCTCGGCTTGCCGCTGGCGGCGACCAACGAGCCCTATTTTGCCGGGCCTTCGGACCATGAAGCGCATGATGCGCTGTTGTGCGTCGCCGAGGGCGCTTTGGTGTCGACCTCCGACCGCCGGCGCCTCTCGCCCGAGCATCGGTTCAAGACGCGCGCGGAAATGACCGAATTGTTCGCCGATCTTCCCGAGGCGACCGACGCCAGCGTCGAGATCGCAATGCGCTGCGCCTATCGGCCGATGACGCGAAAGCCGATCCTGCCGCGCTTTTCAGTTCCCAACGGCGCGGCTCTCGACGAGGTCGAGGAGCTCAGGCGCCAGGCGAGCGAGGGTTTGGGCGCCCGTCTCGCGGCGCACGGGCTGACCCCCGGACAGACGGGCGAGGACTATGCAAAGCGGCTCGCCTTCGAGCTCGACGTCATCGTCAACATGAAGTTCGCCGGCTATTTTCTCATCGTCGCCGACTTCATCAAATGGGCGAAGGCCAAGGGAATTCCGGTCGGACCGGGGCGCGGCTCAGGCGCGGGCTCCCTCGTCGCCTGGGCGCTCACCATCACCGATCTCGATCCCTTGAGGTTTGGGCTCCTGTTCGAGCGGTTCCTCAATCCCGAACGCATCTCGATGCCCGATTTCGACATCGACTTCTGCCAGGATCGCCGGGACGAAGTGATCGCCTACGTCCGCGAGCGCTATGGCGCCGATCGCGTGGCGCAGATCATCACGTTCGGCTCGTTCCTGGCGCGCGGCGTCTTGCGCAATGTCGGCCGGGTGCTCGAAATGCCGCTCGGCCAGGTCGACAAGCTGGCCAAGCTCGTGCCGCAGAACCCGGCCCATCCCGTCACCCTCCGGCAGGCGGTGGCCGACGAAGCCCGATTGCAGGAGGCGGCGAAGGCCGACGAGAAGGTTGCCCGGATGCTCAAGATCGCCGAGCGGCTCGAGGGGCTCTACTCCAACGCCTCGAACTCACGCCGCCGGCGTCGTCATCGGCGACCGGCCGCTGATCGAGCTCGCGCCGCTCTACCGCGACCCGAAGGCCGCGATGCCGGCGACCCAGTTCAACATGAAATGGGTCGAGCAGGCGGGCCTGGTGAAGTTCGACTTCCTGGGCCTGAAGACGCTGACCGTGCTCAAGCGAGCGGTCGACCTCATCGCCCGGCGCGGCGAAACGCTCGACCTCGGCAAGATCCCGCTCGACAATTCCAAGACCTACGCGATGCTCGGGCGCGGCGAAACGGTCGGCGTGTTCCAGGTGGAAAGCGGCGGCATGCGCAAGGCGCTGGTCGACATGCGGGCCGACCGGTTCGAGGACCTGATCGCGCTGGTCGCGCTCTATCGGCCGGGCCCGATGGCGAACATCCCGACCTATTGCGCCCGCAAGCTCGGACAGGAGAAGCCGGACTATATCCATGCCCTGATCGAGCCGGTCTTAAGCGAGACTTATGGCGTCATCATCTATCAGGAACAGGTGATGCAGATCGCGCAGACATTGTCGGGCTATTCGCTGGGCGAAGCCGACATGTTGCGCCGCGCGATGGGCAAGAAGATCAAGAAGGAGATGGACGCGCAGCGCGCCCGCTTCGTCGACGGCGCGGTCGAGCGGGGCCTCACCCGCGCCAAGGCGGACGAGATCTTCGATCTGCTCGCCAAGTTCGCCGACTACGGATTCAACAAGAGTCATGCGGCGGCCTATGCGTTGATCGCCTATTGGACCGGCTGGTTCAAGGCCAATCATCCGGCGGAATTCCTCGCCGCTTCAATGACCCTCGACAAGGGGAACACCGACAAGCTCGCCGAGTTCCGTGGCGAAGCGCACCGCCTCGGCATCAAGGTCATCGCGCCGTCGGTCAACGTGTCGCTGGTCGATTTCGACGTGCGGATGGAGGCTGGGGCGCCCACCATTCATTACGCGCTCAGCGCCATCAAGGGGGTCGGCGAAGCGCAGGCCGAGGCGCTGGTCCGCGCGCGCGGCTCGAGGCCGTTTGTTTCGCTCGGCGACGCGGCGGCGCGGCTCGATCCCCGCGCCGTCAACAAGAAGGCGCTCGAGAGCCTCGCCGCGGCCGGCGCCTTCGATTGCCTGGAGCGCAATCGCGCGGCGGCTTTTGCGGCGGTCGAGCCGATGCTGGCGATCGCCAATCGCGAGGTCATGCAAAAAGCCGCCGGGCAGAACGCGCTGTTTGGAGAGACTGAGGACGCGCCGCTCAAAGCGCGCGCCGCGCCGCCTTGGACCGAGTCGGAGCGGCTGACGCGCGAGTTCGACGCCATTGGCTTCTTTCTCTCCGGCCATCCCCTCGAAGTCTATGACGCGGCGCTCAAGCGCTTGAGGGCCACACGCTGGGCGGAATTTTCGCGATCCGTGCGCAACGGCGCATCGACCGCGCGGCTCGGGGCAAGCGTGCTCGATCGCTATGAGCGGCGGACAAGGAACGGCGGCAAGATCGGCATCGTGCAGCTCTCCGATCCCTCGGGCACGTATGAAGCGATCCTGTTTCAGGAGGGCCTGAGCCAGTTCCGCGATCTTCTCGAGAAAGGCGCCGACGTCCTCGTCACCCTTCAGGCGGCGGTTGAAGGCGAGGATGTGCGCGCGCGCATCGTCAACGTCGAGCGGCTCACGGAGGCTGCCGCGAAGGTCCAGAAGGGCCTGCGCGTGTTTGTGCGCGACGAAGCGCCGCTCAACTCCATCGAGCGGCGGTTGACCGCGCCCGGCGAAGGCGAGGTGTCGCTGGTCGTGATCCTCGGGCCGCAGGACGGCGAGGTCGAGATCCGCCTGCCTGGCCGCTATTCGGTGAGTGCGGCGATCGCGGGGGCGCTCAAGGCCGCGCCAGGGGTGGTGGCGGTGGAGCAGGTCTGAGCCGCATCCCGATCCCTGCCCCTTTCCTGCGGAAGCCCGGGGCCAGTTCAAGCGCGTCCCTCGCTCCGGCGCGCTTGCGCCACACGCTCGGCTTCGCTATTGACGCGCCACGCCCGCGCGAAAACCGCGCCATTAGGCGGCCGTTGGGGGATAGTTCAACGGTAGAACAGCGGACTTCTGACTCCGTCAATCTTGGTTCGAATCCAGGTCCCCCAGCCAAATCTCACTTTTCGACGGCTTAGCGGTCTCGCCCGCCCCAGCGCTGCGGTTGCAGCTTTCGCAGGCACGTCAAATATTTTGCTGCCGTCGCCACCATTTCGTGCGCCCAACTGCGGTTGAGTTCGCCCCGTCCTGCAGCACGACTGTCATGGCTCATCGCATTATCCGTAAGCACAGCAGGCTGGACAAAATCCGCCGCGGCGCCGTGAAAGCGCAGCCGGATCGCAGTGAAGGGATCTACGCTGGACATCAAACGGCACGCATGACAATCTGAAAAGAACTCCATGCCGCCGGAAAACTACAAAGGCTATATCCGGCTGGAAGAAGACCCGGGGCGGGCGCCGTGATCCTCGTTACGCTGCAGATCACAGATGGCGCGTGCGCGGACCAGCGTCCGGACATCACGCCGCCAGTATCGGCGGGCGCATCGCCGAGTCGGCCGCGCTTCGCGACAGCAGCGGGCCTCTGTTGCGCTTCGTCGGGCTTTGTTTCGACCGGCTCCACGGAGTTCCCGCCCGTAGCGAGTGCACTCGTCGTCAACGCCGACGACGACTTCAGCCGCCGGAACGTGTCCAAGACACACAGACCCTTCAAACAGCCGAAGCGTGGTTTCTCAATCCGCGAGGAGGTCCGCCCGCATTGGCGGCGCCGAGCCGGACTTGCCTCGATATGTCGGCTAAAGGCTACGACACGCGGTTTCAGCCGAATACCGTCTCCGTCAAGAAGGCCTGCACACCAGCTCATCTGTAGAAGAGCTTTCCGCTCGCATGCTTGCGGGTGGACAAGACCGCCAACGGAACGAGAGTCCGAGGCGTTGCACCGGCATGGAGACTAAGAAAGGGAACTCAAATGACGGACAAGACAGTTGAGTCGCATGTGGACACGGCGCCGGAATCTCCCAATCCGACAGGCGCCGACCGCCGTACCGTCGTGAAGGGTATGGCCGCGGCAGGATTGACCGCGGGCGTCGCGCTGCCGACCTACCTCAGAGGCTTTGAGACGTCCGCGTACGCCCAAACGGGCGCCCCGGTGAAGATGGGATTCATCGAAGACGAATCCGGCAATCTCTCAGTCTACGGCATCCAAAAGCTGCATGCCGCCCAGCTCGCCGTCGCCGAGATCAACGCCGGCAAGACTCTCAAGGGCGCTCCGGACATCGGCGCAGGCTTCCTCGGAGCGCAAGCGACGGCGGCGAAGAACCCGCCCGTGATCAGCAAGGACGGAACGTCGCTCGCGATCGTCGACGATGGCGGCCCCAAGTCGCCGGTCGACCTCGCTTACGTTGAGGACGCCGACATCCTGATTGATTCCGGCGAGAAGGGGATACTCGGCCGCGAACTTCAGCTGCTTTCTTCCGACGGCCAGAGCAACAACGCCGTCTGGCAGCAGCTCGCGCGGAAGCTCATCCAGGAGGACAAGGTCGACGTGCTCGTCGCCGGCTTCGCCAGCGCCGAGCGGGAGGCGATCCGGCCGATCGTCGACCAGTTCAAACAGCTCTATTTCTACACCAACCAATATGAAGGCGGCGTCGCCGACGCCAATACCTTCTGCACGGGGCCGGTTTGCGAGCAGCAGGTTATTCCAACCGTGCAATACATGGTCGAGAAATACGGCCCCAACTGCTACACGATCGCCGCCGACTATAATTTCGGCCAATTGACCGCCGCATGGACGAAGGCGTTCATCCCTCTGGTCAAGGGCAAAGTCATCGGCGAAGAGTTCATTCCGCTCTCGGTGTCCGAATTCAGCCAGGTGATCGCGCGCATCCAGGCCGCCAAGCCCGACTGGGTCATGACCCTGCTCGTCGGACAGAACCAGCACAACTACTATCCGCAGGCCGCGGCGGCGGGCCTCAAGTATCCGATGGCCTCCACCGTCAATATGGCTCAGGGCTATGAGCACAAGCGCTTTGCGCCGCCCTCGCTGGCGCGCATGCACAACGCAATCCAATATCAGCTCGAGGTTCCGACGGCCCGCAACCGCGCTTTCGTCAAGCGCTGGATGACGATGTTCCCCAACGACCCGTATATCGGTGAGATGGCGCAGAACACCTATTTCACCATCCACCTCTACGCCAAGGCGGCGCGCCTCGCGCGTACTGTCGACCAGCAGAAGGTGAAGCGCTGTCTCGAATTAGGCTGGAATATCGAAGCGCCGGAGGGAAGCGTGTTCCTCGAACCCGGCACGCATCACTGCGCTCATCCGATCCGGCTCGCCTATTGCGACGAAAAGCACAACGTGAGCTTTCTGCGCGATTGGCCGATGATCCAGGCCTGGTGGCTCCAGCGTCTCGGGGTCAACCTCATCCGCAACCCCGAGTACAAGCAGTACACGCCTGACGAAGATCCCTATTTCAAAATGTTCGCGCTCTAGCGCCTCGACCCGGGCGGCGGCCCCCTTGGGACCGCCAGCCTTCCGAAACCAGCGGATTTTGTCATGGACGTGATCGGAGTCGTCGCGAGCGTCGTCTATCAATTTTGCACCAACGCGGCGTTCTTGCTGTTGTGCGCGCTCGGACTGATCATCATCCTCGGCATGATGAACATCATCAACCTCGCGCATGGGGAGCTGATGATGATGGGAGCGTATGCGGCCTCGGCGTCCTACAGCCGGGGAGCGCCGTTCTGGCTGGCCGCGATCATCGCTTTCGTCGCGGTTGGAATTTTCGGCGCGCTGCTCGAAGCGACGATCGTCCGGCGATTCTACGGCAGGGAACTCGGGGCGATGGTCGTCACCTGGGGCGTGAGCCTAGTCTTGTCGCAGGGCTTCCTGCTGCTGTTCGGCCCCTTCATGCCGCCGATCCAGATCCCCGAGGGCAATTTCGCTCTGGGCCAATATTCGTTTTCGTTCTACTGGATCTCCATGTTCGTCATCGCCGCGCTGCTCGTCGCCGCCCTCTGGTGGATCTACAACCGCACCGACATTGGCCTTCAGGCCCGGGCCACCATGCAAAATCCGGCGATGGCGCGTGCGCTCGGGGTCGACACCCGCCGCATCTACATGATGACTTTCACGCTCGGCGCGGCGCTCGCGGGACTGTCCGGGGCGTTGCTTGCGCCGACGACGTCCATCATGCCTTTCATGGGCCAGCAATTCGTGGCGCCGGCCTTCATCACGGTCGTCGTCGGCGGAGCGACCAACGTCATTGCGGGGGCGGTCGGCAGCAGCGTTCTTCTCTCCCTGGTGAAGACCCCGGTTGGCTTCTTTCTCGGCGCCTTTCTCGGCACGGTGGCGCTCTTGTTGGCGGCGCTGATCATCATCAGACTGCTGCCGGACGGGATCTCCGCAGCCATCCAGCGGCGCCTCGACCTCAGACACAGAATGCGTTGACGATGGCCGCACTTTTTTCTCTGTTGAACGGGCCGGAGGATCTGGGACGGGGCCCAATCTTCTGGAGCGGCGCGGCGATCGTCATCGCTCTCTTTGTCGCGGTTCCACTCTATCTGTCGGATTTCGCGGCCTATAACGTTTCCTATTATCTTTTGAACATTCCGATGGCGCTCGGGCTGTGCCTGTTGTGGGGATATTGCGGGGTCCTGAGTTTCGGCCAGGTCGCCTATTTCGGCATCGCGGGCTACGCCTACGGGGTGATCGCCGGAAATTTCGTGGGTCACTCCTGGGGCCCGATGCTGGGCAGCCTTGGCGGTCTCGCGGCGGCCGCGCTCGTCGCGGCAGTGTTCGGATACTTTGTTTTCTTCGCGCGCGTGCAGATATGGATTCTCCCCATCCTCACGCTGGTTCTCACGTTGTTGCTCGAAACCTTCCTCGGGCAGACGGCGGGATATCAGTGGCGAATTGGCGTCGTGCAGCTTGGCGGCTACAACGGCATGACCGGCATTCCCGCATTCCAGATCGGAGACTTCGTGTTCTCCGGCTATTCCTTTTTCTACCTCGCGCTTGGCGTGGCGCTGATTTGCTATCTCGGCTGCCGGATGCTCGTGAACTCGAGGCACGGCAAGGTCATGCTCGCCATCCGCGAGGACCCCGTGCGCACCGAGATGCTCGGCTACGACATCCGCATGCGGCAATGGCTGGTATTCGTGGTCGCTTCGCTTCTCGCCGGCCTTTCGGGGCTCCTCTATGTGCAGTGGGGCAATTATATCACGCCCTCCCAGGTCGGCCTGCTCTCCGCCGCGCTGCCGGTCATCTGGGTCGCCGTGGGGGGACGCGAGAAGCTGCTCGGCGTCGTCGTGGGCGCCTACGGCCTCAACTGGCTGAACTACCGGCTCTCTTCATCCGGCAACCAATACGCCCTCGTCATCATTGGCGCGTTGCTTGTCATCGTGATGCTGTTTTTTCCGAGGGGTCTGGTCGTCACCCTAGCCGACCTGACAGGGCGTCGCTCGGCGCCGTCGGAGGCTTCGACCGCAGGGCCGCGCAGGTCGTCGCCGGCATGAAACAAGGCTCCATTCTGTCGATCGAAGGGTTGAAGAAGCATTTCGGCGGCGTTGTCGCCACCGACAATGTCACTCTCGCCGTCGCTAGCGGCGACCTGCAATGCATTATCGGCCCCAACGGCGCCGGCAAGTCGACCTTCTTCGCTCTCCTCTGCGGCATTCATGAACTCGACGGCGGCCGCATCCTCTTCAAGGGAAAAGACATCACCCGGATGCTGCCGTCTCACCGGGTGAGAGAGGGTCTGGGACTCACATTCCAGACCAATCGCGTGTTCGGCAATCTAAGCGTCCGGCAGAACCTCGAGATTCCGCTCGCCACGATTCGCAGCGAACGAGGGGTCGAGGCTGAGGACCGGTATCGGACGGCGCTCGAGCGTTTCGACCTCGATCGCCACGACGAAACGCGAGCCGCAAATATTCCTCACCACAAGCGTCAGTGGCTGGAGATCGCCATGGTTCTGGCTGGAGGCCCCGATCTCTTGCTGCTTGACGAACCGACCGCCGGAATGGCGCCGGAGGAGACCGGCGCGACCGCAGCCGTGCTGCGCGACCTCAACAGCACCGGCCTGACAATCCTGGTCGTCGAGCATGACATGGCGTTCGTGCGCGAGATCGCCCGTCGGGTGACGGTCCTGCATCAGGGGCGGGTGTTCGCGGACGGCACGATCGACGAGGTGACGGAGCGGCAGGACGTGCGCGACATCTATCTTGGGCGGCGGTGAGATGGCCGCGCTGCTCTCCGCCAGCGAACTGCGCGCGGGCTATGGCGCTGGCGACGTCCTGCAAGGCGTAAGCATCGAGGTCGGCCAGGGGGAGATCGTCGCGGTCATGGGCCGCAACGGAGTGGGCAAGAGTACGCTGATGAAAGCGCTGATCGGCCTCCTGCCGCTGCGCGGAGGCAAGATCGCGCTGAGCGGCGAGGACCTGACGGATCAATCGGCGGATCGGCGGGCGAGGCGCGGGGTGGGCTACGTGCCGCAGGGTCGCGAAATCTTTCCGCACATGACGGTTGCCGACAATCTGCGGATGGGACGCTTCATTCGGTCGGGCAAGGGCGACGATAAGGCGCTGCTCGATGAGGTTTGCAGCTACTTTCCCATTCTTCGGCAGCGCATGGCGCAGCGGGGCGGCACGCTGTCCGGCGGACAGCAGGAAATGCTGTCGATCGCGCGGGCGCTCAATGGCGACCCCCGACTCTTCCTGCTCGATGAGCCGAGCGACGGCGTGCAGCCGTCGATCGTTCAGGAGATCGGCGAGTTCCTCAAGGTTCTCGTCGCGCGGCGGCCGATCGGAGTGCTCATCGTCGAACAGAACGTCGAGTTGATCCAGGCGGTGGCCGAACGGGCCTACGTCATGGACAAAGGTCGGATTGTCGCTTCGCTCGACAAAGCGACGATCGCAGACACCGACGCGCTGAGTCAATTCCTGTCGATTTGAACGAAAAGGAGAATGCAATGGCTGACTGGATCAAGTCGTCCTACATGGCCCGCTCTGGCGTCGCCAAAGCCAAGCCCGGCAAGACGCACGAGCTGACGGTCGAAAAGCAGGGCAAATATCACTACGTCTACGGCCCCTACGCCGACCCCGTGCTGACCATCGATCCCGGAGATGTCGTGGTGGCGGAGACGCAGGATGCGTTCGAGGGCGCCATCAAGAGCGAGAAGGACAAGCCGGCCGAACTGCTCCACATGCCATTCCTCAACCCCCAGTGCGGACCCATCCTCGTGCGTGGAGCGGAAAAGGGCGACACGCTCTGCGTTCACATCCACAGCATCAAGCCGCGCGGAGCGCAGCCGGTCGGCACGACCGCTCTGATTACGGAATTCGGCGGCCTCGTCTCCACCAGCAACACGGCGATGCTGAACCCGCCCCTGCCGGAAATGGTCAAGAAAATGGAAGTGACCGAGCAGGGGATCAAATTCAACAAGAAGATCACCCTGCCTTACGAGCCCTTCATTGGAACTCTCGGCGTGAGCCCGGAAATCGAGGCGGTCTCGTCGCTTCAGCCCGACTATTGGGGCGGCAACATGGACGTGCCCGACGTCGCCCCCGGCGCGATCGTCTACTTTCCCGTGCTCCACGAGGGCGCCTATCTCTTCCTCGGGGATTGCCATGCAACGCAGGGAGACGGCGAATTGTGCGGCGTCGCCGTCGAGATTCCCTCGACGACGACCATCCATGTCGACCTCATCAAGAAATGGCCGATCGCATGGCCGCGCCTCGAGAACGAGAAATTCATCATGACGATCGGCTCGACGCGGCCGATGGAGGACGCCGCGCGCATCGCCTACCGAGAGCTTATCCGCTGGCTGGTCTCCGACTACGGTTTCGATCAGTACGAGGCTTATTTTCTGCTTACCCAGGCCGGGCGGATCAGGCTCGGCAACATGGTGGATCCGAAGTACAGCCTTGGCGCTTCAATACTGAAGTCATACCTCTAGCCCGGAACAAGGGGTTCCCTTTTCGGGGCTATGTGTTTCGTGGCGTCGCGCGAAGGGAAAAACCGGAAGCGCTCGACGCCATGCCGCAGTTACGGCTGCATCATCATGGCGGCGATATCGCGATAGATAAGGGCGGCGCGAACGAGGTCGTCCTTCGGGACATATTCGTCGGGCTGGTGCGCGACGTCGAGCGAGCCGGGGCCAAGCACGATGCCCACGGAACCGACGTCGGCAAAATGAACGAGATCGCACCCGCCAGTCAGGCCACCGGGCTGCGGGAACGTCACGCCATGCGCCCGCGAGATGGCGACCGCGTTGCGCACGAGCGGGTCGTCGACTGAAGTCTCGGTCGATCCGGCTTTGGTGCGGATCGCCGCGATCTCCGCTTCGACGCCGTGGTCGCGCTTCGCGCGATCGAGCAACGCGTGCAGGTCGTCCATTGCGGCCGTCGAGCGTCTCGCCTGGCAGCAGCCGCCGGTCGAGCACCATCTCGCAACTCTCCGGGATCACGTTGTCGCCAATTCCGCCGACGATCCGAAGTCACCGACAGACTGGCGTGGCCGACCAGCGGATGGTTGAGCGTCCTCAATTCGCGGTCGCGCGCGTCGATGAGCGAGATGAGCTGGCTTGCGGCCAGGATGGCGTTCACGCCAAGCTCCGGCCGGCCGGAATGCGCCGCCTTGCCCTTGGCGCGGACGAGCGGCCGCAGGCAGCCTTTGTGCGCCGCGAAGACGGCGTTGTTGGTTGGCTCGCCGATGACGATCAGGTCGGGCCTGGGCTGCTGCTTCGCGAGCACCCTCGAGCCGCCGCCATTGATCTCCTCATCGGCGACAAACATCATGATCAGCGTGCCCCGCCAAAGGTCTCTTTGCGAGGCGAGGAGACGACCGGCCTCGGCCATGGCCACAATCGGGCCCTTGGCGTCGCAGGCTCCGCGCCCGAACAGCTTGCCGTCGCGCTCGACCAGACGAAACGGATCGCTTGTCCAACCGCCGCCAACCGGAACGGTGTCGATGTGCGAGTTGAACGCGAAACAGGGGCCGTCGCCATTGTTAATCCGGCCGACGACATTCGGGCGGCCATCCGCGATAAAATGAACTTCCGTAGTGAAGCCGATGGCCTCGAGGTCGGACGCGAGGAGCGCAGCGGCCTCCTCCTCCCGTCCGGGCGGGTTCTGAGTGTCGATGGCGACAAGCTGCTCGAGCAGGCCGGCGAGGCGCGCCACGTCCGGGGCCGCAGTCTTTACCGAGCTCACTGCACTTTCCCTCTCGCCGCGACCTCATAGAAGGTTTCCACCCTGCCCTGCCTCGCGGCGGTGATCCGATCGAACAGGTTCGTCACCACGCAGGCGTGGTTGGGAATGATGGTGACGGGCTCGCCGATCTTGGGTTCGCCCGAGCCGGGCGGCGCGCGCACGTGACCATGCTCTTCGCTCAGGCCATAAATCTCCCAATCGGGATGCTCGAGGATGCGGCCATAGCCGTTGAGGCCCAGCAGATCCGACGACAGGGTCTTCGATCCGGCGTCGATGACACAACGATCGGGCGCCGCATGCGACACGACCCTCGCATGGACCCTGAGCGCGCAATCGGCCAGCGTGCCATAGCCCTGGATCTCCACGAGCGAGCGGTCGCTGTAGATGTAGGTTCCGGGCCGGTGCTCGGTCGCGGCCGTCACTTCGTGGGCGCTGTAGAGATCCGGCGTTCCCCCGTTGCTGACGACTTCGACCGGAAGGCCCGAGCGCGTGCAGAGATCGATGGCCTCGGTGAACCAGGCGTTGGTCTTGGCCATGCCGTTCTTGGCCGGGTAGGTCATGAGCCCCTTGAACTTGAGCCCCGGAGCGCGATCGACCGCCTGCGCCAGGGCGAGTGCGTCCGTAGGCGTGGCCACGCCGCAACGCTCAGCGCCCGTGTCGCATTCGACCAGCACCGGCAGCTCGAGCCCGGCGCGGGACATGGCGGACGACAGGCCTTCGACCGTTTCCTTCGAGTCCGCCACGACTTTGATGTCGGACCTGCGAGCGAGACTCACAAGGCGGTCGAGCTTGGTCTGGCCGATGAGATTGTAGGTCAGCAGGATGTCGGCGATGCCCGCGTCGATCATGACCTCAGCCTCGCCAAGCTTCTGACAATTGACGCCCTTCGCGCCGAGCTTGATCTGCAGATGAGCGAATTCAGGGAATCTTGTGCGTCTTGATATGCGGGCGAAGGCTCAATCCATGACGGTCGAGATAGGTCTGACACCGACGGAGATTGTTCTCCATCACATCGAGATCCACCACCGCGCACGGCGTATCCAAGTCCTGGACAAGCAATGTCGTCACTCCTTCGAAACTACGCGAGCCGCCGCGAGCGCGTTGTCAGCGCGACTGGTCGCGGCCCGACAACGGCAGCATAGCCAAAATCAGGCAGCCGAGAATTACGCTGCGCCAGCCCTCCGAGGCGTTCACGACCGTGATCAGCGCGGTCATCGTCACGAGAAGAATGGCTCCGGCGATGGTGCCGAGATAGCTGCCTTGTCCGCCAAGGATCGAGGTGCCGCCGAGCACGACCGCCGCGATCGATGACAATAGGTAAGGGTCGCCGATGCCGACATAGCCCTGCCCATTCATCGAGAGAAGCAGAAGGCCCGCGAGGCCAGCGCAGAACCCCGAGATGACATAAGTGGCGAGCGTCAGTCGGCGGATCGGCACGCCCGACAGCCGGCTCACGACCGGATTGGCGCCGATCGCGAAGATGAGCGAGCCGCTGCGCGTACCATGCAGCCAGAACAGGCAGACGGCGGCCACGACCGCCCAGAGGATGATGCTGACCGAGATCGTCAGGACATGCGTCGAGCCCAGCCATTCGAGCGAGGGGTTGGTGACCGAGATGGCGCTGCCTCCGGCAATGAGGATCAGCAGCCCTTGCAGGATGGTCGCCATGGCCAGGGTCATGATCAGCGGCGGCAGCCCAAGATAGCCGATGCCGAGACCGTTCACGGCGCCGATGCCGCCCGCAACGACAAGCGCGAGCGCGATTGCGCCGAGTCCCGTCGCGTCCGCGTCGAAAGACACCAACGGCAGAATGATGGCGGTGACCGTGATGATCGCGCTGACGGAGAGATCGATTCCGCCGCCGATCACCGCGATCGGTCTGGCCGATGCCGACGAGGCCGATGACCGCGGCGAGCTCGACGATGTAGCGCAGGTGGGCGTAGGCGCCGAAGCCCGCGATCAGGAGCGAGGCGCCGATCCAGAGGATCGCGACAACCCCATAGGCGACCAGCGAGCGGCTATAGCCGGCCACAAAACGCTGCAGCGACAGGACCGCGCTCACGACGCCCTCCGCACAGAGGCGCGGATGAGCGGAAGCGCGACGGTCGCGACGATGATCAGGCCCTGGACAACATATTGCGCGACCAGCGGCAGTCCCATGAAGAACATCACATTGATGAGAATGCTCATGAGCAGGCTGCCGGCCAGCGCTCCGCGCATCGCGCCCTGCCCGCCGAGGAATCCGACCCCGCCGAGCACCGCCGCGGCGATCGCGGTCAGCGTGAGCGGTTCGCCAATCAGGGGATCGCCCGAGCCGGTCTGCGCGGCCACGTACAAGCCGGTGAAAGCCTGAAGAATGCCGCTGATGATGTAGGCGCTCATGCGCACGGTCGTGACGCTCACTCCGGAGCGGTAGGCGCCCTCGGCATTGTCGCCGACCGCAATCAGTCCCACTCCCAGAGGCGTCGCCTGGTAAAGCTTCCATAAGATGATGAGAAGGACGAGCAACACCGCCGCGGTTGGATGACTGCCGGCGAGAAATTCGGACAAGGACGGGGGCACGTACCCGCCGGGCCGCGGCATGATGAGGAGCGCGACGCCGCGTAACACGAACGAGAGCGCCAGCGTCACGATAATCGCCGGGTATCGACCGATGGCGACGAAAGCGCCGACGACGGCGCCAACCCCCGCCCCGAGGGCAAGAATCGCGAGGACCCCGCCCAGGACGCCAAGCGGCCCCTGCATGGTGGACGCCGCCACCACGGAGCCGAGGCTGACCATCGGACCGACGGAAAGATCGATTCCACCGGTGAGCATGACGATGGTTTCCGCGGCCGCGACCATCGCCGTCGGAAACCAGCCCTGAACGAACTTGGCCATCGCGCCCACGGTGAAAATGCCGGGAAAGAGAATGGCGTAGATTGCGGCAAACACAGCGAGCACGAGGAACAGCGCGCCGAGGCCTTCGTTGCGGCGCCACTGGATCGCCCAATAGAGTCGCCCGCCCTGACCCAGCATCAGATCGTTTCCCCCAGAGGCGCGGGCGCTTGTTTCACGCCCATGGCCGCCGCCACGATCGCCTCCTCGGAGGCCTCGGCATGCGGCAGCGTGGCGGCCACTCCGCCCTTGTTGAACACCATGACCCGATCGCACAGATGGACCAGTTCGGGCGTGTCGGTGCTAAGCAAGACAACGGCCTTCCCCTCCGCGGCCATCGCGCGCAGCGCAAGATAGATCTCGCGCTTGGTCTCGACGTCGACGCCCCGGGTCGGGTCGTTGAGAAGCAAAACCGAGGGTTCGAGCGTCAGCCACTTCGACAAGGCGACCTTCTGCTGGTTGCCGCCGGAGAGCGCCTGCGCGGGCCTGCGCCGGTCGCCGCGAATGTTGAGGCGCTGCGCCAGACGTTCGGTGATCGCAGTCTCCTCGGCGCCCCGGCGGCGCTCGCCACTCCGGCTGGCGAACAGCGGCAGGAGCAGATTGAAGTCGATCGAGTGCGGCAGAAGCAAGCCTTCCTTGCGTCGATCGGCCGGAACGTAGGCGACGCCGACGGCGTTCGCCTCGCCGACCCTCGCGAAGGGAGCGCTCCGCACGAGCGCTCCGTTCTTGAATATGCGGAACCGTTCGGCCCGGGCGGGAATGGCGCCGTAGAGGCCCATCATGAAGTCTTCCTGGCCATGGCCGACCAAGGCCGCCGATCCCGAGGATTTCTCCGCGGTAGAGCTCGAAATCGACATCGGCGGCTCCGCCGGCGCGAAAGGCCTTCGTCTCGAGGACGAGATCGCGTGTCGACTGCGAGGCGTATGGCGGAAACAGATTCCGGGGGTCGCGGCCGACCATCAAGCGGACAAGGCCGGTCGGATCAAGTCCGGCAAGGGGACGGTCGGCGGTGACCGAACCGTCCTTCAGAACTGTCACATAGTCGCAGAAGTCGAGAATTTCATTCAGCCGGTGCGATATGTAGAGAATCGCGACGCCGCGGTCGCGCAGCCGACGAACGAGTCTCATCAATATCGCGACGTCCGGCGCAGCGAGCGACGACGTCGGTTCGTCCAGGATGAGGACGCGCGGCTTGATATAGAGCGCCTTGGCGATCTCGACGATCTGGCGTCGGCCGAGGGGCAATCGCCCGACGGCCATGTCCAGCGGTTCGATCAGCCCGAGCTCCTGGCCGATCTCCGCGATCGCGCTCGCCAGGCGTCCGTAGTCGACGAGCCTGCCCTGGCGCGCATTCGCGCCGAGGCCGATGTTTTCGGCGATGGAAAGATGCGGCGCGAGGCTCAGCTCCTGCTGCACGACGGCGATCCCAAGCTGATGCGCCTCATGCGGCGTCAATGACGCAATCGGCGCGCCCGTCGACCAGGATCTCTCCGCTGTCGGGCCGGAGCGTGCCCGACAGCAGGTTGATCAGCGTGCTTTTGCCCGCTCCGTTCTCGCCGAGGAGAGCATGGATGCGGCCGCCGACGAGCTCGATCGAAACCTCGCGAAGCACCGGATTGCCGAAGAACGCCTTCGAGACATTCCGCGCTCCGAGGATCGTCTGCTGCACGCTCATACGACCGCGCTACTCTACCCTCGCTGCCCGCGCGTCGAAGCGAGGCTACTTCTTCAGGCTCTTGGCGATCAGCTCGTCGAACAGCTTCGTGTCATAGGGCGAGTAGATGTAGCCGTCCGCGGCGAAGTCCTTCGCGCGGGCGAGGTAGCAGTCGAGATTGCTCTCGTCGATGATCGGCAGGGGCACATCGATATAGGCTGGAATGTCGTCGCCCTGCAGAGCCTTCACCGCGGCATAGACGGCAAACGCGGCCAACCAGTTTGGCTGCTGTGTCCCCCAGGCGGTGAGCTTCTTCGCCTTCCACATCTCGAGGAACGGTCGATAGTTCTCGCCCGTCATCGGAACGAGCTTGCGTCCTTGCTTTTCAAACGCCGTCACCGCTCCTGCGCGAGAGCGCCCCGCCCTGGCTCCAGACGCCATCGATCTGGGGATTGCTGAAGAGGAGGTTGGTGACGGCCTCCTGTGCAGGCGCGGCGTTATAGGGCGTGTTGGTCTCCGCCAGAATCTTGATGCCAGGATTGGCCTTGAACACGGGCTCCGCGCCCTTTGCGCCGATCGTCGCTGACCGAAACGCCGGCCGGCCCGTTCAACACAAGAATGTTGCCTTTGCCGCCGAGCTGCTTGACGAGCCACTCAGCAGCGAGCTTGCCCCACTCGGTCTGGTCCGTGTCGATCTTGGTGGTGAGATCCTTCGTGTCGACGAGGCTGTCGAAATTGGCGACGACGATTCCTTTCGCACAGGCGTCCGCGATGACACGATCAAGCGCGGTGGCGGAGCCCGCGTCGACGATGATCGCGTCGAGCTTGGCGTCGATCATCGACTGGATCTGCTGGATCTGCGTGTTGGCGTTGCCCTGAGCGTCCGTGATCGTCAGGCTGTCGACCAGACCCTGCTTCTTCAGCGCGTTCGCCATGTCCTCGATCGTGCCGGTGGTCTCCTTCATCCAGGTCGGGATCGAGTAGATATTCGCCCAGCCGAGCTTATAGGGAGGCTTGTGCTCGCCTTTGACGCAATTGGCGGCCGCGAACGACGGACTGGCGCTTGCGACTTGCAAGAGCGCCAGACCCGCCACGATGAGGGGCGCGAATGCGAGGCGCGCAATATTGATCGTCTTCATGTCGTTTCTCCCTTTTAGCGAAGCTCACGTGTCCGATTCGAGCGGCGCTGCCGAGACCGACCGGCCCCAGCGCCCCGAAACCCTCCGAACCGCTCCCAGCGACTGGCTTCACGAGAACGTTACCGGTCCGTCAGTTTAAGTCAACGAGTCTGACGTTTGCCACTGGTCCTCGCGGCGAAAACGCGGCGCGCATCGCTTGGCGCCAGAGAAGTGTTGCGTCAGCGTCTCGACACGAAACACACTGTCCGCCGAGAGAGATCGTCACGGCGATCGCGCCGGTTCTCGCGCGCCAGATTGAAACCACGGAGCCATTGAGGATGTCCGCACTGTATTCTGGACCGATCATCGACCCGCACATCCATCTGTGGGATCTCGGGATGGACCGGCATCCCTGGCTTCGCCCGGCGGGCGATGCGATCCAGGCGCTGGGAGACCTTGACGCGATACGAAAAAATTATCTCGTCGATGATTATCGGCGCGATGCCGCGAACCAGAACGTCGTCGCATCGGTCTCCATCGAAGCCGCGTGGGACCGAGCCGACGATCCGCTCGCCGAGATCGAGTGGTTGGAGACGCTCGACAAGTCGTCAGGCGTCGCCGTGCGCTATGTCGGCTTCGCTGACCTCGTCGCTCCCGACGCGGGCGCTGCGCTTGACCGCCTGTCCGAGGTCAAGCGTTGCGTCGGCGTCCGGCAAATGCTGAGCTGGCATCCAAGCGATCCCGCGAAATGCTTCGCCCCGCGCCCGGGCATCGCCGACGAGGTCGACTTTCGCCGCGGCGTCGCGCTGCTCGCCCGACACGACCAAATCCTCGAGCTGATGCTTTATCCTTACCAGGCCGAAGAGGTCGCCAGACTGGCGCGCGACTTCCCCGGCCAGACCTTCGTCGTCAACCACTGCGGCAGCCCGATCGATCGCGACCGCGATGGAATGGAGCGATGGAGGGAAGGTCTGAAACGCCTCGGCTCGGCCCCCAATGTTCAGATCAAGATTTCCGCGCTCACCGCCTACGACCCGTCCCCGACGCCCGAAAGCTTGCGCGATGTCGCGCTGCATTGCATCGATTGCTTTGGGGTCGATCGATCGATGTTCGGCAGCGACTTCCCGGTCGGGCGCCTATGGACGAGCTTTGACGCCATCTTCGACGGCTTCAAGGCCATCGTCCGCGACTTTTCGGAGGCTGAGCAGTCCGCGCTTTTCCACGACAATGCGCGGCGATTGTATCGCATTGACGCGCTCTGAGGTCTCGTGCTCGACTATTCGAGTCTCACGACAAGCCGGCGCCCTGCACAGAGGTTAAGGTGACGAACGAACAGACGCCTGAATGGATGGGAAAGAACCGCAAGCTCACGCCGGCGGAGGTCAAGGAATTTCTGGCCGAGCCGGTGGTCGCGCGGATCGCCACCATCGACGAGAACGGCGTTCCCTACGTGACCCCGGTCTGGCAGGAATGGGATGGCGAAGCCTTCTGGATCGTCCCACGCGAGCGCGCCGCCTGGATCGGGCACATCAAGAAAAATCCCAACGTCGGCGTTTCGTGCGCGGAAGATAGCGGGACGTACAAGCGCATCACCGCGCAGGGGAAGGCCGAGATCGTCTTCGGCCCGGCGCCGATGCAAGGTCAGTGCCTCGAGGTCGCCAACCGCATGGCGGTGCGTTTCCTCGGCGAGCATGGGCCCGAATATCTGGTGCCGACCTACGACCGGCCGCGCTACCTGATCAAGATCGTCCCGGCCAAGATGCTCACCTGGGACGGCGTCGAGTGGGCCAAGAAATATACCGAGAAGTAGCGCATTTCGGCGTGGCCGATGGCCTTGAGCTAGATCGGGCCAGAAGCGGCCCGGCCACCCGGAACGCCGCACTGAGCACCGTCCGAAGCGTGATCTATCTCGACGCGCGTTGACAACCCAATTCGTAAGCCTGACAGTCTTCTTGAACCCGATCCAGAGGCTCCTCGAATGACGACGATGGTTAGGCTTGTCCCAATGCTCTTATCGGCGATGGCGGTGGCCGCCGTGTCGTCCCCTGGCGCCAACGCGCAATCGTCGAGCTACCCGGGCGATCTCACCAAGGGCAAGCGTCTCACAATTTACGTCGAAGGGCTCGCCGATCCGAGCTCTGGATTTTTCCGCGTGCTGAATAACGGAGCCCAGCAGGCGGGCAAGGATCTCGGGGTCGATGTGAAATACGTCTATCC
This sequence comes from uncultured Alphaproteobacteria bacterium, assembly GCA_963820095.1. Taxonomy (GTDB): domain Bacteria; phylum Pseudomonadota; class Alphaproteobacteria; order Rhizobiales; family Beijerinckiaceae; genus Roseiarcus. Next base: position 44,712 of record CAWFZA010000018.1, read on the forward strand.
CGCCAGCGTCGATCTCGCGTCGTACACCGAGAAGATCGAAGAGACCATTGCGGCCAAGCCTGACGGCATTCTGATCCTTGGAATCGGCGATCTCGACGCGGTGGCGAAGGAAGCCAAGGACAAGGGGATTGCGGTGGCTTTCAATCCCGCGCCCAGTGTTAAAGATCAGCCCTTGCGCGACCCGAACGACGTTTACGTCTCGCGTGTCGGCGCCGACGAGTACGCGGCCGGCCAGATGGCCGCCAACCGCTTCGCCGAGAAGGGCGCGAAGTCGATGATCTGCGTCCAGGAGGAGGTCGGCGACGGCACCCAGACCGAACGCTGCGCCGGCATGGAGCAGATCGCCAAGGCCAAGGGCGCGAAGTACGATCACGTCGCAGGCGACCCCGATCCGGGCAAGACGGCGTCAATCGTCGAGGCCTATCTGCGCTCGCATCCCGACGTCGACGCTGTCGTCGCCACCGGGCAGCCAGCAACCGCCGGCATTGTCGCCGCCAAGCAGGCGGTCGGGCGGCCGCTGCAGACCGCGGGCTTCGACGTAAGCCCCGACATCGTGGGCATGATCCAGAAAGGCGATCTCGACTTCACAATGGACCAACAGGGATGGTGGCGCGGCTATATCTCCGTCCTCGAGCTCGTTCACTACATCCGCTATGGCCTGATCCAGTCGAACTACTTCCTGACCGGGCCGCAGATCGTCGACAAGGTCAATGCTGACGCCGTGGCCAGCTTGGCCGCCGCGGGCGTTCGATGAGATCGGCGAAGGACTGATCTCGATTGGCGGACTGAACCGTCACGGACGTTCGATGACCGAAACAGACGGCGTCGGTCCCCTAAAATCGGCCGGCTCCCGCGGCGCGACCGGATCGGGTTTCAACCCGGTCCGCCGTTTGCTGCAGCGTCCCGAGTTGGCTTCGCTCGGTGGACTGGCCGCCGCGTTCGTCGTGTTTTCGATTCTGCGGCCGGATCTTTTTCTGACCCATGACAATGGCGTCAACGTCGCGAGCTTGGCCGCGCAATATGGAATTGTCGCGGTCGGCGTCACTCTGCTGATGATCGCCGGCCACTTCGATCTTTCGGTCGGCACGATCGTCGGTCTGACCGGCTGGGCGATGTTCTACTTCGGCAACGTTCTTGGCCTGCCGCCGATCCCGACCATCCTGTGTGCGCTCGCCGTCGGGACGCTGCTCGGCGCGCTGAACGGCGTCATCCAGGTGCGAACCGGGCTGCCTTCGTTCATCATCACCCTCGCGACCTCGCTCGTCTATCGCGGCATCCTGACAATGAACACCAGCGGCTTTCCGGTCGTGGTGAAGTTTCCCGCTTCCTATGCACAACTCATCGCCGGCAAGCTCTTTTTTGGTTATCGGATGTCGGTGGTGTGGTTCATCCTGGTCGCCGCGCTCGCCACGCTGTTCCTGCTGCGCACTCGCATGGGGAACTGGACCTTCGCGATCGGGCAAAATTCAACCGCGGCCAAGAATCTCGGCGTGCCGGTTGGTCGTACGACGGTGGCGTTATTCGCAATGTCGGGCTTCACGTCGGGTGTCGCTGGAGTTGTGGTGGCCGTCCAATATTTCTCGATCGACGCGAACCGAGGGGTCGGGTGGGAACTCATCGCCATTGCGATGACCGTCATTGGGGGCACCTTGCTGACCGGCGGCTACGGCAGCGTCTTGGGCACCGTGCTCGGCGCGTTCATGTACGCCATGGTCAACGCCGGCCTCCTGCTGATCGGCCTCCAAGGCTATTGGGTCAACATCTTTCTTGGGATCGTCGTGCTCGTCGCGGTGCTGATCAACCGCCTCGTCATCGATCGCTTCGTCATGCGTCCCGACCGCGCCATGCTCGAACAACCGGTCCTTGTCGCCGACAAGGCGCGCGCAGTCAGCGACGCCGTCAGCCTCGATCCCGCGCTTGGCGCTGGCGGAGTTCGACCTCTCGCCGGCGCAGCCAAGCCAGTCATCGCGCTGCGCGATGTCACGATGAGTTTTCAATCTGTGACGGCGCTGCGCAACATCTCGATCGAGGCCCACGTCGGCAAGGTGCTGGCGCTGCTCGGAGACAATGGCGCAGGCAAGAGCACTTTGATCAAGGTGCTTTCCGGCGTCTATCGGCCCACCTCGGGTTCGGTCGAGGTCGATGGGCGTCCGGTCACGCTGCGAAGCGCCCATGACGCGCGCGCGGCTGGAATTTCGACCGTGTTTCAGGATTTGGCCGTCTGCGACCTCATGTCGATTGCGCGCAACATGGTGCTGGGCAATGAGCCAACGAAACGCTTCGGACCGTTGCGCGTCTACGACGCCAAGAAGGCGGATCGAATCACAACCGAAGCCTTGGCCACGCTCGGCGTTGATCTGCGACGACGCCTGAGCGATCCGGCCGCGACGTTGTCCGGCGGGCAGAAGCAAGCGGTCGCGATCGCTCGCGCCATCGTTTACGGGTCGCGCTGCCTGATCCTCGACGAGCCGACCGCCGCGCTCGCCGTTCGCCAGACTCAGCAGGTGCTCGATCAGGTCCGCCGTGCTCGCGACGCTGGCCAGGCCGTTATCCTGATCATGCACAATTTGCAGCAAGCGCTGTCGGTCGCTGACGAAGTGGTCGTGCTCGCGCGAGGTCGCGTCATGGGCCGGTTCTCGGACGCCGACGCGGACCTCGAACGGGTGACTCAGCTGGTTGGTCAGGGTTGATCAGCGGAACGGGCGTCAGGCTTGCTGCGGCGACCGTCTCCATCTCGAAAGGGCAAGTCGTTGTCGGATAGCGAAAATCGGGCGTCGCCGCTGGCGGCCGCGGCGCGGCGCTTTGATCTCGCCGGCCGCGTCGTCGTCGTCACGGGCGCGTCCAAGGGAATCGGGCGTGAGCTGACGCCTCTGCTTGCCGAGACCGGCGCCGTCGTCGTGCCGACCGTGCGCACGGACGCTGACGCGGCCGCGCTTTCCTCCGAGGCGCAGTCGCGCGGTCTGACCGTCCATCCTCAGCGGCTCGACGTGCGCGACGTTGCTTCGATCAACGCAGCCGTCTCTCGCATCGTGGCCGCCCATGGGCAAATCGACGTCCTCGTCAACAATGCAGGCCTCGGCTTCGCCCGCGCAGCCTTCGATGTGACGGAAGCGGACTGGGATGAGATGATGGCGGTCAATCTGCGCGGCGCCTTCTTCATGAGCCAGGCGGTCGCCCGGACGATGGCTTCGAGCGGACGAGGCGGCCGCATCGTCAACATCAGTTCTCAGGGCGGGCTCGTTGGCCTCCCTGACGCGGCGGTGTATTGCGCCAGCAAGGGGGGGCTGAACATGATGACGAAGACGCTCGCGCTCGAATGGGCGAAGGACGCCATCACCGTCAACGCCGTCGCGCCAACTTTCATCTATACGCCGGGCACGGCGCCGATCCTCGACGAGCCCAAGATGAAGGCCTCGGTCTTAGGCAAGATTCCGCTCGGACAATTTGCGCTGACCAACGATGTCGCGGGAGCGATCATCTATCTTGCGTCGGAGGCGGGACGGATGGTCACCGGAACGGTTCTGGTCGTGGACGGCGGATGGACTTCACAATGACCGCAACGATGAAGCTCACGGCCGAAGGCTGCGCCGCAACCTTCGATCCGCAAGACGGCGGCCGACTTACGTCGTTCCGAGTCGGCGACCGTGAACTCCTGGTCGCCCAGGGCAAAGACGTGTTCCACTCGGGCAGTTTCGTCATGGCTCCTTGGGTCGGCCGGCTGCGCGACGCCCGCCTGAATTACGGGGGCGCGCAATACCGCTTCACCGCCAACAGCGGGCCGCACGCTTTGCATGGGCTGGTCACGGAGCGGCCGTGGCGAGCCACGGGCGACGGCGAGCTCAGTATTGAACTTGGCGAACCCTGGCCATGGCCGTGCCGGGTCGTCCAGCGCACGGAGCTTGGCGCCGGTCGGGCGACGTTCCGGATCGAACTGCATGCGCGCGAGCCCATGCCTGCTGCGGTCGGCTGGCATCCCTGGTTCGTCCGCCGCCTCGCCGGAGCGCCGGCCTCCGCCGAGCTTCAATTGGACGTCGAGCCGGGAGTCATGTGGGCCAACGACGCGAGCGGCCTCCCCAGCGGCAAGCTAGCCGCGCCCGCAGCCCGCCCCTGGGATTATTGTTTCCGCGACTTGCGCGCCGATCCGGTCGTGCGCTGGCCGGGTGAGCTCGAGCTCACCGTTCGTTCCGACTGCGAAGATTGGATCATCTACGACAGGGAAGACGAGGGCGTGTGCGTCGAGCCGTGGACGGCGCCGCCAAATTCTCTGAATATGCCAAATCCGCGGATCGTGACCCCCGATGCTCCCCTCGTGGCCTCGATGACCTGGACCTGGCGTTAGCGCGGGCGCCGAACGACTCCATGACGCGGAGTTTGGCGCCTATCTCGGGCGCCGCCGCAGAGATCGGACTCCAGCCGTTCAGCCAATCGCGGATGTGTTCGTCGGCGGCGGGTGAACGGCGTGGGCTCAGGCGACTTCGTCCAAGCCACGCACTGCCGCCTCGTTCCCATAAGCTAGTCTCTAGTGAAACATCCGCGCGAGCAACGATGAACGCTTCGCCGTCTTGCGGGTGACGGTGAGCGCGACCGCGTCCCAATCCCTGGCGAGAATGTCGCTGCTGGCTTCCTCAGCGCGACGACGGGCCTCAACACAGGCCTGGTCGCCAAAGTTGGAGATAAGCGCTTCCGCTTCGAAGCTGATCGCGAGCCGAAGCTCATGTGCCGGTTGGTGATAGGACATCTCAGAACCCCTGATCCCCACCACTTGAGCACACCGCCTGTCGCCGCGCTGTGACCCCTCTCACAGCGCGAAAACAGAAAGGGGGCTATCCAGGAGCGGGGCGGCGCAGCCACCCGGAAGGCCCGTGTTCGAACTCACCAGATGGCTTGCAGAGACTGGACCTCGCGCAGCCTCGCGTCGTGCGTGACGAGCGGCGCATTTCGCGTGAGCGCGGTCGCCGCGATCAACCGGTCCGCGGGATCGCCTGGAAAGGCTTCGCCGAACTGACCTGCGCGCTCTGCGATATCATCCGTAAGCGGCTCCAGTCGATATTCCGGCAGCCTTCTTACGTTCGCCAGCCACGCCGCCACGGGGATGCTGAAGCGCAGACGCCCGCGGCGCTCGAGCGTCACGATCTCGAAGAAGGTGATGCTTGAGACGAGAAGCTCGTTGCGCTTGCCATGTTGCTGCAACGCCTGAGCCGCCTTGCGTGACAGCTTTTTCCTTTCACCGGCGACCCACCACACCAAAACGTGGGTGTCGAGAACGATCATTGATTGACCGTCCATTCGTCGAGCGCGTGCGCCGGCTCTGCGGGCAGGTCGTACCGCAGCACCGTTCTGCGCAAGCGCCTGCGTATGAGCTCCGCTTCTTCCTCGGCCGCTTTAGGGCCGGTGATCTCGGCGATCACCGCGCCCCTTGAGGTCACGCGGATGCGTTCCCCCCGGCGCGCACGCTCGAGATACGCGGGCAGATTCCGTCTCAGGCCGGTCACGTTCACGTCTGTCATAGGTACGTCGCCTCTGTACAGCGCCTTGTACAACACGGGTGTACGCATTCGGAGTCGAGCCGTCAACGCGCCGTGGGCGCAGAGGAGCAGGACCGCGCACAAGCGCGGTGAAGGGGTTATGGGAATAGGCTGACCAAAAGCAATTGGCCGGCTCACGCCGCCACGTCGGCGACCACCGTATCGAGCAAAGGCGCGCCCATGGCGGTCACGCGAATGCGCCCGCGCTCGTCGCGCTCCAGAAAGCCGTCCTCGATCAGGGTCCGAATGCGATCGGGATCGATGGGTCGGCCGCTCACCTTTTCAAACGACCGTGGGTCGACGCCTTCGCTCAGGCGCAGCCCCATGAGCAGGAACTCGTCGCCTTGCTCCTCGCGGCTCAGCGCCGTGCTCTCGACCAGGCCGTGGCCCTCGGTCTCGACCTGGGTCAGCCACATTTCCGGGTGCCGCTCGGTTTCCTGGGCCAATCGCCCCTTCGCCGTGACGAGGCGCCCGTGCGCGCCGGGACCCACGCCGGCATATTCGCCGTAACGCCAGTAGATCAGGTTGTGGCGGCTTTCGCCGCCAGGGCGCGCATGGTTCGACACCTCATAGGCCGGAAGCCCACGCGCATAGGTCAATTCCCGCGTGGTTTGGAAGAGGGCGAGGCTGAGTTCCTCATCGGGCAGGTCGAGCTTGCCCGCGTCGCGCAATCGCTCGAACATCGTGTCCGGCTCGATGGTCAGTTGATAGAGCGAGACATGATCGCCGACATAGTTGAGCCCCTCGGCGAGCTCGCGGCGCCAAGCGGCCTCGCTCTGTCCGGGCCGGCCATAAATGAGGTCGAAGGTGAACCGCGGGAACAACGACGCCGCGATCCTCACCGCGCCCAGCGCCTCGACGACCGTGTGCTTTCGGCCGAGCGCCTTGAGGTCGAAGTCGTTCAGCGCCTGGACGCCGATCGACAGCCGGTTGACGCCGGCTGAGCGATAGCCACGGAATTGTTCGGCTTCGACGCTGGTCGGATTGGCCTCGAGGGTGATCTCCGCGTCTTTGTCGAGGGCCCATGCGGAAGCAATGGCGTCGATGACCCCCTGCACAGTCTCCGGGCGCATGAGCGAGGGGGTGCCGCCGCCAAAGAACACCGAGCGCACCGTGCGACGCGGTGCGAGCCCCGCCCGATGGGCGATCTCCGCCTTGAATGCCGCGAGGTAACGAGCCTCGTCGATCGCCGCCCCGCGCACGTGGCTATTGAAGTCGCAATAGGGACATTTCGACAGGCAGAAAGGCCAATGGACGTAGACCCCGAAGCCGGGATCGGCGGGCGCGCCAGCGTCGGCGCGCGCGACGGCGAGGGTCGCGCTGCGAATCATCGTCTCGTTATGCCAGCGAACCGCGATCCGCGCCAGCGCAACGCCCGGCTGGCCTGGGAACCGAGACGCCGCCCTCCCTCAAGGCGGCCGGAACTCACGTCGCCTTTGCCGTAACTTCTGAAGGCGTCACAACGCCTCGTCGCCGGTCTCGGCGGTGCGGATGCGAATCGCCCGCTCCATGGGAAGAACGAAAATCTTGCCATCGCCGATCTGGCCGGTTCGCGCAGAAGCCTGGATCGCCTCGATGGTCGGTTCGACCTCGTGGTCGCTGACCGCGATCTCCAGGCGGACCTTCGGCATGAAGGCGACGTTGTACTCGGAGCCGCGGTAGATTTCGGTGTGCCCCTTCTGCCGGCCATAGCCGTTGGCCTCGCTGACCGTCATTCCCTTGACGCCCAACCGATCGAGCGTCGTTCGCACCTCGTCAAGTTTGAACGGCTTAATGACCGCCAGGATGAGCTTCATGATCGCAGGCTTTCGAAAGGCGCAAATGCTGACCCCTCGCTATGCTGACAAAGTCGCCCGCGCAAGCGCGCAATTGCACGCGAGCCTCATGTTTTGCGATTGAGGCGGCGCCGCGCGCTGATGGGCGGCCCTCGATCCGCGCCCGAGACCGCCCATTCTCCGACGCTGACATCTTCGATGAGGCGGTCGACATCCTGAATCGACCGCGCTTGGAGCGCCGCTGCGCTGTTTCGCGCCACGAAGACTGAGAGTCAGCCGGCGCGCTCAGCCACTTCTGGCCCTTCGGCCTTACTTCTCGAGATCAGCCAGGGTCGGCATGCGCCCGTTCGGCGTCAGATGATTGATGATTTGCGGCAGCGCCGTCGAGAGCTGGTTCAGCAGTTCCTGCTGACTCATGCCGCTGCGCTGCGCGAGTTCCGCGAGCACATTCTGGCCGAGCGCCGAACCGAGCTGTCCAGGCTGAACCGGTTCATTCGGCCCGTGGCCGACCCAGGAATTAACCTGCGGCGACACGCCGCCGGCGCTGAGCTTGCCGATGAGGTCCGTGAGGCCTCCGAGGATGCTGCCGGCGGGCGCGTTTGTTGGCATTGGTCGCCCCGGCGGGGGCGTGGGCACAGCCGGAGGGGACGCCGGCGCCGAGCTGCCGCCGAACATCTTGCCGAGAATGAGGGCGCCGACGGCGACCGCGATCGGCGCCGCCAGATTGCCGCCCGGAACCGCATTTTTCAGCGCATCATCAAAAGAAGCCATCGTTGTCTCCTCGCCTGAATTCAAACCGCAGGAACTCTGTCCTTCGACGCCAGCTCATGCGCCGCATTTCGAAGGTATGACGACCAAGACTATCGGCTTGCGTTTTCCCCGTCCATACCGCACATTCCGGCGGTCTGTTCGCGGCACAAGGGAGGTTATGACATGTGGGCAATAATCGCCTGGATCATTCTTGGTCTGATCGCCGGTTTCATCGCAAGCAAGATCGTCAATAAGACCGGATCCGGCATGGTGGCGGACATCGTGCTCGGCGTCGTCGGCGCGATCGTCGGCGGTTATATCGGGAACCTGATTGGCATGGGGCCAACAGTCAGCGTTTTGAGTTTCTGGAACATTATCCTTGCCGTTGTCGGCGCCATCATCGTGCTTTGGATCTACCACATGGTCGTTGCGCGAGCCTAGAGCATTCCGCATTTGGCCTCTCTTGAAGAGGGTTCCCGAAATCAGGTTTGATCTGATTCAACCTGCTGGCTGGAGGGAGGCCAGCAGGGATGGCCGGAGCGTGTTCGCCCGGCGCCGGAAATCGGCGGCTGGAGGCGCGTGAGTTCGCCGCGCCGCGCCTTCCGCGAAGGCTTGCGGGCGGAGAAATCGGACATGACGATTCCACCGGAACGGATCCTGCTCTAGACTCGCCTGCTCCCCATTGACGAGCGGCTGTCAGATCGAGTCGCAGGACAAGCATGGCCCAGAGATCAGGAAGCGCCGACCTGCCGCTGCATGGCGGCCGCGTGCCCCCGTGGCTGGCGGGCCGCATGACCCGGCTCGGCGCCGTCATCAGCGAGGCGATCGTCCATCATTACGGCCGTGACGAGTTGCTGCGTCGCCTTGCGCATCCGTTCTGGTTCCAGTCGTTCGGCGCGGTCATGGGCATGGACTGGCACTCGTCGGGCATCACCACGAGCGTCATCGGCGCGCTGAAGCGCGGCCTCGAGCCGCTGTCGGGCGAACTGGGCGTGCATGTCTGCGGCGGCCGCGGCAAGCAGTCGCGCAAGACGCCGTTCGAGCTCGCCGCGATCGGCGAGCGGGTCGGCGTCGACGGCTCCGCCCTCGCCGACGTCAGCCGGCTGGTGGCGAAGGTCGACAGCGCCGCCGTCCAGGACGGTTTTGACCTCTACCTGCATGGCTTCATCGTCACCGACGAGGGCAAATGGACAGTCGTCCAGCAGGGCATGAACGATGCGAGCCGCACGGCTCGCCGCTACCATTGGCTGTCCGAGGGTCTCAAGAGTTTCGTCGAGGAGCCGCACACGGGAATCGACGGAATCCATCAAGGCGAAATCGTCAACCTGACCGATCGCCGCGCCGACGTTTCGCGCAGGACGCAGCTTAAGCTCTTGTCTTCCCTCGGTCCCGACGGGCTCACGCGCGAGGTCGCCGCGATCGAAGCAAAACCTCGGAAGCCCCTGCCCGATCCCATCCAGCTCCCCCTGCCCCATCTCGTCATGCCGGCTCATCACGACGTGCGCGCGAGCGATGTGCTTGAGCCGCGCCTCCATGCGAGCTTCACCGCGGCGGCAAACCGTGGACCGGCCGACTTCGCCGAACTGCTTCTCGTTCCCGGCGTGGGCGCGCGCACGGTGCGGGCGCTGGCCATGGTGGCGGAAGTCGTGCACGGGGCGCCCTATCGGTTCACCGACCCGGCGCGCTTTTCCTTCGCCCACGGCGGCAAGGACCGCCACCCGTTCCCGGTCCCGCTCAAGGTCTATGACGAGACGATCGCGGTCATGAAGTCGGCGGTGCGGAAGGCGAAACTCGGTGAGGACGACCGGCTCGCCGCGCTCAAGCGCCTCGACGACGAGGCCCGCCGGGTTGAACGGCGCGCCGCCGGGGCCTCAGTGCCGGACGTGATCGCCGAAGAGCGGCGCCTCTCGCATGGCCTCGGCGGCCGCAGCGTCTTCGGCTGGGAGCCGGCGCCGGACGCGCTCGATAACGAAGCTAACCCGCGGGCAGCGTTCAATCGCGGCTAAATGCGACTGAATTACCCGGTTTTCGGCGTACGAAAGTCGGCAACGTCTTCGAAAGGCCGGCGCCTGCCTTCCTGCCCCGGACAGCGGGTGAGCCTTATCGGGGTGATGGCGGGGCGCCTGACGGGTCGACGGGAGCCGGCTGGCCGGTCCCTGTTCCAGTCTCAGGGGTTTTAGCCCGAGCTTTCAAGCCGGTCACAGTCACCTTGTCCGAGGGGCGGCAGAGGTTGATTAGGGCTTGCCCCTTATAAGCGCCGGATGGATCGTAAGCGGCGCGGCGAACCCAGCAGTTGGTGGGAAAGATCATGGGCGGAATGTCTGCGCCTACGGGATTGGGGACATAGCCGCCGCTAAGGCCGTTGCTGAGTCTGACGCCATAGCTATAGCTATTGCCATAGTCAGAGCTATTGCCATTGCGATAGTCAGAGCCATTGCCATTGTCGCTGCCAGAGCCGTTAGCCATTGCCATAGCCGTAATCGTAGCCCCCGGTGTCGAAACCGAAGCCGCAATTGTAACCGCAACCGTAATCGCCAAAGAAGGCAACGAAACCATGGGCGCGACGACCCCTGCGGTGGAAAGGGGAAACGCCGCCGCCATGAAAGCTCCCGCGATGAAAGCCGCCGCTGTGAAAGCCGCCGCCAGAGCGGCTTTCCGCGTAAGCGGGAGCGGCGAGTAGGATCATCAGCAATGCGAGACGAGAGCGTAACATTTAATTGAGGTCATCGCTTCTGCGAGTGGGAAAAGCACCGCGCAGGATCATTTGTTCCATCCTATCGATGGTTGGAGCGCCTACGGCCCGATCCTGGCGGACCGATACGATCGCGCTGTTCCCCCAACGCGCCGCCGGTCAAGTCGGCGGCATCTGCGACGGGGCGACCCACTTTTTCTGAAGCAGCCGGCGGACCATCGGCTCGAAGGTCGATAGCGGCTCGTTCTTGTAGTCGGGGTCGAAGGAGATCTCGTCGTATTTGGCGCAGAACTCGACCGTCTGCTCATATGCCGGATCGGACTTTGTAGAGGTCGCGCGCGTTGGGATCGAGGCCCATGTGCCGGGCGTAGAAATAGGTCTGGAACAGGCCATGCTGCACCAGCATCCAGTGATTATCACGGCTGATGAAGGGCCGCAGGATCGAAGCGACAACTTCGCCGTGGTTGAACGGGCCAAGCGGCTCGCAGACGTCGTGCAGCAGCGCCACCGCGACGTATTCGTCGTCCTTGTTGTCGCGCAACGCGCGCGTGGCGGCCTGCAGGCAGTGATCGTAGCGCGTGATGTTGTAGGCTGTGTCCTGCTTCAGGTCGCCCAGCATCGCAAACAGCCGGTCGGGTACGGCGCGCAGGGTCTCTTCATGCACATGCCGCAGGACAGCGAAGTCCTCGTCCGTGCCCTCATCCATTCGCCTGTAATGCATCTTTTCCATGCAAATACCCCTCTATTGCGGAACCGACGGATATCGGGCGAACGTAAGTGCGTTTATTCCGGCATAGGCTGCCCATGAGTAGCATGACATCGCCGGCGCCGTTAGCCGCGGATGCGCGTTTGGGCCGCCGCGCAATCCCGCCTTGCGTTCCCCGAGAGCCGGCGCCGGAAGCGTTTCCGGTCGAACGGAAGGGGAAACCCGCGTTGAATCGTGGATAAAGATCCCTGTTTTTTGGCCTTGCCATCGCCGCTTGGGACAGGTCGCTCCGCCTCCTGGCGACCCGCCCACAAACAATCTCTTCCGGTAAGCAGAAATTCATGCTACAGCTCTTTCTTCGGCATTGCGAGCGCTGCGGATGCCCGGCGTGGAATGGAGCAAAAAGGGATACAACCGAGTCGGGCGCGGTGTCGCGGGCGAATTTTTATTTCAATCGGCCGTAACCCGTTGAAAAGTCCCGATTCGAAGAAATAAACGTCAGTAAAAGGAAACAAATTTATTACCGTTTACTGACGTTTATAGCGCGTTTATGCGCGTTTAATAGGCGTTTGCTTGCGCGGGATTTCGCGCTCATCGGCGTCATCGCGAGGAGGCGTAGGGCGTCGAGAGACGCCCGTCATTCCGGACGGGCTATTGCGACGTGGCGATCCAGGGCGTCCTGCGCTCTACGACTCCTGGATCGCCGCGTTGGCCTTCGGCCTCCTCGCGATGACGGTCCGGCGCAGCAGCGGTTAACGCCATTTCTTGCGTCGGGGCGCCGGCAGGCCTATCTAGTATTCAGGAGTTGCCCCATGTTCATCCAGACCGAAGTCACGCCCAATCCCGCGACGCTCAAGTTCCTCCCCGGTCGGCCGGTGATGGACGAGGGCACGTTCGAGGCGCGCGACGAAGCTCAGGCCGAGCGCTCGCCGCTCGCTAAGGCGCTGATGCAGCTGCCGGGCGTGGGCGGCGTGTTCTTCGCCAACGACTTCATCTCCGTGACCAAGAACGATGGGGGCGAGTGGCAGCATTTGAGGCCCGCGGTGCTCGGCGTGGTGACCGAGTTCTATCTGTCCGGCGCGCCGCTGATCGAAACGGGCGGCGCCGACGCGATCACGACCGGCGAGTTCTTCGATCCCAAGGACGAGGAGCAGGTCGAGGCGATCAAGGAACTGATCGAGACGCGCGTCCGCCCGGCGGTGGCCGGCGACGGCGGCGACATCATCTTCAAGGGCTACCGCGAGGGGATCGTCTATCTCAAGATGAAGGGCGCCTGCTCCGGCTGCCCCTCCTCCACAGCGACGCTGAGAAACGGAATCGAGAACCTTTTCAAGCACTTCCTGCCGGAAGTTAAGGCAGTGGAGGCGTTCGAGGGCTAAACGCCCGCGACCTTCTTCGGACGCGCGCCAATGCTCACCCATTGGTTCTTTGTGTCGCTCTTCGTTTTGATGTGGGGCGGCTGGCTCGCCATCTGGAACGTCATGGCCTACAGGGCGAAAGCGGTGGCTCAATCGGAGAGCCCCGCCTCGCGGCTGACGCATATCGTCCCCCTGCTTCTCGCGGCCTACCTTCTGGTCGCGCATGTCCCCGTGCCGCTGCTCAACGAGCGGTTTGTCCCGCTTGCGCTTTGGTCCGCTGTGCTCGGCGCGGCGCTGACCTTCGCCGGCCTCGCCTTCGCCATCTGGGCCCGCTTCGTCATCGCCGGCAACTGGAGCAGCTATGTCGAGGTCAAGCAGGATCATGAGCTGATCGTCGCGGGACCCTACCGTTGGGTCCGCCATCCGATCTATACCGGCCTTCTTCTGGCCTTCGCAGGCTCGGCCTTGGCGGTCGGCGAGTGGCGCGGCGTGCTCGCCGTCGCGATCGTCGCCGCCTCGTTCTGGCGCAAGCTGAGGCTCGAGGAGACCGTCATGCGCCGCCAGTTCGGCGAGGCCTACGCCCGTTACGCCGAGCGCGTGCCGGCGCTGATCCCGTTCGTCGGCTGATTCTCACGGACGGGGCGGCTCGGCTTCCGATCAACTTCCTCGCGGCGTCGCTCGCTCAACTTGACGGGCGCGGCTGAGCATCGGAAAAGACGGCTCCCTTGGACGTCCGGGAGCCACGATGCAGCGCGTCACGCTGATCGACAACTATGACAGCTTCACCTTCAACCTCGTCCACTACATTGGCGAGTTGGGCATGGACGTCTCCGTGTGGCGCAACGACGAGATCACGGTCGCGGATGCGCTCGCTGACAAGCCGGACGCTATCGTTCTCTCGCCTGGCCCTTGCACACCCAACGAAGCGGGCGTTTGTCTCGATCTCGTTCGGGCGGCTAGCGAGACGACGCCGATGCTCGGGGTCTGCCTTGGCCATCAAGCGATCGGGCAGGCGTTTGGCGGCGATGTCGTGCGCGCGCCAACGCCGATGCATGGCAAGGTGTCTCGCATTTCGCACAACGCGCGCGGCATCTTCCACGGTCTGAACGGCCCCTTTTCTGCAACCCGCTATCACTCACTCGTCATCGATCGATCGAGCGCGCCGGCCGAGCTTGAGGTGAGCGCGGAGAGCGACGATGGGCTCGTCATGGGGATTGAGCACCTTGATCGTCCGACCTATGGGGTGCAATTTCATCCGGAGAGCATCGCCAGCGAGCATGGCCGGAAGATTCTGCGCAATTTCCTGGATCTCGCCCAAGCCTTTCATCAGCGCCAGCAGACATTCTGACGAGAACGCGAAATGGGGACATGGAATCCTTCAAGCCTCTGATCGCCAAGGTCGCCGCGGGGGCGACGCTAACGCAGAGCGAGGCGGAAAGCGCTTTCGATTCGATGCTTTCGGGCGAAGTCACGCCGTCGCAAATGGGCGGGTTCCTCATGGCGCTGAGGGTCCGCGGGGAGACGGTCGCGGAGATCACCGGCGCCGTCTCGGCCATGCGCGCGAAGATGCTCAGCGTGAAAGCGCCGCCGGACGCGATCGACATCGTCGGCACCGGCGGCGACGGCTCGGGCTCGCTCAATGTGTCGACGCTGGCCGCGATCATTACCGCGGCCAGCGGGGTCACCGTGGCGAAGCACGGCAATCGCGCTGCATCGTCGCGTTCGGGCGCCGCCGACACGCTCGCGGCCCTCGGCGTCAAGATCGGACTCTCGCCCGACGGCATTGAGCGCTGTCTCGGCGAAGCGGGCATCGCGTTCATGATGGCGCCGACGCACCACGCCTCGATGCGCAACGTCGGCCCAACCCGGACCGAACTCGGAACGCGCACCTTATTCAATCTTCTCGGGCCCCTCTCCAACCCGGCCGGCGTCAAGCGCCAGCTCGTCGGGGTTTTCTCCGCCGCCTGGCTCGAACCCATGGCGGAAGTCCTCCGCAATTTCGGCTCGGAACGCGTCTGGGTGACGCACGGGCTCGACGGTCTCGACGAGATCACCACCACGGGGCCGACCAAGGTTGTCGAGCTCAAAGGCGGCGCGCTGCACGCCTTCGAGCTGACGCCGGAATCAGCCGGCCTTTCCCGGGCGAGGCCGGCGACGCTCAAGGGCGGCGATCCGGCCTACAATGCGAAGGCAATCGCCGATGTTCTCGACGGCGCCGAGAACGCTTATCGCGACATCGGGCTCATGACCACGGGCGCGGCGCTTGTGATCGCCGGCAAAGCCGGATCCATTAAGGAGGGAGTGGCCATTGGCGATGCGGCCCTCCGCTCCGGCGCCGCCCGCCGCACGCTCGATCGATTGATCGCGGCGTCAAACGCCTGACGGTCGGAACGCCGATGACCGACATCCTTAAAAAGATCGAAAGCTACAAGCGCCGCGAGATCGCCGAGGCAAAGGTCAGGGTGCCGCGCGCGACTTTGGAGCGCGAGATCGATGGCCAATCACCCCCGCGCGGCTTCATCAAGGCGCTGCAGCGGGCGATCGAAGAGGGGCGGTTCGGCCTTATCGCGGAGATCAAGAAGGCGAGTCCTTCGAAGGGGCTCATACGCGAGGATTTCGAGCCGGCAGCTCTCGCCAAGGCCTATCAGGCCGGCGGCGCGGCCTGTCTCTCCGTGTTGACCGACGGGCCCTCCTTTCAGGGGGCGCCCGAGCATCTGGTGAAAGCGCGCAAGGCGACGACGCTCCCCATATTGCGGAAAGACTTCCTTTTTGACGCCTACCAGGTGTTGGAGGCCCGCGCCTGGGGCGCCGACTGCATCCTCATCATCATGGCGGCCGTTGATGACGAAATCGCCAAGACGCTAAACAAGGCCGCGCACGATCTGGGCCTCGACGTTCTTATCGAGACCCATGACGAGAGCGAGCTCAAACGTGCGCTTTCGCTCGAGGGCCGGCTGATCGGCGTCAACAATCGGAACCTGCGCACGTTCGAAACGTCGCTCGAGGTGTGCGAAAAACTCCTGCCCCTGATCCCGCAGGGGAAGATCGTGGTCGCTGAAAGCGGCATCTCGGACCACGCGGACTGCAAGCGGCTCGCCAAAGCGGGTGTGGAAGCTTTCCTGGTCGGCGAGGCGCTGATGCGCCACAAGGATGTCGCCGCGGCGACGCGCACGCTGCTGACCGGAATGTAGAAGCGGGGTCGCGCCTCGGTTCGCCGAGCGGCTTTTCGCCTTCAGGTCCGATCTGCGTAGGGGGGGACATCGACCAATGTTCCAACCAGCCGCAACAGAGCCTGCTGCTCGGGCCCCGAGCCTTCTCTCAGGAAGGCGCCGACTTCAATGTGCGACAAACGGCCGCCGGAAGGCGCGTTGGGCTGATGGATAATGAAGGCGTGTCCGTTTGCCGGCTCCCGACCCAGGAACCAGGTATCGCCGTTTGGGCTGCGATACAGCTCTCGACGATCTGGCATACAGCGCTCCCCCATGCTTTGTCCCTTGGCATAGCATGAGTTAGCGATACTTCGCGACGTCGCCTCACGATCTCTCGAATTTTCCACCGGGGCGATCAAGACGCCCCTCCTCGGCTCCCTCTTCCGGCGGCGCTCTGGACTCTCCGACGCGCCCGCTGCGCCGGTGAGAGAGCGTTCTATTTTCGGGCAATTTTTCCTATTGCCGAAGATGCCGGTTCAGGGTCGCGGCGCTTAGGCGTGGGCGATCCAACCGCGCCACACAAGGCCCGTATAGAACAAATGGACGTTTCGGAAGCCGCCGCCCCGCAGGACCGCCTCATCGTGCTCGGGACTCAGGATACTCAGGTTCGCCGCCACCGCCGCCCGAGCCTTTTGAACCTGATTGGGGTCGACCCCGGATGCAGTGGGGTAAGCGGCATAGCGGTCGACGACTGCATCGGGATCGGAAAAGTGCTTCTGCAACGGGTCTTCGCGAGCGCCGCCTTCAGTGGGCATGAGATCCTCCAGGCGCACTCGGCGCGCGCTGCGCCAGGCGATGATGAAATTCGGCGCTGAGCTCGCCCAGCGTGACTTCGGCGAACGCCGCAAGGAGAAGCGCTTCGGCCTTACGCAAGCTGTTATCGAGCGCAGCGTTGACCGCCTGCTCGACCAGGCAGTTCGGCGCCTCGCTCCGGTTGCCGATCGCGAAAAGCGGCGGCGAGCCGACACCTTCGTAGATGCCGCGTAATGTGACGGCCGTGAGGTCTGCCGCGATTGTCCAGCCGCCTCCGTGTCCCTTCTCCGAACGCACATAGCCTCGCTCGCGCAAGCCTGCCATAACGCGACGGACCACGACGGCGTTAGTCTGCATGATCTCTGCAAGCGCCTCCGACGTTACCGGACCTCGATATTCGATCATGTGCAGGAGGATGTGGAGCGCACCGGACAAGCGACTGTTTCGAACTCATGCAACTTAGATTGTTGCGTATCGAGACGCCAGTCAATCTTCAGGTTCGGAGCTTTCGCTGCCGGAGAGGAGAGCCCGATAGCCTGCGATAGGTAAGTTCTCTTTTTGTTCTGACGCCGCCTGTGCTAGTTTGCGCGAGGACCAATTCGTCATCCCCATGAAAGCCAAATGAACGACCTTTTCGGCGCGAGAGCGCCCCAGCGCGGCAAGCCGGCGCCGATCAACGGCAAGTCCGGAACCCGCAATGGAACGCCGGACGAAGCGAACTACACCGCCGCCTCGATCGAAGTGCTCGAGGGGTTGGAACCGGTGCGCCGACGCCCCGGCATGTATATCGGCGGGACCGATTCCAACGCGCTTCACCACCTCTTCGCCGAAGTGATCGACAATGCGATGGACGAAGCGGTGGCGGGCCACGCGACCTTCATTGAGGTCAATCTCGAAGAGAGCGGCTATCTGAGCGTCACCGACAACGGCCGGGGCATGCCAGTCGACCCGCACCCCAAATTTCCGAAGAAATCGGCGCTCGAAGTCATCATGACCATGCTGCACGCGGGCGGCAAGTTCGACAGCGGCGCCTATGAGACCTCGGGCGGTCTTCACGGGGTTGGCGTCTCGGTGGTGAATGCGTTGTCCGAGAAGCTCGAAGTCGAGGTCGCCCGCGGCCAGACGCTTTATCGGCAGACCTTCGCAAGGGGCAAGCCGACGAGCGGGCTCACAATCGTCGGCAAGACGCTCAATCGCCGCGGCACGAAGGTGCGCTTCCTGCCCGATCCGCAGATCTTCGGCGCTCAGGCGCGCTTCGACCCCGCGCGCGTGTTCAAGATGGCCCGCTCGAAGGCCTATCTGTTCGGAGGCGTCGAGATCCGATGGCGTTGTGCGCCTTCGCTCATCAGCGAGGCTTCGAAAGTCCCGGCGGAAGCCACATTTCATTTCCCGGGCGGCCTTCGGGACTATCTGGCGGCCGATATCGAGGGACAGGAGCTGGTCGCCGACCAGGTTTTCACCGGCCGGGTCGACAAAGCAGGCAAGCATGGTTCGGTCGAATGGGCGATCGCCTGGCTCGCAGGCGAAGACGGTTTCGTCCACTCCTACTGCAACACCATCCCCACGTCCGATGGCGGGACGCATGAAGCGGGCCTTCGCACCGCCTTGTTGCGTGGGCTGAAGGATCACGCCGACCGCATCGGCCAGGGCAAACGTGCTGCGGCGCTGACGACCGACGACGTCATGGTGAGCTGCGCCGCGTTGATCTCCGTCTTTATCCGTGAACCCGAATTCCAGGGGCAGAACAAAGGCCGCCTGCAAACGGCCGAAGCCGCGCGATTGGTCGACGGCGTGCTTCGCGACGCATTCGACCACTGGCTTGCGGCGGCGCCAAGCCAGGCGGCCAAGCTTCTTGACTGGGGAATCGAGCGCGCCGAGGAACGCGTCCGCCGCCGCATGGAGAAGGAGGTCGCTCGCAAGACCGCCGTGCGAAAGCTCCGACTTCCGGGCAAGCTGGCCGATTGCACCAATTCTTCGGCGCAAGGCTCTGAACTGTTTATCGTCGAGGGCGATTCCGCGGGCGGTTCCGCCAAGCAGGCGCGGGATCGCGCGTCGCAGGCTGTGCTGCCGCTCAGGGGCAAGATTCTCAACGTCGCCTCGGCGGCTCGCGATAAGCTCGCGCAAAATCAGCAGCTTTCGGATCTCATGCAGGCGCTCGGCGCGGGTTCCGGCTCTCACTACCGCTCGTCCGATCTCCGCTACGACAAGATCATCATCATGACCGATGCGGACGTCGACGGCGCTCATATCGCCTCGCTTCTAATCACCTTCTTCTACCGGCAAACGCCGAAACTGATTGAGGAAGGGCACCTTTATCTCGCCGTTCCGCCGCTTTACCGGCTGACCCAGGGAGCGCGCTCTCTCTACGCCCGCGACGACGCCCACAAAGAGGAATTGCTGAAGTCGGGGTTCACCGGCCGTGGCGCGATCGAAGTCAGCCGCTTCAAGGGATTAGGCGAAATGCCGATGCGCGATTTGCGCGACACGACCATGGACCCGGCGAAGCGCACCCTGCTGCGCGTCGCGATCGCCGCAGACGAGAACGAGGCGACGGCCGACGCGGTGGAGCGCCTCATGGGCGCAAAACCAGAGGCGCGCTTCGCTTTCATCCAGGAGCGCGCGCCAAAATCGCTCGATCTCGTGGACGTATAGCCTCGTGGACTTGTAGCCCCTGCCGCCTTTTGGCGTACGCGCTAAACTGGATTTGTCTTGCCTTGAAGCGGCCCCGCGGTCGTGTTCAGCTCAAACCTTCGGCGACCGCCGGTCTTTCCTGGAGGTTACGTGCCGCTTACAACGTTCGCTCCGGAATAAATCACTCGATACGAGTGGTTAAATGAACAAATAGTTTACGCGCTCTCTTGGACTGTCTGGCAACCGCGCCAAAAGTACGCTATCTTCTGCGCGCAAGGTCCGGTATTGGCCTAGCGGGCTTGTGATGATGCGGGCGCTACATTTTACTTTTATGCCGGTGGCGGAGGGCTGTTCGCCAACCGTAGCGCGTCACTGCGCTCGACGTCATTCCGCGTCGAGTCTGCCGACCGAGGGGTTTTGCCCTTGAGTTGGTCGACAGACAGCCGGATCGCGCCTTCAATCGAAGAAGATTGTTTAGACGAGATGTCGCGTCGGAGTTCGCTGGCTGTCCAGCGGACCGCGAGGGGCAGCGGCGCCCTCCGGGCGATTGGGCTTTGGGTGGAGATTTGGAACTAATATGAGCAAGGGTAAGGACTTTAGGGCGCCTCGCAAGCGCGGGTTCGACGATGATGGGCCGATGCCTTACGAGTCAAGGCCTCGCCCGTCTCGAAGCTATGGGGGCAGTCCAGACGGGGGCGGTTTCGGAGGCTCCCCCATGGGCGGCGCCTCCGCGCCGGTCGATTCGGGAGCCCCGCCGGTCGACGCGGTGGTGAAATGGTTCAAGGCGGACAAGGGCTACGGATTCGTCGAGCTGGCCGGCGGCCAGGGCGACGCCTTCCTGCATGCCAACGCTTTGCATGCGGCCGGCCACGAAATGGTTCCTTCGGGCGCCAAATTGCGGGTCCAGGTCGGCGCGGGCGCCAAGGGCGCGCAGGTGACGCGGGTGCTCGAAGTCGATGCGACGGGCGTCGTCGAGCGTCCACAAAGGCCTTCCAGCGACGGTCTTCGGCCCCGCCGGGTCGCCCCTGATCCATCCACCGCGGTCTCGGTCACCGGGAAGGTAAAATGGTTTGACGACGCCAAGGGGTTTGGCTTCGTCGCCAGCGAGGATGGCGGCAAGGACGTCTTCGTTCATATCTCCGTCCTCGGGCACGCCGGCATTTCGCATTTGGCCGAAGGTCAGCAAGTGACGATGAGAGTCGTGGACACGCCCAAAGGCCGCGAGGCGATTTCGCTGTCCCTCTAAGCCGACCCCCCGAGCATAAAGGAGGGAGCGCTTCTTTGGCGCTCCTTTTGGCGTCCAATAGTCCTCTTGTTCGACTCCAGACTGTTGGCCTCGCTCATGCAGCCTTCCCGTGACATTCGCCGCCTGATCGAGATCATGGCGGCGCTCCGCGATCCTGTTCGCGGTTGCCCGTGGGACGTCGAGCAGACCTTCGTCTCGATCGCGCCGTTCACCGTCGAGGAGGCTTACGAGGTCGCCGACGCGATTGAGCGCGGTTCGACCGAAGATCTGCGCGAGGAGCTCGGAGACCTTTTGCTGCAGGTGGTCTTTCACGCCCGCATGGCGGAAGAGGCAGGCCTGTTTGATTTCGGCGGAGTCGTCGAGGCCATCACCGCCAAGCTCGTTCGCCGCCATCCCCACGTCTTCGGCGAGGCTGGAGCGGTCAGTTCCGACGAAGTGAAGGGGCTGTGGGCGCCGCATCAAGGCCGAGGAGAAACGTGCGAAGCTCGCTTCGGGGCCGAATGGCGGGCGGCCTCAAGGAACGAAGTCGGGCGCGCTCGATGGAGTTCCGCTAGCCCTGCCGGCGCTTTCCCGAGCGATGAAATTGCAGGAGAAGGCCGGGAAGGTCGGTTTCGACTGGAACGATGTCCGCGCGGTCCTCGCGAAGATCAGGGAGGAGCTCGGCGAGGTTGAGGCGGAGATCCTGGGGGGATCGGCCCAGGCGGTGCCGGGCGAGGTGGGCGACGTCTTGTTCGCGGCCGTAAACCTTGCACGCCATCTCAAGGTCGATCCCGAGGCGGCCTTGCGCGGCGCCAACGCCAAATTCGAACGGCGCTTCGCTCATATCGAGGACCGCTTGGCTGAAGCCGGCCAGACCCCGGAAAGGTCCAGTCTCGCCGAAATGGAGCAGCTTTGGGACGAGGCGAAGGCCCAGGAGCGGCTCACCGGCAAATAAGCAGCGCGGTTGCCGCCAGAACGCATCAAGGCGCTGAAGGACTGCCGACTGGCCCAGATAAAGGGCTACCGCGCCGCCCCGATCGTGTCGGCCATCACCGCGCCGCGCTCGCCCAATGGCTTTGTCGGCGCCGACCGTCGAATCGTGCGCGGTCTGATGCTCGATCTCGGCGTTGAGCTCGCCGCCGAGCAGAATCACGATGGCCGAGATCCACATCCACATCATCATGCCGACCGCCGCGCCCAAGCGACCCATATGTGGCGTTGTAAGCGCCGAAATGAGCGATGTACCAGGAAAAGAGAACCGAGGTGATGAGCCATGCGACGGCTGCGGTGACGCTGCCGACCGAAAGCCATTGCCAGCGCGCTTCGGTGCGGCTTGGCCCATAGCGATAGATCGCGGCCAAGGCGACGGTCGCCAGGACCAGGAGCAGCGGCCAACGCAGAACGGCGATAGCAACGCCCAGGAAAGACGAAAGGCCGATGGCGGAGAAGACGATCGGAGCAATCACCACCGCGGCGAGGGCGACGATGAGAGATAGAATCGCGACCAGGGTAAAAAGGAGGGAGAGAAGGTTCAGCTTCAGGAAGCTTCGTTTTTCCTTCTCGTCATAGACGACGTTGAGCGCATCGATGATCGCCTTCATGCCGGCGTTGGCGCTCCACAGCGCGACGACGAGTCCGGTTATGAAGCCGAGACCGAGCTTTGCATCGCTTTTTGCCACAAGCCGCGTGATCTGTTCGTGAAGGATGTCGACTGCGCCGGCGGGCAAAACGCCTGCGGCCAACGAAAGATGGGAGTCGATCGTCCGGGCATCCGCGATCAATCCGTAAAGCGACACGAACGCCGCAATTGCGGGAAAGATCGCCAACAGCGAATAGAAGGCGACCCCAGCCGCGACAGAAAGCAGTCGATTGTCGTTGAAGCTGGCGTAGACGCGCCAAAGGATATCCTTCCAGCCTGCCCAGGGAATCTCCCACGGCGCCACGGCGTGTCTTCCCCTTCCCTGCTCCTTCGCGCGGTGCAATTGCGCGGAAATCGGCTGGTCGTTTTCGACCTGCTCCCTCGGCCTCTTTTCCGGGTCGACGGGGGTCGCCGAAGCAGATTCGCTTTGAGTTTTGCTGATCTCATCAGGTGGCGGATAGGGTCTCCGATGCGGCTTGCGGACCGCCTCGTAGCTCTTGCTACCGCGCGCCCGCTCCGGCTCTTTGCGGCGCACCGCGGCGATGGCGGCCAGACCTCCGTAGACCAAAAGCGACCATATCCTGCTGTGCTCCGCCATTGTCTTGTCCCGCTCGTCCTGGATCCAGACCGCTCAGGCCGGGCACAAACAAATCCTGGAAGAAGGCGCCTTGTTCCCTCTCGCGGAGCGATGGCGATAACGCCTATGAAGCCGGCAGCCGCTGAAGCAGGAACTGCGACGGTCCTTGGAGCGTTTGGCTAAGAATTCGTGGGAAAGATCGCGGGGGACCCATGTACATCAGCTGCCTGGCGACCGACTATGACGGCACGCTTGCGCACGACGGCATTGTCGATGATGCAACCGCCGACGCGCTCATCGCCTTCAGGCGATCCGGCAGGAGGCTTCTTCTCGTCACGGGCCGCGAGCTGCCCGATCTGACCCGCGTCTTCTCCAGGATTGATCTCTTCGACCGTATCGTCGCGGAGAACGGAGCGCTGCTCTTCGACCCCGCGACAAAAAAAGAAACCCCGCTCGGCCCCGAGCCCTCGCCGGAGCTGGTGGAGACGCTGCGCAAGAAGGGCGTCACGCCGCTCTCCGTCGGGCCGCTCCATTGTCGCGACCTGGGAGCCAAACGAGAAGCTGGTTCTCGAGGCGATCCGCGAACACGGGCTTGAGCTGCAAATCGTGTTCAACAAGGGAGCGGTCATGGTGCTGCCTGCCCGGCGTCAACAAGGCCAGCGGCTTACAGGCGGCGCTCGACGACCTGGGCCTCTCTGCGCACAACGTCGTGTCGGTCGGCGACGCCGAGAACGACCACGCGTTCCTGCAGGCGAGCGGCTACGCCGTCGCGGTCGCCAATGCTTTGCCAGCGATCAAGGATGAAGCCGATCTCATCACCAAAGGCGCGCGCGGCGCCGGCGTCGCGGAACTGATCGAGGCGGTGCTCAAGGACGACGTCGAGGCGTTTCGCTCGAGCGAGACCCACAATAGCGTCGAGGTCGGCGTCGATCGCCGATGGTCGCCCAATCGTTATTCGGCCCCATGGAGGCTCGACGCTCATCTGCGGCCCGTCCGGCGGCGGCAAATCGACGGTTGCGACGGCGTTGCTGGAGCGAATCGTCGACGATGGCTACCAGATCTGCGTCTTCGATCCTGAAGGCGACTATGCCGAGTTTCGTTCGGGCGTCGTGTTCGGCGACGCGAAGTCGCCGCCGCAGCTCACCGAGGTCGTCAAATTGCTGGAGCGACCGGACGACAGCTTCGTGATCAATATGCTTTCCGTGCCGCTCGAGGATCGGCCGGCGCTCTCTCGTCTGATTTCATTTCGGCCATCGCCAATCTGCGCGCCAAGATTGGGCGCCCGCACTGGGTCTTGATGGATGAAGCGCACCATCTCTTGCCCGCCGAGCGCGACGTGAGCGCGACCGCGTCGCTCGAATCGCTTCCCCCGGTCATTCTCGTGACCGTCGATCCCGCGACATTGGCGGTCGACGCGCTAGACAAGGTCGATGACATCATTCGCTGTCGGCGACAAGGCCGCGGAAGCGATCGCCGGTTTTGCCAGGCGCTGTCGATCCCCGCGCCTGAGCCTGCCGGAAGCGGCGCCCGAGCAAAGGGCGAGGCTTTGTTCTGGCGAAGAAGCGCCGGCCGCGAAGCGCAAATCATGAAGTCTCACGCGCCGGCCGAGAAAGCCGAGCGCCACATCCGGAAATACGCTGAAGGATCGCTCGGCGAGGACAAGAGCTTCTATTTCCGCGGTCCGGCGAACGCCCTCAAGCTGCGGGCGCAGAACCTGACCCTATTCATGCAGATGGCGGACGGGGTGGATGACGAAACGTGGCTCCACCATCTTCAGGTCGCACGACTACTCGCGCTGGATTCGTGAGGCGATCAAGGACGACGAACTGGCGGATGAGCTTGAGCAGATCGAGGGTCAGCCCAAGCGCAGATCCGAAAGCGACCCGACGCTCGGTGCGAGAGGCGATCGAGCGCAAGTACACGGCGCCCGCGTCCGCGCGATAGGGAGCAGATTGCGTTTAGGTCGACGCGAATTGTAGCCGCGCTGCATAAGGCCAGTCGAAAGACAAACCCAACCGCAGCTTGGCCAGCCGGGGACGCGGCTAGCCTTCGCCTGACCTACCCTGCCTCGCGGCCTTGAGAAAAGCAGCCCGCGAGTCCGGCAGTGGCTCCCCATGCAGCGCGAACAGGTCGCGGGCGAGAAAGAACCCCGTCAGGCGGAACCCGTCGGCGATCTCCTGAGCGCTCGGAGGCGCTTCGAAAGGCCCGTCTTCGCGCAGGAATGGGGGCAGCGGCATGCAGCCGATCGCGCCACGGCGCTCCGGCCTCGGCGCTCACCGCCCGCCCGGACTTCGGCGAGACGTAAATGAGATCATCGGTCACGCCGGTCGCGGCGCAGCAGGAAAGGTCGAGCCGGAACCCACACTCGGCCAGGATCTGCGCTTCGAACCGGGCGACGAGCGTCGGCGCAAGCGCGCCGTCGTCGAGGGCGTCCGCGATGAGGCTCGCCGCCTCGTAAACCGCCTCATGAGGATCGCGCTCGGGCAGCACCCGCACCAGCGCGGCAAGATAGTTGACGTCCGGCGAGCGCCAGCGCGCTCCCCATCAGTCTTCCCGCTCGGAGCGACAGAGGCTCGACGGCGTAGGACCCGAGATGTTCGTCGAGCCGGGCGCGCCAGACGAGGCCGATCGTGTTGCCGAGCTGGAGCGTCGCGCGCAGCCGCGCCGAGCGCCCGCCGCGCACGAGGCCGAGATGGCGGCCATGCGCGCGGGTCAGCGCCTCGACGATGACTGAAGCCTCGCCGTGCCGGCGGACGCCGATGATGAGACCCTCGTCGCGCCATTCCACGGGCGAGCCCCTTAAGCAGCGCGAAGATGCGCCGGCGGCGGCACGCGCGCGAGCTTCAAGGCGATAATGAGCGCGAGCGCGGACAACCCGCCGACAAAGGCGGCTTCTCCCGGCCAAGCGGCGAGCGAGAAGACCCAGCCGCCGATCGAGCCCGCCAAACTCGAGCCCAGCGTAATAGAAGAACAGATAGAGCGCGCTCGCCTGCGCCTTGCCCGTCTCGGCCCTCAAGCCGACCCAGCTCGAAGCAATCGAATGGCCGCCGAAGAACCCGATCGTCACAACGCCGACGCCGAGGATTATGAGCCACAAATTGTCGGGCAAGGTCATGAGGACCCCGATCGGCATGAAGGCGATGGCGACGCCGATCGTGCGTCGCCGGCCGTAGCGACCGGCGAGCTCGCCGGTCACAGTCGAGCTCACCGCGCCGATCAGATAGATCGAGTACACAAGGCCGACCACTGCCGGGCTCAGCGAAAAGGGCGGCGCCTCCAGGCGAAAGCCGATGTAATTGTAAGTGGCGACGAAGGCGCCCATCAGCAGGAAGCCCATCGCGAACAGATACCTGAGACCCGGATCGCGGAAATGCATGTGAAGCGCCGGGAGGAGCGCGACCGCTTGCGCTTTCGCCGGAAGCCGCCGCTCCTTCGGCAAGGCGAAGGCGAACACGGCGGCGCAGCCAAGGGAGATAAGGCCGACAAGGGCGACCGCGCCCCGCCAACCGCCGACATCAGCGACGCCGGCGCTCGCCAACCGCCCGCCCATGCCGCCCACCGTGTTGCCGGCGATATAGAGGCCCATCGCGAGCCCGACGGCCGAGCGATCCACCTCCTCGACGAGATAAGCCATCGCGACGGCCGGAACGCCGGAGAGCGCAAGGCCAGTCAGCGCACGAAGCGCGACCAGGGTCGTCCAGTTCGGCGCAAAGGAAGTCGCGAGCGTCGCCGCCCCGGCGGCGGCCAGCGACGCCGTCATCACCGCTTTGCGTCCGAGCGCGTCGGACAATGTCCCGGAGAAAACCATGGCAACCGCCAAGGCGCCGGTCGCCGCGGACAAGGAGAGGCTCGCAGCAGCGGGAGAAATTGAGAAGGCTCGGGTGAAGCTCGGCAGCAGCGGCTGGACGCAATAGAGCATCGCGAATGTGGCGAAGCTGCCGAGAAATAGGGCAGAGTTCACACGCCAGAACCGGCCGCGGCGGCGCGCGTTCAAGGGCGGATTGTCGGCAGGCCTCGCGACTTTCAAGATCGTGGGGTTCGACGACACGCGCGGCAGCCTTTCCGCTGGCAAGAGCGAAAGGCAAGACAATTCGAGCTAGGCCCTACTCCTTGCCCATGACCTCCAGCACTTGTTCAAGCGGCGCCGAAGAGGGACGAAACACGCCTGTATAGGGACTGCTGAGGTCGAGGATCATGTAGACCGAAGTCGAAACCGCGATGGCGCCGACCAAGACCACGACGACCGACATCATATGGCCTTTGGACATCAGCCCGAAGCCGCAAAAGAGCGCCATGGCCCATCCGACCACGATCAGGATGAGCGGATACGAAACCGGATTGGTCAATGCGAAGGACATCTGCAACCGCGCCTGACCGATCGCCTCGACGACGGAATTCGCAATCGCGAGCGCCTGCTTTTGGGCGTCGGTTGAAGGATTGAGGCTTGCTAGGTCTCCCTCCTCCTTTCGAAGCCCTCGCACGGCCGCGGCGAAGTTCTCCGCAATGAAATCCTTGTCGCTTTCCCTCTCTCCCCAAACGTCGTCGATGGCCTGCCCGACCGCCGTGCGCAAGCGAGCGCGCTCGGGATTGGCGTCCGGTCCATAATCGGCCAGAGCGAGATCGAGCTGCAGCACCTTGGCGGCCAGGGTCTGGATCGCCGTGTTCTGCCCGGCATAGACCCCGTAAGCCGTCCAGATCAGTAGGCCCATGGTCAGCGCCGATAGCAGCGTGAGAAGGCCAACCACCGCGCCGATCATGTCACGCGGTCCCCCACTCGTGAAATGATCGGGCAGGAGGCGCTGAAGGATAAGACCGAGGACCCCGCCGCCAAAAATGGCGAGACCGGCGGCGACCGCAAAGCTTTCAGGTCTCATTGGCCTCCCCGAGCCAGGCGCTTTTCGGCCAGTTACCGGTTGGCCGGTGCGAAGGCAACCGGACGAAGGAAATCGGCGCGCGAAAGTCATGCGTCTCAGGTCTCAAGGCCGCCCCTCTCCAAGGCAGGCGTCAATGAATTCGTCCATCTGCCGTGCGATGGTTCGAATATCGTAAAGCTTCTCGACGCGCTCGCGTCCGGCGAGCGCGAGCTGCGCGCGGCGCTCTGGCTGATCCAGGAGTTGCCCGAGCGCAGCCGCAACACCTTCGGCGTCGCTTGGTTCGACCGTCACCGCGCACGGGCCGCAAATCTCCTTAAGGCCGCCTCGGCCAGAGGTGATGAGGGCGGCGCCGCTCGCCAGCGCCTCGAGCGCCGTTCGGCCGAAGGGTTCGGGACCGGTCGTCAGCACCATTCCGACCGCGGCGCGCTCCCATGCTTCTTTGACCTCCGCGTAAGGAACATTGGAGTCGACCTTGATCCGCCCGTTGGATGCCTCGGCCGCATCGCGAAGCGCCTGAACGATCGCGGGCTCCCGATCGGCGGCCACAGGGTCGGACACAATGAAGCGCGCACTCCATTCGAGACGGGTAGACAGCGCCCGCGTGATCGCAGCCATCGCTTCGATATGACCCTTGTGCCTAAGCGCGCGGCCCACGCAGAGGATGGATGGATCCTTCGGTTTCATCGCTGACCAGGCCCGCATGTCGAGCCCGTTCGGGACCGCGCGCTGAAGTGGAGGCAGACCGGGGAAATCGGTCCGGAATCTGCCCAGGGCGTATTCGCTCACAAAAGCGAAGCCGGAAAGCCGACGCATCTCCTGGCTGCGAAAAGCGCCGTCCAGGACGCCCGAGGGCGCTTTCACGTAGGCGTGCGTATGCAAGATAACCCGCGCTCCCGAGGTCAACGCGATCAGCGTCGCGGCTGGCAAGTGATTTTCGACAATGGCGATATCGACGCCGCGGCGTCTTAAGAGCCGCGCGACGTCCCAGGCTTTCCCGAGGTTGCCGCTGATCGGCGCGCGGGGGATCGTCGCAATCTCGACTTCGTCGAACGGCTCGTCCACCGGCGGGCAAACCACCAGCGTCGAGCGCGCATATCGGCTATGAACGGCCAGATCGCGCACGCAAAGCTCGACCGAGGCGGCTAAACGCGGGCCGAAATGCGCATTGCGCAGCATGACATAGGCAATTTTCGGCTGACGCGCCATCATCTCACTGGAGCTTCATGGCGCGCGGCGCGCCCGGTAGCGTCCTTACAGGGAAGGGTCAGGCCGGACAATTCATCTCGACCGGT
Organism: uncultured Alphaproteobacteria bacterium; assembly: GCA_963820095.1. Classification (GTDB taxonomy): domain Bacteria; phylum Pseudomonadota; class Alphaproteobacteria; order Rhizobiales; family Beijerinckiaceae; genus Roseiarcus. The sequence continues at coordinate 73,718 of CAWFZA010000018.1, forward strand.
GGTTGCCGCTCTGGGCCAATTTTGCTTGAAGGGGGCGCCGACAGCCTCCGGTGGACAGAATTCATGTGGAAGCTCGAGCAAAGGCGCCCGACCAATGGCCTCATCCGCACGCGAAACAAGGGCTCTGACCCATATTGGAGCGGATGGCGAGGCGCGGATGGTCGACGTTTCGGACAAGGCCGCGACGGACCGGATCGCCATCGCCGAGGGACAGGTGCGCATGGGCGTCTCCACGCTGCGGACCATCCTTGCTGGCGACGCCAAGAAAGGCGACGTCATCGGCGCGGCGCGGATCGCGGGCATCATGGCGGCCAAGAAGACCTCCGACCTCATTCCGCTCTGCCATCCCGTGGGCTTGACCAAGATTTCGATCGACATTGCGCCGGACGACGCTCTGCCCGGCCTTAGCGTTCGCGCCGAGGCGCGCTGCGTCGGCCCGACCGGCGTCGAGATGGAGGCGCTGACAGCCGTGTCCGTCGCCTGCCTCACCATCTACGACATGGCCAAGGCGATCGACCGGGGCATGAGCATCGAGCGGCTAAGGCTGATCGAGAAGCGTGGCGGCAAATCGGGCGACTGGCGGGCGACGGAAGAGCCGAAGGACAAGCGTCGATGAGCGCAATGATCACGGTCGAGGAGGCGCTCAAGCGCGTGCTCGCGTCCGCCGAAACGCCGCTCGAGGAGGAAGAGGTCGTCCTCAAAGCGGCTTACGGCCGGGTGCTCGCTCGTGATCTTAAGGCGCTGCGCACCCAGCCGCCGTTTCCCAATTCGGCGATGGACGGCTACGCGCTCCGTTCCGCGGATGCAGCGGCGGCGCCCGCGACGCTCGCGGTGGTCGGCGAGTCGGCCGCGGGCGGCGCTTTCGCTGGCGCCCTTGGCGCGGGCGAAGCGGTGCGGATCTTCACCGGCGCGCCGATGCCGGACGGCGCCGACGCCGTCGTCATTCAGGAGGACGTCAAGCGCGAGGGCGGAGAAATCCGTCTCTCGGCCGCAGTGCCGAAAGGTGACAACCTGCGCCATGCCGGCATGGACTTTCGCTCCGGCGAAGCGCTCATTCCGGCGGGCCGGCGGCTCACCCCTCGAGATGTCGCGCTGGCGGCCGCGGCGAACCATATGGCCCTGCCCGCCCGCCGCCGGGCCAGAGTGGCGATTCTGGCGACCGGCGACGAACTGGTCCCGCCCGGCGGAACGCTGGGCCCCGCGCAAATCATCGCCTCCAACAATTTCGCCGTCGCCGGAATTGTCGAGGCTTGCGGGGGCGTCGCAATCGATCTCGGCATCGCGATCGATGAGCTCGGCGCGCTGAAAGCGGCCGTGGCCCAAGCGCGCGACGCCAAGGTCGACGTCCTGGTGACGCTCGGCGGCGCCTCGGTTGGCGACCACGATCTCGTCCAGCAGGCGCTCGTCTCGTCGGGAATGGAGCTTGGCTTCTGGCGCATCGCCATGCGTCCCGGCAAGCCGCTGATGCACGGACGGCTCGGGCCCATGCGCGTCCTGGGCCTGCCCGGCAATCCGACCTCATCGGTGGTTTGCGCGATCCTGTTCCTGCGCCCGCTCTTGCGCGCCCTGCATGGCGAGACCGACCCGGGCGCCGATCTGAGCCGGCCCGCCCGCCTGGCCGTCGATCTCCCCGCCAACGGCGTACGCCAGGACTACATGCGCGCTTCCCTCGGCCACCAGGCTGACGGAATTCTCGTCGCGACCCCGGTTGCGGACCAGGATTCCTCGCTAGTCAAGACAATGGCGCGCGCCGACGGCCTCATCGTCCGTCCGCCCCAGGCGCCGCCCGCAAAGGCCGGCGATCCTTGCCGCGTGCTCCCGTTCTACGGACTCGGGGTGTAATGCGCCTTGTCTTCGGACGGAGACGGTCAGGCTCCGTCAGCGGCTGGTCGCTCCGTTGGGTTTTCTTGGAACGAGGCGATTCGCCGCGAAAGCCCCCATTTTAGGGGGTTGGAAAAGCTTGGATTTCCTTGGATTCCTCGCGCCAAATCGAGATTTTCAATGGGTTACGCTGGATTTTCCGCAAAAGAAAAATTGCGCGGCCTTTCCCCTGCGTTGAAGCGACGCGGCGGCGGAAGTCTGCCGTCCAGGCCATGCGAAAGCGCAGGATTGTTCATGAGGCCGAGCTTAGCAAGATTTCGGATTTTCTGCAAGAAATTGTCGTCGCGTTACGCTGGCCTGCGCGGGCCCGTTCGGAGAGCCTGCGTTGGCAGACCGAAACATACTAGAGCAACGGCCTGTAGGAACCGGGAACGGCTGATTTGGCTCGAAACCGATGGTACGCGGGCTTCGTGCAGGCCGATCAAACAGCTATGGGAGACAAATTGTCGTCTGCGGGTCGCACCAGAAATTGTCGCCTCTGCGGTTCGCTCCCGGCCGCCCGATCCAAAAGCAACGCGCGGCTAGCAAGGCTCGGGCGCCGTTATCCGAGTCGCTCCGGCGCCGGCTCGGTCAGAAGGTTGCCCGAACGGGCGAGATCCTAGCCGGCGCGACGCATGGTCCAAATCTCGCCGCTCATATCGACCAGGTGGAACCCCCGTCGGGCCAGTTCGCTCATGGTCGTCAGATCATGGCGATGCACGGTCGCCGAGGCGTTGGCCGGCGCGTCCCTGATGCGGTCCAGATTGCCGGCGTGGAAATAGTCCGCGCGCTCCTCGTCTGAGCCACGCCCGCTTATGCCGCCCGAAATCGTCCACCCATTCCTCCATATCATGCCTACACCCGTTCCTGGCAGCCGCTCCTGCAAGCAAGACAGCGTTAACGCGCATGAACGGAACCTTAACGGACAGGAATGCCAGCAAACTTGCCTGCGTTGCTAGCGTTTATTTTTCCAAACGAGAGTTTTCAAAGATTGTGAGCGATTCCCAACCAGAGAATTCGCTCCCGCCGCTGCCGGCTCAAAACCCTCCATTTCGTGGCTTCGGTCTTATGCTTCGATTGCATAGCTTGGCGCCCCGGCTCCTGGTCACTAAAATACATCTTACATTGGATTTTTATTGTCTGAAAGAAATTGTCGAAAAATCTTTCCGTCAACGCTAACACGGGAGCGACCGGGCCGGACGAGTCGAACTGGGTCCCGACCGATCCCAATCGCCGCTTCGCGCTGATGTTCCGGCTCTACGCGCCGACCAAGGCTTTGTTCGACAAGGCTTGGACTTTGCCGGACGTTGACAAGGTCGCGGCGCGCCGACGGCGCCCAGGAACTAGCCGAGACCGGCGACAGCGCAGGCGACGAAGCCCGTGACGACAAGGCTCGCGGCCCAAACGCTTTCAAGATTGATCCACGCGCGCCGGAGAAGCGCCAAGCCCGCCCAGCGGTAGACGATCCAGGCCATCGCGCCGCCGACGAGCGCCATGGCGAGCGTGTGAACCGCCGACACTTCGATCGATGTCGCTAGCCCCGATCGCATCAAATCGGACATAGCTTTGTGGTCGCCATCGAGCTGCGGCAAGGGCGCGGACCCGGCTGAGGCGCAGAGGCCGAGGAAAACCGGCGCCAGCATGAGGCCCGCGCCGTGCGCCGTCGCGACGAGGAACGACCACAGCATCAGATGGTTCGGTCCCAGCCGTGCGAGGGCGCGCGGATGGCGGCGATTGATGAGCTTGAAAACGCCGAACGCCGCGACTAGGGCGCCGGCCGCGATCCGAACCGACTGACTCCAATCGACGTAAGCAAGCAAGAGCGAGAGAGGCAAGAGCGCCGCCGCCATCGCGAGGTAGTGCCCGCAAGCGAGCGGAAGCAAGGTGGCGAAGACGGCGCGATCCCGCTTCGCCCACATGCCGTTCGCGACCGCGAGCGGCCAGCCCATGCCGGGGCTCAGCCCATGATAGGCGCCAAGCGCAATCACGGCGAGCCACAGTTCAGGGCGCCAGCCGAGGTTCATCGCTGCGCGTCAGGCCGACGGATAACAGAAGGAATCCGTCGAGCAGTCGCCGCCCTCGAGACGAACCTGGTGGGCGCCGTAGCCTTGATCGAACTCGACGAAGAAATTGGGATCGAGCGTCGATTCCGCCGGACGGATTGACGTTGCCCATCACCTGCGCGGCGGGAACGCCGCTCGGATAGAACTGCTTGTCCCAGGCGCTGTAGAGCGAGTTGGTGAAATAGACCCGCTTGCCGTCGCGGCTGATCTCCACCATCTGCGGTCCGCCCGCGAAGGGCTTGCCGTTCGGATGGGCGGCGCGCCGCGCGATCCCGCCGATCTTGACCGAGCCCGCGAGGCGCGGGCTCATCGGATCGGAGACGTCGTATTGCCTGAGTTCGCCGGTTCCCCAGCACGACACGTAGAGAAAGCGGTCGTCGAGCGAGAGGTCGATGTCGGTGACGAGCGGCGGCACGGCGCCAAAGCCTTTCAGGAGATCGGGCAGAAGGTCCTTGTCGGCCGGCTCGGGCGGAATGGTCGCCGTCTTGGCGATCGTGAACTTTCCGCCTTCGCGCCGCCACGTCCAGATCGATCCCTCCAGGTTCGTCGTGTCGACGACGACGCCGAGGAAGCCATATTCCTTGATCGGATCGTGGGCCGGCCTGATCTCGAGGACCATCTGATGATTGGCGCCGAGGTCGATGGTCTGAATGTTCTTTCTGCCCGCAAGATCCCAGAAATGGACGGAATGGCCGTATTTGTTGCTGAGCAGGTCCTCGGGCACGACGCCGTTTTCATACTGCGGTGGCAGACCCCATTCGCTGCTTACCATGTAGTTGCGCGGCAGGTTCCACCAGAAGTCGTAATGTAGGCGCTGCGGGCCGCGATCGATTTCCCAGCGCCCGCGGATGTCGAACGTCTCGCAATCCATGATGAAGACGCCGGGAGGTCCGTCGGCGCCATCCTTGCCCGCTCCGCCGAGCGTGCTGATGTAGATCCCCTCCGGCCCGCAGTGCACGGTGTGCGGGCGCGAGTAGCCGGTCTTTCGAAAGACCTCCTCAGGCTCGATGATCTTGACGATCGTCGGCTTGGCCGGATCGGGCTTCGTGTCCACGACATAGATGCGCGACGACCGGATGCCGGGAATGATGAGATAGCGGCGTTCGAGGAACGGATGGCTCGAGAACGGCGACAAAGCCGAACTGCAGGCGTTCCAGCCGAAATGATGGAACTCGTCGCCCACATTCGGCATGTCGAGCCGATAGATGGCTTTGCCAAAGTTGGGCGAGCTCTTGTCGACGTCCACGACCGCGAGCGCGTCGGGCTTGGCGCGGTCCGGCGACAAGAGCACCGTGTAGGCCAGCTTCTCGGCGGGCGCTTCGCTCGCGATCCGCGGCGATGGGTAGAAGGTCGGATCCGGGCGCAAGCCTTCCAGCATCGGTTTCCTCCTCGTTCTCGCAAGGCTTGATGAAATCGAGCAGAACTTATGGTCGATCGTAATGCTTATCAGACCGCATAGGGGGCGAAGCTAGCGGCACACGAAAAGGCCGCTTACAGCGATGGGTAAATTCACCCTGGGGCGAATAGCCTTCGCCCGGCAACAGATGGTGTTCGTTATCCTGGCGGTTTGGCGGTTAGATCCCCTCATCGCCTCAGTGCGAGGCAGGTGATGTCGTCCAACTGCGACCGCCCACGGGCGAACTCTCGCACCGCCGTCTCGATGCGCGCAATCCATTGCGACGCGCTGGCGCCGTGGCCTTTCTGGGCGAGCAAACCTGCGAGGCGATCTTCCCCGAACTGGAGCGCCTCAGGGTCCTCGGCTTCGGTGACGCCGTCGGTATAGAGGAGGAAAAGATCGCCCGGTCGAAGGTGCGCCTTGTGCACCGTCACCTTCAAGGGCTCGAACAGGCCGACCGGCAGGCCCCCGACGGGCAGCGTCTGCACGGCGCCGCCGGGGCGGCGGATGAGCCCGGGAAGGTGGCCGCAATTGCAATATTCGAGCGCGCCCGAGCGCGGATCATAAGCGACGTAGAGGGCGGTCGCGAACAACTGCCCGGCGTTGTTGTCGGCGAGAAAGGCGTTCGCCTTGACGATCGCGCCCGGCAGGTCGGGATTTTCGCGTAAGTTGATGCGGATGAGGGTCTTGGTGATGCCCATGAACAAGGCCGCTGGCACGCCCTTGCCGCAGACGTCGCCGACGCCGAGCGCCACGCGCCCATCGGCCAAGGGCACGAGTTCGAAGAAATCGCCGCCGACGTCGCGGGCGGGAGTCATCGCCGCCCAGACGTCCAGCTTCGAGTCCTCGACAAACTCCCGCACCCTCGGCAGGAGCGCGCGCTGAATGACCGCCGCGCTCGCCATCTCGTCGTCGCGCTGCCGGCGCAAAATGATCTGCTCCGCCATGCGGCCAAAGGTCTGGCCGAAATCGGCGAGATCGGGGATCGGATTGCGCAATTCCTCGAGCAGCGCGGGATCGAGCTTGTGATGCTCGATCGCGTCCAGAGCCTCGGTGTAGAGGCTGATCGCGCCGTTGAACTTGCGCATGCGCTCGCCCATCCGGCCGATCACGTCGATGAGCAGGGACGGCGTCACGGAGGCGACTTCGATCAGCGCCTCGCGCCCGAAACGCAGAGCCGTGACGCGGGTGCAGGCGCGCGCCGTGGCGCTGCGCGGCAATTGGGCGAGCGCCCCCAGTTCGCCAACCAGCGAGGGAGCGTGAAGGGTCGAAATGGCAATGGCGCCGCGAGCGCTGTCGGCGGTGACCGTCACCTCGCCCTCGAGGATCAGCATGGCGAAGGCGCTGGGCTCGCCCTGCACCATGAGGGCCGCGCCGGACTCGAATGTCTCGAGTTCGGCCGCTTCGATCAGGATTGCGAGGTTGTTGTCGGACAGCTCACGGAAGGCGCTCGCCGCGCGAATGGCGGCGCGCAGCTCCGGGGAATCTTTCATTTGCTCATGGGGCGCTCAACGTATCCGGACCGGCGTTGGCGTTGCGTCCGGCGGCGAACTCTAGGACCAGGCGGTTCATGCCTTCAAAGCGGCGATAGCTCATGCGCCGGGAAAATTTCCGCATGAGCCCGGTGCCGTAGCCGCCAATCTGGAAGTCCTGTGACGGGGCGCCGATGCGCTTCGTCTGGGCGAGGGTCGGATCGAACGGCGCGCCGTCGTCGGCGAACTCCAGGATGACGCCATCGGATTCGGCGCTGACGGAAATGAGCGCTCGATTCGCGCGCCCGTGCGTGACGGCGTTCAGGAACAATTCCTCGACGCAGAGGCCGATCGCGAATTCCGCTTCTTCATCGAGGCCCAGCGCGCTCGCCTGTCCCGCGACCCAATTCTCGGCGTCCGACGCGGCCTCGACTGTGCCGGGAAAGTCGCGTGAGCAGGTTCGCGACGCCGGGTGGCTCATGTTTTTCTTGTCGAGAAGGCGCCCAGCCTTTCCTGCAGGGCGCCGAGAGCCGATTGAGAGTCGGGATAAATTCCGGCGACCTCGTTGAAGCCGGTTGTCCGCAGGACCTTCTCGACACTCTCATTCGCCCCGCAGACCGCCATTTCGCCGCCGCGGCGAATGAGGGTCTTGGCGCTCAGCATCAGCGTCCGTATCCCGAGAGAAGCCAGAAACGAAACCTTCGCGAGGTCGACGACCAGGACGTTGCTGCTCTTCGCCAGTTCGTCGAACCGGGAATCGACCTCCTGCGCTCCCTGAATATCGAAGCGACCGTCCAGCACGACGTGACCGATCCCCTCGCCGGCCTCTATGACTTTCATGTCCATGCGCGCGCCGTCCAGCGTCTCGTGTGTCGCACAGCATCAGTACGGGCGGTTTATGACGGTTTGGCGACATGCGAGCCTTCCGCGCCGGCGTGAGCGCGACGGCGAAGGCAAACAAGCGATCACGGTTGCGTAGGCTGAGCTAATCCTCGGCGATCAGCTGAAACCAGATGATGGCGATGGCGAACAGGGCGAGCGCGATGATCAGCGAGCCAAGCGCGTGTGTGAGATGAACGTGATCGGAGCCCGCGTCGAAGCCGGGCAGGAAACTTGGGAGGCCGCCGGCGGGCGTGAGCCAGTAGACCACCGCGACGCCGATGAACACGATGCCGATAATGCCCAAAATCCATGGTACTGGCTTGGTCATGAAGCGGGTCTAGCCGACGCCCGAGCCAGCGGCAAGAGGCAATCAATTTCTGTGGCTTCCTCGCTAATAGGCGTTGAGCCGAACAGTCCCCCGCACGATTCAGCGAGCAACCGTCCGTCGGGCGTCGGCCACGCGCGCGAGCGAGGTGGATGAGGCGTCGGCGCTGACGCCATCATAGCCCAACGCTGAGCCGAAATTGCTCGGCGCCACGCCCGCATATCCAACCGTCGCCGTCACTGCGGCCGCGCGGCTCGTCACGGCGACCGTGGGCGCGCCGGCCCCGCGCGGAGCCCGACCTTTGAAGACAGACACCGCAATCCGGCCGGCGACAACGCCGCCGTCGTCGCTGATGCCCGGCTGCCGGGCGATCGCGTCCGCCGCGGCGAGCGAGGCGGCCCCCGCCGCGCTCTCAACGCGGCTTCTGAAATGGGAAACCTTCGCGTAATCGACCGCGACCGCCAAAGCCAACACCGCGAGGGGCATCGCCGAGGCGCAGGCGACCAAGCCCGCGCCTTCCGAACGGGGGCGGCCGAAGAGCCGCGAAACACTGCCAGTAACGGGCGCCTGTCCAAACATAATGCGTCTCCTCAACCGAACCATGAGAAGCGTGCCCACCGCTTCAACGTGGAGCGGGAGGGTTTGTTCCGTTTGGAGTGTAAGCGGCGAGCTTATCCAATTGATTGAGGAAGATGGTAAAGTAGAGCGCGAGACCAATTCGAGATATTGATTAGATCTTTGGCAACGATGTCTGGCCGGTCCCGACGCGCCGCGACGAGAGCGCGGCGCCCACCGGTTCCCGAATTAAATACGCATCTAGAATGAGATAAGCGAGGAGGCCCGCATACAATCCGTATGTCCCTTGATTCAATCCTAAAAGTCTATAGACTGACTCAAATATTCCACATTCTTGCGTTGAGTCGAAAGGCTCCGAAATGTCCGAAGCAACCATCCCCGTCCAGGCGGCGGCCTCGCCCCGGTTCAGCGAGGACCTTGTCGCCCTCGTTCTCGGTCTTGGCGTCTTCGCGCTGACGCTGGTTTCGCTTCTTGGCGCGGACGTGCTCGGCTGGCTTGTCAATACGTCGGTGTGGGCCGACCCGTCGATGGCGCTTGCACCCGCCTCGAAAGCCTATGCGAGCCTCGGCGGCGTTGGCGCGCTCCTTGCGACTTACCTTGTCCTCACCGCCGTTCTGTCCTTGAGCGCCTATCTGCTTGGCGACGACGTCAGGCGGTTCGCGCTCGCTTTCACGGGCGTGTTCGCGCTCGCCTATGCGAGCTGGTTCGTCGGCTCCTGGGCCCATCTCGCCGCCGTCACCCCGGCCGATCAGGCCAAGTTCGGCGTCTCGTGGTCGCTCAAGCTCACCAACGAGGGCGGGTACATCGTCGCGCTCGTCGTGGGCCTCGTCATCGCCAACGCCTTCCCGGCTTTCGCCGAGCGGCTCAGAAGCGCGGTCCGTCCCGAGCTCTACATCAAGATTGCGATCGTCATCCTCGGCGCGTTCATCGCGGTCACCATGGCCAGCAAGCTGACGCTGGCGTCGTCGCTGATGCTGCGGGGACTGGCGGCGATCGTCGAGGCCTATTTGATCTACTGGCCAGTCGTCTATCTGATCGCGCGCAAGGGTTTCGGCTTCAGCCGCGAATGGGCGGCGCCGCTCGCCTCGGGCGTTTCGATCTGTGGCGTCGCAGCGGCGATCGCGACTGGCGGCGCGATCCGCGCCCGCCCCCAGGTGCCAATTCTCGTGTCGTCGCTGGTCGTGGTTTTCGCGGTGATCGAAGTCTTGGTCCTGCCGTTCATTGCGCAAACGTTCATGTCGCACGAGCCTTTGGTCGCAGCGGCGTGGATGGGGCTCGCCGTGAAGACGGACGGCGCGGCGCTGGCTGCAGGCGGCATCACGCAATCGCTTATTCAGGCCAAGGCGGCGGCTGAGGGCATTGCCTATCAGCCGGGCTGGATGCTGACCGTGACAGCGACGGTGAAGGTGTTCATTGACGTCTTCATCGGCGTCTGGGCTTTCATCCTTGCCTACATCTGGACCAATCACATCAATCCCCGCGCGGGAGTCGAGAAAGCGAGACTTGGCGAGATCTGGGAGCGATTCCCGAAGTTCATCCTCGGCTTTGTCCTGACGTTTCTCATCGCTCTCGCGCTTGCGCTGGGAACGACGGCCGGCTCGTCGGGCAAGCTCGCTGCGGCGATCGGCGAAGCCAACGTGCTGCGGGTGATCTTCTTCGTTCTGACTTTCTTCTCGATCGGGGTCATGTCGAATTTCCGCCAGCTCTGGCAGGAAGGGTTCGGCAAGCTGGCGGCGGTCTATCTGGTGTCGCTGTTCGGGTTCGTCGTTTGGGTCGGGTTTGTCATCTCGTGGCTTTTCTTTGCCGGCGTCAAACCGCCGCTCGCCTCCTGATCGAGGAAACTTGCGATGCCCAAACCCGACTTGCGCGAAGCGACGAGCATCTACGAGCCGCTGCTGCCGATCGAAAAGAAGCTGATCGGCTGGAGCCTCGGCCTGGGCCTCGCGCTGCTTGCGCTGCTCGTTGTCATCAATCAGTTCGCGCCGTTGAACTGAAGCGCCTGCTTTCAGCCTTCCTATTGCGCGAGGATACGGAGCGCCGCCTCGAGGCGCGGCGGCAGATTCATGCTGATGACCGATTGGAACCCTGCCCTCTACTCGAAGTTCGAAGCCGAGCGGATGCGCGCGGCCCACGATCTCTTGGCGCGGGTCCCGCTCGAGAAGGCCCGTCTCGCCTATGATCTGGGTTGCGGTCCCGGCAACAGCGCTGAACTGCTGCTGCGCCGCTTCCCCGAGGCGCGAATGGTCGGCCTCGACACGTCCGACGCCATGCTTGCGCATGCGCGCGTGCGCGCGCCGCAAGCGAAATTCGTCAAGCAGGACATCGCGCATTGGGCGCCCGAGGATAAGCCGGATCTCATCTTCGCCAACGCCGCGCTGCAGTTCCTGCCCGATCACGACCGGCTTTTTCCGCGCCTGATGTCTTATCTTGCGCCCGGCGGGGCGCTGGCGGCGCAGATGCCGAACATCGCGCGCGAATCCTCGCACGCGCTCATGCGCATGGTCGCCGCCGAAGGACCCTGGTCATCGCGCCTGGTTCCGGTCGCCAAGACGCAACCGCTCATCGCCGACTACGAGAGCTATTACGACTGGCTGAGGCCGGCGGCTTCGCGCATCGACATCTGGATGACGACCTATGTTCACCCGCTCGACGGACCGCAGAGCATCGCCGACTGGTTCGCCGGCTCGACTTTGCAGCCGTTCCTCGAGCGGCTCGCCGACGATGAGCGCTGCGAGTTCCTTGCCCGCTACCGCGCCGGCCTCAAGGACGCTTATCCAGCTCAGCCCGACGGCCGCACCCTGTTCGCCTACCCGCGTCTGTTCATCGTCGCGGTCAAGGCTGAGGCGGCGTGAGGTGTAAGCAGGCTGAGGTCAGATGGAGTCATCGCCCCGAGGAGCCGAGTGGGCGTTGAAAGACGCCCGTCGTGCGACGGCCTAGGGATGCGTAGCAATCCAAAGCCGCCGCTCAGACCTTCATCCCTGGATCGCTTCGCTGGCGCTTAAGAATGGCGAACGGCGGATGTGCCCGCGTCGCGCTTCAGAGTTAAAACTCAATCGCTTCTTAAGTTGGCGGGCCGCTTTGGGCCGAGAGCTTATATGAGCGAACAGAGGGTACGGGCGGTGTTGCGGGCACTGAGGGCCAGGAGCCAAGTAAACCCAAACGGATCGATCGGGGCAGTATCGCCGTCGCCTGCCGGAAAGAGCAAAGCCGACGCCTGCCCAGAACAGAACGCCTTAAGCCCTCCCTAGACCCCTAGACCCACTGCGAGGCTCGAACTCGACCTGCTTCGGGTGAGTCACCTCGACGGTCACCTCCATGCCCAACTCATCACCCGGGTGACCAAGATAGGCGCCCAACAGCGGCGCCGCCTGGGCGGGATTGCGCGCGACTGCGACGCGGATAAGGTCCTTGCTGCCGACTAGGCCATTCGTGGGGTCGAACTCGACCCAACCCGCGCCCGGCAGATAGATCTGGCACCAGGCGTGCGTCGCTCCGCCGCCTAGTCTAACAGGCTCGTCCTCGTCCTTCGGAACATAGACATAGCCGGAGACGAAGCGCGCGGCGACGCCTAGCGCCCGGGCGGCCTCGATCATCAGGACCGCGAAGTCGCGGCAAGAGCCACGGCGCCGCTCCAAGGTTTGCAGCGGCGTCTGAACCCCCGACGCTTCGCGGCGCTCATAGGAGAAACTCTCCTTGATCGCGTAGGTCATCGTCATCAAGAGATGACTGGTGAGCGTGGTCGCCCCCGGCGACACGAACTGGCGCACCCAGCGGTCGAGATCCCCGTCAGGATCACTGTACAGGCGCTCCATCGCCCGAGCGATGTCGGGTAGTTCCTCGGGGGCGTAGGAAAAGGGAAAGAATTGCGCCCGCGGGTCGATCTCGCCGCCAGGCTGGTCGTCCTCGATCCGCTCCACGGTGAAGCGGTTCTCGACCCGGAGCGACGTCCAGGAGCCGGAAAACGACGCAACCGCGACGCAATTGTCGAACGTGTCATAGAGCCAGCGCAGCCGCCTCGGCTCAGGCTCGATGTCGAGCTCCGATGACAGGAGCCGCTGATCGTGTCCGTCGCGCGGGCGCAACATCATGCGGTGGTCGCCAAACTCAACCGGCCGCTTATAGCGGTAGGTCGTAAGATGGCGGACGTTCAAGATGGCCCTGCTGGACTGCAATTCGACGCTCTCCGATGTGGCGCGGTCCTCGGCGAGACGTTGTCCGCCAGCGCCCCGGCGCGTCAAGAGCCTTGTACGGCGTCGACCTCTCACCCGAACAGCCCGTGCACGAACCATTTCGGCCGCGCCGTCTCGCGGCCCCACAAGCCCTCGCGGAAGAGCCAGAAGCGCCGGCCTTCGGAATCCTCGGCGCGGAAATAGTCGCGCGTGGGCGCGCCCGCGTGCCGCCACCAGGGCGCGGCGATGCGCTCGGGTCCCTCGATGGCCGTGACATCATGCAGGACTCGCCGCCAGCGAAAGCGCCGAGGCGGTCCATCGGGAACTTCGGCCATGGCCTCGATCGGCTCCGGGCGAGCAAAAAGACGCAATGGCCTCGTGGGCGCGCTGTTTGACCCGTCATCGCGAGCCAAGCCCGCAGGGTCCTCGCGATGACGGCTTTCGCCGCGCAGCCGCGCGTCTCCGCCCCCACAAGAGGGGGCGGGTGCGCCAACGCCAGAGATGCGGCCGAGATGCAAGCCCCGAACCGACCCCAACGTCGCCGGCGCCGCCGCCTCGGCCTGCTCGGGCAGATGCGCATCGACAAGCTCGCGCTGCGTCACGGCGCGGGCGCCGAGCCGTGCGCTCAACCGGTCGAGAAGCTCGGCGAGGACAAGGGCGCGCTCGGCCTCGTGCGCGCGCTCAAGCTCGGCCTCGGAAGGCGCAAGCGGCTCCGCCACGAGGCATGCGAGACGCATGAGATCGACGCCATAGCCGGCGTCGATCGCGTCTTCGTTCGGACTGGCAAGCCGCTCGGCGATGAGCCGCACGATCGCGCGCGCTTCATTGAGCGGCCGGGAGGCGCCGAAAAGGATACGGCGCACCGCGCCATCGACCCGATAGAGGCTAAGTTCGATCCGCCGTGCGCCTTTGGCCTGCCGCTCCAACAGCACGACGAGATCGTCGGCGAGCTTGCGCAATTGAACCTCGATCGCCTCGATCGTCTGGATAGGCGAAGCGAACCGCCGCTCGGCGCAGAAATCCGGCGGGCGGAAGCGCGGGACGATCGACGAGCGCTCGAGGCCTTTGAGCGCGTCGAGCCGCGCCATCGGAACGGCGCCGAACCGCGCCGTGATCGGCGCGCGCGGTCGGAGCGCAATGTCGCCGATGCGCCTCAAGCCAGCCCGCGCCATGTCCGCGACGGTTTTCTCGTCGAGGCCAAGGGCGGCGAGCGGGAGATCGTGAAAGAGCTTGGCGAACGTCTTTTCGCTCATCGGCTCGAGCGCGGTCTTCACGTGCGAGAACCGCGCCAGCGCTGAGGCCGCGCGCGGATTGCCGGCGGCGCCGATGAGGACGGTCACTCCTTGCGCGGCAAGCCGCGCCCGGCAATCCTCGATCAGCGCCGCTTCACCCTCGAACAGGTGAGCGACGCCGGAAATATCGAGCATCAGCCCGTCGCGTCCGTCGAGGGCGGCGAGCGGAGTGTAGCGGGAGCACCAATCGCAGAGACGCGTCAGAAGCCGCGCCTCTTCCGAAGGCTCAGCCTCGACCGCGATGAGAGCCGGAAAGCGGGCGCGCGCGTCGGGAAGGGATAGACCCAAACTCAAGCCGAGCCGCGAGGCTTGAGCGTCGACGCAAACCAGTCTTTGCGCATTGTCGATCTTGGCGACCGCGACAAGCGGCGCGCGCTTATCAACGCGGCCGAGCCGCCGCGCGCGGTCGGTCGCCAGACGCGGCAGCCAGAGGGAGAGAAATCGCCTGGTCGTCAACGCCCATGTCCCTGAAAGTCATATCCTCGCCACGCCATTCCAGATGAATGACGCGTTCAGCGTCGAAAGCCTGAAAAGGCCGCTCGGGCCCCGCACGCGCGAGGCGCGCCTTGATGAGCCGCGCCCCGCAGGCGAAGGGTCCGGGAATGTCGAGGCCAGCCGCCGCCGGCGTCCTGGCGCTGGGCGCGGCGGCGATCTCAAAGCGCGTCTCCGCGGCGCTGGCGACGCGCTCCGCCTGTCCATAGGCGCTGGCCAGGACCAGAAGCGCGGGCGTTTTGCCTTTTCGCGCGGCGAGCAAAAGACGCCGCGAGGCGGCGAGGCTATAGCCTTTGAGACTCCAGATCTCGCCTATGACCGCAGCCGGCGCGCCGCATCTGAGCGCTTCCTCGATCGCCCATAAAGCCAAAGCCGCGTCGGGCGCGCGCACGAATACGAGGCGGCTTAGCTCAAGCCCATGCGCGACGAGGCCTGGCCCATAGAGCGCCCCCGATTCCTGATCGGCGAAGCCTTCGCTAACGATGAGGGCCGAGGCGGGCCGCCGGCTCAAGAACCCTCCGGCGAGCGCCAGCGCGAAGCCCATCGCCGCCGCCCCGTCCGAGGCTTTAGCCGGCGCGATCTCATGCAGCGCGTCGTCCTTAAGGCCGCCGCCAAGCGCAGAATCGAAAGCGCGCGCGAGCGGAAGTCGCCGCGCGGGCCGATCGCTTGGCCGGCCGCCTTCCGCCTCGATTTCAGCGATGGCGCGCCTGAGACGCGCCATCGCCTCCGCTCTGCCGCCTGGCGACATTCGGTCCGCGTCCTATAAGTTCGCATTTTGTTCTTGTTTTGGACCGAAAGGGCGAGGGAGTCAAGGATGGGGGTCGAGCGCCGGTTCCTCAAGGGCGGTTTTCCTGCAGACCTTGGGTGACACACTACCGACGGCTGTGGAATCGTATCCTTATCGCAATGGTTCACTGGTGAAGACGCTTCAACCGCAGCACCAAATCCGGAAGAGCGGCTTGAGTTGTGTCCCATATGACGTCGAAATATCCGTGAGCAACGCGATTGCGCATCCCTCTCATGCCGCGCCAAGGAATCTCGGGATTGCTCGCGATGAATTCCGCCATGCTTGTCCATGATCCTGGCGGCGGCCTCGCCGATGATGACCAGACTCATCACCACAGCTTGCTGGGTTCGCTTGTCGGCAAGGAAATCCTCCTTGCTCATTCCGTCGATGAAGCGGCGCGCGTCGTTCGCGGCCGTCAGCATCTGATCGAGACAGTCGCCGAGCCGGCTCAGGCTCATATCGGCTGCGCGTCAGCGAGAATGGCGTCCCGCAGCTTCGGCGGCAGATCGCCGGGGTCAGCAGGTCTACGCGAACGCCAAGCAAGTCCTCCAACTCGACCTGAAGAGCACCCAGATCGAACAGGGTCGCCCCGGGCAAAGCATCGACGAGAATATCGAGATCGCTTCCCTCCTCATCGGCGCCGTGCGCCGCCGAGCCGAAGACGCGCGGGTTCGCCGAGCGAAACCGGCTAGCTGCTTCGCGAACCGCAACGCGATGACGTTCGAGCTCGTGAGATGGCTTCAAGGAGGATGTCCACGACTGACCTGGCGGTCCAACGCCTCTTGAGCATGGCGCTCTCAATCGCGAAAATCAAACCCTGCTCGACCGCCCGATCCTCGCCGCTTCACTCGGCCTGGAAATCGCTGCGGTGGCGCGCGGCGTGAACGGCGGAGGTCGGGCTTCGAGCCGACGAGCAGCGCCGGCTCGGCAGGTCTGCAGGAAAACCGTCTCTTGAGGAACCGGCGTTCGACAGAAGCGACTTTTTCTTGACGATCTGGATGAGACATTGTTACTGTTTTCCAGAAGCAACGACACGCCGGCTCGCGCTTCTCAGGAGCGCGCCCGCAGCGGGATCTTGGCGGTCAGCGACACGAAAACGGCCGCTACGAAACGACGAGGAGCGTTAAGTCATTCAAAACAAACGGCCTGCGAAACACGGCGAAACGAAACGGCCGATAAGTCGTTGAAAACAAACAATCCGGGAATGGTGGATTCATAACACATAATGATTTCAATGCCTTAGGCCAGGACCTGCGAAACGTTTCGTTTCGCACCGCGAAATGAGCGTGTCGTTTTTGGCCGTCCTTCGAGGCGGCCTCGCGGCGCTCAGGACAAGGGCTTCGGGAGCGACAACGACTTGCTAAATGCGCCGCAAGGCTTTGGAATCGCTCAAAATGGACTCGCAAATGGCCATCCCTGGGTTCGCAGTCGAGGGGGAACTGGCATGAGGCCAACATCGCCGAAGGCGACGAGGGCCGGCGTCACCGGCGAGCCCTCATCCCGTCTCGAAAATCGCCCGGTTGGGATGGGGCGAGCGGCGTGAACTGGCAGCGGTCGGGCTTGAGGTCGACGAGCGGGGTCCCATCGAGGCAGTCGAGGCCCCTGACCAGCAACGTCGCCCCTTTGCGCTTAACGAGCGTCGCGAGCGCCGTCCCGATCGGGTTTGGGCGGACAGGCGAGCGCAGCGAAAATGTCCCGCGCGTCGCGCCGTCGTTGGCCGGGCTTTGGCGCACGAGATCTCGCCGCGACTCGTGCAGCCAATAGAGGACCTCGATCCGCTCGTAGGCCTCGATCCCGTCGAGGGCTGCGATCCACGGCTCGGCGACCTCGATACGGCAGATCGGTCCGTCGGCTCGTCCCTGACGTGGGCAATCGAGCCGCGACGTCCAGGGCGTACGGATGACGCCAATGAACGTGAGCATGGCGTCGAACGAAGCGGGCGCTTCGACCGCGACCTCGTTTCGCCGGACTTCGTTCAGCCTCACCATGGTCCGACGCGCCCGTTGCCTTAAGCGGCCTCGTAGCCGCGCGATTTCGTTTCGACCGCCTTGCCGCTCTTCAGGCTCGACAGGAACTCCTCATGCGTCATCGGCCTCGAGAACATGGGATGGTCCTTCTCGACCGCGGCGCGCTGCTCTTCCTCGCTGACCGTCGCGGTGCAGTCCTTGAGGGTCACGACGTCGTAGCCCTTCTCATATCCGGTCCGGATGGTCGATTCGACGCCGCAATTGGTCAGAAACCCGCCGGGCGCAATGGTCGATAGGCCGCGGCTGCGCAGGATGATCGGAGCGTAGACGATCGTGGCGCCGAGCTCGCGCGCCTGTCTCACGGTCTCGACCGTATCGTCAGCCTGTTGGTCTTGTCCATCACCGGCTTCACCGCCTGATGCAGCGTCCCGCCGTCGGTGGTGAAATCGTTCTGGTATTCGATGAGGACGACCGCGGTCGATTTCGGATCCATCGTCTCACTCCCGGTGATTTCGCGCCTCTCGAAACAGAGCCGCGTAGAGCGCCGCGCTCGATATGATGAACCGATAGCGCGCCGAAGACGAGCGTTTCGCTGAGCCGCCTCATCTCCCGCGCCATCCAGCCCGGCCAAAATATGCCAGCTGGCGCCCGCCCCGCCAACGGTCCCCGCCGGCGCGCTGCCGGCCGCTGGTTAGCGCTGATCGAGAACAAAAAGTGAACATTTTCTGGCAATAGCGCAAAACGGAGGTTATGATACCGAAAATCAGAATGTGTCACTTTTGCGCCCTGAGGTTCAGATGACTCAAATCAATCGCCCATTTTTCTTCGCACACGCGCGCCGAATGATGTTCTCGAACGTCTTGCAACAAACCCAGGTCGACGGGATGAACGCAATTCTTGATGGATGGGAGGCGAAATATACCGCCGATGATGACCGGTGGCTCGCCTACGCTCTTGCGACGACCTACCACGAGACCGATCGGCACATGCAGCCGATCGAAGAATACGGCAAGGGACGCGGAATGCCGTATGGGAAGCCTGATCCGACTACCGGGAAGGTGTATTACGGTCGTGGTTTCGTGCAGCTAACCTGGGAGCGCAACTACAAAACGATGTCAGACCTGCTAGGCGTCGACTTCGTCGATCATCCCGAGCTGGCGCTCGAGCTCGACAACGCGACAAATATCATGTTCATGGGCATGATCAAGGGACTGTTCACTGGCAAGTCGTTAGCCAATTACTTCAACCAAACAACGGATGACTGGGTGAACGCTCGCCGGATTATCAATGGGTTGGATAAAGCCCAAGCAATAGCCGTGTATGGCCACAATTTTTACTCGGCAATCAGTTATACGACCTCGTGAAGTCGCTCCGGAACAATAGCAAGCGGCCCGGCATGCTCGCGACTCCCACTTCCCGCCGACGCGCCAGGCGCCAGCTGGCAAGAGCTGGCGTGATTGTCGGGCTGACGCTGGCTGCGTCGCTATGTCCTGTCCTTGCGGAGGAGCGCTGCGGATGGCTGGAGAATCCCACTCCCGGCAACTGGTGGCTGAAGGATGCCCACGGCCTCTGGATCATCTCCGCACAAGGCGGCCCCTATGCGGAGGGAATTGAAAAACTGCCTCAGCCGCAGCCCGACCGTTTCGTGCCCATTAACGGCCAGTATGGGTATTCGTGCGTATGCCTGACTGGGGTCTTTGACGTTCACGCGCAAACGATGACACGCGTGGAGCAGGCGCGCACATCGCCTCTGTCGGTCTGCCGAAACGACAAGGCGCTGCCAGCTCCTTGACACTTGAGTCGAGCCGTGGAGACGGGCGGAAGTCTGCGGTTCCTCGGCCTCGACGCGAGGCGTTCGTGTTACCGGGCCAACGCGTGGTCGCCCACAGCTCCACTCCGCCCCAGTCGAAATGCGATCGAGCCGCGTGCTCGCCGCTTCCGCTCACCCCGTGACTTCGAGCGCCAGGCGTCCCTGGAGCGGCTGGCCGTACTCGCCGGTCGCCTCGACCACCACCGGATAGGTTCCGGGCGCAAGGTCGCCGGGCAGGCGCGCGGTCCAGATGTGCGAGCAATCCTCGGCCTTGACCCAGGCCTTCTTGGTCGCCTCGTTGCGGGCGAACACCTCTTGCACGAAGGGATCGGGCCGCGCGTGGCGGACCATCTCGATTGGCGCCCGATCGCCGATGACCATCTTGACCTTCGTCTTCTCGCCGCCGTCGAACACATTGGCGATGAGCGTCGAAGCGCCAAGCGCGTCGCGAGGAACGGGCGAACCGAGGAGCCGCACCTGGCGGAAATCGCGGTCGGCGTCCTTGGTGATCCCGTGGAAGCGGCTGTCGATCGAGAGCCGCATCTGGCGCCCGTTCGGCTCCTTCGCGGGGATAAACCGCGTTGAGTAATTCAAGCCATCGACCGAGAGGATATGGAAGCCGTTCGGCGAGCCGTCGCGACTGTCGGCGCAAGCGACGCCGCGATGATCGTAAGGCCCGCTCCACCATGAGCCCGAGAGCGCCGTCAGCACGTGATGATGGTGAGGCGCGGCGCCTTTCCAGCCATCCTGGCCATCGTAATAATGATGCTCGGTCGTATGCGTATGACCGGCGAAACTCACGGTGTAGCGGCGTCCTTCGAACAGGGCGAAGAACGCGTCCCGATCCTGCAGGTTCTGATAGGGTTCGTTGTCGAGAAACGTATTGATGGGAATGTGCATCACGACGACGACAAGCGTGTCGCCCGGCGTGTGCGCGAGCACGTTGCGCACGAACTCGAGTTGGCTCGGGTCGAGTCTCCCCTCGTATTTGCCCCCTCCCCCGGGTTTGTGAGGGTCGGGTCCAAGATAGTTGACGTCGTCGAGCATGAGAAAGAGCGTCTGGGCGTAGAAGAACGCGAAAGTAATTCGGGCCGAAGACGCGCTTGAAGGTTTCGCGGCTATATTTGCGGTCTGGCGCCTCGAAATTGAGATCGTGGTTGCCGCCGATATTCCACCACGGCAGCCCGATCGTACCCATGATGGCGTTCGAACGCGGATAGAGCGAGAGATCGTCGAACATGATGTCGCCTGCGGTGAGGCCAAACTTGGCGTCAGCGCCGGCCAAAGCCTGGATCAGATCCTCGCGGATGAAGTCGACTTCAGCGCCGGTCTCCGGCTGCGGATCGGTCACCAGCACAACGTTGAACGTCTTCGGCTCGTCCTGGCGACGAAGCGGGAAATCGACCGACGCCGGCATGGGCCCGGTCGGAGGCAAGCCTTCGAAGCGCAAGTTGAGCTCGGCCGGCGAGCCTTTGGGAGAGTGATGGCGATAGAAGCGCGGCAGATTGGTGAGCGGCTCGACCGGCGGCATGAAGCCCACAGGCTTGATGACGAAGATCGTCGCCTCATCCGGTAGCGGCAGCGTGTAGCGACCATCGGATCCGGTGACGGCGATATCGCGGCCATTCGAAACCAGCACGCCGGCGAGTCCCGGATTGGATGCGCTCACGCCCGAGCCGTCGCGATCCTCGAACACGATGCCCGATACTCGGCCCGACACTCGGCCCGAGACTTGAGCTCCCGGCGCGTCTTGCGCGCGCGCTCCGGAAGCCTCGACCGCTGCAAGCGCAAGGCCGCCGGATGCGCCGATCAGCACCTCGCGCCGGGTCACTCCATCGCCGTGATGCTCGGACATTTCTCAAACCTCCGATTCGCTTTCGCAGGAAACGGCCCAGGCGTGACGCTGTGATGAAATGAATAGGCCATTCCGCGCAGCGAGTTTTAAACGCGACCGAATGGAAGGGAAACCGCCGTTGATCACAGACAGTTGAACCGCGCCAAGCTGGCCAGGATGGAGGAGCGTCTTTACGCTTGCGGCTACGTCGGCGTCGGCCCGCGAGGCGGGTCAAAGGACGCGATCCAAGGGAGGAATGAAAATGCACTTTTCGCGAATCTCCCGATTGTTGACGGTCGCAACGATTGCGGCCACTGGCTCAACGATTGCGATGAAGACCGACGCGTCTGCAGCTCAGGCGGGCGCCATTCTCCCAGTCATGTCCTGCGAGGCGCTGGCGAACTCGGATTTCACCGCGCTGGACGCGCGCATCACTTCGACCGCGAGAGCTTCGCGCAACGGGCATTCCTTCTGCGACGTCAAAGGGTACATCAGCCCCGTCACCCAGTTCGAGGCGCTTCTGCCGACGGAGACTTGGCGCGGCGACTATTTGCAGCAAGGCTGCGGAGGGCTCTGCGGGAAGGCCGACGTGAGCCTCGACGATCCGTCGCGGACCAGCGGCTACCAGGCGCCCTATGCGCCGCTGCAGAACGGCGAGATGGTCGTCGCAGCGGACGATCAGGGCCACGAGACGCCGACCAACGGTGACGCGCTCTGGGCGCGGAACGACCTCCGCTTGCGGGCCGTATTTGGCTACAGTTCCGAGCATCAGCTCGCACACGCTATGAAGGCGATCGTGCGTGCCTATTATGGCCGCAAGCCGGCCTATTCCTATTTCAGCGGCGTCTCCGACGGCGGGCACGAAGCGCTGGTTCTGGCGCAGCGCTATCCGGCTGACTTCGACGGCATCATCGCCGGCGCGCCCGCCAACAACTGGGCGCCGCTCGCAGGCTTGGTCGGGCCGTGGGTCGCCGCCGCCAATCTCAATGCGCAAGGCGGGCAGATTCTGACCGCGGAGAAGCTCCCCGCCCTGCACGCCGCGGTCATGGCCGCCTGCGCGAACGAGAATGGCGTGATCATGGACCCGCGCGCGTGCACGTTCGATCCTTCCAGCATGCGCTGCGCCAACGATTCCGACCAGCCGAATTGTCTGACTGAAGAGCAGGTCCGCGTGGTTCGCGACGAGTACCGCGGGCCGTCAGACAAAGACGGTCATCTCCTGTTCGACGGCGGGGAGCCTTACGGCTCCGAACTGGCGTGGGCCGGTTGGATCGTCATGCCGGCTGCGGACGCCGCGGCGCCGGCTGACAGCTATGCGGCGGGGATCGGTCTGGCGTTCCTGAACGATATGGCTTTCATGCCCAACCATCCCGGCAAGTACGCGCTGGGCTCCGTGCCGTTCACCGCTGCAATGCATGGCGAGCTTGAGCAGCTCGGCGGGATCTACAATGCGACCGACCCCGACTTGAGCGCCTTCGCCGCGAATGGCGGCAAGCTCATCATCTACCATAGCTGGGCGGACCAGGCGATCCCGCCCTTCGCGAGCCTCGACTACTATCGCGCGGTCGTGGGACAGGCCGGCGGCCTGCCCGCCGCGCAATCCTTCAGCCGCCTCTACATGGTTCCCGGCCTCTACCACTGCCCGTGCGGGCAGCCCGTCGACGGCGATCCCGCGACGACCGTGCAGTTCATGCCTCAGCTCGTCGCCTGGGTCGAACGCGGAGAAGCGCCGGGCTCGATCACCCTGCCGATCACCTCGCAGACCACCGGGACGCATGCGGCCTCTCTCAGCATCGAGCCCTTCGACCCCATGCAGCCGGCGCCGAACAACGAGGGGCTCAACAGCAACTACCACTATCTCTTCGAGACAAGCGTCTACAGGCCAGGCAACGCGCTATGGTGCTCCGGTCGAGGCCAAACCCTGGTCTGCTCGCGGAGGTAGAGCGCCTCATTTGGCCGCGGCGCGCCCCCCCCACCTCGGACGATTTGCGCTGTTGTGCCGTTGCTGTGCTTGGCGATCCAGGCATGCGCGTGGCGGTCCGCGCCACGGCTTTCCTGGATTGATCGACGATTTGCGACACGACCGTACGCGCATCTCCCGCGCGTGGCCCGAAAGGGCGCTTTGCCTCAGGCACGCCAACACCGCACCGCCCTCATCCCCCTCCCCAAACAAACCCTCCAAGGCCGGATAGATCTCCGCCGAGCCGGCGATGACGCGATTGCCTCTCCATAAGCCGTCGTTGGCGAGGAAATCGCTGATCTTCCCGCCGGCGCCGTCGATGACGGCGAGCGCGCCAAGGCAATCGTAGGAATTGATGTGCGGCTCGACGTAGCCGATCAGCCTTCCGGCCGCGACCGAACAGAGGGTGAGCGCGCCCGAGCCCTCGCGGTAAAACATCCCGCCGGCATGAAGGAGGCGCCCGAACATCGGCAGAAATTCGTCCGGCGTCACGCGTGGCGAGTAACCGACGCCGACGATGCCGTCGGTCAGTTTCGACGCCGGCCGGACCTCGATACGGGCGCCATTCAAAGTCGAGCCGCGGCCGCATCGCCCGACGAAGGTTTCGCGGCGCGCGGGACTTGCGACGAAACCCATCTCGAGCTTGCCGTCGGCGACGAAGGCGATCGACACGCACCATGAGCTCATGCCGCTGATGAAGGGTTGCGTTCCGTCGATCGGATCGACGACCCAGAGGCCCGCCGCGCCCTCGACCTCGGCGCGCCCCGTCTCTTCTCCGAAGAATCCATCCTCCGGAAAAGCCGCCTTGAGGCGGTCGCGGATCAAGAGCTCCGTGTTCAGGTCCGCCTCGCTCGCCATGTCCTGCACGCCCTTCATCTTGATCGTGAGCGAGCTCAGCCGGTCGAAATAGCCAAAGGCGAGTTCGCCCGCCTCGTCGATCAGGCGGGAGGCGAATTCGAAGCGATCCTGGATAGCATCGGCCTTCATGGGCGTGATCCTTGGGCTAGCGCGAAAGGCGATGAGGCTCAGCCATCTTTCCACAGCCACGCCGCGCCTCGAACCCCGCTGGAATCGCCATGGGCCGCCTTCTTGATCGGCGTTTCAAACACCGGGGAGAAGGTGTAGCCGGCCACGGCCGGAGGAAGGTCGACGTAAAGCTCCTCGACGTTGGACATGCCTCCGCCCATCACCAGAATGTCCGGATCGAGCGTGTTCACGACGACCGAAAGCCCTCGGGCCGCCCGATCGATATATCTCTTCCACAGCAGGCGAGAGAGAGGGTCGCCGCCTCTCATTTGGGTGAGGATCTCTTTCGCCTTGAGCTCGACGCCGGCGTGCTCTGCGTAATCCGCCTCGAAGGCCCGTCCGGAGAACCAGGTCTCGTTGCAGCCGCTCTTGCCGCAATAGCAGGGGCGCCCCGGAATCTCGCTCAAGTTCGGGTAAGGCAGCGGGTTGTGGCCCCAGTCGCCGGCGCTGTTGTTTGGGCCGTGGTGGGCTCGGCCTCCGACCGCGACCCCTGCGCCCACGCCGCTGCCGAGGATAACGGCGAAGACGACGTTGTAACCGGCGCCCGCTCCATCGACAGCCTCGGAGGCGGCGAGACAATCCGCGTCGTTCTCGACCCGTATGTCTCGCTGAAGGGCGTCCATGAGATCCTTCTCGACGGGCTTGCCGAGGAGCCAGGTGGAATTCGCGCCCTTGCCCAATCTCGAGCGCGGCTCGAGCGAGCCGGGGATGCCAATGCCGACGCTGCCGTTTCGCCCGGTTTCGCTTTCAAGGCGGGCAATGAGGTCGCGAATGATGCGGATGCAGCCCTGATAGTCGTGGCGGGGCGTCTCCATTCGCGCCCGGAGGAGCTCGCGCCCGTCGGGCTCCATGGCGATCCCTTCGATCTTTGTGCCGCCCCAATCAATGCCGATGAGCATCTCGTCTCCCTGCGAATCTTGTTCAGGCCAAGGGCCCCTAAGAGCACGACCCGGCGATGGCGTCGCCGCCATATTCCGCCAGAGGCGCGGGAGAGCGCAATCAGGGTTCAGGTGTAGGATGAACTCCGCGCCTTTGCGCGGAGAATCTCGGCGCGCGCCGCCTGCTCGGCGCGAGCTGACCAGAATCGCGGCTAGGGTCGAGCGGCCCGGTAAGGCAAGCCTTGGGCGGCTATTCCTCGAAAAAGCGTTCCAGGTCTGGTCGACGCTCGATGATTGCGCGCGCCCGCTCCTTGAGCTTGCCGTTGACCCGCGCGAGGAATGGGGTCCCAACCTCGACATGCATGCCCTGCTCCAAGGCAATTTCGTCCGAAAGGTCGCGCAGGTCCGGATGCCTTTCCACAATCTCCCTGATCTTGTCTCGGAGGCGGGCGTTCCTCTGGCGCAGGTCGTCGTCCGTCATGGTGCTTCCTCATCGCCTCGCTTCGGAGCCCGGAAAACCCCGCGCAGGAGGTCCAAGCGCGGGGCGAACGTGCGCCTTCTTTGGCGGGGAGCTTGGGAGCGGCGCGCGTCTGAACGACAACCGGGCGCTGCTTGTCTTGTTCCTTGACGCGCTCGCGCACATTGGCCGCGCAGCCGAGCCGGTGGTAGGTCTGGCGATCCGCGGGGCGCGCGGCCAGGGGCTGGCGCTCGCCGGCGGTTTCAAGGACGCTAGATGAGGATGAAGACGCCGCTCAACATCGGCCTTGTGGGCTGCGGGTTCATGGGCCGCACGCACTCGAACGCCTTCACCAGGGCGGGTCAGTTTTTCGAGCTCGGCGCGGAGCCGGTCCTCAAGGCGGTTTGCGCCCGCAATCCGGCGGCGGCCGAGGCGTTTGCGGACAACTGGGGCTATGAAGGCTTCGAGACGGACTGGCGCGCTCTCGTCCACCGGCCGGACATCGACCTCATCGACATCGCGAGCCCCAACGACACGCATGCGGAGATCGCGATCGCGGCCGCGGAAGCGGGCAAGATGGTGATGTGCGAAAAGCCGCTCGGCCGGAACCTTGCCGAGGCCCAAAGCATGGTCGCGGCGGTCGAGGCGGCGGGACGGCCGAACATGGTCTGGTACAATTATCGCCGGGTCCCCGCCGTCGCGCTCGCCAAACAGCTGATCGACGACGGACGGCTCGGGCGCATTTTCCACTATCGCGCCAAATTCCTCCAGGACTGGACCATTTCCGCCGATCTGCCGCAGGGCGGAGCGGCCTTATGGCGGCTCGACGCGAGCGTCGCGGGAAGCGGCGTCACCGGCGACCTGCTCGCCCATTGCATCGACACGGCCATGTGGCTGAATGGGCCGATCGACAATGTCACGGCGATGACGGAGACCTTCGTCAAGGAGCGCACGCACAACCTCACCGGCCGCAAGCAGGAGGTGACGATCGACGACGCCGCGGCGTTTCTCGCCCGCTTCGCCAACGGCTCGCTCGCCACATTCGAAGCGACCCGCTACGCGCGCGGGCATAAGGCGCAGTACACGTTCGAGATCAATGGCGAAAACGCCTCGATCTCATGGGACCTGCACGATCTCAACCGCCTCGACTATTTCGACCACAGCGACGAGGGGCGGCTGCGCGGCTGGCGCTCGCTGCATGTGACGGACAGCGACCATCCCTTCATGAAGCATTGGTGGGTCCCGGGCCTCGCGATCGGCTATGAGCATACGTTCATTCATCAGGTGGCCGACTTCGTGCAGGGCCTCACGGCGCCTACGCCGGCGAGCCCGACGTTCCGTGAAGCGATGGCGACCGATCTCGTCACGGACGCGGTGTTGCGATCGGCGAAGTCCGGGCGATGGGAACAGGCTCGGGCGTAACGATCGAGGGGGCGAGCCATTCGGATTGATAAAAAGGCAAAGGGCGCTCAGGCTGATCCGGGAGAAGGGGCCGGCCGCCGGGGAACAAAGCGCATAGCCCGGTTGTTGGACCCCGTCGATATCGGTGACCCCCAGCGCTATCTGTGCAATTCCTCCCCTTTGGTGTGACATGGCCTTGACGAAACTCAAATTGCTCGTTTGCTTATCGGTCCTGGGCCAGTGCACGCTGGCTGAGGCCGCATGCTTCAACAGCGTCAGGGAGGTGAAAGCCCATGACGTGAAAGCAAGATGGAAGGAGACGACTGAGAACGATGGCAAGCCATTGACCATTCACATCAGCGACGGACCCCACGGTTTGGTTTATTCAGCCGTTAAGGCGGGTGCGCTCTGGCTGACCGGGAACGTATCGGTCTGTCGTTCTGGAGGCGTTACGGAAATTACCTTGAAGAACACGAAAGCAACGAAGAATGTCCCGATGATCGCAAGGATGGCGCTGCCCTCCACGCAGTCCGCCCGCATTGTCAATAACAAGATCAGACTGTCAGGAGGAGGGTGGGGTGGGACCTTCATTGGTCAATAATTGTCGCCGGTGACCATCGGCGCTCCGGGGCGCGCATCGCCAGCGGTTCCGCCGACCCGCATCCTCATCATCACCGACGCTTGGGCGCCGCAGATCAATGGGGTGGTGCGCTCCATAGAAGCCTTGATGCGGGAGGCGCCGGCTCTCGGCGTCGAAATACAGGTGCTGGCCGCTAACGAATTTCGCACGGTGCCGCTCCCGAGCTACCCGGAGCTGCGCGTCGCTGTAACGCGTCCTGGCGCGGTGCGACGTCGAATCGAGGAACTTAAGCCCGATTTTGTCCATATCGCGACGGAGGGGCCACTTGGGCTATGCGCATGGATTGCTTGCCGCAGAGCCGGACGCCCTTTTACAACTTGCTACCACACCCGCTTCCCTGAGTATCTCGCGGTGCGACGTGTCGCGCCCACCCGATTTGTCTATGCGCTGCTTCGTCGGTTCCACAACGCTGGCTCTGGCATGATGGTGTCGACTGAGACAATGGGACGCGAGCTGGACACGCGCGGATTTGTTCGTTTGATGCGCTGGTCGCATGGCGTCGACTGCAACCTTTTTCGACCGCGTTCGGCGAGCATCTTCGAATTTCCGAGACCGATTTTCTTGACCTGCGCGCGTGTGGCGATCGAGAAGAATCTCGAGGCGTTCCTGTCCCTGGATCTGCCGGGCTCGAAGGTCGTCGTTGGCGATGGACCGGCACGGAAGAAGCTTCAGGCACGCTTTCCTCAAGCGCATTTCGTCGGCGAAATGCGGGGCGAGAGCCTTGCCGCCGCCTATGCGAGCGCCGACGTCTTCGTGTTCCCAAGTCTGACCGACACCTTTGGCCTCGTACTGCTTGAGGCGCTTGCCTCGGGACTGCCAGTGGCTGCAAATCCGGTTGTGGGCCCAATCGACGTGATTGGAGACAGCGGCGCTGGCGTACTCGACGCCAATCTCGGTCGCGCCGCGCTCGCCGCTCTCTCGATCCCCAAAGAACTCGCGCGCGCCCGCGCCCTCACCTTTAGCCTCAGCGAGTTCCGCGCGGCAATTTGTGGACAACGTATTTGCCGCGCATTTGGGCGCGGTTCTCGGATAACGCCTCAAGCGCTCTTCGATAATCTCGCCGTTCCGCGCGACCTCCCGCGCCTTCCCGCCTCCACAAGAGGGGGCGGGAGCGCTAACAGCACGCGCTACGGCAACCGGCTCCGGGTTGAAGCGCTTTCCTTCGTTACGGCTACTTCCCGCCGCCGATGCAGGTGTCGACGTTCTTCGGCGTGCAGACGTCAAGCCCGGTATAGGTCGGGTCGGGCGGCGGCGCCTTGCCGTCCTTGATGTCCTTCAGCGCGTACATGACCTTGTAGCCCATGTCGAACGGCCGCTGCCCGACATTGCCGGTCGCAAGACCCTCCCTCAAGTCGTCGAGCTGCATCGGCAAGGTGTCGGCGACGGCGACGGCGATCTCGCCCTTCGCGATCTTGTCCTTGAACTGATTCATCGAGTTCTTGTAGGCGTCGACCAGGAACTCGCCGAAGCCTCCGGTCGCGACGAAGGCGTCGAGCTTGGGGTCCTTGTTGAGCAGGTCCTGCTCCATCTGCATCGCGAGCGGAAAGTCGTCGTTCGTATATTGCGGACAGCCGGCGACCTCGGTCCAGCCGTTCTGGCCCGTCAGCCGAACGCCCGGCGCCTCCGCGCTCTTCTTGCCAGCCAGCGTGTCGCGGACCCCCTGCATGCGCTCGTTGTGATTCGCGGCCGCGGCGCCGCCCGACTGGATGCAGATCGTGCCGCCCTTCGGCTTCACCTGCATCACGAGCTTGGCCAGATTGACGCCGATGTCATAATTGTGCGTGCCGATGTAGGCCAGGCGCAGCCCTTTGTCCTTGTCGAGAAGATCCGAGTCCCAGGTGAGGATAGGAATGTTGGCGGCCTTGGCGCCTTGCAGCGCCGCCGCGATCGCGGCGGCGTTGGCCGGCGACACGGCGATCCCGTCGACCTTCTTGGTGATCAGGTCGCCGACGATCTGCGCCTGTTCGTCGCCCCCGCCGTGCTCGCTCGGGCCGATGTAGAGGCACTTGATCGCGCCCTTCAGTTCCGCCTCGGCCTTTTTGCAGCCAGCCAGCGCCTGATCGTAAAACGGATTGTTGGTGCTCTTCGGCACGAGCGCGAAGGTGTAGGGCTCCGCCGCGCGGGCGCCCGCGGAAGCGGCAAGCAGCGCGCCAGCAGCGACGGCGCAGCACAAAGACACTCTCAACATTCGCATTCCTCCCGTGAGTTGGGCGCCGACGCCCCATGCAACGCGTTTGCGCCCGATGTCGCGCTTGCGCGCCAACATCGAACAGAACGAAGCCGCGCGCAAGGGTCGCGATCGCGCTTATGAAGCGCCCGAGCGCACTTGCGACGCGCACTCGGACGGTGGCCTCGCAGCATCGAGGAAACTTCCGATCCAGCGACCGACCCGGGCGCAATCGTCGGGCTGCAAGTGAGATTGGACCGCCGAGGCGACGAGGTCCGGATAGCGCTCACGCTTGGATTCGATCAGCGCAGCCGCAAAGGCGCGCGAGAATTCCGGATGGAACTGGAAGGAGATGGCGTCTCCGTAGTCCAGCCCCGCATAAGGCGTGAACGCGCTGCTTGCGATCACGCGAGCATCGGACGGCAACGCGACGACCTGATCCTGGTGAGACGCGGGGACCGCTACGGCGGCGGAATCGTCCATCCAGTGCGGCCGCGCAGGCAGGTCGTAGCGATGAAGACCGATTCCCCATCCCTTCGGCGACTTGATGACGGAGCCTCCAAAAGCTTGGGCCATCGCCTGATGACCGAAACAAATGCCGATCAGTTTTGACTTGCCGCGGGCGTTCCGAAGAAACGCCATGAGGTCCTTGATCCAAGGCAGGTCGTCATAGACCCCGGCGCTGGAGCCGGTGACCACATAAGCCTCGCAAGCGGACGTTGATCTCGGCAGCTGACGTTCCCGAACGTCGAAGACCATTGCGGAACGGGAGCCAAGCAGCCTTCGCATCATACCGCTGTACGGCCCGAATTGCGCCTCGAGCGTTGAAGGAAAGCCGCCGCAGAGAAGGATGCCGATTGTCATGGAGACCAGGAGAACTCGTTATCGCCAATGTCCAGAGCTACACGAACAATCAAGATCGGCGCCAAACCATTTCACACTCCGCCTCGGAAGATGTCCAGCCCGCTTTTGACGGTTCCTCGCCGAGATCCTCTGGGCAACGGCGTCTTGGTCGCCGGTGATCGCCCCGCCTCGCCAGCCGGTCGCTGCCCGTCGAATGAGCGCGACAAGCGCGATGGCGGTCCGGAAGGACGCCGGTCTTCGACGGTCCATGGAGCGCGTCACCGGAAGTCCACAGCAGCCGGAAACAACATACTTGATTCGACGCTCAGTTCCCTACCACAATGAACCCTCGGGGGCTGCGTTCCTAAAGCGCTGGCAGGAGGAGCCTTGGACTACCGCAAGCAGTTTCGCGTCAAACCAGGCCATGGAGTCCGGTTGAACAAGCTTGACCCGTCTGACACAGGCAAGCTCTCGTCCGAGGGCGAGGCCAAGCAAGAGATGGAGCGCTATCTCAAGGCGCTCACCCGCCAGCAGGTCCTGCTGTACGCCGAGCACAAACATTCGGTTCTCGTTGTCTTGCAGGCGATGGACGCCGGCGGCAAGGACGGCACGATCAAGCACGTATTCAGCGGCGTCAACCCGCAGGGCGTGCGCGTCGCCCGATACAATCAGCCGACGCCGGTCGAACTCGCGCACGACTTTCTGTGGCGCGTCCACCCCCACGCGCCGGCGAACGGGGAGATCGCGATCTTCAACCGCTCGCATTACGAGGACGTGCTGGTGACCCGCGTCCACAAGCTCGTTGACAAGAAGACCTGCGCCCGCCGTTACGAGCACATTCGCGATTTCGAGGCGCTGCTCGCCGAATCAGGAACCACGATCCTGAAATTCTTCCTCCATATCAGCAAGGAAGAGCAGCTGGCCCGCTTCGCTCAACGCCTCGAGGATCCGGCGCGCAACTGGAAAATCAGCGAATCCGATTATTCAGAGCGCCAATTTTGGGATGACTACGTCGACGCCTATGAGGATGCGATCGGCGCGACCAGCACGGCGAACGCGCCGTGGTATGTGATCCCCGCCAATCACAAGTGGTTTCGCAATCTCGCCGTGTCGCAGATCATCGCGGATTCCATGGCGGATCTTAAGTCTCGCCTTCCCGGCGCCGTCGGTCAATCTCGCCGACATCAGGCGCAAGTATCATGCGGCCGTCAAAGCGAGCGAGGGCGCCAAAAAGCAAAAAGGTCGCAACAAGGCTTGAGCCGACCCCGAGCGTCCCAG
Source organism: uncultured Alphaproteobacteria bacterium (assembly GCA_963820095.1). Classification (GTDB taxonomy): domain Bacteria; phylum Pseudomonadota; class Alphaproteobacteria; order Rhizobiales; family Beijerinckiaceae; genus Roseiarcus. The sequence goes on from CAWFZA010000018.1 coordinate 105,293, forward strand.
ACAAAATAATGGCGATTTTGGATCTATTTCTAGACCGCGCGATCAAATCAGGTAGTATGCGCCGGCTCCCCGGAGGGAAGGAGCGGTCTTGGATTGCGCGCATGAGGCCCCGCCGCGAGCGGCCTGCTTCGTGCGCCCGGAGTCAAAGAGCGCGGCATGGGACAGCGGACGTTCAGGATCGTTCTGATCAAGCCGTCGCACTACGACGACGACGGCTATGTGATCCAATGGCGCCTCTCCACCATTCCTTCGAACAGCCTCGCCAGCGTCTACGGGCTTTTGGCTGCCTGCAGGGATGAGCGGGCTCTCGGCCCCGAGGTCGATATCGAGATCGACGCCTGCGACGAGTGCAACACGGTCATCGACGTCAAGGCGATCTCGCGGCGGATCAAGGCGGCGGGCGGCGGCTTTGTCGGGCTCGTCGGCGTTCAGTCGAATCAGTTTCCGCGCGCCCTTGATCTCGCCCGCGAGTTCCGGGCGAGAGACGTGCCCGCGGTGATCGGCGGGTTCCATGTCTCGGGCTGCATATCGATGCTTCCCGAGCTGCCGTCAGACTTGAAGGAAGCGCAGTCGCTCGGCGTGACGCTATACGCGGGCGAGGGCGAGGGCCGGATGGCCGATCTCCTTCGCGACATCGACGCCGGCCAGGCGAAGCCTCTCTACAATTACCTCCACGATATGCCGGGCATGGAGGCGGCTGCGATCCCCGTCCTGCCGAAGGAAATCGTGGGGCGGATCGTCGGTCACCATGCATGCTTCGACGCCGGCCGCGGCTGCCCGTTCCAGTGCAGCTTCTGCACGATCATCAATGTCCAGGGCCGCAAGTCGCGCTATCGGAGCGCCGATGACGTCGAAGCGATCGTGCGCGCCAATCACGCCCAGGGGATCAACCACTATTTCGTCACCGACGACAATTTCGCCCGGAACCGCAACTGGGAGGCGATCCTCGACCGCCTGATCGATCTTAGGGAAAACAAGGGCGTCCCGATCAAGCTCATCCTTCAGGTCGACACCCTCTGCCACAAGATCCCAGGCTTCATCGAGAAGGCGGCGCGGGCCGGCTGCAACCAGGTCTTCATCGGGCTCGAGAGCATCAATCCGCAATCGCTCCAGGGCGCGAAAAAGCGGCAGAACAAGATCTGGGAATATCGGGTCATGCTGCAGGCCTGGCGAAAGTACAAGGTGATGACCTGGGCGGGCTTCATCATCGGGTTTCCGACCGACACGCCCGAATCGGTCGCCCGCGACATCGACATCATCAAAAAGGAGCTGCCGCTCGACATCCTCGAATTCTTTTGCCTGACCCCCCTTCCCGGCTCCGAGGATCATAAGACCCTTTACCTCAAAGGGGTCCCGATGGACCCGGACATGAACAAATACGACGTCGAGCATGTTTGCACCGGCCATCCCCTGATGTCGCGCGAGGCGTGGAACCAGACCTATCGCGACGCCTGGAAGCGCTACTACACCGACGAGCATGTCGAGACGGTGCTCAAGCGCGCCGCCGCCACGGGCTTGAGGATGAACAAGATCGCCGACGTGATGACGGCCTTCTCCTCCGCCGCGCGGATCGAGGGCGTCCACCCGCTGCAATGCGGCATCATCCGCCGTAAGGTGAGGACGAGCCGCCGGCACGGGATGCGAATCGTCAATCCGCTGATCTTCTACCCTGTCCGGGCAGTCGAGTTCGTGTCCGTGGTCGCGCAATGGCTGACTGTCGGGTGGCGTTATCACAGGATCAAAAAGCGCGTCGTCCAGGATCCCTCGAGCAAGACCTATGTCGACGACGCGACGCGCCCGGCCTCGATCGAGGAGGCGGAGAACGACGAACTGGTCAATTTCTTCGCCGACAAGATTCCGGACACGTACGGCGCGCCAAAAAGGCAGCCCGTCGCGGTTTCGTGAGCCTGGAACAGGAACGTCTTGCTAACGATTCGAAAGCCATACTCTCCGTGGCGCCGAAAGCCGCCGATGTCGATCGGGTTTGACCTCGAATGATCTGCCGATTTCCAAAATTTCGCCGCCGATGATATGGAGGCGCGGTCTGCGGCGGGGTTCGCCGAGAGCGAGCGTCGAATGGGGTCGGCCGCCGGCCGGGGCGAGGGACTGAAGCAATTGTCGGTTTGGCGTAAAGCCCGTGAGCGAGCGCTCGCTTTCCTCAACTCGCCCTCGAACGCGATCCTGCGCAGGCTCCTGACCGATGAGGGCGCCAAGCACTGGAAAGGTTATCTTTTCGGCTTCGCAATGATGGGCCTGATCGCCCTCACCACGTCGCTGTCTGCCTGGATCATCGGCAAGATCATCAACGAGGTCTTCGTCGGCCGGAACCTTGCGGCGGTGTGGGAAATCACTGCGGCGATCGTGGTCATTTACACGGTCAAGGGCCTCGCCACCTACGGACAGCAAGTCGTCCTTTCGCAGGTCGGCAACAGCATTGTCGCTGACGTCCAGAAGCGGATGTTCGACCAAATGCTGCGGATGAAGGTCAGCTATTACGGCCAGTCGCATTCGTCGATATTCATTGCCCGTCAGGCCTTCATCGCCCAATCGGCGACCACCGTGCTCAACCTTCTTATCACGACATTCTCTCGCGACGCCCTGACGATCGTCGGGCTCGTCATCGTCATGGTGTCGCAGGATCCTCTGCTTTCGTTCCTGGCGTTGATGTTGGTTCCGCTCGCCGTGTTCGGAGTCCGCAGGATCGGCGTCCGGGTGCGCAAGATCATGGCGAGCGAGTTCCAGGGCGCCGCACAGATGATGGAATCGATGCAGGAGACCGCGCAGGGCATCCGCATCGTCAAGGCGTTCACGCTCGAGAATTTCATGCGCGACCGGCAAGCCGCCGCGATCGAGGGCTTCCGAAAGGCGGCCAACAAGCTCGCCCGCGTGAGCTCCCGCACGAGCCCGATTATGGAGAGCCTGGGCGGCTTCGCTATCGCCGCCGTGGTGCTCTACTCGCGGCTACACCGTGATCATCCGCGGCAATCCGCCAGGTAGCCTGTTTTCGTTCATCACTTCGGTGATCATGCTCTATGAGCCGATGAAGCGGGTCGCGCGGTTGCATGTCGATCTGTCGGCGTCGCTGTTCGGCGTCTCCATGCTCTATGACTTCCTAGACGAGCGCGACTATGAGGAGGACGCGCCTCAGGCGCCCGAGCTTAAGGTCACGAACGGCAGAATCGAGTTTCGCGACGTGGTGTTCGGCTATCGGACCGGGGAGCCAGTCCTGCACTCGATCAGCTTCGTTGCCGAGGCGGGCAAGACGACGGCGCTCGTAGGCCGCTCGGGCGGCGGAAAATCGACGGTGATGAACCTTATCCTGCGCCTCTACGAGGCCGGGTCGGGGCAGATCCTGTGCGACGGCCAAGATATCGCGACCGTTAGGCTCGCGTCGCTGCGTCAGCAGATCGGCTATGTCGCGCAGGAGAATTTCCTGTTCAAGGGTTCGGTGCGCGACAATATCGCAATGGGCCGGCCCGGCGCGAGCGAGGACGAGATCGTCGCCGCCGCCAAGGCGGCGTATGCGCACGATTTCATCATGAGCTTCGAGCGCGGCTACGACTCGCCTTGCGGCGAACATGGCATGCAGTTGTCCGGCGGACAGCGTCAGCGGATCGCCATCGCCCGCGCCTTCCTCAAGGACGCGCCGATCATCCTTTTGGATGAAGCGACGTCGGCGCTCGACTCCGAATCCGAGCAGGCGATCCAGAAGGCGCTGCGAACCTTATGCGAAGGCCGCACGACGATTGTCATTGCCCACCGGCTGTCCACAGTGGCGCAGGCCGATGAAATCTGCGTGCTCGACCGAGGCCGCGTCGTCGAGCGCGGGCGTCATGGCGAACTCCTGGCGCAAGGGCGCACGTACACTCATATCGCGCAGACGCAGTTTCCCCGCGACGCCGCCTGATCGTTCCGGCCGCGCTTCGTGAAACGCAAGACGCGGAACCTTTGCCGGCATACGACATTTCTCGTGTCACCTGAATTTAAGCGGGAGGGTCGTACATGAGAAGGCGTCTGGGTCTGGCGGTTCTGGTCGCGGCGCTGGCGGGCGGGTCGGCGCCCGCGTTCGCTTACACCGCAATGTATTCGTTCGGCGACAGCCTTTCCGATGTGGGCAACGTCTACATCGCTTCGGGCGTATTCGGCACGCCCGTGCCGCTCTCGCCGCCCTATTACCCTGGACGCTTCAGCAACGGACCGAACTGGCTCGACGATCTGTCGGCCAAGCTTGGCTTGGGAGTCGTTTCTCCGAGCCTCGCCGACGGCGACGATTTCGCCTTCGGCGGCGCGCAAACCGGCCCGACCAGCGTCAACACCGGTCTTCCCACCGATTTGGTCGGCCAGGTCGCCCAGTTCGCGCTCCAGGTTCCCTCCCCGGCGTCGAACGCGCTCTATACGCTCGACATCGGCGCAAACGACATCGGAAACGCGATCGAAGCTTACGCGCAGGACCCCTCCTTCGACCTGACGGGCTTTCTCGCCCAGGCGGTCGGAAACACCGTCGGAGCGATCGGCGCCCTCTATGCCGACGGCGCGCGCGACCTGCTCTATTATGAGGCGCCTGACCTTTCGGTCGTCCCCGCTTTCGAAGCGGGGGGACCTCTCGGGGGCGACCTGGCGATGGCGTTCAACCAAGGCGTTCTTGCCGGGATCGCGCCTTTCGAAGCAGAAGGACTGACGGTTTTCGACGTCCCCATCTTCAGCACGATCGACGATCGTCGTGAACAATCCCGGCGCGTACGGCCTCACGAACGCGACCGATCCTTGTTTTTCGGGAGACTACCAGACGCCAGGAATTGAGTGTTCGGATCCGGACCAGTATCTGTTCTGGGACCACGAGCATCCGACCGCGGCCGGCCACGCCATCACCGCCGATCTCGCCTATGACGTTCTGACCGGAGGGCTCGCGGCGCCTGAGCCATCGACCTGGGCGATGATGCTGATCGGCTTCGGCGGCCTTGGGCTCGCGAGCTGGCGGGCGCGCCGTGCGGGCGCCGCCGCCTGAAGCGAGGCGGAAGCGTTCACACAATGCGGCTCTGGCGCCCGCCAATCGCGTTCACGCAAGGCGCCTTGTAGAGCTTGCCCGTCAGGGGACGCGGCAGCTCGGTCGCGAAATCGATTGAGCGCGGGGCGCTTCTGGTGGGCGAGATGCTCGAGGCAGAATGCGCGGCTAGACTAAATTCCCCGTGCGGGCCGACCGACGCCTCGACTCAACGGCTGAGCGCCGAGATCAAACTGTCGACCCCCACCGGCGAGATGCGGAACAGGCCCGAATAGGGTTGGCTGAACTCGAGGATCATGAACACAGCGCTCGCGACCGCGACCGAGCCCAGCGCCGCGATGACGACGCTGACCGCGTTGAACGTGCCCAGCAATCCATAGCTCATGAACAGGAGCGCCGACCATCCGACGACGACGTAAAGGAGAAGTTTCGGCACAGGATTGGCCAATTGGCGGGTCATCAGCAACGTCGTCTCCACCACCTGCATGAAATTGGGCATGGCGGTCATGATGAGCTGCTTCTGTTGCTCGGTCACGGGATCAAGGCTGGCGAAAAAGCCCATGATGTCATGCAGATCCGCCCGCAATTGAGCGTAAGGCGACGCGCCGTTCGGAAGACCGCCCCAGAAGCGGTCGCGCGCCCGCATGACCGCTGCTCGCAACAAATCCCGTCCGCGATCCGCTTCCGGACCGTATTGCTCAAGGTCGAAGTCGAGCCTCAGGATCAACGGCCCGAGCGACTGCGACTCGGTGTTCTGATTGGTGTAGACGCCATAACTCGTCCATACGAGCAGGCCGAGCACCAGGGCCAGCAGCAGGGTCACGAGGCCGATGATCGAGCCGATCATGCCTTTGGCGTCTAAGACATCCTGAACCGGCAACAGCCATTGGAGGAGGAAGCCAAGCAGTCCGCTCACGAAGGTCAATAGAGCGACAATCGAGGTTCTTGGGAAGGAACTCACGCGTCGCCTCTCAACGCGTAGACCGAAATACCGCCGTCAGAATGCAACGCTCCTAAACCTCCCGTGGCCGTCTCTCCCAACGGAGTTGGGTTCCCCAGGCTTATTACCATTGTAGAAATGATAATCAACCATGCGCCCGTGTTTTCGCGGGGAGCGTCCGCACGCATGGGCCGCTCCTGGGGCGGGTGTTTGACGCGGGAGAGCGGCTTCGGCCTTTTCTTCTCGGCCACACGGGCCGGGATTGCGCACGACCCGCCGTAGACGCCGAACGCCGCGCCGGTGCGCCGGAACAAGTATTGGCCTGCCCGCGGCGAGAGGCGACCAATTCGGCGCAGGTCCATCGGGAGAGCGAGCGACCTGACGATGGAGCGGCCTCGTCTCGCCAAAGGCAAGCCCATCTCGTCAAACGACCCCTCCGCCCAAACCTACTCGCTTGCGTCCTCAGACTCGAATGACGTTCCGCCTTGGCGACTCACCCATTGGCCCTTTCACGCCGTCGCCGCGCGCGCGATGAAGCGCCTCCGCGCCTCCCATCGCAAGCTCAGGCGGCCATGCCCCAAAGTTCGCTTGAATGTCCAGCGCATCGGCGAGCCGGCGTCTGAACGCATCGCGCGGAATTTCGATCGCGCCGAGGCTGGTCAAGTGCTCGGTCGAGAATTGCGCGTCGAGCAAGCGGAACCCGCCGCTCCGAAGGCGCGCGAACAGATGCACGAGCGCAACCTTCGAGGCGTCGCGGGCGCGGTGAAACATGCTTTCGCCGAAGAAAGCGCCGCGCAGGCTCACGCCGTAGAGGCCGCCGACCAGCGTGTCGCCCTCGTACGCCTCGAGGGAATGCGCGTGGCCCGCGGCGAACAATTCCCCGTAAAGCCGCACAATCTCGTCATTGATCCAGGTTTTCTCACGCTCCGCGCAGGCGCGGACGACCGTTTCGAACGCGTGGTCGGCGACCACACGGAACCGATCCGACCGCACCGCCTTGGCGAGGCTGCGCGAGACGACGAGTCCGTCGAGGGGAAAGACCCCGCGCTCCTGCGGCTCGACCCAAAACAGGTCCTTGGCGTCGCGACTCTCGGCCATCGGAAAGACGCCGATCGAATAGGCCCGAAGCAGGATGTCCGCCGTCAACTCGAATTTTCGCGGCGCGGTTTTCATGATCGCAATCGTGGAACTGTCCACGCAGGCAGTCAAGCCGGTCACGTCCCTGCCCTGGCCCACGGCGGCTTGATTCTCCGGCGGTCGCGCAGCGACGGATCGGGCTTGATGAGACGCGCTTTTGCGGCTGTGCTAAACTGATTGCGCGAGAGATCGGCTTCGTCGCCGATGAAAGAGGAGCGTTGGAACCATGGGATCGGCCGTCCGGGTCACGTCCGCAGCCGAGGGTTTGCCGCGCCGCCGGTTCACGGTCGCCGAGGTGGAGGCGATGGTCGCTGCCGGGGTGATGGAAGAGGACGAGCGCGTCGAACTGATCGGGGGGGAACTCGTTCCGATGTCGCCGAAGGGAAACCACCATCGAGGTCGTCAAGATCGCCTTGCTGCGACGCTGGTATCGGATCGCGCCCGAAGATCTCGATCTCGCGCCTGAGACGACGTTCCGCCTGAGCGAGGACACCTATCTCGAGCCGGACGTCGTGGTTTATCCAAGCGGCTTGGAGCCGAAGGACCTTAGGGGTCAGAATGTGCTGCTCGTCGTCGAGATCGCGGATTCGTCCAAGCGCTACGATATGGGACGCAAGGCGAAGCTTTACGCCAGCTTCGGGGTGCGCGAGCTTTGGGTCATCGACGCGGTCCGGCTGACCGCGCGGGTCTTCAGTGAGCCCGCCGCCGAAGGTTATCGTGAGACGCGCGACTGCTCCGCCGCAGAACGGATCGTTCCCTTATTCGCCCCGGACGTCTTCGCGTTGCGCCTCGCCGACCTCAAGCGGAAGTAGCGCCTTTGGGAGACAAGACCATGCATCCCGCCGCGCAACTCACGACGTCCGCCGCCGAGGGTCTGCCGCGCCGCCGGTTCACGGTCGCCGAGGTGGAGGCGATGGTCGCTGCCGGGGTGATGGAAGAGGACGAGCGCGTCGAACTGATCGGGGGAGAGCTCGTTCCGATGTCGCCGAAGGGAAACCATCATGAAGTTTTGAAGGCGGCACTCCTCCAACGTTGGTATCGCGCCTCGCCAGAAGAGTTTGGCTTGGTCCCCGAAACGACTTTTCGCCTGAGCGAAGACACGTATCTTGAACCCGACGTCGTGATCTATCCCCGCACGAGCGGAATCCGAGGACTCACCGCGAACAACGTTCTTCTTGTTGTCGAGATCGCGAATTCGTCGCTGCGCTACGATACCGGCCGCAAGGCCGCGCTTTACGCGAGCTTCGGCATCCGCGAGCTTTGGGTCATCGACGCGGTTCGACTGACGACCCGGGTGTTTCGAGAGCCGGCGGCGGACGGCTATCGAGACGTGCGCGACGTTCGGTCCCGCCGATCGCCTCGCGCCGCTGAATCGTTCGCCTGAGGCGTTTGCACGCTCAGGCTGATGAGCTCGACGCTGAGGCTGAAAGCGAAACCTTTCGCCGACGCTCCTCACGCCTGCTTCTTGAGCTTCACCACATTGTGCAGCGTCGCATCCGCCGTCTCGAAGAATCGCCGGACGCCGCGCGCCGCCTGGCGGATGCGCTGCTCGTTCTCGACCAGCGCAAGGCGCACGTAATCGTCGCCGTGCTCGCCGAAGCCGACGCCGGGCGCGACGGCGACGTCGGCCTTCTCGATCAAAAGCTTGGAGAACTCGAGGGAGCCCAGATGGCGAAAGCGCTCTGGCACGGGAGTCCAGGCGAACATCGAGGCGCTCGGCTTGTCGATCGCCCAGCCGGCCGCGGCGAAGCTCTCGATCATCACGTCGCGCCTGCGTTTATAAGTCGCGCGCATTTCGCGCACGCAATCGTCAGGACCGTTGAGCGCGGCTGCGGCGGCCACCTGAATCGGCGTGTAGGCGCCGTAGTCGAGATAGGACTTCACGCGCGCCAGCGCGGCCAGCAGCCGCTCGTTGCCGACGGCGAAGCCCATGCGCCAGCCCGCCATCGAAAAGGTCTTCGACATCGAGGTGAACTCGACCGCGACCTCGAAGGCGCCGGGCGCCTGCAGGATCGACGGCGGCGGGTCGTCGTCGAAATAGACCTCGGCGTAGGCAATATCGGACAGCACGAAAATCTCGTGCTTCTTCGCGAACAGAACCAGGTCTCGATAGAAATCGAGCGAGGCGACCATCGCCGTCGGGTTGGATGGGTAGCAGACCACGACCGCGATCGGTTTCGGAATCGAATGCGCGATCGCGCGCTCGAGCGCGACGAAGAATTCCGGGCCCGGCTCGGCCGGAACCGAACGAATGACGCCGCCCGCCATCAGGAAACCGAAGGCGTGGATCGGATAGGAGGGGTTCGGAACGAGCACCACGTCGCCCGGCGCGGTGATCGCCTGGGCCATGTTGGCGAAGCCTTCCTTCGAGCCGAGCGTGGCGACCACCTGCGTCTCGGGATCGAGCTTGACCCCGAACCGGCGCGCGTAATAGCCGGCTTGCGCGCGGCGCAGGCCGGCGATGCCCTTCGAGGCCGAATAGCGGTCGGTGCGCGGCTTGCCGACCGTCTCGACAAGCTTGTCGATCACATGCTTGGGGGCGGGCAGGTCCGGGTTGCCCATGCCGAGATCGACGATGTCGGCGCCGCGGCGCGGGCCTTGGCCTTGAGCTTGTTGACCTGCTCGAAGACATAAGGCGGCAAGCGCCGCACCCGGTGAAAATCGCTCATCGCAGCCACTGGCCCTGGGTCATATGCCAATTCGTCGATCCACGCGTCGACATGGCCGTGTACCACCGCAAGACCAATGGCGGCAAACAGGATATCGGCTATTGCGGGGGGCTCGAGGCGTTCGATTTCGGCTTTTTTTGCTGGGCTTGCTCTTCCGCCAAGGCTTTGGCGGCCGGGGCAAAGCCCTTCCGCAGCGTGTCATGCTGCTTCTCGACCCCGTCGAGGTCGCTCTTGACCGCCTTGAGCTGGTCATTCTTCAAAGCCGGCCGCGTCGGCTCCGGCGGCGGCTGGAACAGCGGAACATAGCCGAGATCGGCCGGCGGTCGCGTCTTGTTGACGAAATCCGCCGGCGGCCCAACGTCGGTGGCGAAGCCAAAGATCTTGAACGCCTGTTTCACGATGTTGTCCTGCTGCTGGGCATAAACGTCCGACCCGGAAGCGAGGAGCCCGGCAAGGGCGAGAAGCCCCGTCAGGGCGATCGTCCTCGGGCCGCGGCGAGCGTTTTCGGCACAAATCGTGCAAACCATCTTTCTGTCCGAAAGGTCGTGTTGGCTTCGCGGACAGGTACTGACCTATTATGACCAAAAGGGGACCGGGCCTCGTGGCCCGGATTCGACAGGGAACGCTAGTGATGGCCAAGACCAGTCCGAGCAAGGCGAGGACGCGCCCGAAGTCGAAGCCAGCCAAGGCCTCGGCTCGAAGTCCTGTTGCAAGCCGAGCCAAGCGCGGCGCCAAAGTCGATCCGCCTCCGCCGGATGTCAAAGCGCCGCGCGCGAAAAGCGCTCCGCGGCGAAACGAAAAGCCGGCGCTCAAGGCGGCGGCCGCCGCCAAAGCGCGAGTCTCGGCGCTTCCCTTGAAGGCGAAGCGATCGGCGCAACGCCCGGTTGAGCCGCGACAGCCAACCGAAATCCAGGCTGCGCCCGTTCCGGCCAAGCCCGCTCGATCCGCAGCGCGCCTCGCGCCGCCGAAGCCGCCAAGGGACGCCCTCCCGCCGCCGGCTGCTCCCGCGCAAGCCGTCAACGACGGCGTCCATTACTCGCCACCCGATGTGGAGGCGCTCGCGCACAACATCGCCCAGGCGATCGAGCAGGGCGGCAAAGTGCTGGCCGCTTACTTGCAGCCGCGCGCGAGCGGCGAGATCAAGGCCACGCTCGCGCGCGAAATGGGCGAGATGGTCCGTTCCCTCGGCCGGGTGGCCGAATATTACATGGCCGATCCCCAGCGGGCGTTCGCCGCGCAAACGACGTTGACCAAGCAGTTCGTCGATCTCTGGGCCATAACCTTGCAGCGGCTCCAGGGCGAACAGGCGCCCCCGGTCGTCGCGCCCGACTTGAGCGACAAGCGCTTCGCCGACGCCGCGTGGCGCGACAATCCCTATTTCGATTTCATCAAGCAGGCCTATGTGCTGACCGCGCGCTGGGCGGACGATCTGGTCAAGCGGGCGGACGATCTCGATCCGCACGATCGCGAGAAGGCGCAATTCTATTTGCGTCAGGTCACCGCGGCGCTGTCGCCGTCGAACTTCCTCGCCACCAATCCGGAGCTTCTGCGCACGACGCTCGCCGAGGGCGGTGAGAACCTGGTGCGGGGCTTGAAGATGCTGGCCGAGGACATCGAGGCCGGCGGCGGCAACTTGCGCATTCGCCAGTCGGACGCACGAGCGTTCAAGCTCGGCGTCAACCTTGCGACGACGCCCGGCAAGGTCATCTACCGCAATGAGCTGATGGAGCTCATCCAGTACGAGCCGAGCACGCCACAAGTCTATAAGCGCCCGCTGCTCATCGTGCCGCCGTGGATCAACAAATTCTATATCCTCGACCTCAATCCCGAGAAGTCGTTCATCCGCTGGGCGGTCGCGCAAGGCTTGACGGTGTTCGTCATCTCCTGGGTCAACCCCGACGAGCGCCACGCCGACAAGGACTTCGGCGAGCTACATGCGCGAGGGCGTCCTCGCCGCCGTCGACGTCATCGAGCAGGCGACGGGCGAACGCGAGCTTTCCGCGATCGGCTATTGCGTCGGCGGCACGCTGCTCGCCTGGGACGCTTGGCTATATGGCGGCGGCGGCGACAAGCGCATCACCAGCGCGACCTTGTTCGCCACCCAGATCGACTTCGCCGACCCCGGCGATCTCAAGGTGTTCGTCGACGCCGAGCAATTGAAGGCGGTCGAGGAGCGGATGGCCGAGCGCGGCTATCTGGAAGGCTCGGCCATGGCCAACGCCTTCAACATGCTGAGGCCGAACGACCTCATCTGGTCCTATTACGTCAACAATTATCTCAAGGGCAAAGAGCCGATGCCGTTCGACTTGCTTGTCTGGAATTCGGATTCGACCCGCATGCCCGCCGCCAACCACAAGTTCTATTTGCGCCACTGCTATTTGCAGAACGATCTGTCGAACGGACGAATGGAGCTGAACGGCAGGAGGATCGACCTCAAGAAGGTGACGATCCCGGTCTATGAACTGGCCACCAAGGAAGATCACATCGCCCCTGCCCGCTCGGCGTTCACCGGGGCCAAATCCTTCGGCGGCCCGGTGCGCTACGTGATGGCGGGATCGGGCCATATCGCAGGCGTCGTCAATCCGCCGAGCAAGGCGAAGTACCAGTACTGGTCGGACGGGCCGCCGGAGGGCAAGTTCGAGGATTGGGTCGCGAAGGCCAAGGAGACGCCGGGCTCATGGTGGCCCGACTGGCTCGCCTGGCTGACGGCGCAGGCGCCGGACAAAGTCCCGGCTCGCAAACCCGGCGGCGGCAAGCTCAAACCGCTCGGCGACGCGCCGGGGGACTATGTGCGGGTGAAGGCGTAGGAAACAGGCGAAGCGTAACCGCAAGCGTCGCAGATGCCGTCAATCATGGCTAGACGGCATGATTTCGCGGTTCGGGCGCAAACTGCGAGCGTGCTCATCTTTAGTGGTCGTGGAAAACGCCGAGCCGCCGCGACGTGCATATCGAAAGCGGGAACGCGACGGCCAAATATTGGCGTCGGAAACCTGAATGGGCACGCTATCGCGGTCGCGTGGATTTCAGACGCGAGGTGAATTGACCCGGCTCGCGCGCGACAATTATCGAGGGCGATCGTCCGAACGCAGAGTTCTTGAGAGGCTGTGGCATGGCCATAAATTCGGCAACATCGCGCTTAAGGGTGCAGGCGGCTGAAGCGTCGGAGATTCGCCGACGCTTAACGATCCGCGTTACATCCGACGACGGCCAGGAATGTCGCGCTGCCGACTTGGCCTGCGTTGTCCTCGGTTAGCGCGACTCGCCTCACGGATGCGCACACGCGCGCAACTGGCGCCTGATCGGCCGGGGCGAGGGCGTCCGACTGGCCGGACCGTCGATGAAGACGTATTCGGTCAATCGCATTGCCGGGCCTTGCCGACCGGCGCGGGCTGACGCGCGACAAGGCGGCTGAGGGGACAAACGATGCTTTACGGACTTGCGCTCTTGGCCGGCATTGTGGCCGGCTCGCGCGTTTTCACGGCGCTGGCCGCCGTGAGCTGGGCGGCGAGGTTGGGCGCCCTCAATCTCGACGGCTCCTGGCTCGCGTTCATGGGCTACGCCTGGACGCCCTGGATCTTCAGTCTATTGGCGATCGTCGAATTCGTCACCGACCAGCTCCCGTCGACGCCGAGCCGAAAGGTCCCCATGCAGTTCGGCGCCAGGATCATAAGCGGCGCCTTGTCGGGCGCGACGATCGGCGTTGCGGCCGGCTCGTGGATCATCGGCCTCATAGCCGGCGTGATCGGAGCCATCATCGGAACCCTTGGCGGCGCGGAAATTCGCTCGCAAATGGCGAAGGCGTTCGGGCGCGATCAGCCCGCCGCCTTCATCGAGGACGCCGCCGCGATCATCCTTGGCCTGATCATCGTCTGGGCGCTCCGGTGAACCGCCGCTTCGATGCGATCGTGATTGGCGCCGGACAGGCCGGCCCGCCGATGGTCGGCCGGCTTGCGGCGGCGGGCCAGAAGGTCGCGCTGATCGAGCGCGATCTGATTGGCGGGACTTGCGTCAACACCGGCTGCACGCCGACCAAGACGCTGGTCGCCAGCGCCTATGCGGCTCACCTCGCGCGGCGCGGGGCGGATTTCGGCGTGAAGGTCGGTCCGGTCGGCATTGATTTCGCCGCGGTCATGGCGCGCAAGAATGCAGGTCGTCGGCAATTCCCGCTCGCATCTTACGGACTGGCTGGAAGGCATGGCGAATTGCACCGTCATCCGAGGCCACGCGCGCTTCCTCTCTCCGACAACAATCCAGGTCGGCGACGACATGCTCGAGGCCGAACGCTTCTTCATCAACGCCGGCGGCCGGGCGGTCATCCCCGATTTTCCGGGTCGCGATCAGGTGAGGACGCTGACCAACACGACGCTGCTCGAGCTCGACGCCCTGCCCGAGCGCCTTGTCGTCGTGGGCGGGAGCTACGTCGGCCTCGAATTCGCACAGGTTTTTCGGCGCTTGGGCGCGGAAGTCACGGTGGTGGAGATGGCGCCGCGGTTGGTCAGCCGAGAGGACAAGGAAGTTTCGGACGCCATCCGCGAAATCCTCGAGGCGGAGGGCATTGAGATCCGGCTCGAATCCGAATGCATCCAGTTCGAGCCGCGGGGCGCGGAGATCGTCGTCGGCGTGAATTGCAAAGCGGGCGAACCCGAGGTTGTCGGTTCCCACGTGCTGCTCGCGGTCGGGCGCCGCCCCAACACCGACGACCTCGGGCTCGAGGCTGCGGGCGTGAAAGTCGACGCGCACGGCTATATCGTCGTCGACGAATCCTTGAAGACCAGCGTCCCGCACATCTGGGCGCTCGGCGATTGCAACGGCCGCGGCGCGTTCACCCACACCTCGTACAACGATTTCGAGATCGCCGCGGCGAACCTGCTCGACGGCGCCCAGCGCAAGGTGAGCGACCGCATTCCGGTCTACGCGCTCTATGTCGATCCGCCGCTCGGCCGGGTCGGCCTGACCGAGACCGAAGCCCGGGCGAAAGGGCACAAGGTCCGGATCGGCCGCCGGCCAATGACCCGCGTCGGCCGCGCGGTCGAGAAGGGCGAAACGAAAGGGTTCATGAAGGTCGTGGTCGACGGCGACACCGACGCGATCCTGGGCGCCGCCATTCTCGGCGTAGGAGGCGACGAGGCCATCCATGGCGTGATCGAGGCGATGGGCGCCGGCGCAACCGCTTCCGCCTACACGCGGGTCGTGGCGATCCATCCCACGGTCTCCGAGCTTGTGCCCACGACCTTCGGCGACCTTAAGCCGTGATTGCGGCCTTGCTCGCTCTTTTGTGATAGGCTCGCTCGAAACTGTCAGAGGGGGAACGGACAATGCCCGAAGCGTCCCGACCGCCTCCGCGTAATCCTATTGGGTCGCTCGCGCTGATCGCCGGCGTGGTCGCGTTCGTCGCCGCTTCCTTCTCCTATACGGCCGGATGGTTTTCGCCCGATCGCCTCACGCCGCAGAAGCTGGTCGACGGCTTCGATCTGCGAATGCCCCCGCCGCTCGGCCACCGGCGCAATCATGCCAAGGGCATTTGCTTCACCGGCGTGTTCGAGGCGAACGGCGCCGGATCGGAGTTGTCGCACGCCCAGGTGTTCGCGAAAGGCCAGTATCCCGTGATCGGGCGCTTCAATCTCGGCACGCCGAACCCGAACGCCGATGATTCCAAGGAGCGCGTGCGAGGCCTGGGCCTCATGATCTCGAACTCCGGACGGCCAGGAATGGCGCATGGCGATGATCGATCCGCCTTTCTTCCCGGTCGCGACTGTCGAGGCCTTCCGCGAACTCCAAGTCGCCTCCGCGAGCAAGGAGCCCGACGCGATGGCCAAGTTTGCCGGCGCGCATCCGGAGATCGCGGCGTTCGGCGCTTGGGCGAAGAGCGCGCCCTGGACCGGCAGCTACGCCGAGGAGCCTTACAACGGCCTCAACGCCTTCATCTTTACCGACGGTTCCGGCAACGACCATTCGGTGCGCTGGTCGCTGATCCCGGCGGCTGAGCCAGTCCCGGTCCCGCCGGAGGAACTCGCGAAGCGCGGACCCAATTTCCTCGAAACCGAGATCGTGGACCGCATCAAGAAAGGCCCGGCGCGCTGGACGATGAAGGTCACGGTCGCCAATGCCGGCGATCAGACCCAGGACCCGAGCAAGGCGTGGCCGCAAGACCGTCGCAGCGTCGAAGTCGGGACGCTGACGGTGCAGCAGATCGAGGCGGAGGCGGACGGCCCCTGTCGCGACATCAACTTCGATCCGGCCGTCCTGCCGAACGGCATAAGGACGTCGGACGATCCGTTCCCCGCCGCCCGCTCGGCGGCCTACAGGGTCTCCTACGACCGCCGCACGGCCGAGGAGAAAGACTATCCGCGAACCGCCACGGGGTCCGGCCAATGACGAACGTTCAGCCGATCCGCCCGGTCCGGATCATTCACCGCTTCAACCCCTTGCAGCGAACGCTGCACTGGGTCATGGCTGTCTGCATTCTGGCGATGCTGTTCATCGGCGTCGGCATGGCGTCCACCGTGGCGCAAAGCTATTTGACGCTGGTCAACATTCACAAACCCCTTGGGATTCTGATCCTGATCCTCGCGCTGATCCGCCTCGTCGTGCGCTGGCGCTATGGCGCGCCGCCCCTGCCGCTCGATCTGCCCGAACCCATGAAGCTCGCCGCCTATCTCTCGCACTATGCGCTTTACGCGCTCATGATCGCGATGCCGCTGATCGGCTGGGCGATGCTGTCGGCCGCGGACTATCCCGTCACCTTGTGGCCGAGCCTCTGGCTGCCGCAGATCCTGCCGCTGAACCCCAGCCTGCATACGGCGCTATGGAACGCGCATTTCTATCTCGCCTTCCTGTTCTTCGCGCTGATCCTGATGCATCTCGCCGCGGCTTTGTTCCACGCGCTGATCCGCCGCGATGGCGTGTTCGACGCGATGGGCCCACATTTGACGCATGACGAGATCGCGCCGGCGCTCGGGCGCAAAGCGCCGGGGCCTATTCGCATCAAGGTAGGGACGTGTCATGCCCGCGAAAGCGGGCATCCGAGCCCGCGACCAAAAGCTCTCGGATTCCCGCTTCGCGACGGGAATGACAATTCGGGGGCCTGCGATTCAGATCTGAAGGCCGCTGCTCCGATTGCTCTTGACCTCAAAACCGACCAGTTGGTATGCTACACGCCATGACCGAATCTCGCTATCGTTGGGTGATCGTCGCGGCGGGCGGCCTTTTGGGCTGCGTCGCCATCGGATCGATGTTCTCCCTGCCCGTTCTCTTGCAGCCGATCGCCCGCGACACCGGCTGGTCGGTCACCGGCGTGTCGAGCGCGATGACCGTCGGCTTTCTCGCCATGGCGTTCGGCGCCATGGCCTGGGGCGGGCTCTCCGATCGGTTCGGTCCGCGCGCGGTCGTCATGACCGGCGCGATCGTCCTGGCGCTGAGCGTGGCTCTTGCGTCCCAGGCGACGTCGCTGCTCGCGTTCCAGTTGATCTTCGGACTGCTCGTGGGCGCGAGCGCGGCGGCGATCATCGTGCCGATGATGGCCTGCGTCACCGGCTGGTTCGACACGCATCGAAGCCTCGCGGTGTCGCTCGTCTCGGCGGGCATGGGCATGGCGCCGATGACCATGGCGCCCTTGGCCGCGTGGCTCGTGTCGACCATGAGCTGGCGGAGCACGCTCGAGATCCTCGCCGCGATCGCCGCTCTTCTCATGATCCCCGCGGCGCTTCTGGTGCGCCGTCCGCCGGCGCTCGTCGGCGCCAGCGCCGCGTCGCAAGGCGAGCCGCATTCCGGAATGTCCGTCGGCGAGGCATTGCGCTCGCCGCAGTTCGTCGTGCTGGTTCTGACCAACTTCTTCTGCTGCGCCACCCATTCCGGGCCGATCTTCCATACCGTGAGCTACGCGCAGACCTGCGGCATTCCGCTCGTCGCCGCGGTTTCCATCTACAGCGTCGAGGGGCTTGCCGGCATGGGCGGCCGGATCGGCTTCGGCTTGGCTGGCGACCGGTTCGGCGCCAAGCGCGTTCTCGTCCTCGGGCTGCTGGCGCAGGCGTTCGGCGCGCTGGCCTACGTCTTCGCCCGAGGCTTGGGCGAGTTCTACACCGTCGCGGCAATCTTCGGTTTCATCTATGCGGGCGTCATGCCGCTTTACGCGGTCCTGGCGCGCGAGAACTTTCCGCTCCGAATGATGGGAACCGTCATCGGCGGCACGGCGATGGCCGGCAGCCTCGGCATGGCGCTGGGACCGCTTGCCGGAGGAACTCATCTATGACGCCACCGCCAGCTACACGTGGCTCTATGTCGGCTCCTGGGCGATGGGGCTCGGCGCCTTCCTGATCGCGATGACGTTCAGGCCCTTGCCGAAGAACGAGCCGGCGCTGGCGGCCGCGCCCGCGTGACCGTCAAGAGCAACTGATGAACTCGCGATAGACCCAGCCGCCATGGCCCCTGGCCCACAGATCGGCTTTGAGAGCTTTAACGCCAAAGGCACACCCGGACGTCCTTCCCAACATAGCATGCGCCTTCGCGGCGAAGTTCTCCCCAATCCCCTGGTTCACCGTGAGTTTCGCGAATGTCCGAGTTCCCATAGCCTTCCCAAAAATCACCGTCCTTGTATACAACTGCCCAGTAATCTTCGGACATGTCACCAGCCCCACTATGCGTATCAGGATAGTCGATACCTGCAAAAACTTGCCGAGGCCCCTGGATATTAAAATCGCCGCCCTTTTCGAGTTGATAGGAGCATCTTCCGGATATACGCGTCTGACCGCTAACAATAAGCAGGCAGCGGCCCCATTTATAACCGCTCGGTAAACGATGCTGTGGTTGCGCATGCGAAGGTGAAAAGGACAATGCAATTGCAAGGGCAGCCGCTAGAGTTCGTCCGATCATCTTATCGTCCGTTGTGAGCAGCCAATCCAAAGAGCGATCCTAAACTGTTGTATCCGCCCAGAGGCCTTGTCCAAACGGTCCTCCGCAGCCCCTGAGCCGACATTTTGGCTCGTGCGCGAAGGCGGTGACAAGAGCATGGTGGCGATGATGGCGAGCGCCAGAGGCCGCTCGCGATGGGCGCGCCGACGCGGCGGCGCACCGGCTTCAGGCGAGGCGGTGTTCGTCGGTCGCCAGACCTCGACGGGTTGGCGGATGCTCCGCGCTTCTTCGGCAGCGACTTCGAGAGCTTTTTTAAAAGCTCCCCTGTTCGGCGGTCGCTGCTTTCGGATTTCTCGGGCGCGGCGCCTGGATCGACCAGCGCAGCTTCTTCAAGGCTTCCCAGCCGCGCGGCGCATGGACATGCTCAAGCCCGAGACGCGCCGCGATCCAGAGCGCAACCTTCGGTCCGCTCCATTGGCCTCCCCGTCCGGCGGAGTGCGCAGACGCTCGCGCAAAGCCTCAAGGTCGTCGTCAGACAGAAGCGGACGCGCGCCTCGGTTGCCGCGCCGCAGATCGCCAAGCGCCTCGGCGCCATGGCGCGCATAACGCTGGTTATAGCGCTAGGTGTTGGGAGCGAAATCTCGGAGCTTCGTGGGCGGGCCGCAAGGCGTCCTGGCCGGGCTTGACCCGGCCATCCACGCGATCGGGCGCGTTAACCGCCCGCGGGTGGGCGGAAAAGCTAAGCAATACAGAGCATTGCCTTTGTCGGTCTCGCAGGGTCGCGGGGGGAATGGCGGACTCGTCTCTGCCGGCGGCGTGGCGTGGATGGCCCGGTCGAGCCCGGCCAGGACGAGAAAAGTTCGGCGCGCAATGGGCGAGGAGGCGAAACAACAGCTCACCGCTATAAAGTCG
This sequence comes from uncultured Alphaproteobacteria bacterium, assembly GCA_963820095.1. Taxonomy (GTDB): domain Bacteria; phylum Pseudomonadota; class Alphaproteobacteria; order Rhizobiales; family Beijerinckiaceae; genus Roseiarcus. The sequence continues at coordinate 124,800 of CAWFZA010000018.1, forward strand.
ACATTTTGTTGCAGAAAATCAGAATTTAGCTTATAGATATTCCTTCATTCACTATCGACCGACGGACCCTCATGACCGAAGATCAAGAAGGCAAGCCCCCTCGCGCGCGCGAACGGGCTGCGGCGAAGGCGCGCAAAAAGGCGAAGCTCGCCTGGAGGCAGAGCTCGTTCGAACTGCTGGCCTCCGGCTTCAGTCTCGCGCAGATCGCCGAAGCCCGCAACGTCAGCGTCCGGACGATCCGGCGTGAGATCAATTCCGTCATCGCCTGCCGCCGGCTCGATGCGCCCGAGCGCTACGTCCACCTGCAGGTCGCGAGGCTGACCAAGGCGCTGAGGGTGGCGGATGTCGCGCTCGAGAGCGGCGACCTGAAAGCCGTGCGCGCACTCGTTTACGTTGTGTCGGCGATGGACCGCTATCATGGGTTGAGATTTCCCGCGGACCGCAGCCCCGCTCCGCCCGAACCATTCGAACTGGATGCTCCGACCACGCACAAGCCGCCGCTCAAGCTGTTCCACGCCGCCGCGCCTCTCGAAGAGGCTCCGGAAGAATCGCAAACACTGACAGTTTTACGCGCCTAAGCCATTGGAAACGCTCGACCCCGACCAGAAGTGCGCGCTCGCCGGCCGGCCGGGCGCTATCCCTCGAACTTATTGTTCTTCGGAAAGCCCTTCGGCGGCAGGCGGCCGGCCTCGGCGCGATTGCCGATCCAGTCGTTGAGCTCGGGCTTAACGACCGTGAACGTGCGCCCGGCCGAGTCGCGCCAGGTGAGGCCGTCTCGAAGTGCGAAGACCTTCGCGTCGGAAAGGCCGCCGTCCTTGTAGCGTTGAAGCCGCGTGCCCTTGCCGCGCGCCATTTCGTTGAGCTGCGCGAACGGGAACACGAGGAGCTTGCGATTCTGCCCCATGATCGCGACATGGTCGCCGACTGCGGAAACGATCAACGCAGCTGTGGCCGGCGCGGTCACGTTGAGCACCGCCCTGCCCTTGCGGGTGGATGACAGTAGCTCGTCGTCGCCGACGATGAAGCCGTTGCCGTCGCTCGAGGCGATCAAGGCGCTTCATGCCGCCCATGTAAGCCCAGACCGCGACGATCGAAGCGCTTTCGTCGATGTCGGCCATGAGACGGATCGGCTCGCCCTGCCCTCGCCCGCCTGGCAATTTGGAGGCGTCGAGCGTGAACACCTTGCCGTCGCTCGCCAGCACCAAAATCTTCGAGGTCGTCTCGGCGAAGAACGAAGTCTGCAAGCCGTCGTCGCCTTTGAACGTGGCGGTGGCGAGATCGGCGACCTGGCCCTTCATCGCGCGGATCCAGCCCTTCTGCGACACCACGATGGTCAGCGGCTCCCGCTCGATCATCGCCTGGGCCAAGTCGGCGACGATGACATCGGGCGCGGCCTCGAAACTTGTGCGCCGCCGGCCGAGCGCGGTGTCGGGCCCGAACTTCTTTTTAACGTCGCGGATCTCGACCGCGATCATCTGCCATTGCTTCTTTTCGCTCGCGAGCAGCGCCTCGATCGTCGCCTTCTCACGTGCGAGCTCGTCCTGCTCCTTGCGCAGCGCCATTTCCTCGAGGCGGCGCAGGCTTCTGAGCCGCGTGTCGAGCACGTAGACAGCCTGCAGCTCGGTCAAACTGAAGCGAGCCTTCAGCGCTTCTTTCGGATCATCGTCCTCGCGAACGATGCGGATGACCTCGTCGAGATTGAGAAAGACAATGATCATGCCGGCGAGCAGCTCGAGCCGCTTGTCGATCGCCGCCAGGCGGTGACGCGAGCGGCGCACCAGAACGTTTCGGCGATGGTCGAGCCATTGCCTGAGCGCTTCGCCGAGCGAGACGACCTTGGGCGTCACGCCGTCGACCAGCACGTTCATGTTGACCGAGACCCGAGCCTCGAGCTCGGTCAGCCTGAACAGGGATTCCATCAGCGTCTCGGGCTCGACCGTGCGGCTCTTTGGCTCGAGGACGATCCGCACGTCCTCAGTCGACTCGTCGCGGACGTCGGCGAGCAGCGGGATTTTCCGCTCGTTGAGAAGATTGGCGATCTGCTCGATCAGGCGCGACTTCTGGACGCCGTAGGGGATCTGCGTGACGACCGCGACCCAACCGCCGCGGCCGGTATCCTCCTTCGCCCAGCGCGCCCGCACTCGAAAGGCGCCGCGGCCCGTGCGGTAGGTTTCGATGATCGCGGCGCTTCTCGTCGATGACGACGCCGCCGGTCGGGAAATCCGGACCCGGCACGAAGGTCGCGAGCGCTTCGGCGTCGGCCTCGGGATGGGCGATGAGATAGAGCGCGGCGTCGCAAAGCTCAGCGATGTTGTGCGGCGGAATCGACGTCGCCATGCCGACCGCGATGCCCTGCGCGCCGTTGGCGAGCAGGTTCGGCACGGCGGAGGGCATGACGATCGGCTCTTTCGTGTCGCCCGAGTAATTGTCGCGCCAATCGACCGAGTCCTCCTCGACGCCCTCCATGATCAGGCGCGCGACGTCGGTCATCCGCGCCTCGGTGTAGCGATAAGCCGCGGCGTTATCGCCATCGATATTGCCGAAATTGCCCTGACCCTCGATGAGCGGGTAGCGCGAGACGAAGTCCTGCGCGAGACGCACCAGCGCCTCGTAGATCGCCTGGTCGCCATGCGGATGGAACGAGCCCATCACGTCGCCGACGATCTTCGCGCATTTCTTGAACGCCGAGCCGGGGTCCAGCCTCAAAATGTGCATGCCGTACAGAATGCGGCGGTGCACCGGCTTAAGTCCGTCGCGAGCGTCGGGCAGCGCCCGGCCCATGATGGTCGAGAGGGCATAGGCGAGGTAGCGCTCCTCGAGCGCGTCGCGCAGCTTGACCTCGATCGGCTCGGGGAACGGAGGAGGCGGGGCCGGCGGAACATGTTTGGCCATGGATGGGGGGTTATCCCGGGCTTTGAGTTCGCGGCAAGGCCGGAGGCCAAGGGTTAAGAATGACACCGCGGCCGCGCTGCGGGCGACTTGCCGGGGCATTTCCGGGCCGTCGCCCTGCCGGGATGGGCCTTTCTCGGCGCAACTAAGCGCGAATTCGAGCAGCGCGCGCCAGGAGGGGCGACTGTCGAGCCGGGCCGCCGAACCACGCCTTCGGCGCCCTCTGAGGATCAAGGGGCCTTCGGGAACATCTCCTGAACGAGCGAATTCTTTAGCCAACGTGCGCCGGGGTTGGCGGCACGACGGAGCTGCACAAAATTGGGCGATTCTCGATTGCTCAGTTCAACGGCAACGCCTTCGCCCGCCATCATCGACGCAGGGCAAAGGCGGATTTGCTGGGGTTCGATCCCGGCGTTCCGCTTTGCCCTCACAGCCGAACACCTGGGTGAACTCCTTCAAATTGCCGTGAAGTCCCGCTTGCCAACTGGACCGTTCTCGCAGCGGTATTACATTACTGAGTTGAGCCCGCGGCATGAAACTTGCTACGGCTAGGTTCAGCGTGGACTTGAGTTGAAAGGAGGAAGACTCCCAGGGATTCGGCATCACTCTACTTGGTAACCCGAATAAGGGGACTGAGATGCTTGCTCGAATCGCTGGCCTATTGCTTGCCTTGTCTGCTACCAGCGCAGAAGCGCACAACTATTGGTCTGACGGGAAAGCTGTTCCCGACTGGGTCAAGGCTTCGTGCTGCGGCCCAGCAGATGCCCATCATCTTCGACCGGACCAGGTGCACCGGATTTCCGACGACTTTTATGCTGTCGACGGTTATGTTCGTCGTATCCCCGTCGGCGAGGCGTTGCCCAGTCAGGACGGCGACTACTGGATCTTCTATCGCGATGACGGGAGCGGGATGCAGTCGGGAGTTGACCGCTTCTTTGTGCCGATGGCCTTCTGACGAGCCCGTAGGAGCACGCGTGTCGAAGGATTTCCAGCGGGCGGCGCTGTCGTCCGCCCTTCGATCGCGCCTTCGATACGGATGCTCCGCATCGCCCTAAGAATGAGGCCGGTGGATCAGCGTCGGCAATTTGGCCCGCCTTGGCGGCTCCCCACGGCCGGTAGTTCGGCGCGGGCGCGCGCGCTTTCCTGTTCGGTCTGCCAGCCAAGGGGATGACGCGCCGCCTCCGGACCCTTACATACCGGGCGCGCGGCCGGAAGAGGTTCGCGGCCCCGGCCCGCGAGCGGCGCCGTCGCCTCGCCCCAACCCCTCCACGAGCGCGCCCATAAGGGGGAGAGCCGGCGATGCCGCCGATGATATCGATCGCCGGGGTGACCAAGCGCTATAAGTCGGGCCTCGTCGCGCTCGAGGCGGTCGATCTGGAAATCGCCAAGGGTGAGATTTTCGCCCTGCTGGGTCCAAACGGCGCCGGCAAGACGACGCTGATCGGGGTCGTCTGTGGCTCCGTGTCGATGACCTCGGGCCAGGTCCTGATCGACGGCCACGACGTGGTCCGCGAGTATCGCGCCGCGAGGTCGATCGTCGGGCTCGTGCCGCAAGAGATCGCCCTCGACATTTTCACCACCGTCCATAGAGCGGCGACTTTCAGTCGCGGGCTTTTCGGAAAGCCGCCCGACCCCGCCTATATCGAACAGCTGCTGCGGGACCTTTCGTTGTGGGAGAAGCGCGACAGCCGAATCGTCGAATTGTCGGGCGGCATGAAACGGCGGGTCATGATCGCCAAGGCGCTGGCCCATGAGCCAGACGTGCTGTTCCTCGACGAGCCGACGGCAGGGGTCGACGTCAACCTGCGGCGCGACATGTGGGCGCTCGTTCGGCGCCTCCGCAGCCAAGGCGTGACGGTCATTCTGACCACGCACTATATCGAAGAGGCCGAGGAGATGGCGGACCGGGTCGGCGTCATCAACAAGGGCCGGATTGTTCTGGTGGACGAAAAGGCGGCGCTCATGCGCAAGCTCGGCAAGCGGCGCCTCACGCTCGCGCTGCAGAAGCCGTTGCCGGCGCTGCCCAAGGAGCTCGAGGGCTGGCCGATCGAGCTCGAGGACCAGGGCCGGCGCCTCTCCTATCGCTTCGACGCGGCGGCCGAGGACACGGGCGTTCCAACGCTCTTGCGTCGCCTGAACGAGATCGGCGTCGATTTCCATGACCTCGAAACCAGCACAACCACGCTCGAGGATATTTTCGTCGACCTCGTTGGGCGCGCGGCGTGAGCGTTTCGGCAGTCAACCTGAGCGGCGTCTGGGCGATTTACCGCTCGGAAATGCAGCGCACCCAGCGCACCATTCTCCAGAGCGTCGCGACGCCCGTCATCACCACGGCGCTCTATTTCGTGGTGTTCGGAGCGGCGATCGGCGGACGCATTCGCGAGGTGAGCGGCGTGAGCTACGGCTCCTTCATCGTCCCCGGCCTGATGATGCTTTCGCTGCTCACGCAGAGCATCTCCAACGCTTCGATCGGGATCTACTTCCCGAAATTCACTGGCCAGATCTACGAGCTCCTGTCGGCGCCGCTGTCGGCGATCGAGGCGGTTTGCGCTTATGTCGGCGCTGCGTCGACCAAGTCGATCGTCATCGGGCTGATCATTCTCACGACCGCGTCGCTGTTGGTGCCGGTGCGCATCGAGCATCCATTTTGGATGATCGCCTTTCTCGCGCTGACCTCCGTCGCCTTCAGCCTGTTCGGCTTCATCATCGGCATCTGGGCGAAGAACTTCGAGCAGCTTGCGGTCATCCCTTCGCTGGTGGTGACGCCGCTCACGTTTCTCGGCGGCGCGTTCTACTCGATCGACATGCTCCCGCCATTCTGGCGCACGGTCAGCCTGTTCAATCCGGTCGTCTATCTCATCAGCGGCTTCCGCTGGAGCTTCTATGGCCAGGGCGACGTCAGCGTCGCGGCGAGCCTCGGGTTCACGGCGCTGTTCATCGCCGTGTGCCTTGCGATTCTCGCGTGGATCTTCCGCACGGGGTGGCGGCTCAAGCCGTGATGCGCGCCTCTCTAACCGGCCAGCGCTTTCTCTCGCGTTCTACAACCTCAGGTCGAGATTGCGCCAAGCATGACGCGGGCGCGCTTCGGGCGGCGGCGAAACGATCGAAGGACGGTCCGCAAGCGCGCCGACAGCTGGCTCTTGCGGCGATTACGAAGGCAGCGCACCGAGGCGGCGAAGATCGGCGGCGTGACGCTTCAGGTCGTTCGCGATTGGGTGATGAAGTTCAACGCCGATGGACCGGAAGGGCTGATCGACCGCAAAGCTCTGGGACAGCCGCCGCGGCTGAACGACGCGCATCGCGCGGCGCTCGCCGCGATCCTCGAGAGCGCGCCGATCCCGGCGGTTCACGGCGTCGTGCGCTGGCGGATCGTCGATCTCTGCCAATGGGTGCTCGCTCAGCCATGTAGAGCAGAGCCGCGCGCGCTCCATGGATCAGCTGTCGGCGCAGGGATTTGTTGCCGCTTGCAGATCCCGAGCCGCTTTGGCTTGCCGCCAGTGGTGAACTGACGGGGAACCAGGCCGAGCCACGCGGCGAGATCGCGCCCTCTCCGCCCGACCCACGGCGGCGACAAGGGCGGATGCGACGATCGGGCCGACGCCAGGGATTGTCGTCAGCCGCGCGAGCCTCTTCGTTCTCTTTCACCAGCGGACGAACTCGGCGTCGAAAGCAGCGATCCGTCGGTCGAGCTCCGCAGGTCCGTCTATGCGCCCGTTATCGCCGCCTCGGTGCGATGGGCAAGAAACTCCCCGTCGTCGTGGCCGCGATCGCTCGTGAGATCGCCCGCGTTCCTGTGGACCATCGGACGGGAGGTTGCGCCAGCGTAACGGACGGTCTCTTCTTATCGCTGCCCAGAGCCGGGAGCGGAGCACGAAGGTGGGGAACTCCCGTCGCTAGTTATGCGGCCGGGCTCGCGCCCGACGCCCGTCCTTTAGACCGAGGAAGCCCCGAGACGAAGACACGGAAGGCGGTAACCAACCCGCGGATAAGAGTTTGATTGACCGTCGTCTCTCGCTCCGCTCCCAGCTCTGCGCAGCCAAAGCCCTCTTCGCCGCCGGCCGGTCCCGCCGAGCGGCCCTCAACCACCCCTCGCCACTTGACCGCGAACATAAGAGCTAGCGCTTATGTTGGCAGGAGTTCCCGCTTTGGTTGTATCCCTGCCTGGAGCGGGCTTGCCTATTGATGGAATCCATCGTCGTGGCGAGGACCCCGTCTTGCCAAAGTCTTGGCCCCAGGTCGCAAAGCCAGTCCCAAAGCCCGGGGGTCCTCGCGATGTCGACGCCGCCCAAACGCGGCGCGCGTTAAGTACGCAGTGAGCGGGCGAATATGTCAAGCGCCACCGAACCCACGATGATGCAGCCCTTCGCCAGCAGCTGGTAGTTGGTCGCGATCGCGAGCGAGTCGAAAATGTTGGCGAGTACGGCGAGGACTAGGAGCCCGATGAGCGTGCGCCACATCGCGCCCTCGCCACCAAGTAGCGAGGTACCGCCGATCACCACCACCGCGATCGTGTCGAGCGGCACATTGGCGCCCATATCGGCTTGGCCGACGCCCAGTCGCGAAGCAATGATCATTCCCCCTACGCCTGCGCACACGGCTGTCAGAACGTACGTGCTGGCCCGCAAAAGGTCGACACGCATCCCAGAGAGGCGCGCCGCCTCGTTGTTGCCGCCAATCGCATAAATGGACTGTCCGTAGGTCGACTTGGCTAAGATGAATCCGCCGGCCAACATGATCAGGGCCACGAGCCAGATCGAAATCGGCACACCGATCCAGGCCCCGGTTCCCAAATTCTGAAATGCGGGATCGTCCGGCGTGATCGGCGCTGAATGCGAGTAGATGTAAGCGATGCCGCCAAACGCCGACCCCGTGCCGAGCGTCGCGACGAATGGGTTAACCTTGAGCTTCGTAACGATGAACCCATTAATGGCGCCGCACGCCCCGCTGACCAGGATCACTGCCAGCGCCGCGCCCCACAGGCCGATTGGGTCGGTCATGCTGGCGTAGACGCACGCTCCAAGCGCAAACACAGCACCGACTGAAAGATCGAAGCCGCCACCAATCATTACGAACGTCATGCCGACCGCAACGATGCCGATAGGCGCGTTTTGGCTGAAGATGTTGGTGATGTTCGACAGCGAAACCAAGCGTGGATAGGCGATAGACCCGCCGATCACGAGGACAATGAACGCCCAGACCATGCCGAACTGGGCGATGAAGCTCACGATCCGCCGTCGCTCGACGCTCAGGTTAACTCGCCCTTCGAGGGTCTCCGGTTGAGTTGCGGACGTATTCACTCCCTACTCACCTCGAAAGCGGCATGAAGGATATCCTCGACTTTGACCGGCGCGACACCATGGTCGAGGTGGGCGACTACGCGACCGCCAGCCATTACCATGATGCGGTCGCAGGTCGTCACGACCTCTTCGAGCTCAGATGAAACAACGACGACGCCGACGCCGGAATTCGCCATCTGTCGAAGTGTGGCCAAGATTTCAGCCTTGGCGCCGATATCGATCCCTCGAGTAGGCTCATCGACCAAGAGCAATCGGGGCGGACAATAGCCCCACTTCGACAGCAAGACCTTCTGCTGATTGCCGCCTGACAAATTACGCACGGGCGCTGACAGGCGCTTGGGATCGAAACCAAACCTCGCCGCAACTTCGCTCGACCGTTTCGCCATTTCGTGGGCGGACAGGATGCCGAAATGCGATACCAGACGATAGTTAGTCATGGTGATGTTGCTGGTCGCCGTCATTTGCAGAACAAGCCCTTGCGACTTGCGGTCCTCGGGTACAAGTGCGATGCCCGCGCGCAGCGCGTGGTAGGGCGTTTTAGGCCAGGTGGTCGGCCGACCGTCGATCAGCATCTTGCCGGTGCTATGGGGTTCCAGCCCCGCCAACGCGCGAAGCAGCGACGTCCGCCCCGAACCTACCAGCCCACCGAGGCCGACAATCTCACCCGGTTCGACCACGATGTCGATCTCATTGAGGATTCCCGGGATCGAGACTCGCTCCGCCTCGAGAACCGGCGCTTTGCCCTTGCTCCGGGCTGGAGGGCTGCGCGGCGCGGGCTGAGTTTGGAGTTCGCGCCCGATCATAGCGCGGACCATCTCGCGCTTCGACCATTGCTCTCGTGGACCGGAGGCAGCCACCCTGCCGTCGCGGAATACCGTTACGAGGTCCGCGATTTCGAGCACCTCCTCGAGCTTGTGGCTGACAAACATCATGCTCACACCATGCCCCTTGAGGTCGCGCATGACGCGGAGAAGCGCCTCGCACTCTGGAGGAGCGAGCGACGCCGTAGGCTCATCGAACAACAACAGCCGCGCGCCCGACCGGATCCCGCGCATAATCTCGAGCATCTGTTGATCAGCGATTGCCAGTCGGCCCGCCGGGATATCCGGGGGGATCGAAACGCCAAGGCGTTCGCACAGCCGAAGATACTCCTCGCGCATCTGACTCTTGGCCGCCAGACCGAAGCGCGAGATGGTCTGGCCAAGGAAAACATTTGCTTGGGTCGACATAGCCGGCACGATCGTCAGTTCCTGATAGATCGCCGCGACGCCCAGTCGGTGCGCGATACGCGGCGAGCCGAAACTGTGGGGACGGCCGAAGATCGATACCTCCCCCTCGGTCGGCGCGAGGCGGCCCGCGATGACACCTAGAAAGCTCGATTTGCCGGCGCCGTTAGCACCGATCAGGGCGTGAATCTTCTGCGCTTCTGAGCGCACTTCGACACCTCGCAGCGCGAGCGTCCTGCCGAAGCGCATAACAACATTCTTCGCGTCCACGGACAGCGAGTGGTCCCGCGGCGAGAGGGCATCCGTTGCTGCTGGACTGCTGTTATCGATCGCTGAAGAAGCCATCAGTCGGGACGGCTGGAATCAATACTCTGCCTGATGCTCCGCGATGTTCGCCTTGGTGACGAAGATGCTGGGTAGCGGGATGAACCGGGCCGGCGTTTTGCCGTTCCAGGCATCGAACATCGATTCCACGGTCAGCTTGAGCTCAGTGTATGGGATGTATGTTTTGGTCGCCGCAAGGTCCCCGTTCTTTACCGCCTGATACGCCCAGGCTGACCCACCGGCATCGTAAACCTTCACCTTGCCCGCCATGCCGGCCTGCTTAACGGCCTGCACGGAGCCGCGGGTGATTTCCGAATAGTTGCCGAACAGGATGGTGGTGTCAGGGTTCGCCTGCAGGAGCGGCAAGGTCTTCTGGTTGCCGTCAACCACCGTGTAGTTGGTGCGTGTCACAGAAAGAATTTTGAACTCGGGATGCTTCGCCTGGATCGCCTTGACCGCACAGTCTGTCGCCAGCGAGTTGGCGTTGAGATCGGGGCCGGTCAGGACCAGCACCTTCTGTGGCCCGGGATTTTCTTTGGCCATGAACTCGAAATAGTCGGTGAAGGCCGAGCAGCTTTGCGCGCCGCCGACGTAATTGAGAGTCCCCGGCGCCCACAGCTCGTCGCCCTCGTTGAGCGCGCGACCGCAGAGGGCCTGATTATAGACCGACACCATGATGCCCTTAGAAGGGGCGTCTTCAGTCATGATCTTGCACATCTGTACGCCATCAAGCACGCCGCCGATGATGCCGTTGTACTTGCCGCTCGAGAGGACGTTCTGCGCCTGGTTGAATTGAGTGCTCGTCGTCCAGTTCGGGTCGAAGAAGTCTACCGAGCCGCCCAGCTTCTCGGCCGTCTCCTTTGCCGATTTGATGTTGGCCTGCATATAGGTGTTGTTCGATCCAGCACCGATGAATGCGATCCTGAGCGGATCGCACCCCCCCATGATCGACTTACCCTCGCCTAGGTCGATCTTGTGTTTGTCACAGGCGGCCGCCTGGTTCACGCTGGCGCCAAAGGCGATCAGCAGCAACGCGACGATCCCGGCCCATGAAAGGATGGCCGTTCCCCGATCCCTTCCTACCATGTTAGTTCCTCCTCATGGCCACAAACTGCCTCGAACCTCATTGCAGCCGGTTTTGGCCCGACCTCGAGCTTAGGCGCTGGTTGATAGTATCACGCAAAATGTTGGACACTCAATAAGACGATTGCTACTCTTAGGTCCGAGGGATCAGAGAGTTCTATCGAACCTGAATGAGCGCAGCCGAGGTGCGGCGCGCCGCACGTCGCACCTGTTGAAATAGTCGCGACGATGACGCGACCACGCATCGCGATCCCGCTGATCCGTGCGCCGCGCAATGCTAAGAGGATGGAACGTTCATGAGCGCCAAGAAAAAGAATGTGAAGGTCGCGCTGACCTTCGATTTCGACACTTGCTGCGTTTGGATCGGCACGCTCGGAGCCACGTCGCCCAGTATGATTTCGCGCGGTGAATTCGGTCCTAAGGCGTGTCGGCGGATCCTCGAGATGCTCGACCGATTTAGCGTTCAAAGCACGTTTTTCGTGCCTGGCCATTCGGCGCTCGCCTTTCCCGAGCCGACCCGGATGATCAAGGCGGCGGGTCACGAGATTGGCCACCACGGCTGGGTCCACGAAAACCCGCTAACGTTGTCGCCCGAGCAGGAACGTGAGGTGATGGAGAAAGGTCTCGACGCGCTCGACAAAATCGTCAAGGTGCGCCCGACCGGATATCGTTCACCCGCCTGGGACAACAGTCCCGTGACCGTGCCGCTTCTGCTCGAATACGGCTTCGAGTACGAGAGCAGCCTTATGGGCAGCGACTATGAACCTTATTGGTGCCGTGTCGGCGACGAGTTCTCGACCACGGAGGAGTATCGGTGGGGACGGCCGGTCGACCTCGTGGAGGTTCCGGTCGCTTGGCATCTCGATGATTGGCCCTCGTTCGAATACGTATGGACCAAGTCGGGGAGTATCCTGCAAGGCAACGCACCTCCTTCGTCGGTCGAGGAAATTTGGAAGGGGGAATTCGACTATCTCTACCATCACGTTGGCGAGGGCATTCTCACAGTGACCATGCACCCCCAGGTGATCGGGCGTGGCCACCGCTTCCTGTTCCTTGAACGCTTCGTCCAGTACATGGCGGGCCATCCGGGCGTCAGCTTCACGACAATCGGCGAGTACGTTCGGGACTGGCGAAAGGGCAAGAGTCCCCAGCTTCCCACCGACGCCGGTCCCTCGCGATCGAAGGCATGGAATCAGCCCGAGCCGCGCCGGGAACCAATCAAGAAAAGCAAATGACGAACTCTCGACCAACCGGAGTCCGTTTCGTCCGGAAACTGGATCGAGGCGAATTCAATCGCGCGGGGGAATCGCATGTCGCGAGAGGCTGACAAGGACGTCCGGATAGCGCTCACCTTCGACTTCGATGCGTGCTGCGCCTGGATTGGCAGCATGGGCGCCACCTCCCCCAGCATGATTTCGCGCGGCGAATTTGGTCCGATCGCCTTGCGCCGCATACTTCCGATGCTCGATCGTTATGGCATTAAGTCGACCTTTTTCATCCCCGGCCATTCGGTGCTGGCTCATCCTGAACCTAGCAAAGCGATCAAGGCGGCGGGCCATGAAATCGGCCATCACGGCTGGGTCCACGAAAATCCGCTGACGCTGACGCCCGAGCGAGAACGAGAGGTGATGGAGAAGGGTCTTGAGGTTCTCGACCGAATGCTGGGCGTGCGGCCGGTGGGTTATCGTTCGCCGGCTTGGGACAATAGCCCGGTGACAGTCCCGCTGCTGCTCGAATACGGGTTCGAGTATGAAAGTAGCCTCATGGGCGGAGACTACGAGCCCTATTGGTGCCGCGTCGGCGACGAATGGTCGACCACCGAGGAGTACCGTTGGGGCCGCCCCGTCGACTTGGTCGAGGCGCCGGTCGCGTGGCACCTCGATGACTTTCCTGTCTTTGAACATGCCATAACCAAGGGCGGCAGCGTCCTGCAGGGCAACGCGCCCCCCAGCGTGGTCGAGGAGGTCTGGCGCGGCGAGTTCGACTATCTCTACGAGCGCGTAGGTCACGGTCTGCTCACGGTGACGATGCACCCGCAGGTCATCGGGCGCGGCCATCGCATCGTCATGCTCGAACAATTCATCCGCCATGCGTCTTCGCTTCCTGGCGTGTCATTCACGACACTGGTCGACTATGTGCGCGAATGGCGTCACGGCAAGAAGCCAGAGCTGCCGCCCGACGCAGGCGAGGCGCGCTCGAAGGCATGGGACTCGCCAGCCCCGCAGCAGCAGCGTCAGTCCCAGCCACGCATGCAGACGACGAAGTAGCGCCCCATTTCGCCGAGAAGCGCCGAAGCTGCACAAGCCATGAACAATTCGTCCGAAGGCCCTCAAGTGACGAGCGAGCGACTGACTATCGCGGGGCTGCGGGACGAGATCGATATCTGCGTTGACCGCTGGGGCGTGCCTCATATTCGTGCAGGCAATCTTGACGACCTGTTCTTTGGGCAGGGGTTCAATGCAGCTCGAGACCGGATGTGGCAGATCGATCTTGCACGCAAGCGTGGGCTCGGCCTACTCGCCGCCGATTTCGGCCCAGGCTTTCTGGCGCAGGACCGCGCCGCGCGGCTATTCCTCTATCGAGGCGACATGGAAGCCGAGTGGGCCGCGTACGGATCCGACGCGAAGCAAATCTGTACCTGCTTCGCGCAAGGCATTAACGCCTACATCGATTTGATCGCGCGAGAACCCTCACGCCTGCCCCCGGAATTCTTGGAACTCGGATCCAAGCCGGACAAATGGCGGCCAGAGGACGTGGTGCGGATCCGCACCCATGCCAGACTGCGCAACGCGACCTCCGAGGTGTTGCGGGCCCGGGTCTTGGCCACAGCGGACCTCGAATCCGACCTCCTGCGCCAGAACCTTGAGCCTCGGATCAATCCTCACGTAGATGAGAGGCTCGATCTTCACTCGATCCCTCCTGCGCTGCTCGACGTCTACAACCTCGCTACCGTGCCCGTGTTCTTCAGCCGCGAGAGGTTGGCCGCGAAGCTCGAAGACGCCATGGCCTGGTCCAAGATGAACCTCGCAGGTGAGGTTTTGTTCGATGAGGCGGCGCATGCCTCGAACAATTGGACCATCTCGCCTAGCCACACAGCGACGGGTCGGCCGATCCTGGCTAACGATCCGCACCGGAACCATGCCGCGCCGTCCTTACGCTATCTCGTGCACCTGACCGCGCCGGGCTTCGACGCGATCGGAGCCGGCGAGGCGCTCTATCCCGGCATCATGACCGGCCACAACGGGGAGGCGGCGTTCGGTCTGACCTTGTTCTTCGGACATGACCAGGAAGACGTATACGTCTACGAGACTAGGCCGGGACAACCCGATGAATACCGGTACCAGGGCGCGTGGGAGAAGATGGAGGTCTTCGAAGACGTCTTCGCGGTGAAAGGGGCGTCCGACCAGAAATTGAAGTTGAGATTCACGCGTCATGGGCCGGTGGTCTATGACGAGCCAGAAACCAATCGCGCCTATGCCATCCGAACCGTTGTCAGCGAGCCGGGGACCACGCCTTATGGCGCTTGCTTGATGTCCATGCGCACGCGCAGCTTCGAGGACTTCCGGAAAGCCATGCGCAAATGGGGCATGCCAGCGGTCAACCAAGTCTATGCGGACAAAGGCGGTACGATCGGCTGGGTGTCCGCTGGCTTTAACCCGGTGCGTCCGAATTGGGATGGGCTGCTGCCGGCGCCAGGCGATGGACGTTACGAATGGAGCGGATTCATCGACGCCGATCATCTACCTTGGGTGCGCGATCCAGAATGTGGCTACGTCGCCACCGCCAACGAGATGAATTGGCCGCCCGATTGGCCACATCTCAAGAATTGGATTCCTGCTTTCGAATGGCATGAGGGCTCGCGCGCCAGACGTATCAAACAGGTGTTGGGAGTGCAGGCGAAACATTCCGTCGCCGACTCGCAATCGCTTCAGACCGACGTCGTTTCGACGCCAGCTACCCGCGTAAAGGCACTTGTTGGTAAGCTGACTGGCGGCGACGCCGATGCGCGACGCGCGGTCGCTCTCCTACGCGCCTGGGACGGCAAGGTCGGCGCTGAGAGCGGTCCTGCCGCCCTGTTCGAGCTGTGGTGGTCGAGCCACCTCAAACCTGCGCTGATCGCCAAATTCGTCGCCGATCACAGCACGCGTCCCCTGCTGGCGCCTGGCGATCCCGAATCGATGCTTCCAGCGCTCGAGCACCCAGGACCGAAATTCGGCGCCGATCCAGCGGCGACACGGGATCGCCTACTGCTCGATACGCTCGCGGCCGCTTACCGCGACACCATTTCCCGCCTAGGGCCGGACGTCGGACAATGGGCGTGGGGCCGCATCCACCATGGCTATTTTGCGCATGCCGTGACCCCGGTGGTCGATACGACGCTCCCCCGGTACGATGTTGGCCCATTGCCCATGGGCGGCAGCGACTCCACCCCAATGGCCGCGTTCTATCGCGCTAGTGATTTCCGCGTGATGATGGGCGCATCGGTGCGGATTGTTGTCGATGTCGGAGACTGGGACAACAGCGTGTGCATGAACGCCCCTGGCCAATCGGGCGATCCTCGTTCGTCTCACTACGCCGATTTGGCGCCGTTGTGGGCGAAAGGCGAATACTTCCCGCTGCTATACAGCTGCGCGGCTGTTGACGAAGCGACGGAGACACGCATCGAACTCCGTCCGCACGCGAAATAGGATATGGCCGGATTGCGGACAGCCTCACGCGGGCGATCGCCCATCGCGCCGACGGGGATGAGTCGCGACACGCGTGTGCATCGTCCAGCATAACCCGTCGGTCCGGCGCTCCGAGACGTTTGCCGGAGGGATGAAGCTGAGGGCGCAAATCGGATGCATTTGCAATCGGACGGCCCTTGGCCCCATGCTCGGCCGATCCGGTCGACTGCTACCTGAAGCGGTTCACATGAAACGCGCCTTGCCTACCCCGATGCCGGTCACCGTTATTACCGGCTTCCTGGGGAGCGGGAAGACGACGCTCCTCCAGCGCCTGCTGGTCAGTCCGGAGGCGAGGGCCACCGCTGTTCTCATCAACGAGATTGGCGAGATTGGACTCGATCATCTGTTGGTTAGTCCGGTCGGCGGGCCGGCATCCGTGCTGGCGGATGGATGCGCCTGTTGCACACTTCGCGCTGATCTCGAGCAAGGACTGGTCGACTTGCTCGAGCATGAGCGGCTGGCCTTTGACCGTATAGTGATCGAAACCACCGGACTCGCCGACCCGACGCCGATCGCCGATCTCGTGGTGAATCATCCGCGGCTGCGCGGGCGCCTGCGCTACGCCGGCACTGTAACGACAATCGACGCGGTGCATGGTTGGGGCCAGCTCGATCGTCACCCTGAGTCTGTTCGGCAGGCGGCCATGGCTGACCGGCTAGTCGTGACGAAGGGGGACGTCGCCGGCAAGGCACAGGTCTTGCGACTCGTCAAACGCCTGAAGTCGCTGAACGGTCTAGCGCTGGTTCTTAGCGCGCAAGCGGCGGATTTCGATCCGGCCCCGCTACTTGCTGGCGGACTGGCCGACCCAGCAACTCGACTGGCCGAGGTGAAGACCTGGCTTCGCGCGAAAAATGACTGGGCGTCGGACCATCACGATCGCGGCGAGCACGGGAGTCATGCTCACGACGGACTGCACGACCCTCATGTGCATACCTTCTCCGTGCGCGCCGCCGCGCCGATCGAATGGCCAACATTGGCGATGTGGCTCAACAGCCTGGTGCGCCGCTACGGATCGAAGATCTTGCGTATCAAGGGTTTGCTCAATATCGCTGGCGCGCCGGGACCAGTGGTGTTGCACGGTATCCAGCATGTTATCCATCCACCTGAGACGCTTGAAGCTTGGCCAGACGGCGACCTGTCCTCGCGGATCGTCTTCGTGGTCCAGGGCATCGATCCACACCCGATCCAGGCGTCGCTCAAGGGGCTGCTTGAGCGACGTCTGGTCTCGCGCAGCGACGCCGCCGGCCCGTCGCCTTGAGCGCCGTCGTGCGCGCTCCCGTAGTCAGCCGCGATTTGGCGAAATCAGCGCTTCGATCGCGGCGGCGATCCCGAACAGACTCTTGTCGGCGGCGCTTGCCCCCTGCAGCATCAGCCCGACCGGCATTTCGCCCGGCGCGTGACAGGGCACGGATATGGCGCATGCATCGAGGAAATTGGCGACGCGCGTGTTCTGGAGCAACAGCGTGTTGATCCGCATGTATTCGGCGTCATCGCCGATCGCGTCGATACGAGGCGCAACAATCGGGATCGTAGGCATGATCAACGCGTCGAGAGCGGCAGTCTTGGCCGCGACCGACTCGATCATCGCTTGGCGCATGCGGAAGAGATCGAGGTAGTCGGGCGCTGGAAAATCGCGGCCGCGCATAATCAGCTTCAGGATGCGCGGGTCGTATTGATCGGCCCGTTTCGCAATGTGTTGGCGATGCCAGGCGAAGTACTCTGGCGCCGAGAAGCCGCCCTTTCCGTTGATCGCCGGCAAATCGCCGAGCTCGGGCAGATCGACCTCGCCCACAGAAGCGCCCGCGTCCGAGATCGTTTTGATGGCTCGATCAATGGCCTTCGCGACCGGCGCTTCGAGCGCGGTGTGCCGCGGGATGCCAAGACGCAGCCCTTTGATCGGCCGAGGGCGGATCGGCGCGACGCACTCGCCCGCCAAAATCGCATCGGCGATCGACGCACACTCAACGCTCGCGGCAAGCGGCCCGATCGAATCAAGGCTCGGCGCCATCGAATTGGCGCCCTCGATCGGAATCCTGCCGCGCGTCGGTTTGTATCCGACGATGCCGTTGATCGCTGCCGGGATCCGGCACGATCCGCCCGAGTCGGAGCCGAGCGCCACACAGGCCATGCCGTCGGTGATCGAGATGGCGCCACCCGAAGTCGAACCGCCGGGAATGCGACGGCTGACGCGATCCCACGCCGCGGCGGGCGTTCCATTGCGGGCATTGAGGCCGATCGCTCCGTAGGCGAATTCGGTCATGTTCGTGCGACCGATGGGAATGAAGCCGGCGCCGCGCAGACGTTCCACGACGCTGGCGTCCCTCTTCGCCGGAGACGCATCGGCCATCACCGCGGAGGCGAAGGTGGTGACTGAGCCGGCGACGTCGAAGAGATCCTTGATCGAGACCGGAATGCCCGCCCATTCCGGCAGCGAAGCGCCAGCCTTACGCATCGCGTCTACCCAGTCTGCGGTCGCTCGGGCAGCTTTGTCATAGACAACAACGAAAGACGCTGCGCCTTCCCCCTTGGGATCGGCGATCCGAGCCAGGCACTCATCGATCAATTCGCGGCTAGTGACGCGGCCGGTAGCGAGTTCAGTGGCGATTTGGCGTAAGGTCCGCATTCCGGTCGGCTCCGTCAGTAAACATTCCTTCTACCGCGACCGCGGAATTGCCGGCGTCGTCGCACCGGTCATCCTGCGCCCAGCAGTCTTCGAAGGCAACTCCGATCCAAGTGAGGTCCGTACTCCTGAGACCGGTCCACGCCCCTTCACGAATCGGGACATGGTCTCGCCGGCAAACCCGCGGATGGCGGCCTCTTGCCGCGCCACGCGGATTTGAAGATCCTCCGGCGAGTTTGGTTTTCCGCACGCTGTACTCAGCTTGCGACCGCTATGAAGGCGCCGGGACTTTGCGGCGGCCTGGCCGTGGAGACGCGTTGGCGCGATTC
Organism: uncultured Alphaproteobacteria bacterium; assembly: GCA_963820095.1. Classification (GTDB taxonomy): domain Bacteria; phylum Pseudomonadota; class Alphaproteobacteria; order Rhizobiales; family Beijerinckiaceae; genus Roseiarcus. The sequence continues at coordinate 143,295 of CAWFZA010000018.1, forward strand.
TTGGGCTACATCCAGCACCACGATAAGGTCTGGATTTGCCGCCGGGTCGAGATCGCGCGGCATTGGATAACGAAACATCCCTGCACGACCCCGTCAGCGCTTGCTTGCAGCAGGCGAAAGTTTGGGTCTAACGTTCATAAGAGCCGTCTTCCCCGAAAGCTTCACGCCCGTGTTTGAGAATGGGATCGTCGAGACGTCGGTCGTCGACAGAAATAGCCTGGGCGCCGAAGTGACACGACCGACAATCATCGCCCAGCTCGACGCGGCGGCTCTTGTCCTGCCTGGCTGGAGCGGATTGGCGCACAAACCCGGAGCCCACGGCTCGCGGAGAAAGAGCCGTGAGTATGAAAGAGCCAGAAGACGGCCTCGCCGCGGTCTTTGCGCATATCGAGGCCAATCGAGACCGCTTTGTCGAGCGGCTGTTGGAATATGTGCGCCACCCGAGCATCAGCGCGCAAAACAAAGGCGTCCGCGAAGTGGCGGCCTTGCTTGTCGACATGCTGACGCGTCTTGGCATGAAGACGCAGGCGGTTCCGACCAAAGGGCACCCGATGGTCCTCGGGCGCTCGGCGCCGGTCCACGGCGCGCGCACCATCTTGCTGTATGGTCACTACGACGTACAGCCGCCCGACCCGCTTGACGCCTGGATCAGCCCGCCGTTCGAACCGACCATCCGCAACGGGCGGATCTATGCGCGCGGGATCGGCGACAACAAGGGCCAGCATTTCGCCCAGTTGCTGGCGATCGAATCCTGGCTGGCGGTGACAGGCGCCCTGCCCTGCAACGTCGTCGTCCTGCTGGAAGGGGAGGAGGAAATCGGCAGCCCTCACATCGCCGAGTTTGTCGCCGAGCACCGCGACCAGCTGATGGCTGATTTGGTGGTCACTTCCGATGGCCCTTTGGACGAATCTGGTCGTCCGATCATCATGTTTGGGGTCAGGGGGATGGCTGCATTCGAATTGCGCGCAAAGACGGCTTGCCGTGACGCCCATTCCGGAAATTTTGGCGGCGTCATGCCGAATGCCGTTTGGAAGCTCGTCCATCTTCTGGCTACAATGAAAACTGCCGCTGGCGAGATCACTATCGAGGGTCTTTGCGACCAAATCATCCCGCCGACCGACCAGGAGCGAGCCGCTGCCGCCGAGCTTCCGGTCGACCTTGATCGACTTAGGAGCGAGCTCTGTTTAAGGGAGTTCGACGCGCCGGCCGATCGTTCGTTTCACGATCGGCTAATGTTTCACCCGACCCTCACTATCAACGGCCTGCATGGCGGTTATGGAGGCGAGGGGACCAAGACTGTGCTGCCGTCGGAGGCCTTCGCCAAGTGCGATATCCAACTCGTCGAGGCGATGACGCCTGATCACGCACACAAGAAGGTTGCTGCCCATGTCGCCCGATACGCGCCCGACGTCGAATATATTCCGCGCGGAGGCATGCTGCCTTCCAAGACGGCTTTCGATAGCCCGTTCGCGAACGTCTTGAAGGAGGCCATCGTCGCCGCGCGTGGGGTTGAACCTTTGCTTTATCCGGCGATGGGCGGCAGCCTGCCGGACTACGTCTTCACGAAGATTCTCGGCGTCCCTGCGTTCGTAGTCCCCTATGCCAACGCTGACGAAGCCAATCACGCTCCCAACGAAAATCTCAAGGTGGACTTGTTCATCTCCGGCGTCCGAACAGGAGCGGCGATCCTATGGCGACTAGGTTGCTGCTCTTCCCGTCCGTCCGGAGCCTCATGACTATCTGTGGGGCGAAACGGGTGAAGCGCCGCGGGAGACGGGCTCGGGCGGCCCCGGCTGCGATCGGAGGCTGCCCCCCGATGCTGTTCGGATTCGAGTCCTTGTCAATCCGCTCCAGACGTGGCTCTGAACGAGGCTGGAGCGCGAGATCTTAACGCGAGTCGATAATGACAGATCCGGTAGCGTCGCACGGCCGGCGCGGAATCTTTGACTTTGATCAAGCCTGGCTCGACCGGCATCGGGAGGCGGTAATCGATCCCGACTTGCCGATCGTTGACCCTCATCATCATTTGTGGGACCGCGGATCGAGATATTTGCTCGACGAGTTCCGGGCCGATCTCGAGTCGGGCCACAAAGTGCTCGCGACAGTCTTCGTTCAGTGCGACGCCATGTACCGGGCGGACGGCGATCCTAATTACGCGCCGGTCGGCGAAACGGAGTTCGTCAACGGAATTGCGGCGATGAGCGCGAGCGGCGGCTACGGGCCGGCGCGTGTCGCCGCCGGAATCGTCGGCTTCGCGGACCTGCAGCTCGGCGCACGGGTCGACGCCGTGCTCGAGGCGCACCTGCGCGCTGGCGGTGGCCGATTCCGTGGCGTCCGGGGACGCTCCGTGTGGGACGCCGACCAGACGATCAAAGGCTCGAGCCGCGATTTTCCTCAGGGCCTCCTTCTCGATTCCGCGTTCCGCGAGGGCTACGGACGTCTCGCCGCTTACGGGCTGACCTTCGATTCGTGGCTGTTCCACCCGCAAATTCCGGAACTCGCCGATCTCGCCGGCAAATTCCCAGATACGCCCGTGATCCTGGATCACATTGGCGCCCCGCTTGCGATCGGCGTCTACGCCGGGAAGCGGGACGCGGTCTTCGCCGATTGGAAACGCAACCTGGAAGCGCTCGCCGAGCGGCCGAATGTCAATGTCAAGCTCGGCGGCCTCGCCATGCATCTGTTCGGCTTCGACCTCGATGTCGCGCGCCGCCAAGCTCCCGCCTCGTCAGACGAGCTTGCCGAGATCTGGCGGCCCTATGTCGAGATCTGCATCGAGACCTTTGGCGTCGCTCGGTGCATGTTCGAAAGCAATTTTCCGGTCGACAAGCGTGGCGTGAGCTACGCTGTGCTGTGGAACGCCTTCAAGCGGATCGTCCGCGACTATTCCGCGGCGGACAAGGCGGCCCTGTTCAAGGACACCGCCTGCCGGGTCTACCGGCTGAAGGTGTGACCCCCGGCGGACGATCGCGGCGGTTCACAGGCCGAGATCAGGCCCTGCGAAACGCGATCCTCCTCGACCAGGCTCGTGGCCGCGCCCGTCGATCGCGACCGTCACGCGCTCGAGCGCATAGGCGTATTGCGCGAGCTTCAGGGCGAGCGCCCAGCAGCGGCGGCTCGGTTTGGGTTTTCTTGGCGGCCGGCTCTTTGCCCGCGAAACCTCCCCGATAGGGCTATTGGATTTGCTTGGATTTCCTTGGATTCTCTCGTCCGAAATCGTGACTTATCAATGGGTTACGCTGGATTTTCGCAATCGTTTTTTTCTTGGGCCTTCTCCCCTTCAGCAAGCGGGAAATAGCGCGTATCGAGGCGATTGGGTTGCGTGGGATTGCTCATGGGGGCGACTTTAGCGGTTATTCTGTTTTTCCGCAATAAATTGTTTGCCTCGTCAGCGATCCCTATTGTTTTCGGATCCGCCCTCAGCCGTAATGGCCGTCCCCGGACACGCGATTCCTCAACTGGCTTCCTTCATGGCGTCGGGACGCTTGAGCCGCTCGACGACGGCGGCGCTGGTCGTGACGTCGGCAAACTGTCGATCCATGTCGAAGAGGCTGATCGCGTGCGAAACCGGCAAACGGTCGAACACCGCATCGGCCGGCACGATCGTGCGGAAATTGTACGAGGCGGAGTCGAACACGGTCGCGCGTACGCAATTGCTGGTCGCGCCCCCGACGACGATCACGGTGTCGACCGCGCGATCAATGAGGTAGCTGAGCAGCGGCGTGCCGAAGAACCCGCTCGGCTTTTTCTTGGTGAAGACGATGTCGCCGTCCCCCGGTCCGACTTCGGGGAGAAGCTCGGCCCCTTCGGTGCCCTCGAGGCACCAGTCCGGACGCTGCAACAGCGTGCGCTTGCGACCGTAGACGCCAATGTCGGCGCCGCTCCTGTCGAGGGCGAAGCGGGTGAGGAACACGGGAGCGCGCGCGCCGCGCGCCGCGTGAAGGATCGCCGCGATGCGGTCGACCGCGGCCCAGCCGGCTTCGCCGCAAGAGGAAGGATATCGTTCGTCCTTCACCCCGCGCTCGCCAACCATGTACCGCTGGCAATCAATCGCGACGATCGCCGGCCGCTTGCCGAATCCCATGCGCTGGCCGAAGCGCGCGCGGCTGATCACCGCGCGGTCGGAATCGTCGAGGTAACGATCCCAGGGCTTAGCCTCGACGATCTCGGTCATCTCATTTCTCCTCAACGGATTCGGGTGGGTAGTGGGCGATCCAGTGGCGGGCGACGTCGAGCCGGCTGCAGACCCACACCTTGTCATGTCGCAGAACGTGATCGAGAAACCGCGCAAGGGCTCGCGCCCGCGCCGGCCGCCCGGCCATCCGTGGATGAAGCCCGACGGACATCAGGGCGGGAGCTTCGACGCCCTCCTCATAGAGCTGGTCGAAGGCGTCCTTGAGATAGACTTCGAAATCCGAAGAGGTCGAGAAGCCGGCGGCGGCTGCGAATTTCCCGTCGTTAGCGTCCATCGAATAGGGCACGACGAGATGGCTCTTGCCGCTCACCGTCGTCCAGTAGGGCAGCTCATCGTTATATGCGTCGGAATCATACAGAAAGCCGCCTTCCTCGACGAGCAGCCGGCGCGTGTTCTCACTCGGCCCGAACCGGCAGTACCAGCCGAGCGGCCGGCTTCCCGTCGTTTTCTCGATCGAGGCGACGGCGCGTGCGATCCGCTCGCGCTCATCGTCCTCGGAAAGAAGAAAGTGCTCTTCCCATCGCCAGCCGTGGCAGCACACGTCGAATCCTGCCTCGACCAACGCCTCGGCGACGCTGGGATTGCGCTCAAGCGCGACAGCGCAGCCGAAGACGGTCGCCGGAATCCGGCGCTCGCGGAACAGCTTGAACAGTCGCCAGACCCCGACGCGCGCGCCATATTCGTACATGGTCTCGAAGGCGAGGTCGCGTCCCGCCGGGACCCGGCCGCCCGGACTTTCCGCCAGCCCCGCTTCGGTCCGCCGGTCGCCGTCCACGATGGTGTATTCTGAGCCTTCCTCGTAATTGATGGCGAATTGCACGGCGACGCGCGCTTCGCCCGGCCAGTGCGGATTGGGCCGGCGGCGGCCGTAACCGACCAGGTCCCGAACGGGGCCGCGCTTTGTCGAGTCAGGATCGCGACCGGCATCCATGAAGCCTCAACCCTCTCATGAAAGATAACACTGGGCTGCGATCCGCAATTCAGTGAGATCGTCGCCTATCAGTTCTCCGACGATCGCGCCGTGGCGAAAAATCAGGACGCGATGGCAGATGTGCGCGAGTTCGTCATATTCAGCTGAGGCGATGATGACGGCGGCGCCGGCCGCGGCGACTTGCGAAATGATCTTGAGAATTTGCTTGCGAGAGCCGATGTCGACGCCTTGGGTCGGCTCGTGGAGCAGGACCACCGCGGGCTGCGTCTGGAGCCACTTTCCCAACAGCGCCTTCTGCTGATTGCCCCCGCTCAAAGTCGCCAGCAGGCGATCCGGCTCGGCCGGCCGCACGCCGAACAGGTCGAGCACCTCCTGAACCGCCGTCCGCTCCTCCCTATGGCGCATTCTGCCGCCGCGCATGAAACGAGCGCCATTGGTCACCGATATGTTCTCGATGAGGGTCGCCTTGGGGATTCCGCTCTGGCGGCGCCGGTCCGCCGGAAGGAAGGCCATCCTCGCGTCGATGGCGCTTCGGGGCGAGGAGGCTGCGATCGCTTGTCCGTCAACGATGATCTCGCCGCCCTTCGGAGCCTGCGCCCCGAACAGGAGATACGGGATCTCGTCATGGCCCATGCCGAGGAGGCCGGTGAGCCCGAGAATCTCTCCTTCGCGAGCCTCGACGTTGACGTCGCGGGCAATCTGGCCCGTCAACCCTCTGGCGCTGAGCACGCGGCGCCCTTTCGCCGTAGATTTCACCGGGTACAGCGTTTCCGGCTCGCGCCCCAGCATGTGGGTGATGAGCGCACCCTCCGTCGTCTGCGATCTCGCCAGCGTCGCAACGAGCCGGCCGTCGCGTAGCACGGACACGCGGTCGGCGATCTCCATGATCTCGTCGAGCCTGTGGCTGACAAAAACGACAGCCGAGCCGCGCCGAACGAGGTCCCGAATCGCTGCAAACAGCGTTCGGACGGACGGACTTGGCAGGAACGCCGTGGGCTCATCGAGGACGAGAACCTCGCCGCGCTCGTGATCGAAGTCCTGAATCGCGCGCGCGAAGCCGATGAGGGCCCGCTCGGCTGTAGGCATGTCGCCTACACGCATGTCGGGATCAACGCGGAGCCCGATATCGGCGAGGAGCCTGCTTGCGGCGCGACGCTCGGCTCGCCAGCGCAGGCGCCCGTACCTCGTCGTCTGAAACCGCCCGATGCGAAGGTTCTCGAGGACCGTCATGGTCCTTGCGACGCCGACGTCTTGATGCAGGAAGCGCAGGCCGAGACGCGCCGCCTCACCCGGCTTGATCGGCAACGGCACAGCGGCGCCGCGGAGAAAGGCCTCACCGGCGTCGGGGGCATGATAGCCGGAGAGGATCTTGATCAGCGTCGACTTGCCTGAGCCATTCTGCCCAATCAGCGCGTGAACCTCGCCCGCCTGGATCGCGAGGTCCACCGAAGCCAGCACCTGCGTGCCGGCGAAGCTTTTCGAGAGGCCGCGGAGCTCGAGGAGCGCGGCGCCCGTCTTAGGCATGGTTCAGTCTGAACCCTTGCGCACCAGCCTATTGCAGGCCCCAAAGCTTGCGGTATTGCGCGACGAAGTCGCCGCCGAACAGCGCATTCTCGTCGTTCGGCACGTCCTTGAGGTTGTCGGCGACGAATAGGCGCAACGGGATTCCTTCCTCGACGCTCGGCAGGCCGAGCATGGCGCGCGCGATTTCATCGACAGCCGCCCAGCCGGCCCAGACATCCGGCTCGCCGACGTCGGCGACCTGCACGTTGCCGTGCCGAATCCAGTCGAGGTTGCTGGTCACCGCGTCGGAGCCGATGACCCCCACGGGCTTGTCGAGGTTCGCGGCCTTGATCGCGGGAACGACGTAGATCCCCTGGGCGTCATAGGTCGGCAGCACCAGTGTGACGTCGGGGCTGCGGCGCAGAAGCGTCTGCGTGAGCTGGCCGAGCTTGACGCCGAGGTTGCCGACCTGAGTGTCTTGCACCGTGACGGTGCAATCGGGACACAGGGTCTTGAATTCGTGCTGCATGCCCTCGACGCGAGTCACTTCGCCGGGAAATTCGTTGTCGCCGAGGATCAGGACATGCGCCTTGCCGTTGCTGTCCGCGATGGCGTAGTCGGCCTGAAGCTCGCCTGAATGGCGGAACGAGATGCTGACGTGGGCGAACGTGCCCGGCACCAGCGACGCCGCCTGATCCGCCGTGAGCGTGTCCACGACCGGAATTTTCGCCGCCAGCGCCGCCTCCATCGGCCCCTTCATGAGCTCGGGAGAGGCGCCCACGGTAATGATGCCGTCGGCGTGTTGAGCGACCGCCTGCGACATCCCTCGATTCCATTCGGTGACCTCGCCTTTGCCGTCAAAGAGTGTGGTCGTCAGGCCGGCCTCCTTCGCGGCGGCCTCGGCGCCGTGGGCGATCGTTGCGACGAACGGGACCGCCAGGGTCGAGGTGATGATCCAGACGTGCTTGCCCTTGAGCTTTGAGATGTCGAAGCTTTGGCCAGGCGCGACGAAATGCGGCATCGCCTCTGCTTCTTGGACCTTCGCTTTAGCCTGGTCGACGCCCCCGTCCGCGAGCGCCTGGGATGCATGGCCGCAAAACGCCGCGGCCGCAAAGGCGACGAATTTGTTCGCTGTTCGCATGGTTCAGTCTCCCGTTGTCCTTGCCTCAGTCCGATTCGAAGCCTTATCTTCTCTCATCGTGAGCCCGCCCTAGTCATGGAGCTTGTTCGAGCGCGACGAAGCGCGCGAACGTGACTGCAATCAGCAGAGCGACGCCGTTGAACATCTCCTGCACCCAGGAAGATGATCCCAGAAGCTCCAGGCCGGTCACGCCCGTCACCAGCAAATAGAGCGCCACGACAGTGCCCCAGGCGTTGAAGCGTCCGGGCTTGATGGTGGTCGCGCCAAGGAACGCCGCGGCATAGGCCGGCAAGAGAAAACTCGGTCCGACCGACGGATCAGCCGCGCCCAATTGGCCGGCGGTGATGATTCCGGCCCCCGCGCTGATGACGCCCGAAGCGACAAACGCGCCGAAGCGCAGCCGATCGACCCTAAGCCCGACCAGCCGCGCGGCCTCGCGCCCTTCTCCGACGAAGAACAAGGCGCGGCCAAGCGGCGTATGTTCGTAGACGTACCAGAGCGCGATCACGAGAGCGAACGCGAGATAGACCGGGAGCGGAAGCCCGAGGACCTGGCGCTGGACGAAATCGACGAGCGGCTCGGCGACCGTGTTGAGAATCTGCCCGTCCGACACCGCCAGCGTCACTCCCGTGAGGATCGTCGAGACGCCGAGCGTGCCGATGAAGGCGTTGATGCCGATCCGTACGACGAACAGGCCGTTCGTCGCCCCGGCGAGGGCGCCGACAAGCAGCACGCCGACGACCACCAATGGCAGCGGCCAGTGAAGCTCGCCGGTGAAGAAAGCGGTCAGAACCGCGGCGCAGCCGAGCATCGAGCCGATCGACAGGTCGAACTCCCCGGTCGTCAGCGGAATTGTCAGGCCGAGCGCAATGATCATCAGGACAGCTTGCGAGCTGACAATCGTCCGGACATTGCCGAACGTGAAGAAGGTTGATGGCAGAAGGATCGAGAAGCCGATGAAGAACGCCGCCAGCGCGAACGCGACCGCGTATTGGTACAAGATCTTGCGGAACGACCGGCTTCCCGTCCGGTGTATCGGGCTGGACGTCTCGCTGGGTTCGACCGGGCCGGCGTAGAGGCCGGTGACAAGGGGCCCGGCTGCGGCGCGGTCCTCCGACTGACTTTCGCCGCCCATGCGGACCTCACCGCCGGCGGATCGAAAGACGAGGAGCGTCGTCCGCGCTCCGCCTGGCCGCGCTGGGGCGCCGCGATTGTGAGCGCTCCCCGCTCATCGCTCCGGCGTCTCGTTTGAGTCCGACGGCAACCTTCCGGCCGCTCGCAGATCAGCCAGGATTTCCTCACGATGCTGGTCGATCCGGGCGCCGGCGAACTGTATGCGGCCCGGCGTTCGGGAGAGCTTGGGAAAGACGCTCTGCATTTTCACCGGACCGAGATCCTCGTCCGGAACCGTAATGATCGACTGACGCGCGTTGTACTGTGGGTCGGCGAAGATTTGCGCGACGTCGTAGATCGGCGCAATCGCCGCCTCGACTTTTTCGAACGTCTCGACGACTTCCGTAAGATCGTGCCGTCCGATCCAGTCGCCGACGATCGCATCGACCGCCTCCACATGCTTGATCCGGTCGAGGTTGGTCTGGAAGCGCGGATCGTCGGCCGTTCCGGGCCCGCCGGTCAAGTCGAGGACGCGCCGGACGATGTTCGGCGCAGCGGCTGAAAGGGCGACCCAACGGCCGTCGCGCGTCTGGTAGGCGTTGCGCGGAGCGTTGTTGACCGAGCGGTTGCCCGTTCTGTTCTGGATGACGCCGAGTTGGTCGTAGATGATCGGCTGCGGGCCGAGCAGCGCGAAGATTGGTTCGTAGATCGCGAGGTCTATGAACTGGCCCTTGCCGCTGCCGCGAACGTCGCGATCATAGATCGCGAACATCGACGCGAAGCAGCCGAAATAGGCCGCGACGCCATCCGCGAGACCGAACGGCGGCAGGGTCGGCGGTCCGTCGGGCTCGCCGGTGATGTGGGCGAAGCCTGATATCGCCTCCGCGAGCGTTCCGAAGCCCGCGCGGCGCCGATAGGGGCCTGTCTGGCCGAATCCCGTCACCCGCACCATCACCAGCCGCGGGTTGAGCTTCGAGAGGACGTCCCATCCGAGTCCCCAACCTTCAAGCGTTCCGGTCCGGAAGTTCTCAACCAGGATATCCGCGTCGACAACCAGGGCTTTGAAGATCTCGGCATCGTCCGAATTCTTCAAATTGAGCGCGATGCAGCGCTTGTTCCGCCCGGACACCTTCCACCAAAGGCCGTGACCGTCCTTCTTCTGCCCCATGTTGCGCAACGGATCGCCGTTAGGATGCTCGACTTTGATCACGTCGGCGCCGAAGTCGCCCATGAGCGTCGAGATGATCGGGCCTGCGAAGAGGGTTGCGCAGTCGATGACGCGGAGGCCCGCGAGCGGCCCCTCGTGGTCCTTCCCCGGGGTGGTTGGGTCCGCCTCAGAGGTCATCGCCGTTCCCTTCCGCCGCCGCCAGGACGGCGCGAGCGCGGGCGATAAACGGTTCGTCGACCATGGCCCCTTCCAGGGTGAAGGCGCCTACGCCGCGGCCCTGCATTTCGGCGGCGGCCGCGGTGATCTTGCGCGCCTTCTCGATCTCCGCCGCGGTCGGCGAGAAGACCGCGTTGGCGAGAGGAACCTGCCGCGGGTGGACGCAGCTCTTGCCCGCCAAGCCAAGCTCGCGCGCTTGCTGCGCCTCGGCGCGGAAAGCCTCGTCGTCGTGAACCCCGACGAACGCACCGTCGTAGGCCGGCAATCCCGCCTCGGCCGCAGCCAGGCGCACGCAGAGGCGGACGACGTCAAGCGCCGTCCTGTTGTGACGCGCGACGCCGTAGGGCTCGAACAGGTCGCCGAATCCTATCTGCAGGCCGACGATCCGAGGATCGGCCAGGGCGATCTCGGCGGCGAATCGGACGCCGCGCGGCGTCTCGATGTTCGCGAGGATCCCGATTGGCCGGGTCAGTCCACGCGAAGCTTCGAGCCGCGCCAACCGTTCGCTTGCCCGGCGAACATCGTCGGCCCCCTCAATCTTCGGGAGGTTGACGACATCGAGCCCTTCACACGCGACCGCGTCGATGTCGGACTCGAAACGCCCACTCTCAAACCCGTTGACCCGTACGATTGTTGTCTTTCGGGAGTCGGCAAACGGTCGGCTTAGCGCCTCGGCGACGTAGGCGCGCGCTTCGGCCTTTCGATCCAGCGCGACAGCGTCCTCGAGATCGAATGAAATCGCATCGGCCGCGGATCGATAGGCCTTGTCGAAAAGCTCCGGCCGGGAGCCCGGAACGAAGAGCTTGCTGCGCATCATCGCGTCGGCTCGCGCGGCGTCGCATTCCTCACAAGAGCACCTCCGGCCTCGCTGTCCCCGAGCTGGCCATCGTCGATCCTTATGGCCTCCAGGCTGGCGCCCACCAAGACCAAGCCCTGGCCCATCCTCTACTCCCGGCCTTATTCTCTCGACAAAAGATCCGCCCTGCAAATATCGTGTGGCGAGAAGGGCATTCCTCCGTGGAATGGCAGGCCGCCAAGGCGTCGACATGGATTTCCGTAGGCTTCGCTATTTTGTACGGATCGTGGAGGCCGGAAGCATCAGCCGCGCCTCCACGACGCTCAACGTCGCCCAACCGGCGCTCAGCAAGGCCATCCAGTCACTTGAGCGGGATTTCGAGACGCCGTTGCTGCAACGGTCGACCCATGGCGTCGCTACGACGGAGGGCGGCCAGCGTCTTTACGAGCACTGCCAGATTCTTTTCAAGCAGCTCGAACGCGCCAAACTGGACGTCAGAAAGTCGGTCGAGCGGCCGTCGGGCCACGTCACCGATTGGCATGCCGCACAGCATCGGGAAGATCCTAACCATTCCTCTACTGGAAGCGACGACCCGCCTCTATCCGCAGGTGCAGATCGAGATCTCGCAGGACCAGAGCCATCTGCTGAGCGACCGGATCCGCTCCGGACGTCTTGATTTCGCGGTCATGGCCGCGAGCCGACCATTGACGGGCCTCACGACGTCGCCGCTGCTTCGCGAGGAGCTATTCCTTGTCGACAGGCGGGACGACCATGGCGACACAAACGATTGCCCAATCGCCTTTGTCGAAGCTGCGACGCGTCGCTATGTCCTGCCGGCGGTGGGCAACGGTCTGCGCGCATCCGTCGAAGGATATTTCCGGGCGCGCGGACTGCAATTGAATGTCGCCCATGAGGTCGACGCAATCGCTGTGATTCTCGACTGCGTCACGGCTGGGCTTGGCGCAGCGATCCTGCCCGGTGGCTGCATTCAGGGCGAGTCTGCGGCCCGAGCCCTCACAGTCCGGCCATTCGCCGAAGGGGGATGCCGGCGCGCGATCGCCATCTGCCACTCGCCGTCCAAGACCTTGACCCCGGCCGCGGTCACGACGATGAGGCTCGTCGGAAACCTGGCTCACGAGCGCGTGGCGCAAGGGCTATGGCTCGGCGCGAGCTTGAGTTGATGTCCATGATCGGCGCAGGCGCTGCGTCCCGAACGATCCTGTCGCTGGCAACACAATTCGCCTTGCCTCAAGGTGCAGCCGCAGTGTGGCTCTTGGCTAGGGTCTAAATCGCCTGAGAAGGCGACATGGAGTCCCCTCCGATCTCTAACAATTGAGTCGATAGACTCGTATGGCGGTTCTTTCAACGACCTCGCGGCGTTGGAAGTCGGGCAACGGCTGCAATGCGGAGTCGGAGATGTCTTTCCAAGTTGCATAGCCGGAAGCGAGGTCGAGCGGCGGCCAATCGCTTCCCCACATGACACGGCCCGGTCCGAACGCGTCCAGAACATGCTTTATATAGCTCTCCACATCCGCGGCGTCCGCGCCGCGCCGGGCGCAGTTCATCAACCCGGAGAGCTTGCACACGACGTTCGGGAGCGACGCGAGCTCGTCGACGTGAGAGGCCCAAGGTTCAAAATCACCATTCGCGATGTCGGGCTTGCCGCAATGATCAAGCACGATCGCGAGCCCGGGCCAGCGTTTGGCCAATAGCGTCGCCAGCGGAATCTCTCGCCAGTTCTGCACCAGAACGTCCAGCGAAAGGGAATTGTCCTCCAACGCCTGGAATCCAGGGTCGAGCCTGTTGTCGAGCATCCATGCGATGCTTCTGTTATCGTTCCGCACGGGGCGAACGCCTTTGATGATCGGGTTCCAGGAAAGCGCTGCGAGCTCCTCTTCAACCGACGGCGAGGCGAGTTCGACCCACGCCACGATACCCGCAATCCAAGAGTATTTCCGGGCAAGTCCAATCGTGAAGAGCGTCTCGGCCAGCGTCTCCGCCGCCTGCACGACCACAACATGCTCCACGCCGGCAGCGTCTATGAGCGGCTTCAGGTCGACGGGCTCCCGGTCCTTGTAGATCGCCGTCATGGTGGGAATAATGGCGACATTGTCGCCGCGACTAAGCCGCCACAGATGGACGTGAGCATCGATGCTCAAGCGCGTCGTCTCTCCGGCAGCTTTCCGGCGATAATCATGGCGAGCACGTCGTCCTTGGTGACGTCTTGCGTCCGAGCTGTACCGACTAAGCGCCCGTTCTTCATGACGGCGAGCCGAACTCGCGAGATCGAAGACGTCATTGATGTCATGACTTATGAGAATGATGCCGATGCCCTGCCGCGACAACTCGGAAATGAGCGAGCCGACCTTCTTCGTCTCTTCTGGTCCGAGGGCGGCGGTCGGCTCATCCATGATGAGCACCTTGGCGTTGAAATGGATCGCGCGCGCGATGGCGACCGCCTGACGTTGGCCGCCCGAGAAGCTTGACACGAGGTTGGTGAGATGGGGGAGCCTTAACCTCAACCGTTGCAGAGTGGTCCGGGTCTCCTCCTCCATCGCTTCCTCGTCCATGAAACCGAGCAGGCCGGTCAGCTCCCGCCCGAGGAAGAGATTGGCCACCGCATCGAGGTTCTCCGACAGTGCGAGCGTCTGGTAGATCGTCTCGATGCCAAGGGATTTCGCGTCGCGCGTCGAGCGAATCTCGACCGGTTTTCCGGCGAAACGGATTTCGCCGGCGTCGGCGGTAAAGACCCCGGACAGGATCTTGATCAACGTGGATTTGCCGGCGCCGTTGTGGCCGAGCAGGCCCAGCACCTCGCCCTCGCCGAGTTCAAGGGTCACATTCTCGACCGCGTGCACGCCGCCGAAGGTTTTGACAATGTTGCGGAGCTCGACAAGCGGCGTCATGTCAGCCGCACCCGGCGGTAGGCCATATCGACCCATACCGCGGCGATCAGAACGAGCGCGAGAACCATGCGCTGCAGGGGCGTCGCAATCCCTATGAGAATCATTCCGCTCTCGAGGCTCTGCATGATGAGGGCCCCGACGATCGCGCCGTATACGGTTCCGATCCCGCCGGCGAGCGATGTGCCGCCGATCACCGCGGCCGCGATGACGTTGAGCTCGGTCATCGTGCCGGTGACGCTCGCGCCGGCGTTGAGCCGAGCCGTGATGACGATCGAGGCCAGCCCGCACAGGAGACCCATGATCACAAAGACGGCGACCGTAAGCCGACGAGTGTCGATGCCGGCTAGCTCCGCGCTCTCGGGACTTCCCCCCATCGCGAACACATGCCGGCCAAAGCGATGCTTCGCTGCGACAGCGGACATTAGGACCGTGACGCCGATCAGAATGAGCACGGGTATGGGAATCCCCATCGAGATTTTCGTTTTCGGCTGCTGGTAGGCGTTCATCGTCGCGGTGAAGACAATGATGCAGAGACTCCAAATTGCAGTCAGGAGCGCAAGCATCGCCGGCGACCGAGTGGCCACGCCATGCGCGGCCTTCCGCCGGGCTCCGCGCCAGACGAAGACGACGACGGCGAGGATCGCCAACGCGCAAACGACCCAGCTCCAGAATGCGCCGATCGTCCCGTCCAGGCCGCCGCCGAGGAGCTGAAACGTCTTGTTGAGGGGAGCAATGGTGACGCCGCTGTTGATGTAGAAGGCGGCGTTGCGAAAGAAAAGCAGGCCGCCAAGCGTAATCACGAACGAGGGAACACCGCCGTAGGCGATGAGGAGACCCTGAACGAAGCCGATCAGCACACCGGAGCCCAGCATGGCGAGAACGGCGATCCACCACGTCGACGGCGCGTCGATCGGGAGGATGGAGTTTTGCAGGAGGGCGCCAAAGACGCCGATGAACCCGATCTGGGATCCGACGGAAAGGTCGATGTGGCGCGACACGATCACAAGGACCATGCCGCACGACATGATGCCGACGACGGCGACCTGCAGCGACAGGTTAAAGAGATTGCGCGGGGTCAGGAATGTTCCGGCCGTCAGCACGTCCAGGCCAAGCCAGATCGCCGCCATGACCAAGAGCATTGCAAGCAGCCGGGCATCAAGCCCGGCCGCCAACGCTACTTTATCAGAAACAAGGCGCGCGCGTAACGCCAGCGCTTGCATTCAGTCGAAGCCGATCACTTGCAGGCCGGGGGCGGATCCTCGGTAACCCCGTTGCAAAGCTCGTCCTTGCTGATCCACTTGGCGTCCACGACGAGGTTGAGGTTATCCCTCGTAATCGCGATTGGCGTCAGCAGGATGGACGGCTGCGTCTGACCGGTTGGCGTCTTGAACGGCTTTGCCTCAGTCACCGGTTTGCCCTCCGCCATCTCAATCGCGGCTTTTGCCCCGGCCTGGCCCAGACTGTAGGCGTTCTTCCAGACGGTGACAGTCTGCTGTCCCTTGGCGATTCGATTCAACACGACTTTGTCGCCGTCCTGCCCCGAGAGCGGGATTCCGAGCATTTTCTGCGAGGCGAGAGCGGCGGCGACGCCGGTCGACATACCGTCGTTCATCGCCAGGACCGCGTCGACCTTGTTGTTCGTCTGGGTCAGGATTTGCTCCATCGCCGCCTGGGCCAGGTCCGGTTTCCAGTTCTCGATGTTCTGCTTGGCGACAACTTTGATCTGGCCTTTGTCGATGAGAGGCTTGATGACCTCCATCTGCCCTTGGCGGAACAGGTTGATGATCGCCATGGAGGCGTCGCCTTCGATTAGCGCCCAATTGCCGCTGTCCTTGACCTTGACCATGGCCTTCGCCATTTCGCGCCCGACCGCGACGTTGTCGAAGGAAACGAAGGTCACGTCCGGAGAGTTGACCGGCACGTCATAGGCGATGATCGGGACGTTGGCCGCTTTCGCCTGCGCAATCGCTGGCATAATCGCGCTCGAATCCTGGGCGAGGATGATCGCCGCGTCGCACTTCGACGCCAACAAGCTGTCGACGTCGGTCATCTGCTTCTGCGGGTCGCCCTGGGCGTCAGCGCTCACGTAAGTATAGCCGGCGGGGCCCAATACAGACTTGATGCCCGCTTCGTCGATCCGCCAGCGCTCTTCCTGGAAGTGCCGCCAGCTGACGCAGATGCGTTTGCCGTTCTCCGCCTTGGCTTCGGAGGCCGGGTGCAATCCCGAGCCAAGCGCGACAATAGCGACGCCGGCAAGCATCGCTTGGCGCAATCGTGAATTGAGTCTCGACATGTTCGTTCCTCCCTCGCTATGGCTTTGAAGCCATTTTCATGACTCTGGCACAGCATTGCAATCGATGGAAGAGAGCGAGCCGCCCCTTGGCGAACTAATCTGCTAGCGATGGTCCGCAAGCAGGACGCGTCCGAGCCGCATGCAGCTCGGCAGAGGCAGCGATCTTTGGAAGAGCCAGAGACTTCAAATTGACGGACGGACTCCACGTTGGCATAGATGGAAAAGACTTGCGCCCTCAAACAAGCGCATCTCACTTCCTGTCGAATCATCCGAAGCGGGTGTGAGGCCAGGACAATCAAGGGGAGGTTGCGTCAATGAACACCGAAACCGCTCTTGCCCAGCTCGGAATCTCCCTTGCCGATTTCACTCCCGAACAGCGACGTATGTTCGACGAGGACGGATATTTCGTTGTTGAAGATGTTTTCAGCCCGTCGGAAGTTGAGGAAATGCGCTCCGAATTCGATCGGTTGCGGTCGATTGAAGGGGAGTTCGGCGGGCACGAGGTGCACATTGAACCGGGGGCGCCTCGACTCTCCAACCTGTTCAACAAGTCGCCGGCTTTCGACAGGTGTCTCTCATGCAGGCCGACGCTTGCCGCCGCCGCGTATCTCCTGGGCGAGATCCGGGTCTATTCCCTCAATGCCCGCAATCCGCTCAAGGGGGAGGGACAACAGCCACTGCACAGTGACGTTCCCCGCGTCACGCCAACAGACTGGCGTGTTGTCAACTCTATGGTGATGCTCGACGACATGACGCCGACCAACGGACCGACTCGCGTCGTTCCGGGCTCGCACAACTGGACGCCGATCAACGTTCCCGACAGCAATATGGGAGAGGTCGAGCGGGTCGTGGCGCGGCCTGAGGACGCGGCCGACATTCCCAAGGACCCGTACGCTCCCCATCCCAAGGAGGTGAGGCTGACAGGCAGGGCCGGCTCGGTCGCGGTCATCAACGGCCACATCTGGCATGGCGGGACGCGCAATGAGAGCGGCGCCTCACGTCGGGTCTTGCACCTGGCGATCGGCCGGCGCGACCTGCCGCCGCAACTGAATGAGCGCGAGCATCTGACGCCGGATCTCTACGCGCGGACCAATCCGAGCCAGAAATTCCTGCTTGATATTGAGGACGCGACGCCGAAGGTGATGGGCTATCCCCCGCTGCCGACCTCTGCTCGCGCCTGGGCGGCCGTCGAGACCGTGGTGGGCGATCATCCCTGATGTCCGCCTAGAGGGTCTCCTGTTGACGCGCGCGCTTCGCGCTCGGGGTCCGTGAGACGCGTCGGAGAAGCGTCGAGCCGGAGGCGGCGCGGAGTAAAGCCCTGCCCCAATCGAAGGCGCAGACAATCAGCTTTGCGATGGAGGGCGGGTCAAGGTGGTGCGCAGGCTTTCTTCCTCTGCCCTCACGACGTTCGTACAGGCAATCTTTGTCGCCGCCGGCTCCGAGGGGCGCGAGGCTGAGATCGTCGCCTCGCATCTCGTCGACGCAAGCTTCATGGGTCATGACTCACATGGCGTGATCCGCGTTTCGAAATACGTTGAGTGGCTTCGAGCAGGGCGCGTGCGGCCGAACCGACATGCTCGCGTCGTGGTGGATCGCGGCGCGCTCGTGGTTGTCGACGGCGATTTCGGCTTTGGTCAAGTCATCGGCCAGGAGGCGATGGAAATCGCCGCGGCGCGGACGGCGTCACACGGCATGGCGACGATGGCGATTCGCAACTCCGGCCATCTCGGCCGGATCGGCGCCTGGCCAGAACTGCTTGCCGAACGAGGGTTCGCTTCAATTCATTTCGTCAATACATCCGGTTTCGGCATTCTTGTAGCGCCGTTCGGCGGCGCGGAGCGGCGTCTCTCCGCCAACCCCATCGCTGCGGGCGCGCCGATCAGGGGCGCAAGGCCGATCATTCTTGATATTGCGACATCGACGATCGCCGAGGGCAAGATCCAGGTGGCGCGCAACAAGGGCGAGCAGCTTCCGCCGGGCATGGTGCTCGACGGGCAGGGCCGGCCCACGACCGATCCCGAAGCCTTTTACGCCACACCGCCCGGCGCCATCCTTCCTTTTGGTGGCCACAAGGGCTCGGGCCTGTCCTTCTTCTGCGAAATCCTGGCTGGCTCACTGACTGGTGGGTATGCGAGTCACCCCGAGTTCTCCCACCGCCGATCGCCTGGTCAACAATATGCTTTCGCTGGCCTTCGATCCGGCGGCGTTTGGCGATTCCGATGCATTCGCTGACGACCTGATCAAGCTCGTCGATTGGGTCAAGTCGTCGCGGCCTCACCCGCCCGCCGGCAAAGTCTTGCTTCCCGGCGAGATCGAGGAAAGCATCCGCCGCGAACGCATGGCGAAAGGGTTGCCGATCGACGACGCCACATGGCGCGCCCTCTGTGCGACAGCGGCCTCTCTGGGCCTATCGCCGCCGGCGGAATGAACTCATGCCCCACCACAGCATTCGCCAAAAGCTAAGACAGGGAGGCGCCGTGTACGGCGTCATGGCCGCGGAGTTCTTCACCCCAGGATTCTGTCAGATAGCCGGCAACTCCGGGGCCGAGTTCGTCATCTTCGACATGGAGCACGGAGGCGTCGGCATCGACGTCCTGAAAGCGCAAATATCCTTCGCGCGTGGCGCCGGCGTAACGCCAGTCGTGCGGGTTCCTGGGATTGCGTATCATCTGATTGCCCCGGTCTTGGACGCCGGCGCCATGGGCATCATGACGCCGATGGTCGAGACACGGGAACAGGCGGAAAATCTCGCCAAATGGTGTCGGTATCGGCCCGAAGGGGTGCGAGGGCTGGGTTTCGGTGTCGCTCACGACGACTATCGCGGTGGCGACGTCGTTGAGAAGATGAAGGAAGAGAACGAGCGCACCCTCGTGATCGCCCTCGTCGAGACGGCGAAAGGCATTGTGAACGCCGAGGAGATTGTTAGCGTCGAAGGCATAGACGTGGGATGGCTGGGGCATTACGACCTCACCAACAGCATGGGCATCACCGCGCAATTCGATCGACCAGAATTCAACGCCGCCGTCGAGACGCTCTTTGGAGCCTGCGAGAGGCATGGAAAGGCGGTCGGTTTCCTGGCGACGTCCATCGCCCAAGCCAGAGCGTGGCGCGCCAAAGGAGTGCGGTGCCTCTGTTACGGCACGGACGTCGGGGTTTTCCAATCCGCGTTATCCGAGGCGCTGCAAACTCTGAAGGCGGACGAGCGGCACGGCTGAGAGCAATTCCTCGACGTCTCCCACGGTCTCGTGACCCAGAACGTCACTGCTTTTTCATCTGCGGGATCATGCCGTGGAGATCGGAACCGCAGATCGCAGGCCGCGCTCGACCAGGTACAGATGCTCGCAAACCAGCACGTTCTCGCTGTCCTGGTTTGAGACCTCGAGCAATTCAACAACGATCCCATGGCTCTCGCGGCGCGAGTGGTCCCGCTTCTCCTTGATTGTCGCTGAGGCGCGGATCGTGTCGCCAATGAACACCGGCTTGATGAATCTCAAGCGATCGTAGCCATAGGACATCGCGCGGGGGTTGATCGTGCTTGCCGTCATGCCCACCCCGATGCTGAAGATCAGCGTGCCATGCGCCATGCGGCGCTTGAAGTCCTGTGTGGCGCACCAAACGGCGTCGAGATGATGAGGAAAAAAGTCGCCTGTCTGGCCGGCGTGCGCGACAATGTCCGCCTCCGTGATCGTGCGCCCGAGCGTCCGTCGACTCTCGCCAATCTCGAAATCCTCGAAATAGCGCTCCTTGATCTCCATTCAGGGGCGCTCCTTGAGCGACGTCGCCGGCTTGGCGCTGGATTCGAAGGCCGCCTCGACCAGCGCCATCGTCGTCCATGCGTCTTCAACCGACGCGATCAGCATCTGGATCTTCTCCAGCACAGAATCGTTGCAGGTTCGCCATTCTTCCGATGAATGCATCAGGAAACCATGAGCCTCGCAGAGGAACCTCCAGCCATTCCGCCTCACCCTTGGCGCGAATCCACAATTCGTCCGGTTCGCCGCGCGGATAGTCGAGAAGTAGCCCGAGCTTGGCGTGCGCCGCGCCCTCGGTCCCGTCGAAGCGGAACTCGGCGACCTGATGTTTGCGGCCGAAACCGTGGTTGTGATTGATCGACATGGCCGAGCGGACCTCCTCTCCATAATCGAGAATCGCCGTCGTGCGGGTTTGGGCCATGTCGGAAGACGGGTGGCCGATCGTCTTCGCATGAACTCCCCCCGGATCGCCGAGGAAGCCGCGGATGAGATCGAGATAGTGGATCGAATGCACCGCGATCTCGACGCGCGGCAGACCTTTCAGAAAGGCGAACAGTCGCCCAGGGGGTGTCGATCGCGAGATGAACCTCGACATCGACGAGGCGCCCGAGGAGCCCGCGATCGAGCGCGTCTCTCACCGCCAGCATCATCGGCGCGAAGCGCAACTGGAAATTGACCGCGGCGGCCAGCTTGCGATCGCGGCAGAGCTTCAGAATCTCGGTCGCCTGATCGAGGTCCGCGCCCATCGGCTTCTGGATGAGAACGCCCGAGCCAACGGGAATGCGCCCGAGCACGGCCGTGTGAGCGCCAGGCGGCGTCGCGAGATCGAAGATCGCGCCTTCGGTCGCCAGCGCCTCATCGAGCGAGCCAAAGACCTTCGAGACGCCGAACTTTTCAGCGACGCCCTTCGCTCGGGTCGAATCGAGATCATAGACGCCCGCTATGGGAAATCCGGCTTTGCGGTAGGCGGGGAAGTGTGCGTCGGCAACGATCGACCCCGCGCCAACGGTCACGATCGGCCTCGGGTGGGACGGGACCGGCCAGGACTGGCGGAGCGCGGCGGGGTCAAAACTCATCTTACAAGACGTGACTTCAGTCGTGATGAAACACCTCCTCCGCCATCGCCCACCAATCGGCTTCCTTGCGGGTGACGAGCGGCGCCTGCATGGGCTTGTGAATCGCCCACCATTCTTGCGTCTTCGGGTCAGCCGCCATCTTGGCCTCGTCGGCCGCCCAATCGGCGCCGTGATATTCGAAGTAGGCGAACAGCAGGTTCTCGGGCTCTCTGAGGAAAATCGTGTAGTTCTTCATGTTGCAGTCGGAAATCTTGGCGAGCACCTCGGGCCACACCGCGGCGTGCGTCTTCTTGTATTCGGCGATCCGCTCCGGCTTGATCCCAATCACCATGCCCATGCGTTTCATTGGCTTCCTCCGATCGTTTGGGTGAACTCGGCGACGCTTTTCGCCTTGACCTTGTCGAGATCCCATTCGACCCCGATCCCCGGCGCGGAAGGCGCGAGGGCCATTCCGTTCTCGATCTTGAGGCGCGAGGTTGTCAGGTCGTCAAGCTGGGGTATGTATTCGACATATTTCCCGTTCGGGACGGCGCACACGAGGCTCGCGTGCAGCTCCATGAGGAAGTGCGGGCAGACCGGCATGTCGAAGGCTTCCGCGGCGTGCGCGACCTTCAGCCAGGGCGTGATTCCCCCGATGCGGGCGACGTCGACCTGCACGATCGAGCATGCGCCTCGCGCCATATATTCGCGGAAGTGCCGGATCGAGTACATCGATTCGCCGACCGCGATCGGCGTCGTGGTCGCCTGGCAAAGCCTGATGTGGCCGTCGCAATCGTCGGCGGGCAGCGGCTCTTCGATCCAGGCGAGGTCGAGGTCGGCGAAGCGCCCTGCCCTGCGGATCGCTTCGTCGAGCGTGAAGCCCTGGTTGGCGTCGGTCATGATCTCGTAGTCGGGGCCGAGAGCCGAGCGCACCGCGGCGAGGCGGCGATAGTCCTCTGCCGCGCGCGGCCGGCCGATCTTGATCTTCGAGCCTGTGAAGCCTTGCTCCCGCGCGGCGATCGCGTCTTCGACCAGCGCCTTTTCCTCGATATGCAGCCAGCCGCCCTCGGTGGTGTAGAGCGGCCTGCGGTCCGCTGCGCCGCCAGCGACGATCCAGAGGGGTAATCCGCGACGCTTGCAACGAAGATCCCACAGCGCCGTATCGATCGCCGCGAGCGCCAGCGCCGAGATCGCGCCAATGGTCGTCGCATGGGTGGCGAACTCGAGGTCGCGCCAGATCGCTTCGATGCGCTCCGCATCCTTGCCGATCAGCCTCGGCGCGAGATGATCGGCGAGGAGGCGCATGATCGACGAGCCGCCGGTGCCGATCGTATAGCTGTAGCCTGTCCCGACCGCGCCGTCGCTGTCTCGGATCGTAACGATCGGCGTCTCCTGCGATACGAAGCTCTGAATCGCATCGGTGCGTTTGACCTTCGGGGGAATGTCAACGAGCCTCAGCTCAACCTGATCGATCCTCGCCATCGCTAAGCCCCAGTCGCCACAATCGCCCGCCCGTCCTCGCCGAACAGATGCGCCCTGGCCAGGTCAAACGAGACGCCGATGGTCTGCCCCGCCTCGAGCGGCGCGGGATTGAGCATGCGGGTCACCCAGTCGCGCCCGCCGAAGGGGACGAAGACAAGCGTCTCGTTTCCGAGCGGTTCTGTGACCGACACAGCAAGGTGTCGCTCGATGAGTTGGCTGCCCGCGGCGGATGGCAGGCCGTGCCCGGTCGGATAGACGTCATCCGGGCGCAAGCCCAACGTGACGCGGCGCTCGATGTTCCGAGCGCTCTTGAACCGATCGGGAACCGGCAGCCAGTCGCCGCCCTTGAAGACGATGCGATCGTCGGCGATTTCGGCGTCGATCAGGTTCATGGTCGGAGACCCGATAAAACCGGCGACGAAGCGGCTCGCTGGGTGGTGAAAGACGTCCTCGGGCGAGCCGGCCTGTTCGATCAATCCGTCGCGCATGATGACGATGCGATCGGCGAGCGTCATCGCCTCGACCTGATCGTGGGTGACGTAGACAACGGTCGAGGGCACGCGCGCATGGAGCAGCTTGATCTCGGTGCGCATCTGCGCGCGCAGCTTGGCGTCCAGATTGGAGAGCGGCTCGTCGAACAGGAAGACCTGGGGCTTGCGCACGATGGCGCGTCCCATCGCGACGCGCTGTCGTTGCCCGCCCGATAGCTGAGAAGGGCGTCGGTCGAGAAGCTCGCGCAGGTGCAGGATGTCGCTCGCCTCGGCCACGCGGGCATCGATCTCCGCCTGCGGGCGTTTCGCGATTTTGAGCGAAAACCCTAAGTTCTCGCGCACGCTCATGTGCGGATAAAGCGCATAGGACTGGAACACCATCGAGATGTTGCGGGCGCGCGGCGGCAGGTCGTTGACGATCTCGCCGCCGATGCGAATCGTCCCCGATGTGATCTCCTCGAGCCCAGCGATCATTCTGAGGGTCGTCGATTTGCCGCAGCCCGACGGTCCGACAAGCGCGACGAACTCTCCCTTGGCGATGTCGAGGTCGATCGCGCGAACGGCCTCGACGGAGCCGTAGCGCTTGACGAGTCGATCGAGCGTTACAGGCGTCATGGTTTCAACCCTTCACCGCGCCGAAGGTGAGCCCGGACACGAGCCGCTTCTGGATGACAAAGGTCAACGCAAAGGCGGGCGCGATCATCACCACGGCGAGAGCGCACATGCCGCGCCAGTCGATGGTGAACTCGGAGGTAAAGTCGAGCAGCCCGACCGGCAGCGTCTTTGAGTTTACCGATCGCGTGAGCTGCGAAGCGAGCGCGAACTCGTTCCAGGAGGTCATGAAGGCGAAGATCGCGGCCGACGCGATGCCGGGGCCGGCGAGCGGAAACTCGACCTGCCAGAAAGCCTCCCAGGGCGTGCAGCCGTCGATCTGCGCCGCCTCCGCGAGGTCGCGAGGCACCTGACGGAAGAACCCGTCGATCAGCCAGATGGTGAAAGGCACGTTGAGCGCGACATAGGTCAGGATAAGCCCAAAATGCGTGTCGATGAGTCCAGTGCGCGCGAAGATGATGAAAAGCGGTAGCGAAAGCGCGATGCCCGGCACGGTTCGAGTCAGCATGAGGCCGAGGAACAGAGCCGACTTCGCCTTGAAGCGGTAGCGGGCGAAGGCGTAGCCGCCCGCCATGCCCACCGCGACGGCGATGACGGTCGAAGTGATCGAGATGATCAGCGAATTGCGGAAATAGTCCAGCACCGGCACGCCGCCTTGCCCTAAGCCGCCGAACATCGACCTATAGGCTTCGAACGATAGCTTCTGCGGGATCCAGACCGGCGGCTTCGCCATAATCTCCACGGTTGGGCGCAGAGAGTTGAGCACGATCCAGGCGCCGGGCGCGCAAATGACCAGCATGGCGAGGAACAGGGCCGCCGAGTGAGCGGCGCCCGCGCCCATTCGGACGAGACGAGACGTCTGGTTTCGGGTCAGCGCCACGTCACCAGTCCCCCGCGACCAGCGCCCGCGCGGACGCGAGCTTTCGGAAGAAGTAGACCGTGAAGAGAATCGAGAGGAGGATCGAAGCATAGGCCATCGCGTTCGCCGCGCCCATGCGCGCGTC
Source organism: uncultured Alphaproteobacteria bacterium (assembly GCA_963820095.1). GTDB lineage: Bacteria > Pseudomonadota > Alphaproteobacteria > Rhizobiales > Beijerinckiaceae > Roseiarcus. Next base: position 167,953 of record CAWFZA010000018.1, read on the forward strand.
GCTATAGGCCGTGCGAGCGATGAGGGTCCAGATGAGCTCGGTCCGCCGCGCCGGCCCCCCATCGGTCATGATCTTGACGATGTCGTAGGCGCGTCCGACGTCGAGCGAACGGATGGTCATCGCAATATAGGCGAAGGGCATGATGAAGGGCCACGTCACATAACGAAAGCTCTGCCACGGGGTGCAGCCGTCGACCTTGGCCGCTTCAATCGGCTCCCGTGGCATTGCGAGCAGGCCTGCGAGGATCAGGATGGCGAAGACCGGCGTCGAGGACCAAACCTCAGCGACAACGATGGCAAAGAAGGCGAGCGCGCCATCGATCAGCCATGGGATCGCCTGTTCCGTTATTCCCAGCGATTGCAGGGCGTTGTTGATGAGGCCGACGTTGTCGTTGAACAGGAACTTGAACTGGAAGCCGACCAGGATCGGCGAGAACATCATCGGAAACATCATCAGCGTGCGCAGCAATCGTTGACCGCGCGTGGCCTTTTCGACAAGCAGCGCAAGGCCAAGGCCAAGCAGCATCTCCAGGTTGAGCGCGATGGTCAGAAGCAGCACGGTGCGTCCGAACGCCTGCCAGAAGACCGGGTCGGAGAAGATGTTCGCATAGTTACGCCATCCGACGAAGGTCCACAGCGTCTCGGGCCGCGTCAGGCGATAGGCGGTAAAGCTCGAATAGAGCGAGAAAAGCAGCGGCGCGGCGATGGTCGCGACCAAGATCACGATCGCGGGCATTAGCAGCAGAAACGGCGCGCTGAGCCGCCTGAGGGACCTCCTGACCCGGACACGATCGACCGGCTCGGCGATACGAGCGGACGTCATTCTGGCCGAGGCTCGGCGGGGCTGTGTTTACGCCGAGCCTCCATGGCCATCATTCGACCTATCAGTTTTTGCCGGCGTCCTGCAGGACCTTGGTCGCTTTCTCGGCCGCCTCGTCCAGCGCCGCCTTCGGCGTCTTGTCTCCAACGACCGCAGCCTGCAGTTCCGGATAGACGACGTTCGAGATCTCGATCCATTCAGCGATCGGCGGGACCGCGAAGGCGTACTTGGAAGCCTCCTGGAACGCGGTCAGGACTTCCTTCTTATAAGGGTCGTTGGCCGCCTGCTGGATGTCCCATTCCCAGACTGCAGGCCGGGTTGGCAGCGCGCCATGAGCAGCCTCGATCTTCTGGCTATCGTCGTTGGTCAGCCAAAGGACGAGCGACGCCGCGGCGTCCTTGTTCTTGCACGCCTCGGTCACTGAGAAGCCATGGCTTCCTGACCATCCGGTATGTTTCCCCGACGATCCGGCCGGCTGAACAATGACGCCAACGTTGCCGGCCACTTTTGATTTTTGCGGATCGTTGAAGAAGCCGGCCCAGCTCGGCCAATCCAAATCAAGGGCGACCGTCCCGGACGCGAAGCCCTGGCCGAGATCGTCCCAAAGATAATTCGGCGTGCCGGGCGGCACAGCCTTGGCCTTGTAGAGATCGACGAACCATTGAAGAGCGCGCACGCCGGCGTCCGAATTGAATGCAGGTCGGCCTTTCGCATCGAGATACTCGCCGCCTTCCGCGACCAGCATTTCGTAAAAGCGCCCGTTGATCGCCTCTTCCTTGCCGGCAAACTCCGTACCGTAGAAGTTCGGCGGATTGGAGAAAAACATCGCCTGGTCCTTCACCTGTTGCCAGGTCGTGGGTGGGGCGAGATCGTAGCCGTATTTCTCCTTGAAGGCCTTCTTCTTGGCGTCGTCCGTGTAGTTGCTCTTGAGATAGTAGAGCGCCGAGACGTCGAACTGGGCGCGCGGCAGCATGTAAAGCTTGCCGTCGATCGTTGCGCCCTTAATGATCCCCGGGACGTATTTGTCGAGCTCCTCCTTCGGAACCAACTTCGACAGGTCGGTGTAGAGACTCGTATATTGCGGGAGGAACGAGGTGTGGTTCCAGCCGACGCACCAATCGACGCTGTTGGCGGCAATGTCGGACTTGAGTTCCTTGTCGATGTCGAAGCCGTTCTTCTTGGTGAGAATGTTGACCTTCGCGCCGGTCAGCTTCTCCCATTCGCCGATACGGGTGTAGAGCGGCTCATACTGGTCGCCGCCAATGATCTTCGCGCCGATCACGACGCCCGGAAACGATCCGGGTTGATCGGCAGCCGATGCGAGACTGGACGCCGTGATCAGCGCCGCTGCGGCGATCATCAAGGGTGCGCGCTTCATGGGGACTCCTCCGCTAGGTTTTGACGTTTCTCGGCCGGTCGAAAGCGGCTGGAACGAACGGCGCAAGCGCCGCCCATATTTGAAATTTACATTTAATAGCAAATCATAGAGACTCTATGCTGTCAACGAGACGGCCGCGAGCTCTGGCCAGCTCCTGAAGGCAACGCGGTTGCTGGTCTACGCAATGATTGAATCCGACGATCTCGACCGATATCGCGCTCCCGCCCTCGACAAGGGGCTCGACATCCTCGAGTTGCTGGCTCGCGAGGAAGAAGGCCTTAGCCAGGCGGAAATCGCCAAGGCGCTTGGGCGCACTCCAAACGAGCATTACCGCATGCTCGAACGGCTGGTCCGGCGGGGCTACGTCTTCCGCAACGCCAGCGACCGTTATGAACTGACCCTCAAGCTGTTCGGCCTGGCGCATTTCCACCAGCCCATCCGGCGGCTCGTCTCCCAGGCGACGCCGCTGATGAGCGCCCTCGCGGGCCGCACAATGCAGGCGAACCATCTGGCGGTCTACGACCGCGCCAACGTCACGGTGATCGCCCAAATGGACGCGCCCAGCTACTGGGGCATGGCCATCCGCGTCGGCGCCCGCGTTGGCCTCTTCAACACCGGCTCCGGCCACGTCTTGCTCGCCTTCCGCGCCGCCGAGGAACGCGCCGCGATGATCGCCGAGCAGGTCGCGGGCGACGAGGAGCAGACCTGTCCCGAGGACATCGAGGAGCGGCTCGCCCAGATCCGCCAACGCGGCTACGAGGTGATGCCGAGCCAGCAGACAGCCGGCGTCTACAACCTGTCCGCGCCAGTGCTGGGCGCCGACAATAACGCGCTCGCCGCCCTGACCTGCCCCTACATTGCGCCCCTCAATCGACCCAAGGCGCCGGATATCCCTAAAACCATCGCATTACTGCAAGAAACCGCGGAAGCCCTGTCCCTGCGGGTTCGCGGCCAAGTCGATGCAACCTAGCTGCTCGGCTCGCGATTTCTATTTGAATGATCTCTTCACATATGATTATGTCCGGCGCGAGGAAACCTTGGAGCCCGCGGGGCGCGATGCCAACGCCGATAATCGACACGCATCTCCACCTCATCTATCGCGACCGCCTGAGCTATCCCTGGCTGGCCGACGTCGCCCCGCTCAATCGCGATTTTTCCTATGAAACCTACGCCGCGGAGGCGCGGCGTTGCGGCATTACCGACGCCATGCACATGGAGGTCGACGTTGCGCCCGACGAAATCGAGGCCGAAACCCGCGAAGTCGAGGGCCTTGCGCGCCGGCCTGAGAGCCTGTTGCGCGGCGCGATCAGTTCGTGTCGTCCGGAGGATGACGGCTTCCCCGCCTTTCTCGACCGTCAGCTCGCCAATCCCTTTGTCAAAGGGTTCCGACGCGTGCTGCATGTCGTCCCCGAGGATCTAAGTGAAGGCGCGACGTTCCGCGCCAATATCAAGCGGCTTGCGGGAGCTGCACGGCCATTCGACCTTTGCGTACGGCCGGACCAGATCGACAAGGCAATAGCGCTCGCTGACTGCGCGCCCTCGGTCCAGTTTGTCCTCGATCACTGCGGCGTGCCGGCGATCAAGGACCGCGCCGAGCATCCCTGGCGCGAGAGCATCGCGGAGATCGCAAAGCGCGCCAATGTCGCGGTCAAGATTTCCGGGGTCGTCGCCTATGCGGATCCGGAAGGATGGACCGTCGACGACCTTCGACCTTATGTCGAACACGCGATCGAAAGCTTCGGCTGGAACCGGGTTGTCTGGGGCAGCGATTGGCCGGTCTGCACTCTGACTGCGTCACTGGCGCTCTGGGTCGCGGCGGCCCAGGCGATCACGCTCGGCGCGTCGGCAAGCGAGCGTGAGCGCCTGTTCAGCGCCAACGCCCGCCGCCTATGGCGGCTCGCGTGAGCGGGGAGCGCGAGCAATGAGCGTCTCGCCCACGGTCGGCGTCTCGACCACGCGTCCGACGGACATGCCGCCTGACCATGCCGAACTGCCGGTCTGGAATGCGGAGAACTGGTTCTACGAGGATTTCGAGGTCGGCCATCGCATCCGATCGTTGCGCCGGACGATCTCGGAGGGCGAGTCGATGTCGTTCAACGCGCTCGTCCTCGACATGCATCCTTATGTCGCCGATCAGATGTTCGCGGAACATGAGGGGATCTTCGGAAAGCGCCTCGTCGCCGGCGCGTTCGTCTTCTCGGCGGGCCTTGGCCTCGTCGCCACGAACTGCGTCAACGCCTTCTCATATGGCTACGACAAGCTGCGTTTCATCAAGCCTGTGTTCATCGGCGACACGATCTACACCGTCCGCGCCAATCTCGAGAAGCGGCCGAAATACCAGGCGATGGGGCTCATCAAGGCAAGCTACTCCGTTTTCAAGGGCGAAGGCGAGCTAGCGATGTACTGCGAGCACCTGCAGACGGTGAAATATCGCGATCCCTCCGCTTTCGCTGATCATGCGGAGACGCAGTCGTGACCGAGGCGCTGCTCGAGGGGCTGCTCGTTCTCGACATGAGCCAGTTTCTGTCCGGACCTTTCGCCGCGCTCCGGCTCGGCGATCTGGGCGCCCGCGTGATCAAGGTCGAGCGGCCGGACGGAGGCGACCTCTGCCGACGCCTCTACCTCACCGACACCGAAATCGGCGGCGATTCGACGCTCTTCCACGCCATCAATCGCGGCAAGCTCAGCTTCGCCGCTGATTTCAAGAATCCCAGCGACATCGCGGCCGTGAAGGCGCTGATCGGAAAGGCCGACGTCCTCATCCAGAATTTTCGCCCAGGCGTTATCAACCGCCTCGGGCTCGATTACGCGGCCGCGAAAGCCATCAACCCGGGCATCGTCTACGCGTCAATCACCGGTTACGGCGACGATGGGCCGTGGGCGAACCTGCCGGGACAGGACCTGCTGGCGCAGGCCCGCTCGGGCCTCATGTGGCTGAACGGCGATCGCGACCAGGGCCCGGTGCCGTTCGGCCTCGCGATCGCGGACCTGCTCGCCGGAAGCGCGATCGTGCAGGGCGCGCTCGCCGCGCTGGTGCGGCGCGGGCGGACAGGCGAAGGCGCGCATATCGAAACGAGCCTGCTCGAGGCGCTGGTCGATTTTCAGTTCGAGGTGTTGACGACCTATCTTAACGACGGCGGCCGTATGCCGACGCGCTCGGCGTTTCGCAACGCGCACGCCTATCTCGCGGCGCCCTATGGCGTCTATCCGACCCGCGACGGCTGGATCGCCATAGCAATGACGCCTCTCGACAAGCTTGCGACAGCGCTGGAGCTGCCCTCGATCGCTCTGCCCGCCAGGGCTGGATTCGAGAAACGCGACGACATCAAACGGATGATCTCCGACCATGTGGCGACGCGGCCGACGGCGCAATGGCTTGACCGCATGCAGCCGCTCGATATTTGGTGCGCCGAGGTCCTTGACTGGCCGGCCCTGCTCGAAGGCGAGGCGTTCCGCAGGCTTGGCATGTTGCAGACCGTCGTCAGCCCGGACGGGCATTCCGTGCGCACGACGCGCTCACCCATCCGCGTCGACGGGGTCCGCTACGAATGCCTGGACGCTGCGCCACGCATTGGCGAACATACCCAAGCCTTGCGCGCCGAGATAGGGCTGTGACGTGAAGGGACACGCGGTGAAGGTTCTGGTCACGGGCGGAACGGGGTTCATCGGCGCCTGCGTTGTCCGCAATCTGCTGGCGCGAGGCGTGCCTGTGGTCATCGGCGAATATGTGCGCGACGACGCGGTTCTCGCTGGGCTCGGCGGCGCCGACTTCGCGCTTGTGGACGTCGCCGACCCCAAGGCGATCGAAGCCGTCTTTGCGAAGCATCCCGATCTCACGCATTGCATCCATCTCGCCTATCTGATGAGCGCGGAGGTCGAGGCCGATATGCCGCGGGGCGTGATGGTGAACCTGCTCGGCATGGTCAACATGTTTGAGGCGGCCGTGCGCCATAAGCTGACGCGACTCGTTTTCACCAGCAGCGAGACGGTGTTTGGCGCCTCGCAGGCGGTCTATGGCGACCGGCCGGTTGTCGAGGACGATTATTGCGGCCCGAACGATCATTTCTTCACCTACGGCGTAATGAAGATCCTCGACGAGTTCATGGCCCGCAAATACGCCGCCAAACACGGGATGAGTATCGCCTGCACCCGTCCTGCTGTCGTCTTCGGGCACGGCCGCAAGCGCGGTTCGGTTTTGTGGGCCGAGGCTTTCGCAACCCAACCCGCCCTCGGCTGCGTGGCGGATCTGCCGTTTTCTCGGCTTTCGCGAGACACCTGGATCTACAAGGATGATTGCGCCGAACAGCTCGTTCGCCTCGCCCTGAAGCCGTCCTTGTCGCATTTCGCCTACAACAACGGCGGGGCGAGCGTGACTGCGGAGGAGCTCGCCGCTGCGGTGCGCCACTGGCTGCCCGACGCTCAGTTCAAGTTCGACGAGACGAAGCCAACGACGCCGCTGATCGACCGGCAGGACGGAGTGCGGATCGAGGCGGAAACCGGATTCAAGCCGCGACCGCTGCTCGAAGGCGTGCGCGCCCATATCAACGAAGCGCGGAAGGAGGCGGGCCTCGCGCCCGTGTGAGCATGACGCGATACCGCAACACCGTGGTCGGCAGCTATCCGCGTCCGACCCAGGCCGCCGACACGATGAAGAAGCCAACGCTGACCCAAGCCGACACCGACGACATGGTGCGCTGGGCGGCGCAGGACCAGAGCAATCTCGGGCTCGACGTCATCACCGACGGCGAGGCCTATCGCGAGAACATGTATTATTTCTATCAGAAGCGCGTTGACGGCGTGACCTTCGAAGACATGCCGCGCTTGACCTTCGGAGATGCGGGCTTCGGCATCGAATGTCCGCGGGTGATAGGGAAGCTCGACAATCCTCGTTTCCAGCTCGCGCATAATTGGAAGCTCGCGCGTGACGCGGCTCCGCCCGGCGTGCGCGTCAAGCAAACTGTCACCGGACCGCATGTGCTGACGCGCTTCAGCGTCAACGAGCGCAAGGATCTCTATTCCGACGACCAGGCATTGTGCCGCGCTTGGGCCGACGTCCTGAAGCAGGAGCTTGACGAGGTTATCCTGGCGGGATGCACGGACATCCAGTTCGACGAGCCCATGTGGACAGAAGCGCCCCAGCAGAGCGAATGGGCGGCGGACATCCTGAACGAGTTGATCGACTCACTACCCAACACAACTCGAGTCGGATTGCACGTTTGTGGCGGCAACCCGCGAAGGAAGCGAGTTCTACTTCACAAAATACACAGATCTCGCTCCCGCCTTCCGCAAGATGCACATCGACGAGGTGCTGCTCGAACATTGCACGCTGAGCTACGACCTTATGGACTTGTGGAAGGACTGGGATTTTAAGGGCGATTTAGGCCTCGGCGTGATCGACCAGCGCAGCGACGACATCGAGACCGTGGACGTGGTGCGCAAGCGTGTCGAACCGGCGCTGAAACATTTCCCACGCGAGCGCCTGATCCTCACGAGCGAATGCGGCTTCGGCCACGTCCCGCTCGACATCACGCGCAAGAAGCTCGCCGTGCTCGTCGAGGCGTCCCGCACGCTTTGAACGCGCTCAGATCGTCGCGCGGACGTGCGGCTCGCGGCCGTAGAGCGATACGAGCGCGACAATCAGCAGGCCGAGCGCCGCCTCGACCATGGCAGGCGAAAGGCCGAGCCCGATGAGCAGCGTGTTGATCTCAATCAGCACAAGCGCGCCCGCAGCAGTTCCAATGAGGCCGCCGCGCCCTCCAACCAATGTCGTTCCGCCGATCACGACGGCGGCGATGGTCTGAAACAGGTAAGGCTGGCCCACGTCGCCATACGCCGATCCCGTGAAGCCGAGGAGCAGCACGCCCGCCGCAGCGGCGAGCAGCGCGCTCAGGGCGTAGGTCGTTGTCCAGATCGCGCGCAGCGAAATCAGGGCGTAAGGAGCCGCGCGAGGATTGCTGCCGACAGCGTAGAGACGACGCCCGAACGGCGTTCGCGCGAGACCGACGCTCATGACTGCGATGAGAACGACAAACGATGGAACCAACCACGGGACCGGCAGCGGCCCCGCACGCCCGCCAATAGACACGAACTTCGTCACCGAGTCCGGAGCCGAGCCGGCAGGAAACCCAGCCGTCCAAAGCAAGACTGCGCCCTGGATCGCCGTGCCGACCCCAAGCGTCACGATGAGAGGATGGATCGCGAGCGTCGAGGATAGGGCGCCGTTGAAAGCCCCAATAACGAGCGCAAGCACACCGACGACGCCGCAGACAAGCACAAAACTCATGCCGTCGCCATAGAGCTGCGCGGCGACCACATTTGCGAATCCGATCACAAAAGGCGTCGAAAGGTCGATGCCGCCGATCAGCACGACAAGCGTCTGGCCGATCGACGCGACGCCGAGGAGCGAGGCGAGCACCAGCATCGAGCGGACAGTGAACTCGCTGCTGTAGCCCTCGATGAGAACCGAGCCCGCAATATGCAGGGCAATCGCCAGCAGGATTGCCGCGGCGACGCGCCTTCCTGTCGGATTGAGCCGAGCGATCATCGACTCGCCGTCCAGCGTTCGGACATGGCGATCAGTCCGTTGAGCGAGATTGAAGCGACAAGGATAAGCCCGTAGGCGATCTGCAGGACGAAGGTTGAGACGTTGAAGTAGGTCAACGCGCTCTGTAGGAGGAAGATGTCCGAAGCTCCAACAATCGCCGCAAGAACGCCTCCGCGGCCGCCGGCTAGGCTCACTCCGCCGAGCGCCACGGCGGAGATCGACAAGAGTGTGAAGCTGCCTCCTACATTGGGATCGGCTGAGCCGATCAAGGCGGTCAGCAAAAGTCCAGCCACGCCGGCAAACAGTCCCGTCAGGCAATAGGATAGAAACCGCACCCAAGCGACCGGCACGCCCGCAGTGTAGCACGCTCGATCATCACTACCGACCGCCATGAGCTGATCGTAGTAGGGAAGCTGTTTAATCGCGAGCCAGAACAAGATCACCGCAACAAGCGGGACGATCGACAACTCACCCGAAAGGCTCTTGATCCATGTCGCAACGCTTCCGGTCGGCGCTGGAACGACCGTCAGCGTCAGCCCCGTGAAAAGCAGATAGGTTCCGAGCGTCGCGACGATCGGTTGAATTCGCACGAACGCCGCAAGAGCTCCGTTAAGCGCGCCCGCGATCACGCCTACCGCAAGCGCCGCTGGGATGACTATCCAGGGCGATGAGATTCCAGCGTCCGCAATGAGAACCTGCACGATGATCGCGTTGACCAAGCCCATGAGCGGCCCAACCGAGACATCGATGCCGCCGCGTCCGCCGAGGATCGCTGGTGTCGCAGCGATTGAAGCTGCGATCAAAGGACCGGCAAGGCCGATCGTCGCGCCCCACGCCGCCGGCGCGAAGCGGGCGGGATTGAGCAGGACATTGACAATGAGCAGCACCACCAACAGGACGAGAGCGAAGCCGGTCTCGCGGCGCCGTTCGATCTGTCGCCAGAACGATCTGCCCGCAGTTGCGCGTGGTGGGGGCGCGACGGCGTCGGTCACGCCGCCTGTCCAAACATCGCTGCGATCACCCTGTCGTGGCTAACCTCATCTCCCGAAAGCCGAGCTGCGACCCTCTGGTCGCGAAAGACCAGCACCCGCTCACAGAGACGGAGAAGCTCCTCGATTTCGGTTGAGAGGACGACTAGCGCCATACCCTCCTCGTGTGCGAGTTCGCGGAAGATCTGATAAAGAGTTCTCGCGGGTGCGCTGGTCGACGCCGCGCGTCGGGTCGTTGAGCAAGAGGACGCGCGGCCCGAGCGCAAGCCAGCGCGCAAGCAGGACCTTCTGCTGGTTGCCGCCTGACAATGTCGTGATCACATGGTCCGGCGAGGGCGCGACGATGGTCAGGCGACGCCGGTAGGTCTCGTAGCGTGCGCGCTGACGGCGCCGATCGATGAACCCGAGGCGCAGGTCGCGGCCCATGGAGACGAGGCCGAAATTGTCGAGGATCGACAGCGAGGGAAAAATGCCGTTCGCTCGCCGGTCGCGCGCCACATAGGCCACGCCGCGCCGCACCGCTTGCCGGAAGCTCGAGATGGGGACCCGCACGCCTCCCGCTTCAACGCTGACCCGACCCGCCGCGAGATGGCGCAATCCGCACAACGCTTCGAGGAAGACCTCCTGCCCCTGCCCCTCGAGGCCCGCCAGTCCTACGATCTCGCCGGCGCTAAATCTGTCGTCGAACGTCGCGGCGCCGGGCGCGAGCGACAAGCCTTCCGCCGCGAGTACTTCACCATGCGCGATCGTATCAGCGGCCATGCGCCATCTCTTCGGCAGCGGCGGGCGCCATCAGTCGAAGCATTTCGGCCGGCGACACCGAAGCACGATCGAGCGTGTCCACGACCCGCCCGTTGCGCAGGATGGTGACGCGGTCTGCGAGCCGCTGCACCTCATCCATACGATGCGAGATGAAGAGGATGAGGCCCCCGACCCGCGCAAAACGCTCCATCGTCTGAAACACAGATTCACGGTCGGCGAAGTCAAGCGCCGCCGTCACCTCGTCGAGAACAAGGATGCGCGGGCGCCGAACAAGCGCACGCGCCAGGACAACAAGCTGCTGCGCAGCGAGCGGTAGGCGACCAGCGGCCGCTTCGAGATCGAATTGAGAGGTTGCGATCGAGGCCAGCGTCTCCGAAGCGATCCTTGCACGCTGGGAGCGTGGGACGCCACGCCGTAGAAGGCCATCGCCCCCAAGAAATATGTTGTCGAGCGCAGTTCGATCCGGAGCGACCAGGACCTCTTGAAAGACGGTCGCGAGGCCGAGTGACTGAAAAATTGCCGGCGAGAACTCTTTGACTTCCGATCCATCGACGCGGATTGCGCCGCGGGTTGGAGGCACGACGCCCGACAAGAGCTTGACCAGCGTGCTTTTGCCGGAGCCATTTTCACCGAGAATCGCGTGAATCGTCCCCGGCGCGAAGGACACCGTGGCGCCATCGAGCGCGACGGTTTCGCCGTAGCTGCGTGAAAGATCTTCGACGGCAAGCATGAGTCCGAATGTCACCCGAGCGGGGCGGACAGCGCTTCAAATAGGAGGCCGTCCGCCGGGTTCGTTAGACCGGCGCTATTTGCCGGCGCACGGATCGGGCGCGTCGGCGTAGTTGTAATTGGTGATCGCGGCGGGCTTCTTGAAAAATGCGTCGAGATCCTGATCCGACACGGGATCGGTCGGCGGAGACGGAAAGACCGACACGGAGGCAGGCGTCATGCACGCCTTGTACCACTTCGAAAGATCGTCCTGATGCACCGCTGGAATGGGAATCAAGAGCGTGCCCAGCTTGGGTTGCTGTCCCTCGAGCAGGCGCACCGCGACACGGAACAGGGCTTGCGAGTTCCAGCCTGGAAGAACCGCCTGTCCGTCGAAACGGTAGCCGTCCGGATGGGCCTTCCAGTAGCCAAGCGCATCGCCCGAAATCGAACCGGTAATCAACGGCTGCGGCCGATTCGCTTCAGCAAACGCCTCCGCGACGACGCGCGACTCGCTCCCCGTCGTCCAGACCGCATCGATCTTTTGCGGCGTTGTCGCCAACGCCTGCAAGACCGCCGTCTTCGTGACGTTAGCCGTCCAGTTGCCGTTGACTGACCGCGCTTCCTTGATGTCGGAGCCTTTGAACGCTTTTTCCGCCCCTGCGCGCTCGAGCGCGACGATCGGAGCGCCCGCGATGCCTTCCACCATCAGCACATTGCCCTTACCGCCCAGTGCGCTCTTGATGGCCGAGGCCATGTCGTATCCCCAGCGAGTGTAGTTGGAATCCACATTGATCGCGTATGGGCTTGTGACCGAGCTCGAAATCGTGACGACCGGAATGCCAGCCTTATAGGCGGCCTCGAGCGCGTCATTGAGGCCGGTCGATGAGCCCGCCACCAGGGTGATGATCGAGCACTTTTTGTCGATGAACGCCCGGATCTGTGCAATCTGCCGGCTGGTGTCGCCATTCGAGTTCAGAGAGTTCGAAGTCGCTGACCTTGCCCGCCGCCTTGTAAACCTCGACGAGACGCCTCAGCTCATTGGTCAGAGCGACGCGCCAAGGATTCCCCTGATAGGATTCAGAGTGACACCATTTCCATGGCGCAGACGGCATCTTGAAACTGTCGTAGGCCGACGGCTGCAGGGTATCCGTCTGACCCTCATAAAGGGATTTCAGATTATCGGGCAAACCTTCGAGCAGGTTCTCGTTGGCGGCCTTCGCGCCGGTCCCCAAAGCGACGATGCAGCCGATGGCGGCGACGGCCGCCACTTGCGCCAGGCAAGCTTGTTTCAAATCACCGTTCACGTTCTTTTCCTCCCAATGCCTCGCCACAGCCCTTGCATACTTTCGGTGCAACCCGCCGGGGAACCCGGAATATCGGGCAACGCCATCAACTTGTCCAACGCGCTCGGTGCGTCAGACGCGAACGAACTTGACGCACATTGGCGTTCCAACCTCGGCGCTTGCGCCGGCGTCCGAAAGTTTGCCGGTCTTGGTGTCGATGCCGAGGACAGCCACCGTGTCGCTGTTTTGGTTGGCGACAAGGAGAAAACGTCCCGAAGGATCTATGACGAAATCGCGCGGGGTCTTGCCCAAGCAGGAATGATGCTCGACAAACGACAATTGTCCTGTCGTCTCGTCAACGGCGTAGACGACCAGACTGTCATGGCCGCGATTCGATCCGAAAAGGTAACGTCCGTCCGGGGTTAATTGCACACCGGCGCAATGGCTCTCATCGCTGTATTCCGAAGGCAGCGCGGGGACCGTTTGCACATGGGAGAGCGCGCCGGACGACGCATCGAACGCAAGCGCCGCGATCGTCGAATCGAGTTCGTTGATCACATAGACAAAGCGGCTCGAAGGGTGAAAGACAAGGTGGCGCGGTCCCGCTCCGGGCTTCATCGCAAATGACGCTGGGGCCCGCGAGAGAGCGCCAGACGCCGGGTCGAAGGCGATAGACGACAAGCTGGTCGATCCCGAGATCGGCCACGAGCACGTGACGGTTGTCAGGACTCGCGATCACGCAATGGGCGTGCGACCGCTCCTGCCGGTCGGCCTTGGGACCGCTGCCCGAGTGTGAGTGGCTGCTGATCACAGGATCGAGCCCGCCGTCCTCCCGGATTGGCATCACAACCACCGCCTGATCCGGCAGGCTGTCTCGCGGTTCAGCGTAAACCGAGTAGTTGGCCACTAGGAGGAAACGCCCGGTCCGATCGAGGCTGTTGTGGGCGAGAATGCTCCCGAGCGCCGGCTGCTTGTTGAGGTACGTGAGACCTCCATGCCGCGGGTCGAGGCGATAGGCGGAGACGGTGCCCTCGTTCCAACCGAAGACCTCGCTGTTGGCGTAGACGCAGCGATTGCCCTCATGAACAGTGAGATAAGTCGGATTGTCGACCCCACCCTTCTCGGACAGCCAGGTCAGTTGACCGCTTCTCTCATCGAAGGCGAATACGGTGATCCCCTTCCCTCGCGCGCCCTGAAAATAGGGCGCGTCACGCGTCAAGCTCCCGACGACGACGAATGTTCTGCCGTTCATGCGCCCAACTTTGCGTCGCGGGCTTTCTGTCGCCAAACCCTCGAGCCGGTATGAGATTTTGATGAACGAGCGTCAAGTCGGACGCGATCGAAAGCGCATCGGCCCAGTCGTAGCGGGCAGGGACAAGTCAGACTCGATTCAGAGGCCGAGCGACGACGAGACAACAGTTTCCCGGCCGAACTTTGCCGGGCTGCCGCCGACCGTATTGGATGCCGTCCGCAGCATAAGCGAGTTCCACCGGCGAACGACTCGGATCGACGAGGAAGTGAATGCGTCCCGCCGGCTGACCGGCGCGCACGACGGTCCCGTTGCCGTGGAAGGGTTCGAAGACACCTTCATCCGTCGCGAGAACGTACGCGTCTGGTCCGGGAAGATCGTAGATCGGCGAGGACATGTTCGGCGGGTCAGCCATCTCGGGAGGCAACGCGCCAAGATGCGCGAGGACGTTGACGAACTCCTCGCCGACATAGGGCTAGCGCGTCGATTGAAACCGTGCCGCCGCCGGCCATCTCGGTCCCAACGACCGTGAGACCGGCCCTCGCCGCCGAAGCGGTTGCGGTCCGCGGGTCCCCGCGATTGTCGATGACAACCGTCATCGGCGCGCCGAACGCAAGCGTCGCGGCTTGGTTGCGCCTGTGCCTCTCCGGATCGGCGGCCGGCTCGATGATGGCGCTGGGAATGATCGCGAGCGATGAGCCTCCCGAATGAAGATCGAGAAAGGCGTCAGCCATCGAGAACAGTACATTGTTGACGTAGGCGGCAATCTGCTGCGTCGGGGAGCCAAGAGGGTCGCCGGGAAAGGCGCGATTGAAATTGAGGTCGTCAAGGGGTGACGTGCGGCGCGCCGCGGCGACGGCCGGCAGGTTGATCGCGGGAATGAAAATAAGACGTCCCGATATGGCTCCAAGATCGAGCTCACGAATAAGCTCGCCGAGTACGATCGGTCCTTCGTACTCGTCACCGTGGTTGCCCCCTTCGAGCACAACCGTCGGGCCCCGCCCGTTACTGAGCACGGCAACGGGAACTGGAATGACGCCCCAGGCGTCGTCGTGCACTGAATACGGAACCTGAATGAAGCCGCTCTGTTTCCCAGGCTTGTCGAAGTCAACCGTTGCGCGGAGCATAGTTTTGGGTTGAGAAGTCGCGGCGAGGCCATCGACCATGCATTTGAACTCCCAGAAGTTCGGCAGGCTTCGGACTCACTGGCGCCGCCCCTTCCAAATCGATACGATGAATCTCGTCGCATTGTCGAAAAGAAGGGGAGAGGGAGAGACAGGTCATGCGGAAAGCCATCCTTGCACTTGGGTTTGCAGGACTTTTGCTCGCGGCGGGCTCCTCAAGCACGTCCGCGGCGATCACTGTGCCCCCCGCTAAGGGCGTGATCGCCAGCCTCAACAGAGACCTTACCGATGTGCGCTGGCGACGCTGCTGGATTGATCGTTGGGGGCGAAGGCGCTGCCAATGGTGCTGGCGTGATCGCTGGGGCAGAGTTCGTTGCAGCTGAACTCGTCTTCGAGGCGTCGGCAACGAGCGAGAAGGCAAACGACTTATCTGACTCCCGATAGCGGGCGGACTGAAGATGGGTCACGGACACACCAGCGCGTGAGCCACGATCGCTGGCGTCTCTGGTTCATTAGTCCAGAGTGCCCGTACCGGCTTCCAACGACCGCCGGCGCCTCACGGCGAGCGGCGTCAATGGCACGCATTCATACTCGCACCCCTTTGCCAGAATGACGGAAGCAACGCCGGCGCTCATGTCACGCCAACGGTCTGGGCGCCGTCCACGAGCATGCGGCAATCTGCATCGCCGCAGCTGTCACCTTCTGGCTTTGAGCAATGAGTCCTGAGCCTAAAGCAACTGTTTGAATGGTGAGCGCGGTGGGAATCGAACCCACGACCCTCTGATTAAAAGTCAGCAATCGTGCCCTGACTGCGCCGGACATGTCAGAAGATCGTAATTTCTCAACCGACGAAGATCATTGACATTATTTGCTTTGTCCAGCTATGTCTTGGGCGTAGGGGGAAACCTTAAGCCGCTATAGGTCCTTCCCCCAGACTTCCCCTGAGGGTACAAAGTGCAGCTAACAGACGTTGCAATCCGGAAGATCAACGCAGCTCCTAAGCGCCAAGAGATACGCGATGCCGGCGCACGCGGCCTGTACCTCATCGTACAGCCTACGGGCGCGAAATCCTGGGCTGCTCGCTACAGCCGCGCCGGACGTGTGCTGAAGACGACGATCGGCCCCTACCCTGCCATTTCACTGTCTGACGCCCGTCGGCACGCGCTTCAGATCGCAGCCGCGGTCGCAGGCGGTGCCGACCCGCAACATGAAAAGAAGGCTGCGCGCGAGCCCGTCGTGGTCCGGACCGTGGCAATGATCGCCGACGAATTCCTCACGCATCACACGGCAGAAAAGAACGGCGGGCGATGGGCTGCAGAGACGAAGCGCATCCTCGAAAAAAACGTTCTCCCCCATATCGGCAACAAGGCGATCGGCGCCGTCGGCAAGCCGGAGATTCGCGACGTGCTGAGAACCAAGAGCAGCGCGCCGATCGCAGCCAACCGCACATTGGCGGTCATCAAGAAGCTGTTCCGGTGGGCCTTGGGGCAAGGCTACGTCGACCGTGACCCATGTGAGGGCATCGCTAAGCCCGGCGACGAAACGAAGCGCGACCGTGTTCTGTCCGATGAAGAGCTTGCGCGCGTCTGGCGCGCGGCGGAGGCTATGGCTTACCCGTTCGGGGCGGCGGTTAAGATGCTGGTCCTGACCGGCGCCCGACGTGAGGAAGTCGGCGCGATGCGATGGTCAGAAGTCGATCTCAAGGCCAAGACATGGACGCTGCCCGCCGAACGCGCCAAGAACAACGTCGAGCATATCATTCCGCTGTCTGACGCGGCGGCCGCGATTCTCGCTGAGCTTCCGCGCATCGGCAGGCGCGATGGCTTCGTGTTTACGACGACCGGCGACACGGCGGTGTCGGGCTGGTCGAGGGCGAAGAGGACGCTGGACATGGCGGTTCTAATGGCGATGCAGAAGGAAGACCCCAAGGCCAAACCTATCCCCGGCTGGACCCTGCACGACCTTCGCCGGACCGTTGCAACCGGTCTCGCCGGATTAGGCGTCGCCATGCCCGTAGTTGAGAAGATCCTGAACCATGTGTCAGGCTCATTCGGCGGCGTCGCTGGCGTCTATCAACGCTTTGCGTTCGCCGACGAGAAGCGCGCAGCGCTGGACAAGTGGGCGGCGCGTGTCGCTGTGATCGTTGGTAGCCTGTAGACGCCCGCGCGCGAGCCCACAGAAGCCCACTGAGGCTTTCTAGCCCCGCTGGGCTGTAGACACCGGCGGGGGTGGACTTCGGCGCTCGCGCGAGCCTTCCCGGCTATCGGCGGCACACCTTTTGGTCCGCGCCTAAGTCGTCATCACGCGTTGTTGCCGAAGTCCTCGCCTAGCGCCGATTGCGCAAGCCTCTGCGCCTCGCGTTGTTCCGGACCGTCGAAAAGACGGATTAGCTGGTTGATGACCGCCGATTGATCAGAAGCGGGTTCGATATAGGCAGCGATCAGCTCCTCCGCCTGCTCCCGCAGCTTTGCATTGGCGCGGAGGGCATCGGTGAGCTTGATTTCGAGGGGCGTCATCGACTCTTCCTAAAGCCTAGACCTTCCGAGCCATAATCGCGTTATCGGCTTGGAGTTCCACCGGGTATGTTTCGCATTTTTTCGCTGCATTGAAGTAAGGTGCCCCTCGCTTTTATAAAAATCGCACCCAAGCCAATTTTCTCGCTTTACAACCGAAACGACTGGGTTAGTGTGGGACAGAAAGGCGGAGCAAGAAGATGAGCAACCCGTTGGTTGCGGTAGGTTGAAAGGGTGGGCGGCTTTTTATGAGGGGTCTTTTTAATGTCGAGACGAAAGCGTCCTGAAGGTGTGGACCTGGAAGCCACTTATTTGAGAGAGTGGCGGCAGTTCAGGGACATGACACTTGGAAGAGGTCGGCAAAATAATCGGCCTGGACAAAAGCGCATTAGGTCGTATCGAGACCGGCGATTCGCCATACGATCAGTATCATTTGCAACAGCTAAGCGAGGTGTACGGGGTCACGATTCCCGATCTCCTCTACACAGATCCAAAACGGCAATCGTTACCCAACAAGTTCGGCACGGTTGGATTTCCGCAGGCTCAGAGGGCGCAGCAGGCTCGCTTGCACACCATCAAGCCAGCGCGCGCCGAGCAGGAAGAGAGTGCAACGGATAAGCCGGCGAAAATGTCGATGGACGAGATGATCGATCTCATTTCAGCGGTCAAACGCCGGAAGAGGTCGACGCCGTGAAAATGGTTATCGAGGCGCTGATCGCGAGGCGGAAGGAATAGGGCATCCTCCACAAATATGTTATCCGTCGCCGCACTGCTGACGGCGATTGCCGCGCTCTTCCGTGAAATCTAGACTTGGCGGCGCCGACGTTCGCCTACGCGGCCATCTTCGACTTGAGCTTCTGCACGGTCCGACGCCGACGCCAGAAGGAGCTGACGACACCTACACCGTCCCTGAGATCGGCGATAATGGCGGCAGCCTTGTCGGCTGGAATGGTTGGGCGGCCGAACCGAACCGGAAGCACGGGCACGCGCCTGCCCGGCGAGAACGCGCTCGCGGATCATCTCCCGCTCGAATTCAGTGAACACGCCCGCCATCTGCAGCAACGCCTTTCCGCCGGGAGTTGTCGTATCGACGGCCTGTGCGTGAAGATAAAGGCCGACGCCGTAGCCTTTTAGGTCGACCATGAACGTCGCCACGTCGGCGAGCGACCTGCCGAGCCGGTCGACACTCCATGCTGCGACGACATCGAAATTTCCGGCGCGCGGCGTGCTTCCATAGCTGGCCTTCAACGCTCTCGGAATGGTGCGCGGTCTCGCCGGATGATTGGACGAGGCCGTCTCGCTTTTCTCCAAGGCCGTCCAGGCAAATCCGTGCTTCAGCACGCTTTATGTATTTCAGGCGGCCGCGCTGGCGCAGGCGGGACGGGCTGATGAGGCGGCAACCGCGGCAAGCCGGCTGCTCGCAGTGCAGCCCGACTTTCGCGTTTCCTATTTTCGCCATTTCAACTCGGGATTCTGACGCGAGGACGTGCTTGACTGGCTTTCGGCTGGAGTAGGGAAGGCCTAGTCTGCCGGAATAGATCGTCGAAAGCTGCAGGCCGTGAAGGAAGGCGGCGCCGCGCTGCGGAACGGGGTGCCGCAAGCGCACTAACGAAGCAGCCAATATACGCCGCCAATCACGATGCCAACGGCGGCCGCGATGCCGGCCAGGATGACATAGGCACCCTTCGCCATGCCCGCGATGTTCGCCCTGAATTCGGCTTGATCGTTGACGTTCGGGAATTTCGTGTGTATCCGTCCGGCGGCGGCCGCCTTGCTGTGAGGGCGCGCGTTTCGAAGGGTGTGACCGTAGAGTTAGCTTTAAGGTCACGCGGAGATGGATGGGAAGGTTCTCGGGGTCGAGCGCCGACGGCGTTGGAACAGGGATGAAAAGGCTCGGATCGTCGAAGAGACGCTGATGCCCGGAGCCGTGGTGTGTGAGGTGGCGCGGCGACACGGCGTTGCGCAGAGCCTGCTCTTCACATGGCGAAGGCAGGCGCGAACTCCTGAACCGGGCGGGAGAGACGGTTCGATTTTGCTGCCGGTTGAGATCGGAGCGGCGACGCCCTTGGGATCCGAGGCGGCAAGACAGTCGCGCGCAGCAGCAAGCAGCCGACGAGCGAGATCCGGGATGATCGAAATCGAGCTTGGCTCCGGGAGACGCGTGCGGGTCGACAGCGAGGTGGACGCCGAAGCGCTTCGGCGGGTTTTGAGTGTTCTGAGCGAACGATGATCCCGATGCCTAGCGGGGTTCGGGTGTGGATCGCGGCGGGCCACACCGACATGCGTCGCGGCATGCAGGGACTGGCGCTTCAGGTTCAGGAACAGTTGAAGCGCGACCCGCATGGCGGCGATCTCTACATTTTCCGCGGGCGCAGGGGCGACCTCGCGAAGGATCCTTTGGCACGACGGCCTCGGGCTTTCGCTTTACGCCAAGCGGCTCGACCGGGGAAAGTTCATCTGGCCGTCGGCGAAGGAGGGCGTCGTGTCGATCTCGGCGGCGCAGATGGCCTACATGCTCGAAGGGATCGACTGGCGGAATCCACAACTGACGTGGCGGCCCAAAAGCGCTGGGTGAGCGTGCCGGCGAGCGCTGGGCAAGCGAAGAAAAACATGGGGTCACACGCATTTTAGGACGCCTCGAATCGCGAAAACTATGATTCCCTTCGCCTCATGGATCCCGCTTCCGAGGCTCTTCCTGACGACGTCGCCGGCCTGAAGGCGGCGCTGATCGCTGAGCGTGCGAGGCGCCTGGAAGTCGCCGTGGACCTGGCGGTCGCGCGGGCGAGAGCCTCGGAAGACATGGCGCTTATCGCCGCGCAGAAGCTCAGGATCGCCAAGCTCGAGCGCCAGGTCTACGGGCAGCGGTCGGAGCGCTCGGCGCGGCTGATCGACCAGTTGGCGCTCGCCTTCGAGGAACTCGAAGCCAGCGCCACGGAAGACGAACTGGCGGCGGAGCAGGCAGCCGCCCGGACGACGACGGTGCGCGCCTTCGCCCGCCGGCGCGCCGAGCGCGACACGTTCCCCGACCATCTGCGGCGCGAGCGGGTGGTGATCGATCCGCCGACGGCCTGCGCGTGCTGCGGCGGCAATCGCCTGCGCAAGCTCGGGGAGGACGTGACGCAGACGCTGGAGACGACGCCCCGGCGGTGGAAGGTGATCGAGACGGTGCGGGAGAAGTTCTCCTGCCGGGACTGCGAGACGATCAGCCAGGCGCCGGCGCCGTTCCATGTGATCCCGCGGGGATGGGCGGGTCCAAGCCTGCTGGCGATGATCGTGTTCGAGAAGTTCGGCCAGCACCAGCCTCTGAACCGGCAGGCCGAGCGCTATGCGCTCGAGGGCGCGCCGATCGCGCTGTCCACCATGGCCGACGCGGTCGGCGCCGTCTGCACGGCGCTCGATCCCCTCCGGCGCCTCGTCGAGGCCCATGTCATGGCGGGCGAGCGCTTGCACGGCGACGACACGACCGTGCCGGTGCTGGCGAAAGGCAAGACCGACACCGGACGGCTCTGGATCTACGTCCGTGACGACAAGCCGTTCGGCGGCACCGGGCCGCCCGCTGCAATCTTCCATTACTCGCGCGATCGGCGAGGCGAGCACCCGCAGGCGCATCTCGCCGGCTACGCCGGCATCCTCCAGGCGGACGCCTATGACGGCTACAACAGGCTCTATCTCGCAGGCCGCAAGCCCGGCCCGATCCGGGAGGCGGCGTGCTGGGTGCATGCCCGGCGTCCCTTCTTCGCCATGGCCGACATCGAGGAGAACGCGCGCCGCAAGGCTGCCGGAAAGAAGGAGATCCCGCTCTCGCCGATCGCCATCGAGGTGGTGCGCCGGATCGACGCGCTGTTTGCGATCGAGCGGTCGATCAACGGCAAGAGCCCTGAGGAGCGCCTGGCGGTCCGACGCGCCATAAGCCGGCCCCGGGTCGGCGATCTCATGGCCTATATGCGCGAGCAGGCGGCGAAACTGTCGCGCGGGCACGACCTCGTGAAGGCCATCCAGTACATGCTGAAGCGCTGGCACGCCTTCACGCTGTTCCTCGACGACGGGCGGGTGTGCATGTCGACGGATGGTGCTGACAAGAGGGAATCTTCAGCCAAGCGTAGCGGTCATGGCCGGCGCTGCGGATGGCTTTTCCTTCCACGCCGCCACCATTCGCTCGTAGGCCTGCTCAGCACGCCGCACGTAGTCGGCTTCCCGCTCGCGGATCTCCTTGATCCAATAGTCCCGGCCTGGCCCCGCCTTGCCATACTCGCGCGGAGCGCCAGCTTTGAGCGCGGCTTTGCGTAGCTTCATGGCGGTGAAGGCGGGCCGCGCGAAGGCGTACTCCGTCCCATCCGTCAGAACATGCCAGATCATCACTGCCAGTTTTCTCGCTGTCGCGACCGCCGCCGCGGGCGCACCCCGATTTCGCTGGACCCGTTGAAAGAACGCCTTCAACGGACCTGGCGCCGTCTTCGCGGACCACGCCGCCTCGACAAGCATCTTGCGGGCGTGCGTGTTTCCCTGCTTGCTGATCCGTCCGTGGCGCGCAGGGCGATCGCCGGATTGGCGAACCTTCGGCGTCAATCCGAAATAGCAACTCAGCTTCTCCGGCGTCTCGAACCGCGAGATATCGCCGACCGAGGCCAAGACGGTCGATGCGACGACCGGCCCGATGCCGGGGATCGTCATCAGGCGAACCACTCGCGGGTCTTCAAGGGCTTCTCGGATGATCGTCATGTCGAGTTTGGCGAGCTGATCCGAATTGCGCTCCAGTTCGTCGACCAACCGACCGACGATCGCTTTTTCCTCCTCACGCAACGGCAGGCCAGCCAGCCATTTCTTGCCGGCCTTGCCGAACAGATGGCCCGAGTACTTCGGGATCAGATTTGCATGCAGGATCGCGTGAATGCGTCCCTTGGTGCGGACGACCTGCTCAAGAACGCCCATGCGTTCAACCGTCTGTCGCCGCTGGCGTTGGGTGTTGTCGTCCGCAACCCAGACCTCCGGTAGAAAGCCGCCGGCGTGAAGTCTGGCCAATATGACCGCGTCGATCTTGTCCGTCTTAACCCGGGCATAGGCGATCGCCCGAACCATTCGCGGATTCGCCACGACCACGCGCTTGACGAAAGGTCGCAAGATCCGCTCGACGGCGGCGCTGTTGCCGGTGGCCTCGATGACAACCTCGTCCTCGACCGAGAGCGACTTCCCGAATCTGATGAGGCGGTCGTGAATGAGATCGACCCGCTGCTCCCGCTTGACCTGCCCGTCCTGCAAGAACGCCGCTTGCGCGAACGAGCGATGAATATCCATGCCGATGATCGCCATGACTCCTCCCATGTCTTCTTCGGGAGCCAGCGGGCTTGCACGACATCTACGGATCCGCGCTCGCAGCGCAACCGGGCAAGTCGTAGGGGCGGCCAAGTAACAACTCGAGCTCGCAGCTCATGGTCATGACGGCCTGCCGCCGTTTCGTGCTCCCAACGCCCCGATCCCGGTGGCCCATCCATGACCTTCTCAGGCGACGAATGCCAGCCGGAAGAGCGGCGTCGCAGACACCATACCCTTTAACAATGCCGCCGAGCGTGGGTTGCGCTGCGTTGCGCTCGGACGGAAATCATGGCTGTTCTGCGGATCCGACCGCGGGGGCCGGCGCGCAGCAGACATGTACGGGCTCATCGTCACCGCCAAGATGAACGGCGTCGATCCGCAGGCGTGGCTCGCCGACGTCCTCGCGCGTATCGCCGGCCATCCCGCGCATCGGCTCGATGAGCTGTTGCCCTGGAACTGGCGGCCACAGCCTCGAGCCGCCACTGCCCTCGCGGCCTGACCCATGCACGTCAACAAGGTCTCCCGCGTCAGAACCATCGACCGCGTCGCCAAAGACCTTGGCGAAGACGTCGACTTCCTGTTCGACGTCGCCATCGAAATGGAGCCCGAGGACGGCCTCATCTGGGTCCTGGGCCTCGGCGACGAAAGCGTCATGGCCTTCACCGACGACGGGGTCGACAGCCTCGTCGAGCTGATCAAGATCCACCCGGAAACGACGCCGCGCGAGCAGCGCTGATCTCAGCCGCACGCGCTAGCCCCTGCGGTCTACGCCGGACGGCTACTTTCGTGTCCGGCATGTCGACGCCGAGAAAAGCGCAGAGCGGCCCCCAGCCCTCGCTCAGGCGTTGCGTCTGCTGCAGTGCGGTATGTTCTGCTGCGTTGCACCATACCCTCGGCCAACAGGCATCGGTAGCCTACGGAAGTTGGTTCAACTCTTGTCTTGGTTTAGGTGCCCGCATACTTTGGTTTTGTAGCGGGAGAACTTTAAACAGCAGGCCGTGCTCTTTGGGACAGGGGACTCACAGCCTCCTCAGTTCTTTCTTCGCTGCAGCACCCGATCCAGACGTTTATTGGCTGACCGGACTTTAGCTTCCGGGCAGCGGCGGCCCTAGCGGCGTCGGCTGGTGGGTTGAGGCTCGCGTTGGAATGAGACCAGCAACCGGACGTTGACGCGAACTAATTTGCACACGTTGATGCTTGTGTGCCCGGTGATGAGCGCTAGCATCCTGCCCATAGCGGGACAGTGAAGCGGACATCGGCGCCATGCGGCGCGCGCGGCGACACCCATAAGCGCCCGCCATGGGCTTCGACGATTGATCGGCAGATGGCGAGTCCCATGCCAAGGCCGTCCGGTTTCGTCGTGAAGAAGGGCTGGAACATGCGTTCCGCGACGGCCGGGTCGAGCCCCGAGCCGGTGTCCTGTACCGCGACGAGCACGCTGCCTGGCTCGACTGTCGAGGATACCGTCAGCTCCCTCGTGCGTTCCGTTGCCCCTCTCATGGCTTCGACGCCGTTCATGATCAGGTTCAAAAGCACCTGCTGCAATTGAACGCGATCGCCCATGACCGACTCGTCTTCCGCAGCCAGTTCGGTGCGCAGTACGACGTCGTGCCGCCGCAATTCGCCGCGGGCGAGCGCCAGCACTTCGCTGACGACGTCGTCGATGTCGAGCTTGGTCAGTTGCGGCCCCGATTTCTTCGACAGCGCTCGCAGACCGCGGATCACGTCCGCCGCGCGCATGCCGTCCCGCGCGATGCATGAAAACGCATCCCGGGCTTCGTCAAGATCGGGTTCATCCCGGTCCAGGAACCGCAAGGCAGTCTCGCTCTGGGTCACGATGGCGGCGAGCGGCTGATTGATCTCATGGGCGATCGACGCGGTGAGTTCGCCCATCGTCGTCAGCCGCGCCATTCGCTCAAGGTCCGCCCGTGCGTCCTTCAGCGCCTCCTCGGCGCGCTTACGTTCGGTGATGTCGACCGCGACGCCCGCGAGAAGTGGTGCGCTCCCAGCAACCGGCGCGAGAAAGGCGTCGACCTCCGCCCAGATTACGCCGCGATCCTTGCGCAGGTAGCGTTTCTCGCGGTGCTGAACGTAGGGTTGACCGGCCATCTGCGCTGACATGATCGCCTCGGTGGCGGCCTGATCGTCCTCGTGGGTGATGTCCACGGGCGTCAGGTTACAGAGTTCTGCCTCGGAATAGCCGGTCATGCTCTGAAAGGCCGGGTTCGCCGCGACATAGCGTTTATGCAAGCCGACCATGCTGACGCCGACGGGGACGCTTTCGAACAGTTTGCGCCAGCGTTCCTCGCTCATGGTCAGCTCGCCGTAAAGACGGGCGTTTTCCAACGAGATCGCCGCCTGCGACGCTAATAGCTCCAGCAGTGATTTCCTAGCGGGCGTGAATACATGCGAGGCCAGGTTGTTCTCGAGATAAAGCACGCCGATCAGCTTGGTCTGCTTCACCAGAGGCAAGCAGAGGACCGAACGCGCGCGCTTCTCGCGGATATAATTGTCCGCCGAGAACGGGTTCTCGGCCGAGGCGTCGTCCAAGATCACACTCTGCCGCATCCGGATCACCGTGTGCAGAAGGGATTCGGGGATCTCGGCGGGCGTCACGGCCTGCTGTCGTACGGTGACCTCGACCATCTTCTCGTCGGTTCTGGCCTTCGCCTCGATCTGTATCGCATCGCCCCGCAGGAGAATGAGTAGCCCTCGCTCGGCCCCGGCATGTTCGATCGCGATCCGCATCAGGGTTTCGATGAGCCGGTCGATTACGATCTCGCCGGATACGGCTTGCGAGGCCTTGATCACCCCCTTGACGTCCAGCTGCTCGAGGGGCGCGCCAATCGTCGCGGTAGGAGAGGTCGGGACCCTTTCCCCCTGCAAGTGAGGGTAGCGTTCGTCGAGCTGTTTTACCTTGCCACGGGCGCCCCACCGGTCATAGCAATTCCGCGCGTTACGGAGATAGGCGTTGGCGATAGTCTCAAGGCCGCGCGCTGCATGGAACCGCGCCGCCAACTCGTTTGCGAGGCCTTCGTTCTGGACGAAGCCGTGCTCGCGCGCCAGTCGAACAGCCTCTTCATAGAGGCGTTCTGCGTCGAGACTCCGGTTTTCGATGCGGGCTATCTCCGCCGAGACCAAAGCATGGCGATTTTGGAAGTTCTCAGGGCAGGTCTCGGCCCAGATTTCAAGCTGCTTGTGGTGCGCTTCCAATTTTGTCAGAAGCTGGGGTCGATCGTCGACCGATGAATCGTCGTAGTGTGCCCCCAAGGCCAGCGCGCCATAGAAATGGTATTCGGCCTCGTGGATCATGCCGACAATTGACCAGAGAATTGGCTCTGCTCTGGCAATCGCTGCGATGGCCGCTTGGTAATCGCCGGACATAACACGAGCCTGGAGTTTCATGATGTAATAACCGCAGACGACGCTCACCCATCCATAGCGCTCCATGAACCGTTCATATTCATCCTCGTCGAACTGGGAGCCGCTAAAGGAAGAGAGATTTACAGTTAGCCCTTGCATGGCCTGGATGAAGCGCCGCGTCCGAATGATGATCTGAGTGGCAGGGTCGTATTTGGCCTCGCGGGTAAAGTCCAGAAACCTCTCCGATTCGAAATAGACGCTGCCTAGTGGTTCTCCGGCGACAAGCTTATGTGACACCAGGCAATCGCAGCAGTAGCTGGCGACATTCAGATCCCCTGCATTGATAGCAGCTTTAAAGGCGGAACCGAGATGCTCGATGCCTCTATTCAGAGGCTGGACCCAGAAGCTGATGAAACATCCGATGATGAACTCGATCTTGGCCTTGTAGGCCACGAGCCTCCGCTTTTCCATAAGCTGATAGCCCAGCCTTCCGAAACGAAAGCCTTGCCGGTAGTCACCGAAAAACGGGCCCAAGTTCATGCCGAGATAGCCATAGGCCATGACGGAGGCGTCGCAGTTCCCAAAGCGAATGGAGATGCTGACCATGTGGCAGCCGCATAGGAGGAGCAGGTTTCGATCTGTCACTATGCTGGGTGCAAAGAGGACCGCCAAGATGCTCATGGCCGCTTTTATTTCCGGGTCCGTCATCAACGGCAAATCGATCAATTCCTCTATCGGCCGATGACCGAGGCTCCGCCAAATCGCCTCGTATTCCGCAGCTACCTTCTCGTGGCTCGGATGGGAAAGGATATCGATACCAAACAGGCGAAGAGCTTCCTGTCCACGGGCAATGGCCTCGTCAAGCGCGCCCGTGGTATAATAGAGATCGACCACGACTCGATGGATGTCGGCTTTTTCAAGGGTCGTTCTCGCGTGTGCCAGAAGAGCGTCAAACTGGTGCAGAGCTTCGTCGAAGTTGCGGCTGAGATATTCGGACTCCGCACTCTCGAATCGCAGCTGATAGGCTAGGTCATGCCGGTTCTCCGAAAGGTCGTCACCGAGAAGTTGTATCCCGGCGGAGAAATAGTTGAGCGCGGACTTGTAGGCTGTCGAGGCTTTTGCCTTCCTGCCTGCAATCATATTTAGTTCAGCAAGCTGGAGCTTCTCCTTTTGTAAGGTAATCAAAGTCGCTCCTCGATCGAGCTGGTTTACGATCTCGAATATCCTCTCTTCGAGCTCGCTCGAGGGCGCGTGGGCGAGTAGCATCCGGCCAATTCGGAGGTGTACCGCTGCGCGCTGGCCTTCCGGAATGAGCGCATAGGCCGCCTCTTGGACGCGGTCGTGAAGAAACGCGTAGGCGCCCTGCTCACGCAAGACGAGTCCTGCGCGAGCAGCTTCCCAGAGGGCCGCGTGGATTTCCGCTTCTGATGCCCCGTGAACCGTGCTCAGAGTTGCGATTGGTGCGCTGTTTCCCAGGCAGGCGAGTTGCTTCAAAGCTTGCTGGGTGGCGGCCGACAGGCGGCTCAGCTTGCCGACCATGAGATCCACCACATTGTCGGTGAAACTCTTGGCACGGATGCGGTCCAGCTCCCAGGTCCAGCGGACAGTGTCAGAGTCGAACGCCAGCAGCCCCTCCTCGGCCAGCGCGGAGATAAACTGGATCGCGAAGAAGGGATTGCCGGCGGTTTTTTTCTGAACCAATTGCGCCAAGGGCCGGCTGCGCGCCAGCTTGCAGCGCAGAGTGTCGGCGACGAGTCGGCCGATATCGTCGGGCGCGAGAGGCGCCAGCGCGATCTCGTGAACCTTAGCTCCGGCCCGGCGGATCGCCTCGAGCGTCCGGCGAAGCAGGTGTGTGTGGACGACCTCGTTGTGTCTATAGGCCCCGATCAGAAGTAGGTGCCGCACCTCAGGGTGCGTGACCAAGTGCTCCAGCAGGTCGAGCGTCGCAGAATCCAGCCATTGCAAATCGTCAAGAAACAGCGCGAGCGGATGCTCCTTCCGCGCGAATACGCCGAGGAAGCGCCGGAAAACCATCTGGAAGCGCTTCTGGGAATCGTGTGGCGGCAAGTCCGCGACCGGCGGCTGCTCCCCGATGACGAGGGCAAGCTCGGGAACCAGGTTGGTGATCAGCTGGCCGTTCGGACCCAGAGCCTCTTGGAGAACGTCCCGCCACCGTCCAAGCGCTGCCTCGCTCTGGCCCAGAAGCGGGCGGACGAGGCTCTGGAAAGCCTGGGCCAGAGTGGCGTAGGGGATGTCGCGCTTGTACTGGTCGAACTTACCGGACGCGAAGAGGCCGCGCGGCGGGACGAGGGCCTTGTGCAGCTCGTTCACGACGGAGGTTTTGCCGATCCCAGAATACCCGGATACGAGCACGAGCTCTGCTGCGCCGTTCGCTACGACCCGGTCGAAGGCGCCAAGCAGCGTCTCGATCTCGTGCTCCCGGCCGTAAAGCTTCTCCGGCGCCATGAGACGGTCCGACACGTCGCTGGCGCCGAGCGGGAACGGCTCTATGCCGCGATGCGACTCCCATTCCGCCGAGCACTTCCGCAGATCGATCGTGAGACCCGCCGCAGTCTGGTAGCGGTCCTCGGCGTTCTTGGCGAGAAGCTTCATCACGATCGCCGAGAGCGGCGCCGGGATGCTCGCGATCCGCTCGTCGGGTGGCGCCGGCTGGCGGGCAATGTGGCAGTGCACCCACTCCATCGGCTCGGAGGCGGCGAACGGCAGCTCGCCCGTCAGCATTTCGTAGAGGGTGACACCTAGCGAGTAGAGATCGGAGCGGGAGTCGATCGAGCGGTTCATCCGCCCGGTCTGTTCAGGCGCCATGTAGGCGAGCGTCCCGGCGATCACCTCCGGAGGCGCAGCTGCCTGGCGCTCGCGTTGCAGACGCGATGCAATGCCAAAGCCCATAAGCCAGACTTGGCCGGTTGCCGAGTTCACCAGAACATTCGCCGGCTTGATGTCCTTATGGATGAGGCCGCGCTGGTGGACCTGAGCAAGGGCCATGGCGACGCCGATGGCGAGACGCAGAAATGACGTGATTTCCCAGGGCGGCCCCATGAGCCTCAACAGGGGCTCGCCGCCCGGGTCCTCCATCAAAAGCTTAAGCCGCCCCTTGTGAAGCTCCAGCCTCAACGGCCGGGCGGCCCAGGCAGGATCGAGCTCCTCTCGCAGTGCATAGGCGTGTTGCAGCCGCGCGAGGGTTTCGGGCGAGGGCTGCGCCGATGAGGGCGTGGCGGCGAGGAGTGGGAGGCCTTCACCATCCCACACGCCCCGGGACAGGACGAACTCCCCGTCCTCCCAAAGGATCTCAAGCGCATGTCCGGGCGAAGCCGTCAAGGCGCGGGCCTCTCAGACGTCGTGCATTCCGCAGACGAGGCTCCCGCGGACGCTGTCGGCGGGCGTTCGATGCGGCCTGACCGAGATCGAAATCGCGACAAAATTTCTTTAGGCTTATGCGGAATCTCGCGCAAGCCATCAGCTCCCGGTTGGTTCACTGATTATTCGATCAAACGCCGGGCGCTCGATCCGATAGGTCGGGTTCGACTGTGCGGTGGGGAATTTCTTCACCGCGATCGGTCGCGCCAGCCCTTGACATGGGCCCGGCCCACGCGTCGAGCGCCCTCGTATCTTCGGGGAAGGAGCCCGTTCACCGCCCGCCCCCCTCGTTGGTGTAGCGCTTCATCTCGGCCTCGGCGATCACTCGCCGGGTGCACGGCCGCAAACGCTCCGCCCGGCCCGGCGACAGCGCCTGGCCAAGCCAACCTACACAAGCTCAACGAATATTAGCTCGGAACGAACCCGTCTGGTCGATCCCGTCGGGCAACGTCAACCCGAGGCCAGGGTAATGGTCAGCATCCGCGTGATCGGCGAAGACGACGCAGTCGCCCTAGCCAGCGGCGAAGCGAAGTCCGAGCTCGACGCGATGATGCCCGTGACAAGCTGCGGCGCCAGGGGAACCGACGAATTGCTCGGCCGCTCGTTCATTTTGGTGACCCCGCTAAGGCCGGATGTTGGCTACGACAAGCAGTTCGACGCGATCATCGATCGTCAAGAAATGGTTGACCCCGGCGTCGCCGGGATCTGACGGCGATGGCCGGCGGCGAGCCCGTGCGCCCACCGCGAGCAACTTGCGCGGGTATCGATTGCCCATTTTCGAAATGCGCGCGAGCCTCTGCTTGTCGCCTGATGAGTTTTGCTTGGCAATGCGCTCCGGGCGGCTCGACTGGATACCGCCTCTCGCACTTGCGCCTGTGATGTTGCCCTCGTTTCAGCTTTGATCCTTCAGGATACTTGGTTTGATTGTTGCTGCGATCTGCGCGCGCCGAAGACCGCGTTCTCGGGTGGCTGGCGCCCCGAGTGGTGCAAGCGGCGTTGAACCCTGCTGGCGAACACAAGGTCGCTCGTTTCGGATGGACCTTTGCGCCGGGCGACAAGGTCATGCAGATCGAAAATGACTACGACAAGGAAGTCTACAACGGCGACATCGGCTATATCGTCGACGTCGATCCCGAGGCGGGCGAACTGGCCGCGACGTTCGACGGGCGGTCGGTGACCTACGGCTTCGGCGAGCTTGACACCTTGGTTCCCGCTTATGCCGCCACTATCCACAAGAGCCAGGGCTCCGAATATCCCGCCGTGATCATCCCTGTCCTAACCCAGCACTACGCGATGCTGCAGCGAAATCTCCTCTACACCGGCGTCACCCGAGGCAAGCGGCTCGTGGTCCTTGTGGGCCAGAAGAAGGCCATCGCGATCGCGGTTCGCAACGTTTCGGGCCGGCGACGCTGGTCGAAGCTCGACGAATGGCTTCGGCTCGGCGCGCCCTCCCGATCGTCGAATTCATCGAAGGCAGATTGAAGCGCGGTGAGAACAAACCTCCTTCAACAACCGGAAGTTCGTCGCCGGCTTGGCGCTACGCCGCCTTTGCCTGCGACGAGCCGGCGCTCTCCATGGCTCTGAGATACAGGTCGAGCAGGGACTCCTGTTCGTCGCGCTCGTCTTTGTCCTGCTTGCGCAGGCGCAAGATCTCCCTGAGGACCTTCACATCGAAGCCCTCTCCCTTGGCCTCTGCGAAGACTTCCTCCTTGCCCTCATTCAACGCCTTGATCTCTTCGTCGATGCGTTCAATTCGCTCGATGAAGGAGCAAATGCGATCGCCTGGAATTCCTGCCGTGTTTGTCATGCATGCTCCCTCTTTCAAGAGGGCATACGGTACAGCGACGAAAGTCAACGAGAAGTTAATTGAGCCGCCGAGAATTCGCCGATGCGAAGTCTCATTTTGTCGCTCATGCTGGTGTCGACCAATCACGTCTAGCGCCGCAGCCACGGGAATCGCGCAAGCCGCGCTAACTCCGTATGACGTCCAAGAGTTCTTGAGCTAGGGAAACCGACGTCGCTCGCCGGGACTTCCCGGTGAGCTGGAGGAAATTCGAACCGATGGCCATCGCGACCGCCGGGAGATCTCGAGCTACTCCTCTCTTCGCCAGTCAATGCGCGCAGCCTGCTCACGGTTCTCGATCGCGATCAACGCCGTTGCCTCATGCCGCCTTGGGTATTTGCCGCTCCTGGCCCACGTAGGTACGCCAGAACAACAATGAATTGGGTAGCACCTTTACCGGTTGCCTCGAATCCAGATGGGTCTCCGCCGAGCGAGAACGGCTACTCGTAACTCCTCTTCATGAGTATATGTGTGACTTTTTATGAATGCGCGAAGACACGCGGTCGCCTTCGTAAGCGTTCATTTGCTCATAGCTCGTGGTGTTCACGTAAATTTACTTTTCCTATCCAGCATTCTTTGTGAAACAGCTGAACTGACTGAATTAGATCTCGTACCGTGGTTTTAATGGCAACTCCCTGGTCGTCCTTGGCATACCCGGCCCACATCTGCAGTAACTCGCGCTCACCGATAAACCAACAGCTGGCCACGATAAGCTCCCGTCCATTTTCCTCATTGGTCTCAACAAATTGCCGGACTTGGCGCTTACGGTCCTCATCCGGAAACCACTTTTCCATGACGCGGTGTTGCCGCTTCAATTCGCTCCGAGCAGGCTCGGGCAACTTGCCCTCCTGCATGTCCTCGAAGATCTTGAGCTTCGAAAACCACAGCGCACGCCGCTGGATAAGAGAGACAATTTGCGAAACGTCAGGTAGCGCCAGACGACGGTGTCCGGATCAAGTGTACCGAGTTGCTTCAATGCCGGCAAACCTCGAATTAGGCAGTGTGGATGTTATAGTTGCGACAGCACCGTGACTGCGGTACCGCCGCGAAGGCCAGCGCTAGCACCTAAGCCGGGACGTCCGGAGAAGAGGGGATGTACCCTTTAGCCAGGCGTCGCTCGAAAAACCTAGTGGTTCTTTGACGGCGAGGACAATTGCCAAAATTGATCATTGAACACATAGCCTACGCGACGAACCGTGTGTATTGGATCTCTCTTAGTTTCATATTTAAACGCGTCGCGTATACGCTTAATATTCCTATCTATCGTTCTATTGTCAATATGAATATCTCTCTTCCAAATATTGTTAAACAATTCGATTCTCGTAATTGTCCTCCTGGGATTTCTCATGAAGAATTCTAGAATACGCACCTGCTGCGGATAAAGAGAAAGGTTTTTACTTCGCCAAGTGACAATCAATGTTTCTGTATTTAATACTAACTCCCCAATTGCCAAAATGTGCTCCCGGCCGTTCCGAAGTCGCAACTTAATCGAATTATCGATTATTCTGACTATTTCCTCAACGGAAATAGGCTCGATAAGGAACTCATCCGCCTCACAGTACAATGCGCGCGCGATGTTATTTTCGTCTGCTGACCGGGAAATAAATACGACTGGTATCTCGTTCGCAAGACTGAGCATTGTGCTTTTCTCAAGCAGTTGATTTACGACTCCTGATTTGGGAAATAGAAAAAGGATTGCCGCAATTTTATCCTGGTTGATCGCATAACAAAAATCGGAAAATGACTGACAGAATTTTGCACAATATTGCTCCTTAGCCAATTTAACGCTGAGAAGAAGACCTTGGTCGCTCGGATCGGCTCGCCGTTCCAGGCCACGATAATGTCGCCCTGCCGGACGCCCGCCGCAGCGCCTGGCCCCTTGGGGTCGACGCTGGTCGCCATCGCCCCGGTCCCGCCGCCATCGAGCTTGACCGGTTGCAGGCCAAGGCCGAGATATGCGCGCGCAATCCTGCCCTTCGTCATCAGGAGTTCGGCGACGCGATCGATCGTCGGCATGGGAATGACGAGCGTGCGCCGCCGCGGGCCAAAAACGGTCATGCCGAAGGCCTGACCCTGAGCGTCGAGGGCGAGGCCGCCTTCGCTCGACCGAGCCAGAGCTGCGTCGAGTTCGATGCGCGCGTCGATGACGCCGCCGCGCAGGCTGCGCCACTGCGGACCGACGAACGACACGACGCCAAGCGCCGCGGTCGCCGCACTCTCGTGCGCGCCGGCGACGACGGCGAGCGCGCCGGCCGACGGCATTTCGCTCGTTGTGGACGCTTTCGGCAGATCAATTCGCCCAATTCGCAAGATGGCGACGTCGGTTGACGGATCGCGGCCGACGATCTGAGCCGGACTTGATGCGCGATCATGCGCGACGATCGAAATGGCGTCGTCGTCGGGGAGCGCATTCTCCGCCGCGACGACGATGCCCGGCGCCAGGAAAACCCGGTCGATCGCGCGCGCTCGGATTGGACGGAGACGAGGCTCGGCGCAACGCCGCGGATGAGATCGGCGAGCGCCGTCGACAGGGCCAGCAAGGGGGAAGACTTGGATTGGTCTGACATGAGGGAAGCTCCTTAGCCACCTAAGATGTAGCTCAGCGAGGCCGTTGCCCAACTCGCCAGTTGGCCAGGCCGCGCTCTGCTTAGGTGCGCGTCCCAGATGTTTTGCAGTTCGGGATCGGCCGCCTATATCAGCGGCCGCACGAAAGAAGTTGGAGATCCAGGTTGATTTGCTTGGCGCTTGTTTGGCTTTCGCGCTCGTATGGGCACCCTCGTTTCGCTGAGACGGCTCCGAAAGTCGGGCCGCAGAACCCGGGCAAGGTTCGTGTCTCCTTTGCACCAGTGGTGAAGAAGGTTCGGCCGGCCGTCGTCAACGTCTACGCGTCGCGGGTAGAGACGATGCCGCGTAATCCGCTGTTTGACGATCCGATTTTCCGCCAGTTTTTCGGCGCGGGAACAGCGACTCCAGGATATCGAAATCGCTCGGCTCGGGGGTCATTGTCGACCCTCTTGCAATAACCGTTCGAGCGCCCTCGCGCTGTGATGATGGATTGTCCGGGACGTGCCGCTCGAGGCTGAAGCCGTAGAAAAGCGCCTCCTGCATCGCGCGCCGCTCGCCCGTCATCGGCCGATCTCCTGCTCCAAAGAGAAGAGAAAGCGACTCGCGCGCGATCGAGCGGAGTCTCGTGGGGACCGCCGCCGGCCTTTTCTATTGGCTTAAATCACGTGTGCGCCAGTGACCAAATTCGCACGCGACTTAGCCAGTACGCCGACAACGATTGCGCCTATGGGGCCGCGCGTCGCCTCGCCTTTAGCGGCGTTGCTCATGGGCTCGGGGGTCAACGCGGTCCAACCGGCGCAGCCATATCCGCCGGGGCTCGGGGCGGCGTTCGCTCAATAGCTCGGAAATCGCGGACCTACGTTCCTTGCCCGTTGCACGGGAACGCCTTCCTAAGCGTCCCCGACATCGCCTCGCCGTAAGGCCGCTCGGCCAACGCGGGATTGTCTCTGACGAAAGCCTCGAAGTCGCTCATGATCTGGCGCCCTTTTAGGTCGGGAGGAGCACAATAGGCCCGCTTTCCCGGGAGTCCGCCCCAGGAAAACCCGCTCGCGAAGGCGCTCGCGATCACCTCGGGAACCATCGTCATGCCGGAGTCGTCACCCCGCCAGCTTTCGAGCAGACGTTGCGCGGATATGTTCGGACCGTCGGCTTGGGCAGCAGACGCGACCAGCGCTGCGACAAAGACGCCTACGAAGACACTGTGCAGTTTGCCCATGCGGTTCGATTATGAAGCGAGAGTTTCGAGGGGCAAGCGGTGAGAGCAAGGGCACAATAAGCGCCCCGAAAAGTCCGACATGGGTAGCGGCTTCAGCTAGCAGCCGCGCGAGTGAATTATGTTTAGAGGGACGGTTCTAAGCAGGCGCTAAGTTCCTCTTCGGTATAATCCCGGAAGAAGTAATCCGGCCGCACGTCCAACAGCTTCGCGATCCGAAGCAACAAATTCGCGGTAACGCGCTTTTCGCCGTGCTCGTAGGCGTCGAGGTCGTCCCGATAAATTCCCAGATTGTCGCAGAGCTTCCTCTCGGAAATCCCGAACGACCTTCGTCTCCCCTGCAACCGGCGGCCAATGGCTCTGTTGCGAATGTACTGCGGGTTGGCGACAGCTTTTCGATTGCCCTGATCGACAACCATATCGGCGTTTGGCCAAGTCAATATCGTCATTGCTGCAACTCCCTACGGTTGAATTAATATTGACTTCAACCTCAGGTCGCAATGTGGTGACTTTATGTCAGGGCTATGACCGGATTTGGGTCTTTCCGCTTCTTCCTCAAAGTCAGTGCGGAGAACGACCCTGGAACGCGAAATACCTGCCCATCCGCCAGGTTAGCGCTGTGGGCAAAACTCGTTGTCGGTCGCCCCCTCGCACCGCGGCGCGGTGTGCCGCTCCCCCAATAGCGGAGTAAAAACGATTAGTCAGGTTAAGGTAAAAGCAATTTACTTTCAAAACGTATGTCGTCTCGAACATAAGCTAACATAGCGCCTGCGGCCGGATCAATTTGCCCGGTAACCTTCGCGCAAAAGTTGACTAACTCAGAGCATAGAACGAGAAGAACACGAATGTCACGTTCTGACAATTGCGACGTTGCTGAATCTGCCTCTATTTTCTTTTCAACGCGCGACAGCATTTTCCCCTCCAAGTTCGTCCTCGATCAGCACGGTTAGCATAGGGCCCTTAACCTGGCTTTTGACTTTCGCCCGGTGTTATTATCTTGTCTAGTAACGAATTGTTAATTTTCGCCAGGCTGAAACACACCTACTGACGCGAATTTATGTTGGTTTTACTACTTACTGGTTGTAGAGCGCGACTATAACAGTCAAGAAAATCTCTCTGGCTGCCCGATGGGCACGATGCACAGACGCCGGGGCTTCCCCTTGCGGCCGATCGCAGAGCACCAGAATACCTCCGCTTTTGTGTCTATTGCCGTAGAGTTGGTGCAACCGTAGAGTGCGCGATTGTCGCGCCTCGGGGACGCGGGCGCGGGGCCTTTATTGGAGCGAAGTGATGCGCGCTTGGTTACATTCAGTCGTCGATGTGATCCGGGGCAGGATTCCAGGGAAGGCTAGCCGATTAGACACAGCTACCAGAATGATGATCGACGCAGATTTCAGCCTCCGCCGCGAGTTAAGGCCCGCGGCGCTGCCTGGATCGCGCGAGCGGGAGGGTCGTCGGCAGACAATGCCTTGTTCGAGCAGCTAGTCCGCGTCGTCAACGAGGCCCAAGAACGGGACGCTGAAGACGAACGGCGGCTATATCGTCCAATGCCTGGCGCTTGGCCTTCTCAACGAGAGCCTCTTGATCCCGGGTCACGATTTTAGGGCGAGACTAGATGAGGGTCCTTCTCGCGGCGGCTTTGGTGATCTGCTTCGCAGCCCAGACCGGCAAAGCATTCGCTTATGCCTGCAACAATAATTACTACGTCAATTCATCCAGCCATCTCGTCCACTCGCCGTCCTGTGGCGAGGAGCACGAGAAGCGCACCGCCGAATGC
Source organism: uncultured Alphaproteobacteria bacterium (assembly GCA_963820095.1). Classification (GTDB taxonomy): domain Bacteria; phylum Pseudomonadota; class Alphaproteobacteria; order Rhizobiales; family Beijerinckiaceae; genus Roseiarcus. Next base: position 204,774 of record CAWFZA010000018.1, read on the forward strand.
CGCGACGGCAGCGTGAGCTATTCAGAGCATCACCGCGGCACATGCTCGTACCATGGCGGCGTTGCTCATTGGGACTGACGGACCTTCGAAGTTGTCCTAACCTTGTCAACGCTCCTTCGGGAAGGCCTCTTTCGGCCTGGGTCCGTGACGTCCGGTTCCCTTATATGGACGAACACAAGAACCGGCGAGCGGGTCGGCTCGATCGGCTATGAAGCCCATCTCGGTGAGGAATCGGGGCGTGTGCGGCTGCACTACACCACGACCCGATGGAACGGGGAGAAGCACGAGTCCGATTACTGGATCCAGCTCGAGACAACGCCTCAACCCTTCGGCGGCCGACGCTGGTGGTTTATATGCCCACGGACCGGCGTCCGTGCGGCGAAGCTCTACCTGCCCAGTGGGGCTTTCACCTTCGCATCGCGCCAAGCCTACCGCCTCGCATACGCCTGCCAACGTGAACCTGCCCATGACCGGGCGTTGCGGCGTGCTTTCAAGCTTCGGGGCAAGCTCGGGGCGGACGGCGGCGTCGACGACTACGTTCCGAAGCCGAAGGGATGCGCTGGCCGACCTACGACCGCAAGCTCGAGGAGGTCTTCGCCGCCGAGGAGGTCGTTGAAGCCTACACGCAGGATTTCGACCGCAAGCTCGATCGGTTGCTCGGGCGCTAAAATCGCTCTGCTATAGTTGGGGCCAAGGCCGACGGGATTTAGGTTGAGCGTTGAGTTTTGTCAGTCCTTAAAAGCGGCGGCATCGGCGATTACGTCGAAAAACCCAAGTGGATGCGCTGGCGACCTACACCGCAAGCTCGAAGAAATATTCGCCGCCGAGGAGATCGTCGATGCCCACACGCAGATGCTCGACCGCAAACTCGATCGATTGCTCGGACGCTGACCTCGCGTCCCAATCTCAGGGTTTGGCACGCCGTGAGGCTCGGTGGAAACTTTGATCAGCCTCGCGCTCAAACGAGCGCGAAGAGGAACGCCATCGCCCAGACAGCAATGATTGCGACGAACGCCGAAAGCAATGGGCGCTCGTTCCGGTCGTCGATCAGGGAGAGGTCCCACCAACCCTCACATGTGCGCATACTGGCCATCGCGGCGCGCGCCTAGAGGGAGAAGTTCAAAACTGGAACACACGGGCAAGGCCGCAATTTATCACTCGTCGAGCGTCCTGGCCTTTTCGCATGGGCCAGCGTTGGTATCCCTTCTAACGAAAGCTCGATGGGTGTGGCCGGGGCGCCGTTGGTGTTAGCCGTGTTCCGGCCACCTCGTATAGCAAGGTTAGCGCGCGGTCTCGCCTTTGCAACGCGCTCATGCCACTATGCGGGCCTAAGGGAGGAAACAATGCGCGGCTTCGCGCCCATGACCCTCGCCAACATGCGCCAGAACGGCGTCCGCTCCGTCACCGCCTCATGCGCCAATTGCGGCCGATCCGCCGACGTCAATGTCGACCTGCTGCCCGAGACCCTGACAGTCCCCGAAGCTGGCCAGCGCCTCCGATGCAGCAGCTGCGGCGGCAAGACCATATCGACCCGACCCGCCTGGCACACAGGGAGCCACCAGCCCGGCGCGCCGGACTATTGGCCAGAACGGCCGCCGTTGTCCTGATCTCCGCCGCCCTTTCACGGCTCAACCCGCGACAGGATGACAATGCGCGGTGAGGTCTATATCAAGAACAGCCGCTCGAGCACGCCCGGTGGCCTTGAGAGAGGGACCTCGGTGGCGAAGCTGCTAGCTCGGCTGTATGAAGAGCCGTGAGGAACAGCTGACCTGGGCAAAACAGCGCGCGCTCATCTGCGTCGGCAGCGGTCGTTTCGCCAATGCTGTGGTCGGCCTGCGCGCCGACCTCGACGAACACCCCCTAACCAAAAGCGTCATGTCCAGCGATCACGCAAGGCGCGGATACAAAGCCGCAGGCGACGCAGCCCTCGGCCGGAGTGAGCAGGCGCTCACCGATTGGATCGAAAGCTTCGGCTAAACTTTCCACCCCACTACAGAAGTCGATGCTTGCCGGATGAGTCCTCCGGCATGCCTTGAGCTTCGGTCATGCAGACTTGCCAATTGGATCCGCGCAAATGTGTTGCCCTGCTCCGCAGCCTTGTGGAACCAGAAGGCGGCGAGCGTATCGTCGCGCTGCACGCCTTGGCCGAAATGATACATCCTGCCGATATTGTACTGCCCGAGCGCCCCGCCTTGGTCGGCGGCCTTGCGGAACCACGCCAGAGCCTGGGCATAGTCGTGAGCTGCATGATAAGTCGCGCCGAGCAGCGCCTGCGCAGTGGCATCGCCCTGTTCGGCTTTTTGGATCCACGTGTCTGCCGGCGGCTCTGAGCCGAAGCCAAACAAAGCTCGTCCGGCAATTTGATCCAGCTGAGCATGGATTCCGCGCCCCCTGAGCAGGGATTCCACGCCCCCCAGTTCATTCGTGGCGTCAAGCGCGTGGCGCGAGGGAGCGACTCGTCTTCGGACCGCCAATCCATGTGCAAAAACGTGGGCGGGGTGATTCGCACACCAGCCGACTGCGCAACGCGAATGATGAAGTCGATGTGGCTCCCACGCCAGCCCTCCCCCAAATCATTTCGCGAGAGAAGCTCCCGGCCCGCCCTCGAATTGCGTTGGTCGCCCTGAGTCAACGCATTGGAACTGAGCGATCTCCCCGGCTTCAATAAACTTTAGGTTCCGCTCCAAAGCCGCCCGCGTGCAGTCTTCACGAGATTCGAATCTCATGTGCAGATAGTCCCGTCCCATTGGACTGTCTTGGATCTGAGCCCATTGTCCTCCCTGGACGAGGATGGAGAAAACCATCACCCACATTGGGTTTCGCCCTTCTAGATCGACGGTCGGCATATCCGGCCGTATACAATCTGCTGGTTGCATTATAGCGGCTAGGAACGCCGGCGAGAGGAGAAATGTTCCCGCTCTTTCATGTCTGCGGCAATCGTTCCCGAAGCGTCTCACGATTAGCAACCCGTCATGCGTTGTTGCCAAAATTCTAATCTAGCGCTGTATGTGCGAACCTTTGCGCATCGCACTGCTAGGAGCCGCCGAAGGTCCCTACGATCCGGTTGAGAAGCTCGTGCGCTCGATCGCCTTCGTGAGATGGTTCGTGATCTCGGCTTGTGCATCGGCAATCAACGCTGCCGAGCGCGGACTGAGGTTTGAGGTGCGCTCGTCGGTCATCCGGGCTTGCTTCCCTTGAGCTTGCGGAGCCCGTGATAGATAGGCGCGTTAACAGGCCAATGTTCCGTCGAGGTCAGGTTCGGGTCATGCCGCGTGTCGCAGGGCATTCAGCCTCACAGCCAGTCAAGTCGGGTGGGTCGCGGCGAGATGTGCCTCCCCCACAGCTCATCCCACCACAACTCGGGGGGGACGTAGCCCCATCCTGACTTTCTTGGACAACCGGGCTTTGGGCGAAGCAGATGACTGGCGTCGACGTCCAGCCCCTCGAGGGGAATCGATTCGGGAAGGTGCGGAGCGCATGGTTGGGGCTTAAAAGTGGTCGAACCACGCGCGCGTAACGTTCGCATATCTTATTAGTGACCTGGGTGGCCCAAAAACACGCCGATAATACAATGGGCTACGTCGACAGTAGGCGGTGTGCATCTCTAATCTCCGTAAGTGCAGAGTAAACGACTACCAGTAGTCGTCGTACTCTTTCGTTGGTGAGAACGAGCAAAGACGCGCCGATGCTCGCAGATGATCTGCCCTTCAGCGGCGACGACGATCCGCTCGGGATAGACCCGCACGCTGCGCCGCAGCTGCTGCACCTGATCAGGGAGGAGAGGCGCGCTTGGACCTTAGCGAAGGCAGCGCCCGTCGTCATGATGCTCGCGTTACGGGGCTCGCCATGGCGTCAACCGCGGAATCCAGCGCGGCACATTAGTCCGAAAGCTCTCGTACTCCGTGCCGAATGTTTGCTTGAGCGTCGGTTCTTCGATAATCACCACCCAGACATGAAAAAAAAGCCAGAGTAGCGCGCCGTACCAGAGGAGACGCCCGTCACCAAACAAAAGGGCCTGACCAAAAATAACCGCGACGACCGCGATGTAGATCGGATTTCGCACGTAGCGATAGAGGCCGGTCGCTACGAGCTTTTGTGGCGGCGCGATCGGGGCGGGCGTCCCCAGCCCCTCCAGCGCAAAACGGGCAAATGAATCCACAACTCCGGGCACTCCGGCAATGATCAACATCAGTCCGATGGCGCGGGTCAGTTCAAGGCCGGAAAAAGCCGGCCGGAACTCCCAATGTGTGATCCACCACGGGACGAACCCCGCGAGCACCAAGGGCGCGACGACGAAGAATAGAGCAGAGCCCAATACCGCGATCGTTTTTGGCATGGCGGCTCCTTCCCGTCCTGTCGCAAGGCGGTCGGCAAAATTGAACCGTTGCATCATAGCGCCACGGCGAACATGTAGTGCCCACGGCGCGCCAGCGGGACAGGATGATCCCCGACACGTCGGACTTCTCGGTCCCGGCTTCTCGCGCCTGCACCTGACCGAGAGCGCGAACCGAGAGCGCCCCATGCTCAAGCCAATGATCGACATTCCTCTCGCGTCTTTGCGATGCCCCTCAGAGGCTTTGCCCGGACGACCCGAAACGGCTGACACGGTCATGGCGGCGTAGCCGCCGTGGGCGAGACTAGAAAACTGGCCGCGATCCTAGTCTCGGATGTGGTCGGCTATAGCCGGCTCCAATCAAAGTCTTTTAGTATGCATGTCAAACTACTGGGAACTTGGCCAGGAGGTGATGGTCAAACTCGACTTGTCGAAAAATTCTTCCTCGAACAAGGCACGGATACAGATGGTGGCTCTCCAGGAATTATTAGCGACAGAGCTACGACGCAAATCACCTTAAACAACAATGATTGGCTCCTTACTTTAGACTCGAGCGACAAAGGACTACATTCCGGTAGAACGGAGACCGGTGACTACCAACTGGTCGATACTCTTCTACTTAAAAGAACGGGCTTTCCGGATATTATTGACACGTACAAATTCTGGATCAAGTCAGACGTACCCGAACCGTCGACCTGGGTTTTGATGCTTGTCGGTCTCTTCGGTCTTGGTGCCATCGCCAAGTTTCGCCGCCCCAGAAGCCGGTCAGCTTCTGCGAGCTACCGGCGCTGTCTCACTGATCCGCCGATCCCAGTTTCGCGAGTTTAAACATCGACGCATGCCGCCGGCGGCGCGGGCCGCCGCCGTTGCAAAGGGTCGCCGCAGCCCGGACCGCCGAAGGCTTGCCAACACCGGCCGGCGCTGCTGTGTGGACTGCGGCCACCGTAGCGCGTGTTAAGGCGCGACTCGCCGGCTAGCGCCGGCGAAAAATTATCGGGCGGCATCCGGCGAGCTTCGCTTATCGCTCGCGCCAGCGTCCATCCGTTTACTGCCGTAAGAGCCGCCTGAAAAATTATTCGCCCCTGCGCGGGTTTTCTTGGGTTTTCGGGGGACTGAGGAGCTTCGCCTGCTCGCTCCCCCCACGGCGCACAAGGGAAAGGCCACCCCTTTCGGGACGGCCTTTCGGAGCGAATTACAAAAGCTTCCTCAGGCGGCCGGGAATGGCGACCCGCGCGCGCCGATAACCGAGGAAGCCGAGGCCCGCGAAACCGGCGATCATCATGACCCAGGTCGAAGGCTCGGGAACAGGATTCAGTACCTGTTGATAATTCACGGAAAGATCTTCAAGCCCGATGTTAACGCCCTGCAGGGTTATGTCGTGCAGATAGGCGCCCGACGCGTCATAAACGCTGATTGTATGGGCGAAGATGTTGGATATGTAGTAGTCAGTCCCGTCGTAAGCTATGCCGGTGTTTCCACTGGTGTCATGGCCGGTAATGAAGGCCGACGTCAGTAGGTTGCCGTTGGTGTCGTAGACGTCGTAGGTGTTGGCGCCGCCGAAGCCGCCGTCGAAACGGTTGGAGATCAGATCGCCGTGCGCGTACTCGAGGCCGTCGCAGAAGCTCGAGCAGTTCGACAGCGCCACTGTCTTCAGCAGCGTACCGGTCGTGCTGTATTCATACGCGTTGTTCGTTCCAGAGTAGTCACCGATCCAGAAATGGCTTCCGTCCCATGCCATTGTGGCGAGGCCGGACGTGCCGGCTACCGTGAACACCGTCCCAAGGTCGGTGTTCGTCCGCGAAATTATAGGCGTAAACGCCGTTCGAAATCAGCCTCCGTGTAGTAAAGAACATTGCCGACCTGGACGACGCCGCGGCCGTTGGAAGCAAAGGGCACGGAAATCGAATCAAGCAGGTTTCCGTTTAAGTCCCACTCCTGCAGTCCGCTGCTGCCGTAGTTGTTGCCCCAGATCGTGCTGACGCTGCTCGCATACGCGCTCGTTGATCCGAGCGCCGCCAACGCTGCCGCAACGGCAAATTTAGTGACTTTCCCCATGGCTCTGCTCCTTCAAGGACTTTCCCTGTGACTCGGGCCAAACGGGACTCCGCCGAGGTGGGCGGCCCTCGCCACCATAAACCACCACATTTAACACGTTGATATACATTTTTGTATTTTTGATGGCAAAAGTGTGTCGTAATTTCGTTAAATAAGGTATTATTGGAAGACGACCCAAGGGAAGCCGAGTATAATTCCTCAGCAGCCTTAGAGATGTTAACAGGTGCGTACAGAACAACAACGGCGCTGTAATAAGTGTTATTGATGATTCTGGCTTGTTGACTGTGGTGGAGGGGGCGCGGCTAACCTTTCTCTTTATTACGCAAAACAGTTGCGGTCGACACATGTTTGCTGTTCAAATAAGGATCTGCTATCGCAAGACCGCAACCCGATGGGTGTGGTGCTCGATCACCGAGGGAAGCGCTCATTTCGACTGCCGCTTAGCGACCTTTCGGGGCTGCTGGCTCACCTTGAGGATGGCATCGCCAAGGACGCCGTCACGACTCTCCTTGGCGGTGACGTCGACCTGACTCAGGGGAAATCGCGAAGAAGCTGGGTGTTTCGGAGGCGACGGTGAGCCGCGCTCTCGCAAAAGCTTACGCGAAACTTCGCGCCCTTGCGGCCGTCCGTGCTGCAGAAGGCGGACGAGGCCACGCTAAGGCCGAAGCTTTCGCCAAAGCCAAGGCCGACTTGGCCGCCTTACCCCTAACAACGACAAAGGGCAGCGTTGGCGCGCTGCCCTTGCGTCGTAGTGCTCAACCAAAACCGGCCTGACGCCGGAAGCTCAACCAGGGAATACATACGTGAACTATCAATCCTTCTCAAGTGATTTCTTCAACGACGCTGAAGATGTTCGGACCTACGCGCGCAAACGGCTAAGTGATTTTATCGCCGGGCAATACCCAGACGTCAACGCCCTCGACGCCCGCAAGCGGAGCGCGCTAATCGATGACGGCGCCCAGCATGTCGCCGAGGCTATTCTAAAAAAGATCGACGCGGGCGAGCCGATCGACCTCTTGTCATTTACCTCGCGCCTGATCCGGGAATTCCTCACGAAGCGCGGGTTTTATACATCGGCCTCGGCCGGTTGCCCGACCGAAAAGCCCCCGTCCGCGTGCGACCGTAACCGACGATCTGGTGACGGAGGACAGCGTGGCGTCAGCGTTTACGCTGCAGCACGCGGGCGAGCTTCGCTATTGCCACCATGCCGGGCGTTGGTACGAGTGGACAGGCAATGTATGGCGAATGAACGAGACAGGACTCGTTCTTCAGCAAATACGAGAATTGACGCGCGCAATGTCGGCCGGCGCGTCGGACAAGATTCGGGCCAATGTCAACAAGGTCAGCTTTGCGTCGGGCTCGGAGCGCTTCTGCAAGTCGGACCCTAAGTTCGCCGTCACGTCGGCGCATTGGGACAGAGACGTCATGTTGCTCGGAACGCCGTCCGGGACTGTCGACCTACGCACCGGCGAGTTCCGGCCTAGCGACCAGGCTGACGGGATCACAAAATCAACCGCCGTGGCGCCGGCGCCCAAAGCGATATGCCCTCTTTGGCTGCGGTTCTTAAAGGAGGCCTCCGGCAACGACGGCGAGATGGTGCGCTTTCTTCAGCAATGGTTTGGGTACGCTCTTACGGGCGACACCAGCGAGCATCAATTCGTGTTCGTCCATGGACCGGGCGGCAATGGGAAGTCCGTATGGCTCAACACGGTCGCCGGTATCATCGGCGAGTACCACCGCGTCGCGCCGATTGACACCTTCACGGAAAGCGGCAGCGATCGACATCCTACCGACCTTGCAGCGTTACGCGGCACCCGCCTCGTGAGCGCAACTGAGACCGAGGAGGGCAGGCCGTGGGCCGAAAGCAAGATTAAGCAGATGACTGGCGGCGATACGATTGCGGCGCGGTTTATGAGACAGGACTTTTTTGAGTACCGGCCGCAGTTCAAGCTCACGATCGTCGGCAACCATAAGCCTACCCTGCGCAACGTGGACGACGCGATGCGTAGGCGAATCAATATCGTTCCGTTCGAGCACAAGCCGAAGGAACCCGACCTTCAACTCGAGCAGAAGCTCAAGGCCGAGTGGCCTGCAATTTTGCGTTGGGCAATCGACGGTTGTCTCGACTGGCAAAATCATCGTCTCGTCCGGCCTAAGTCCGTCATGGCGGCCACGGGCAACTATTTCGAGGATGAGAACGTCTTCCAGCAATGGCTTGATGACGAATGCGACGTCGAGCCGGGGAATTCTTATAAAACGGCGACCGCCGTTGCGTTGTTTACGTCCTGGAGCACCTACGCCAAGGCCGCGGGCTCGTTGCCCGGCAGCAAAGCGCGCTTCGGCGAGAATCTGAAGGCGACCCGGCTCGAGTCGGCGAGAAGCACCGGCGGCGTCCGGACTTGGCGGGGAGTTCAGCTTCGCCGCTCTTTCTCATGCGGCCAAGCCGATGATTAGTGACGTAGTGACGTGAGTGACGCGATTCTACATATGAAGCGCTACACGCGCGCGCGAATGTCCCCATATGGAAAAGTCCGTCACTCATGTCACTAGCGTCACCGCGACCGACACGTGACCCAAGCGCCGGGTTGGAGCAACGTCAAGCAGCTGCAGCGGGCCGCCGCTTGCGCCTCCGTCCCCGCGACAGAAGCGTAGCCAGACGCTGCCTCATTCGCTGGTGATCGGGGACGGCGGCTTCAAATATTCAGGCGATCTCGCCAAGGCGATCGCCGGCGGGGCGGATAGCGTGATGATCGGGTCGCTGCTTGCCGGCACCGACGAGAGCCCGGACGAAGTGTTCCTCTACCAGCAGGGGCGCTCCTACAAGAGCTACCGCGGCATGGGCTCGCTAGGCGCAGTGGCTCAAGGCTCGGCCGATCGATACTTCCAGCAGGACGTCAAGGACCAGGTGAAGCGGCCTGCGTCGCTCTTTCGCGTTCATACTGTCAATAGCGGAAGCCGGCCGAAGCGAGGCGGCCAAAGACCCGCAGGCGGCGATCGGCGCCTTCGACGCCGTTTCCGGCGACGCTGCGATCGATCCGCTGTTGCGGGATACGGATCGCCTGCGCGCTGCGCTCTTGAGAGTGGACATCCCCGGCGAGCAGCAGAAGGGGGAAGCCGGCGCTGACCGCCGAAGGCGTGCCGACACGCCGGCGCTGCTGTGTGGACCGCGGAGACCGTAGCGCGTGTTAAGGCGCGGGCGTCGGGGGCATCCGCGAGCTTCGCGCTTTCCGCCGCTGCGAACGATTTCGTCATTTCGTCAAAGGGGGAATAGGGGCAGATACTTGCGCCGAGTTTTGAGATTAGCTTGGTGTTGGATGAGTTGACATCCAGGGAGAGGCTGAAATGACCGACCAAACCACGCCCGCGTGCGTCAGCCGTCGCACGGTCCTCATCGCCGCAGCAGGGGCCGCGCCGTTGCTGGCGCTTGGCGCCACCGGCGCCAACGCAGCCAAGCTTGCCCAGAGCGCGGTAAAATACCAGGCCTCGCCCAAGGACGGCAAACAATGCGACGGCTGCAATCTCTTCGTCGCGCCGAGTTCATGCAAGAGCGTCGACGGCACAATCTCGCCGAAGGGGTGGTGCGCGCTTTGGGTGAAGAAGGCCGGATGACGATCGTGCCGGCGGCAGGCGATCGGCGAACGAGCTTGACCGGATCGTGATTAACGATACGATGACAACGAATGATTTGACCGCGGCGCCCGTAGGCAGAGCGGGCGTTGCGGCTTAAGGCGCCAAGGTCGAGGGACGCCCAATGAACGCAGCGGCGAGGGGGTCAAGCGCGATCGCGCGGGACAAGACGAGGGCAAGGGATTCCGCGTTCGCTCGCGGCCTCGCGGCGCTCATCGTCGCGGTGGCGGCGTTTCTCGCGTCGGCGTCGGCCCGGCCGAGGCGCTGCCAAGCTACGCGCGCCAGACCGGACAGCCGTGCGCGGCCTGCCACACCGCCTTTCCCGAACTGACCCCCTTCGGCCGGCGATTCAAGATCGGCGGCTATACGATGGGCGGCGGCGACTGGAAGGGGCCGCCGATCGCCGCGATGTACATGCCGGGCTTCACCCACACGCAGTCGAACCAGGATGCGCCGCCCGCCCCCGGACTGCACACCAACGACAACCTCGTCTCGCAACAGGTGTCCGGGTTCATCGCCGGCCAGCTTTACGGCAATCTCGGCTCGTTCATCCAGATAACGGGCGACCCCGTGGGCGGAACGGTCGGGTTGGACGCCTCCGACGTCCGTTACGCCGACACCCTCAAGCTGTTCGGCAAGGACACGATCTGGGGCATCGACGCCAACAATACGCCGACGGTCGAAGACCCCTGGAACACGACGCCTTCATGGGGGTGGCCGCAGATCTCCTCGACCATTGCGCCCGCATTCGGTCCGCCGTTGACCCATATCGAGGACGGACTACGGCCAGATCGTCGGCGGCGCCGGCGCGTACGTGTTCTGGAACGACATGCTGTACGCTGACTTGACGTTCTACAAGGGACTTCCGGTCGCTGTGCTGCAGGCGTTCAACGTCGGCAATTCGACGACCGATGCGCTGTCCAACGTCGCGCCCTATTGGCGCGTCGCGATCGAGCCGCACTGGGGCGACCTCTATTGGGAGGCCGGCACTTTCGGCATGTACGGGCGGGTCACTCCCGGTCGCAGTATACGGCTTCGGGACAGACAATTTTCTCGACGTCGGTTTCGACTCGCAAATCCAGTACGCGGGCGATCAATACAGCGTGACCGTGAAGCTCACCGATATCATGGAATGGCAGCGGTTGAACTCGTCCTTCGCGCAAGGCGTATCGTCGAACCTCAACAACACCCTCAACAGCTTCAAGGCCAACGCGTCGTTCGTCTGGGATCACACCTACAGCGTAGGCTTTGGCTATTTCAACGTCGCCGGGTCCGGCGACTGTAATCTCTACGGATCGGGCAACAACGTCTAATTGCACGCCCGCCAGCATCGGCGCGTTCAACAACAGTTTCATCAGCAGTCCGAACGGCAGCGGCCTTATTCAAGATCTCGCCTACCTCCCGTTCAGCCACGGCGCGCCGTTTCCTTATTCGACCTGGAACGTGCGGCTCGGCCTGCAGTTCACCGAGTACCTGCACGTCTATGGCGGCACGACCAATTTCGATGGCTCGTATCTCGGCGGCACGCACAACGCGCAGGGCAACAATTCCGTGTTCGCCTATGCGTGGTTCGCGTTCTGACGGATTGTCGCCGGCCGGAAAGACAAGGCAAGCGACGCACGGCATTGAGCGAATTGCAGGCGCTTGAGC
>CAWFZA010000019.1:0-149688 GCA_963820095.1 uncultured Alphaproteobacteria bacterium
CCCATTGATAAGTCGAGATTAGGACGAGAGAATCCAAGGAAATCCAAGCGAATCCAATAGCCATAAATTGGGGTTTTCGTGGCGAAAGGGCCAGGGGCCAAGAAAACCAAAGAATGAGAAGGAGAGGCCTCGGAAGCGAGCCCGTTAAGGCCTACTCCTCCTCGTCGCCGGGCTCGGGCTTTACGCTGCCGCCAGGGATGACATAGCTCCCCTTCAGCCAGCGATGCAGGTCGACGTCGGCGCAGCGCTTCGAGCAGAACGGGTCATAGCGTTCGCTGCGCGGCTTGCCGCAGATCGGGCAGGTCCGGTTGCTCTTGTCCAGATCCGGTTGCTTGGCGGCGGACTTCTTGGCGTCGGCTTTCATTGAACGAGGCTCGCGCTCCAGCGCCGGTGGACATGATAGCCTTCGCCGCCGAGCAGCGCAGCCGTTTCGCTGAGCGGCAGGCCGACGACGTTGGAGTAGGAGCCGACCAGCCGCTCGACGAACGCGCCGGCGAGGCCCTGGATCGCGTAGCCGCCGGCCTTGCCGCGCCACTCGCCGCTCATCAGATAGGCCTCGAGCTCTTGGCGCGACAGGCGCTTGAACCGGAGCCGGGTCTCGACCAGCCGGCGCCGCACGGCGCCGCTCGCGGTGACGAGCGCAAGGCCGGTGAAGACCCGATGGCCGCGACCGGACAAGAGATCGAGGCAGGCCTCGGCGTCATCGCGCGTCTCGCATTTCGGCAAGATGCGCCGGCCGACGCCGACCACCGTGTCGGCCGCAAGCGTCAGGCAGGGGGCGAGATCGGCGCGGCCGCCCGCGATCGCCGCCGAGGCGAGCGCCTTTTCGCCGGCCAGCCGTTCGGCGAGCGCACGCGGCTCTTCGCGCGGGCGCGGCGTCTCGTCGATCTCGGCCGGCAGAACCGCATCGGGCTTGACGCCGATTTGCGCGAGCAGCTGAAGCCTGCGCGGCGAAGCGGACCCCAGCACGAGACGGAGGCCCGAGGGCGGGGCGGAGCAATCGTCGCGCCGCCCGAGAGTCAGGGTCATTTGAAGCGGTAGGTAATGCGTCCCTTGGTCAGATCGTAGGGCGTCATCTCCACGAGCACCTTGTCGCCGGCCAGGACGCGAATGCGATTCTTGCGCATCTTGCCCGCGGTGTGAGCAATGATTTCGTGGTCGTTCTCAAGTTTGACGCGAAAGGTCGCATTGGGCAGCAATTCGACGACGAATCCGGGGAACTCAAGCAATTCTTCTTTCGACATAAGGCTCCTTGTTGTGCGGCGCGCCGCCAAGGCGAAGCGGAGGCGGCGGCCTGACGGCCCGTAGCACGCCGGCGGCGGGCTGTCATACCACCGCGCGATTGTAAGATCGACTGCGCCGCCGCTCGCAAATCGCCCAGTCCGCTTTGCGAGACCGCGTTTTACCGGTGGACGAAGCGTCCAACCAAGCTACTTCAGAGCCGTAGCGTCCGATTCGTTGAGAAATCCGAGGATCTCGTGGAAGAACTGCATGCGGTTCTTCTCCAGCATGACGGTATGGGTGCCTTCGCCAAGCTGTACGAAGCGCTTGTAGGGCGCGCTTGTCAGCTTGGCGAAATAAGCCTCCGTCAAATAGGTCGGAAGATCGGCGTCCCATTCGGCATGGATGAGAAGGGTGGGGACCGTGATCTTTCCTGGATCGTAGAACGGCTTTCCGGCGCCCCAATAATTGGCGAACTCCGCCCTGACGCCGTTGCCGGCCCGGAGTTTCGGAGGGTTCATTTTGCTGCCGACGGGATCTTCAGCGATCGTCGCGTCCCACCACGCGTCAAAGACGCCCGGCGGGATCAGGGCCGCCTGCTTGTCCTCAGGCACGCCCCTGAGCCAACGCGCCTTCGCATCGTCCTTCGCGACCAATCGATAGGCCGGGATAGCGCTTGTCGGAGGCTCGACTGGAGGCTGAAAGATCCAGGCCGGCGCGTAGAGGACCAGCCGGTTGATCTTGTCATTGTGGTTGGCGGTGTAGGCGCCGGCGATTGACGTGCCCCAAGACCAGCCCATGAGGTCGAGCTTCGGGATGCCGCGGAGCGCCAGAATATAGTCGACCGCGGCCCCCAGATCGGCTCCGGCCTCCTCCGAAGTCGCGATGGGCTTGTTCGCCTCGGGCGGCTGATCCATTTCCGGCGGGCGGGTCGACCGTCCGTACGACCGCACATCGACCAGATAGACGTCGAAGCCGTTCTGAGCGAACAGGTCCATCATCGACACGCCGTCGATCGGCAGGTCGAAACTCGTTTCCGCTGGATATGTCGGCGCCATGGATGAAGAGCAGCGTCTTGTCCGGCGAAAAGGACGTCATGCCCTCTGCGTGCTTGTTGCGGACATAGAGCTTCAGGCTCGGATCCGACGAGGGGATCATCGCTTCGGTCATCGTCAAGCGCGGCGATTCTGCAAAAGCGGTTCCCGACAACGCCAAGCTCATCACCATCGCCCAGCAAAAGACTCGAAGGCTCATACCGATTCCTCCCTACCGCGCATCTTTAGCGCGGCTCGAAACATCAGATCTGTATAACGCGCAGGGGCGCGTCAAGACTCGCCTTGTTCCAAGCGATCGAGAGCGCCGTCACGCTGAAGACGAACGGGCGGTGTCCGCCTTGGAAGGGGGCGAGGCCGCCTCAGGCGCGCGCTTTCCCATTCTGCGCTCCTCGAGCCACTGCATCACCACATAAAACGATGGAACGAACACCACCACAAGACAGGTCGAGGCGATCATGCCGAAGAAAACCGCCATACCGATTGATTTGCGCGCAGAAGCGCCCGCGCCGGTCGCGAGCACAAGCGGAAGAACGCCCAGGATGAAGGCGAACGAGGTCATGAGAATGGGGCGGAATCTTAAGCGCGCCCCTTCCACCGCCGCTTCGACAATCGCTCTTCCTTCGGCGCGCTGCTGGCGGGCGTATTCGACGATCAGGATCGCGTTCTTAGCGCCAAGCGCGATCAAGAGGATGAGGCCAATCTGCGTGTAGAGGTTGTTGGCGGCGACGCCGGATTGGCTGGCGGCGACGCTGATGGCGCCGAGCGTGGTCAGCGCGGCGACCGTCCCGAGCAGAGCCATCGGGACGCACAGGATGACCGCCAGCGGCAAAATCCAGCTTTCGTACTGACCCGCGAGAACGAAATAGACGAGCAGCATCGCGAAGCCGAAGACATAATAAGTCTGGCTGCCGAGCTGCTTCTCCTGGTACGACATGGCGGTCCATTCGAAGCCGGTTCCGGTCGGCAGGGTGTTGTTGGCGATCTGCTCCATGATGTCGAGGGACTGACCCGAGCTGAAACCGGGCGCCGGGCTGCCCACAATGGTCGACGACGGATAGAGATTGTAGAGGCTGATAAGGGACGGCCCCTGCACCTCCTTGATATCGACCACCGTTCCGATCGGGGTCATGGTTCCGTCGCCCGCCTTGACCTTGAGATTGCGAATGTCGTCGACGTTGGCGCGATACTTGGCCTCCGCTTGCGTATAGATCTGGAAGACGTGGCCGAACTTGGTGATCTGACCCACGTAGTTTGAGCCGACGTAGCCGGAGAGGGCGGCGAATAGCTGTCCAACGGTGACGCCAAGCGTCTCCGCCTTGATGCGGTTTACTTCGACGAAGATTTGCGGCGCGCCCGCGCGGAACGTCGTGGCGACCCGCTGAAGTGAGGATTGCGCGTTGGCGTTGGCGACGACGGCGTTGGTCAGGGTCTGAAGCAAGGCATAGTCGAAATTCCCGTTCCTGAGTTCGACCTGCATGGAGAAGCCGCCGACGTTGCCGATGCCCTGGATCGGCGGCGGCGGGAGCGCAAAGGCGATAGCCTCGGGCACGCCCTGCAGCCCGCGGTTGAGGCGTTCGATGATCGTGCGGACGTCCTGCCCTGGCTCTTTCAGACGCACGTCCCAGTCCTTCAGGACGACGAAGGCGACGCCGGCATTGGCGAGGCTCGCCCTGTTGTCGAGAATGGATATGCCGCTCACGGTGACCACATGCTCGACCCCGGGAACCTTGCTCGCGAGGCCTTGGATCTGCTCCAGAACTCTATCCGTGCGTTCCTTTGATGCGCCGTCCGGCAATTGCGCGGCGACGATCACGTAGCCCTGATCCTCGGTCGGCAGGAACGCTGTCGGCACGCGCGTCAGTCCCCAGAGCGCGAACTCCAACCAGAACAAGCGCGAGAGCGACCATGAGGCCGCTGCGGTGGATCATAGCGCCGATCAGTCGAGTGTAGCCGTGTTCGAGGCCGCCATAGACGGTGTTGAAGCCGCGGTAAAGAAAGTTGCGTCGCTCGGGAGGCTTCGGCGGCCTCAACCACAATGCGGATTGCGTGGGCTTGAGCGTGAGCGCGTTGACGGCGCTGATGAAGGCCGTGGCGGCGATGACGAGCGCGAATTGCCTATAGAGTTGCCCGGTCAGTCCAGGCAGAAAAGCGGCGGGAATGAACACCGACATCAGCACGAGCGTGATGCCGAGAACCGGTCCAGTCAGGTCGTCCATAGCCCGAGCCGCCGCCTCACGACCAGGGATGCCTTGCTCGACATAGCGCGCGACGCCCTCGACGATCACAATCGCGTCGTCCACGACGATGCCAATCGCAAGTATGAGCGCGAACAGCGTTGGGAGATTGATCGAAAAACCCAGCGCGGCCATCGCGGCGAACGCGCCGATGATCGTGACCGGCACCGTGGTCGCCGGCACCAGCATAGCCCGCCAATCCTGCAGGAAGACCAAAATAACGATGAGCACCAGAATGAGGGCCTCGAACAGCGTCCTGTAGACTTCGCTGATCGCGGCCCTGACGAATTTCGTCGTATCATAGGGGATGACGTAGTTGAGACCTTGCGGGAAAGCCTTGGCGAGTTCGTCCATCTTCGCCTTGACTTCGCCGGCGACCGCGATCGCGTTTGCCTCCGGCAGCAGCGAGACGGCGATGCCGGCGGCCGGTCGGCCGTCGAGATTGAACGATTCGCTGTAAGTCTGCGCGCCGAGCTCGGCGTGTCCCACATCGCGCACCCTGGTGATGCGGCCCCCGTTCGCCGAATCGACCTTGACGATGATGTTCTCGAACTCCCTCGGGTCGTCGAGCCGGCCCTTGAGGTCGAGCGTATATTGAAAGTCTTGGCCTTTCGGGGCGGGCGGCGCGCCGATCTGTCCGGCCGCGACCTCCTGGCTCTGCTGCTGGATGACGTTGATGACGTCCTGCGGCGTCAGTCCCCGCGCCTGCAAAAGGTTCGGGTCCAGCCAGACGCGCATGGCGTATTGCCCGGCGCCGAGGACAGACACATCGCCAACGCCGGGGAGGCGCCGAAGCTCGTCCTGCACATTGATGACTGCATAGTTCGACAGGAACAGGCTGTCGAAGCGGCTGTCGGGAGATACAAGCCCAACAAACTCGAGGATCGACGTCGATTGTTTCTTCGTCGTCACGCCCTGGAGCTGCACTTCCTGCGGCAGAGACGAAAGCGCCGCCGACACGCGATTCTGCACCAGGATCTCGTCTTCGTCGGGATTCGTGCCGATCGCGAAGGTGACGATCAAGCTATAGGTGCCGTCGCTCGCGCTCGTCGACTGCATGTAGATCATGTTCTCGACGCCGTTGACGTTCTGCTCGATCGGCAGAGCGACGGTATCGACGAGCGCCATCGCGCTTGCGCCCGGGTAGCGCGTCGTCACTTGGACGGTCGGCGGGACAACGTTCGGGTATTGGGAGCTGGGCAGGTTAAAAAGGGCGACCAGGCCGACCAGGATGAAGACGAGCGCCAGCACATTGGCGAGCACCGGCCTCTCGATGAAAAAGCGCGAGATTGCTCCCGCTCGGCCTTCAGAGCTCATTGCTGACTCGAGGCGGGCGGGACGGCTTTCTTAGGGCTGGAGCCCGGCGGCGGCTCGGCAGAAGCCAGTTGCCCGCGCTGCGGATCGACCTTCGCGCCGGGGAAGGCGCGCTGGACGCCCTCAGTCACCACCCAATCGTCTGGGCTTAAGCCCGATTCGATTACGCGCAGCTGTCCGTCGCGCACCCCAGTCGTGACGACCTGCCTCTTCACGACGTTGTCTGGACCGACGACCAGCACATAGCTTCCTTCCTGGCTCCTTCCGATCGCGTCGTTTCGTGTCAGCAGCGCCTTGTCCTGCTGCGCAATAGGCGTGCGCACCCGCACGAACAGGCCCGGCAGGAGGGCGCCGTCTTTGTTGTCGAACAAGGCGCGGGCGGTCAGCGTGCCGGTGGCGAAATCGACCTGCGGCGAGGCGTAATCCATATGGCCCTTGTGCGGATAGCCCTCCTCGCCCTGCAGGCCGATCTCCACTGGGACGTCCGACAGTTTCGAGGTGCGCAATGCGATGCCGTGCTTGGCGAGGTTTCTCTGGATCGACAGGATTTGTGGCTCGCTCAAGGTGAAATAGACATAGAGCGGATCGGTCTGGATGATCGTCGAAAGCTTGGTTGGCCCGGAGACGCCGACGAGCGCGCCGACATCCACGAGGTGGTTCGTGACCACGCCGTCAAACGGAGCAAGCACCTGGGTATAGCCGAGGTTGATCTTGGCGAGCCAGATGGCCGCCTGGGCATTCAGGATGTCGGCCGCTGACTGGTCCCACTTGGACTTCCACTCCTGCGCCGTGGCTTGGCTGGCGAAATCCTGCCGGGCGAGCGTCGCCTGCCGGTTGTATTCGGCCTTGTTGTACTCCTCCGTCGCCTGGTCGGAGGCGAGCGTCGCCTCCTGCTGGTTAACCTGCGCCTGGTAGATGTCGCGCTCGATTCCGAAGAGCTGCGCGCCTTTTTTGACCGTCGCTCCGTCGACGTAGTTGATCGAGGTCAGAAAGCCCTGCACGCGCGCCACGAGATCGACCGAGGCGAACGCCTGGGTATTCCCGGTGAGTTCGAGGTATTCGGTCACCGGCCGCTGCAGCGGCTGCGCGACTTGCACCTTGGGCGGCGGCGGCGGAACGTAGGCGTTCTTGCTATTGCAGGCCGCGAGCGTGATCGCCGCAATTGCAAAGGCCGCCGTCCGAGCGGCGAGGCCGAGTGAAAAATGAGGCGGTCGGGTCGACATGAAGACGCGGATCCTGGAAGCGAGCCAACAATATCGGTGAGCGAGCCCGATGGCCATGGGGCCTATGATGCCTGACCGGCGTTTGAGCGCAAGAGCGGGATTTGGCCTCTATGACGTCATGCGCTCGATGACGTCATGCGCTCGAGCGCCCGATAACGCCGGACCGCGAAGGGGATCGAGGCGAGATAGGCCAGAGTGACGGCGACCAGCGCCTGCATGGGAAAGTTGAACAGGAGGAGGAGCGCCGCAGCGACGCCGACCAAGACCACCGAGACATATTCGCGCGGCACGCGGCCGATCATTTTGCCGGAGAAGTGCGGCACGCGGCTCGCCATCAACAGAGCCACCGCCAGTACGTACAGGCTCTCGACCACGGCGAATTGCGAGGTCGGCTGGCCGAGATCGAAGGCAGAGTGAACGTAGATCGGCAACAGGCCGACGATCGCGCCCGCTGGCGCGGGCATGCCGACGAAGAAGATCTTGCGCCATGCCGGCTGATCTTCGTCGATCATGACATTGAAACGGGCCAGGCGAAGAGCGCAGGCCATGGCGAAAAGAAGCGCCGCGACCCAGCCGAAGCTCTTGGCCGCATGCAGGTTGGCGACGTAGAGCACCAGGGCCGGCGCGACGCCAAAGTCGACGAAGTCGGCGAGCGAATCGAGTTCGGCGCCGAAGCGCGAGGTGCCCTTCAAAGCGCGCGCGATTCGCCCGTCGAGGCCGTCGAGCACGGCGGCGCCGGCGATCGCGATCACCGCCCATTCGATCGACCCCTCCATCGCCAAACGAATCGCGGTTAGCCCGAGGCCGAGCGCGAACAGGGTGATGAGGTTGGGGATCAAGAGCCTGAGAGGCACCGCCCGGAGACCGCGACGCCGCGCCGACGCCGGGTCAGCAATCGGCGCCCGGGGCGGGGGGCCGACCTCGTTCACCCCTCAGCTCCGCGAAAAAGGCGGCGGCTCGACCTCCGCCGCAACCTGCGCGATCACCGTCTCGCCGGCGATGGCGCGCGAATCGACGCCGACCACGATGTGCGCGCCCGGCGGCAGGTAGACATCCACGCGCGAGCCGAAACGGATCAACCCGATTCGTTCGCCGGCGCCGAGCAGCGCGCCTTCATGGGTGAAACACACAATTCGTCGGGCGACCAGGCCTGCGATCTGCACCACGCCAAATCGCCCGGAGGGCGTCTCGATGACGATGCTGTTGCGCTCGTTGTCCTCGCTCGCCTTGTCAAGATCGGCGTTAAGAAAGAGGCCGGGGTGATACACAATCTGCGCCACCCTGCCTTGGACCGGGGCGCGGTTCACGTGGCAATCGAAAACCGACATGAAGATCGACACCCGCTGCAACGGCGCCATCCCGAGGCCGAGCTCGGGCGGAGGCGCGGCGAAGCCGGCAAAGCTGACGACGCCGTCGGCGGGCGCAATGACCAGGTCGCTCCGGACCGGCGTGACGCGCGCGGGATCACGAAAGAAATAGGCGCACCAAAGCGTGGCGATGAGGCCGAGCCAGCCGAGCGGCGCCCATATCCACCACAGGATCAGCGTCGCGACGGCGAAGCCGAACACGAACTTATAGCCTTCAGGATGGATCGGCGCGAGCTGGCCGCGCAGCGATTTGACGATGCTCATTGACCAGCGCTCGAAATGAAGCCGGGCGCACTCATGGCGCCATTCGCTTCCGATGTCACGGCACAGGCTGGGACGCGATAGGGTCGGCCGCGTCGAGGTCGTCTTCACGGCCGGCCTGGCGCAACAATTCCTGCGCCGCGTCGACCTGCCTCTGCCGGCTCCACAACGCGGAATAGATTCCGCCTCGCGCCAGAAGCTCCTGATGGGAGCCGCGCTCGGCGATGACGCCCTTGTCGAGCACCAGAATTTGGTCAGCGTTGACCACGGTCGACAAGCGATGGGCGATCACAATCGTCGTGCGCCCGCGCGAGACGCGCTCCAGCGCCGACTGAATCTCGCGCTCGGTGAAACTGTCGAGCGCCGACGTTGCTTCGTCGAGCACCAGAATCGGCGGCGCCTTGAGCATCGTGCGCGCAATGGCCACCCGCTGCTTCTCGCCGCCCGACAGCTTGAGACCGCGCTCGCCGACCGGCGCCTCATAGCCTTGCGGCAGCGAGCGAATGAACCGATCGATCTGCGCATTCTCGGCGGCGGCGACCACCTCGCGCTCGCTCGCGCCCTCGCGCCCATAGCGGATGTTATAGAGGATCGTGTCGTTGAACAGCACCGTGTCCTGCGGCACCATTCCAATCGCCGCGCGCAGCGAGCTCTGAGTGACTGCGCCGATATTTTGGCCATCGATCAGTATGCGCCCCGCGTTCGGCTCGTAGAAGCGGAACAGGAGCCGCGATATCGTGGATTTGCCGGCGCCCGAGGGCCCGACGATGGCGATCGTGTGCCCCGCAGGCGCCTCGAACGAGACGCCGCGCAGAATAGGCCTGGCCGGATCGTAGGCGAAATCGACATTCTCGAATCGGACCACGCCGGCCGTCACCTTTAGAGGCTGGGCGCCGGGGAGGTCCTCGATTTCCGGATTCTGCGCCAGGATGGTGAACATCGCCTCGACGTCGATGATCGCCTGCCTGATATCCCGGTAGACCATCCCCATGAAATTGAGCGGCTGATAGAGCTGCAACATGATCAGGTTGACGAGCACGAAGGCGCCAACGGTCTTGGTTCCGTTTCTCACCTCGACGACGCACATCAGAAGGACGACAATCAGGCCGAGCGTGAAAATGAACGCCTGACCCGCGTTCAGAGCGGCGAGCGACACATAGGTGCGAACGCTCGTGCGCTCGTACCGCGCCATCGCTTTATCGTATCGCGCCGCTTCGCGGCCTTCGGCGCCGAAATATTTCACCGTCTCGAAGTTGAGCAGGCTGTCGATCGCCTTGGTGTTGGCGTCAGTGTCGCTCTCATTCATCGAGCGCCGGATGCCAATGCGCCAATTGGTGGCCAGGGTCGTAAAGACCAAATACACGACCACCGTGACGCTGATCGCCATGACATAGCGCCAGTCGAACGTGATCAGCATGGCGCCGACGATCATTGCGAACTCGACCACTGTCGGGACCGCGGTCAGCATCGAGGTGCGGATGAGGGTCTCGATCGCGTTGCGTCCGCGCTCGAGGACGCGGGTGAGGCCGCCTGTCTTGCGCTCCAAGTGAAAGCGCAGCGACAGGCGATGCAGGTGCTCAAAGACCTCGATCGCCAACCGGCGCACCGCGTTCATGGCGACGGCCGCGAACAGGGCGTCGCGCCCCTGCTGGGTGAGCGCCATCAGGATCCGCAAGACGCCATAGAGAGCGGTCAGCGCCGCCGCGGCGAGCAGAACGCGCGGCAGCGGGACGGCGTCCAGCGCGAGCTTGCCCGCGACTGCATCGGTCGCCCATTTGTAGGAATAGGGAATTGCGATCGTGAATACCTTCGAGAGCAGCATCAGCGCGAAGGCGAGAAACACGCGCAGCTTCAGATCAGCGCGGTCCGCGGGCCAGATGTAAGGCCATAGAAGGGCGACGGTTCCCGTCAGCGTGCCCCGCCGCGTGGCATTGTTGCGCGCGGCGACGAACGTTGACGTTTTTGGATGCTGCATTGGAACTCACGAGGGCGCCGATCAATAGGATCGGCAGGCGGCATATAATCGCTTTTCTGGCCGATGGCATCCTCATGGCCGCCATATTCTTGCGGTCGATCAACATTCGCGAAGCAGCGGCTCAGGTGAAATGGCCGCCTGCCATAGCGAACCAGGCGCCTGATCGTTCCTGGCTTGCAGTTCTGGGAAAAGCGTAAGTTTTCGCGCGAGGGTTCGGCGGCCCCGACAACGACTCGCGATGATTCGGTCGAAGCGTTCGCTGCACGTTAACCGCCATCTGTCAAGTGAAGACAGTTGTTTTTTTATATAAATTCAGCATCCTTCAGACAGCTCATTGCGAGTATTCAGCCGATTCCTTCGAGACCGTAGTTAAAATCATCGCATCTTGTCTTGTGCTATGTTTTCTTTTGCGCTATGCGGGTGTTCCCCTCAAGTCGCGACATGCGATTAGGGAAGAGGATGCTCGTCGTGATCAGGCGAGAAGAAAATGGCCTGAAGCTGATCGCCACAGGGCGTTCTATCCGCAGGCAACTTACTGGAGTAACGTCAACAATGAGCGATACCACGAACCACATTGAACTCGCCGCGGAGATTGTCTCGGCCTATGTGTCGAACAATTCCGTGCCGTCGAGCGAGTTGCCGTCGCTTCTCAGCGACGTTCACGCGGCGCTCGTGCGTGTAGCTACTGGCGCGCAACCGGTCGTAGTCGAAGCAGCCAAGCCCGCCGTCCCGCCGAAGAAGTCGATTACCAGCGATTACATCATCTGCTTGGAGGATGGTCGTAAATTCAAGTCGTTGAAGCGGCATTTGCGGACGCAATACAACCTGTCCCCGGAAGAGTATCGGGAGAAATGGGGCCTGCCGTCTGACTATCCTATGGTCGCTCCCGCCTACGCCAAGGCGCGCTCGGCGCTGGCGAAGCAGATGGGCCTTGGCCAGCAGCGCCGGCGGCGCAAGTAAGACGCCCGGTAAGTCCCGGCTCCGCATCCCCCGGCTCCCCAAGGCCGAACGGCGCCGGTCCCGAGCGCGGCGTTGAAACGCGGCGCTTCTACTTCGTGCCGAACATGCGGTCGCCAGCGTCGCCTAGGCCAGGAATGATGTAGCCGTGCTCGTTGAGCCGCTCATCGATCGCCGCGGTCCAGATCTGCACCTCGGGATGCGCTTTGGTCAGCCGTTCGATCCCCTCAGGGGCGGCGAGAAGGCAGACGAAGCGAATGTCCTTCACCCCGCGCCGCTTGAGGCGGTCGATCGCCGCGACCGCTGAATTTGCGGTCGCGAGCATCGGGTCCATCACGATGACCAACCGGTCGGCCACGTCCGCCGGGGCTTTGAAATAGTACTCCACCGCCTCCAGGGTCTGTGGGTCGCGTAGAGCCCGATATGGGCGACGCGCGCGCTCGGCACGAGATTGAGCATTCCATCGAGAAATCCGACGCCCGCGCGCAAAATCGGCGCAAACACCAGCTTTTTGCCGGAAATCGTGGGCGCCATCATCTTGGCGAGCGGCGTCTCCACCTCGACCATCTCGAGCGGCAAATCGCGCGTCACCTCATAGGCCAGAAGCATGCCGATCTCGTTCATGAGCTGCCGGAAGCCCTTGGTCGAGACGGTCTTGTCCCGCATCAGCGTCAGCTTGTGCTGCACCAGCGGATGGGCGACGACGTGAACATTCGGCATGAGCGAGGTCCTGGCCACGGGGAAACGCTTTGAAGATCTTGACATTAAACGAAGTCGCTCCGGCGGAGGCCAGAGCGCGCGCCATCGTCCCCAGCTTTGTCGGCGCCGTGCGGCGGACGCCCGCATCGCTCCGGCGCCTGCGAGCGCGCTATTGACGGGCGGACAGGCGCGATGTCTGCTGCACCGCAAATGGTTTCCTCGACCACTCCTCAGCTCGGCCGCAATTGGTCTTTGCCCAATATACTGACCTATGCGCGGGTCGCGGCGGTTCCGCTTGTCGCCGGATTCTTGTTCTGGCCTCACGTGTCGTGGGCGCGATGGACGGCGCTCGCAATCTTTGTCGCCGCCGGAATCAGCGACTTTTTCGACGGCTATCTGGCGCGCGCCTGGTCGCAACAGTCCTCGCTCGGGAGAATGCTGGACCCGATCGCCGACAAGCTTCTCGTTTCGGCGGTGATCCTGGTGCTCGCCGCCAATCAGACCATTTCAGGTCTCACCCTTTGGGCGGCGATCGTCATCCTGTGCCGGGAAATCCTGGTCTCGGGCCTGCGCGAGTATCTGGCCGAGCTCAGAGTTCCGTTGCCGGTTACGACGCTCGCCAAGTGGAAGACCTCGGTCCAATTCATCGCCCTCGCTTTTCTGATCGCGGGCCCAGCCGGGGAAGCTGTGCTGCCGGGCGCGGTCACGACTGGTATTGTGCTCCTCTGGATCGCCGCCCTCGTTACGCTCTACACAGGCTGGGACTATATGAAGGCGGGCTACGACAACGTCGGGAACGACTGAGACAGGAAATGAAGGCGCTTTATTTCGCCTGGGTGCGTGAGCGCGTGGGCAGGGCAGAGGAAGAGCTCAATCCCCCCCCGACGGTTAAGACAGTCGGCGACCTTATCGCTTGGCTCCGTGAGCGTGGTGAGGGCTACGCCCACGCGTTCGACAAGCCGACAGCTGTTCGCGCCGCGCTCGATCGGGTTCACGCCCGCAGCGACGTTTCGATCAAGGGGGTGAAGGAAGTGGCGTTCTTTCCGCCTATGACGGGCGGTTGACAGCAATGGCGACCGTCCGCGTTCAGCGGGAGGATTTCGACCCGGGTGCGGAGGCTGACGCGCTCGCGCGCGGGCGAACCGACGTCGGCGCGGTGGTGAGCTTTATCGGCTGCTGCCGCGATGAGGGCGGATGGCTCGCCGCGCTCGAACTCGAATATTATCCCGGCATGGCCGAGGAGGAGATCGCACGCGCGGCGGGCGAGGCCGAAGCGCGCTGGCCGCTCATGGGCGCGACCATAATCCATCGCTATGGCCGTATTGCGCCGGGCGAGCGGATCGTTCTCGTCGCGGTGGCCGCGGAGCATCGCGGCGCGGCGTTCGCGGCGGCCGAGATGCTGATGGACTATCTCAAGACCCGCGCGCCGTTCTGGAAGCGCGCGATACGCAGCGATGGCTCTGTCGAAGGATGGATCGAATCCAAGAAGGACGACGACCTGTCGGCGGCGCGGTGGAGCGCCGCCGATTGACCGCTCGTATCAGGCCCGCGAGGTGACCGCGCGGTAGACCAGCAGCACGATCACGGCGCCAATGACCGCGATGATAATGCTGCCGATGTTTACCCCGGTGACCCCACCGATGCCGAGAAAGCTCGCCAGAAATCCGCCGACGATCGCGCCGACAACGCCAAGCGCTATGTCCATCGTCATGCCGGACCCGGTCTTGTTGACGATCTTGCTGGCGATGAAACCGGCGATCAGACCCAGAATGATCCAGCTGATAATGCCCATATCGAAGCCTCCCATGCGCCCCCGCCGGTCAAGGGAATGTGCGGTATGGACGAGGAAAACGCAAGCCTGTAGTCTTGGTCGTCATATCTTCGAAATGCGGCGCTACGCTGGAGTCGAAGGGAAGGCCTTTCGACTTGGATTGATGTGGAGGAGGCAACGATGGCCGGCTTTGACGACGCAATGAGAAATGCGGTTCCGGGCGGCAATCTGGCGACGCCGATCGCTGTCGCTGTGGGCGCGCTGATTCTCGGCAAGATGTTTGGCGGCAGCTCAGCGCCAGCGTCCGCGCCTTCTGTGCCTATCCCCCCGCCTGGGCAACCCGTGCCAACGAATGCGCCGGCCGGCAGCATTCTCGGCGGCCTCAGTGACCTCATCGGCAAGCTCGCCGCGGGCGGAGTGGCGCCGCAAGTCAACTCCTGGGTCGGCCACGGGACGAACGAGCCTGTTCAGCCCGGACAACTCGGTTCGGCGCTCGGCCAGGACGTGCTTGCTCAGCTTTCACAGCGCACCGGCATGAGCCAGCAAGAATTGCTGAACCAGCTCTCAGCGGCGCTGCCGCAGATCATCAATCATCTGACGCCAAACGGCCGCATGCCGACTTTGGCCGAGCTTGAGAAGTAAGCCGACGGGCGCCAAGGGCTGAGCGCGAAGGCTCAGCCCTGAATTTACGCGCCGTGACGCGACGGCGCGAACCGGCGGTCGATGCGTCCATCGACCGCCTGGCGGAGGATGTTAGGCCGCCTGATTTAGCCCTCAGAGGGATCAAGTCACGGTTGATGCCCTCGGAGCTGGTCATGGCTTCATAGCGCCCTGCGCGCTTGTGTAGACCGCATAGAGCGATGTCGAGCCGCAGATGTAAAGTCTGTTGCGTTGCTGGCCGCCGAAGCACAGGTTGGGGACCGTCTCCGGAATGTGGATTTTACCGAGCAGATCGCCCTCGGGCGTGTAGCAGCGCACACCGTCGTTGCTCGGATCACCCCAACCGCAGGAGCACCAGACGCGACCCGCGGTGTCGCAGCGCAGACCGTCGGTAATGCTGGGTTTGGGCATTTCCGCAAAGACTTTGCTGTTGGACACCTTTCCGGACCCAACGTCCACGTCGAACACGCGGATATGCGACGGGTTCTGCGGCCCGTCGGTGAAGCCGGTGTCGATGACGTAGAGCTTCTTCTCGTCGGGCGAGAAGGCAATGCCGTTTGGCTCCACGAAGTCATCGACGACAACCGTGACCTCGCCCGATTTCGGATCGACCCTGTAGACGTTGTGCTTTTCCTGCTCCGGCTGGGCTTTGACGCCCTCATAATAGCCACCGATGCCGTAGACTGGATCGGTGAACCAGATCGAACCATCGGAAGCGACAACCGCGTCGTTTGGTGAGTTCAGCTTCTTGCCATTGTAGGAGTTGGCGATGATCGAGATCGAGCCGTCGAGCTCGGTGCGAGTGACGCGTCGGCCGCTATGCTCGCAGGTGATGAGGCGTCCTTGCCGATCAATGGTGTTGCCGTTCGAGTTCATCGACGGCTGGCGAAAAACGCTGCAGTGCCCGTCATCCTCCATGAAGCGCATAATGCGGTTGTTGGGAATGTCGCTGAACAGCACCATCCGCCACGCCGGAAAGTAGACCGGCCCTTCCGCCCAGCGGAATCCGGTTGCGACGCGCTCGACCGCCATGGTGCCGGCGAAGGCCGGGAAACCGGCAGGCCCGAATGTGATACCGGGGTGAGCGGACTCCAGATAGAAGTTCGGATAGCGGCTCCCCGGCAGCGGACCCAAGGGCAGCGGCTCGGTATCCAGGGTTGGAGCGCCGGTTTGGCCGAGTGGCGGCACGCTTGCCGCAGAGGCCGCTTTCAGGGTCGCGGCCGTTGCTGCAGCCGCCGTTGTCGTCAAAAATGCGCGTCTGTCCATTGTTACCTCCCTAGAAGTGCTCAGGATTCTTAGAAGTACTCAGGAATTGGAAAACGCTGGAACTCCTAACGCCCACCGCAAACTCGTATTCAAACTCGGGGACTGTCATTCGTATGTTGGGGAACCGCGCCGTCTGGCCGGATCAAAGGGACCG
Source organism: uncultured Alphaproteobacteria bacterium (assembly GCA_963820095.1). Lineage (GTDB taxonomy): Bacteria > Pseudomonadota > Alphaproteobacteria > Rhizobiales > Beijerinckiaceae > Roseiarcus. Next base: position 16,158 of record CAWFZA010000019.1, read on the forward strand.
GAGCTGTCCACCCAAACCAGCCTTCAGAGACCGTGCCGCCGGAATTTTGACGCAATTGTCCTGATAAGCCATGTGTTCCCTCCCCGTAGGCAAAAGCGTCTCTTTTGAGACGCATGGTTATTGAAACATGCTAAAGATGGTCGGCTTGGCCGGGCGCCGGCAGCTAGCGAAAGAAATCAAACGCTTCGGATGTTCGGAGCTCGCGCGGCCTCACGAGAAATCGTATGATCTGAGCCGCAGGCCCGACTGGCAATGGGTAGAACTACCTAGCCTCGACGACGCAGACACCACGGGTGTGGCTCGCCGCGATTGGCGCCCCACAGTTTCGCCCAGAAGGACGGACCAAGTCGGCAGTCGTTATTTCTCGTTGATGTCGTGTCAGAGATACCCGAAGCCAAATCCGTCGATACGCCGGAAGCGCCAGCAACCAATGCGCGGCCGCAGCTCATCTACGACGGCGATTGCGGGTTCTGCGCCTATTGGGCGCGCTATTGGGAGCAGCTGACGGGCGAGCGCGTCGACTATCGCCCTTATCAGCAAGTCCTGCCGCAATACCCGACGATCCCAGAAGCCGAATTCCAGCGCGCGGTGCAATTCATCGCGCCTGACGGCCGGCGCGCGAGCGGCGCCGAGGCCAGTTTCCTGACGCTTGCCCATGCGCCCGGCAAAGGGTTCTGGCTCGCGCTCTACCGACATCTGCCTGGGTTCGCCCCCGTCTCGGAACTGGCCTACGCCGCGATCGCCAAGCGCCGCCCGGCCTTCTTCCGCTTGAGTCTCACGCTGTGGGGCAGGAGCCACGAGCCGCCGCGCTACGATCTCGTCTCGTTCCTGTTCCTTCGCCTGTTCGGGCTCGTGACCCTTTCCGCCTTCGTCTCCTTCGCCGTGCAGGCGCAAGGACTGATTGGCAGCCGCGGCATCCTGCCGCTCTCTGAACTCGTCGAAGCTCTCGCCCGTTTCAGGGCGGAGCGTTTTTTGCTCGCGCCGATGGTGTTCTGGCTGAACGACAGCGACCTCGCCATTCAGGCCGTGTGCTGGGGCGGGGCCGGCTTCTCGCTGATGCTGGTTCTCAATCTCCTGCCACGTCTCAGCCTTGTTCTCATCTATGCGCTCTATCTCTCGCTCATCTACGCCGGGCAGACTTTCATGAACTTCCAGTGGGACACGTTCCTTCTGGAGACCGCGGTCGTCGCGTTCATCATGAGCTTGAGGCCGACCACCGGCGTCTGGCTCGCGCGCTGGCTCCTGTTCCGCTTCATGTTCATGTCGGGGGTCGTCAAGCTGATCAGCGGCGATCCCAACTGGAGGAATCTCACGGCGCTCAACTACCATTTTCTGACGCAGCCGCTGCCGACGCCGCTTGCCTGGTACGTCGCAAAGCTGCCAGCCGGTCTGTTGGAGGCCGCGACCGCGGCCATGTTTGTCGTCGAGCTCGTTCTGCCATTCCTCATCTTCTGCCCGCGGCGTCTAAGGTTTGTCTCGGCGTTCGGGATCCTGCTGCTGGAAGGCTGCATTCTCCTCACCGGCAATTACAATTGGTTCAACCTGCAGACGATGCTCTTGTGCCTGACGCTGTTCGACGACGCGGCGCTGCGGCGAATTTTGCCGTCTCGCCTGACCGGGCTCGCGCAGACGGGCGCGAAGACTCAGGCGCCGCGACGGATGGCGACAATCGCGGTCAATGCAGTCGCGCTCCTCATGGTGTTCCTGAGCCTGGTGCAGATGGACGAGCGGTTCGGCGGCAGTCCGCCTGGGCCGGCGCTGGCGATCGACGAGATGTTCGAGCCGTTCCATATCGTGAACCCGTACGGGTTGTTTTCGGTCATGACCACGGAGCGCGACGAGATCATCGTCGAGGGATCGGATGACGGCGCTGCAATGGCGCGAGTACGAATTCCGCTACAAGCCCGGCGATACCAAGCGCGCTCCGCCATGGAACATCCCTCACCAGCCGCGGTTGGACTGGCAGATGTGGTTCGCCGCGCTCGACGATCCGCAACGGATCCCATGGTTTTCGCGCTTTCTCGAGCGCCTGTTGGAAAACGAGCCGTCGGTGACTGGCCTCTTGGAAACGAATCCTTTTCCGGACAAACCGCCGACCTATGTGCGCGCGGAGTTTTACGAGTACACTTATAGCGGAAATGACCATGCGCCCGGCCAATGGTGGGAGCGGCGCTTGGCTGGGCTCTACTTCCCCAAGGCGCACCTGAAAACAAAAGCCGAGTGAAGCGCCCGCGGGCGTTCGGCCAATGAGTTGTCTCGGCGCAACGGCAAAACATGCGCCTGCGCGTAACTGCGCGCTTGCGCGGGCGACTTCGCCGGCATAGCGAAGGACCCAAGACTTTTGCTTTTCGAAAGCGTGCGATCATGAAGCTTATTCTGGCGGTCATCAAACCGTTCAAACTGGACGAGGTGCGAACGACGCTCGATCGGCTCGGCGTCAAGGGCATGACGGTCAGCGAGGCCAATGGCTATGGCCGGCAGAAGGGGCACACGGAAATCTACCGCGGCTCCGAGTATAACGTCGCCTTCATGCCGAAAGTCCGCCTCGAGATCGCGGTCAGCGACCATGAGGTCGAACCGACGATCGAGGCGATCCGGGCTTCCGCGCGCACCGGCCAGATCGGCGACGGCAAGATTTTCGTGCTCCCGATCGAGCGGGCGATGCGCATCCGCACCGCCGAGACCGGCGACGAGGCGTTGTGACGGAGAGGGCGGCGCCTCTGCGCCCCGCTGGCGCGCGCCCGTGTTCGCTGGCATAACGAGACGATGATTCGCAGCGTGATCGTGGCAGCCGCGGGCGCCGACCGCAGCCCTCCCGATGAGCCGGGATTTGGGGTCTATGTCCATTGGCCCTTCTGCCTGTCGAAATGTCCCTATTGCGACTTCAATAGCCACGTGCGCGGCGCGGCAATCGACGAGGCTCGCTACCTCGCCGCGTTCAAGGCGGAAATCGCGCATCGCGCGGGACTTGCGCCGCGCCGCACGGTGCGCTCGGTCTTCTTTGGCGGCGGCACCCCCTCGCTCATGCGCCCTGAAACGGTGCAGGGAGTCATCGACGCGATCGCCTCCGCCTGGCGCCTCGACAAAGACGCGGAGATTACGCTCGAAGCCAACCCGACCAGCGTCGAAGCCGAGCGATTCCGCGGCTATCGCTCAGCCGGCGTCAACCGGTTGTCGATCGGCGTCCAGGCGCTGAACGATTTCGACCTCAAGGCGCTTGGCCGCAAGCACACGGTCGTCGAGGCGCTGGCGCGCCGTGAGGCTCGCCGCATCGCTCTTTCCCCGCTTCAGCTTCGATCTCATCTACGGCCGGCCCGGACAGAGCGCGGCCGCCTGGCGACGCGAGCTCGCCGAGGGGCTGAATTACGTCGGCGATCATATCTCGCTCTATCAATTGACCATCGAGCCGGACACGATGTTCGAGCGCCTGCGCGACGCGGGCAAGCTCGAGCTGCCGGACGAGGACCTGAGCCTCGCTCTGTTCCAGGCCACGCGGGAATTGACTTATGCGCGTGGGCTTCCGGCCTATGAAGTGTCGAACCACGCGCGCCCCGGCGGCGAGAGCCGCCACAACCTCGTCTACTGGCGCTATGGCGAATATGCCGGCGTCGGCCCCGGCGCGCATGGACGCCTGGTCACGGCGAAAGGGCGCCTCGCGCAGGAGACGGAGCGGCATCCGGAAATGTGGCTGACCCAGGTCGAGACCGAGGGCCACGGCCTGGTCGAGAGCACGGCCCTCAGCCGCGAGGAGCAGGGCGACGAATTCCTCCTCATGGGTCTGCGCTTGAGCGAAGGCGTCGACCCGCGGGCGTTCGAAAAGGTGAGCGGCCGCCTCATCGATCCCGACCGGATTCGGAGCCTGATCGAGGACGGTTTTCTCGAGCGCGACGAGCGCGGGCGCATCCGCGTGACCGCAATGGGCGCGCCGCTGCTCGACACGGTGGTCGCCGACGTGGCGGCGTAACGGCAGGATTGGCGTTTGGGTTGACGCGGCGGCCGGCTGTAGCCGCGCTCGCTGAGCGCGGCTGAACGCGGTCAGCGACCGCGTCTACATGTCCCGTTCAGCGGAATGGCAATTTGCGCTGGGATCTGCCTTGCGACGCGATAGCGCGCCCCGGACGCGTTGACCCGGCTGGCTTTGGAAGCCTACATCTAATTCGTACAAGGCTCTGTACATGCGAGATGTACACATGGTCGACGTGAACGTGACCGATCTGAGACAGAATTTGCCCTTATACCTCGAGCGCGCGCGCCGGGGAGAGCGCGTCCGCGTCACCTCGCGGGGCGCCGTGATCGCGGAGATCACGAGCCCGAAAGCGGGCGAGGAAGAAGCCGAGCTGATCCGCAGGCGCTTGCGGAGAACGGTGCTGGAGTACGACGTGCCCGACGAGCCTGCGCGCGCGCCCGACGAATGGACGGTCAATCAGTGATCGTTCTCGAGCACCCACGTCTTGGTGTGGTGGGTCGACGGCGAAAGAAAAAAGCTGTCGCGCAAAGCGGCTCAGGCGTTAACGGCAACACGGCAAGCGCAACGAGCTTCTCGTGTCGAGCATCAGCTTCTTCGAGATTGTGACGCTCGAGCGCCGTGGACGCTTGCGCTTCAGCATGACCGCGGCCGCGTGGCTGGCGAATGTGCGGAGGCTGCCGGAATATCGGCTTGAGCTGCTTACCGACGACATCGCCGAGCGCGCGGGTCAATTCGGCGACGCTTCCCCCGGCGATCCTGCGGACCGGCTGATCGCGGCGACCGCGATCGTGCGGAATGCGCCGCTCGTCACCCACGATGACAGGCTGCGGGAGGTTCAATCTCTGCAAGCCATCTGGTGAGTTCGAGCGCCGACCTTCCCGGTCGTCAGGCCAAGCTGCTCCCATTACCACATGTTCATAATGTATTTACTTTGCACGGTTCCCGTTTAGCGGCTACCCGAAGGGCGGAACTAAACGGGGTCTCAACCCACTGAAAACATTGGGGCACGCCGGTAAAATGGCGGTTAGGCTAGCGCGCCTGGCCTATTCGGCGGCTTGGCGCGGAAGCGACGCCTTGTCGAGCGCCTGGCCCAAGTCCTCGATCAGATCGTCGGCGTCCTCGAGGCCGACCGACAACCGGAGCAGGCCCGGCGCAATGCCGAGCGCGGCCCGCTGCTCAGGCTTGAGCCGCTGATGGGTCGTCGTCTCCGGATGAGTGATGAGGCTCTTGGCGTCGCCGAGATTGTTGGAGATGCCGATGATGGTGAGCGCGTTGGCGACCCGGAACGCCGCCGCCTTCCCGCCCGCGACCTCGAAGGCCACGATCGTCCCGCCGCCTTCCATCTGCCGCTTGGCGAGCGCCGCCTGCGGATGATCGGCGCGGCCCGGATAGAGCGTGCGGACGACCGCGGGATGATGGCTGAGGAAGTCTGCGATCTTCGCGGCGCTCCGTGTTTGCGCCGCGACGCGGACGGTCAGGGTCTCCAGCGACTTGAGCAGCGTCCAGGCGTTGAACGGCGAGAGGCACGGTCCGGTTTGGCGGAGGAAATTGTGGATGTGGTCGGCGATGAACTTCTCGCTTGCGAGGATCACGCCGCCGAGCACGCGCCCCTGGCCGTCGATGTGCTTGGTCGCCGAATAGACCACGCAATCGGCGCCGAGCTTCATCGGATGCTGCAGCAGCGGCGTGGCGAACACGTTGTCGACCACCAGGGTCGCGCCCGCCCCATGCATGATCTCGGCGACGCCGGCGATGTCGACGAGTTCGAGGGTCGGATTGGTCGGCGATTCCAGGAACGCCGTCTTCGTGTTCGGACGCAGGGCCGCGCGCCAGGCGTTGAGATCCGCGCCGTCGACGAGGGTCGAGGCGACGCCGAAGCGCGGCAACAGCTCCTCGACTACATAGAGGCACGAGCCGAACAAAGCCCGCGCGGCGACGATGTGGTCGCCAGCCTTGAGCTGGCCCATGAGCGAGGCGGTGACCGCAGCCATCCCGCTCGCCGTCGCGCGCGCGGCCTCGGCGCCTTCGAGCAGCGCCATCCGGCGCTCGAACATCGAGACCGTCGGATTGGCGAAGCGCGAATAGATGAAGCCGGGATCGTCGCCCTTGAAGCGCGCCTCGGCGAGCTCCATCGTGTCGTAGAGATAGCCCTGGGTGAGAAAAAGGGCCTCGGACGTCTCGCCGAAGCCCGAGCGCATCGATCCGCCATGAATCAACTGCGTCGCGGGCCTGAGGGTCTTGGGATCTCGGGATTTGCGCGGGCTCGTCATCGTTCAAGTCCTCTCACGCCGACGGCGCCTGACGGACTTCAAGATGAGGCGACGATCTGGAATGCGCCCCGATCTTTTAGCCCGTTGTTTAACGTGGCGGCAAGCCGATCGGCTCAAATGACCACGAACAAAGCCTGCATAGCGCCTGCGCAGTCTTGGCGTCAAGACCAAGTCTTGGCTTAAAGGCGAGGGGGCGCTAACAACGCGAAACCGCCCTTGAGGCCTTAACGCTTGTCGCCGCCCCGAACGCCGCTTCCCGTGATCCTCGACCCTCATGAACCGGGCGTGGCGGAAGCGCTGTTCTCCGCTCCGTTCGGCCTGTTCGGGCGGCAGAAGATTAAGGCCATGATTGGCCGGAAACTGATCCGGGCGGAGACCGAGATCGAGCCCTCGCAGCTTCAGCCCGCCAGTCTCGATCTCAGGCTCAGCAAGGAAGCCTATCGCGTTCGCTCGAGCTTCCTGCCTGGGCGCGAGAGCACTGTTCGCGAGCGGCTCAAGAGCCTGAACGCGGAGCCCGTCTCGCTCGCGGGCAAGGGCGCCGTGCTGGAGAAAGGCATCGTCTACGTCGCCCGTCTCATGGAGCGGCTGGAGCTGAGGCCCAATCTGTCCGGCGCCGCAAATCCGAAGAGTTCGACCGGGAGGATCGACATCTTCACCCGCCTCATCGTCGACGGAGGGGAGGCGTTCGACGACGTGCCGCTCGACTACAAGGGCGAGCTCTGGCTCGAGATTTCGCCCCGCAGCTTCAGCGTCCGGGTCAAAGCGGGGACGAAGCTGAACCAGGTCCGGTTCCGCAGCCGCCACCCCCAGCAGCGGGATCGGCACACTTTCACTCTGGACGACGCGGAACTTCGCAAGCGTCACCTTGCCGCCCCGCTGGTCGATAGCCCGCTCGATATGCGCGAGGGCGTGGTGCTCAGGGTCGACCTTGGCGGCTTGGGCGAGTCCGTTGTCGGCTATCGGGCGATCAAGAACAGCGACGTCGTCGACGTCAACCGCCTGCGCGGCTATGTGGTCGAGGATTTCTGGGAGCCCATTCACGCCCGCGAGGATCGGCGGCTGATCCTTGATCCCGACCAGTTTTACATCCTGGCTTCGCGGGAGAAAGTGCAGATCCCTTCGGATCTCGCGGCGGAGATGGCGCCGATCGACCCGGCGTTCGGGGAGTTTCGCGTTCATTACGCCGGTTTCTTTGATCCAGGCTTCGGGCAGGGCGCGGACGGGCGCCCGTCCGCGCGGGCGGTGTTGGAAGTGCGCAGCCGCGATGTGCCGTTCCTCCTTGAGGACGGCCAGCCGGTCGGGAGGCTGGTGTACGAAAAGCTCGCTGGCCCGCCGGACGCGCTCTACGGCGCCGACGCGACCTCCAATTACCAACATCAGGGTCTCAAATTGTCCAAGCACTTCCGGGCTTGAGCGGGCAGGAGGCGACGCGCCCCGACTTATTGTGACAGTTTGACCGTGAGAACGTCACATTTCGCTTGGCGGGAGGGCGCCTTTTCTTATATGAGGTCGGGGTGGCGCGGCGCCGGGAGGCTCCGCGCCGCGAGTTTTTCTGGCCGAAGGTCGTCGCTCGCCACGCCGGAAGCCCTAACTTGCATTGAAACAATGGCCAACCCCTTCGAATTCATTCAGCAGGTGCGCGCTGAGGCCGCCAAGGTCATCTGGCCGACGCGGCGCGAGACCCTCATCACGACCGGGCTCGTGCTTCTGCTGGTCGTGTTCACGAGCCTGTTCTTCCTCGTCGTCGACGAGGTGCTGCGCACTATTGTTTCGCTCGTGCTCGGCTTCGGGCGCAACGGCTAGCGTTGGTCATGATCCGGAACGCCCAAACATGAGCATGCGCTGGTATATCGTTCACGCCTATTCCAACTTCGAGAAGAAGGTGGCGGAATCCATTCGCGAGCAGGCAGGCCAACGAGGCCTCTCCGACAAGTTCGAGGAGATTCTGGTGCCGACCGAGCAGGTCGTCGAGATGCGCCGCGGGCGCAAGATCAACTCGGAGCGGAAGTTCTTCCCGGGCTACGTCTTGGTCAAATGCGACCTCACCGACGAGGTCTACCACCTGATCAAGAACACGCCAAAAGTGACGGGCTTCCTCGGCGCGGACAAAAAGCCGATGCCGATCCCTGACATCGAGGCCGACCGCATCAAGGGACAGGTGGCCGACGGGGTCGAACGGCCGAAGGCGGCGATCCGGTTCGAGATCGGCGAAAACGTGCGGGTGGCGGACGGGCCTTTCGCCTCCTTCAACGGCGTCGTCGAGGAAGTCGACGAATCCCGATCGCGGGTCAAAGTTGCAGTGTCGATCTTCGGCCGCGCCACGCCAGTCGACCTGGAATTCGGGCAGGTCGAAAAGGTCTGATTGTAGCCGTCCGAGCGCTGCCGCACGCGATTGCAACCGGGGCTCCTCCGCGTTTACCTGCTCGAAAGGCATGACGCGCCGAGACGTTCCGCTCGGTCTCCTGGCCTTGCGCCGATCGGCTATCCGTGCATATTCCGCCGCGGTCTGGGAAGGCCGCGCGGCGCAGCAGCAATTGGCGGAAAGGGACGAAATGAGTCGTATTTCCGAGTTGTTTTCCGCGCGCTTCGCTTCCCAGAAGAAAAGCAGAGGCATGGATTTTGGCCTCTCACTGGTGGATCCCCGCGCATGGTTCCAACTGTTCCGTCTTGTCCACTATTACAACTATGACCACGTCCGCCCCCTGCGCGCGGCGGATATAGGACAGGGTGTGCGAATGGCGCCCAATGTGTCGCTGCGCAACGGCGAACGGATTAAGATTGGTGACTTTTCGCACATCGGGGCCCGCTGCTCGCTCTGGGCTGGCGATTCCGTTGGTCGGATCACCCTTGGACGCTACGCTCTATTGGGACCCGAGGTCTTCATCACGGCATCCAACTACCGCACTGAGCCGGGGACGCCGGTCATGAATCAGCCCAGGGTCGAGCGCGACGTGGTCGTCGGTGACGACGTTTGGCTTGGCGCACGGGTTGTGGTGGTCGCGGGCGTCGAAATCGGGGATGGCTGCATCATTGGCGCAAGTTCCGTAGTCACGCGGTCGATTCCCGCCGGTTCGATCGCGGTCGGGAACCCGGCGCGTGTCGTCGGCCGCAGGGGTGATCCGAAAAGCAAGGCGCAGGTTCGCGACGCGGACGCCCTATTGGGCGCCTCTGGAGCGATGTGAGCGGCCTGCTGGTCAGCCTGCGCTTCGGACCAAAAATCTCATAATTGCGGAAGGCGTAGTCAATGACAGTCAGGGACCGGGTATATAGTGCCTTCAAAGAGAGCTTTGACCTTGATGACGGAACCGATACGTCACTTCTCGTTTACCAAACCTACCCAGCTTGGACGTCAATCGGCCATATGATCCTGGTGGCCGCGCTTGAATCGGAATTCGATACGATGCTGGAGACGGACGATATTCTCGAAATGAGCAATTTCGAAAAAACTGTATCAATCATGAGTAAATACGCAAAATGAGGCTTAAAGGCAGGCTATGACGGTCGGTGAGACCGAACAAGCCGCGCCGCTCGAGGCGGCCCGCGGGCCGCTGGGCGTCAGTCTCGTGTCGGTGATTGTGCCGCACCTCGACGATTACGACAATTTGGACGCCTGTTTGAAATTGTTGGCAGCGCAGAGCTTCCCAGGCGACCGGACGGAAATCATCGTCGCCGATAACGGCAGCTCACGGGGGTTCGACGCGGTGTGCCGTATCGTCGGGTCGCGCGGCCGAGTGATCGAGGTGGCCGAACGCGGCGCCGGGCCCGCCCGCAATGCGGCGGTGCGCGTTTCTCGGGGCGAGGCGCTCGCTTTCATCGACAGCGACTGTCGGCCGGATAAGCGCTGGCTTGAGGAAGGCCTCTCCGAACTACGTCATGCGGATATCGCCGGCGGCCGTGTCGACGTCCTGGTTGAGGATCCGCAGCGGATGACGGCGGCCGAGGCCTTCGAGAGCGTCTTCGCCTTCCGCAACGAGCGCTATGTCAAGGACCTCAAGTTCACCGTCACCGCATCGATGTTCGTGTGGCGCTCGGTGTTCGACGCGGTCGGCGACTTCATTAACAGCGTTCCGGAGGACAAGGACTGGTGCGAAAGGGCTCGGCGGCAGGGCTATTGCATTCGGTTTGCGCCAAAGTCGATCGTCGGCCACCCCGCTCGCCGGACAATGGAGGAATTGAAACGCAAATGGCGGCGGCTAACGCTCGAATCCTCCGAAGGCGCCCGGCGTGAGGGCAGGGGACCGGTCTTCGTCTTTTTGTTCCAATGCGCGGCTCTGCTCGCCGTCCTGCCGCACGCGTTCCTGCCGCTTGTCTCGACACGCCTGGGCGGGATTCGAAATCGCTTGATGGCGATTGCCGGGTTGGCGCAGATTCGCGCCTACCGCTTTTCGATGGCCTATCGAGCCCTCATGCGGCGAGATGAGAAGTGAATAGCGCCGGCCTCCCGTTCGAAGTGGAACAAGAGCGCCGCCGCCTGCCGATTGACACTGCTTTATGTGTCCGGTAGCTTTTGGTCTTTCCATCGCGTGCGCCAATTCCGGCTAAGGCTGGGAGAAAAGGTGCATGTCTTCGGCGCCTATAGCGCATGCAAGGGTCGCTATCGGCACGGCCAGCTCAACCGAAAACACAAAGGGAGGCTTTGCAAGGAGCGGCGTCTCCAGCCGTGCGTGCTAGCGCCGACGCGAGAGCCGGTCAGAACTGCGGATAGCGTTTCGCCGGTTCATGCGAGATTGACCAATTGTTTGGGGGTGTCGAGTGTCGGAAGTTGCGAGCGCAATCAGCAGCGTCCCCCGCGTCGTCATTGCGATTGTCGCGACAGACGAAGCCAAGAACATCGTGGGCTGCCTCGGGTCGCTCAATGACTCGATCTACCGGGAGTTCAGCGTCGTCATTTGTGAGAATGGCGGTCGCGAGGCGTTCGAGCGCGATGTCCGGGAAATGTCCAAAATTCCCGGGATGGTCGAGGTTGACGCAGAAGCGGACGATCGGCTGGGCGCCGCGGAAGGCCGGCGTTTCCACCTCGGCGCGGATAGGCGCGTCGTGAGGGTTCTTAGGTCCCGCGAGAACCGCGGATACAGCGGCGGCGTCAATTTCTGCATCGCCGCCGCCGGGGCTGACTGGGATTTCATCTGGGTGCTCAATCCTGATACGTTTCCGGAGGCGGACGCGCTTGGGGCTTTGGTGCGCCGGCAGGCGGAAGGCGGGTACGGAATTGTCGGAAGCAAGATTGTCTTTGTGACCGACGGGCGGGTTCAGCTATGGGGCGGTCTTAAATATTGGCCCTTGCTAGGCCGAGCGCGGTCGCTGGGACATGGACAGCCCCCCGAGGTGACTCCTGACCTACGGAAAGTTGAAGCGGCCCTCGAAATTGTCTCTGGCGCGTCGATGTTCGTGTCGAAGGACTACATCAGGACGGTCGGCGTGATGGATGAGGACTTTTTCGTCTATCACGAGGACACTGAATGGTCTCTTCGTCGCGGAAAGTTCCGGTTGGGGTATGCGCACGATTCCGTCGTCCGCCATGTCGCGGGCGCGACCTCAGGTTCAGGGGGGCCGCGCCCAAAGCGATCGAGGTTCAGTATCTACCTTTCCGAGAGAAATCGGGTGATCCTTGCCAAAAAGCGACATCCGTCGGTTTGGCCGCTGTTCGCCGCCGTCGCGCTATTGCAGACCTTGGAGCTTCTGCTCCGCTTTCGCTCGTGGCGGTCTTTCAATATCGGCCTTAGCGGGTGGTGGGCCGGGGTGAGCGGGGAAACCGGAATGCCCGGATTTATGCGAACCATTCAGGGACCGGCTGCAAAAGTCTTTTTGCGGCGCGCCGATTAGGAGGCGTGCGCCCTCTCAGCCCAGGAGCTGTCGGACGCCCCGGATTGGCGGATCTTTTCCGGCATCAGCAGGAAAAATGAAGGATCTCTGTAGGAAAGTCACGTGTTCGGATTGAGCGTAGATCGATGCGAGCGCTGAAACGGGAAAAGGGTCAACGATGAAGGTATTCGTTACGGGGGTCGCGGGGTTTCTCGGCAGCCATTTGGCTGATGCGATGATTGCCGACGGACATCACGTTGTGGGGGTCGATAACCTGATCGGCGGGGAACTCGACAATGTGCCATCAAAGGTTGATTTTCACCAGTTCGACTGCAACGACTTCAATCACATCCAAAGGGTGTCGGAAGGCTCCGACATTTATTATCATTGCGCCGCGACGGCCTACGAGGGCCTATCGGTGTTCTCGCCGCACTTCGTAACGCAGAACATCGTCGGGGCTTCGGTGGCGATTTTCTCCGCGGCTATCGCCAATCGCGCCAAACGGATCGTTTTCTGCTCGTCAATGGCGCGCTACGGCGCGCTCAAGCCGCCTTTCACCGAGGACCAGAAGCCTAAGCCCCAGGACCCCTACGGCATCGGCAAGCTCGCCGCCGAGGAGATTTTGCGCAATCTATGCACCGTACATGGCGTCGAATATGTGATCGCGGTGCCCCACAACATTATCGGTCCCCGACAGAAATGGGACGATCCGTTCCGCAACGTGGCCTCGATCATGATCAATCTGATGCTGCAGGGACGCCAGCCCATTATCTATGGGAACGGCAAGCAGAAGCGGTGCTTTTCGTTCATAGACGATTGTCTCTACTGCTTGAAGGAGATGGCGTTCCGCGACAACGTGGTCGGCGAGACCATCAATATCGGTCCGGACGAGGAGACGATCACGATCATCGAGCTCGCCGAGAGGATCGCCAATCAGCTCCAGTTCAATCTCGATCCCATCTTCATGACCGGGCGGCCGCAGGAAGTCGAGCACGCCTCTTGCTCGTCCGACAAGGCGAGGAAGCTGCTGAACTATAAGACGTCGGTCGATCTCGACACGGGTTTGGCGCACATGGTCGATGCGATCAAGAAGCGCGGCACTCGCGACTTCAAGTATCACATCGATCTCGAGATCATCAACGAGAAGACGCCGAAGACCTGGAAGGACCGGCTGTTCTGAAGACGGATCGCCCAACGTGCGGTCTTCGCTCGCCTCAGTACCGCCAGCGCTGCGCCGTGGTGATGAGAAAGTCGCGAAAGGCCTGAACTCGCGCGACGTTCTTGAGCTCCTCGGTGTAGACCAGGAAGCAGTCCATCTCCGGCATGTCCGCCTGCGGCAGCAGGCGCACCAGCCCCGACTCCGGCTGTACGCAATAGTCTGGCAACACGGCGATGCCGACTCCATGTTCGACGGCGTGCGTCATCGCCGCCAGATTGTTGACTGTAATCTGCGGCATGCGCGGATTCTTGGGGTCGCGCCCCACGCTCAGAAGCGAGTTGAGATCGTAAAGCAGGTGGGTCGCCGTCGGCGCGCCGAAAGCGACCAGATGATGCTGGTCGAGATCCTCCACCTTGCGCGGCTGGGGGTGCTTTCTCAGATAGTCCGCCGAGGCGTAGGCATGGAAATGCACGGTGAACAGTCGGCGCCGAATGAGGTCCGGCTGGCTCGGCTCCCGCAATCTCAGCGCAACGTCAGCCTCGCGCATCCCGAGGTCGAGGTCGTCGTCCGACAACAAGAGTTGCAGCTTGATCTCGGGATAGAGATCGACGAACTCGCCGAGCCGCGGCGCCAGCCAATTCGCGCCCAGGCCGAGCGTCGTCGTGACGCGTAGTTCGCCGTGCGGCTTCTCACGGCTGTCGATGAGCCGGCTGCGCACCGCGTCGAGCTTGAGAACGACATCGCGTACGGCGCCGAGCAGCATTTCGCCCTGCTCGGTCAGAATGAGGCCGCGAGCGTGGCGATGAAACAATGGCGCGCCGAGGTCGGCCTCCAGCGCTCCGACCTGCCGGCTGACCGCCGACTGGCTGAGGCCCAGCGTCTCGCCTGCATGCGTAAACGACCCAGCGTCAGCGGCCGCCTGAAAGACGCGCAGCTTATCCCAATCCATGAACGTTTCCTCGGCCCCGCGAGGCCTTTGCACTATTGCGCGTGTTCCTTGCGCGCCGGCGTCCCTTATTCGGCCGCCGCTCGGTTCGGCTCCTGAGCGACGAGCCAGCGCTCGGCCTCGAGCGCGGCCATACAGCCGAGACCGGCGGCCGTGACCGCCTGACGGAACACGTCGTCCGCAACGTCGCCCGCGGCGAACACGCCCTCGACGCTGGTCGCCGTCGAGCCAGGCGCCGTCTGGACGTAGCCGTTGGTCTTGAGCGCCACCTGGCCGCGTACGAGTTCCGTCGCCGGCTCATGCCCGATGGCGACGAACACGCCGTCGACCGCAAGGTCGTCGAGCGCGCCGGTTACGACATTGCGCAATCTGACCCCGGTGACGCCGGGCGGCGTTCCTTCGCCCAGGACCGCCTCGACGACGCTGTTCCAGCGGATCGAAACGTTGTGGCGGGAGGCCGAGCCGCTCGCGCAGGATTTTCTCCGCCCGGAAGGAGTTGCGGCGATGGATCACGGTGACATGGGCGGCGATGTTGGAGAGATGCAACGCCTCCTCGACCGCGGTGTTGCCGCCGCCGATGACGGCCACCGACTTGCCGCGGAAGAAGAATCCGTCGCAGGTCGCGCAGGCCGAGACGCCAAAGCCTTTGAACGAATGTTCGCTCTCGATGCCGAGCCATTTGGCCTTCGCTCCGGTCGCGAGAATGATCGCCTCGGCCGCGATCGTGCGCCCGCTGTCGCAGCGAACGACGAAGGGTCGCTGTCCGAGCTCGAGGCCGACCACGTACTCGCCCTCGATGCGCGCGCCGACGTTTTCCGCCTGCGCCCGCATCTGCTCCATCAGCCACGGGCCCTGGATCGGCTCGGCGAATCCGGGATAGTTTTCGACGTCGGTCGTGGTCATCAATTGGCCGCCTTGCTCGAAGCCGGCCAGCACCAGCGGTTTCAGGAGAGCGCGCGCGGCGTAGATCGCGGCCGTATAGGCGGCCGGCCCGGCGCCGATTATGACGAGGCGCTCATGCTCAATTCTGGACGAAGACAACTCCAACCCCCGAATCTTAAGCGCTGCGCGCGGATCCTTTCGGCCCAGCCGCCGCGGCTTCGCCCTTATATGGGGATGGAAGTTCAGCGACAACGGCGTCTGCGCCTGAAATCCCGCCCTCACTCGGGCGAGGCCGATATTGACGGGTCCGCTCAGCTCAATCGGCCGACGGCAACCGGCGCATGACGAACTCGATCCGATCGCCGGCCAACTCGCGCCAGGATTCGATCTCGGTCATGTAGGCGGCCTTGGGGAAGCGCTCGAACCATTCACGGGCCTTGGCGCGCGCTTCGTCGCGCGGCAGGCAGAAGGTCTCCCGCCGCCAGCCGCCCTCCAGAGCCGCCGCGGTCGAACGCTTGCCGCGTCGGCTCGCGACGCGCTCAGCAAGATCGATCGGCTTCCTCGTCCCGGTCGCCATCAAAGGCCCTCTCGGGCCGAGAGGCTAGCGCGATTTCTGGCCGGTGGGGAGTCGGAGATTATGCCGTCTGAGATTAGAGTTACCGGCAAGCAGTGCGCGGGGGAGGCGGCCGCGCGCCGGTCAGCGGGGCGCTCGCCCACAGGATGAGAGCCGCAAGCCGTTTCCTGCTATCGAATTTCAGGGGCGCGCGACCGGTGGAAATCTAGCCATCGCCTCGAGGTCATCGAGGTCCATCGAATTGCGGATGTACTGCTTCGATGCCTTGCGGAACGGTTGGAAATCCCAGGCGTGGATCTTGCCCTTGCTCAGCGCGGCGTCGACGACACGGCGCCGGCGCTGGCTCAAACGCACGCGCGCGTCCAGTTCGGCGAGGTCCCAACGCTTGCCGACTTCGGCGCGAAAGTCGGCGACGAGCGTCGCGCAGGTCGGATTGTCCACGAGATTGTCGCGCTCGCCCGGGTCACCGCTGAGATCGAAGAGCTGGTCCGGATCGGCGGGTGAGTGAATGAATTTGTATCGGCCGCGGCGGATCATCACGATCGGCGCGATCGCCCCTTCGGCCAGATATTCGCCGGTCGCTTCGTCATGTCCGCTCGCGCCGCGGAGATGGGGGGTGAGGCTCTGTCCGTCGACGCCGATTCCGAGCGATTGCATGTTCCCGCCCGCAAGCTCAATGAGCGTCGGCATGAGATCGACGAGCGAAACGCTCGCCGTGACGCGGCGCGGCTCGAAGCGGTCCGGACTGGCGATCACCAGCGGGACGCGGCACGCGCCCTCGAAGAAGCTCATCTTGTACCAGAGGCCGCGCTCGCCCAGCATCTCGCCGTGATCGCTTGTGAGGACGACGATCGTGTCCTCCGCGAGTGCGGCCGAGCGCAAAGCCTGCATGAGCCGGCCGAGCTGCTCGTCGATATAGGCGATCGCGCCGTAATAGGCGCGCCGTGCGGCGCGCACTTGAGCCTCGGTCACCGGCTCGGAATCCATCGCGCAAACGTGGCGAAGGCGGCGCGAATGCGGATCGAGCGCGTTTCCCGCCGCCGGCATGTCGATGTCCTCGTCGCGATAGAGGTCCCAGTAGCGCTGGGGCACGGCGAACGGATCGTGCGGATGTGAGAACGATGCGACCAGCAGAAAGGGTCGCGGATCCCTCGATCGGGCGAGATCGAAGATCGCACGCTCGGCCATGAAGGCCGTCTCGTCGTCGAAGTCGAGCTGGTTCGAGCGCACGCATAAGCCCAGCGTCGCGCACCGAGCTCATGTTATGATACCAGCTCGGGCGATGCTCGGGGCGGTCCCAGTCCGGCGTCCAGTTGAAGTCGGCGGGATAGATGTCGGTCGTTAGCCGTTGCTCGAATCCATGCAGCTGATCGGGTCCGCAGAAGTGCATCTTGCCCGAGAGAACGGTGCGATAGCCCCGCGCGCGTAAGCCATGCGCGAAGGTCGGAATGTCGGCTGCGAACTCGGCTGCGTTGTCGTAGACCTTTGTGCGCGACGGCAGGAGGCCCGACATGAACGAGGCGCGCGACGGCGCGCATAAAGGGCTCGCGCAATAGGCGCTGTCGAACACGACGCCGTCTCGCGCGAGCGCCTGCATATTCGGCGCGCGCACGAGGCTATGGCCGTAGATCGGCAGGAACGCCGGCGCCATCTGATCGGCCATGACGATGAGAATGTTGGGCGCTTTGGCGGTCATCGGCGGAGTCCTCTATCCGTCCTCTGTATCGCGGCGCAGGCGTTGCCGCCCGATCTTTTTTCGGCTCTCAAGCCAATGTGGAGTCATGACATCGCGCACCTTTTTGGATAGCGACGGGTCAGGCGAAGGCTCGCCAAAGTGGCTTGACAGATAGAAACCGGCTGCGGGTCGCGCCCGACGAGACAGCGATCGTTGCGCTTGAGGGCTTGCGGGCGGACGAGAGCCACACCGCTTCTATTGAGCGGCAGCGATTGTCATAAGCGGGGTCAGGCGCCAGCGACGCTCGTCCGCCGCTGCGGCGCGATCACGACGGATTGGTGATCAAAACCAGCGCGAACCCCGCGCCCCGCAACAGTCGCAGTCCCCCTAACGGCGCGACGGATCCGAATGGCGGTCGGGGCCCCCTCAGTTCAGGCGGAATTCCGCGCCGACCGCCTTGAATTCCGCGGGCTTGATGAGCCTTGCGTGCGCCACGGTCACCGAATGAAGCAGGCCGTCCAGCTCGCGCGTCCAGAAGTCGAGGAACTTCTTAAGCTCGGGGAAGTGCGGATGCAGATCATGCTGCTGCCAGATGTAGTTCTGCAAGATATCGGGGTGATCGGGCATGCGATAAAGGATGCTGGCGGTCGTCAGTCCAAACCCCTCGAGCTGACGGCGGAAGTCGGCGGTGGCCATGCGGGCTCTCCTGATTCCCAGAGTGCGATGGTGTCATCTCCAACGCGCTTTGACAATCATCGGTTCCGCAAAAGTCGTGCCAAATCAATCTGTTAGCAGCAGGCCTGTTGAGTGCTGATGGACCGTGCGGGAGGGCTTCGGACAGACCCGGGCTCCATTAGGGCGGTTGCGCCTTAAGCCGCCTTCTGCCTCTCGCCGTGAGCTCCATAGAACGTCTCACCGCGCTCGGCCATCTGGACCAGCTTCTCGCCGGGTTCGAATTGCGGGCCGTATTTCGCCGCCAGCTCTTTGGCCCGCGCGACGAAGGCCTTGAGCCCCATACCGTCGATGAACGACAGGGCGCCGCCCGAGTAGGGCGCATAGCCGAAGCCGAGGATCGAGCCGACGTCGGCCTCGCGCGGATCGGTGACGATGCCCTCTTCCATGCAGCGGGCGGCTTCGAGCGCCACGGTGAACAGGAAGCGATCCTTGAGGTCCTTGACGCTGACGCTATCGGGATCGAGCCGCTTGCCGACGATCTTGGCAAGCCCCGGCCACAGGCTCTTCGGCCCGTTGCGCCGGATAGTCGTAGAACCCCTTGCCGTTCTTGCGGCCGAAGCGGCCTTCCTTGACCGCCATCGCCTCGATGAGCTTCTCCTGGGCAGGATTGACGGCGTTCGCGCCCAGATCCGTCTTCGCCGCCTGAAGGATCTCGCAAGCTCAGATCGATGCCGACTTCGTCGTTGAGCGCGAGCGGCCCGACCGGCATGCCGGCCATCTTGGCGGCGTTCTCGATCATCGCCGGCGGCACGCCCTCCATCACCATCGCGTGGCGCTTCGACCATGTAATTGCCGACGCAGCGGTTGACGTAGAAACCGCGGCAGTCGTTGACCACGATCGGCGTCTTCTTGATCGCGCGGACGAAATCCATCGCTGTGGCCAGCGCCTTCGCGCCGGTCTTCTCGCCCATGATGATCTCGGTCAGCATCATCTTCTCGACCGGCGAGAAGAAATGCACGCCGATGAAATGCTCCGGGTTCAGCGGACGTCCCGGCGAGCGAAGTGATCGGCAGGGTCGAGGTGTTGCTGGCGAAGACGACGTCGGGGCCGACGACGGCCTGCGCCTTCTGCGTCGCCTCCTCCTTGACCGCGCGATCCTCGAACACCGCCTCGACGATGAGATCGCAGCCCTTGAGCTCGGCATAGTCCGCGGTCGGCGTGATGCGCTTAAGCAGCGCCTCCTTGTCGGCGGTCTTGGCGCGGCCCTTGGCGATCTGGGAGCTGATCAGCTTGTCCGAATAGGCCTTGCCCTTGTCGGCCGCTTCCTGATCGCGGTCGATCAGCACGACATCGAGCCCGGCCGACGCCGAGACATAGGCGATGCCGCCGCCCATGAGGCCAGCCCCGAGCACGCCGATCTTCTTCAGGTTCGTCGGCGGAACGTTCGCCGGGCGGCGCGCGCCCTTGTTGAGTTCGCCCATCGACAGGAACAGCGAGCGGATCATCGCCGCCGCTTCCTTCGAAAGCAGGATGTTGGCGAAATACTTGGCTCTCGACCGCGAGCGCGAGGTCGATCGGCAGTTGCAGGCCCTCGAACACGCTGCTGCAGAACCGCCTTGGCGGCCGGATAATTGTCGTAAGTTTCGCGGCGATAGATGGCGTTGGCCGGCGGCCAGATCATCATGCCCTGCGCCGAATAGACCTTGCCGGAAGGAAGCTTGAACTTCGGATCGTCCCACGGCGCCTTGGCGTTCGGATTGGCCTTCACCCAGGCCTTGGCGAGCGCGACGATCTCGACCGACGGGCGCGACCTCGTGCACGAGCCCCATCTTCTTCGCCGCGGCCGGGCGGATCTGATCGCCCTTGAGCAGCATCTGCAGCGCGTCTGGCGTCGGCATCAGCCGCGCCACGCGCTGCGTGCCGCCGGCGCCGGGGAAGAGCCCGACCTTGATCTCCGGCAGTCCGACGCGCGCCTTGTCGCTGTCGGCGACGATGCGGATAATGGCAGGCCAGCGCCAGTTCGAAGCCGCCGCCCATGCACACCCCGTTGATCGCCGCGGCGACCGGCTTGCCGCAGGTTTCGAGCCGCCGGTAGACGAGCGAGAGTTGCTTCGTTCCGTCGACGAAGGCGCGCATCGCCGCCTCCTTGCCTTCGGCCTTGGCGCGACGCGCGTATTCCTTGCCGGCGGTCTCGAGCATCGTCAGATCCGCGCCCGCGGCGAAGCCCTCCTTGCCGGAGGTGAAGACGGCGCCCTTGATCGCTTCGTCGCTTGCGATCTTATCGACGATCTGGCCGAGCTCGCCGATGACCTCGGCGTTGATCACGTTCATCGACCGGCCCGGCATGTCCCAAGTCAACGAGCGCGATTCCGTCCGCGTCGGTCTCGAAACGAAAGTTGGTCAGGTTCATGGCTGAAATCTCCGTCTCGCGATCAGACGCGCTCGATGATCGTGGCGGTGCCCATGCCGCCGCCGATGCACAGCGTGATGAGCGCCGTGCTCTTGCCGGTGCGCTCGAGCTCGTCGAGCGCGGTGCCGAGGATCATGGCGCCGGTCGCGCCGAGCGGATGGCCCATCGCGATCGCGCCGCCGTTGACGTTGACCTTGCCGGCGTCGAGGTCGAACGCCTGGCGAAAGCGCAGCACGACGGAGGCGAAAGCCTCGTTGATCTCGAACAGGTCGATGTCGTCCAAGGTCATGCCGGAGCGCGCTAGCACTTTTTTCGTCACGTCGATCGGGCCGGTCAGCATGATCGCCGGCTCGGAGCCGATGTTGGCGAAGGCGCGCACGCGCGCCCGCGGCTTCAGGCCCGCTTTTTCGCCCGCCTCGCGCGAGCCCATGAGCACGGCGGCCGCGCCGTCGACGATGCCGGACGAATTGCCGGCGTGATGGACATGGATGATGCGCTCGACATCCGGATGCGCCTGAATCGCGACCGCGTCGAAGCCGCCCTGCTCGCCGGGAATGACGAACGAAGGCTTGAGCGAAGCGAGCGACTGCATGTCCGTGCTCGGCCGCATGTGCTCGTCATGCTCGAGCATTGGCAGGCCGTTGACGTCGAGGACCGGCGCGATCGAGTTCTTGAAGCGGCCCTCCTTCCAGGCCGCCGCGGCGCGCTTCTGCGACTCGACCGCGTAGGCATCGACGTCGTCGCGCGAGAAACCGTACTTGGTCGCGATCAGATCGGCCGACACGCCCTGCGGCATGAAATAAGCGGGAATCGCCAGCGACGGATCAGCCGGCCACGCGCCGCCCGAGGCGCCGATGCCGACGCGGCTCATCGATTCGACGCCGCCGCCGATCGTGAGCTCGTGCTGTCCGCTCATCACCTGCGCGGCGGCGAAATTGACCGAGTCGAGGCCCGACGCGCAGAAGCGGTTGATCTGCACGCCCGGCACCGTGTCGCCGAAGCCCGCGGCGAGCGCGCCCATGCGCGCGATGTCGCCGCCCGCTTCGCCGACCGGATCGACGCAGCCCATCACCACGTCGTCGACTTGCGCCGGGTCGAGATGGTTGCGATCCTTGATCGCCTTCAAGGCCGTCGCCGCCAGATGCAGCGTCGAGGCGGTATGCAGCGAGCCGTCCGGTTTGCCGCGCCCGCGCGGCGTTCGCACGTGATCGTAAATGAAGGCGTCGACCATCGTGGTTCTCCTGCCGCGCGAGATGCGGCTCCAGTCGTTTCTCGGTCTCTCCGACGGGAGAGCGTGTTAGTCGGCGTCCGGATGCTGGCGGCTTCCAGCGTCCGTTACGCCGACGGTCTTCAACCAATCCTCGGTCCGCGACGCCGGAAGGCCCATGAGGTCGGCGAACCAGGGCAGCGCGGATTCGACGCCGATTTGCTGCGTCGGCGCAACTTCGGCCGGTCGGTCGAGGCTGCCGATCGTCACCGAGACGCGGTCGCGGCCGATCAGACGATAGGTCAGCGGCGTGCCGCAGACGGCGCAGAAGCCCCGCTCGGCAATCTCTGAACTGCGATAGGTCGCGGGCGCGCCGCGGGTGAACACGAAGCGTTCTTGGCGCACGCTCCCGGTGAAAGCCATGAACGGGGCGCCGCCGGCCTTCTGGCACATCCGACAATGGCAGATGCTGCCGTCCCGGGGACGCCCGATCAGCTCATAGCGCACCGCGCCGCACTGGCAGCCGCCTGTTAGCCGTGTCGGCGCCTCGGCTGAGCCCATAGGACCTCCCGATCCCTTTTCTTCCGCTCTCAGAACGCCTCCGCCGGAAGCGCCATCAGCGTCGCGGCGCCGGCGCTGAGCCGCGCCAGATGCGCCGCCGTTTCCGGCAGCATACGCTCGTTGAAGAACTTGGCGAGGGTCAATTTCGCGTCAAGGTCGGGAGTGCTCTCCCCGCTCGCCTGTCGAGCCAGCACCGCCTTGACGATCCGCGCCCACATGTAGCCAAGCGCGGTCAGGCCCATGAGGTGCATATAGTCATAAGAACCGGCCCCTGCGTTTTCGGGGTTCTTGAGGCCATTGGCCGAGAGCCACATCGTCGCCTGCTGCAGATGGCCGAGCGAGGACTTGAGGCCGCCAAGGTAGGGCGCGAGCGCCGCGTCATCTTTGTTTGCAGCGAGGAAGCCGTTGATTTCGCCAAAGAACGCCATCACGGCGCGCCCGCCGTCCTTCGCCAGCTTGCGGCCGACGAGATCAAGCGCCTGTACGCCGTTCGCGCCCTCGTAGATCATGGCGATGCGCGCGTCGCGCACGAACTGCTCCATGCCCCATTCGGCGATATAGCCGTGGCCGCCCAGCACCTGCTGCGCTTTGACCGCGTTGGCGAATCCATAATCGGTGAACACGCCCTTGAGCACTGGCGTGATTAGGCCGAGCCGATCGTCGGCCGTCTGCCTCGTCTTCGCATCCGGGGCATGGCGCGCCTCGTCTTCGGCAAGCGCGGTCCAGACGAGAAGCGCGCGCGCCGCTTCGTTGAAGGCGCGGATTTCGAGCAGCATGCGCCGCACGTCCGGATGGACCAACAGGAGGTCGGCGGCTTTGTCGGGCTCAGCCGCGCCTTTCAGCGAGCGACCCTGACGGCGCTCTTTGGCGTAGGCTGCGGCGTTCTGATAGGCGACCTCGGAAATTCCGAGACCCTGGACGGCGACGCCGAGCCTCGCGCCGTTCATCATCACGAACATCGCGGGCAGGCCGCGATGCTCCTCCCCGACCAGCCAGCCCTTGGCGCCGTCGTAATTGAGGACCGCGGTCGAATTGCCGTGAATGCCCATCTTGTGCTCGATCGAGCCGCACATGACGCCGTTGCGTTCGCCGAGGCCGCCATCGGCGCCCGGCAGGAACTTCGGCACGAGGAAGAGCGAGATGCCCTTCGTTCCCGCCGGCGCTCCCTCGATGCGCGCGAGGACGAGATGGACGATGTTGTCGGTCAGATCATGCTCGCCGGCCGAGATGAAAATCTTCTGACCCGTGATCGCGTAGGAGCCGTCCGCTTGCGGGACGGCTTTCGTCTTGATGAGCCCGAGATCGGTGCCGCAATGCGGTTCGGTCAGGTTCATCGTGCCGGCCCACTCGCCGACCGTCAGCTTGGGCAGATAACGCGCTTTCAAGTCATCATTGCCGTGCGCCATCAGCGCCGCGACGGCGCCGCGGGTGAGGCCCGGATACATCGAGAAGGCGATATTGGCGGAGCACTCGTATTCGCCGAACAGCGCGCCGACGAACATCGGCAGGCCCTGGCCGCCGTATGCGGGATCGCCAGCGAGCCCGACCCAGCCGCCCTCGACCAGGCTCTTGTAGGCCTGCTTGAAACCCTTCGGGGTGGCGACGCTGCCGTCGTCGTTGCGCTTGCAGCCCTCGATGTCGCCAACGCGATTGAGCGGCTGAATGACCTCCTCGACGAATTTCGCGCCTTCGCTCAAGACCGCCTCGACAACGTCGATCGGCGCCTCGGAAAAGCCGGGGCTGTTCGCGTACTTTCGCATAGTCGAAAACGTCGCTCAGCAGAAAGACGGTGTCGCTCACCGGCGCCTTATAAGTCGGCATCCCATACCCCGATTTTCGCGCAGGAGCCGCGCGCAGCGGCGAGCGCGGCTCGATTTCAGCCGCAATAAAGTTCACATATGAACTATTATCGGGAGCAATGCAAGCGAAATCGTGCTGCGACTTTGTAAAGGGCGGGTCGCCGCGCGCCACGGACAGCCAAAAAATTCCTCGGGCGCCGATGAGTTCGAGCCGCCGCGCCGGTCTTACACGTCAGCGCATCAGGCGCGGCGAACGAAGCGAGGAGGGCGACATGTCCGCGTTCACAGGAAAGACCATGGTCGTGATCGGCGGCAGCCGAGGGGTAGGGCGGCGAATTGTCGAAGCCGGCGTCCGCAATGGCGCTCGTGTGCTTGCCGCGGCGAGACAGGAGGCCTCTCTCCGGCAATTGGCCGAGGAGGTCTCCGGCGCCAAGGTTCTGGCGCTCGACGCCACGGACGAAGCCGCTCCCATGAAGGTTTTTGACGCGCTGGCGCCGGACATCGTGGTGGTGAGCGCTGGCGCGTTCCCTCCGGCCGCGCCGCTCCACGAGCAGAGCTGGCCGGAATTCGCCGTCAACTGGGAGACCGACGTCAAAATCGCCTTTCATTTCTGCAAGGCTGCGCTCACGCGGCCTTTGCCCGCAGGCGCCTCGGTCATTCTCGTCTCCAGTGGGGCCGCGCTCGTGGGCTCGCCGATCTCGGGAGGATACGCCGGCGCCAAACGCACTCAGCTGTTCATCGCGAACTACGCCCAGAAGGAATTGGATCGGTTCGGGCTCGGCCTGCGCTTCATGGCGCTCGCGCCCCGGATCATGCCCGACACCGAGCTCGGAAGGCATGCCGTCGATGGCTATTCGCGGTATCTTGGCGTATCCCCAGCCGACTTCATTCAGGGCATGGCTTCGCCTCCGAGTGCGTCCGACGTCGCGGACGCAGTCATCGAGCTTGCTGCCAATCCGGATCAATTCAAGGGTAAGGCCTTCGTCGTCTCAGGGACCGGCCTCGAAGCCGCGCTCGCATGACAAAGCCATTGAAGACGATCGCCGGAGGTCCAACGTCGGTCCCGATGACAGCGGCGAAGACATTGCGCCATCAGCGCGGGGCGCCGAACGCGGCGCAGGCATTTGAACGGCTCGCCGAACCGTTCCGGCGCGAACTCAAGCTGCATTGCTACCGCATGCTCGGCTCTTTGCACGAAGCCGAGGATCTGGCGCAGGAGACCTATCTGCGCGCCTGGCGCAGCTTCGGCAGCTTCGATGGGCGCGGATCGTTCCGCGCCTGGCTCTACCGGATCGCCACCAACGCCTGCCTCGATGCGCTCGCCAGCCGCCGGGGCATGCGTCGCGTGCTTCCTGACCAGCAGGCGCCTGCCGCCATCGTCGCACGGATGCCCGGCGGCGCTCCGCCAACCGAGGTCGCGTGGCTCGAGCCTTACCCGGACTCGAACCTGGAAGGGATCGCCGATGAAGCCCCGAATCCGGAGGCGCGCTTTGCGTCGCGCGAGGCCGTGCGGCTTGCTTTCGTCGCCGCCATTCAGCAACTGCCGCCGCGCCAGCGCGCCGCGCTCTTGCTGCGCGACGTTCTGGGCTGGTCGGCCGGCGAAGCATCCCAACTGTTGGGCGGATCGATCGCCTCGGTCAACAGCGCGCTGCAGCGGGCGCGCGAGACGCTGGCCAGACGCTATCCGGATGGCCGGCCGGAGGCGCCGTCACAGCCAAATTCCGCGCAGCAGGAGCTGCTCAGCCGCTACGCGCGGGCTTGGGAAGAGCACGATCTCGACGGCTTCGTCGCTCTCCTCAAACAAGAGGCGACCTTCACCATGCCGCCGTGGCGGCAATGGTACGCAGGGCGGGACGCGATCGGCGCGTTCGTAGCCTTGGCCTGGAGCTCCGTGGGCGAGCTTCGCCTGGCGCCGACGGCGGCCAACGGGCAACCCGCATTCGCCGTCTATGCTCGCACGGGAGTGGAACCGGGTGGGCCGCCCACGCCCTTCAGGTCCTGGACCTCGACAATGAGGCCGTGTCCACACTGACAGTCTTTGTGCGCCCCCTCGGCCCACGCTTGTTTCCCGCCTTCGGACTTCCGCTCACGCTTCCGGACGCCGCGAGGGCCGGATAGCCTCCTTCGCGTTTGCGCGGGACGCGCGCGCCGGTTTTCTCAGGCCTGCTCCTCAGCTAATGTCATCGAAGCTTCAACGGCGAGCTTCCGCATGGGTCGACGGCGCCAATTTGAGCGGCTGGGACGGGTGGCTCTTCGATGGGCCGCGGCGATGTTTGTGTTAGCGACGACTGGCTTCGCCTGTTCCGCCGGATCCTCGCCGACCTTGAACGCGATCAAGGCGCGCGGGCAGCTAGCCTGCGGGGTCAACGAAGGGCTGCCCGGGTTCGCCTATCTCGACGAACGCGGGATCTGGTCCGGATTTGACGTCGATTTCTGCCATGCGATCGCTGCGGCGATTTTCGGCGATCCGAAGAAGGTCAAGCTAGTGCCGCTGACGGCGGACGCCCGGTTTCAGGCGCTCCGGGACGGCAAGATCGAGGTTCTCTCCCGCAACTCGACTTGGACGATGGGGCGCGAAACCGAGTACGGGCTGACCTTCGTCGGCGTGACCTATTACGACGGGCAGGGATTCATGGTCCCGCGGGCGTTGCGCGTGAATTCGGCCCTCGAACTCGACGGCGCGAAAGTCTGCGTGCAAAGCGGCACCACGACGATCGACAATCTCGCCGACTTCTTCACCAGCAACGGCATGACGCTCCAGGAGGTGATTTCCTCATCGGCCGACGAGGCGATCAAGAATTACGACGCCGGTCTCTGCTCGGTCCTGACCAGCGATCTATCCCAACTCTACGCATTGCGTCTCCGGCTCGCCAAGCCAAAGGATCAGGTGATTCTGCCTGACATAATCTCCAAGGAGCCCCTCGGACCTGTGGTGCGCGACAACGACCTCCAGTGGATCAGCGTCGTCAAGTGGGTCTATTTCGCCATGATTAACGCGGAGGAGCTCGGAGTGAGTTCACGGAACATCGATCAAGCCCTGAGGTCGCAGAAGCCTGAGGTCAAGCGCCTGGTCGGGACAAGTGGAGATTTCGGGGAACGGATCGGGCTGACAAACGCCTGGGCGGCCAACATCATCCGATATGTCGGCAATTACGGTGAAGTCTTTGAACGCAACCTCGGCGCGAAAACGCCGCTCGCCATCCCGCGAGGACTCAATCAATTGTGGAACGACGGCGGCATTCAATACGCCCCGCCTATCCGATGACGGAGGTCAAGAGCCAAGGACGCCGGCAGACGCCGGGCAGGGAGGGGCGCAGCGCTCAAATGCGGTCGCCGGCCGGGCGGCTAGCGACGCTCGCACTCCCGCTTCATCGATGCGGCTGGAGTGGCGTAAGCCTCCTGACGATCGACGCTCCAATAGCGTAATTCGTCGAGAGGGATCGGCTCGCCGGTTACCGCGCAGCGCACGAAGGCGCCCGGACGCAGGATGCGGAAATCGCCGTTGAGGTATTCAACCTTCGCTTCGCCCGCATCGACCGGACGCCGCTCGAATCTGTTCATCGCCAGGGTTCCAATTTGAAATGTTCTACGCCCGGGCGGGTGGGCCAGAGGAACCGCGTCATCCGCCCGCGCGCCCGCGAGCGCTCTGGACAAGGAATAGCCTCTCTGCTAAAGCCCGCGCAACTTGCGTGCAGCGGCCGCGGCGAATTTGCGCGGCAATTCTCAGATCTTTCGAGGCTCGGCCTCAAAACACAGGATACTCCGTGCAGGTACTGGTTCGCGACAACAATGTCGATCAAGCCCTGAAGGCGCTCAAGAAGAAGATGCAGCGCGAGGGGATATTCCGCGAAATGAAACTTCGCGGACATTACGAGAAGCCCTCGGAAAAGAGGGCGCGCGAGAAGGCCGAGGCGGTTCGGCGCGCGCGCAAGCTCGCCCGCAAGAAATTGCAGCGCGAGGGCCTCCTTCCGATGAAGCCGAAGCCCGTCCCTGGGGCGCCGCGGGCGGCCGGCTGATCTGCGCCGGGTCGATGGGCGGCGGAGGCGTCGCCGCGCAGGACATCGGCGTTTAGCGCCAGCGGCCCGCGAGGCGGTTGAGCGGCGGGGTTTGTGGATTTGGCGTCGCATATCATCGGTCAAGCCGCTCATTCCGCGCTGGCCCTCGGTCCCGGTCCGGACCAGAGCGCGCGATAATGGCGACAATTGACCTCTCAGAGCCATTTGGTCGCGGGCTGGACTGGCGGCGATCGCGCTGACGCTTGCGGCATGCAGCGAGACGCTCGGCGGATTTAATACGCACGTGGCGGAGGTCGACGCCGAACCGGGGGCCCAGGCCTCGAACGCCGGCAATATCGCCTCCCTGAGCGACGTCATCCAGCGCCATCCAACCGACGCCGCCGCCTACAACACGCGCGGCGTCGTCTACGCCAAGCTCGGCAAGTATTCGAACGCGATCGAGGATTTCAGCCATACGATTGAACTCGATCCGCATTTCTCCGGCGCCTACACCAATCGGGCGCTCGCCTATCGCCAGACCAAGAAGGACGATCTGGCGATGCAGGACTTCAATCAGGCGATCACCGTCAATCCGAACGACGCGGCCGCCTATCTCGGCCGCGGCAATCTCGAGCGCGCGCACGGCGACTACGCCAGCGCGATGAACGACCTCAACCAGGCGATCCGGCTGAACCCGGAGGGCGCGCAGGCCTATCATGCGCGCGGCCTCATCTATCAGCGCCAGGGCGACAACGTTCAGGCGATCACCGACTTCAACAATGCGATCGATCGCGACCCGTTCGCGGGCGAACCCTACCAGGCCCGTGGTCAGAGCTTGATGGCCACCGGCAAGTACGAGGCGGCGATCGAGGACTTCAACGCGGCGCTCAACGTCAACGCCAATAATTCGGAAGCCTGGGCAGGCCTCGGTTTCTGCTACGAAAAATTGAACAATCACGCGAAGGCGGTCGAAGCCTACCAGCGCGCCGTCTCGGTCAATCCCAACAACAGCGACGCGCGCGCGGGCCTGCAGCGATTGAGCTGACGGCGTCCCGTTCGTAGCGGCTGAGCGTCTGCCGGTGATTACACGCGCGGAGGTCACGTTAGTATGGCTAGAATAATCGAGTGGGAGTGAGGCGAAACTCTTAGTTCGGCATACGCTCCAAGCGCGAAACAATCATTGCGCCGGCAAACTCAGGGAGCCCGGAGATGCCTGAGACGCGCTCGCCCAAACGCGAAGACTACATCGTCGTCGATGGCTCGGACGGGCCGCGGCGCGATTTTCGGATCAGCGTGGGCTTACGCGAGGGTTGGGATCCGGAGGGCCGGGTCTTTGACGTCTCCGAAGCGGTGCGCACCGCGCGCGCGTGGATGCGGCGCCGGGTCGAGGCCGGCCAGCCGGCCCTTTCGGGCATGTTCACCCGCGCGGAGGTGACCTACGCCTGGCCGCGCGACGACGGCACGGTCGGGTCGGACCGTGAGCCTGTCGCGCTGTTCACGGGCGAGGCGGTGCACGCCTATCTCGGGCATTTGCCGGACGCCGCAATCGAGGCGATGCTCAACGAACTGGCCGCGGAACTGGGCGCGGCGCTGGGACAGGAGCGGATCTATGTCGCCTTCGCCGACCGGACCTGGATCCTGGACGCCGGCGAGCAGGCTCGCGGGGCGTGAGAAGGGAGGCGGCGGCGTAACAGGAACCCAAACAGCTCGGGCGAATACAACCAAGCGGGAATTACTTTCCAAATAAACGCTAATAAACGCTAATAAACGCTAGTAAATTTGCTAGCGGGTTACTAGCGTTTATTTTTTCGAAATTGAGCCTTTTCAATGGGTTGCGGGCGAAAAAAATAAAAAAATTGCTCCTCCGCTTCGGCTCGCGCGAGGGTTGTGGGACAACATTTCAAACAGCCCCGGTTTCTCGTCGTCCCGCCGTCTTTCGGCGAGCCGGGAGGAGATTCCGACAGTCGGAATGCATAGCACATATTTCTGATTTTGTCGAGCACATTTCGCAGAGAATTTGCGGCTGTTGTGGCGTCGGCTGTTGGTCAGCCCTGCGGCTGCGCCTTGAGCCCGGCGCGTCCGCGCGCTGCGCGGTGACCTCGCCCGACGGCACGACCGCCGACTTCCTTCCGTTTGACATGGCCTTCCTCGGCCGCGCCGCGACCCGCATCATCAACGAAGTGAAACTCGAGATTCGCGCGAACCGATCAAGCCGCCTCATTTGACGGTTCTTCCGGCGGTTCATTCATACGAAATCCGCCTGATCGATTCACTTTTGTCATTCCCGACGCCTGCGAAGCAGCCGATCGGGAATCCACGATGCCGTCCGCCAGCGTCTGGGACTCCGAATTCCCGGTCAGACCTTCGGTCTGCCGGGAATGACAAGGAGGCGAACCGATCAAGCGGATTTCGTATCAGAAGTCGGGCAGCGCGACGGAGAAAGCGCCGTCAGGGATCATTCGTCTGACGGTATTTTTCTGACGCCGCTCGCTCGCGCCCGGTCGTCGGTGGATGTTTGAGAAAGCGTGAATTGCTTTAGTCGCGCTACGATTCGGACATCGAGGTAAATTGGCCGAGTGCGGAATTAACGTCCGGCCGGCCGAACTTGTCGGTTGGCACGCCACTGTTCGAGGCTTGCCGAGGCGAGTTATTCAAATCGCTCCCGTACCGGGGGCTCCCACTTCTTCGGTGCGGCGGATTTTGAACTGAAGTGCGCGTAGTCGACGATAATCGCCCGGCGATTGGCCGACCCAGCGCCGGAAGGAGTGATTGAACGCACTGACTTCGGAGTAGCCGAGCGAAAAGGCGATTTGGCTCAGGGCCAGCGTCTCGTTCTCCAAAAGGTTCAGCGCCAGCGTCTTGCGCACGTCGTTCTGCAGGTCGTTGTAGTTCACGCCCGCATCTTTCAGCCGCCGCTGCAGCGTCCGCACAGAGGCGCCGATCGTATTGGCGAGGTGCTCGATGCCGATTTCGCCCTTGACCAGCAGGCGGGCGATCTCGCGCCGCAACTGCTCGATCTCGCCGCCCAGTTCCGGCAAAGCGGCGAGCCGAAGATCGCCATAATGGCGCATCAGGCTCTCGATCATAGCGTCGGCCGTCGCCATTGGGCGTTTCAGCAGGCTCGCGTCAAACCGGATGCCGGCCCAGGGGTGGCCGACCCGGATGTTGTCGCCCATTATTTCCGCGCGGGCGCGCCGTTCCGCTGGCGCTTCGTCCGCCAACTGCGGCAGCACGACCTCCTGCGGAGTCCAACGTGGATCGCCGAGCCCGACGCGCATGAGGTTACACGCAAAGGCGATCGCCCAGTCGCCTTTTTGCCGGTACGACATCATCAGCGGATCCACATAGTAGGAATACACAAACACGACCCCGTCGCTCACTTCCACACCGTGGACCGTGGCGTCGACCATGGTCGGCAGATAGCGACCCATGGATTCCAAAGCTTCGCCGACGGTGCGCGAGGCTAGGGCAATGTTGCCGACGACGCCGGCGTGGCGCGGCTCGTATTGGGCGCCGAACTTCAAGCCGAATTGCCGATCCGCCAGGACGTCGGCGCAGATTTCCAGCAACTCCAGATAGCGGATGAGCGGCACGCGCCGGTCCGGATCGGTCAGGTCCCTGGGCTCGAGCCCGGCACGGCGCAGGGCCTCACCCGCATGAGCTCCGCGCGAGCGCATGTAGGCGTCGAGCCCGTAAACGATGCTGGCCAGATTGATGGTCGGCGCGGCGAGCTTCGCCGTGGCGCGTCTTTCCGCCGTCATTGGCGCGATCTCGCAAGGCTTTGGCGGGGTATATCAAGACCGCTTCCTTGTTGTCGACTACCTCAGGCGGTGCAGACAACGGCCGCTTCCCGCCGCGCCATGCGAATGCAAAGGACCGGATCATGACCAAATTTACACCACCGCCCGCGCCAAACGAGATCGAAGCCTTCATCGGCCAGGTCGTCACCGACCTCGGCGCCGCTTTCTCCGGCGTGCTGATCAATGTCGGGCGCAAGCTCGGCCTCTATCAGGCTATGGCCGACCTCGGCGCGTGCACGTCGGCGGGGCTCGCCGAGGCGACCGGCATACGCGAGCGTTATGTCCGCGAGTGGCTCGCCAACCAGGCGGCCGGCGGCTACGTCGTCTACGATCCCGAGAAGCAAACCTACGCTTTGCCGCCGGCGCAGGCGATGGTCTTGGCGCTCGACCAGAGTCCGATTTTCATGGCGCCTGCCTTCGAGGTCGCCGCCTCGTTCTGGCTCGACGAAGACCGGATCGTCGAGACTTTTCGCTCGGGCGAAGGCCTGGGTTGGCACGCGCATAACCACCGCCTGTTCTGCGGCACCGAGAGCTTCTTCCGCACCGGGTATCGCGCATCTCTGGTGAGCGAATGGCTGCCGGCCCTCGACGGCGTGGTCGAGCGCCTGAAGCGCGGCGCCCGGGTCGCCGACATCGGCTGCGGACATGGCGCCTCCACCATCCTAATGGCGCAGGCGTTCCCCAAATCGAGCTTCATCGGCGTGGACTATCACGAGGGGTCGATCGCGACCGCGCGCACGCGCGCGGCCGAGCAGGGTGTGACCGGCAACATCGCGTTCGAGGTCAAAGGCGCGACCGATTTCGACGGCCACGACTTCGACCTGGTCTGCTTCATGGACTGCCTGCACGATCTCGGCGATCCCGTCGGCGCACTCGCTCGCTGCCGCACGGCGCTCAAGCCCGACGGCAAGGTGCTGCTGGTGGAGCCCTATGCCGGCGACCGGCTGGAGGAGAACCTGAACCCGATCGGCCGCATGTACTATGCCGCGTCGGCCATGGCGTGCACGCCGAACTCGCTGTCGCAGGAGGTCGGGCTCGGCCTCGGCGCCCAGGCCGGCGAAGAGCGCCTGCGCAAGGTGGCGCGGGAAGCCGGGTTTTCCAACCTGCGGCGCGCCGCGCAGACGCCGGTCAACCTGATCCTCGAACTGACGCCCTAAGCGGCGACTTTCGGCGACACAATCGAGCGCGCCGCCCTCGGACTCGAGGCGGGTTCCGCGGCCTGCCTCAACGAGTTGATGTTGCTCTCCTAGATCGGCGCCATCCCGGCGCTCGCAGACCGAGGTGTACTAAGATGTTAACCGCACTCCTGTTTCGTTTTCCTTTCCCAGGTCCCTGGGGAAAGGCACTGACGGAAGCCTCGCACGAACTCGCGCGCGACATAGCCAACGAGCACGGGCTCGTGTGGAAGATCTGGCTGGAAGACCGTGAGACGCGTCATGCTGGTGGCGTCTACCTGTTCGAGAATGCCGCCGCCGCTGAGCGCTATGGTGAGAAGCACAAGCGCCGCCTGCTGGCCATGGGGCTCACCGGTGTTACGGCAAATTCCTTCTCGGTCAATTCCGAACTCTCAGCTCTGACGATGGCTGGGGCCGCGCTACGATGTGGGCCTGAGAATGATGCGATATCGTGAGCGCCTGGAAATCGACATGGTGCGTCGATTTTGGCGAGCGAATTCCCACGGAGGCGCGTCTGTCATGGCCCTTGAACTTCGCCCAAGCTGTGAGTGGTGTGACAAGAATTTACCTCCACACGCGACGGATGCCCTGATCTGCTCCTACGAGTGCACCTTCTGCGCCGATTGCGTGGAGCAGCATCTTCACAACGTCTGCCCCAACTGCGGCGGCGGATTCACGCCGCGGCCGATCCGCCCCGCGACCGAATGGCGGCCCGGACTCTCGGTCGCGAAGCGCCCGCCGTCGGAGAAACGCGTGCAGGTGAGCTACAGCCCTGAAGAGATCGCTGTCTTCGCGGAGCGCCTAAGGGGCATTCCGCCGGAGAAGCGGTGACTGCGCCTACGCTCCTACTTCCCGTGTCGGCCGAACTTGTCAGTGCAGAGGTTGACGGTATTTTTTCGGGTGACGCTCGCCCGCCTCTGATTGCGCGGCGCGCGCCGCGTGAAGCTGACGGGAACGCTCAGGCCCCTAGATCACCAGCAGGTGTAGCCGCCGTCGGCGACGACGATCGAGCCGGTCATCAGGCTCGACGCGTCCGAGGCGAGGAACAGGACGACGGAGGCGATCTCGTCCGTTTCCCCCATCCGCGCCATCGGCGTGAAGTCCATCCAGGTGTCGAACATCGCCTTGTTCTCTTTCGCGTAAGCCGTCATCGGCGTGGTGATGTAGGTCGGCGCGACCGCGTTGACCCGGACGCCGCGCGCGCCCCATTCCGCCGCGAGCGACTTCGTCAGGTGATGCACGCCAGCCTTGGAGGCGTTGTATTGCGCCTGCGGCTGCGGCTTGTTGACGATCAAGCCGGACATCGACCCGATATTCACGATCGAGCCGCGGCCGGCGGCGAGCATCAATCGGCCGAAGGCGCGGCAGCACCAGAAGAGACCGTTGAGATTGACGTCGAGGACGTTGAGCCAGTGCTCGTCCGTCAGGTCCTGCGCGGCCGTCTCGGAACGCGCGATGCCGGCGTTGCATACGAGGATGTCGACGCGGCCCTTCTCCTTGAACACCTGCGCGGCGGCGGCGTCCACGGCGGATGAATCCGTCACGTCCATCTCGATGAAATCGACTTTGACGCCTTTGGCCGCGAGCGCGGCCTGCGCGTCCTTGCCAGCGGCCGGATTGCGGTCGGCGATGTAGACATGGGCGCCGGCCTCCGCAGAGCGCCTCGACGCAGGCGAGCCCAATGGCCTGCGCCCCGCCCGTAACGACCGCCACCCGGCCGTCGAGCTTCAACCGTTCCAGATACATGCGTTGTCTCTCCGAGGGTCGGCGCTCACTCGCCGTAGGGCGTCCAGATGTTCTTGACCTGGGTCGCGCGGCGCAGGAATTCGCGCCCCTCCGCATGTGTCCAGTCGATCGCGGTCGATGCGGTCCAGGTCGCCTTGAGGTTGCCGGCGGACAAGGCCTCGACCTTGGCCGCGCCGGCGGCGTCGCCGACGTACCAGAGCGCGTCGACCCCCTCGTGCTCGGCGAGCGTCGTCGCCAGCGCGTTGGCTTCGCCGGTCACGATGTTGACGACGCCCGCCGGGACGTCCGACGTGTCGAGGATGGAATAGAAGTCCGTGGCGCTCAACGGATGCGCCGCGGAGGGGACCGCGACGACCGCGTTGCCCATCGCAATGGCCGGCATGATGAGCGAGACGAAGCCGAGCAGCGGCGCCTCGTCGGGGCAGACGATGTCCCATGACGCCCCACGGCTCGTTCATCGCGATGGTGACGAAGCGGGTGCGCGTCGCGTGCACGGCGCCGTCGTATTTGTCGGCGAAACCGGCGTAGATAAAAGGCGCGGCGAATCGAGGCGTCCACCTCCGCTTGCGCCGCGCGCGACGAGGCGCCGGTCATGGCGCTCAGGCGCCGCGCGAACTCGTCGGCCCGGGCGGAGAGGTTCTCGGCGACATAGTAGAGCACCTGCGCGCGGTTATGCGCCGTCGCCGCGCCCCAGCCGGACGCCTTCGAGGCGGCCTCGACCGCGTTGCGGATGTCCTTGCGGTTGCCGAGACCGGCGAGCCCGACCTCGTAACCCTTCGGGTCGAGCACGGCGTAGCTGTAGCCCGAATCCGGACGCGCCTGCTTGCCGCCGACATACATTTTGGGCGTGCGGTCGAGCGGGCTCGCATCCGCCGAGGGCGCGATTCCGGGCGAGGCGTTGAGCGCCGCCGCCTTCGGATAGGGCTTGCCCTTCGTCGCCTCGATGACGCGATATTCCCATAAGCCCTCGCGCCCGCCCTCGCGGCCGAAGCCGCTTTCGCGATAGCCGCCGAAGCCGGCCGCCGCGTCGAACAGGTTGGTGGAGTTGATCCACACGACGCCGGCCTTGAGGCGGGCGGCGACTTCGAGGGCGCGGTTGACGTTCTCGCTCCAGATCGAGGCGGCGAGGCCGTAGCGGGTGTTGTTGGCGAGCGCGACCGCTTCGTCCGGCGTGCGGAAGGTCGTCGAGACCAGCACCGGGCCGAAGATTTCCTCGCGCATGAGGATGGAAGCGGGCTCGACGCCGGTGACCAGGGTCGGCGGATAGAAGCAGCCGGTCGGCACGCGCTCGTCGGCGCGCCAAAAGGTCAGCCCTTCCTTCGCGCCCTCGGCCATGAGGCCGCTCGATGCGCTGAGCTGGGCGGGCGCGACGATTGCGCCGACGTCGGTCGACTTGTCGAGCGGATCGCCGACGCGCAGATGGCCCATGCGGGCGCGCAATTTCGCGTAGAGCGGTTCGGCGACGCCTTCCGAAACGAGCAGGCGCGAGCCCGCGCAGCAGACCTGGCCCTGGTTGAACCAGATGGCGTCGACGAGGCCCTCGACCGCGCTGTCGAGATCGGAATCGTCGAACACGATGAAGGGCGACTTTCCGCCGAGTTCGAGGCTGAGCTTCTTGCCGCTTCCCGCCGTCGCCTTGCGGATCGCGCGGCCGACCTCGGTCGAGCCGGTGAAGGCGATCTTGTCGACGCCCGCGTGCGCGACAAGCGCCGCGCCGGTCTCGCCGTCGCCGGTCACGATATTGACGACGCCCGGCGGCAGGCCGGCCTCGACGCAGATCTCGGCGAAGGCGAGCGCGGTCAGCGGCGTATATTCGGCGGGCTTCAGCACGACGGTGTTGCCCGCGGCCAGCGCCGGCGCGATCTTCCAGGCCAGCATGAGCAAGCGGAAAGTTCCACGGGATGATCTGTCCGCACACCCCGACCGGCTTCGTTCCCGGAAATTCGCTCTCCGCCAGCGTCGCCCAGCCGGCGTGATGGTAGAAGTGCCGGGCGACGAGCGGCACGTCGATGTCGCGCGATTCGCGGATCGGCTTGCCGTTGTCGAGCAATTCCAGCACCGAGAGGAAGCGCTCGCGCTTCTGTACGTGCCGCGCCAGCGCATAGAGATGCTTCGCGCGCTCGTGGCCGGAAAGCGCCGCCCATCGGCCTTGCGCCTTGCGCGCCGCGGCGACGGCCGCATCGACGTCGGCCGCGGAGCCTTGGCTGACGCGGGCGATGCGCTCCCCCTTGGCGGGATTGAACACGTCGAACAAAGGGCCATGCTTGGTAAACCGGCCGTTGATGAAATGGCCGAAGCCGTCTTCATGCGCCTTGAGCCACACCAGCACATGCTCCGCGCCCTCGGGCGCCGGGCCGTATTCCATCGTCTTGAGAATGTCCTTGACGAGCGTCATCGTGAGATCCTCATGCCATCGGGTGGCGGTAGGCGGCGGAATAGCGGCCGGTCGCCCAGTGGTCGAGCTGACGCTCGATGTCGGTGAGGAGGCCGCTCGCGCCGATGCGGAACAGGTCGGGCTGCATCCACGGCAGGCCGAGCTCCTCCTTCATGAGAATGAGCCAGGCGAGCGCGTCCTTGGCGGCGCGCAGTCCGCCCGCCGGCTTGAAGCCGATATCGACGCCGAGCCGGTCGCGATAGTCGCGCAGCGCGCGCACCATCACGAGGCTCACGGGCAAGGTCGCGTTGACATCCTCCTTGCCGGTCGAGGTCTTGATGAAGTCCGCGCCCGCCTGCATGGCGACCATGCTGGCCGCGTAGACGTTGCGCAGCGTCTTCAAGTCGCCCGTGCCGAGGATCGCCTTGAGATGCGCGGCGCCGCAGGCCTCCCGCATCGCCGCCACCTCGTCGTAGAGCGCCGGCCAGTCGCGGGCGAGCACATGCGCGCGGGTGATGACGATGTCGATCTCGCGCGCGCCCTCAGCCGTCGCATAGCGGATCTCCTCGAGCCGCTGCTTCAAGGGCGTGAGCCCGGCCGGAAAGCCGGTCGCGACGGATGCGACCGGAATCCCCGAGCCTTCGAGCGCCCGCACCGCGGGCCCCACCATCGTTGGATAGACGCAGACCGCGCCCACGGTCGGGGACGCATCCGCAAGGCCGAGCGCCTCGAGGAGGTCGTCGGACAGCGGCTTCCTCGCCTTGGCGCAGAGACGGCGCACGCGCTCCGGCGTGTCGTCTCCCGCGAGCGTCGTGAGGTCGATGCAGGTCATGCGCCTTCACCAGCCACGCCGCCTGCCATTCCTTCTTGATCGAGCGGCGCGTGGTCAAGGTCGCCGCGCGGCGCTCGACCGCGCTCGCATTGACGCCGACGCTCTCGAATGCGCTCGCATCCAAGGGAACGCCGGGATTGCGCGGCCTGTTGTGGCCTTTGGCGGGAAGGACCGTTTCAGCGATGTTCATCGTCGACCTCGCTTTCATGGAATGCCCGCCGATCCTTCTCTTCGAGAAGGAACCGGGCCGTGGACTCGTCGGTGACGAGCCCATTGAAGTAGCGCGCCCGAATGCAGGCGCGCACGACCGCATGTTTCTCCGCCCCCGCGGCGACGCCGATCGCGGATCGCGATATGGGGTACGATTGCCCATGAAATAGTCAAGCGCATACGCCGACCGCGGCGATCCTGAGCAGCGCCTCGCCCTTCTTCGCGGCGGGCTTCGGAACCTCTTCGAGCCGGATGTCTCCGGGCTTGTACATGACAGCGGCTTGCATCGAAGATGTCCCATGAACTGGGAAAGAGAGCGCGCCGTCAGGCGGAGGCGGCGAGCGACGAGGTGAAGCCATCGAGCGCAAGGATCGCGTCGCGGACGGTCGCGACCGAGAGCGGCGCGGCCGAGCGCCAGGAGGCGGAGCCGGGCGCGAGCGCGGCCTCGGCGACGCGTTCGATGTCCGCGCGGCTTGCCTTCGCCAGCTTCAGGTCGGCGAGCGTCGTCGGCAGGCCAAGCGCCCGGCAGAACCGCGCCGTCGCTTCGATCTCCGCGAACGGCCGCCCTTCGAGCATCAGGAGGCAGAGCGTCCCGAAGGCGACTTTCTCACCGTGGTAGAAGCCATGCGTCTCGTCGAGCGCGGTCAGGCCGTCATGGATCCCGTGGCCGCCCGAGACGCCGCAATTCTCGAACCCGAGCCCGCTCAGAAGCGTGTTCGCCTCGATGATGTTTTCGACCGCCTGCGTCAGCGCGCCGCGTTCGGCGGCGTATTTGGCGGCGAGGGCGTCGCGCAGGAGGACGTCGTAGCAGGCCCTCGCGAGCGCCAGGCCCGCGGCGGGCGCCGGGAAGCCCGAGCCAATGAAGTTTCGCGAATTCGTCTCGACATTGGAGCGCGCCTCGAACCATGTCGAAAGCGCGTCGCCCATTCCAGCGACGAGGAAGCGAGGCGGCGCCTTCACGATCACCGCGCTGTCGACGAGCACGATGTCGGGGTTGCGCGGCAGGAACATCGACTCCTGGTAGACCCCGTTCGGCGTGTAGCGCACCGCAATCGCGCTGCAGGGCGCGTCGGTCGAGGCGATGGTCGGAACGATCACGATCCGGGCGCCTGTCGCGCATGCGGCGACCTTGGCGGTGTCCGCGGTCTTTCCGCCGCCGATTCCGATCACAACCCCCGCCGAATGCTTGCGCACGAGAGCCTCGACGCGGGCGATCTCCTCCGAGGAGCACTCGCCGTTGAAGCGCTCGACCGCGTGAGCGAGGCCGCTCTTCTCGAAGCAAGCGCTGAGCGCCGCGCCCATCGCATCGAGCACGAAGCCGTCGACCAACAGGAACGCCTTGTCGCCGAGCGGCTTCACATGATCAGGCAGGCGCTCGATCTCGTTCGCGCGCTGGATATATTTGCCCGGGCCGCCATAACCCCTTCCAAATCCGACCCGACCCTGTTCGCGAGCGTCCATGACAAGCTCCCCTCAATGTCTCAGAAGCCGCCGACGACGTAGCCGCCGTCGACCGGCAAAGTTGTGGCGGTGACAAAGGCGGCGGCCGGCGAGCAGAAGAAGATCGTCGCGCCGACGAGATCCTCGACCGTCCCCCACCGCTTGAGCGCGGCGGTCACTTCGGCGCCGAGCCGCGCGAATCCTTTCGCAAGGGCGAGCCCGATGCCGCTGGCGCCCCCGGAGATCAGAACGCGCTTGTCCGCGAAAAGGCCGGGGCGGAACGTTGCGAGGATTTCGTCCATGGCGCGTGCTCCTCAAGTCAGTGGGCGGCGGCAAGCGCGTCGAGGTCGTCGTAGAGCGCCTGGGAGTGCGTGTAGAGCCGGTCGAACACCGGCTGCATCCGCGCATAAGCGGCGGCCCAATCCGGGTCGGGCTTCACCTCGTCGACATGGCGCACGTAAGCTTGGACAGCGTCTTCGAGCCGAGCGAAACGTCCCGCCGCCGTGGCCGCCAGCGCGGCGCACCCGACGATGCCGCATTCCGGCTCCTTCGGCACGACGATCGGCGCCCCATAGACGCTCGCCTTGATCTTCAGCCAGAGCTCAGTCTTGGCGCCGCCGCCCGAAGCGATGACGCGCTCGATCCTGCGGCCTGCGGCCTTCTCCATGATGCGCAGGTGGCGCGCCGCGGCGAAGGCGACGCCTTCGAGAACCGCGCGGTGGAGATGCGCGAGCCCATGCCCCGCGCCGAGTCCGAAGAACTGCGCCCGCGCGTTGCGATGCGCGCCGAGCCTTTCCCCCGTGAGATAGGGCATGAAGAAAAGGCCGTCCGAACCGGCCGGGGCGGAGGCGGCGCGGGCCGTCATTTCGTCATAGCCAAGAGTCTTTTCGTGAAAGGCGCGTCGCGCCCAGCGCATGGCGTCGCCGCCCGTTTCGAGAAGGACGAAGGGACCCCAGTGGCCCTCGATCGTCGCGACGTTGCAGATCTCGGGATCGAGCAACGGCGCCTCGGCGATGAGGGTGAGAATGCAGGACGTTCCCGTCACGTCCGAGGCGAGACCGGGGCGGCATGCGCCCGAGCCCAGGAGCGCCATCGGATAGTCGGCCCCGCCGACCAGCACGGGGGTCCCTTCCTGCAATCCGGTCTCGCTCGCGGCGGCCGGCGTCACCGCGCCGAGGATCTCGAGAGGCTCGCGGATCGGCGGCAGCTTCTCGGCGTCGAGCCCGACGAGGCCGATCATCCTGTCCGACCAGGCCCTCGTGCTGGGATTCATCAGGAAACTGCACGAGGCGTCGCCGGTATCCATCGCGATCTCGCCGGTCAGGCGAAAGTTGATGTAGTCCTTCGGCATGAGCACCGCGTGAGCGGCCCGATAGGCGTCGGGATCGTTGCGTTTGAGCCACATCAGCTTGAAGCCGGGCCATGCCGGCGTCGGCGGATTGCCGCATTCGGCGAGATAGGCGGAAGCGCCGTGCTGGCGTTCGAACTCCGCCACGATCGCGGCGGTGCGCTTGTCGTTCCACAAGGGCGCGGCGTCGCGCGTCAGATCGCCGGCCTCGTCGATCAGCACCGCGCCATGCATCTGGCCGCAGGCTGAGACCGCCGCGATGCGCTCGCGCGCGCCTTCGATCGCGCCGAGCGCATCGCGGATCGAGGCGGAGACGCCGGCCCACCAATCGCGCGGCCTTTGCTCCGCCCAGCCGAATTGCGGCACGATCTGATCGTGCTCGCGCGCCGCGATGGGAAGGATCGCGCCTTCCGAATCGACCAGCGCCGCGCGGACGCTGCCCGTGCCGATGTCGATGGAAAGCGTGAGATCACGGGCCATGCGTTCAGCGCTTCAGCGAGCCGGCGCCGCATGGCGAGCACAATGATGAGCGCCCAGCGCGTATATGGCGACGCCGACCGTGCAATCTGCGGCTTGAGCGGCGCTGCATCAGCACGCGGCCAGGGCGAGAGCCGACAGGGCTGACTTCATCGGCTTTCCTCCACGATCCATTCTATAAATATGTCCGAATTTTCTGCAGCTTGACCGAAAGATAGCATAACCACGAGGGTCGCCGAATGTCCCTGCCGCATGATTCAGAGAGAGCCCGATTCCGGCCAGGACTATGCGATCATCGAGGAGGCCGGGGGCATGCGGAGCCGCGTGGTGGACGACGGCCAGGGCGGCTGGCGGGTGATCGACAACGCGGGCTATCGCGGCCGCCCGGCCGAGCGCATCGCCCGCGTCTTCGCCTCCGCGTCGTGACGCGCCTCCGCCGATGACCGCGCTCGAACCGGCGACAGCGCCGACCCTCTACTTCTTCGGCGTGACGACCACGAAGAGCTCGATCATGAAGGTGTTTCCCGCCTGGGCGAAGCGCCTCGGGCTCGACGGCGCCGTGATCAAGGGGGTCGATTTCGCGCTCCACGCGGCCCCCGAATCCTACCGGGCCGCGGTCGCGTTCCTGAAAAGCGATCCGAGGTCGCTCGGCGCCTTGGTCACGACGCACAAGATCGATCTCTACCACGCCTGCCGCGACCAGTTCGACGTCGTGGACCGCCACGCGCTCCTCATGGGCGAGACGAGCTGCCTGTCGAAGCAGGAGGACAAGCTCGTCTGCCACGCCAAGGACCCGATTTCCTCCGGCCTCGCGATCGACGGCTTCCTGCCGGAGCGCCATTTCGAGCGCACGGGCGCCGAGTTGTTTGCGATCGGCGCCGGCGGCTCGACCATCGCCATGACCTGGCATCTGATGCAAGAGGCGCGCGGCGCCGACCGGCCGTCGCGCATCGTCGTTTCCGACCGCGATCCGGCGCGGCTTAAGGAGATCGAGCGCGTCCATGGCGAACTCTCTTCCGATATGCCCGTCCACTATGTCCTCGCGGCGGATAAGCGCGACAACGATGCCGCGCTCGCTTCTCTCCGCCCCGGCTCGCTGGTCGTCAACGCGACCGGCCTCGGCAAGGACGCGCCGGGCTCGCCGCTGACCGATGCGGCCCTCTTTCCGGAGCGGGCAATCGCCTGGGACCTCAATTATCGCGGCGACCTCGTTTTCTTAAGCCAGGCCCGCGCGCAGGCGTCGCGCCGCGCGCTCAAGGTCGAGGACGGCTGGACCTATTTCCTGCATGGCTGGCTGCAGGTGATCGCCGAAGTCTTTCACATTCCCATTCCGGTCTCCGGCCCGGAATTCGAGGCTCTGTCCGAGATCGCTGAGATCGCCCGGAAGGGGTGACGCACGGAATCCGGGCCGCGGGCGCGCGGTGACTTTACGAGAGGATCGCTTCGGCGCGCCGCCTTCGCCTAGCCCGACCCTTAAGATCGATCCCGATCAATTGGACCGGCGCCGCCTGGGGGCTCTCAAGAATTGTCCTTGTAAATATCGCAATTGAGCGGGGAGCAATATGTAGATCTCAACCAAAAATATTTGTGAAAGTAAGTGAACGATTACGGCGGTGCGGAGTTTCAAGCTAATGGCAAATCCGCAAGCTCGAAACGTCGCGATTCTCGTTGTCGAGGACGAATACTTGATCAGGATGGACACATCCTCGTCCCTCGAAGCGGCGGGCTTCATCGTCTACGAGGCGGAGAACGCGGCTGAGGCCATTCGCGCGCTTGAGCTTCATGACAAGATCGAACTCATCTTCACCGACATCAACATGCCGGGCTCGATGGATGGATTGGCGCTCGCCCACTATGTCCGTGGACGGTGGCCCCCCGTCAAAATCATCGTCGCCTCAGGCTATATGAAGTTCCTGGAGGATGACCTTCCTCCCGGCGCCCTCTTCGTTGAAAAGCCCTATTATCCGGGGAACATCGCCGACAGAATTACCGAGCTGACGGCCGACTGAGCTTTCGTCCCTGGACCTTGCTTCAAGCAAGCGGCATCCGAAAGGTGAAGCGGGTTTCGTCAGCCGTCGAGATCGCGTCGATTGCGCCGCCATGGGCCTTGGCGATTTCCGAGGCGATATGCAGGCCGAGGCCCAAACCTTGCAGACTCGGCCGCGCCTCGCCGCGAAAGAATGGCTGAAACAGCCGTTCCATCGTTGTCGGGGGAATTGGCGCGCCGCTGTTGGCGACCCATAATTCCAGCTCCTCGGCATTTGTCGCGGCATGAATTCGCACAGGCTCATCGGGCGTCCCATGAGCGACGGCGTTGGCGAGCAGATTTGAAACCATCTGACCGAAACGGGACGGATCGCAGTTGACCGGCTCGGGCAAGTCGAAGTCCGTCTCTATGGCTCGAGCCCCGGCGCCAACGCGCAACTCACTGACCACCTGTTGCAAGATTGGCTCGAGCGCGACGCCGGCCTGACGAGTGAGTGTAAAGCCCCCGCCAAGACGGCCGCGCGCGAAATCTAGAACGTTGTCGATCAAGCCTGACATCCGCACAACGCTGCCATGCATCATGTCCAGGATTTTCGCGCCTCTGTCGCTCAGGGCCTCCTTCCGAAGGAGGCCAACGCCACCGCTGATGGATGCCAAAGGGTTGCGCAAATCGTGGCCGAGCACCGCTATGAACTGTTCGCGAAGCGCGGAGGCGTTCCGGGCATCGAGAAGATTCGCCTCGGCGAGATTTA
This sequence comes from uncultured Alphaproteobacteria bacterium, assembly GCA_963820095.1. Taxonomy (GTDB): domain Bacteria; phylum Pseudomonadota; class Alphaproteobacteria; order Rhizobiales; family Beijerinckiaceae; genus Roseiarcus. Next base: position 60,221 of record CAWFZA010000019.1, read on the forward strand.
ACCGGCGAATGGCGCTGAGCTGGACGCCAATCATGTCCGCGAACATTTCGAACATCTGAATGGTTTGAGGGGTGTTTAAGCGGTGCGGTTCCGGATCGATGGCGCATAAGGTGCCGAAAAAAGAGCCGTCGGCGAGACGGATTGGCATCGAAATGTAGCTTTGCAAGCCGTACATCTGCGGCGTGTGATGGCACGCATAAAGGGGGTCCTCGGCGACATGGTCGATGATGACTGCTTCCCCACTCTGCCTGATCTCATGGCACAGCGTGGTCTCGACCTTGAGTTCACCGCCGGGTTTCAGTCCGAAGTTGATTTCGTCGCATACGCTGCATGCGATCCATCGATCCTCCGTGACGCGCGCGACCGCGGCGAAGCGCATGCCCGTCATGCGGCACACAATGTCAAGGATTGTCGGGATGCCTTTTATGTTGCTGACGGCAGCGATGTCGTGCTCGTATGTTTCGGTCATCGAGGGGTCACGACAAGAGCGCGAAAATCAAGAACGCTTGCGAGGCGTTAAACTGCTGATCACGTCGACCAAACTTGCGAGTCTCAGAACGGAGGCATGCGCCTCGGCTCGACGAGGCCGATGGCCGCATCGGGCGCGGCGATCACGCGCGAAATTCGGCCCACTCTTCACCGCGATCGGGTTGGCGCGGAGGGTTGGGACAGAAGATCAGCCCACCGCACGAGCGTCGGCCGTCCCACGGGCGCCGAGCCGACGGCGACGAGGTCGGCCTCCTTGGCGGCTCGGGCGAAAGGCTCTGTCTGGCTTTTGACGCGGTAGGTGGGGAAATCGTCCCCGTCTGCGGGCAGTACGCTGACCACCTCGTAGGGGCCGCCCGACATCCAGGGCTGCTTCCGGTTGAAGTCGACGGCTTGGCCGACGACGAATTTGTGGGTCACGATATGACCACCTCTCTGGCCTTGTCTTCAGACCGAGTGAGAAAAGCCCCGATCCCAATGGATGCCCATGTCCTGCGTGTTTCCGTCATAGGTCGGGAGCGAAGCTTCGCCCTTGCTGGTGTGGGCGCCTTTCAGCAAAAACCCCGCGCACTGCGAAGCCGCACGCGGGGTCGACGCGCCTGCCAGTACATCCGTGGTCAAGGCGAGAGATTGGCGCCGCCGCGTCAGGCAGCCTTGAGATTGTCCGCCGTGGATTTGCCGGTCCTTCGATCTGCGACAACCTCGTATGAGACTTTCTGTCCCTCGCTGAGACTGTACATTCCGGCGCGCTCGACGGCGCTGATGTGGACGAAAACATCCTTGCTTCCGTCATCCGGCTGGATAAAGCCAAATCCTTTTTGGCCGTTGAACCACTTCACGGTTCCTTGGGTCATGAGACACTTCTTTCAGGTGTGTGTTTAGATAGTCGGCGCAGTCCGCGCCGACGGCTCGTAGAGATCGAGATTTTGGAAGAAGGTCGTCAGTCCGACGCGTAGCGCGCGGCGAGGCCAAGTTGTCCGGCCGAAACTCGATGAGGCAGAGATAGGGCTTGTTGAGGGATTTCGCAAGAATTATTTGGCCTGGAGGGTCCAAGCGGGTGGAATTCTGTTGCTCAAATCCATTTGGCTCTCCAAGAACTGTGAGTTAAGGAGAATGATTAAAAGCAGAGCCGGGCCATTTTTCTTTGCATCTGTCTGTCTGTTCCTCAAAGACGCCGCCGCTTAGCATTGCGGCTGACCCCCGCGAGCTCCGCAGCCCTCGCCAGGCTCGATTCGAGGATGCGGGCCGGGTCCGCGAGCCCGAGATCGGCGACCTTGGCCTCCGACTTGCGTAAACGTCGGCCGGGTGGCGCGCGTCCTTTCGAGGGCGCTGTTCACCACACGCGATGCTCCGGAATCCAGCGCCATCTCCTGTGGGCCTCTAGGGCCGCGCCGCCATCCTACGGTTGGAATGATGCGAGTTGGTCGGCCTCTCTCACGACGGGCGCCCTTCGCTAATCGAGATAGGTGACGACGCCGGTTTCAAGGTCGTAGATCGCCGCCACGATCTTCACCTTGCTCGCGCCGACCAGATCGGAGACGATTTTGCTCACAGTCGGGAGGTTGGCCGCGGTCCGCTTCGCGCTCTCCTTGGCGGCGTTGTCGACGAAATCGCCGGGATCGTTGCGCACCGCGAGCGCGGCCGGCACGATCGGCTCGATCATGCGGCCGATAACGCCAGGATAGGTCGCGTTCTTGGTCACAACGTCGCAGGCGGCCTTCACGGCGCCGCAGGCGGTGTGCGCGAGGATGACGACGAGCGGCGAGCCGAGGACGGCCGCGCCATATTCGATGGTGCCGAGCGTCTGGACATTAACAAGATTGCCAGCGTCGCGGGAGACGAACAATTCACCGAGTCCGCGGCCGCCGAAAATCAGCTCCGGCGCCACGCGGCTGTCAGCGCAGGCGACGATCGTCGCCCAGGGCGCCTGATGGCCGGCGACGGCGCTGCGGCTCTGGGCGAGATCGACGGTGCAGAGCTCTGGTTGGCTCACAAACCGCTCGTTGCCCACCTTGAGCTGGCGAGCGCCTCTTGGGGGGACAGCGAAGTCGGCGCGCCTTCCGCCGCGCGCGCCGCAGGCGGCGAGCTCGCGGCTGCAAGCGCGATCGCGGCCGCCGCGCCGAACTTCATCAAATCCCGCCGACCGATTCCGTTGCTTTCGCAATTGATGCACATCGTCGCCTCCCTAAGGTCGGGGCTCCTTGCGAGCCGTCTTGATCATCTGTCGGCGCGAACAAGCGTCCGCGCCGGAGCGTTTATTGGACCAGCTTGGCTCTCAGGCGGCCGTATTCCGGCTCCGTGATCGATCCCGACGCCTTCAGGTTGTCGAGCTTCGTAATCTCGTCCGCCACGCTGAAGCCGACAATGTGGCGCAGCTCCTCTCGTTCCTCTCGGGCTTGGGCCTTGTTGCGTTCCGCCATGCCCCGGCCTTGCGTGAGCAGATAAGCGAAGACGCCGAGATAGGAGAACAGGATGAACGCGATCACCCACAGAACCTTGGCGAAGCCGGACACGTCGTGCCGGCGAAAGAGATCGCCCGACACAACGATCAGCAGCCAGAACCACAATATGAACATGAATATGGTGAAGGCGTCGGCAACGAAATTGCCGAACGTAAACCCGCCGTCGAACAGCATTGTTGTTATCCCCATCCCAACCGAGTCGGGATCATTGTAGAACAATGCGCAGGCAATGCACAGCAGCCGGTCGGTTCGCTTGGCTAACCATGTCGGTGAGTTCGCGGACCGGTCCCACTGAGCCGTTTTCAACGGGCGGGCGGAAGGATCTCATTCGCCGCGCGTGATCTCCACCTTGTCCGGATAAAACGCGAGGTGGGAGCCGATCTCGCCCACCCCTTCTTTCGGCAACTCGTAGGTCCATACGGCGTTATCGTCACGAGCCTTGCCGTCCGTGATCGAGTAATAATTTGCTTCGCCTTTGTAAGGGCAAGTCGTAACGCGGGCGGTGCGTTCGAGCGCGGTCATGTCCATATCGTCGCGTGGCACATAGACCACTGGCGGATAGCTCGCCTCGCGCAGCTCCAACGCACTTTTGCTGTCGCCGATCGTGCGCCCATGCCAGATCACTCGCACCCGCTCATGGATCGGCTCGATCGTGATCGGATGATCCTTGGTTCCAGCTTGAGTCATGATGGCTTCCTCGAAGGCTTAAGTCGCACAGTTCCATACATAAGCCGGGCCGGCCCGTTCGCTAGCCGTGGCCGGCCACTGGCTTCGCGCTATACGGCTCCTCCAGCTTGGCGATGGTGCGCGCGTCGAGCTTGAGCTCGGTCGCCGCGATGGCGTCCGCGAGGTGATGAGGCTTCGAGGCGCCGATGATCGGCGCGGTGATAAAGGGCTTCGACAGCACCCAGGCGAGCGCGACGACCGCGGGCTTGGTGTTCAGCTTTTCCGCCGTCTCGACCACGCGCTTGCGGATCGCCTCATCCTGCCGCGAACCGAGCCCCAACGTCACGCTGAACGGATCGGTGCGGCCGCGCGTGGTCGAAGCGTTGGCGCCGACCCCGGAGCCTGCGAGATAGCCGCGCGCCATCGGCGACCAGGGAATGACGGCTATGCCGTCGTTCGCGCATAGCGGCATCATCTCGCGCTCCTCCTCGCGATAGACGAGGTTGTAGTAGTTCTGCATCGACACGAACTCGGCGTGCCCCTTGGCGCGCGCGATGTCGATCATGCGCGCGAACTGCCAGGCGTACATTGACGAAGCGCCGATGTAGAGGGCCTTGCCGGCGCGCACGACGTCGTTCAGCGCTTCCAGCGTCTCTTCCATCGGGGTCAAGGGATCGAAGCGGTGGATCTGGTAGAGATCGACATAGTCGACGCCGAGTCGCTTCAGCGACGCATCGATCGCCTCCATGATATGCTTGCGCGACAGGCCTTTGGCGTTGGGGCTCGGCCCCATCGCGCCATGCACCTTGGTCGCGATCACCACCTCTGGGCGCTTCGCGAATTCCTTGAGCGCGCGGCCGAGAATTTCTTCGCTCACGCCTTGCGAATAGACATCCGCGGTGTCGAAAAAATTGATGCCCTTCTCCAGCGCCTCACGAATGAACGGACGCGACGCCTCTTCGTCCAAGACCCACTCGCGCCATTTGGGCGAGCCATAGGTCATGCAGCCGAGACAGAGCTTCGACACCTGCAAGCCCGTCTTGCCAAACTTTACGATTTCCATTCGGAGGTCCTTTGGTTTCACGATTGGTTTGACTCGATGATAGGACCATTGCCGGGCTCGCGGCAAAGACGGGGCCAAATCCGGAGATCAATCAAACGTGAATGCGAAGCGGGGCTCATTGAAAGAAAAGCCAGCAGGAGCCTGGGACTTCTGGATCGATCGCGGCGGCACATTCACCGACGTGATCGGCCGCGATCCGCGCGGGCGGCTCTCTCCGATCAAGCTTCTGTCCGAGAGTCCAGCTTATGCGGACGCCGCGGTCGAGGCGATCCGTCGCCTCTTGCGGCTTGCCTCGGGCGAGCCCATCCCGGCTGGCGCAATCGGCGCGGTCAAGATGGGAACGACCGTCGCCACCAATGCGCTGCTCGAGCGACGCGGCGAGCGCACGCTGCTTGTGACCACGCGCGGCTTTCGCGATGCGCTCGAGATCGGTTACCAGGCGCGCCCGCGCTTGTTCGCACGCAACATCATAAAGCCCGAGCAGCTTTATTCCGGGGTCATCGAGGTCGACGAGCGCGTGCTCGCGGACGGCGCGCTCGAGGCGGCTCCCGATCCCGAGCGCGTGCGCGCGGCGCTCGCCAAAGCGCGAGCCCAGGGCTACCAGGCCGTCGCGATCGTTTTCATGCACGCCTATCGCTATCCGGCGCACGAGCGCATGGTCGGCGCCATCGCCCGTGAGCTCGGCTTTGCCCAAGTCTCCGAAAGCCATGTCGCCTCGGCGCTCATCAAGCTCGTTTCACGCGGCGACACGACCGTGGTCGATGCCTATCTTTCGCCAATTCTTGCCCGCTATGTCAGCCAGGTGTCGCGGGATCTCGACATCGAACGCACCGGCGCCCGCGTCATGTTCATGATGTCGTCCGGCGGCCTCACTTCGGCCGGCCTGTTCGCCGGCAAGGACGCGATTCTCTCAGGCCCGGCCGGAGGCGTGGTGGCGATGGCGCGGACGGGGGCCAGCGCCGGGTTCAAGCGCATCATCGGCTTCGACATGGGGGGCACCTCGACCGACGTCGCTCATTTCGATGGGCAATTCGAGCGTGCGTTCGAGACCGAGGTCGCGGGCGTGCGCATGCGCGCGCCGATGATGAAAATCCATACCGTGGCCGCGGGCGGCGGCTCCATCCTCTCCTTCGATGGCGCGCGCTTTCGGGTCGGCCCCGCTTCAGCCGGAGCCGACCCCGGACCGGCAGCCTATCGTCGTGGCGGTCCGCTCACGGTCACCGACGCGAACCTGATGACCGGCAAGCTCGTCCCGGATCTGTTCCCGAAAGTGTTCGGCCCCCGGAGCGACGAGCCGCTCGACGATGAGATCGTCCGGGAACGTTTTGCGACGCTCGCGCGCGAAATCGGCGACGGGCGGGAGCCAGGAGGCGGTCGCCGACGGGTTTCTCGCCATTGCGGTGGCGAAGATGGCCGAGGCGATCAAGACGATTTCGGTCGCGCGCGGCTACGATGTCACCCGCTATGCGCTCAATTGCTTCGGCGGCGCGGGCGGCCAGCACGCCTGCGACGTCGCTGACGCGTTGGCGATTTCGACCGTCCTCATCCATCCCTTCTCGTCCCTGCTCTCCGCCTACGGCATGGGACTCGCCGACATCACCGCCCAGCGCGCGCAAGGGGTCGACGAGCCGCTTCGAGTCGATGCGCTTCTTCGCGTTGGCGCCGTCGCGGACAAGCTCGCCGCCACTGCGATCGCGGAGGTCGAAGGGCAAGGGGTCGCGCCTGAGGCGATCAAAGTCCATCGCCGCGCGCAGCTGCGCTATTCGGGATCGGATACGACGATCGAGGTTCCGCTCTCGACGCCGGCGGCGATGCGGCGCGGGTTCGAAAGCGCGCACAAAAGCCGCTTCGGCTTCGTCGATCGTGAGAAGGCGATCGTCATCGAGGCGGTGTCCATCGAGGCGATCGGCGGCGCGGCTCGGCCAACCGAGAGAACCAGCGATAGGCCGCGTCCCTCGACCGCGCCGCTCGTTCCCGCCCGCGGAACGCGCTTCTTCTCGCAGGGGCGCTGGCGCAAGGCGAATGTCTTTTTACGCGAGGCGCTTGCCCTCGGCGCGCGCGTCGATGGGCCGGCGCTTATCATCGAGCCGCATCAGACGATCGTCGTCGAACAGGGTTGGCGCGCCGAGCTCACAGCGAGAAACCATGTGCTGATGACTTCGCGTCGAGCCCATGGCCCAGCGCGAGGCGATCGGGGCCAAGGCCGATCCGGTCATGCTCGAGATCTTCAACCATCTCTTCATGTCGATCGCCGAGCAGATGGGGGTGACGCTGCAGAACACCGCCTATTCGGTCAACATCAAGGAGCGGCTCGACTTTTCCTGCGCCGTGTTCGACCGAGAGGGCCGTCTCATCGCCAATGCGCCGCACATGCCGGTGCATCTGGGCTCGATGGACCGCTCGGTCGAGTTCGATCATCCGCGACAACGCGGGACGCATTCGCCCGGGCGATGTGTTTGCGCTGAACGCACCTTACAACGGCGGCACTCATCTGCCGGACATCACGGTCTGCACGCCGGTCTTCGAGGAACATGGGCAATCGATCCTGTTCTGGGTCGCCTCGCGCGGCCATCACGCGGATGTCGGGGGAACGGCTCCAGGTTCAATGTCGCCGCTCGCGACCTCGATCCATGAGGAGGGCGTCTATATCGACAACTTTCTGCTGGTCGATCGCGGCCGCTTCCGCGAGCGCGAACTCTACGCTCTTTTGAAGAGCGGAGCCTACCCAGCGCGCAATCCGCTGCAGAACGTCAACGACCTCAAGGCGCAGATCGCGGCATGCGAGAAGGGCGCGCGGGAACTCAAGCGCATGGTCGAGACGTTCTCGCTCCCCACCGTCCAGGCCTATATGGGCCACGTCCAGGACAATGCGGACGAAAGCGTGCGCCGCGTGATCGACAAGCTTGCCGACGGCGAGGCGGAGAGCGTGTCCGATCAGGGCGCGGTGATCAAGGTCAAGATCAGCCTCGACAAAGAGAAGCGCGAGGCGACGGTCGACTTCACGGGCACTTCCGTGCAGCAGCCGTCGAACTTCAACGCGCCAGAACCGGTCACGCGCGCTGCGGTCTTGTACGTGTTTCGAGTCATGGTCGACGACGATATCCCGATGAACGCGGGCTGCCTGCGGCCGATCCGTATTATCGTGCCGGACGGCTCGATGCTGTCGCCGAAGTATCCCGCGGCCGTGGTCGCGGGCAATGTCGAGGTGTCGCAGATCGTCACCAACACCTTGTTCGCCGCGCTCCGGGCGCTCGGCCCTTCGCAAGGGACGATGAACAACTTCACCTTCGGCGACGACACCTATCAATATTATGAGACGATCTGCTCGGGCGCGCCGGCCGGCCCCGGCTTTGACGGCGCGAGCGCGGTGCACGTTCACATGACCAATTCGCGCCTGACCGATCCCGAGGTGCTGGAGAGCCGCTTTCCGGTGGTGCTTGAGGATTTTCACATCCGCCGCGGCTCTGGCGGCAAGGGCGAGTGGCGCGCGGGCGACGGGACGCTGAGGCGCGTCCGTTTCTTGAGGCCGATGCAGGCGGCGATCCTTAGCGGCTTTCGTAGCCTTCCCAATCCCGGCATGATGGGCGGCAGCGCAGGCGAGCTCGGCGTGAACTCGGTCCGCCGCAACGACGGCCGCGTCGAAATTCTGCCAGGCTGCGCCGAGACCAAGGTGGAAGCTGGCGAGGCGGTCGAGATCGTGACGCCGACCGGAGGCGGGTGGGGCAGGGAGCCGCGTTAACGCGGAATCGTGAAGCGGAGCGGGCCGCCGTCACACATGCCGTCGGAGAAAATGACCGCCTGATAGGGCTCGCCCGGCTTGTCGGCGGTCACCGCCAACGCCTCCGGCTTCAGTTCATGATCGCACGAGCGCAACTTCACGCCGCTCAGGTCGAGGGAAGCCAGCGGCTTTGATTGGTCAACGGGATCGAGCGTGCCTCGACCAATCCAACGGATAACGACCCATCCGGCGCCCTCGTTGCCTTCATCGTCGTCGGGGCCCGCCAAAACGAGAACGCCGTCGCTGACCGCAAGCAGGTCGCGGATCGCCCGGCCTTCGCCAACCTCGATCGGGTACAACTCGGGTTCCGCCCCCTTGCCGTCGAACAGCGCATTCGCATCGACGGACAAGATATAGGCTGCGCCGTTGTCCGTCGGACCGCGAAAGCCAAAAAACAGTCGCCCATCCTTGACGGCAAGGCCCTCGATATTGACGCCGCCTTTGCCGGCAAGTTGCGAAGCCTCCGGCGGAGGCTTCGTCCCCAGGCACATGTTGTCGCCGACGTGATCCTTGAGCGCTGGCACACTCGACAGCACCGACCAGAGGCGACCGGTATCGGCGTAGCCAACAAGGGCTCCGCGTATGTTTCGAAGCGCGCGACCATTTTTGGGATCGACGCGAAAACGGATGACATGACGGCTGTCGGGATTGTTCGCGCAATCTTTTCTTTTTGCGCCATGCGAGCCAACGACATAATAAAACGAGCCGTCCGTCGCCGCCGCTTCGGCGTCGAGCTCCAGAGTTCCCTGCGACAGGAGCACTTGTTCATTGTCCGGGACATAAGCCTCGTCGCCGATCGCGAGATGGCGCGCTTCGGCGCCTTCATCGAACACGGCAAGGCAGAAGCGCTCGCGAGATTTGCTCGTCGGACAGGCGATGCCGCTCAAGGCGCGCCGCAATTTCATGCTGGGAAAACTGAAGCCCATGCCTGCGTCCCAAGGGCCGCTTTGGGGCGTCACTGCGGGAGGATCGGTAGGCGCACCCTCCGCGGGCTCCACGAAAAGAGTGAGAGCAGTCGCGGCAAGCAGACAAGAAGCAAGCCGGATCATGGCGGGGAACAATAGCGCGGGGAGCCGCGTGGTCCGCAATGCGGAAGATTACCCAGAGATCTTGGGCGCCATGGTCCGAAGCGACGCAAGCATGAGTCGAAGCCGGCAGCGCTGCTGAGGCGTCGGTTCGCGCCAGACCTCAGCCGCCGGAGGCTGCTTTCGGCGGCTCATGAACGCCCCCATGTTCAGTCGGACGAAGCCTACTTAACTGGCGCTGTGATCTACATCACGGCATCGTCTCGCTATTCGTGCTCCGAGAGGACCTCTGAGGGCAACCGGCAGAAGATGCATGTCGTGGAACACGACGCGGATTCGGCGGCCTGCGCCTCTGTCGCGGGAGGTTTGCATGCCGATAGATCTCCACAAGGTTCTTCAGCCGAGTGCTCTTAAAAGTCTCGAATCCGGCCGTCGTGGCCAAGCTCAGATGCCTACTGTTTTATCCCCAGCACGATCCGGGGCCGGACTGTGCCTGGGAGGAGTTATTCCAAGGCGCTCCGCTCGATCACTATCTGAATTTTCCCGGCAACCCGTTCCATACGCATTTCGGTCCGGTGTTTTACCGCGGCCGTCTCGACGGACACGCCCGGGTGCTAGTGATTGGGCAGGACCCCGCCACCGACGAGACACTCGGTCAACGCGCCTTCGTTGGACAGGCGGGGCAGATTGCGCAGAACTTTCTCACGAAGCTTGGCCTCACCCGCTCCTATCTCATGTTCAACACTTACCTGTTCGGCGTGCAGAGTTCCTTCCTGTCGGGGAGCAACCCCGCCGTGATCCCGACCGAGCCGACGATCATGGCCTATCGGAACAGCCTGTTCGACCGCGCCAAGGCGACGAACACACTCCAGGCAATCCTTGCTTTCGGCGCCCAGGCGAACACGAGCGCGACCAACTGGCCCGGCGCGAGCGGGATACCGATTATCCATGTGAGCCATCCGACGGCGCCGAACGGTGTCGCGGCCAATTGGAACGCACATCTTGCGGCCGCGCAGGCTGCAATCGCCCCAGACAGTGACGGCCATGTCGACACCACGCACTACAGCACGACGGCGGACCTTCCCCACACGGACATTCCTCGGCGTGACCTGCCGTTCGGCCTCCCGTCCTGGCATGGCGCCGGCGGGGGGACGCGGAGCCAGCGCGTCAGCGGAACCACGTTCGAGACGCAGATCACCTGGACCGCTCCCTGAACCGGCCGTGCACGCCACGCGTCGCGCACATGTATCCACGGCGCCCAAGGGAGAGTTCACCCTGCCTTCGGCGGCGCCGTAAAAAACCAGGGATGTCCTTCGGGATCGTTCGCCCAATAGGTTCGGCCATACTCGACGTCCTTCGGCGGATGGACGATCTCCGCGCCCGCGGCCTTCGCGACCTCGTAGTGCGTGTCGACGTCATCGAGGGAGATGAACACGCCCATTGTCGCTCCGCCGACATCCTTGGGCGAGCGCAGGCTGCGCTCATGCGCGCCCTGTCCCATCATGACGAGCTGACCCTGAATCGACGCTTCCCCATGCATGCCGCCGCTCGGCGTGCCGACGCGCATCTCCTCCTTGAAGCCGAAGGCGCGCGTCAGAAAGTCAAGCGCGGCGCCGATGTCGTTATAGAAGAGATAGGGAATGACCTGTGGCGGTTTCGGAGTGATCGACATGGGCTCAGTCTCCGTCGTTTGTGTTGACTGCCCTAACCAATAGGCCCGTCGGGCAGTGGCGGTCTTGTGAAAATGTGACGCTTCGCTCAGTCCACGAAACCGCCAGCGTCCGGCAGCTCGTGGCGCCACAAAGCCGAGGGCGCGCTGCCGGAAAATTCTTGGAACTCGTGGATCATATGGGCCTGATCGACGTATCCGCACCGAGCGGCGAGCGCAGCCCCTGTCAAAGACGGTTCTCGTCGGCGGACATTGACCGAGCGAGCGAAGCGCCGAACCCGCGCGAAGCTTTTCGGCGACAGCCCGAACTCCCGGCGGAAAGCCTTCGAAAAGCGCTCGCGGCTCATCCCGACCTCACGAGCGACGTCCGCGACACGGATGTCGGCGCGGCTCAAGCGCCGAAAAGCGAACGCGAGCCCGGGCGCAATCCCGGTTTCGCTGCAAAGCTTCGGCGCTGCAGCTTGCGCGAGCATTTCGACTTTCTTGCTCAGCGAGCGCGTCTCCGCGAGCCGATCTCCAAGCTCCGTCGCCGGTTGGCCGAACGCTCGCCAAGGGTCGATGAGCGCGTCGCCAAATTCCTCCAGCGGACGGCCCAGAAAAAGACGCGCCCCAAGGAGGCTGAACTTGATTTGCGCGCCGGCTTGCGCCCCATCCGTCTCCGTCACGACGTAAGTCATGCTCGCGCCGCTATAAAATCCTTGACCCTCGCGGAATTCATGCCGGCTGCCTTTCGGATGCTCGACGCAAAGTCTCCCGCCGAGATGGAAGATCAGAACAGCGGAGCCGTCCGGCAGTTCGCGACGACGACGAAAGGACGTCCCACTTTCGTCGTAAGCGTAAAACGCCCCGAGATAGGGATCGCGAGACCGTTCCGGCTCAAGCCGCGCGACGCGCCAGGAGCCGGCGTCTGAAATCATGTTCGGAGGTCGTGATTCGATCCATGACTTTCTCTGGCTAAGGCGCTCACAGGCGCTATTGTGGCGAGCCTCTCGGTCAAATTTGAGATCGCGTCCCAAACCTTCGGACGTTCGCCGTCAAGCTTATGACGGGCTGGCCGGAGCGGCGCCTTATTTCCCCTTGCATCACATTTACATCGTCAGGGAGCGTCGACGTTTGGCGCGAGCGCCGGTGTTTGCCACGCGATCGCCGCGGCCAGAATCAGGAACGCGCTTGAGCTTCGCCAGATCCCCTCTTCGCCGATAGTTCGAAACCAGTATATCATAGGAGAGGTCTGAAAGGAGGTTTCCCGAGACGAACGCTCGCGTTAGGCTCGCGTGGAAGGGAGATCTCTCGCGATGATCGATAATCTCGAAAAGCAGTCCGCCGCGGAAATCGGGCGTCTGATCGCGAGAGGCCGCCTCGACCCGGTCGAGGTTGCGGAATTCTTCTTTGGCCGCATCGATCGCGACCGCGAGAATCCCTCGTTCATTCTCGTCACGCGCGAACGGGCTCTCAAGGAAGCGTCGGCGAGCCGCACGCGTCATCGCGAGGGACGCGCGGCGGGTCCGCTCGATGGCGTTCCCATCGCCTGGAAGGACCTCGTCGACATGGCGGGCGAGCGCACCACCGCCGGGTCGGCGCTGTTTGCCGATTCCCCTCCGAAAGGAAGCGATGCGCCGATCGTCGCGAATCTGGCCGCGGCCGGCATGGTGGCTTTGGGCAAGACCAACCTGTCGGAATTCGCCTTCTCCGCGCTTGGGCTCAATCCGCATTTCGGAACCCCGAGGAATCCTCGCGATCCCGTGACGCCTCGGATCGCCGGAGGATCCTCGTCGGGCGCCGCGGTTGCGGTCGCCGGCGGTCTCGCGCCATGCGCGATCGGCAGCGATACCGGCGGCTCGATCCGCGCGCCGTCCGGCTTCTGCGGAATTGTCGGGTTCAAGACCAGCGAGGGACGGATCGACAAGCACGGCGTATTTCCGCTTTCGCGCACCCTCGACACGATCGGCCCCATGGCGCACACGGTTGAAGATTGCGTGCTGATCGACATGGCTTTGCGCGGCCAGTCGAGCACGTCCGTACGTCCGATCAACCTGAGCGGCGTCGAATTCGTCGTTCCCGACAAGAGCGGGATCGACGATGTGCAGCCCGAAGTTGCGGCCAATCTCGAAACCATGATGAAGCGGCTCGCGTCCGCGGGCGCCAAAGTCAGGTCGGGGCCGGTCCCATCGATCGGAGCGATGCGCGCTCTGATCGCGGGATACGGTTCCCTGGTCGCGATCGAAGCCTATGCCGAGCATCGCGCCATCCTTGAGTCCGCTGACGCCAAACGCATGGATCGCCGGGTGGTGGCGCGAGCCATGTTGGGGCGCGTCCCCGAGCGTGACGTGACCAACTTGCAACGCGGCCGCGAGGACCTGATTGCAGCGCTGACGGACGAGCTCAAGGAAGCGGTGCTGGTGTTGCCCGCGACCCCGATGACCGCGCCGGCGATCGACGGGCTCGATCGCGATGACGAAGTGTTCCGGGCCGCAAACGTGCGCGCCATCCACTATACGTTTCTCGGCAACCTGTTCCGGATGTGCGGCCTCGCGCTGCCGTCTGGAGCCGACGCCGGGGGCTTGCCAACCGGCGTTCAGTTCCTTGCCCCCGGCGGAGACGACGAGCGTCTCCTGTCGATCGGGCTCAGCATGGAGAAAGTCCTCTCGAGCTGAGGGACGCTTCACTTCCCCTTGTAGGACACGCGCCAGATCGAGCCGCTGCCGTCGTCGCTGACGAGAAGCGAACCGTCATGGGTCACCGCGACGCCGACCGGGCGGCCCCAGACGCTTTTGTCGTCGCCGATGAAGCCGACAAGAAAATCTTCGTACACGCCCGTCGGATTCCCGTCCTTCATGAGGAGGCGCACGACCTTATAGCCGGTGCGCTTCGAACGGTTCCATGAGCCGTGCAGCGTGACGAAGGCGTCGCCTTTGTAGTCCGGGGGGAATTGATCCGCCGCATAGAAGGCGATGCCGAGCGGCGCCGAATGCGCTTGAATGAGAACGTCGGGAATCGTGATGCTGTTCGCCAGATCCGGCCGCTCGTCCTTGTGGCGCGGATCCTGATGATCGCCGAGATAGTACCAGGGCCAGCCATAGAACGCGCCCTGCGTTACATGCGTCGCGTAGTCGGGGGGCAAGTTGTCGCCGAGGCCGTCGCGCTCGTTGACGGCGCACCAGAGCGCGCCTGTTCGGGGCTGAACCGCGAGGCCCGAACAATTGCGAATGCCGGTCGCGTAGACGCGCTCATGCTTGCCGTCGGGATCGAAGGCAAGCACGTCGGCGCGGCGCTGCTCGTCGCCGAACGAGGCGCCGAGCGGCGCTCCGGCGATGCTGGCTTGGTCCGCGCGCGGCGCGCCTTCGTCAACGTTGCTGCCCGAGCCGACCGAAACGAACAGCGTCCTGTCGTCGGGCGAAAAGGCGAGATCGCGCGTCCAGTGTCCGCCGCCGGCTGGAAGGGTCGCGATCTTCTCGGCAGGACCGCCCGCCTTCGTCTCTCCGCTGCGATAGGGAAAGCGGACGACGGCGTCCGGCGTCGCGACATAAACGAATTGCGGGGTCTGCCCCGAGGGATAGAACGCGATCCCATAGGGCCGCTGCAAGCCCTCGGCGAAAATCTCGCCTGGCGCGGGCCCCGCGCCAAGCCTCGTCGGGTGAAAGACACGCACTCGCCCGGCGCCGGTTTCGGCAACGAAAATGTCGCCATTCGGCGCGATGCGAATGACGCGCGGCATATGGAGACCGGTCGCAAACTGATCGACCGTGAAGCCCGGCGGCGCTTTTGGAATTTCGGCGGCGGTCCGGGTTTCGTGTTCCGACATGTTCGCCGTCGAGCGCGTCGCATACGGAGCCGGCAGATCGCCCGGCGCGATCAGGCGGCGCACGCCTGGGGCATCCGTGCGCCAGTCGCCGAAAGCCGCCGCGCCGGTGCGAAGAGCGTCGTCCGCGAGCGCCGGCGCCGCGGCGAGAAGGGACATGAGAACGAGAGATCCGAGCCGCATTCATCCCACCTGGTGACGACAGCCGCCGTAGAAAACCCGCCCAAGCCCCTGCCGGTTCCTGCCTCGGTCGCCTCTCTTTCGTCCAATCGCTTAGAGTTCATGTAGATCGCGGCGCCAAACGCGACGGAGCGTCGATGCGCGCTCAGTCCCGCCGCTCGCGTCCCATCCCATAGAATTCATCGTTCGGCCTGATCGAGAAGGCGTTGGCGAGCCGGTTGGACATGGCGAACATGGCGGCGATGGCGGCAATGTCCCAGGCGTCGTCGTCGGAAAAGCCGTGGCTCTGCAGGTCCTCGTAGTCCTTGTCCTCGATCGCGTGCGAGCGCTCCGCCACCTTGACGGCGAAATCGAGCATCGCTTTCTGCCGAGGCGCGAGGTCGGCCTTGCGATAGTTGACGGCGACCTGATCGGCGATCAGCGGATTCTTGGCGCGGATGCGCAGGATCGCGCCATGGGCGACGACGCAATATTGGCAAGCGTTGACGCCCGAGGTCGCGACCACGATCATCTCGCGTTCGGCCTTGCTTAAGGTCCCGGGCTTTTCCATCAGCGCGTCATGGTAGGCGAAGAAGGCGCGGAACTCGTCCGGCCTGCGCGCGAGCGCCAGAAAGACATTGGGAACGAAGCCCGATTTTTCCTGACCGCTTCGATCCGCTCGCGAATGTCTTGCGGCAGTTCGGCAAGCTCGGGCGTCGGATATCGGCTGATCGGCGGCTTGCTCACGGGGCATGCCTCACTGTTCCGCCTCATGCTAACATCGCGTCTCCCGCACCGGGAACGCGCGCAATCGAGGCTCTTCATGCAGTTCGGCGCTTACACCTTCGTCGAGACGCGGCGCGATCCTGCGACCGGCGAGCCGGTCGATGTCGACAAGGCGTTTGCGAACGTCATCGAGCAGATCGAGCTTGCCGACCGGGTCGGCCTCGATGTGTTCGGGCTCGGCGAGCACCACCGGCCGGACTATGCCGTCTCCGCGCCCGCCGTGGCGCTCGCCGCGGCCGCCGCGCGCACCAAGCGCATCCGCCTGACGAGCGCGGTTACGGTGCTGTCGTCGGACGATCCGGTGCGCGTCTATCAACAATTCGCCACCCTCGATCTCATCTCCGGCGGCCGCGCCGAGATCATGGCCGGGCGCGGCTCGTTCATCGAATCCTTCCCGCTGTTCGGCTATGACCTCAACGACTATGACGACCTGTTCGCCGAGAAGCTCGATCTCCTGCTCAAGATCCGCGCCGAGCCTCAGGTGACGTGGAAAGGCCGGCATCGGCCGCCGCTCAAAGGCCAAGGTGTCTATCCGCGCGCGCTGCAACAGCCGCTGCCGGTGTGGATCGCGTCCGGCGGCACGCCGCAATCGGTGGCGCGCGCCGGCGCGCTCGGCCTGCCGCTGGCGATCGCCATCATCGGCGGCGAACCGGCGCGCTTCGCGCCGCTGGCGGAGCTCTATCGCGAGGCGGGCCGCCGCGCAGGCGTCGCCGCTGACCAACTCAAGGTCGGCATCAATGGCCACGGCTTCCTCGCCGACACGGAGGGGGCGGCGGTTGACGCGTTCTTCGCCCCCTATGCCGAGGTGATGAGCCGCGTCGGGCGCGAGCGCGGCTGGCCGCCTTTATCGCGCGCCCAATTCGATCAGGGCAGGAGCCAACGCGGACATTTGACGGTCGGAACGCCGGACGAGGCGATCGCCAAGATCCTCGCCCAGCACCATTTCTTTCGCCACGATCGCTATCTCATGCAGATGGCGGTCGGCGACCAGCCGCAAGAGGCGATCCTGCGCTCGATCGAGCTTCTCGGCACGGTGGTCGCGCCCAAGGTGCGGGCGGAGCTTGCGAAGCGGAAGGTCCCGGCGTGAAATTGGGGCGAAATTCAGCCGTTGACCGGGGCGCCGCCTTGTCAACTCGATCGTCGGCCGCCTTGGTCCAAAAGCGCCGCCTTTGGGCCCCGCCAGGAGTTCGCCAGCTTCGACCGGCGCCCCCTCCGGCAGAGCCGGAGGAAATCAGGGCGACAGCGCCTTGTCGAGCGCAAGCCACTGTTTCGAAACCCACGTGCCGACGAGGCCGATCGTTGCGATGACGGCGATCAAGAGTATCCCGAGCAATACTGTATATTCGATGAGAGCCGCGCCGTCTTCGTCCCTCACGAACTGGCTTAAGACCTTCACGACTTTGGACATGCGCGTCCCCGACGGATCTTTGAGTTGCCTAACGGCCGCTTGAGGCCACGTGTGCAATTATCCGCTGGCGGAGCGCTAGGTCAAGAGCGAGTCAAATGCGCTGATGGTCAGCAAAAGCACACGCGCAGTTGGAATGACTCGGCAAATTCTTGGTAGTCGCTGTGATCATCCCTTTAGATCGCAGAACTATACAAACTCGTGAGGAGAGTTGTGTTATTCTTTCTCTTAAAATTCCCTCAATCGTCGGCACACGCCGCACCGCTAGTCCGCGCCGGTGGCCGCCTTTCTTGTTGATCTGGCATATACTGTTGTGCTTTGCGGTCAAGGGGGCGAGGCGATCCTAGCGTAAGGGATTGTCGCCCTCCCTGCCGGCCCTCCAAAAAAGGAAATTTCATACCGACAATATTGTGGAGGCAACATTGGGGATGCCGCGAAAGTTCTTTTGCGTCAATTGGCTGTGTTTTTGCGCGGCTAATAAGATTTTACAGTCTGGCGTTAGACCAAGCCTGTCCATTGACATGAGCAGCTAGACTAGCATAGCTGATAAAAGAACTTCCGGCTTAGAACGGTTTCCTTTGTGGCAAGGATAAGCACGATCATGCGCGGGAGTACAAATCTCGTAATCCTTATCGTTGCTGTAATTCTTGGCGGATTGGCGGCGTTTCTTGCCAAAAGCTGGCTTCAAAGCCACTCATCGCACGCAATTGCACAAAAGACCGTGCCGATTCTGGTTGCGAACGACACGCTCCCGTTTGGAGCGCCGATCGCCGCCAAGGATGTGAGGCAGGTCGACTGGCCGACCCAATCGAGCCCGGAAGGCGCGTTCGCGAACTTCGCAGAGCTCACCAAGAGCGGCCGACGGATCACCCTCTCTCCCTTTGTCCGCGACGAGCCGATCATAGCCTCGAAGATAAGCGCGCCCGATCAGAGAGCCTCTCTGTCCACGGTCATCGAGAAGGGGAAGCGGGCGGTGACCGTCGCGGTTGATGACGTGCGCGGTGTGGCGGGCTTCATCTTTCCTGGCGACTTCGTCGACGTCGTGCTGACGCGAACCGAAAACAGCAATGGTCCGCAGAATTTCTCCGAAGTGATCCTGCAACACGTCAAGGTGCTGGCGATCGATCAAATGGCCGGTCAACGGCAGGAGCACCCGACCGTCGCAAAGGCCGTCACGGTCGAGGTGGACCCCGATCAGGCGCTGAGGATCCTGCTTGCCGCCAATATCGGGAAGCTCTCGCTGATCTTGCGCCAGCCGGCTGAAGTCGCCTTGGCTCCCGATGCGAAGGTCACCGATCGGGACCTGCTCGGAGACGACGAGGCGCAAGCGCAGGCCTCTCCGGTCAATCCAAGTGTGCCCGCCGTGCAGGCGCAACCCACCGTTTTCCAGCCCAACTCCGCGCCGGGAGCCCTGCCGCCAGAAGCCGCCCCGCCGCCTGCCCCTCCGTCGGACTCGCCCACTCGGAAGATCACCGTCATTCGAGCGGTCAAGAGCGAACAGTACGACGTGCCCGAGGAACTCAATTGACGAAGGGTCGTGCAGTGGGAAAGCGAAGACAATTCTTCCATTCGCGACTGCGAGTCCGGACGGGACGGGCGGCGCTTCGGCAGGCCGCCGGGTTTGCGCCGCCGCCGGCGTGGCCGCCGTTGCTTTCGGCCTCATGCAAGCCGCAACGCCGGCTCAGGCGCGCAAGGGCGGCGCATGCCACTCGGTGAGCGAGCAGGTGAGCTCGCTCAAGGTGACGCTCAACAAGTCGCGTACACTCTGTTTTTCCTTGCCGTTCGCAACGGCGGTCATCGGCGCGCCCGAAATCGCCGACGTTTTGCCGATGACGGAGTTGATGCTCTATGTCCAGGGCAAGAAGGTCGGCGCGACCAACATCACCGTCTTCGATCAGCAACGCCGCCTGGTGTCGGTGATCGACCTCGATGTGACGCCCGACACGACATCGTTGCAAAACAAGATCGCCGCCAGCACCGGGGGCAGGGACATCAACGTGACGAGCGCAAACGGCGAGATAATTCTGAGCGGCGAGGCGAGCGACGGCTTGGCGGCTGCCCGCGCCGTCGAAGTCGCCAAGGGCCTTTCGCCCGACGCCCCGGTCGTCAACGCGATGAAAGTCTCCCCCTCACAGCAGGTCATGCTGAAGGTGCGCATTCTAGAAGTCGATCGCAATGCGGGACGCGACCTTGGCATCAGCTGGTTCGGCAAGGCGAACAGCGTGGGTTTCGCCACCGGTCTCGGTTCACAGCCGACGACAGCTACAAATAGCAGCGGCGTGTTTCCCGGGGCGGGCTCCACCGCGTCGTCGTTTGGCGTATTGCTCGCCAATGTCGTCAACACGCATGGCGTCAGCATCGACGCGCTCTTGTCCGCGCTCGAGAGCAAGGGTCTCGTCAAGAGCCTGGCCGAACCGGATCTGGTCGCGCTTTCGGGAGAGAAGGCGACGTTTCTCGCCGGCGGCGAGATTCCAGTGCCGGTCGTGCAGGGCACGAATGCGACCAACACCACGCTTGGAATCGGCGTCAACTACACGCCGAACATTTCCATCGAATGGAAGCAATTCGGGGTCGGCCTCGAGTTCACGCCGATCGTTCTCAACAACGGCATCATCAATCTGCAGCTCAATCCGTCCGTGACCGAGATCAACCAGGCCAACAGTCTCAACATCAACGGAACGACCGTTCCCTCATTGACCGAACGCAAGGCCCATACGGCTGTCGAACTGCGGGACGGGCAAAGCTTCGCGATCGCGGGCTTGCTGCAGGCGCAAGACTTCTCAAAGCATCAACCAGCTTCCATGGATCGGCAATGTGCCGATCATCGGCGCGCTCTTTCGGTCAACCGACTTCCAGAAAAGCCAGACCGATCTCGTCATCATCGTCTCTCCGCATCTCGTGAGGCCCGTGCGTCCGGGACAGCATCTCGCAACGCCGTTCGACACCGCGCTTCAGTCGAACGACGTCGACCTGTTCCTGATGGGCGATACCGAGCGCAAGAAGCGTTACACCGACTATGTGACGAGCGGCGGGGGCCTCCAGGGCCCTTACGGCCATATTCTCGGCGGTCAGTGACTTCGATGCCGGAGCCGTGGAACCGTCAATCCGTTGCGTTGCGACGCGCTGTTGCGATCCTGTCCGTCGCCGCATCCTTGGCGGTCTCCGGCTGCTCCTCCACCGTCGGTTTCGACGACCCGTTCGCCGACTATCTTCAGCGCACCGCTCTGGTCTCGACAACGGGCGGCGACGCCCAGGCCGCCAACACCGCCCTGCAAACAGCCACCCCGTGGCCGCGCTACGCCAACGACACGAACATTCCAGCGAATGGCGCGCGCATGTCCGCGGCGATCAAGCGGTACGAAACCGGCTCGACCGGCGGCAACGACGGCGCCGCCCAGGCGTCGGCGAGCCCGGGCATGAGCCCCGGCGGCGGAGCAACCAACGGCGCCTCCACCGGAATGGCGACTGCGCCTACCGCTCAACCCCCGGGCTATTAGAACGCGGAGGCGCTCGTTGATGGCGAGAGGCGTGTCGAAGACAAGGGAGTCGCTGTGGCGCGACGAGGACGGGTCCGCCCTCGTCGAGGCGACAATTGTCATGCCTTTTCTGATCACCCTGTTTCTCGGCGTGTTCGAGTTCTCCTGGTATCTCTACAATCAACAGCTTGTGGTGTCGGGTCTGCGCGATGCGGCCCGCTTTATGACCCGAGTCGAACTGACCAATGGCAATCGCGATCCCTGCGCGCAAAAGGATCGGAACGGGGTCCTGTACACGACGGATGCAGCGAACATTGCAACCACAGCGGAGCCGCTTCCAGGCGGCTCGGCGCGCGTCAGCGGCTGGACCCCCGACGCCGTCACGATCAGCTGCGTTTCGAGCGCCGCCCTCGAGGAGGGAGCCTACGCCGATGGCGCAGCAAGCATGACGATCATCGAGGCCGCGACCCGCTTCGCCGATCCTTCGCTCGGGCTGTTCGCATCCTTGGGACTGAAGGCGCCAATGCTGTCCTTCTCCCATCAGGAGCGATTCATAGGGCCGGGCTGATGAGCATCTCCTCGTTCTTGGCTGAGCTTGCTCGAGACGAAGATGGCGGCCCGCTGGTCGAAGTCGCGATCATCTTGCCGATCCTGATCCTGTTCCTGTTCGGCGGGATCGACTTCATGAACGCTCTTTACCAGTGGAACGCCGCGGCCAAGGCTGTCGAGATCGGCGCGCGCATCGCGGCGGTGTCGGACCCCATCGCATCGGGCCTCACCTCGATCGCCGACGATGCGCTAAGTTCCGGCGTGGCGTCGGGAAGCCCGATGCCTGACTTCACGGTGGAGTGCGACGGCGGCGCGGCGGCCTGCAACTGCGCGAGCGGCGCATGCGACGGAATGGGCTCGTATTCGCGCGCGGCAATGGGCCTCATCGTTTATGGGCGAGCCGGAAATGACAGTTGCATGGCCCCGGCCTCTCAGTATTTCGCCGGGATGTGCAACCTCCATCCTGCGATCGTGCCTCAATATGTGACGGTGGTTTATAAGCAGACTGGGCTCGGCTATTCCGGACGCAGTCTGGGGCCCGTTCCGACGATCACGGTGTCGCTCAACGCGCCTTCGTCCAAGACCAAACTGCCGTTCAAATTTTTCTTCCTGCCATTTGCGGCAATCAACCTGCCGCAGGTGACGACCACGATAACAGGGGAAGCCCTGTCGGCTTCGGCCGCCGACTAGCGATGCGCAAGCCGAGCCCCATGAGGTCAGGCGTCCGAGACCGTTTCCTGCGGCGCGCGATCGCTTTATGGCGCGACACCGATGGCTTGATGGTTCCCTATGTGGCGGTGATGCTGCCGGTTCTCGTCGGCTTCGCTCTCCTGGCCCTGGACGGCTCCCGTCGCATGAGCTTGCAGACGCAGATGCAGGCCGCCGCGGACAGCCTGGCGCTTGCCGGCGCCCGCGAACTCAACAAACAAGCCGGCGCCGAATCGCGGGCGATTTCCGCGATGGCGAACGCGCATGCAGCGGGGCAGCCCTCCAACACGCTGTTCGGCGTCGGGTTGTCGCCGACGCTCGATTATGCCTTCGTTTTCTATTCCAGCCTGTCCGCGGCGAGCGACGGGATCGGCGGCTCCGTGGCGAGCGGGGATTCGGACGCAAAATATGTCGCCGTGAAGATCAGGCCGCAGACCTGGTCGACCGTTCTTCCGGCAACGTTCCTGGCGAATATTTCAGCCAGCGCATTCGCTGTCGGCGCCGACGCGGTCGCCGGCTTCGCCGGAACGAGCGTCTGTTCGGTCGCGCCCATCTTCGTCTGCAACCCCTATGAAGAGAGCGCCGGATCGATGACCGACGCCCAGGCGACGGCGGCGCTCTATTCCGCTTTGGACGATCCGGCGACCCTGAGGCGACAACTCAAGTTGAATAGAAACGGGGTCGGCCCCGGCCATTTCGGGTGGCTCTCCACCGCCGACGGTTGCGATGATGCGACCTGCATGGCGAAGAATGTGGCGGGCGGCGCCGGCGCCTGTTACAGCGACGCGGGCGTGGGCCTTGCTATCGGCGCCAGATACGCCGTCGAGCCCTATTTCGACACTCGATTTGACATCTATAATCAGGACCCGCCGCTCGCCTCGCCGAGCGCTGACCCGCCGGCGGTCAATGTCCGAAAGGGCTATCTCCCGGGACGCAAGTCGAACGCCGTCGACTGGTGCAGCGCCACTCCGGCCAGCGGGTCGAACCTCTATTACACCTACCCTTCCAATCGCACTGAGGGCGCGGCGACGCAGAACTCGCCCACTCTCACGAATGTCGCCAACACGGTCGGGATAACAACCGGCGAGCCGGTGATTGACTCAGGCGGCGCCTTCGCGAGCACGGCCGACAACCCTGTCACCGTCTCCTCCTCGGACGGCTCGACGGTCACGGTCTCGACGCCGGCGACAACGTCGCAAGCTTCAGACGGCCTGACAATCGAATGGACGACCAGCGGATTGCCGGAGGACACCGCCTTCCCCAAACTTGGCGGCGCCGAGGGGAACGGGCAATGGGACTGCGCTGACTATTGGGCCATCAATCATCCCCATGGGCCGCCGGCCGCCACGCTCGGGACGGCGCTCGGCGGCGCGTGCGGCGCTCCGGGCCAAACGACCGTTAGCCGCTACCAGGTTTATCGATACGAAATTAGCCTGGGCTCGCAACGCGGGCGGGATCAACGACTGGTCAGGAAGAAACGGTTGGGCGAGCAACGGCCAGCCGGACCTGCAGGGCTCGAGGGGCCCGCAAGGCAAATTTCAGACCGAGAGCGGCGCGCCGTTCTGCGCCAAGGCGCGGGGCGCAAGTGGGGTCGACACCACGACCGGCGGCGTCGATCGGCGCAATCTGGTCGTGCCGATCATCAATTGCCTCGCTCAAGCGGCCCTCGGCAATATGGCCAGCGGCGGACCGTCCTCCAAAACACCCGTGGCCGCTTTCGCCAAGTTCTTCATGACCCAGCCCTATAGCGCGCTCAACGACGGCAATCTCTATGGCGAGATCACCGGCGCCCCGGTTGCGACGGACAACGTCAAGATCTTCCATCTCGTCCAGTTGTACCGTTAGATGGCGAGCCGATGACGATCTATCTGACACAAGGGGGCGGCGACGAAGCCAAAGTCGACGAGATCGCGGGCAAGCTCAAGTCGACAATCCCGGACCTCAAGCGGGTTGCCGAGCGTTGAAGACATCGACCGGAGCGGCTCGGAGCCTTCAGTCATTCTCCTCATCGCGGCGCCGCTCGGGGGCGCCAAGGTCGAGGATCTCATCGACGTCGTCAGGCGTTATCCGCGGAACCTGTTCTTCATCATCGTTGGCGGCGACATTTCGGCGCGAGACTATAAGAGGCTGATCCAATCCGGAAACGCTGATTGGGTCGCCGAGGCGGGACTGCCGCAGGAAATCCTCGACATTGTCGCGCGGATCAGCGCCCCCGTCCGGGACGATTCCGCGGCCCATTCGCCTGTCGTCGTGTCGTTCACGCCGAGCGCAGGAGGGGTGGGCAATTCGACCCTCGCCATCGAAACCGCCGTCCACCTGGTCAAAGACAAGTCGACCAAAGGCGCCAAGGTCGCCCTTGTCGATCTCGATTTCCAGTCAAGCCACGTGTGCGACTACCTCGACATTGCGCCCAAGTTCCAGTTTGAGGAGATTGTCGCCGCCCCGGATCGTCTCGACGACCAATTGCTGAGCGCCTTCATCAGCCATCATTCGAGCGGACTGGACGTCCTGGCGGCAAGCCGCAGCCGGTTTCACGCTCGCGATCTCAGCGTCGAGGCCCTGTCCGCATTGTTCGATCGTATGGCGCAACGATACGGCGCCATCCTGATCGATCTGCCGCTCTCGGTTCACTCATGGACGCTTCCGCTCCTTGCAGCGTCGAGGGGGATTCTGGTCACCGGCCTCAACACCATCCCAGGCTTGAGGCAAATCGAGGAGACGGTCCGCGCCCTGCGCGAGGAAGCGACCATCACCGCCGATGTGCGAGCGGTGATCAACCGATGCGACGTCAGCGTCCTGGGCAAGGTGGCGAGAGCCGATCATGTGGCGCGAATTCTCGGCGGCGAGAAGCGCTTGTTCGTCAGGAACGCCCGCGTCGCGACTGAATGCGTGAACGTCGGCACGCCGATGACGCTCGCCTATCCGTCGGACAAGTCGGTTAAGGATATCGCGGCGATATCGGCTTTCTGCGCCGCGCTGAAATCCGTTCCGCCTCGACGGCGTTAACTCCACGATCGGATCAGCCATGGGATTCCTGAGCAGCAAGACCCTAGCCAAGAGCGAGCCGGCCGTCACGGACAGGGGCGCTGAAACGCCGCCGGCGCGCCCGGACGATTTTTACGCCGATCTGATCGCGCGCCGGCCGGGTCTGCTCGACGAAAAGCTCAAGCTGCACGAGCGGATTATCGACGAGTTCAATTTGACGGCGCTCGAAAAGATGCCGCCGGACGAACTGGCGAAACAGGTCCGAACCTATGTCGGCGACCACGTGCGCCGGGAAAGCCTGTCGCTCAATCAGAAGGAGCTCGACCTTTTCTCCGATGAGATCATCGCCGAGATGACGGGCTATGGTCCGCTGGAACCGTTGTTGAAGGATCCGACCGTCACCGACATTCTCATCAACACGCACAAGCGCTGCTTCATCGAGCGCTTCGGGCAATTGCAGGAGACCAAGGTCCATTTCAAGGACGAAGCGCACCTTCTGCGCATCATCAACCGGATCGTGTCGGCGATCGGACGGCGGGTCGACGAATCCTCGCCCATGGTCGACGCGCGGCTGCGCGACGGCTCGCGCGTCAACGTTGCAGTGCGGCCGATCGCCGTCGATGGCCCGCTCGTTTCCATTCGAAAATTCGCCGAGCGCGTCCTCGATATGGACCGGCTCGTCGAGCTCGGCACGTTGCGGCCCGCGATGTCGGAGGTTCTTGCAGCGGCGGTGGCCGGCAAGGTGTCGATGCTCATCGCCGGCGGCACTGGGTCCGGCAAGACGACGATGCTCAACGCGCTGTCGAATTTCATTCCCACCCGCGAGCGCCTGATCACCATCGAGGACGCTGCGGAACTGCAGCTGCAACAGCCTCATGTCGGCCGGCTCGAGACGCGTCCCGCCAATATCGAGGGCAAGGGCGAAGTGAGGCAACGCGACCTCGTTCGCAATGCGCTCAGAATGCGTCCCGATCGCATCATCATCGGCGAGTGCCGCGGGGAAGAGGCGTTCGACATGCTGCAGGCGATGAACACGGGTCACGAAGGCTCGATGACCACGATTCACGCCAACTCGCCGCGCGACGCGCTGAAAAGGCTCGAGCAGATGGTCGGCATGGCGGGAACCCCCATGACCCTCAACGCCATCCGCAGCCAGATCGCCTCCGCGATCACGCTCGTTGTTCAAGTGCAGAGGCTGCCGGACGGGGCGCGGCGCCTGACCAGCGTCAGCGAGATCACCGGCATGGAAGGGGACGTCGTCCAGATGCACGAGATCTTCAAGTTCGTGAAGGACTTCACCGACGCCAAGGGAACCCTGCACGGAAGCTTCAAGGCGACGGGAATTCGTCCGCGCTTTCTTGCCGATCTCAAGGCCTATGGCATCGACGCGCCGTCGAGCTGTTTCGACCCCGACCGAACGTTGTGAGCGCCATGAACGAGCTTTGGATCGTTTGCGGGATCGTGTTCGCCGGAGTCGTCCTTGGCGTGCACACTCTCTATCGCATGGTTGTTCGCGCCCAGCGCGACCGCGCCACGATCAAACGACGACTGGCGTCGAGCGCCGGCGACGGAGCCCGGCCCAAGTCTGTCGACCTCCTCCGGCAAGAGCGCGGACTCGCCAGCTTTGATCATCCCCGGTTTGCGGCCCTCAATGAGTTCCTGGCCCAAACGGGCCTGAGAATTTCCAGGGCCGCGCTTGCACTGTGGACGGCGTCGCTGTGCATTGGCGTCGCTTTGGCCCTCTCTCCGTTTTGCTCTCGTCTCTGGATGGCGGCGGCGACCGGCTTGATCATCGGCTCGTCGGCGGTCGCGGTCTATCTATCGATCGTTCGTCAGCGGCGGATCGACAGCTTCACCGCTCAATTGCCCGATGCGCTCAACATCATTGTGCGCAGCTTGCGCATCGGCCACCCGTTCGTGAGCGCAATTGGGCTCGCGGCCAAGGAGATGCGCGACCCGATCGGCGCCGAACTCGCGCTGACCGCCGAGGAAATTTCGTTTGGTCAGGATGTGACGACAGCCGTCGTCAACCTGCATCGTCGCGTCGGCCAGGATGACTTGCTGTTCCTGGTCACCGCTGTCAGCGTGCAGAGCCAGACTGGCGGCAATCTCGCCGAAGTGCTCGGGCGGCTCGCGACGCTCATGCGCCAGCGCAGCACGCTTCAGCTCAAGGTCAAGGCGCTCAGCGCCGAGGGGCGGCTGTCGGCCTGGTTTCTCTCCGCCATGCCGTTCCTCCTTTACGGCGCCATTCGGTTGCTTTCGAGGGACTACTTCAGCGAGTTGGCCGGCAGTCCGGCGCTTGTCCCGGCGCTGGTCTACGGGGGCGTATCGTTGGTCGTCTCGAACTTCATCATCTATCGCATGGTCAATTTCCGGATTTAGGCGATGGATGTTTGGCTCGTCCTGTTCGTCTCGGCCGCATTCGCTTCGGTCGCCGGAATCGCTTTCTCCGTCAGCTCCCTGATCGCGAGCCGCAACCGCTTGCAGCGCCGACTGCCGTCCGGGGCGCGCGCGTTGGACGGGTTGGCGCTCACTTCCCCTGACATGATGGGCGACCTGGTCGGAGAGCCTTTCAAAGACGACCGATTTGGCCTCGGCCAGAAGCTCAGCAAGGAACTCCGACTGAAATTGGTGCGCGCCGGCTATTTCAGCCCAGGCGCTGTCCGCGTCTACGTTCTTGCGCGCGTGTGCGCCGTCATTGCGGCGCCGCTGCTCGTATTGGCTTGCAGCGCGCTCCTTCTACGGGATCTGTCGACCCTGAGCTTCGTCCTCATCGCCGCGGTTTCTGTCGGGCTTGGGGTCCTTGGGCCGGACGCCTGTCTCTCTCGCCGCCGGTCTTCGCAACTCGCGGAATATCGGCTGAATTTCCCGGACCTTTTGGACCTATTGACGGTCTGCGTCACCGCGGGCCTGACGGTGGAGGCGTCCTTCGACAGAATCCGGGATCGGCTCAGCAAGCGGAGCCGAGCGCTCGGTTACAACATCGAATTGATGGGGGCCGAGATGCGCGCGGGCAGAAGCTCAGTTGACGCCTTGGGCGCATTTGCGGATCGGCTGGGGTTGGACGAAGCGGCGTCCTTCGTCGCCGTGTTGCGCCATTCGGTGGAGCTCGGCGGCGACGTCGCCACGACCTTAAGGGAATTCAGTGAAGACATGCGCTCGAAGAGAATGTTGCTTGCCGAAAAGAAAGCAAACGAATTGCCGGTGAAAATGGTCGTGCCATTGGCGCTTGGCATATTCCCGATCATCCTGATGATCTGTCTGCTCCCCGTCATTCTGAAGCTGCTCCGGCTTATCGCGCCTTGAGACGAAGAGACGAACGGGGAGGATGGCGATGGCGCCGCGAACTCGAGCGCCAGCGCAAAAGCGCGTGACGTAGCCCGGCCTTCGACGAAGTTTTCCTGGCGCCCCGCTCTAGGCGCATTGGCGCCGTCCCCTTCGCCCCGCTATGGATTTCAGCCGAATCTTCAGGATCGAACCGACAGAAGTCGGGAATAGGAATAGACGCATCGCCAGAATGCAGGGAACAAAGAGTGCAGCTTTTGTCAGTGTATGCGTCGAGACCCTGGCCCGGTTGATTCTCGTCACAGCGTTGGCGTTGTCGGCCGCTGGGTGCAACCAGGCGGCGCTGACGCCGTCGCCGGTCCCCAATCCGGTCACCGGGCAGAACCCGGGCGATGTCAAATACTACCCGTCGGATCAGCCGGTGAGGCTGGGCATCCAGCGCTTCTACGACGGCAATTTTGGCCTCGCGCAGCGCTATTTTCAGGACGCCGTCGAAAAAGCGCCAGGGGACGTCACCGCGTGGATCGGATTGGCGGCGAGCTACGATCGCTTGGGACGGTTCGATCTCGCGGACCGGGCCTATGCCGCCGCCACGAAACTCGAGGGCGAAACGCCACGGCTTCTCAATAACGAAGGCTATTCGTACATGCTGCGCGGCGACCTCAAGGCGGCGCAGGCCAAATTTCAACAGGCGCTGAGGCTCGATCCCAGCAATCAGACAACGCTGAACAACATCAAATTGCTGAACTCGAGCCAGAATTTCATCGAGCGGTCCGCCAATGGAGAGCCGTGCGGAAGCGTCGACTGCGGCCAGTGACAGGGGCGCTCTAAGGTCCACGGCCACCTCTTCTAAGAAGCTTTGCCCTGGCGGTCCTTGCTGAATTATCGGTTCACGGTGGGCCGCGCGGGAAGTCGCGGGCGGACGCCGTCCCAACCCTTGGCGAAAACGGCGAATGAACAGCCAGTTGAGCCCTGAAAACAAACGACCGAGCGGAATCAAGCGATTTCGTGTCTAATGGTCTCAAGAGCTTGAGCAGTGGCAAGACGGCTCCGCTTTGCTCACGAAGGAGATCTCTTGAGCCCGAAGCCGATCGCCGAGGACGGCCGCGGGGCGGCCTTGCCCCTGTCGCAGGCGATCACCATCCTGGGGGCGCCGGTCGAGGCTGGGGCGGGGGTGTGTGGCGCGGCCATGGGGCCGGCCATGCTGCGCACGGCCGGGATCGTGGAGGCGCTGAGGCGTCTAGGTCACGACGTCGAGGACCGGGGCGACCTCGCGCCTCCCCATCCGCTCATCCATGCGCCTGCCCCGGAAGGCAAGGCGCACCGGTTCGCCGATGTGGCGGCCTGGGTGCGGGCGCTCGCCCGCGAAACCTATGCAACCGCGGCGTCCGGACGCACCCCGATCGTCCTTGGCGGCGATCATAGCCTGGCGATGGGGTCCATCAGCGGCGTCGCCCGCCATGCCGTCGAGGCGGGGCGCGAACTCTTCGTTCTGTGGCTCGACGCCCATACGGACTTCAACACACCCTTGACCTCGCCGTCCGGCAACATGCACGGCATGTCCGCGGCAATGCTTTCCCGCGAGCCCGGTTTGGAAGCCGTGTTCGGCGACGAGCCGCATGCATTGATCGATCCGGCCCGGCTGCACCTGTTCGGCATTCGCTCAATCGACTTGGGCGAAAGGCGGCTCCTGCAGGACCGAGGGGTGGACGTGGTCGACATGCGCCGGCTGGATGAAGACGGCTTCGCTGTCTCGATCCGCCGCATCATCGACCGCGTCAAGGCCCGCGACGGTCTTTTGCATGTCAGCCTCGATGTCGACTTTCTCGATCCCGCGATCGCGCCAGGCGTCGGCACCGCTGTTCCCGGCGGGGCGACGTACCGCGAAGCGCATCTTGTCATGGAGCTGCTGTATGAATCCGGTCTTTCACCCTCGCTCGATCTCGTCGAGCTCAATCCATTCTTGGACGAGCGGGGCAAGAGCGCGCTTCTGCTGGTCGACCTGACCGCGAGCCTTTTCGGACGGCAGGTCTATCCGGTCGTGCGCGGGGACGGGCCCGGCGGCAGCGGGCGGACCAATGGACGCTGAGGGCGGGTAGAATTTTCTGTTTGCTCGTAACATCCTGATTTGGCGTCGTCTTACAGGCTCGTTACCGCCTGGTGCGGGCGAGTTTTCACGACCTGCGTCAAAAGTTTGGCTTGATCGCGTGCATCGATGGGTCGATAGCACCGTCGAGCGGCCAGCCTGCGGAAGAGCATGGCGGTCACCAATGCGGAAGAAAAGATCTATGGCGCGCAAGAAGATTGGTTTGATCGGTGCCGGACAGATCGGCGGGACGTTGGCGTTCCTGGCGGCGCTGAAAGAGCTGGGCGACATCGTCCTGTTCGATATCATCGACGGCGTGCCGCAGGGGAAGGCGCTCGATCTGGCGGAATCGACCCCGGTCGAGAGCATCAACGCGCGCTTGACTGGAGCGAGCGACTATTCCGCCATCGCCGGCGCCGACGTCGTCATCGTCACCGCAGGCGTCCCACGTAAGCCCGGGATGAGTCGCGACGACCTGCTCGGGATCAACCTCAAGGTCATGGACGCGGTCGGAGCAGGCATCAAGATGCATGCGCCGGAGGCGTTCGTCATCTGCATCACCAACCCCCTGGACGCCATGGTCTGGGCGCTGCGGAAGTTCTGCGGGCTGCCCGCCAATAAGGTCGTGGGCATGGCCGGCGTCCTTGATTCGGCGCGCTTTCGCTACTTTCTGGCTGAGGAGTTGCAGGTGTCGGTCGAAGACGTGACCGCCTTCGTGCTTGGCGGCCACGGCGACGATATGGTTCCCTCCGTTCGCTATTCGTCAGTCGCAGGCATTCCGCTGCCTGATCTCGTCAAGATGGGCTGGACGACCCAGGCCAAGCTCGACGCCATCGTCGAGCGGACGCGCAAGGGCGGGGGCGAGATCGTGAACCTGCTCAAAACCGGTTCTGCATTTTACGCGCCGGCTTCTTCGGCGATCGCGATGGCGGAATCGTACATCAAGGATCAGCGCCGCGTGCTGCCCTGCGCGGCCCATCTGAGCGGCCAGTACGGCGTCAGGGACGCCTATGTCGGAGTGCCGGTGGTGGTCGGCGCGAACGGCGTCGAGCGCATCATTGAGATCACGTTCGACGAGAATGAAAAGGCGATGTTCGCCAAATCGGTCGCGGCGGTTCAGGGTCTGATGGAGGCCTGCAAAGCGATCAATCCCGTGCTCGCGAACTGATCTTGCCAAGCCGCCCGCCGCCGGCGGTGTTCTTTTCTTGAGGTATCGCCGCCCATGAACATCCACGAATATCAGGCCAAGGCGGTGCTGAGAGCGTTTGGCGTGCCCGTAGCCGCCGGCTTTCCAGCCTTCACCGCAGACGAGGCGGTGGAGGGCGCGAGGAAACTCGCCGGACCGATTTGGGTGGTGAAGAGCCAGATCCATGCCGGTGGGCGCGGCAAGGGCCGCTTCAAAGAGGCCGCGGCCGGAGACAAAGGCGGAGTGCGGCTCGCGCGCTCGGTCGAAGAGGTTGAGAGGTTTGCAAAGCAGATGCTGGGGGCGACCCTGGTGACGGCGCAAACCGGCCCTCACGGCAAGCAGGTCAATCGCTTGTATGTCGAGGACGGCGCGACGATCGACCGCGAACTCTATCTCTCGGCGCTGGTCGACCGGCAGAAGAGCCGAACGGCCTTCGTCCTCTCGACCGAAGGCGGGGTCAACATCGAGGATGTCGCGCACAGCACGCCGGAGAAGATCCACAGCTTCGCCGTCGACCCGGCGACCGGGATCATGCCTCATCACGGGCGCGCCGCCGCCCGCGCGCTCGAGCTTACGGGCGATCTCGCCAAGCAGACCGAGAGCCTTGTCGCCAAGCTCTATGCCGCCTTCCTGGCGAAAGACATGTCGATGCTGGAAATCAATCCGCTGGTCGTATTGGCGAATGGCCAATTGCGTGTCCTCGACGCCAAAGTATCCTTCGACGACAACGCGCTTTACCGCCACCCCGAGATCGCCGCATTGCGCGACGAGAGCGAGGAGGACGCCAAGGAGATCGAAGCTTCCAAGCACGATCTCAACTATGTCGCGCTCGAGGGCTCGATCGGATGCATGGTCAATGGGGCCGGCCTCGCCATGGCGACCATGGACATCATCAAGCTCTACGGGGAGAGCCCGGCGAACTTCCTGGACGTTGGCGGCGGCGCCTCGAAGGACAAGGTCGCCGCGGCGTTCAAGATCATCACCGCCGATCCGAACGTGAAGGGGATTCTGGTCAATATTTTCGGCGGCATCATGCGCTGCGACATCATTGCCGAGGGGGTCATCGCCGCGGTGAAGGAAGTGGGCCTCAAAGTTCCCCTGGTTGTCCGCCTCGAGGGCACCAATGTCGACCTCGGCAAGAAAATTATCCGCGAATCCGGCCTGGACGTCATTTCTGCGGACGACCTCGACGACGCGGCGCATAAGATCGTCAACGCGGTGAGAACGAGGGCCTGAGGCTCCCGCATATCTCAGCAAGGCAGACAGGCGATGCCCCCATCCAAGATCAACGTTCTTGAGGCGGTCGACCAGAAGGTCCGGCAAGTCTTTCATCCGTTCGTCGTCGGCGATGTCAACGACTGCCAGGTCAAGGTGGCGAAGTTCGGCGATAAGTTCGATTGGCACGCGCACGAAAGCGAGGATGAAGCCTTCTTCGTGTTGCGCGGGCGGATCGCGATCGATTTTCGCGATGGCGTCGCAGGAAATGGGTGAAGGTGATTTTGTCGTCGTCCCGCGAGGCGTCGAGCACCGGCCCCGGTCGCTTTCACCTGAGCCGGTCGTCTTGATGTTCGAGCCGAGCTCGACCCTCAACACCGGCGGCGCGGTCAGCGCGTTGACGGTTCGCGAACTCGACCGGCTTTAGGATCTATGAGAAGAGGTTGGAAATTGGTACGCAGTTACACATATACTGTGTGCCAGAGGTCGATATGAAAAACATCACACTCGCCATCGAGGATAACGTTCTCGAACGCGCGCGGGTCGTCGCGGCCGAACAGAAGACGACGGTCAATGCAATGGTGCGCGAATTTCTTGCCGACGTCGCGAGTCGCGACGAGCGCTTGGAGAAGGCGCGGGAGGGGCTTCGCGAGCTGATGCGCAATTCGAAAGGCAGAATGCGGCCCGATTTCAAGTTTAACCGCGAGGAGACCCATGAGCGCTAGGGTCTTCCTTGACACGAATGTGCTGATTTACGCCGCGGCGGGCGATGATGTCGATCCCGGCAAGTTTACAAAGGCGGGAGAAATCCTGACGACGGAAACCTTCGCGATCTCGACTCAGGTAATCGGTGAATTCATTCGCAATGTGCAGAACCCGCGAAAGATGACGTCTCCCCTCTCCGACAACGAGGTCGATGGCTGGCTCGAACGGCTGTTCGAGTTTCCGGTGATCTCGATCGATCGGGAGATCCTCCTCAATGCCGCCTTCTTCCAGCGGCGTTATCAGATCGACTTTTGGAATGGACAGATTTTGGCCGCAGCGCAGCGATTTGGTGCTGAGACCCTGCTTACCGAAGACCTCAACCACGGCCAGACTTACGGCTCCGTGCGCTGCGAAAATCCCTTCCGGTCGAACTGAACCGACCGTCAATCGCCGAAAGCCTCTCATGTCCATTCTCGTCGACGCCGACACCAAAGTCATCACCCAAGGCTTCACCGGCAAGAACGGCACGTTCCATTCCGAGCAGGCGATGGCTTATGGGACCAAACTCGTGGGCGGCGTCTCGCCCGGCAAGGGCGGCTCGATCCATCTCGGACTGCCGGTCTTCGACACAGTCGTCGAAGCGCGGGAGAAAACGGGGGCTGACGCCAGCGTGATCTATGTGCCGCCGGCCGGCGCGGCGGACGCGATCTGCGAAGCGATCGACGCCGAGACGCCGCTCATCGTCTGCATCACCGAGGGCATTCCGGTCCTCGACATGGCGCGGGTCAAGCGGGCGCTCCAGGGCTCGAAGTCGACCTTGATCGGCCCGAATTGCCCCGGAGTCATGACTGCGGGCGAATGCAAGATCGGCATCATGCCGGGCAACATTTTTGCCCGCGGCAGCGTCGGGGTGGTCTCACGTTCGGGCACTTTGACCTACGAGGCGGTGTTTCAGACGACGCGCGAAGGTCTCGGGCAGACGACAGCGGTGGGGATCGGCGGCGACCCGATCAAGGGCTTGGAATTCGTCGATGTGCTCGCCATGTTCATGGCCGACCCCAAGACCCAGTCGATCGTGATGATCGGGGAGATCGGCGGCCAGGCCGAAGAGGACGCCGCCGAGTTTCTGAAGGACGAGGCCAAGCGCGGCCGTTCAAAGCCGGTCGTCGGCTTCATCGCCGGACGCACCGCGCCCTCCGGGCGGCGCATGGGACACGCAGGCGCGATCATCGCCGGCGGCAAAGGCGGCGCCGAGGACAAGATCGCGGCGATGGAGGCCGTCGGCGTGCGCGTGTCGCCGTCACCCGCGCGGCTCGGCAAGACGCTAGTCGATCTGTTGCACGGCAAGTAACAAGGAGTCCGCTCCGTGGCCCGTCAGGACATCAATCAAGCGCTGCTGCAAACCTCGTTTCTGTACGGCGCGAACAGCGCCTACATCGAATCGTTGCAGGCGCAATATGAGAAGGATCCGCAATCGGTCGAACCTGGCTGGCGCGAATTCTTTGCGGCGCTCGGCGATGATCCGGAAAGCGTAGCTAAAACCGAGCGCGGCGCGTCCTGGCGCAAGCCCAATTGGCCAGCGACGCCGAAGGGCGATCTCATCAGCGCGCTGGACGGCGATTGGCCGGCGACGGAGAAGGCGGTCGCCGACAAGCTGCGCGCAAAGGCCGAGGAGGCTGGGCCGAAAGCGGCGCCGAGCGGGGACGAGATTCGCCGGGCGACCCGCGATTCGGTGCGCGCGCTCATGATGATCCGCGCTTACCGCATGCGAGGCCATCTCTATGCCAATCTCGATCCGCTCGGTCTTGAGTCGCAGAGGGATCACGAGGAGCTTCATCCCTCGACCTACGGGTTCCAGGAGTCCGACTACGACCGCAAGATCTTCATCGATCACGTGCTCGGACTCGAATATGCAACCGTGCGCGAAATGCTTGCGATCCTGCGGCGGACCTATTGCGGCACGATCGGCTTCGAATTTGTCCACATTTCCGATCCGGCGGAGAAGGCGTGGATCCAGGAGCGCGTCGAGGGGCCCGACAAGGAGATCCAGTTCACGCGGGAAGGCAAGCGCGCGATTCTCGGCAAGCTGATCGAAACGGAGGGCTTCGAGAATTTCTTCGACGTCAAATTTACCGGCGCCAAGCGCTTCGGGCTCGACGGCGCGGAGGCGATGATTCCGGCGCTCGAGCAGATCATCAAGCGCGGCGGCCAGCTTGGCTTGCGGGACATCGCTCTCGGCATGGCTCACCGCGGCCGGCTCAATGTGCTGAGCCAAGTGATGGGCAAGCCGCACCGCGTGATCTTCCATGAGTTCAAGGGCGGTTCGGCTTCGCCCGATGACGTCGAGGGCTCAGGCGACGTCAAATATCATCTTGGGGCGTCTTCGGACCGGGAATTCGACGGCAACACCGTTCATCTTTCGCTGACCGCCAATCCGTCGCACCTCGAAATCGTCGATCCTGTGGTTCTCGGCAAGGTGCGCGCCAAGCAGGATCAGCTCAACGACGTCATCGAACGGTCGAAGGCGCTGCCGCTCCTGATCCATGGCGACGCGGCTTTCGCCGGACAAGGCGTGGTGGCCGAATGCTTTGGCCTCTCGGGCCTGCGCGGCCACCGGACCGGCGGTTCGCTGCATTTCATCGTCAACAACCAGATCGGCTTCACCACCTATCCGCGCTATTCCCGCTCCTCGCCCTATCCATCCGACGTCGCCAAGCTGGTCGAGGCGCCGATCTTTCACGTCAACGGCGATGATCCGGAGGCGGTCGTCTTCTGCGCCAAGGTTGCGACCGAGTACCGGCAGAAGTTCCACAAGCCGGTCGTCATCGACATGTTCTGCTATCGGCGGTTTGGCCACAACGAAGGCGACGAGCCCTCGTTCACCCAGCCGATCATGTACCGACTCATTCGCTCGCACCCGACGACGCAGCAGATCTACGCCGAGAAGCTTATCGGTGAAGGCGTCGTCACCCAGGGCGAGGTCGACAAGATGCGCTCGGACTGGCGCCAGCGGCTGGAGGCGGAATTCGAGGCAGCTCAATCCTATTCCGCCAACAAGGCCGATTGGCTCGACGGTCGCTGGGCCGGCGTCAAGGCGTCACGCGAGATCGCCGACGACGATCGCCGCGGCAAGACCGGCGTCAATCTTGATCGGCTGCGCGCGATCGGCGAGCGCATAACCGAGGCGCCGGAAGGCTTCAACGTTCATAAAACCATTGGTCGCTTCCTCGAGAATCGCCGCGCGACGATCAAAGTCGGCGAGGGGATCGACTGGTCGACCGCCGAGACGCTGGCCTTCGCTTCGCTTTTGGATGAGGGCTTTCCGGTTCGCTTGTCTGGCCAGGACAGCGAGCGAGGCACGTTCTCGCAGCGCCATTCGGTGCTGATCGATCAGGACACCGAAGCGCGGTACATCCCGTTGAACCACATCCGCGACGGGCAGGCGCGCTACGAAGTCATCAACTCGATGCTATCGGAAGAGGCGGTGCTCGGCTTCGAGTACGGCTATTCGCTCGCTGAGCCGAACGCGCTCGTCTTGTGGGAGGCTCAGTTCGGCGACTTCGCCAACGGCGCCCAGGTCGTATTCGACCAGTTTATCTCGGGCGGCGAGAAGAAATGGCTGCGCATGTCGGGCCTCGTGTGCCTGTTGCCGCATGGCTACGAGGGACAAGGGCCGGAGCATTCATCCGCTCGCCTCGAGCGCTATCTGCAGCTCTGCGCCGAGGACAACATGCAGGTCGTGGTTTGCACGACCCCGGCCAATTTCTTCCATGCGCTCAGGCGCCAGCTCAAGCGTGAGTTCCGCAAGCCGCTGATCGCGATGACGCCGAAGTCGATGCTGCGCAACAAACGCGCGGTCTCGAACCTCGAAGCCTTCGGCCCGGGAACGACCTTTCACCGCCTGTTGTGGGATCACGCGGAGACGCACAAGGGCGAAAAGATCAAGCTCGCCGAGGACGACAAGATCCGCCGCGTTGTCGTCTGCTCCGGCAAGGTCTATTACGATCTTTACGACGAGCGCGAGAAGCGCGGCGTCGACGACGTCTATCTGCTCAGGGTGGAGCAGCTCTATCCTTTTCCGGTCAAGGCGCTGGTGAAGGAGCTCTCCCGTTTCAAGAAGGCGGAGGTGGTGTGGTGTCAGGAGGAGCCCAAGAACATGGGCGCCTGGGGCTTCGTCGAGCCTTATCTCGAATGGGTGCTGGGCCAGATCGGCGGCAAGTCGAAGCGCGCCCGCTACGCCGGACGCCTTGCGTCGGCGGCGACCGCCACCGGGCTCATGTCGAAGCATCTCTCCCAGCTCAAGGCCTTCATCGACGATTGCCTCGCCTGAGCGAGGCCGGTTCGACATGCCCCACTTCTTTTGCAGGCTGAGGCCGCCGCGGGCGACCTTCATCTCGGACATGACGCCCGACGAGGCGCAGCTCATGCGCGCCCACCGCGAGTATTGGACGCCCCGGGTCGAGACAGGCGTGGTGATCGCGATGGGCCCGGTCGCGGACCCGGCCGGCGGCTACGGCGTCGCCATCATCGAAGCCGCCTCCGAGGCGGCGCTCGAAGCGATGCAAGCGGCCGACCCCGTCATTGCGGCCGAGCGCGGTTTTGCGTACGAAAACTGCCGCATGTTGGGAATCGCCGTGCGCCCCAGCCAGCCGCTCGCGCCCGTTGCTTCCGTCTCTCCTTGAACGACAAAGAAGGGCGCCTCGCGGCGCGACCCACATGGCGATTGAGATTCGTGTTCCGACGCTTGGCAAGTCGATCACCGAAGCGACGGTCGGCAAATGGTTCAGGAAGGCCGGCGACCCGGTGCAGGCCGACGAGCCGCTGGTTGAACTGGAAACCGACAAGGTGACGCTCGAGGTCAATGCGCCGAGCGCCGGGCGTGCTTGAGCGAGATCGCCGCCGACACCGGTCAGACGGTCGCGATCGGCGCGCTTCTCGGCCAGCTCTCGCCCGGAGCGGCGACC
This sequence comes from uncultured Alphaproteobacteria bacterium, assembly GCA_963820095.1. Lineage (GTDB taxonomy): Bacteria > Pseudomonadota > Alphaproteobacteria > Rhizobiales > Beijerinckiaceae > Roseiarcus. The sequence continues at coordinate 98,678 of CAWFZA010000019.1, forward strand.
TCGACCGCAGCCGCCCCGGCCGCCGCCAAGCCCGCGCCTGGAGCGCAGTCGGCTGCCGCCGCCAAAGCCCCGCCCGCCGGAACCACAATGCCGCCGGCGCCGGCCGCGGCCAAGATCGCCGCCGAGGACAAGATTGACCTCGCGTCGATCGCCGGCAGCGGCAAGCGCGGGCAGGTGCTGAAAGGCGACGTGCTCGCCGCGGCCGCGACGGCGCAAGCGCCTGCGCCGATTGCCGCTCCTGCGCCGATTGCGCCGCAGGCGCCCGCGCCGTTTCCAGTCTCAGTCCCGGCAGCGCGGACGACGACGCCCGATGACGGCGCGCGCGAAGAGCGGGTGCGGATGACCAAGCTGCGTCAGACGATCGCTCGGCGCCTCAAGGACGCGCAAAACACGGCGGCGATGCTCACGACCTTCAACGAAGTCGATATGAGCGAAGTGATGGCGCTGCGCGCCCGCTACAAGGACGCATTCGAGAAGAAGCACTCAGCCAAGCTCGGCTTCATGGGCTTTTTCGTGAAAGCCTGCGTTCAGGCGCTGAAAGAGATCCCCGCGGTCAACGCCGAACTCGACGGCGCCGACCTTGTCTACAAGAACTACTACCACGTCGGCATCGCCGTCGGCACCGACAGGGGCCTTATCGTGCCGGTGGTGCGCGACGCGGACAAGCTCAGCATCGCCGATGTTGAGAAGGCGATCGCCGGGCTCGGCAAACGCGCTCGCGAGGGCCAGCTCACGCTTGAAGAGTTGCAGGGCGGAACCTTCACCATCACCAACGGCGGCATCTACGGCTCGCTGATGTCGACGCCAATTCTCAATGCCCCGCAATCGGGCATCCTCGGCATGCACAAGATCCAGGAGAGGCCGATCGCCGTCGGCGGCAAGGTTGAAATCCGACCGATGATGTATCTGGCCTTGAGCTACGACCACCGCATCGTCGACGGCAGGGAGGCGGTGACCTTCCTTGTCCGCGTCAAGGAGGCGCTCGAAGACCCGGCGCGGCTCGTGCTCGACCTCTAGATATACGCGTCAGGTCTGGCCCGATCCTGTCAGCAGGAACCAGCGGTCTACGGATGCGCCGCTCACCAGAGACTCCAGTGTCCGCTGCACTTTCAGAAGGAAGGCGGCCCTTCGCTCGAGGGTGGAATGATCCATGTCGTAATAGGCAAGCTAGTCACGGCGAACGCCGTGGCCGGGCATTGACCGCACCAAGCGCTTCACAACACGCTTCGGCGGATCGCCAAGCAGGAAAGTGATCGTACCGACTTGCGCTCACGGGACGCGCCGGCACGAGGCCGACGGCTTGCGGATGGCTGGTTGGGGCGCCGGGCGAGCGCCTAGGCGTCTCGCAACCGGCCCAGATAGTTTTTCGAAGTGGGAACGAACAGACCAGAGCGGCGTTTAACGCCGATCATTGGGGAACATTGGAAAAGACCCGACATGGCTCGTAGCGACGAACGGTCTCTAAACGACCTGAAGAATGAGGCGGAGCGATCTCGAACACAACTTGCCGAAACGGTCGATCGGCTGCGTTCGAAGGTGTCCGAGACCGCCACAGATGTTCGGGAGCGCGCTTCGCCAGAGGCGGTGAAAGCGGAGCTTATCGATTACATCAAAGCGAAAGCGGACGCGCTGGCGGATAAAGCGCGTCAAAACCCTCTTCAGGCGGTGGCGATTGGCATTGGCGTCGGATATCCATTGATTAAAATAGCGCGCTCGATACCTGCGCCCGTATTGATGGTCGGCGCCGGGCTGTTCCTTCTGGGCTCCGGTCCGGGTCAAAGGCTTACAGAGACCGTCTCGAAGAAGGCGGCGGCCGCTGCCGAGGGCGTATCGGAAAGCTTTGGCGCGACTGTGGAAGGGGCGACCCAGAGGCTACACGACGCGCAGGACATGGCGTCCTCCGGGTTGGCCACGGCACGGGAGACGATTTCCTCCGGGCTCGGCAGCGCAACGCAACAAGCTGCAGCCTTCGCCGGATCGCTTGACCAGTTGAAGGATGGCGCGGCCAATCTTGCTGACTTGGCCTCTGGCGGGGCGGCCGGACTTAGGCAGCGAGCTGTCGATACTCTCGGAGCCGCGTCTGACGCTGTGGGCGGCGGCGTTGCAAGCGCCGGCTCGATCGTTCGCGAGCGTGCGGGAAGCGCCGTCGAATTTGGCGCCAATACCGGGCTTGGGCTTCGGGATCAGGCTGTCGAAGGCTCGCAGAAAATCAGCTCAGGAATGAGCGATCTCATTCAGAAGAATCCGTTGCTGGTCGGAGGGCTTGGATTGACGATCGGCATGCTCATCGCGAGCGCTCTGCCGAAATCGGACATTGAGCAAGACATCATGGGAAGCGTCAGCGCGGAGGCGCACAAACGCGTCAAGGAGATGGCCTCCCAGCAATTCGACACGGTCAAGGACTTGGCGTCGGACGCCATCGCGGGCGTCGCCGAGCACGCCGGAAAAGAAGGACTGACGCCGGCGGACTTGAACGCGACAGCCGAGGATATTGGCCGACGCGTTCGAAAGGTCGCCGAAAGCGCGAGCGACGCCGTGTTCGGTTACGCAAATGAGAAGACCATCGACGCGACCTGAGGTCGCACAGTCGCACAGTAAAGGTAGGAGCGCGAGATGAATGACGGCGGAGCGAGGGACTATCAGCCGACGGAGGCCGAGCCGCTACGGGATGTCGCCGAACAGGCAAAGGCGGCGGGACGACAGGCCCAGGAGGCAGCGTCCGACGCCGCCAATGCATCTGCCGAGGCTATCAAGGCCCACGCTTCGCGTGCGGTCGACGCTGCAAAAGACATCGCGTCGTCCGCGCAGGACCGGTTCCAGGACAAAGTCGCGGAGCAGAAGAACAGAAGCGCTGACTACGCGACTGACTTTGCGGATGCGATGCGCCAGGCCGCTAGTCATTTTGATGCGAACGCGCCCATGGCCGGCGCCTACATGCGCAAAGCCGCCGGACAGATCGATAGCGCGGCGGAGGCTTTGAGACAGGGCAACTTGAACGATCTCGTTCAAGGCGCTCAAAACTTCGCGCGGAGTCAACCAACCGCGTTCTTCGGCCTTACTTTACTCGCGGGTTTTGGCGCCGTTCGTTTCCTCAAGAGTGCTTCGACAGACGCTTCGACACACTCGGAGTGGAATCGTAGCGGCACACAGCCCTCCACGATGAGGAGCGCGAGTGAGATGGCGCCAGACTCGGAGGACCGACGTGACTACTATCCGCGATGAGCGTTCCATTCCGCAATTGCTAGGAGATTCCCTCTCGGAACTCACGAAGCTGGTTCAAAATGAGATTGAACTGGCGCGCGTGGAAATCGTCGAGAAGCTCAGCATTGGAACTGGGGGCGCGAAGCTCATCGCCGCCGGCGCAATCTTCCTCACACCGGGGATCGTGCTCATTCTCCTCGCTCTCGCGGCCGAACTGACGGCTCTTGGGCTCGCTCAGCCCCTGGCTTACCTGTGTTCGGGAGTGCTCGCCTTGATAATCGCAGGCGCTTTGGTCTGGGCGGGAATCTCGCGGCTCTCTCCGAGCGCGCTTAAGCCTTCAACCACACTGGATCAAATTCGACAGGACAAGGCGATGGCTGCGGAGTTGATGCGATGAGCGACGTGAACATGACATCGGCGGGGGACCTTACGCGCAGCCTCAGCGGCGCCATTCAGTCCCACCCGCTCCCCGCAGCCTTGATCGGAATGGGCCTGGTTTGGTTGTTCGGTGGGGGGAAGTCCATGTTGGGCGTCGGCGGCGGCGCCAGCCCCACAAGAGGCGCATCCGACGTGACTTCTAGTGGCGGGTCCAACAGTGGCCGGTCCCCCAATGGCGGGTCCAAGGCCGGAGCCTTCGCCGCCGCTCAGGGGAATATTGCCGAACTCCTGAACCAACAGCCATTGATGCTCGGCGCCATCGGCCTGGGCGTGGGAGCCGCTATGGCCGCCACGCTTCCGTCAACTTCGCTCGAAGCTGATTTGCTGGGCCAAACGAGCGCAGACTTGCAAGCGCGTACCCGCGAACTGGCGGGAGAGATGACGGAGCGTGTGGCGGATCTTGCCGACGGCGCAGCCACGGCGATCGCGACCGAGGTGCGTGCACAGGGCCTTACACCCGAGGACCTGAAGGAGTCGGCGCGGGAAGCGAGTCGCAAAATCCAGAATGTGGTCTCACAATCCGCTGAGCAATTGCGGTCTCGCAGTTCCATGTGACTTCTTCCCAGGCGCTGTCTGACGATCAAGCGGATGGCGCTGGCGAGTCCGCAGCCTGAAGATTCATGGTCCTTGGTCTTGCCCCGCCTCCATGCCCGCTGCTGTCGTGTCGTAGGCGGAAGAGAAGTCTTTTGGCGGAGTGGTAACGGTGAGATAGACAAGCGGCTCCGTTCCACTGTTCGCGACTCCGTGGAATTCTCCCGGTGGCGTGCGGACAACATCACCCGCGCGAAGAGCTTCAGTTTGTTCATCCGCAAGTAGAAGGACGCCTTCTCCGCGTTCAACAATCCAGATTTGCTCAGAGCGCTCATGGGCATGGCGCTCGGAAACAGAGCCGGGCTCCATCGTGACTTGCGTGATTGTCGTCCGGCTCTCCGGCGCGTTTCTGGGCCAGACCAGTTGTCGAGACTGAATGCCGGGCTTGGTCAGAACCTCGGACTCGGAAACCCGCCATTTCTGTACGGCCATCAAAATCCTCCAGGCGCCATATCCGTTTGGGCGGATGGAAACGCGTTTGAAGCCGGTCTAGCCAATGGGCTTTGACCCTCGGGGCCAACGATCAATCCTTGGCCACCGTTATGTCCGGCGCCGCGGGATTCTTCATCCCCACGACGTGGTACCCCGCGTCCACATGGAGGATCTCGCCGGTCACCCCGCGCGCCATGGGCGACAGGAGGTAGACCGCGCTCTCGCCGACCTCCTCGATGGTCACCGTCCGACGCAGGGGCGAGTTGTACTCGTTCCATCGCAAGATGTAGCGGAAGTCGCCGATGCCGGAGGCGGCGAGCGTCTTGATCGGCCCGGCCGAGATCGCATTGACGCGAATGCCCTTCTCGCCGAGATCGGCCGCGAGGTAGCGAACGCTGGCCTCGAGCGCCGCCTTGGCGACCCCCATCACATTATAGTGCGGCATCCATTTCTCCGCGCCATAATAGGTCAGCGTCAGCATCGAGCCGCCGGCCGTCATCAGCTTCTCCGCGCGCTGGGCGATGGCGGTGAACGAATAGCAGGAGATGGCTAGCGACTTGGTGAAATTGTCCTCGGTCGTGTCGACATAGCGGCCAGTGAGCTGGTCCTTGTCGGAAAATGCAATGCAATGGACGACGAAGTCGATCGCGCCCCACAACTTTGCGGCTTCCCCGAACACCAAATCGATGGACGCGCCATCCGTTACGTCGCAATGGCCCAAGAGAGGAGCTCCCAATTCCTGCGCGAGCGGTCGGACGCGCTTTTCCAGCGCCTCGCCTTGAAATGTGAACGCCACCTCGGCTCCGGCTGCATGCGCGGCTTTGGCGATGCCCCAGGCAATCGAACGGTTGTTCGCCACGCCTAACACCACGCCGCGCATGCCCCGCATGACGCCTGCGGTCGCGCCGACAGGGACGGTTTGCTCCATCAAGGCCTCGCTCGTCGTGGGATGGCGACCATTAGGCCGCGAGAGAATTGGGTTTAACCTCGCAGGCTGCGCATGGGAAGGACAAGGCCCTTCTCAGCCGTCACAAAATATGTGCGTTTGCTCGCGCGCGTGCTTGGAACCGGGGCGTCTTCAGGTTAGGATCATTACGCCACGTTAACGTTTGTCGTGGCCGATGCAAACCTCCGGTGTCCGCAGTGCCGCCGTTAAGCGACTGTCTGGCTGACCTGCGCCGATTTGGCGTAGCGCTGGCGCGCGATGACAGGCTCGTGCTCGATCACGCATCCGCATTGGCGCTTGTCGACCGCCTGTTCAGGCAGGCTTCGCTCGAAGCGGTGGGAGCCGACGCCAGAGAAGACGCAGACCAAGCGCCGCGAGACGACGCGCGCGTGCGCGCCTTTGGCCAATTTGTTCGACTGCATCGCCGGCATGTTCGTCGCTTGGCCTTCGACGAGGGGGAGGCGGCATGGGACGAGAGCGCGGAAAGCGCCCGGCGCAATACGCGCTCGGGCGAGATCGGCATGGCGGCGGCGGTCCGCGCGCTTCCTTTGGAGCTTAAAGAGCCGCTGTTGATCGTCGTCCTAGCCGGTTTCACCCACCAGGAAGCGGCTGTGGCGCTTGATATCTCGCTCGCGACGCTGATTGGACGTCTGACGAAGGCTCGCGAGCGGGTCGCGGCCTTGACACGCGCGACGCTCCCGGCGGCGCTCAGCCAGGGCGGCCCCTCACTTGCGCGTCGTCAAGTGATGGAGGCCTGGCGGATCGCCGACCTGCACGCCTATGTGGACGATTGCCTCGAGCCTGACGAGCGTCTCGCGTTCGAGCATGAGATGGCTGAGGATCCGGCGCTGGCGCGCCGCGCCGCGGCGTGGCGGGCGCAGAACAGCGCGATCCGCACCGCCTTCGACGGCGAGGGCGCGAAAGCCTTTTCAATCAGCCTCGTTCGCACCCAGAACGAGCCTTTTGGCAAGGTCAGACGACCGGCTGGCGCCGCCGGAAAGCCGCCTCCCGAGCCTCGGGCGCAACCTTCGTCCCCCCCGATCGCAGACGCCTCGCGGTTTTCGTCGGAGGGAGTTGCGCCCGACGCGTTTCGAGTGTCGCTCTCATGGCGCCTGGGGCTTGCGGCGCTGGCCGTCGGCCTCGCCTTCCTTTGGGCTCCGGCCGCAACCACCTTTCCGGCGAAAGGACTGGCGGAGGCGAGCGTTGCGGCTTTCCAGGCGTTCAGCCGGCCGGGCGTTCAGCCGGTCGAATTCGAGACCGGCGACAGGACCGAAGCGCAAATGTGGCTGACGCCGCGGCTCATGCGTCCCGTCTACCTGCCTGCGACTCCCTCCGCCGTCAGGCTCCTAGGCGCGCGGATCGCTCCTTATCCCGGCGCCCCGGCGGCCTTTCTGGTCTATAAATTGCAAGATCGGCTTGTTGGATTATTGATCCAGCCCCTGGATGCCCCGCAAGCCACAGCGCCTGAGCTCGTCGCGGGGAACGGCGGACATGCGGCGGTCTGGACGTGGCGCGGCCAGGGATTTGCCCTGGCCGGCGACGCAGACGCGGCGCTGCTGCTCAGGATCGCGCAGGATTTCTTCGGACCCCCGGATGAGGGCGCTCAGGCCGCGCCCGAACGGGGGTTATAGGGCTTTTGATCCCGCATCTTGCGCATGAGGGCGGTCAGGTCCGCATCCGGCTCGTTCGGCAGAACGATCCGAAGCGTCGCCAGGAGATCGCCGGCGGCCTGGTCGGCGCCAGCCGGAAGACCTTTGCCTCGCAACCTGAGCACGCGACCGCTATTGGAGCCCGGAGCGATTGAGACTTCGACCTCGCCGCTCAACGTCGGCGCCCTGACCTTCGCGCCCAGAATGGCTTCGTAGAGCGTGACCGGCAGGTCGAGCCTGAGATCCCGCCCCTCCACTTTGAACAGAGGATGGGGGGCGTATCGAATGGTCACGAGAACGTCGCCCGTCGGTCCTGCGCGACGGCCCGGATGGCCCTGACCGCGCAAGCGGATCGACTTCCCGTCCTCGATGCCCGCGGGGACCGCCACGTCGAGCGTTTTTCCGGTGGGCAAGGCCACGCGGACTGAGCCGCCGTGAGCGATCGTCGCGAGCGGAACCGCGACCGTCACGCCGATGTCCTCGCCCCGGGTCGTTTGAGCCTGGCTGCGCCCGCGGGTCCGGCCGGCGCCGAAGAGTTCCGACAGGATATCCGGATCGATCGAACCGCTTTCGCTCGAAAACCCGCCGGCGCCGAAGTCGAAGCCGAAATTGCGGAAGTCGCGCGGACCGCTCCCCGGCTGGGCGCCAAAGCCGAAACCCTCGAATTGCGGCGCGCGCGGCTTGCCCTCCGCGTCGATCTCGCCGCGGTCGAAGGCTTTGCGCTTCTTGTCGTCGCCAAGGATCTCGTAGGCCGAACCGACCTCCGCGAAGCGCTCTTTCGCCTTCGGCTCCTTGCTCTGATCGGGGTGGTATTTCTTGGCGAGCTTGCGAAACGCGGATTTGATTTCCGCTTCGCTCGCCGTCTTGGATACGCCAAGAACGTCATACGGATCACGCATCTATGAGCCCATCCTTCGGCCTCAACCTTCGTGAAAAGCGCAAAGGCCAATGTCTCTTTCGCACATTTGGCCCTTCATCCCGCGGCGCGCAAGCCCAAGCCGCCGAGGGTTGGCCATCGCCCGCGCGGCGCGATAGTATTGGCCGGCTTTCCTTGATCCGCCCTGGAGCATCGGCGCTTTGAACGAACTGAGCATCGCCGATTTTACCACGGCCACGGACCCGTTCGCGTTGTTCAGGCTCTGGCTCGAGGAAGCGGGGGCGACGGAAATCAACGATCCGGAGGCGATGACGCTCGCCACCGTCGACGCCGACGGCCTGCCCGACGCACGGATGGTCCTGTGCAAGGGGGCGGATCAGCGCGGCCTCGTCTTCTACACCAATATCGACAGCGCCAAGGGCCGCGAGCTCAAAGGCCAGCCGCGGGCGGCGGCGCTCTTCCACTGGAAATCGCTCCGCCGTCAGGTCCGGTTCCGTGGGCTCGTCGCGCACGTGAGCGCGGCCGAGAGCGACGCCTATTTCGCTTCCCGCGCCAGGGCGAGCCAGATCGGCGCCTGGGCGAGCCAGCAGTCTCGGCCGCTCGCCGCGCGGGCCGACCTCGAGGCGGCGGTTGAGACTTATGAACGTCAATTCGGAAGCGGCGCCGTGCCGCGGCCGGACTATTGGCGCGGCTACCGGCTCGAGCCGGTCGAGATCGAGTTCTGGCGCGATCGCCCCTCGAGGTTGCATGAGCGTGTCAGGTTCACCCGGTCGGGGCCCGAATCGGCCTGGGACAAGCGGCTCCTCTACCCTTGAGAGGCAACGACGCTTTGAGCGAGACCTTCATGGCGGCGGAGATTGCGGAAGCAGGCTCCGTCGTCCGCCGCCAATTGGCGGCCAACGCCGCATTGACCGCGAAGGCGGCGGCGGACTTGAGCGCGCTGAGGCCGCCCTTCGTCGCCACCGTCGCGCGCGGCAGCTCCGATCATGCGGCGCTTTATCTCAAGCACCTGGTCGAGCTCAGGCTCGGGCTTGCCTGCGCTTCGCTCGGGCCCTCGATCGCCTCGCTCTATCATGCCCCGCTCAAGCTTAAGGGCGCGGTTGCGATCGCCATCTCGCAGTCCGGCCGGAGCCCGGACATCCTCGCCATGCAGCGGGCGGCGAAGGAGACAGGCGCCCTGTCGATCGCCTTCGTCAACGATCAGGAATCGCCGCTCGCGCGCGAGGCGAATGCGGTTCTGCCTTTATGCGCTGGCGTCGAGCGCTCGGTGGCCGCGACCAAGTCGATGATCGCAGCGCTCGTCGCCGGCGCGTCTCTTACAGCTCATTGGAGCGATGACGGCGAGCTTCTGGCCGCGCTGACCAAGCTGCCGTCCGTGCTCGAGTCATCGTCGGCCGCGCCGATCGCGACGGAGGCGATCGCGACGCTCGCCCAAGCCTCGTCGCTGTTGGTCGTGGGGCGCGGCGCCACGCACGCCATCGCCGCCGAGGCGGCGCTCAAGCTCAAGGAAACCTCCGCGATCCATGCCGAAGCCTTTTCTTCCGCCGAAGTGCTGCACGGGCCGGCGGGCATCATTCAAGCCCGGATTTCCCGTCCTCGCCTTCGCGCCCGCGGACGCCGCGCGTCCGGGGTTCTTCGATGCGCTCGACCGTCTCGCCGCGTTCGGAGCGGCGCCGCTCCTCGTCGACATCGAGCCGCACGAACGCTGGCCGACACTCCTCGCGCTTGACGGCGGCCATCCCCTGCTGACGCCGATCGTCGCGCTGCACGCCTTCTACCGCGTGGCGGAGGCGACGGCGCGCCGGCGTGGCCGCGACCCCGACCAGCCGCCCCATCTCAAGAAGGTCACGGAGACCCTGTGAGCGCGAGAACTCGCATCGACAGGCGCGAGCCTAGCCAACGGGGTAAGGCCGTGACTTCAAGCGCACCCGCGTCTAGGATTGAAAAAACGCTCTGCCGACGAGGCGCCGCCATGAAACGCACGCTCCTTGGAATGCTCGCCGCGGCCGCGCTCTCCGCTTCCGCCGCGGCCCAGAGCGATCAGCAACCCGCGCAACCCACCCCGCCCGCTGCCCAGCCCGCGCAGCCTACGCATGCCGAGCAGGTGCAGCACTGGGCGGAGGCGGCTCTCGATTCCCAGCTCAAGAATATGAAAAGCAGTCTCAAGCTGACTCCTGACCAGGAAACGAACTGGGAGCCATTTGAATCGGCGGTCAAGGACGGCGGCAAGGCGCGCGTGCTCGCCCTGCAAAAGGAGCAGAGCAGCGGCTTATCGCCGATGAACCGCAACCTGGCGAAGGCGGACCGCCTGGCGGAGAGCCAAGCCAATCTTCAGAAGATGGTCGAAGCGGCCAAACCGCTCTACGCGAGCCTCAACGACGCGCAGAAGCACAAGTTCATCACGCTCGGACGCATGCTCGTGCCCGAACGACGGCAGTTCGCCAAGGAGATGCGGCGCCTTCATTGAAACGCACTTTCCCCCTCTGCGGTTGGCGAACAAGGGTCATTGAGGGTCCAGGCGCGCAATCCCGCACGCTAAAGCAAGTTCCATTCGAACCCCGAACCTTGCCGGTCGTTCCGTGGTCGACCAACGCTCGAGATCGCGCGCCAAGACAGGATCGTGTCTCGATCAGGATTGAGCGGACTGCGCCCAGGATTTCAGTGAGAAAAACAGGAGCGACGCCGAGACCACGACAAGGCCGACATAGAACATCGGACTGACAGCAAAGTGCAAATCAGCAATCCACCGCGATAACGAGAGCGATATCAAAGCGGTGAGGGCTGGGATCAAGAGAAAGAACATGGTGACGAAGCCATTGTCGTTGCCGGTGACGCTGAGCGCCACTTGATAGAGGACGCGACCCAGGGAGGCGGCGACGATTGTGCCTGCGATCATCAGGACGACCGGAACGACCTGCCCGAAATGCAAGCCGGTGCGCCAATACAAGAAGAGTCCCGCGGTCGGGATAAGGAGCAGAGCCGAGACACAGAAATTCGCCGCGATCGCAGCCGATTCATCGTATTTCGCGAACCATTTGCAGACCAGCGTTCCCCCGAGCGCGGAGCAGATCGGCACCGGAATCGCATAGAGCCACGTGCCATGCATCGCGCTCTCGGCCAATTGATGCAGGTCAGGCCGATTGGCTTCGCCAACCTGGCTCCAGGCGACCGCCATCGCGCCGAGAAACGCACTGACGAGGCAGCCGAAGAAAATCGTCGGCGAGACTGGAATTGGCACTCTCGCGACGATGAGCGCCACCAGAGCCGCGAAAAAGGGCTGGAGGTTGATGATCGCCGAGATGATGATCGGATGCGCATGGCTCAGGCCGAGCTTGAACAGCAGCAACCCGGCCATTCCGACGAGGAATAGAACACCAAGCTTGGTATAGTTTCCGGTATGTCCAAGCAGCAAAACGAGGTCACGGCAACTCTTGGGGCGCGCAACCAACAACGGGATCGACGTCAACAGGGCCACTTGAGTGAGGAACACAAACTGCGTGGCGCTGAGCGTCTTGGCGGCGAGAAACGAAAACGGCTCTTGGACCGAGAGCAGGAGCGCGGTGACGACAGCGTAAAAGCTCCCAAGCCTATAGTCCGTTCGGCGCATCTGCGGCGGCGCTTGCATAGGGCGGACCTGAACCTCTGACGCCGCTGTCGGCGCCGTCGATTTTGTCGACGTCGCCTTTTTTCGCTTCCTGTTGGAAACAGCCGCCGTTGCCCTTCGGTTCCCTGGGCTGAGCCGGGCACGCGCGGTTCGCATGTGTTCGAGCGACCGGCATTGCGAGCAATTGCTCGCCTGGGTCTCTTTCATCCCGAGGGCCACGAACGCCAAAATGACGCTGCGTGGAGCCTAGCGATGAACCTGGTTGAAACGAGCCGGCGCGATTTGGTCGCTGGGCCTTGCCTGCGCGCCGCTTTGATTGACGGCAAGAAACTTGCGGCAAGTCATCGTCCCAACCAATGTCGCCCTCGTGACGGCGGATCGACCGGCGATCGGCCCGTCGCGCGTCGCGTCACTGCGCCGTCGCCGCCGTCACCAGCACAAAGCCACGGGTCTTGTTGTCGTTGACCGCGTCAGGCGTGTTCATCGCCGCGAACATGTCGGCGGTCTTCACCCAGACGGGTGGATATTTGTAGCGCGCGACGTCGAGAACGAGGAAAAGGTCGGCTTTCGAGTCATAGGCGGCGAGGGGCGAGATGTGGCCACCGACCTCCTCGCCCATCGCCTTGCGCAGATAATTGACGAGCACGAAATGGCCGGGCTCGCGAAGATACGCGCTGGCCAGCTTGCGGAACTCGTCGATCGAACTGTCCGCCGCATGATGGACCTCGGCCTTGACGGGCTGGGTCGCAAGAATGCCTCCGAGCTGATCGAGCGTCATGCCTTGCCGCGCGAGGGTTTCGCGCGGCAGAACCGCATCCGTTCGTTCGCTCAAGATGTTGTCCTGGGTGAAGGTGCGATAGGGCGCGTATTCGGGAACCTCGGGCGCGGGCAGCCCGAGCGCGTTCAAGACCATGACCATGCTGGCGACGCCGCAATAGGACTGGGTCTTCTGCGTCAGGAAGTTCTCCGCGAGCGGGAAATAAGCCTCCCGCGCGTCGCTCTCGCCAAAATAGGCTTCGCCGTCGCGGGTGCTGAATCCGGTGAGATTGTTGGGAAGCGGCAGGGTGTCGGCGTTCACGCCCGCGATACAAAGCACTGCGGGCAAGATCGCGGAGGCAACGAGACGCTTCAGCATGGATCCAACCGCTCCTTTGACCGGACGGGAGCTTCAGATTGGCGCCCTCGCCGCGCTGAAGCAATGCCGCATCGCTCCTCACAGCGTTCCGAACAGCTTGTCGAGAAGCCCCTTGTCATGCGTCGGCGGACCGCGGCCGCCATTCGGGATGTCGGCAGGCGGGAGCAGCCCGTCCCCTCCGGGGGCTGCGCGGGGGCCGGCGACTCTCGCTTGCGGGACAAAACCCTCGGGAGGGGGCGCGGGCTGCGGCGGGCGTCCGCCCCGTCCGCCCGTTCCAATCTGGGAGCCGGTGAGATTGAGCGGAGGCGCCGGCGGAGCGTCCGTGCCCTGCGCCTCGGCGCTGCGCCAAGTCCCGCCCGGCAGGCCGGCGACGGCCACGCCCTGGTGCGCGGCCTTCATGAACCGGCTCCAGATTTCGACGGGCAGATTGCCGCCGGACACCTTCTTGGTCGGCGAAGAGTCGTCATTGCCGAGCCAGACGCCAGCGACCAGATAGCTCGTGTAGCCGAGGAACCAGGCGTCGCGCCAATCCTGGCTGGTCCCCGTCTTGCCGGCGGCCTGCCAGCCCGGCAGCTCAGCCTTGCGAGCGGTTCCGGTGAGCAACGTCTCCTGCATCATCTGATTCATCATCGCGACATATTGCGGCTCGATCACCCGGCCGAAATTCGCGTTGCGCCGAGCGTAGAGCTGCTTGCCGTTCGCCGTGCGAACGCGCGCGATCACATGCGGCTGGACGCCGAGGCCGCCATTGGCGAACGCCGCATAGGCTGAAACCATCTCGAGCGGCGTCACATCGGAGGAGCCGAGCGCGATCGACGGAACCGGGTCGAGGTCGGAAGTTATGCCGAGCCGATGCGCGACCGCGACGACCGTCTTCGGCCCGACTTCCAGCCCGAGGCGCACGGCGACCGTATTGAGAGAGAGCGCCAGCGCCTTGGTGAGCGTCACAGGCCCGAAATATTCGCGCGAGTAATTTTCCGGGCTCCAGCCCTTGACCGTGATCGGCGCGTCTTCGCGAACCGTGTCGGGCGTGAGCCCCTTCTCCAGCGCCGCGAGATAGACGAAGGGCTTGAACGACGAGCCGGGCTGGCGTTTGGCCGCGACCGCGCGATTGAACTGGCTGTCGGCATAGTTGCGTCCACCGACCATCGCCTTGACCGCGCCGTTGGGATCGAGCGCCACCAGCGCGCCCTGCTCGACGCCGAACTTGGCGCCCTTGGCATTGAGTTCGTCGGTCAGCGCGTGCTCGGCCTCGGCCTGCATCTTGAGATCGATCGTGGTCGTCACCACGATGTCCTCGTCGATCGCGCCGATCGTGTCGTTGAGCGCGTCCATCACGTAGTCGGCGGCGTAGTTGATCGAGCCGGCGCTCTTGTCGCGCTTGACCTCAGCCGGATTGGCGAGCGCGGCCTTGGCCATCGCCTCGGTGATATGGCCTTGTTCGGCCATCGCCGTGATGACCTGCGCGGCGCGCTCGTTGGCCCCCTGGAGGTTGCGGTTAGGCGCGAGCTTGGTCGGCGACTTCATGAGCCCCGCCAGCACCGCGGCTTCCGACAGCGTCACGAATCGCGCGCTCTTGCCGAAATATTTCTGCGCCGCCGCTTCGACCCCATAGGCGCCCGAGCCGAAATAGACGCGGTTCAGATAGAGTTCGAGGATCTGATCCTTCGAGTAGCGGCGCTCGAGCCAGAACGCCAGGATCGCCTCCTGGATCTTGCGCGACAGCGTGCGCTCCCGGGTCAGGAACAGATTCTTGGCGAGCTGCTGGGTCAGCGTCGAACCGCCCTCGATCCCGCCGCCGCCCGCTATGTCGCGCAGAAGGGCGCGCGACATGCCCACCGGGTCGACGCCGCTATGCTCGTAGAATCGCTTGTCCTCGATGGCGACGAAGGCCTTGGGCAGATAGGGCGGCAGGTCGATGAGCCTGACCGCGGGGCCGCCGGTGTCGCCGCGATTGGCGATGAGCGAGCCGTCGTCGGAGAGGATGGCGATGTTGGGCGGCCGCTTGGGCACCGCGAGCTGATCGATCGGGGGCAGCTGGCTCGCGTAATAGGCGAAAAGCCCGGCGAGGAAGATGCCGCCCCAAACCGAGAGAACCAGGCCCCAATAGGCGAGGTGGCCAATGAGCGAACGGCGTCGCCTGCCCTTTGCGCTCGAGGCGGATCGCGAGGGAGCCTTCTTTCTTTTGCGGCTGCTCGGCGGCCGGTCGGCGGGATCGGCGCGAAGATCGCCTCCGGCGGCGGCGCGCCGCGCCAGTCGAGGCGCGGCTCGATCCGCGTCCGGGTTTTCTTGCCGCCTCGGCCAAACATCGCTGATCCCGCTCGCGGCGTCTCCTCGATCAAGGAGCTCGGGCGAAACGCGCCCCGCCGGGTCCAGGAGCGTAAGGCCCGCGGTTTAAGGGCCGGTAAAGCTTACGCCGGAATTGACGAGGCCGGGAAAATCCTTGAGGACACAGCGCTCGATCCGCCTCCGCGCCCTTGCGCTCGCCACCGCCCCTTGGCAAGGTCCGCCCCCCTTGTGGCGCGCTTCAGACGTCAGGATAGCTCAGGATTTCATGCGATGAAGGTCACGATCGAGCGTTCGGTCCTGCTCAAGGCGCTTGGGCACGTCCATCGCATTGTCGAGCGGCGCAACACCATTCCGATCCTCGCCAATGTGCTGATTGAGGCGGCCGACGGCAAATTGGCGCTGAAGAGCACCGATCTCGATCTCGAGGCCTCCGAGTCGGCGCCCGCGGACGTCGCCCAGAAAGGCGCGACGACGGTGCCGGCGCACGTGATCTACGACATCGTGCGCAAGCTCCCGGAGGGCGCGCAAGCGAGCCTGGAGACGATCGGCGACACGGGCCAGCTCGTCCTGCGCGCCGGACGGTCGCGATTCACCCTGCAGGCCCTGCCCGCCTCCGATTTCCCCGACCTGACCTCGGGCGAATTCTCGCATCGGTTCGTCGTGCCAGCGGCTGAGCTCAAGCGCCTGATCGAGAACACCCAATTCGCGATTTCGACCGAGGAGACGCGGTACTATCTGAACGGCATCTACCTCCACACCGTCGACGTTGGCGGGGCGCCGATGCTGCGAGCGGTCGCGACCGACGGCCATCGCCTGGCGCGCGTCGAAACGCCGGCGCCGGAGGGATCGACCGGGATTCCGGGCGTCATCGTGCCGCGCAAGGCGGTCAACGAGGTGCAGAAGCTGATCGAAGATGCGAGCCAGGACGTGACGATCGAGATTTCGACCGCCAAGGCGCGCTTTCATTTCGGCGACGTGGTCCTGACGACGAAGCTGATCGACGGCACATTTCCCGATTATGCGCGCGTCATTCCGACCGGCAACGACAAACGTCTGGTGGTCGACAAGGAGCCGTTCGAAAAGGCGGTCGACCGGGTGTCGACGCTGTCCTCCGAGCGCGGCCGCGCGATCAAGCTCGCGATCGCCGAAGGCAAGATGACGCTGTCGGTCAACAATCCGGACTCGGGCTCAGCCAGCGAGGAAATCGAGGCCGACTACGATTCCGCGCCGATCGATATCGGCTTCAACGCCCGCTATCTGCTCGACATCGTCGGCCAATTGTCGTCCGACACCGCCTTGATCCGCCTGGCCGATCCCGGCTCTCCGACCCTCATCCAGGATCGCGAGGGCGCCCCGGCGCTCTACGTGCTGATGCCGCTCCGGGTGTGACGATTCGCCGGCCGGGCTTCGCATCCGGCCTTGACGCTCCCGCGCACAAAGTTACGCGACTCAAGGATTCCAGAGGCTTAAATGCGCTTTCGCGCTTTCGCGCAACTTACAACTTTTCGACCGGCGGCGAGGGCGCGGAAGGGTGATTGGCGGTCGGCGACAACCTCCGTCGCGTCCGCGCCAACCGACAGGCTGCAACCGCTTTGCTGTGCGGACATGGCGCGTCGGCGCACTGTGTGACGGGGCTCACAGACGGGCGGTTCGCCGCGAGCGATAACGATGAGGTTCGATCGGTAAACAAAATAAATTGTTATTACGATCTCCGATTCTTACCAGGAGGATGCGATGGCGACGGACATTTCTCACGAGCTCAAGACGGCTTCGATTTCCGCCGTGCGCGTCGAGCAGCTCATGAGCCAGTTGAAGAGTAGACTGATGCTGGTGACCGACGAGACCAAGCGGCACCTCCAGGCGCACGGTGTCATGCCAATCGGCGCCAACCCTGGGATCCTGCGCGCCGACGGCTGCTGCAAGCCGGATGGCGGGACGTGCTGCGTCAACAAGAAGGTCGCTTTCAACGAGATTGGCGAGTGATGCCTCGACGAAAGAGACACTCGACTCGATCACGGCGACAATGCAACGCGCGACTCTACGACGCGATCCGGGGAACCCATGACGATCCGCGGCGAAGAGCTGCGCGAGGCTCATGTCAGCGCGCCGATGCTTCACTATTTCCGCCGGAAGCTTGCGGGACTGTCGGAAGCTGAGCTTATTGCAAGACTCGAAGAGACGCTCAAATTCCTGGCCATCTCGCAATATTGCGCCGGCCCCATTCCTGTGTCGCGAGATATCGATGACGTGTGGCACTACTGGATCCTGCAAACACAGGAATACCAGCGCTTGTGCGAGAGCCTTAACGCGGGCAACTTCATCCACCACTCGTCGAACGATTATATCGCTTATTTTGACAAGGACGTAGGAACCCACGACACCTTGCCCTTAGACGTTAAGATGCTTGGAATTTATGTGGAGAACTTCGGTCTATTCGAGGCTGACCGGGTCCAGTATTGGCTGCTGGCCGCCCATCTCCTGGACAAACAGGATTGGACCCTAAATCAGCTCAACCAATGGCTCACCCAAGGTCATGATTCAGCCAAACGCGGCCGTGTGTGAGGCCGAAGGCCTATCTTAGTTGCGCCAATGTTCAGCGTCGGCCCGTGCGAAAGTCGGACGATGTGAGCGAAGACCGCATCGTTTCAAAGCCTCGCAGCCCGGCGATGGAGGCGCTGCTGGCTTTCCGCCTCGCGCAAGTCGGCGGGTCGTAAAGAGCGCATGGCCCTCACGCCGCCACTTCGACCTCGTCGAGCCGGCGACTGCCCGTCCACACCTCCGCGACCTCCAGATTATCGGTCATATGCACAAGATCGGCGCGATGACCGGGCTTGAGCCGCCCGATCCGGTCGTCGACCCGCAGCAGCCGCGCGGGCGTCAGCGTCGCCATCATCAGCGCGTCGGCGAGCGGGACCTCGAGCTGCTTGACGAGATAGTCGATGGCGTCGCGCATGGTGATCGCGGCGCCAGCGAGCGTTCCATCTTCGGCGACGAGCTTATTGCCGACCCGCGTCATCCTCCGCCCCTGCAACTCGAAGACGTCCGGGCCCCCGGCGGCCGGCGACATGGCGTCGGACACGAGCGCAACGCCTCGCGGTCCCTTGGCGGCCAAAGCCACGCGATAGGCGAGGGCATGGGCATGCTCGCCGTCGGCGATCAGGCCGCAGATGATGCGCGAATCGGTGAGCGCCGCCCCGACGACGCCGGGCGCGCGCGACGAGAGTTGGCTCATCGCATTGTAGAGGTGGGTGGCGGCGCTGGCCCCGGCGCCGAAGACCGCCTGCGCTTCCTCCGCGCTCGCGTCCGAATGGCCAAGGCTGACGATGATTCCAGCGTTCGCTAGGCGCCTTATAAAGTCCAAAGGCACCGACGCGGGCGCAAGCGTCACGACCATAACGCCCGCGTGCGCGGCGATGAGGGACTCGAGGTCTTCCTCCTTCATCGGGCGAATGAATTCGGGCGGATGCACCCCCTTGCGCTTCATGTCGATGAACGGCCCTTCGACATGGATTCCGAGCGCGCCAGGGACGCGTTCGCGCGCCTCGCGCGCGGCCGCGAGCGCTTGCGTCAGCACGCCCGGCGCGTCCGTGACGACCGTCGGCAGAAAGGCGGTCACGCCAGCGCGGCGATGCGCGGCGGCGATCCGGGCTACTCCCTCGACGGTCGGACTGGCGTTGAACAACACGCCGCCGCCGCCGTTGATCTGCCAATCGATGAAGCCGGGGCTCAAAACCCCGCCGCCAAGATCCACTTGCTCGCCGCCGCCAGGACGATCTTCGAAGCGAGTGAGCGCCCGGATCGAAGCGCCTTCGATGACGACCGCGCAATCGTCGTGAAACCGTTCGCCATCGAAGATGCGGGCGCCGTAGAAAATCTTCATTGCGCGAGCTTTCCTTGAGGCGCGACGGCGCCGCCGACGAACAGGATCGCGCCGTCAGTCGGATCATACTGCGGCGGCGTAAGCCGCGCGGCGATATCGGCTTCAAAATACGGGCGCAAGGCTTCGCCCACGCCGCCGACCAACGCGACCCTCTCGGCGCCAAGCGCGACCACGCCGCGCGTGAGCACGCCGATGGCGCGCGCTGCTGTCCGAACGATCTCGAGCGCGGTCGGATCGTGGCCCGCCGCGTGATCGAACACGCGCGGCGCGAAGCCCCCAAAATCTCCTGGTTTCGCCTCAAGCGCCCAATTCATCATCGCGACCGGATCATTGTTGAAGTGGTCGATGAGGTCCTGAGTGAGCGCGCTAGCCGAGCCGATCTGGTCATAGGCCCGCATCGCCGCGCGCATCGCATCGAGGCCGATATGCGAGCCCGACCCATCATCGCCCAGCGCAAAACCGCGCCCGCCGATGATGGTCTCCTTCTGCCGCACGCGGGCGATCGCGGCCGAGCCGGTGCCGGCGATGATGAGCCCGCCATCGGCGCCTGCATGGGCGCCGACGCAGGCGGTGGTCGCATCGTTCGCGGCCCCCACGCGGAGAAAGCCAGGAAACGCAGCAGACATTCGCGCCTGGTCGTTCTCCCCCTTGAACCCCGCGAGTCCCAGCCCGATCGTGATCGATCCGCGGTCGGCTTCGTCGAGCCCGGCGTTTGTCAGGGTCGCATCGACAAGGGCGCGCAAGGCGGCGCTCGCCGCAGTGAAATCGACATGAATGTTCGCCGCGGCGCCGCTCGCCTCCGCAAGCAGCTCTCCCCGCGCGTCTCGCAGTCGCGCCCTGGATCGGGTGGCGCCGCCGTCGACGCCAAGGAAAAGGGCGCGATTCACGCAGTCTCGGCCGGCTTCGGTCGGTCCGCCAGCACTGTTGCTGCGATGCGCAGCGCATCCGCCGCTCGGGCCGGCGGCAGCGGCTTCACACTGGCGCCGCGCGGCGTTTGTTCAGGCGTGACCGGCAAATGCACGAAGACAGCCGGGATCGGCGAACCTTTGCTATCCAAATATTGGAGCGCGGCAAAATAGAGATGGTTGCAGACAAACGCTCCGGCGTTCCTCGACAGTCGCGCGGGAATTCCCGCCTGCTTAATGGCTCTCGCTATGACGCTGGCCGGCGCCGTCGCCTCCAGCCAATCGGGCGCGGCGCGGGAGATCCTGAGGGCCCTGCGCAGCTCGCCATCGTTGTCCGGCGCGGAAGCGTCATCAAGATTATGCGCGAACCGCTCGACGCAGACGATGGCGCGGCGCGCGGCCTGGCCGGTCATCAGAAGCGCCTCCGGCTGCAACGCTTCGATCAGGCGCACGAGTTCCTTCACCGAGGCTTCGTAAGCGCAGGGCAGCAAGCGCGCCGCCGCCGTGGTGTCGCCCTGGCGCCAGCCTTCGAGCTTTTGCGCCGCTTCCCAGGAAGCGTTGATGCTCTCGCCGCCGAAGGGCTCGAACCCGGTGACGAGGATCGTGCGGACCGCGCTGGACAAGGTCAGGCGAACAGGCTGGCGCCATCGGCCAGACGCCGTATGTGAACGTCCGCGTCGCCAAAGGCCGTATCGATCATCGTCAGGCGCTTGAACAGGTGGCCGACTTTGTACTCGTAGGTCATCGCGATTCCCCCATGCATTTGCACCGCCTGCTGGCCGATGAACTTGGCCGAGCGACCGATTTGGGCTTTCACCGCCGACATGGTCTTGGCGCGCTCGGCTGCGTCCGCCTCGTCCGCCGCCATCGCCGCCAGATACATCATGCTGCGCGCCTGTTCGAGCGCGACGATCATGTCGGAGGCGCGATGCTGGAGCGCCTGGAACGAGCCGATCGTGACCCCGAACTGCTTGCGCGTCTTGAGGTAGTCGACCGTCATGGTCAGCGCCTCCGACATCGCGCCGACAGCTTCCGCGGCAAGGGCGGCGATGGTCTCGTCGACCGCGCGTTCGATCGCCGGCAGGCCGCCGTCCGGCGCCCCGAGAACCTCGTGCGGCGAGACGCGAACATCGGCGAAGCCAATCTCCGCCGCCCGCTGACCGTCCTGGGTCGGATAGCCGCGCCTGGTCACGCCGGGAGCGTCGGCGTCAACAAGAAAGAGGCCGATCCCGTCACGGTCGCGACGCTCGCCCTTCAGCCGCGCCGAGACGATGAATTTACCCGCGCTGTCGCCTTGGCTGACCAGCGTTTTCTCCCCGTTCAGCACGAACCTGTCGCCGTCCTTGACCGCGGTCAGAGCGACATCGTGGAGATCGAAGCCCGATTGCTTCTCCATATGCGCGAAGCTCAAGCTGAGCTCGCCCGCCGCGATCGCGCCGATGAGCTCGGCGCGCTGCTTGTCGTTCGCCGTGTGCTTCAACAGGGCGCCGCACAGGACGACGGTTTGAAGGTAAGGCTCGAGCGCCAGCGCCTTGCCGAATTGCTCCATCACGATCATGGTTTCGACGGCGCCGCCGCCGAAGCCGCCGTCAGCTTCGGCGAAGGGCGCGCCGAGCAGGCCCATCTCCGCGTAGTCGCCCCATAGGGCTTTGCTCCACCCTTCAGGGCTCGTCTGATAACTCTTGCGAGCCTCGAACCCGTAGCGGTCCTTCATCAGCCGCGCGACATTGTCGCGCAGGAGCGCCTGCTCGGGGCTGAGCTCGAAGTCCATCAGCCTCAGAGCCCCAATATCGCCTTGGCGATGATGCCGCGCTGGATCTCGTTCGATCCGCCATAGATCGAAACCTTGCGGTTGTTGAAATAAATCGGCGCCAGGGGCGCCGCCCAGTCCGGACCCGCCGGAGGCTCGTTGCCCATGTCGTCCGGGTCTCGATAGGGCAGCGCGTAAGGTCCAACGACCTCCATCAGGAGTTCGGTGGTCGCCTGCTGGATCTCGGAACCCTTGATCTTGAGCACCGAGGAAGCGGGATCGGGCTTGCCTGCGCCCTGGCGGTTGGAGATCACGCGCATCTGGGTCATTTCGAGCGCCTTCAGCTCCACTTCGACCTCGGCGAGCTTGGCGCGGAAGAACGGATCCTCGATCTTCGGGCCGGAGCCGTAGACCGGGATCGCGGCGAGCTGGCGGACCCGGTCGAGGCGGGCCTTCGACACGCCGACGCGGGCGATGCCGTTGCGCTCGTTGGCGAGCAGGAACTTGGCGTAGTCCCAACCCCGGTTCTCCTCGCCGACAAGCGCGTCGGCGGGAACGCGCACGTCGTCGAAAAAGACCTCATTGACCTCGTGACCGCCGTCGATCGTCTGGATCGGCTTCACCGTGATGCCGGGGGTCTTCATGTCGACCAGGAAGAACGAAATGCCCTCCTGCTTCTTCGCCTGCGCGTTGGTGCGCGCGAGAACGAAAATCCAGTCGGCGTATTGAGCCATGGTGGTCCAGGTCTTTTGGCCCGAGATCACCCAATCGTCGGAGTCGCAGCGGGCGGTTGTCCGCAAGCTTGCAAGATCCGAGCCGGCGCCAGGCTCCGAGAAGCCCTGGCACCACCAGTCAGTGAGATCGATGATGCGCGGCAGGAATCGCTGTTTCTGCGCTCGCGAGCCAAAGGTGTAGATCACCGGACCCACCATGTTGACGCCAAACGCCACCAATTCGGGGGCATTGCCGCGCTGCGTCTCATCGAGAAAGATCGACAGCTGGACCGGGCTCCATCCCGGACCGCCCCATTCCTGCGGCCAATGCGGGGCTCCCCAGCCCTTGGCCGCGAGGATGCGCGTCCAGCGCACATAGTCGTCTTTGGACAGCCTCCGGCCAGCGACCGTCTTTTCGCGGATCGAGGCTGGCAGGTTGTCCCGCACGAAGGCGCGCACCTCGGCGCGAAACGCGAGCTCGTCCTCGGTCAGTCGAAGGTCCATGCGATCGCCTCCCGGATGACAGCGCCAGAAGGGCGCTTTGGGCGCGGCCCTTGCGCCTTGCCGCTCAATGTCGGGCCTTAGCCTAACGCCGTCAACCACTCGCGAAATCGACGCAAGGGGCCATGAGGCGGTCGTTAACGATATAAGCCAACGGTTATCCACCGCCCCGGGCGGCCCGCCCGCGCCTCAGTTTGCCATGGATCCAGGCGTTCGCATGAGCCGCGAGAGCCGCTTTTGTTGTCAAGGTCATACTTTCGCGGCATTTTGACCTGCGATGGTCGCCGAATCGTTCTTGCGGCAATTCGTCCAAGCGGAGTGGAAGTCGTTTCCCCGTGCGCACTGTCCTGACCATCATCGCGCTCGCGCTTGTCGCCGTGATGTCGGTTGCGCTCGTCGCGCCGTATCTCATCGACTGGTCTTCGCAGCGCGGCGAGATCGAGGCGCGGCTCAGCGCCATCACGGGAGCGAATGTCTCCTTGGCGGGGCCGGTCGAACTCAGGCTGCTGCCGACGCCGTACCTCGCGCTTGGCGAAGGCGAGGTCAGTGCGCCGGGCCAGGACGGGGCGAGGCTGTCCTTCGCCTCGGCGCGACTCGAGCTGGAGCTGGTCAAGCTTGCGAGCGGACAGGTCCGGTTCTCCGACATTCGTCTCGAGAAGCCGGTTCTGACCCTCACGCGCGGGTCTGACGGCGCGCTCAAGCTGCCGCCGCTGCGGATGGCGGGGCTCCACGCGACCGGGTTTGACCGGCTGAGCGTGCGGGATGGGCGAGTGAAGATCGTCGGCGCCTCCGGGACCGAGATTTCCGGCGTCGAGATCGACGCGGCGGCGCCCTTGCTCGGCGGACCCGCGCATCTCAATGGTCAATTTTCCGGCCCGGACAACGCTGCTGTCGTCTTCAGGCTCGCCTCGGAAAAACCCGGACCGGACGGGACGCCGCTCCGCCTCGCGGTGGAAGCGGGTCCAGGCTGGCCTGCCGCCCAGTTCGACGGCGCGCTCCAGGGCGACCCGAGCGGCGGGATTGGCGGCCTTCGGTTCGCCGGCGCAACCACGTTGACGGGAACCGCGCCCGGGGAGGATGGGCCGAACTCCTTGGCGGATTGCAGGGCCCATGACCGCCGACATGGCTCAGGCTACCCTTCGCCAGGCCGAATTCCGGCTGGGCCCGGAGGAACGAGGGATCAAGGCGGCCGGCGACGCCAGACTTGTTTTCGGCTCGCCCGCCCAAATCAGCGTGGCTCTGAAAGCCAAGCAGGTCAACGTCGACTCGCTCCTGCGCCGCAAGGGCGAGGACGGGGTCGCGCCCGCGCGCGCTGTGACTCTGATCACCCGCATTGTATCGGCCGCGCTTCAGGGCCGCGAGGGTGAGGCGGCGATCAACGCCCAGATCTCCGCCCAGCCGATCATTCTCGGGGCGCAGACGCTGCCCGACGGCAGCGCGACGCTGAAGACGGCTCCAGGCGCACCGCTCAATCTCACGTTCAACCTCGGCCTTCCGGGACAAAGCCGCCTGCGCGGGGACGGAGACCTGGAGACCGGCGCCGAGCCCAGATTCCGCGGCAACGTCGGCGTCACGAGCGCGGACTTTGCGCTCCTACGCGATTGGGCGACACTGGGGGCGCCGCCGGCTGCGGCCAAAATCGCGGCCTTCGCCAACGCACTCCCCTATCGCAGCGCATCGTTGTCGGGCGCTTTGGAAGCCTCGCGGGCCGGATTTTCGGCGCGCAACCTCAAACTGACGCTGGACCGCTCGACGCTGACGGGCGCCGTGGTCTTCAAGGGGCCTAATGGCGGTCAGCCGGGGCGTCTGGATGTGGACCTCGCCAGCGATTCGCTCGACGTCGACGGGCTGCCGAGCCTCACGGCCGCGAATCTGATCGGCGATCTCGACCTCTCGCTTTCGCTCAGGGCGGGTTCGCTGCACATCGCCCGAGTCGGCGAAGCGCAGATCGACAGCGGGTCGTTTGCGCTGAACGTGACCAAGGCCGGCCCGAATGTCTCGCTCAAACGGCTCAGCGTCGCCGGCCTCGATGGGGCCTCCTTCGATGTCGAGGGCGCGACCGGTCCCGACTCCACGGCGGCGACGGGTCACTTGCGAGCGGACCGGCTGCACGATTTCGCTGCCCTGGTTTCCCGCGTCGCGCCGGGCGAGTGGAGCGGATTGCTGGTCGAGCGAGCGGCCGAGCTGTCGCCGGCGGCGCTGACCTTCGGCGCTCATGGCGGGGCGGCGGACGGTAACGGAGTTCCGGCCATCGATTCGCTCAGGGCCAATGGCTCGGCTGGTGAAACGCAGTTCGCGGTTACGCTCGACCCGCGGCCGAATGATCCGGGGCGCGCTCTGACCGTCAGCCTCGATTCGCCAAACTCCGGCGCGCTGTTACGCCAGCTTGGCGTGCATACGCCAACGTCGGGAGGCGGCCACGCCCGCATCTCGGTCAATGCGAGCGGGGGCTGGGAGAAGGGCTACGACGTCGATGCGACCTCGCAGCTTGCCGGAGCGGAGCTGACCTGGCGTGGTCGCTTCCTGCCTGCGGCGGGGAGTGACGACGCGAAGCTGTTCGGCTCCGCCAAGGCGAAATCGCCGAACCTCGCGCCGCTTGCCACCGCCCTTGGCCTTGCGCCCGCCAATGGCGGCGCGCTCGGTCCCGCCGATATCGGGTTCGATGCGACCTTGCGCGGCGATCGATGGAGTCTCTCCCGGCTTCAAGCGACAATTGCGGGGCTCAAGGCGAGCGGCGATCTCACTTTTCAGCCCGCCAAGTCGCTTGAGCTAGCGACGCAAGCGAGCGCCGAGATTGCTCGCGCGGAGGAAGCGGTCGGTTCGGGGGCGGCGGCCGGGAAGCCGCCGCCAGCGCCCGCGTCGGCGGAGATCGAGGGCCAATTGGCGGTCGAACGCATGCCGCTCAGCGGCGCTCTGGCGCTTGCGCTCGGGCCGCCGCAGCCGGGACGGACCGCAGCGCGCTGGTCGGACGTCAAGTTCGCGCCGGCGCCGCTGCGGCCGCCATCAACCGCCATAAAGCTCAGAGTCGGGACTCTCGACTTGGCTGAGGCCCTCACGGCGCGCGACTTCGTGACGACGCTTCGTTTTGACAAGGGCCGGCTCGATCTTGACGACTTTATGATGAAGATCGCCGGAGGTTCGGCCTCCGGCCGCGCGACCCTGCGTCGCGATGCGGACAACGTGACGCTGACCGGCGCGCTGGGTCTGGACTCGGTCGCGCTCGACCGTCCCGGATTCTCGGGCCGGATCGGCGCGGCGCTCGATTTCGCTTCGACTGGACGAAGCCCCGCCACGCTGATCAACGGACTCGCCGGTTCGGGGACAGTGACATTCGCCGGCGCTGCGCTCTCGCGGAGTGATCCCGCCGCC
Organism: uncultured Alphaproteobacteria bacterium; assembly: GCA_963820095.1. Classification (GTDB taxonomy): domain Bacteria; phylum Pseudomonadota; class Alphaproteobacteria; order Rhizobiales; family Beijerinckiaceae; genus Roseiarcus. The sequence goes on from CAWFZA010000019.1 coordinate 124,958, forward strand.
CTCGATCGCGTGGTCGCGAAGTCGCAGACCGCTGACACTCCACTGGATGAGACCAACATCGCCTTCGCCTTCGGCAACGAGCTCAATCGGGCGCCGCTTGCGATCCCGGACGGATCGGCGCCGCTCTCGCTCAGCGCAGGGATCATGAAGATTGGCCCGATCAAGATCGCCGAGGGACAGGGCGGCGAGACGTTGAGCGCGGATCTCGATCTCCGCACGCTGGCGACACAGGCGCGCTTTGCGCTCACGTCATCGGCGAGCGATTTGAAGTTCTGGTCGGGACCGCCGCCGAGCGCGGCGGTGACGCTCGACAATGCTTTGGATGCGCCAAAGCGGCAGATCGACGTCAGCGCTCTCTCCGCGGCGCTGGCCGCCCAGGCGATCGCGCGAGAGAGTGATCGCATTTCCACGCTGGAAGCCGACATCCGCGAGCGCGCCTTCTTCAACCGGCGTCTCAAGGGCGAGCGGTTCATGGATCGAAGGCAGCGAGAGATTGAGGACTGGGAAACCGAACAGGCGCGTCTGAAAGGGCAGGCCGACCGATTGCGCTCGCTTGAGGAAGCGGAGAAAGCGGCCGAGACCGAGGCGGCGACGAAGAGAGCGGCGGAAGGAGCCGCGGCTGAGAAAGCCGAGCAGGAGAAAGGCGCGGCGGACGGCGCCGACGGGGTGAAGGACGGCGAGGCCGTGCGACCGCCAACGGCGCCGTTCGCGCCTGCGCCAAAGACCGACCAGATCGGCGCCAATGGCCCCGGTCCTGCGTCCCCCAAGCCCCCGCCCCGGCCCAAGGCGCGCCCGACGCAAGCCGACCCGGAGCCAGGCAAGCTCTACTGATTGGGATGGGTGGCCCCGGCTCCCTCCGGGCCGGGCGGTCTGACGGCTTCGGCCTCGAGCACGAACACGCGGATGGCCGATGAAAGATTGGCGTCGCCGCGTGAGGCGTCGACCATCGCCGCGAGGCGATTGAGAGACAAGCCACGCTCAGCCGCGAGGCGGCGCAGCCGTCGCCAAAACGCATCCTCGAGGGAAACGCTCGTTCGATGTCCAGCGATAACGAGTGAGCGCTTGATGACGCGCGTGCTCGCGCTGTCAGTCGCCATCGGGCTTTGCGAGCCGTCGGGCGTCGAGGCTGGCCTCGGCGAGCGCGCGCTCGCTCTCGACGAGACGCTTCTCGGCCTTCGAGCGGCCAAAGACCACGCGATTTTGCGCGGCTTCCGTTTGCTGACGCTCGCGCTCCCGCAACTTTCGCGCTCGACGCAGATTGACGATGTCAGCCAAGGAACCCGCCTATTTCTTGCGGAAGGCGTCGATCGAGACGACCTTGGTTTCGCCCGCGGGCCCGGTCGGCTTTTCCGCCTTCTGGGCGGACTTCGGGGCGGAGGCAGGCTGATGGGCTGGCTTGGCCGGCGCCGGCTTGGCCGGAGCCGAGCTCCCAGCCGTCCCCTTTTCCTCCTCCGCGGCCGGCGCCCGACCGGCCGGCTCAGAGACGCGCGGCTCGAGCTTGAATCCGAACGGAACGGACGGGTCGGTGAAGCCGGTGATTGAATCGAACGGCACGGTCAACCGCTCCGGCTTGCGGGAGAAGTTCAGACTGACCTCAAATCCGTCCTCTCTGACGACGAGGTCCCAGAACTCATGTTGGAGAATGATCGACATCTCATCGGGGAAGCGCTGTTTGACCGCCGCCGGCACGACCACGCCCGGCGCCTGGGTCTTGAACGCAATATTGAAATGGTGGTCGCCGACGAGCCCGCTGCGCGCCGTGTCAGCAAGGACCTTGCGCACCACGGAGCGCAGCGCGTCCTGCACCAGAAGATCGTAACGGATGAGGTCAGTCGCCATGAACAAGCTCGAAACCCTACCCTTAGCCGAGCGTTTTCGGCCTTGCAACGGATCGCTCTTTTGCTCCGAGCTGGTCTCGCCGCTCAGCCTTCGCGGGCGGCGGGATCGAGCGCCGCAAGAAGCCGGTCGGCGAGAGCGCGATAGTCGGCGGCCTCGTCCGCATTCGCACGCAAACCGAGTTCGCCGATCGCCTGCTCCCAGCAAACCGCGGCGCGGGACATCTCGCCCTTGAGGCCAAGCAGATCCACGGTCAACGCAACTTCGCGCATTTCCGCCGCGCGCCTAAGCCCGTGGGTCATCACCCGCTCCAGCATATAGGCTGAGTGAGTCTTCCAGTCGAAGCCCGGGTAGGTGTCGTCGAGCGAATCGAGCACGGTCTCGATAACGCCCGCTTTTCGCCCGGCCAGCACACATTCGCAGACGAGCGCCTCAAGTCCTTTCATCATGACGGACCGGATCATCTTGACCGCCGAAGCGGCGCCGACCGGGCCCTCGTGAATCTTCGCCGACATGCCGAGAGACGCGAGAGCCGGCGCGGCAGCTTCGACGTGAGGCCCGCTGATCAAGAGCGGGGTCCGGTGCAGACGCGGATGGACCGCCGCCATTACGGCGACGTCGACATAACGACCGCCCGCAGCCTCGACCTCATGAGCAGTGCGTAATTTGGTTTGAGGCGCGCAGGAGTCGCAATCAAAGAACAGCGCCCCCTTGGCAAGGCCTGGCAGAGCCGCTACCGCGGCTTCGTGCGCCTGGTCGGCGGTGACGACGGAGAACACCGCATCGGCGCCAGTCACAGCCTCGGCGGCGGTCGAAGCGCCGAGCACCTTCGCGGCCGCATAGTCGGCTCGCTTCGCAGTCCGCACTTCGGCGGTGTTCGAGTCGGTCTTGATGTCGTAGGCGCAGATGCGGGCCTTGAAGTCCCCGTTTGTGCGCCAGCCGGCAAGAAAGGCTTGCGCAGCCTCGCCGAAGCCGAGAAAGGCGATCGAGCCCGAACTTATGGTTGAATCCGGCATAGGGTCGCTCGGCGCGTAAACGCCGGGAAAAGCGGCGCGGCATCTCAATACTGATTGATTGGCGCGGGCGCCAGCGTGCGTATGCAACCCTGTCGGCTGTCCACGCGCGAACGTTTGCGGCCGAGCCGTCCCCCGCTAATATCGCTCTCATCAGCCGTTGCCCGCTGCGGGCCAAGGAGGAGCAGGCCGATGAATCGCGCGTTCCGAACCGCCACGTGGCCGCTCGGCGTCCTGCCCCCTCCAAGCGCATGAGCGAGCGGCGGCTCGCCGGGCTCTCTTCGATGGCGACCCGGCATATCCTGGCGGACCTGGCGCGAGGCTTCGAAGCGCAGAGCGGCGCGCGGATCGAAATCCGCTCGATGGGCGGGGTCGAGGCGGCGAAACTGATCCGGGCCGGCGAGGCGACGGACATCGTCATTCTGGCCTCCAAAGCCATGGACGCCTTGGAGGCGGAAGGCCATCTCGCGCAAGGCAATACAAGGGATTTCGCGCGATCGGAGATCGGCGTTGCGGTCCGTGCGGGTTCTGCCATTCCCAGCATTGCCAGCGAACAGGCGGTCAAGCAGGCGATGCTGAACGCGCGAAAGATCTGCTACTCGACCGGCCCGAGCGGCGACCATCTGAAGGCGCTTTGTGAAAAGTGGGGCGTGCCGCCGGCGCGCGCTCTCGTGGCGCCGCCGGGCGTGCCGGTCGCCGCATTGGTTGCGAATGGCGAAGCCGATCTCGGGTTTCAGCAACTCAGCGAGCTTGTCGGCCAACCGGGCGTCGCGGTCGTCGGTCCCTTGCCGCCCGAAATTCAAGCGGTGACCGTGTTTTCCGCAGGCGTATCGGCGATGTCGCGCGACGCCGAGGGGGCGCGCGCGTTCGTCGTCTATCTGGCGTCTCCTGAAACAGCCGACGCAAAACGACGCCACGGGATGGAGCCAGCGTAGACGGGCGCTTCCAGCTTTGCTGGCGGAACAAACCTTCAGTCACAAAGTTGTGAGCCGGACGAGCGCCCGTTTTCCCACCCAACGAAGCGCCGTCGGCCCCGCGCAAACTCCCTTGCGCGGGGCCCTTGCTTGGGCGCCGCGGCCGGGACGCTCAGCCAAGATATTTGTTGATGATCGAGAGACCTTCCTTGCGCACGTCGTCGGGCGTCATTTCGTCGACAATGGCGCCGTGAGTCATCACGTAAAGCCGGTCGCAAACGCGCACCGCGACGTCGATGCGCTGCTCGACCAGGAGGAGCGACGCGCCGCGCTTCCGCAGTTTGAGCAAGGCCTCGACCATGAGGCCGACAGCGACGGGCGACAGCGCGACCGACGGTTCGTCAAGCAGCATCACCTTCGGATCGCTCATCAACATGCGCCCGATCGCAACCATCTGCTGTTCGCCCCCGCTGAGGTAGGACGAGAGCCGTCGACGGTGTTCGTAAAGGACCGGGAACAGGTCGTAGACAGATTTTAGCAGCGCTTGGAGACGCTCGCGGTCGCGGCTGAGATGCAAGCCTCCGAGCAGGAGATTGTCCTCGACGCTCTGGTCGAGGAAAAGCCGGCGTCCCTCGGGGGCAATCGCCGCAAAGCCGCGCGCCACGCGATGCGCTGGAAAGGCCGAAACATCTTCGCCGGCCACCTGAATCGAACCACGGCGTTGATTGAGCAGGCCCATGATCGCTTTAAGCACAGTCGTCTTGCCGGCGCCGTTGGGACCAAGGAGCGCGACGGCCTCGCCAGCGCCGACCTTGAGCGCAATGTCGTGCACCACGTCGAAGCGGCCATAACCCGCGGAAAGGGCAGTCACGTCGAGCGCCAGACTTTGGCCGTTCATCATGGGTCCCAGCCTCATTCGCCCAAATAGACCTGCCGGACGACCGGATGCGCACGGACCTCATCCGCCGTCCCGGTGAGAATCACTTCCCCGGCGTTGAGCACGGTCACCTGATCACAAAGGGGAAACAGGAATCGCGTCTGGTGCTCGATGATGATCATCGTAACGCCCTGCGCCTTGAGCTGACTGAGGATCTCCGCGAGATGATCAACTTCGCGCGCCGACAAGCCCGTCGCTGGCTCGTCAAGCACAATGATGTCAGGGCCGGCGACACAGACGGAGGCGAGCTGGGTCAGTTGCTCGACCCCGTGCGGAACGTCACCGACGGCCCGTCCGACCCACGCGCCCGCGCCGACCATCTCGAGGGCCTCGCGCGATCGGCCCTCCATCCAGGCGAGATCACGCCGGCCGGACGGCAGGAGCGGCCAAAAGGCCGCTCGCTGAATGATGCGCGGCTTGAGGTTGAACAGGCCAACCATCACGTTTTGGATCGGCGTCAATTCGCGCACGAGCTCGGCAGCCTGAAAGGTCCTCCGCATGCCGAGCTTGGCGCGCTTGCTGGGCGAGGCGCCGTCGACGCGCACCCCCTTGATGAGCGTCGCGCCGGAAAGCGGCTGCAGACGGCCAGCGATCACATTGGCGAGCGTGCTTTTCCCAGATCCGTTCGGCCCGATGAGCCCGTGAATGTCGCCTCGCTTCACCGCCAGGTCGACGTTGCGCAGCACCATGAGGCCAGTCCCATAACTGAACTGGATGCCCCGGCACTCGACGGCGTATTCCGCCTCCGGGTCGGCCACTTTCGACGCGTCTGCGCTTCCCCCGACAAACTTGCGGAAGAGGTTCGCTTCGACCGGCGCCTCCGAACGATCGAACGCTGCGACGGCGGGCTCCGGCGCTGTGCTGCCCCCAAGCGCTGCGACGCGCTTCAAGAGACTCATCACGCCGCCCGGCAGCAGGGTCACCGCCAGGATCGAGAGGGCGCCATAGACCATTTCCTGCAGCCAAGGGTTAATGTTGACGAGCGCTGGAAACATCGAAACGAAGGCCGCGCCGATCACCGGGCCTAGCGTCGTGTTGATGCCGCCGATCAGCACCATGACGAGAATGTTGAGCGACACCGACCAATCAAATTGGCCCGGCGAAACGACGCCGAGAAACGAGAACAGCCATCCGGCGCCCCCAGCCATCGCGGCGGAGACGCCGAACACGCCAATCTTGATCAGCGAAGTGCGGGCGCCGGCCGCCTCCGCGAAACGCTCGGCGTCACGAATCGACAGGAGCACCGGATAGAGCGGCGAACGGCGAATATTCCAAGCGAAGCCGATGCAGAGGAGCAGGGCGAGCATCACGCACCAGGCCACAGGCGTTCCAAGCCCCTGGAGGCGCTCGGGAAAGTCCGGAAATGCGGGGCCGAGCAATCCCTGCAGTCCTCCGGTGATCTTGAGATCGGTCGCGAGCACCGTCAATACGAGGGTGAAAATGAACGTGGTGATCGCGAAATAGAGCCCGCTGACCCTCAGCGACATCGCCCCGACCGCGAGCCCGATAAGGCCCGCGACCACGAGCACGACCAGAAGGACGAGGACGACGTTCCAACCGAGATTGTTCACGACGATCGTCGTGAAATAGGCGCCGATAGCAAAGAAGCCGCCCTGGCCCAGCGAATAAAGGCCCAGCATGCCGGCTACGAGATCGAGGCTGATGGCGAGGATGCCGAACACCGCCGCGACAAGCACCAGGCTCTGAACGCCGAGATCCGAATGCGCGACAAGCACGGTCACGGCGACATAGGCGGCGATAAAGAAGGCTACGCCGAGTGATCTCAGCCGAGGTTTGACTCCCGCGCCCGCCGGAGCGGAACTCGCAGGCGGCGCCTCCATGCGCTCCGTCTCCACCGCGCCTTAGGCTCCGGCCGACACGGCAGCGCGCGGGCGCAAGCGGAACAGATTTGCTGAGCTGAACAAACCGCGCGGCGAGACGATCAGGACGACGACCAGGATGATGAAGGGAAACCAGTCGGAGGCCTGCGAGTTGATCATGGCGTTCGCGCCCTCGGCGCAGACGCCGAGAACCAGGCCGCCGAACATCGCGGCGATCGGTTTTTCGGTTCCCCCGCCAATCATCATCGCGATGAAACCGAACGTGCCGAATGTGTCCCCGAGATAGGGATTGGCGAAGGTTGTCGGTCCGATCAGGAGGCCGGCCACGCCAGCGTAGAAGGCCGAGGCTGCGAAGGCGATGATCGCGACCACAGTCGTGTTGACGCCGACGGCGGTCGCCATCTCCGGATCGGCGGCCGTGGCCATGCCGATCTTGCCGAACAGCGTGCCGCGCCGGACAAGCTCGAAGCCCACGGTCAAGACCGCCGCGGTCACGACCGCGAGCAATTGCTGGCCCGTCAGCACTGCGCCGAAAATGTCAAAGCTGGTCGCCCTGAACATTTCCGGAAAGTGCTGCGATGTCGGCCCCCAAATGTACGCGGCCGCATTCTCGACAATAACCGCAAAGCCCAGCGTGCTGACCAGCCAGCCAAAGCTGAAGCGGTTGAGCGCCAGGATAGGACGGACAGCGATGAGATAGGAAAGGATCCCGAGGATACAGGCGCAGCCGAGGCCGAGAAGCGCAGCGAACCATGTCGGATAGCCGGCAGCGGAGACTTCCGCTGTTATCATGACCGTCGCCATCATCATTTGCCCTTGGGCGAAGTTGATGATGCGAGTGACATAGAAGGTGATGGCCAGCGCCATCCCGATGAGCCCGTAGACAGCCCCAATGGCGACGCCGCTCACCAAGAACTGAAGCACTGTCTATTCCTTGGCGTCCCGCAAGACCCTGACCACCAGCGCGCTTCTCACGGCGCTTCGCCGGACGCGGTCGGGATAGCGATCGGCTTCAGCCCCGAAAGCGCGGCGCAAACCCTATCACGTTTCCCAAGGTAGGCCAGTCGCGCCCATCGGGCGCAAAGTGCTAGCCGCTACGTCACAGCCGCAGCAATGAGTAGGCCTGACATAACAGGTATGTGCGCTTCCAGAAACGCGCTGACTGGTTCTCCGGCTTTGGGAAAGGTGAGCTTCACTGACGCGGCTTCGTCAGGGCGAGCGGCGGCGACGGCGCCTCCTTTGCAACCCTATATTCATAAATCTTTACTTGGCCTTGCGAACCATCGTGGGGCGCGCGGAGGTTCAGGCGTCTTGCATCCCCGCCAATTCCGTCGCAAGCGGGCGGGCGGCGAGGAACAACGCTGAGACGCCTGTTTTCCAGTTGCCGTTGCTTTGACAACATCCCCGATCTGCGCGAGGAAACGCGAGGCTGACGCACGGCTGCGTCGGGTGTTGTCGCGCCGAAGCAGACCGCTCGCGTTCAAGGGAGGAACCAGGCCATGAAAGCCGTCATCTGGGCGACGCTCGCCGCCACAACCGCGTTATCCGCTGCGCAGAGCCCGGCCCTCGCCGCCGGGGAGCCATACCTCATCGGCCTGATCGCGGGAACGACAGGCGCATACGGGTCGACAGGCGTCGCGACCGTCAATGGCGCGCAGATGGCGGTCGACAAGATCAATGCCTCGGGCGGCGTTCTTGGCCGCCAGTTCAAGCTCGACCCGCATAACGACGATGCGTCCGCCACCGTCTCGGGGCAATTGTACGAGAAGCTCATCGCCGCGGGCGCGATCGCGATTGCTGGCTCGCCCGACACAGGTCCGGTCACCGCGCAGCTCGCCGTCCGGCACAAGTTCCCGACCATCGGCGTCGTGGACGACGGCGGCCTTACCGTCAACACCGAGGGGCCGAACGGTCCGCCGAACCCCTGGGTATTCGACTTCGGGCTCAACACCTTCGCGTGGGGCGAGAAGATCGGCGAGTATGCGCTGAAGCATTGTCCCGATGGCCTTGCCGTCCTGCATGATCCCTCGACTTACGGCCAGGGCGGCCTCTATGGCATCCAGCTTGCCTATGACAAAGCCGGCAAGAAGATCGGAATCGACCATACGATCACCGAGAACTGGTCGACCGGCGCGACCACCGGTCTCATGCCCGAGGTCAACGCCGCCAAGGCCGCGGGCATCAAATGCATCGACGCGTGGCTGACGCCGCAGGACCAGGCGGCCTTTGTGCAGGACCTGCATTCGGCTGGCTATAACGCCACTGTCTTCGGCAATGACGAAACCAACGCCGACGACACCTTTTCGAAACTCGCCGGCGACATCGCTGACGGCACAATCAGCGCGGTGCTGACCTCCGACCTCCATCCGAGCCCGGAGCTCACGGCGTTCCGCGAGGAATACAAGAAAAAGTTCAACATCGACCCGACCCCGTTCGCCGAAACGAGCTACGACAGCATCATGATGCTCGCGCAAGTGGTGAAAGACGCGAAGTCGACGAAGCCGGCGGACCTGCAGAAGGGGTTCAACGCCGTCAAGGGGTTCAAGGGGATCACCGGCGACCTCGGTTTCTCGGAGAAGAACCACATTACGATCAACGCGGACCAGCTGACGCTCGTGAAATATGACGCCGCCAGCAAGCAGTGGGTCGAGGTCAAAGACTGAGATTCTAAAGCGCGGGCGGGAAAGTCCCGTCCGCGCTCTTTCTCCAGTTGGGCGCTGACCGCCTCTACGGCGCTCATCGAGCGGCTGCGACGGGCGTGTCGAGCCGGACGCGATCGCCTTCAGATCTCGACCATCCAGGCTTCCGGCACGAGCTGGTAGCCCCGGCCATTCGGGATCAGATGGGCGAAGCCGGGCAGATGCAGATGCCCGCCGGTCACGAGGTGGCCCTCCTTCGCGACATGATCGAAAATCTTGAAGCGATTCTCGGCGGCCAGCGGTTCGCTGATGTCAAACTCGCTCGTGACCTCGGGCCGCGGTATCTGAATCTCCGGCACATGGACCGTGTCTCCCCACATGACGAGAGACTTGCCCGCGGAATTCGAGACGATAGCCGCTGTGGCCCGGGGTATGGCCGGGAAGCGGCAGTTGGGTCACACCGGGAACAACGGTTCCCGCGCGGCTCGGGCGGAACCTCTCGCGATAGGCTTCGAGGACCCGTTCGGCGGAATCGAGATAAGGCGTCGCCGCGGCAGACCGGCCGTCGCGAAGGCTCTTGTCCGACCAGAACGCGATCTCGTCCTCGTGAACGACCACTTCCGCGCGCGGGAAGGCCGGCTTTCCGTCGGGATCGAGGAGACCGCTCGTGTGGTCCGGATGGATGTGCGTCACGAGCACGGTGTCGAAATCGTCGGGTTTGAAGCCCGCCGCCCGCAAATTCTGCGGGAGCCGGCCCATGGAATAGACGGTGGAGGAGCCGCCGCCTGAATCGACGAGAATCGTATTGTGGTCGGTCTGGATGACGAATGCGTTGACGGTCAGGCGCGGCGGCCCGTGGCGGAACGCGTCGCGCATCAGCCCTTGCAGGTGGTCGAGCTCGGCGCCCCTCAAAATCTCGAAACTGATATCGAGGAAGCCGTCGTTGATGGTCGTGACCATCGCGTCGCCAATGCGCCGTCTGTAGACGCCCGGGGCCTGCTGGTCGGTCTTGTCCGTCGGATTGGGCATCGTCGTCTCCTCCCAGTCAGAGACCATGGGGTGCTTGGGCTAGCCGCGCATCTTGTCACCGCCGTCGGCGAAGGGAAATGAGCCGGCTGCCTGAAATCGCTATATCTGTTATTTATCATACTTGAATGCCTGACGAAGCCCGGCATCGTTAGCCTACCGGAAGGCGCGGGTCGCTAAGCCGGCGCCAGCGTTCCGAGGGGCGCCGGCCGGACAAAGCCGAGGTCCGCCGCCAGGTCAGAAGGGAGGCGCGCTTGAGTCTGGCCGACCCGCTCGCGCGCTACATGTGCGAGGCTGAGCCTCTGCACGATCTCCTGCGTCGGGGCCTGATTCAGCTCTCCGGCTTCCTGTTGAAGCGGACACTCGCGGGCTCGCGCGAGATTGTCGACTACGGGCCCGTGGAAGCTGCTCGCAAACGCATTTGTGAAGCGGCAGAGGGCCTCGGCAGTCTCCCCTCGCCGGCCGGCGCGGCCCACCATCGAAGTCACTTGATCGCCGCGCTTGCCGCCCTGGAGAGCGCGCTCGCCGCGGCCCTGTCCACGACCGATCGCGACGGAGACGCTCTCTTCCACTTTGTTGAGGAAGCCGAGCGGCATCTGCGCGCCGTGGGACGGACAACGCCTGGATTTGAAGCGGTCGATTTCAGGCAGGCATGCTGCGCGATGCACGGCGGCGGCGATTTCGACGCGGGGTTCGCGCGGTGAAATGGCGACAGAGAGGCGAGGAGCGACATGGGCAATTATTCGATCTGGGTGCTCGACTATGCCGCGGTGAACAAGTTCCCGCAGAGCGTCATGCTCTACGGTCCGCAATATGTCGGTATCCGCAACTTGCCCTACGCCTATGTGCTGATCAAAGGGCAAGGGCATGTGATCCTCGTTGACACCGGCTACGACCACAAGGAATACGGCAAGTATCTCGCCGATCTTTATGGCGTGACGAACTGGCATGCCGCTTCGGAAGTTCTAGCGGAATGCGGCGTTACGCCTGCAGACGTCACGACCGTTCTGATCACCCACGCCCATTTCGATCACATGGGCGGTCTCGACCTCTTCCCCAACGCCAAGTTCTATATTCAGAAGCGCGAAATCGATAAGTGGGTGTGGGCGCTGACGCTCGGACCCGAATTTCGCTTTCTTGTCGGCGCCGCCGACCCCTCCGACATCGTCAAGGCGACGCGGCTCGCGCGGGAGGGCCGCATGATCGCGGTCGACGGAGACCTCGAGGACGTCCTGCCCGGCATCGACCTCCATCTCGCGGCCGACACCCACACCTATGGCTCGATGTACGTGACCGTGCGCAACGACGGCTCTCAAGAGAGCGCGGACGCCTTCATCCTCGCGGGCGACCTCATCTACACTTACGACAACCTCACCGGGCTCGATAAGAACAATCCTCAGCTGGTGCCGATCGGCCTGGCGACGGGCAGCCAGTCGAATCTCCTGTTCACGAGCGCGGACATGTTGAAAGCCGTTGGCGGCGATCACAAGCGCGTTATCCCGGTGCACGAGGATCAGCTCAGAAGCGTCTTTCCTTCGCGCGCGACGGCGGCAGGCTTACACGTCGTAGAGCTTGCTCTCGCCGATGGCGAGACGAGCCGCGTCGCGTGACGAAGGTTTTCGCGCCGCCAAGCAGGACGACCCCTCCTGCAGGCGATATATTTCTGTTATGTCGAGGTTGGCGGTGCGGGTCCATAGGCGAGTGGGCTAGGCTTTGCCGGCGATGACGAGCGCCGGGCCGTTCACCCGAGCATAATCGCGCAAGGATCACGCGGGATGGCGACGCCAAAAATCGGTTTTATTGGACTCGGTCGAATGGGCGGCCCGATGAGTCTGCGACTGATCCAAGCTGGCTTCGATCTCGTGGTCTTCGACACGAACCCGGATGCGTCGGCGCCTCAGAAGACCGCGGGCGCGGTGGTCGCCTCCTCGTCCAAGGATGTGTTCGACTCCTCTGATCTTGCGTTTGTGAGCTTGCCCACGCCTGACATCGTCGAGAAGGTTGTCCTCGGCGAGCGTCGAGAAGGGCTCGCGCGTCAAGACCGTGGTCGATCTGTCAACCAGCGGACCCGGCATGGCGACGCGCGTGTCGAAGGGTCTTGAGCCGTTGGGGGTCGGATGGATCGACGCTCCGGTGTCAGGCGGAGTCGCCGGCGCCAAGAACGGGACGCTCGCGGTGATGGCCTCCGGCCCGCGCCCGTCGTTCGAGATCGCCGAGCCGTTGCTCAAGAATTTTGGCAAGGTCTTCTTCGTTGGCGAGAAGGCCGGCCTCGCTCAGGTCGCAAAGCTCGGCAACAATCTGCTCGCCGCGGCCGCGTTGGTCGTTTCCTCCGAAGCGCTGGTGATGGGGGTCAAAGCCGGGATCGACCCGAAGATCATGCTCGACATCATCAACGCCGGCAGCGGCCGCAATAGCGCGACGCAGGACAAGTTTCCCAAGTCGATCCTGCCAGGCACGTTCGATTTCGGCTTTGCGACCGGACTCTCCTACAAGGACGTTCGCCTGTGCGTCGACGAAGCGGAAAATCTTGGCGTGCCGATGGTGGCCGGCGCGGCGGTGCGCCAGATGCTCGCCGTCACGAACGCCAAATTTGGACCGACGTCGGACTTCACCTCGATCATCCGCGTCGTTGAGGAATGGGCCGGCGTCGAGGTTAGGGGCTGAACGCCCGCCGCGTGGTCGGCGAGCCTCCCTTCTATCCGCTGCCGAACTTTGAGACTGGAGAAAGACATGAACAAGGAAATGTTCGAGCGCGGCCTCGCCATTCGTAAGAAAGTGCTGGGCGCCGAATTCGTTGAAAAGTCGCTCGCCACAGCGGACGACTTCAACATGCCGATGCAGGAGCTGACGACCGAATATTGCTGGGGCGCCGTCTGGGGCCGCGAAGGTCTGCCACACAAGACGCGCAGCATGCTCAATCTGGCGATGATCAGCTGCCTCAATCGGCCGCACGAGCTCAAGATGCATGTCAAAGGCGCGCTGAAGAACGGCGTCACCAAAGCCGAAATTCGCGAAGTCTTGCTGCAGGTGGCGATCTACGCCGGGATCCCTGCCGGGGTCGATGCATTCCGGATTGCCCGCGAGGCCTTCGCCGAGGTCGAAAAGAGCGCCTGACGAGAAAAGCTCAGGCTTCGGAGATGGCCTCATGAAGCGCTATCAAATGTTGATCGGCGGCGAATGGGTCGACGCCGAGGCGCGGGAAACGCTCGAAACCGAAAATCCGTATCTGGGCGCGGCCTGGGCCTTTGTTCCGCGGGCTAAAGCGGCCGACGTCGATCGCGCCGTTGACGCCGCGCTCAAGGCGTTTCGTGCGCCGTCGTGGGCCAAGATCAGCGCCTCGGCGCGCGGGGCGCTCTTGCGCAAGCTCGCCGATCTTATAGCGGCCGAGGCCGACCGGCTGGCGGAGATCGAGACGCGAGACAACGGCAAGCTGATCACCGAGATGCGCACGCAGCTGCGCTACATACCGCAATGGTTCAACTATTTCGGCGGCCTCGCAGACAAGATCGAAGGGCGAGTGATCCCGATCGACAAGCCTGGCATGATCAACTTCACCCGCGAAGAGCCGCTCGGGGTCGTGGCGGCTATCACTCCGTGGAATTCCCCGCTGATGCTCGCGACCTGGAAGCTGGCGCCCGCTTTGGCCGCCGGCAACACAGTCGTGTGGAAGCCGTCGGAGTTCTCCTCGGTGTCGGCGCTCGAATTTGGGCGCCTGTTCGAGAAGGCCGGCTTTCCGTCCGGAGTCGTGAACATCGTGACCGGATTTGGCGCCGAGATCGGCGAGCGCCTTGTCTCGCATCCGCATGTGGCGAAGATCGCGTTCACGGGAGGCGACCGGACCGGGCAAGGCGTCTACGAGCTGGCTGCAAAATCCATCAAGCCTGTGACGCTCGAGCTTGGCGGCAAATCGGCCAATATCGTGTTCAAGGACGCAGCCCTCGACAATGCCGTCAAGGGCGTTGTCTCGGGCATCTTCGCCGCGACCGGACAGACTTGCATCGCAGGCTCCCGCGCCCTCATCCACCGTTCGATCCACAACGAGTTCGTCGACAAGCTCGTCGCGCTCGGCCAAACCGCGCGCATGGGCGACCCGCTGCTCGACACCACTCAAGTCGGACCGGTGACGACCCGGCCGCAATTCAAGAAGGTGCTCGACTATATCGAAGTCGCCAAGAGCGAGGGCGCCTCCTGCGTTCTCGGCGGCGCGAAAGCGACACGCCCCGAGTGCGGCGAAGGATGGTTCGTCGAGCCGACAGTGTTCACCGAGGTCAAGCCCTCCATGCGCATCGCGCAGGAGGAGGTGTTCGGGCCGGTTCTCTCGATCATCACTTTCGACGACGAGGAGGAGGCGATAGAGATCGCCAACAACACGCAATACGGCCTCGCGGCCGGGGTCTGGACGCAAAGCATCGGGACTGCGTTCAAAATGTCCGAGCGGCTCGAGGCGGGCACGGTCTGGGTCAACACCTACCGGGCGGTGAGCTACCTTTCGCCGTTCGGCGGCTACAAGCGTTCTGGCATTGGGCGAGAGAGCGGCCTGACTGCGATTCGCGAGTACCTCCAGGAAAAGAGCGTCTGGATCGATACGATCGGCGAGGTCGCGAACCCGTTCGTTCAGCGGTAGCGACGGCGCCGGATTGCGGAGCAAGATTGTGCTTGCTAATTTCGCCCAATCTGGCGCTCGCGCCCCGGGCGCCGCCGGTTCGAAACCCTGTTCGATGGAATTAAAGCAGCTCGACTACTTCCTCGGGAGTCGCAGAATCAGGGAGCTTCTCCAAGGCCGCCATCCGTCTATCGGTCGCCCAGCCGATCCTGAGCCGGCAAATCAAGCTTCTGGAGTTGGAGCTTGGCGTGGAGCTCCTTTACCGGAATGGCCGCGGAGTTGTCGTGTCCGAGGCGGGCAAGGTGCTGGAGACCTATGCGCGCAGCGTTGTGGGTCTCGTCGGGAAGGCGCGCTCCGAAATCGGGTCCCTCAGGGCGGAGCCGAAAGGCCGCGTCGCAATCGCGATGCCGCCCTCGATCGGCTGGATGCTGACCGGTCCGCTCGTCGTGCGCTGCCGCGAAACCTTTCCCGGGATCCTTCTCCATGTCGCGGAAGGCTTCAGCGGCCATGTCGCCGAATGGCTCTCCACCGGCAGGGTGGATATTGGCGTCGTCTATCAGGCGCCGCGCCTGTCGACACTGCAGACCGAACCTTTGCTTACCGACGAACTCATTCTTTTGGGCGCGGTTGACGACCCTGCTGGCCTTGGAGGCGATCGCGTTCCCACCAAGCGGCTCGCCGATATTCCCGTCATCCTGCCCGCGCGACCGCATGGGCTTCGAGTTCTCATCGACAACGAGCTTGAAAAGCTCGGAGCCGTCGCCAATGTCGTGTTCGAGGTCGACGCCATGCCGTCGACGCTGAGCCTCGTGGAGCGGGGCCTGGGATACACCGTCTTGTCCGAGGGCGCGGTCAAGCACCTCTTGAACGCCGGGCGTATTCGGAGCTGGTCGCTCACCGAACCGACCTTGATGCGAGAGCTTTTGCTTGCGACCTCGACTCAGCGGCCGATGAGTGTCGCCACCCGTCTTGTCGCCCGCCTCATTCGCGACGAAGTTCAGGCGATTCTTCGCGGCAGCGATCAGCACGAGGATCAAATCCGCTCCGAGGCGAAGGTCGTGCGCGGTTTGCGTGTGTAGGCCTGCTGATCAACGGCAGTTTAAGCGAAAACCAGGATCCGGGAGGTCTCCATGTCGAGTTCCGTCGCCCTAGCGGAAGCGCCCGCAACGCGCAGCGCTCCCCTCTCCGTCCTCATGGGGTCTACGATCGCAGCGAAGCGGGACAGCGACATTTCTCCCGCCGCTCGTGGAAAACTCAGGATCTGCCTGCTCGACTTCCTCGCCTGCGCTTTCGAGGCGCATGGGCTGCCTTGGGCCCGTCAGGCGCAGGCCTTGGCTACGGTCGGGGCGGGCCCCTGCTCGATCGTGGGGACAAACGTCAAGGCCCCTGCAGCGGACGCCGTCTTCGCCAACAGCGTCGCTGGACATGGGCTTGTGCGCGAGGACATGCACACCGGCAGCGTCAGCCATCTTGGCATCGTCGTTCTGCCGCCTCTGCTGGCGCTTGCGCAAGAGCGGCGCGTGGACGGGCGCAGTTTCGCCGCCGCGGCAATCGTCGGATACGAGGTCGGCGGCCGCATCGGCCGGGCGATCGTCACTCCGGAATTCGCCCGCACCTTCCGGCCGACCGGGTTCACCGGACCGCTCGCGGCGGCCGCCGCCTGCAGCAAATTGCTCGGCCTCGACGAGCGCGCGACAGCGAGCGCGCTCTCGCTCGCGGCCAATTTCGTCGGCGGGCAGAACCAATGGCCTCACACTGGCGCGGATGAGATGTTCTTCGAGGCCGGGATCGCGGCCCGCAATGGCCTGACCGCCGCCCGGCTTGCGGCGCTTGGCGCGTATGGCTCGGAGAAAGCGCTCGACGGCGAAGCGGGATTGCTGACCGCCTATCGGCCCGACCATAAGGCGCCCGACGTTCACCTGTTCGAGGGCGAGCCGGAGATCATGTCGGTCTTCTTCAAGCCGGTCCCGGTCTGCAACTTCGCTCAGACGCCTTGCCTCGCCGCGGTGGCGCTTGCCAACGACGAAGCCTTCGATCCCTCAGAGATCGTTTCAGTCGAGGTGAGCGCGTCACGCGCCGCCAAGGCCTATCCTGGCTGCGACTATCCCGGCCCCTTCGCGCGCGTCCTCCAGGCGAAGATGAGCATTCATTATGCGGTCGCAAGCGCGCTCATGCGCGGCTCGGTCGACGAAACGAGTTATCTCAAGCTCGATGATCCGGCGCTGCTCGCGTTGGCGGCGAAAGTGACGATCAAGTCGGGCGATGAGTTCACCGCCGCCTTCCCCTCGAGGCAGGGAGCTGAAGTGACGGTCCGCCTCAAGGACGGGCGCGTCCTCTCGCATCGCCTTCAGGACGTCATCCCCGCGGATCTCGACCTGATCCGCCGCCGATTCCGGGCTGCCGCCTCAAAAGCGATCGGCGCGGACGCGGCCAAGGCGCTCGAAGCCGCAGTCGACGACCTCGATCGCAGCAAGGACGTGGGCGCCTTGATGCAGCTCGCTCTTGCGCCGGCCGCCAAAGCTGGCGCGGCGTAGCCTTGGAGCCGAGGTCCAAGCCGGTCGATCTGGGCGATAAAGGGTAGCCATGCCCGGCGAGAGCGACCTTCCGCGCTATCAGGTCTACGCTTTACGCTACGCGACCCGCGAGGGCCGCCGGCAGGATCA
The DNA here is from genome assembly GCA_963820095.1 of uncultured Alphaproteobacteria bacterium. Classification (GTDB taxonomy): domain Bacteria; phylum Pseudomonadota; class Alphaproteobacteria; order Rhizobiales; family Beijerinckiaceae; genus Roseiarcus. The sequence continues at coordinate 142,430 of CAWFZA010000019.1, forward strand.
TTTCGTCGGCGGCGACCCGCACGACGGGCCGATGCCGATGGATTACTTCTGCTGGCTTGCCGTCAGCGAAGAACGCCGCTTCGTCATCGACTGCGGCTTCACCGAAGCCGTCTCCGCCCAGCGCAAGCGCACCTATCTGCGCAATCCAGTCGATGCGCTCGAGCTCCTCGGCGTGAGCGCCGTGGACGTCGAGGACGTCATCATCACCCACCTCCACTACGATCACGTCGGCAACTTCGATCGATTTCCAAAGGCGCGCTTTCATCTCCAGGAGACCGAGCTTGCTTTCGCGACGGGAAAATACATGCGCCACCCATTCCTGTCGCACGCTTTCGAGGTCGAGGACGTGGTCGGGATGGTCCGGCTCAACTACAAGGGCCGAGTCGTTTTTCACAACGGCGACACGGAGCTCGCGCCTGGCTTGCGCCTGCATTTGGCGGGCGGCCACTCCGCAGGACTACAATTTGTCAGCGTCCACACCGAGCGTGGTTGGCTCGTGCTGGCGTCGGACGTGACGCACTATTACGAGCACATGGACAGCGGGCGCCCGTTCACCACGACCTTCCATGTCGGCGACACGCTCGAGGGTTACGGCCGGCTAAGGGCGATTGCGCCGAGCCCCGACCACATCGTGCCGGGCCATGATCCGCTGGTCATGCGCCTCTATCCGCCCGCGTCTCCGGAACTCAAGGGCGTGGCGGCGCGGCTCGACCTGCCGCCGATGGAGCGGCTGACCTGACCCCCGTTTCTCATCCAGCCATACCGAGAGTCCGGGGTTGATCTGGTCCGCTCCCCAACGTTGGCCCGCCGGAAGGTAGAGTTTTCCGGCTTTTGTCACGCTGGCGGGCTGGATGCGCCGGCGGGAGTCATGAGGGAAGCCGGGGGCTTGTTGCCGATCGCCCGATGCGGCCGAACCTCGTTGTAGTCCTTGCGCCAACCCTCCAACTTTTCGCGGGCGTCGGCAAGGGTCAGGAACCAGTGCGCGTTCAGGCGCTCGGCTCGCAGACGGCCATTGAAGGCCTCGATGAAGGCGTTGTCGGTCGGTTTGCCGGGCCGTGAGAAGTCCAGGCTCACGCCCTCGCATAGGCCCAGAGATCGAGGTCGCGGCTGACGATGGACGGCCGCTGCCTCCCCATCTGAAGGCTCAGATTGATCGTGAACTCGACCGTCTGGCAATCGAGCAGATAAGCGCGATCGAAGGCGAGTTGCGGCATGCCATCGTCGCGGCGGACACAGTGACGCGTGTGCCTCGAATGCTGATCGAGCTCAAAGGATCGGCAACGAATTCGCCACTGTGCTCTGGACCGAGCGCCTGTATCGTCGCTTCGACAATCGCAGGCAGGTGGCAGCGTACGCGGGACTCGAACGGGCGGGGGAAGAGACCTACCAGATCACCCTCGGCGGCTCGGCGGACGAGAAGGCCGCGATCGGCCAGATCACCGGGCCCGGCTTCAGCTCCGAGAATGTGGTCGAGGCGATCGAAACCATCGTCGAGACCTATACGGGCCTCAGGCTCTCGGAGAATGAGACCTTCATTGACGCTTACCGCCGCGTCGGCATGGCTCCGTTCAAGGAGGCGCTTTACGAGCGAAGCGCCGGATCGGACATCTGATGAGCGCCCATGACGTCAAGCTGTTCGGCGACCAGATTGCCGCCTCCAGGCTCGAGACGCGCTTCGCGCAGCTCAAGGCCTCTTCGCTTCTGAGGCTCGCGATCGAGGATCTCTATCCCGGCCGCATCGCCCTCGTTTCCAGTTTCGGCGCGGACGCCGCGGCGCTTCTCCACATGGTGGCGCAGATCGACAAGGCGACGCCGGTCGTCTTCGTCGACACCGGGCAGCACTTCCCGGAGACGCTTGCCTATCGCGACGACCTCGTCGCGCGTCTTGGCCTCGCCAACGTCATTGTCGCCGAGCCGAATGCGGAGACAGTGACGCAGGAGGACCCTGAGCGATTTCTGTTCATGAGCGATCCGGACCGGTGCTGCGAGATACGAAAGGTCCGTCCGCTTGCCGAGGCGATTGAAGGTTATGACGCGTGGATCACCGGCCGGAAGGGTTTTCAGAGCGAGCTTCGCGCAACCTTGCCGCTGTTCGAGGCGGAGGGCGAGCGGATCAAGATCAATCCGCTGGTCGGCTGGAGCGCAAGCGACGTGCTGAAATATATCGCTGACGCTGGATTGCCCCGACATCCCTTGGTGGCCAAGGGTTTTCCCTCCATCGGCTGCCTGCCGTGCACGAGCCCGGTCAGGCCCGGCGAGGACGAGCGGGCGGGCCGTTGGCGTGACCGCGGAAAGGTCGAGTGCGGCATCCATCTCGGGCCGCTCGACGCTGGATCGGGCATCTGATGCCCTTGTGGCGTCGCGAGGGTTTCGTCGAGGACAAATGGGCCTTTCTCGGGGAAGAGGCTCCGGTTCCGGAGGAAGGCGCGATCGCGGTCTCGCTCAAGCGCTGGCTTGAGCAGCGCGAGACGCTCATATCGCGAGCCGACCCGGTCGGGGTGGCGGTCGAGGCGGGGGCCGACGCCCAGGCGCATCTCGCCGATCTTGCCGACCGGCCGCTGATTGCACTCGCCTTCGACAAGTTCGCGGACGGCCGGTCGTTCTCTTACGCCCGCATCCTGCGCGACCGGCTTGGATTTGGCGGCGAGCTGAGGGCGATCGGCGATGTGCTGATCGACGAAATCCCGCTCATGCTCCGCTGCGGGTTCGACTCGTTCGAGGTGACCAACGCGCCGACCTTGCAGGCGCTCCAGGCCGGACGTCTGCCGGGTTCTCCGTTGCACTACCAGCCGGCGAGCGCCCACGATGAGGCGCACGAGGGAACGCGGCCCTGGCTCAGGGTGACGCGGCCGTCGAAAGACACTGGTTGACAACGCCAAATTTGTGCGGGCGCCGCCGCTCATACTAAGACTCGGTGATCATGACCGATAGGCCCAGTCGCGCATTCCGATCGACATGATCCGCCAGGGTTGATCGATGAGCTTGTTCCATGCGTCGCAACAGTGATTGACGATGTCGTCGAAGGAATTGAAGATCCGATTTGAGAGCCAGTTGTCGCGCAGAAACTGCCAGATGTTTTCCTGCGGGTTCAGCTCTGGGCACTTTTGCGGGGAACGGGATCAGAGTGATGTTGGGTGGGACGATCAATCTGCCGGACAAATGCCAGCCGGCCTGATCGACCAGCAGCACGGCGTGCGCCCCCGGCGCGATCTGGGTGGCGATTTCGGCGAGATGGAGGTTCATCGCCTCCGTGTTGCAGCGTGGCATGATGAGCGCCGCGCCTTTGCCGTCCTTCGGACAGATCGCGCCGAAGATATAAGCCGAGGCGGTTCGCTGATCTTTGGCAGCGCTTGGACGGGCGCCGCGCTTGGCCCAGCGCCGGGTGATCGTGTTCTTCTGGCCGACGCGCGCCCTCATCCGGAGCTTGTCGAGGGACGTCGGCGAACCAGATTTCTATGGCGCTGGGCTCGACGCCCTTCTCACGCCCGATCGCTTCCAGGCGCGCGGAAAAGCTTTTTTAAAATCTTCGATCGCGCCTGCGGCCTGAGCATGATGACGGGGACGGGCCGAGAGCTTGCGATAACCCATGGCGCGCAGTTCGCGGCTCAACGTCTGCTTGGCGACGACGACGCGAAACTCCTCGAAAATCCATTGGCAGAGATCGACGATCCGCCAGCGCACGACCCCATGAACCGCCGGGATCGGGCCGCTCTCGATGATCGCGGCGAGCGCGGCGCGGTGTGCGCCGTTCAGCCGAGGAGCCTGTCCGGGCGGCTTACGATCAATCAAGCCGTCCGGTCCATGGGCGTTGAACTTCATCACCCAATCGCGAATGATTTGAAGCGTCACCCCGCCGATCTTCGCCGCCTCGGTGCGCGTCGCGCCTTCATAAACCGCCGCCAGAGCCAAAAGCCGCCTGGCCTGCGGCCCGTCCTTCGACCGCTTGGCCGCAGCTCTCACCATCTCAGCGTCATAATCGCCCCGAAGCGGAATGGGCATGGCGAACCTCCTCTGTTCGCCACCTTGAATCAGACCCCAGCCGATTCGGGAATCCCAACTGAGTCATCCCTTCAGAGATTTGGTACCAGGAACTTGGTGATTAGAAGTGGTAGGCCCAATTGCGCATGCCGATGGACATGATTCTCCAGGGCTGATCGATGAGCATGTTCCATGCGCGGCAACGTGGTGGACGATGTCGTCGTAGGATTTGAAGATGCGGTTTGAGAGCCAGTTGTCGCGGATGAACTGCCAGATGTTTTCTTGCGGGTTGAGTTCGGGACATTTGGCACAGCGGACGCCGCGAGTGATCGGTCTTCGCCGGCTGCTATCGGAAATGATTTTGGGGCCGGCCCGCATCATCCGCGATCACCTTTGCGAGATGACCTATATCGGCCCTTTGCGTGAAATTCCCGCTCGCAGCTACCGCGCTCAGGTTACGCCAGACGAAGCACGCTGGGCGACCGGTCTTGCCGCGTGGGACTTGTTATACACGGACCGCAAGAGCGAGCTTGTGGAGGAAGTCAATCGCTGGCTCTCCGACGAAGGCCGCCTGCGTACGGGTTACCGGCTCGAACGGGTCGAATTTAAGGAAGTGCCGGTAACCGCTATCAGAGCACTTTTCGCGGGTGTCTTGGCATAATCAAATCAGAAAACCCTCAGGCGTCTTGAGAGATCCACTACCGGTATCATGAAAACAAGCCGACGAATTACGAGTTGGAGCGCGAAGCGATTTGCTTATTTCGTGGTATAATCCGCGATGGACTACGGCTGGCGATTTTCTGCTGGCGGGAGAAACCTGGTGGTCAGGATTTCCACGCTCGCTACCTGTTGACCGAGAGAGGCGGTATCGCCGTCGACGCTGATTTTTCTGCTGAGGTAAACCATCAGAGCACTGATATGCATCTTATGAGTTATGACCTTGCGCAGGAGGAGCTAAAGCGCTTCGCGCGAGCAGCGGGCTGCAAGCACCGGTCTGTGTGGCAAGCGCGAAGCTCCTCCTCTCACGTTGCGGCCCTGTGGGGTTGCTTTGTCGACCGTCGCCTTTCCAACGCCCGTAAACAAGAAGCTTGAGGCGCGTAGGGCCGTGGAAGCAGCTCGGTTTAACGCGCGGCCCCTTCGGAAGCCGAACCGCGGCGCGTGGTGGCGCCGTCAAGTACCCGGGTGCCTGCATTCGGGGAGGAGGGTCGGTGGTTCGCCGTTGCACAGGACACGGCACCGAGCTCTCCAGCCGGAACCAAGCCGATGGCACCCGAGCCGATGATGCACATACATCACCACATGCATCATCATACGCACCACCATAGTACGCATCACAAGCACCACGACGCGGGCGCGCCTATGGCTGCTCCGACCGGCGCCCCGAAACAAGAAGAAGACCCGCGCCCTCAATCGTCGGCGAGGGTGCGGCTACCCTCTTATAAATAGGCTGTCGGCCCCTGACGCCGCTGCGAGTTGAGTCGCCCTAGACGTTATGTTCGCGGGCTGAGCCGGTGGCCCGCCCTTTCGTGCAGTTAAAGAACGAGGGTTGCTCGGGCGGACCGAGCCGAGCCTCACGCACGGAGGGCGGACCATGGGAGAGTATAGCGAAGTTTTCGTGGCTTTCGATGTCGCCAAGAAGAAGCACGCGATGGCGATTGCGGAGGGTGGCCGAACCGAGGAAGTCCGGTTTATGGGCGATGTCGAGAACAATCCTGCGCCGATCGAGCGGACGATCAAAAGACTGGTTAACCGATACGACCGGCTGCATGTCTGCTTCGAAGCCGGGCCGACGGGATACGGGCTCTATCGCCAGGTGCAGGCGCTTGGCCACGACTGCATGGTGGTCGCTCCGGCGCTGATCCCGAAACGAGCGGGTGAACGGATCAAGACGAACCGTCGGCATGTGGGCACTCTCGCGCGTCTTCATCGGGCGGGTGAGCTTACGGGAGTGTGGGCGCCCGACCCGGCCCATGAGGCGGTGCGCGATCTTGTGCGGGCTCGCGAGGCGGCGCGGGACGATCTTCGGCGAAAGCGCCAGCAGCTTCTCTCTTTCCTGCTCCGGCACAGCCGGATTTACAGCGGCGGCGGGCACTGGACGCTAGCGCATCGGCGTTGGCTCGCCGGTCAGAAGTTCGACGAGCCGCCCCTCGTTCAGCCAGCCGCGCTCTGCGCCAATAGTCGTCCCGGCCCTCGACATGAGGCAGGACGGGCATGCCGCGCAGCAGATCGTCTTTCAGGAAGCCATCGACGCGATCGAGGACGCGCTCCAACGCCCGCGTCGGCTCGAGAAACAACTCGCTGTCATCGTACCGGAATGGTCCATGGCGCCGGTCGTGGAGGCCTATCAGGCCATGCGCAGCGCATCGTTTCTCGTCGCCGTGACCTTTGCCGCGGAGATCGGCGACGTGCGCCGGTTCGATACGCCACGACAGCTCGCATCTTTCCTCGGGCTTGTCCCGGCGGAAAGCTCGACCGGCGATACGATCCGGCGGAAGGGCCTCACTCTAGCCGGCAACCGGCGAGCGCGGCGGGCGCTCGTCGAGGCGGCGTGGACCTATCGTTATCCGGCGAGGGTCAGCGAGACCTTGAGAGCGCGGCTCGAAGGGCTGCCCAAGCCTGTGCGTGACATCGCCTGGAAGGCTTAAGGTCCGTCTGTGCGCCCGCTATCGTCGCCTCAGCGCCACTGGAAAGAAGCCGCCCGTCGTCGTGGCGGCGATAGCCCGCGAGATCGCCGCTTTCCTGTGGGCCATCGGACGGGAGGTCGCGCCCGCGTAAACACGACGCTCTCCCGCTGCGCAGACCCGGGAGCGGAGCACGAAGGTGGGGAACTCCCGTCGCTAGTTATGTGGCCAGGCTTTGCGCCAGACGCCCGTCCTCTAGACTGAGGATAGCCCCGAGACGAAGACACGGAAAGGCGGTAACCAACCCGCGGATAAGAGCTTGATCAACCGTCGTCTTAAGCTCCGCTCCCAGCTCCGCGCAGCTACAGCCTGTTCCCGCCGACGGCTATCTCACCGCTCGGGCGCTCGATTGCGTCCGAGCCCTTGACGGCGAACATGACGTCTAGTGCCGAACGCCGACGACGGTCTGCGCGATTTGAACCAGCAAGCTCATAATGTTAATCTTTGCCGGTCCAACGGCGCGTCTTCTCCGGCTGGTTCGGAGTTTTCGGGCGCTGATCAGTCTGGGTCAAACACATTGCGGTAGTCGACCTTCAGCGCCGGATCCTGCCGCTCCTCGCGCAGGAAACAGTCGCCGACCACCAAAACCTCAATTTCGGT
>CAWFZA010000020.1:0-82186 GCA_963820095.1 uncultured Alphaproteobacteria bacterium
ATAAGGTTCTTTCTCTCTATCTGGCGCGGTCGTACCAGGCCTTCGGCAGGCGCGGCCTCATGGATAGCAGCCTCGACCTCCTGTACGGCGTCATGGACTAAGCGGCTTTCACGCCCGCACGCCGGTTCACGCCCGGGGCGACGGAGCCGCCGGGCGATGGCCGCCAGCGATTTCGGAATTGGCCCCGGCCTTCGCGGCCGGCTTCGCCCGTTCACCAGAACCGGCCTGAAAACTTGAAACCCCGCCCTTTCCGGGTGCGGGTTCGCCGCAGTCGCGCGCCGCCCGGCTAAAAATCCGTCGCGAACTCTGGGTCCGCATTCCAGGCCACCCGTGGATGGACGCCGGCCGCAGCGTGAGCCAATGGGAACTCCAACGCCGCTCGCTTGTCTTATGACGTCCCGGTTGAACGATCCGCCAAGTTTCATCGTCTGCGACCAAGCTTGGGGCCGCTCTTCCAACTATCGAGGGTAGACAATATTGATGGTTGATAGTTTCGACTTGGCATGATAGCAAAAGTTAACAATAATACACATCTCATCATTGTCCAGGCTATGGGGGTTGTTATGAAGACACTTGGCTGTGTGGTGATTCTGCTGTCCGGCGTCGCCGTTCCTGTACAGGCGCATCAAGTCTATAGTGGCTGCGCCGTTCCGTCAGCGACGCCCGGACACGTCTGGTACGTCGACGCCGTGCATGGCAAGACGCCAGCCGCCGGCGGCAATGGGTCGCAAGCCAACCCGTGGAACAGCCTTTCGGGCATCATCAGCGGGGGCTGGGCGGCCAACATCTCAGTTCCGGGCTACACCCGCCCGCTGCTGTCGAGCGTTCCCTATTACCATATAACCAACGCTGGCCGTGTGGACATTGCCGACAACGTGGGCAACCCTCCGGTCCACCCGGGCGACACGATCTACCTCATGAGCGGCAATTACGGCGACATCGCTCTCGGCAGTTACGCGAACCCCACCACCAATTCGGATTTTGTGACGGTCGCGGCCGCGCCCGTTCCGGGTCAAGTTCCGGTGTTCTCGACTCTCTACATCCGCTCGAGCAACAAATGGGTGTTCAACGGCATCAAGGTGCAGAGCCTGGCCGGCACGAACAACGCCAACTCGCTCGTCACGATTGAGGACCAAGGCCCATCATTCCCGACCACCGATATCATCCTGGAAAATATGCAGATCAGCTCGGCCGACAGCACGGCTGGCTGGAGCCAGGCGCAGTGGGTCGCGCAAGCGCGCTACGGTCTTTACATATGGGGCTCGGCCGGCAACGGCGCGAACGGGGAGCCCAATACGACCTGCATCTCGATGGCCGGACTGCACATCCAGAACGTGCGCAGCGGCGGGATTCTCGCCGGAAACAATACGCTGTTGACGAACAGCGTGATCGATCATTTCGGGGATGACGGCCTTGACTATGCCGCAAACAACCTCGCGATCACGCACAACACCATCCACGACAACCTGGACCTCGGCGACGGCAACCACGAAGACGCGATGCAAGGGCAGAACGGGCCGCTCGCCCCAGGGGTCGCCTTCAACCATTTCTCGAACATTCTGTTCGACAGCAACCTCATCCTCCGTCAAACGGACCCGCAGAATCCGTTCCCGACCTATCTGCAGGGGATCGACGCGTTCGACGAGGACTGGACGAACATCACGGTGACCAACAACATCGTCGTCACCAGCGCCTGTCATGGAATCACCTTCCAGAGCATCCATAACGGTCTGATCGCCAACAATACGGTGGTCGACGACGGTCTTTTTCCGATGCAAGGTTGCCATACGCCGATCAACGTCGGCGGCGCCTCGCATGAGGGTCCGTTGAGCACCAACACCGTTGTCCGCAACAATCTGACGAGCCAGCTCAACGTCGACACCCGCAATGTCGGCGTGGTGGCGGATCACAACGTCGCCATGTGCTGCACCGGCCCGGAGATCTCATGGTGGGTCAACGGCGTCGTGCAGTTCAACAGCAAGGTGGGACCCTATCCGAACGGCAATATCATCGACGCCGGTGGAGCGAAGGCTGAGTTCGTCAACTTCGACCCGTCGACGCTGACTTATACTGTCCTGCTCAAGGCAGGCGCGCAGGCGATTGGCGCAGCAACCGTGGGAGCCGCGACCGATATCGTCGGATATACGCGAACCGCGCCTTACACCGCCGGAGCTTATTCGTACCCGTTTTGAGCGGAGGCGCCCGCACGGGGCCGCCATTGCCTGAAACGAGCCTGGCTTCGCTGACCGCCGCTGGACCGATTTGGCCGCCCTGGCCAAATCGGTCCAACCCGATGGCCGCCCCTCTCGCTCTCCGATCGCGACTCGCCCGGGCGTTGGCCCCGGTGAAAGTCGGTTCCGGCCGCCCGCGCCGGTTACGTTGCTAACCCGGCCCAAAGAATCGCTCCGCATCGCGAGCGCGGAAGCCGGCAAGTCGGTTTTATCCCCTCTGCCGACGAACGAACGCATGGGGCGCATCGCCAGGGCTGCCGCTCCGCCGGTGTGAGCCTTGCGGCGGAACGGACGCGATCAGGAACGCTTGCCGTACCGCGCCGGTATTGAAACGGCCCGCGCAGGCTCTTCACTCAATCGTCAAAGATTCGCGCTCCTTACGGTACGACGCGCAGCGCCTCCTGCTTGACAAGGTGGGCCGCGACATGGTTCATCTCCGTCTCAATCTTAGGCCGCCGAAAGAAAACGAGGCCGCCTCGACAATAATTGCTCAGCCTTCATAGATTAAGGACTTGCGCTCTTGATAACTGTAGCGGCAGTCGTCGTGACGCGGAACCGTCCAGCGCTCCTTAAACGATGCCTCGAGGCGATTGACGCACAAACTTACGCGATCCGTGAGCTCGTGGTTGTCGACAATGCTTCCGATGAGCCGACGCGCGAACTGCTCGCAGCCGAGACGGCGCGGCGCGGCGCCGAGTTCCACGCAATTCGCCTGGAAGAGAACACAGGCGGCGCCGGCGGCTTTCATGAGGGCATGCGCGCCGCCCTGCCGCTTCCGTGTACGCACATGTGGCTGATGGACGACGATTGCGAACCCGAGCCCGACGCCATGGCGGAACTGGTGGCTGCGGCGGCGATCGTGGGCGAGGACGCCGTTCTCGGCAGCAACGTTTTCGACCTGAACGGAGAAAGCATCAACGTCCAGCCGATCAGTCAACGGCCCGGAATGAACAATATGCCGCAATATGCCCTGCTATTTGGCGGACGGCCTGTTGGAAATGAAGACGCTGACCTTCGTTTCGTTCCTCGTCTCGACCGCCTTGGTGAAAAAGGTCGGTCTGCCTTTGAAAGAGTTCTTCATCTGGGCGGACGATACCGAATATTGCCGCCGCCTCGCCCACTTCACCAGGCTCTATCAGGTCGGGAAGAGCAGAACCAAGCATTTGAAGTCCGGCGACGCGTCTCAGCGCGTATTTGTAGAACAGGATCCTCGAAAGATCGCGCAATACCATTGGCTTTATCGGAACAGGTTGTTTGTCAATCTGAAATACGATGGCCTGTCGTCGACGGATACAATTCAATTCATCTACAGATCGTTTAGAGACATGGTCCTGTCTATCAAGAGCGGTCAGTTCGCTCGCGCCAAGTGCCAGACGATCCTCTATGGGCTATGGTCGGGGGTGGCGTTTGCCCGTTCGATGCCAAAGAAAGACAAGCTCGGCCTTTTGGACTGACGGCCTTCTTGGCCCTCCGTCCTGGACTAGTGCCCCGCCAGAGGCGGCGTGAAGAAAACCGGAATCTCAGCGCCCTTGGCGATGCGTTCCAGCATCCCGTCGGCCGCGGCGAGCGCCTCGCCGATCGTCACATCCATGTCGAGATAGCGATAGGACCCCAGCCGGCCAACGAAAGTCACGCCGCGCGCCTCCATCGCCCGATCGACGTATTTCTTCAGCATGGTTTCTTCGTCGGTCTGCCGGATCGGATAATAAGGAATGTCGTCGGGACCGCAGGATCGGCTGAACTCGCGGTACAAGATCGTGCCTTCGAACTGGTCCTTCTCCCACGGAGCGAAGTGCTTGTGTTCCGTCATGCGGGTGAAGGGGGTCGCCTCGTCGCAATAATTGATGACGGCGGCGCCCTGATAGTCGCCCTTCGCCCGGATGACCTCGAAATCCAGCGTGCGGTAGCCTAGCCGGCCGGAACCATAGTTGAAATAGCGGTCGATCGGGCCGCTATAGACCACATGGGCGAACGGCTCGGTCAGGTCTTCGAACCGCGCGCCCAATCTGAGCTCGAGCCGGGGCGTGTCCAGGATGGCGGCGACCAATTCCGTATAGCCGCGCTCCGGCATGGCCTGATGGGGGTGGGCGAAGTAGGAATCGTCAAAATTGAAGCGAAGCGGCAGGCGTTTGAGGATCGACGCGGGCAACCGGTCGGGATCGAGCCCCCATTGCTTGCGGGTATAGCCGCGGAAGAAGGCCTCGTAGAGTTCCGGCCCGATCATGCTGAGCGCCTGCTCCTCGAAATTGGCCGGCTCGGGGATTTTGCGGGTCTTCGAGGCCACGAACGCGGCCGCCTCCTCCGGCCTCATGGTCTTGCGGAAGAACTGGTTGATGGTCAGCAGGTTGACGGGCAGCGAATAGACCTGTCCTCCGCTCACCGCCTGCACGCGATGGCGGTAGGGCCGCATGATTCCGAACCGCTGAACATAAGCCCAGACGCGCTCGTCGGCGGTGTGGAATATATGCGGGCCGTAGACATGCGTCATGACCCCGGTCGCGGAATCGCGCTCCGAATGGCAATTGCCCGCCACATGCGGGCGCTCATCGACCACGAGCACGTTGTGCCCGGCTTCAGCGAGCGCGCGACCAATGACCGCGCCGCTGAATCCAGCGCCGACGATGCAATATCTCATCCCGTCCATTTCCGATTATTTTTAGGAGATCGAGGGAAGTCTAGCAGGCTCTCGAAGAGGTGTCGCGCCTTGCGGCCGCCGCGTCGCTTGTGCGCCGTTGCAGACCGGCAAGCCATTGAAAACCTTGACGCCCTCATCCCAATCTGCCTCCTTGCTCGTGCAAGTCTCAACTCGGTTCAGAAAATGGCGGTAGAAGCCGGTCCCGGGCTTGCGTCGGGTCGCCTTGCGAACAATGTACTCGGCGGGCCGAAAGGTCTCCCATCCGAGCAAATGGAATCCCCTAAAAATGAAACGCTTCCCCTTTCGCCTGAGCCTGTCGGCGCCATTCCTCGCGGCCCTGCTCGCCCTTCTCACCTTGAGCGCGATGGCTTCGCCGGCCGAGGCGCAGAGCGCGGCCGCCCGGCGCATCGAGGCCTATTATCAACAGTTGATGCCGACCCTTAAGGCGGCTGGATCGCTCAACGTTCGCGAACGCGATCGTCGTTTCGGGCCGGCCATCAGGTCCGCCTTCGACATTGGCACAATGGCGAGACTGGCCTCCGGCCCCGCCTGGAGCAAGTTCACAAGCGCACAGCAGGCCGCGGTTCGCGAGGCGTTCGCCGCTTTCCTCGTCGCCGACTATGCGCATCAGGTCACGGACTATTCGGGTGAGAGCTTTGTCGTCGATCCCCAGACGACCCCCGCCGCTGGCGGCGGCGAAATCGTCAAGACCAAGCTCCTGCAGCCTGGCGGCCGCACCGTGCAGATCAACTACCTCGTTCGTGGCGGCCGCGTCATCGACGTCTATCTCAATGGCACGATCAGCGATCTGGCGACCCGACGCGACGAATTCGCCTCGATCCTCGCTGGCGGCGGCGGCGCCGACGCCCTGGTGAAGACCTTGCGCGAACGGACTGCGAGCCTGCTCGCGGGCTAGTCCATCGGGCTGAATGACACGGTCCCCTTGCCGCCGTCCGCAAACGTCCTGATCGTCTGCGGACTGAAGCGCGAGGCGGCGATCCTCGCGGGGCCGGGGCGCACGACGCTCTGCGGCGACCCGCCGAGTTTGCGGGCCAGGCTCACAGAAGCGGCAAGCCTCGGGCCCTCGCTCGTGGTGAGCTGGGGCCTGTGCGGGGGGCTCGATCCGAGCCTCCGTCCCGGCGACCTCATTCTGGCGCAAGGAAGTCGTCTCGCATGAGGGCGCCGTCAGAACAGACGAGACCGTCACCGCGTTGCTCAGGCAGCGCCTCGCCGACGCCGGAGCGCGCGTCGTTGTCGAGCGCATGGCCGCTTCCGACGCTCCCGGTTCTGACCACCGGCGCCAAGGCGGAACTGCGCCGCGGCGCCGGAGCGGCGGGGGTCGACACGGAAAGCCTGATTGCCGGCCAATTTGCGCTGAAACAGGGCGTGCCGTTTGCAATTCTGCGCGCCGTCGCCGATCCCGCCGAGCGCGCCTTGCCGCCTCTCGCGCTGAGAGCCGTGGCCTCCGATGGCGCGATCGACGTTCGAGCCGTGATCGGAGAGCTGATCCGCTCTCCGGGTCAGTTCGCAGCGCTACGCGCTCTCGCGGCCGACAGTCGCGCCGCCTTCCGGGCGCTAAAGCGCTGTCGCGGCCTTCTTCCGGGCCTTTTCCTCGGCCTCGGCGCGGCGGATCTCTGACAGCTTCTGGGCGACGTTCTTGTCGAACACGTACTGGGCCTCGCGCTGGCTCTCGAGCGGGATGTCCGGGGCCATCGGGACCGTCGGTCTTCACGCCCATGAGCGCCACGCGCGCGGCTTTCCAGGGGCGCGTCACCGTATCGCTCACCGCGGTCGCCTCGAACCCGCTATGGACCATGCAGTCGGCGCATTTCTCATAATTGCCGACCCCGTAGGCGTCCCAGTCGGTCTCGTCCATCAGTTCGTTGAAGGTCTTCGCATAGCCTTCGCCGAGCAGATAGCAGGGCCGCTGCCAGCCGAAGACGGTGCGCGTCGGGTTGCCCCAGGGGGTGCAGTGATAGGACTGGTTCCCGGCCAGGAAGTCGAGGAACAGGCTCGACTGGTTGAACGCCCACTTGCGTGCGCCGTCGCCCCGGCGGAACACCGAGCGGAACAGCTCCTTCGTCGCCGAGCGGTTGAGGAAATGCTTCTGGTCCGGGGCGCGCTCATAGGCGTAGCCGGGCGAAACGGTGATCCCGTCCACGCCGAGTTCCGTGACCGTATCGAAGAAGGCGGCGATGCGCTCAGGGTTCGCGTCATTGAAGAAGGTGCAGTTGATGGTGACGCGGAAGCCTTTCGCCTTGGCGGTCTTGAGCGCCTTGACCGCGCGGTCGTAGACGCCGGGCTCGCAGACGGACCTGTCGTGCATCTCCTGGTCGCCGTCGAGGTGGATCGACCAGGTGAAGTAGGGGCTTGGGCGGTATTGATCGATCTTCTTCTCGAGCAACAGCGCGTTGGTGCAGACGATCGCGAATTTCTTGCGCGCAATGACGCCCTGGACGATCTTTGCCAGATCTCTGTGCAAGAGCGGCTCGCCGCCCGCCATGACGACCACCGGCGCGCCGCATTCATCGACCGAGGCCAACGCGTCCTCAACCGAGATACGCTTGTTGAGAATGGCGTCGGGATAGTCGATCTTGCCGCAGCCGGCGCAAGCGAGGTTGCAGCGGAACAGCGGCTCGAGCATCAGCACGAGCGGATAGCGCTTGCGGCCGGCCAAGTGCTGCCGGACGACATAGGCGCCGACTCTTGCAATCTGTCTGAATGGTATGCCCACGGACGATCCTTAAAGATAAGCAAACGCGGAGAAGTCTTAACTCCGGGTCAATTCCGAAGTTCCGCCGGAAGGCGAAAGCTAACCGTCTCGGCCGGACCGTCAAGGACCGACACTTCGGACGGCGCGAGCGCCGACAAGGCTTGAACGACCTCCTCGACGACGACCTCAGGCGCGGAGGCGCCGGCCGTCACGCCGACCACCGCTGCGCCGCGAACCCATTCCGGGTCGATTTCGCTGCTGTCGGCGACAAGGTAGCTCGGAATTCCGACCTCCTCCCCGATTTCGCGCAGACGGTTGGAGTTGGAGCTGTTGCGGGCGCCGACGACGATGATGACGTCGGCGACCTGGCAGAGTTCGCGCACGGCGGTCTGTCGATTCTGTGTCGCGTAGCAAATGTCGCGCACATCGGGACCCACGACGTCGCTGAAGCGGCGATGCAACGCCGCGATGACGCCCCGCGTGTCGTCCACGCTCAAGGTCGTCTGAGTGACATAAGCGATCGGGGCGGCGGGATCGATGGGGAGTTTCTCCACATCCTCTTCGTCTTCGACGAGGTGCACCTCGCCATCGATCTGCCCGAGCGTTCCCTCGACTTCGGGATGCCCGTCGTGACCGATGAACACCAGCGCCCGGCCCCGGGCAATGTATCCCCGCCCTTGGTTGTGCACCTTGGTGACCAGCGGGCAGGTGGCGTCGATGGTGGGAAGCGAGCGCGCCTTGGCTTCGTTTTCGACCGCTCGGGAGACGCCATGCGCGCTGAAGATGGTCACTGCGCCCGCGGGCACGTCCTTCAGCGTCTCGACGAAACGCGCGCCTTTCGCCTTCAGCGATTCAACCACGTGGCGATTGTGAACGATCTCATGGCGGACATAGACCGGCGCGCCATGCTTGGCCAACGCCCGTTCGACGATATCGATCGCCCGAACGACGCCGGCGCAGAACCCGCGCGGTTGAGCAAGAATGATCTTCATTCGCTTGCCTTCTCGTCGAAGCCCCGGCGGGCTAGGGCGCACCCCCGTCGCTGGCCAGAGCCAACCCCGCGAACGCCCCCCTGACGAATTTGGAAAGGGAAGCCTTACGCCGCAAGCGGCGCCGCGACAAGAGATGGGGTCCGATTGGAAATCTTCCAGCCGATAGGCGCCAGAGATGCGGCGACGCAGTTGCTCGCGCGTAAAGGCAATGTGCCTCAAGCGGAGTCAAACAGATCGCCAATCTGAGATCAATTCCGCTACCGTGATCTCACGTCGCTCCACTGCGATATTTGCGACCGCTTCGACCAAGATCGGCTCGGAGACGGTCAGCGAATATTTTCGCAGATATGCGCATCACCGTTTATGAAAACACGACGCATAAATAACGGGTTGAGTAAGTTTTGCCCTTTGCGGCTCATGCCGCTGCCAATTCAAATGGACAATGCTCGGCAGTTGTGATTTGTCAATCGTCTTCAGATCTGCATTCCGGGATAAATTCGCTATTGACGACTCGAATCCGTAATCGATTCTAGAAGATCGTTTCGTCTTCGGTATGTATTCCGCTTTGACGGCAACAATACTTATCTCGAGTATCATGTCGTAATTCGAATGGGAAACTAAAATCTCGTCCAGCTGAGAGCTTTATGTTTCGTTCTATCGTTGCTCTCTGGGTTAACGAACATCGTCGTTTTTGCGGTAGAATTATAGTTTAATTCGCATATACGTAGCGTGCAGTTGTACCACCATTTTCTAACAGAATCAGCTATTGGCTACAATCTGATGGAAAATCTTACAGGCTGATTAGATGCATTTGCGATAATTCTCCGTTTATCAGCCGTATTCGATGTTCGTATCAGATCGAATACAGCTATCATAGTATATAACACGACGGTATCGCAATTCACTTCTTTCTTGTAACTGACCATCACCGTCGTATGTAAGACATATCCAAGATTGCAGATGATGTATCGCCAGGTCATACCTTGACTGCATCGAAAATAAAGTAATGCAGCGTCGACAGTGAGGTAACTCCTTTGCATTTACTATTATCTCAAATTGGTTTGAGAGCATGATCAATTTGAATTCGTGCAAGCTCTGAATTGATTTTTTGTCTTGCTGATCTTTCTACGGCAAGAGAATTAAGTGCCGATCCACAGTCGGTTACACTGAAGCAATTTGATAGACGAGTTTGATTTGATTGCCATGTGGAATATCGTCATGAGGATTATTTTCGCTCGAGAGAAGATATGGAAAGCATCAGTGGGATTTACCTGCTCTGCTGCGGCTCGCATCGAATTTAGCCTGCGATCTGTCCCACTGCCATCCGCCTCGCCAGCTTGGACGAGACCTAGCGCGCAGTCCAAAATATTCCTGGCCGACGATCCAACGATCGCAGCTCGTCGACTATTGACCTCTGTTTATTACTTCATTGCGGGCGATGTTCCATACTCTCCGGTGCAGTGATGCGTCTCCACAGCATACCGCAAAATCGGTATATACCCTAAGGCAACCAAGAACGCATTCTCTTGTTCTTAGTGAGGAATCCATGTCTTGCGATGACGGCATACCAATAAACCATTCGCGTGCCTTTCCTCCGACGTCGCGAGCGGGACGCCTATTAATCTGCGATAACACGAGCAGCTTGAACTCGCGACTATCAACGATCTTAGCGGCTAGCATAAGTTCGCTAAGGCATCAACTTGGTGCGAGTTTGATTAGCGCAACACTCTGCAGTTCGGTAAAGATCTCGGATGCGTGACGTGCGATGTGAAGTAGAACGAGTTGCGATTGGCATTGGCCGAAAAAAGGGAAGGAGACTCGAAGGCAAACTCTGCCGGCGTCTCATAGCGCACGATGCTTCGTCGTCAAACGCGATGAAATCGAGGAAATCCAAGGCTCTTTAGCGGGCGCTATTCGCAGCGAAACGGGCCGGGCCGAGAAATCCAAATTGGGATCCGACGCCGCCCAGTGTCCGCCGTCACGATAGAAGCTAAACACATTCCATTCAGGCTAATCGGCTTAAGGACAGGTGCAACGCGCTGATTGTACGGCGCTGAGCGAGCGAGCGCCCGTCAGACGCGCGCGGGCGAGGCTCGAGCCGCCCACTTTCGGTTGAGCGCGAGCACCGCGGCGATCGCGGCGAGGGGGACCACGGTCGCCCAGGAGCCGATCACGGCGGTGGTCGTCGCCACCGCCCACAGGATCGAGACGAGGCGCTCCATCATGCCGACGAGTTTGGACTGGGAATGACGCCGGGATAACGCTGACAGTTTACTCAATCCCCACTCGTACATTCCCCGGTCCGCAATAAGGGTCAGCCTTTCGCCGTGAACTGCCGGCTGCAATTTATTGCGCAAAGCAGAATTTTAGGGTATAGGTTCGTATTCGCCCCGGATCAGGCCGGGCCGACCCATGGGCTGGGAAAGGAGGCGGGAGAAGCGTTTGCGGGCGCCGCGACGCAACCGCGAAGGCGAGTTGAGGGCGCGGCTTGGATTTTTTTTATTTTTTCGCCCGCAACTCTTTGAAAAGCCCCGAATCCACCAAAGAAAACCAAGCAAATAAAAGCAAATAAAAGCCTTTTTGCTTGGTTTTATTTGCATTTCCTTGCATCGAACTCGCCTTCCGGTTGTCTCCCGGCGTGACGGCGAGGGATGACCGAGGATGACGGTGAGGCCTTCCTTAACCCCTGAACGTGGGTTCGCGCGCCCCGCGCCGGCGCCGCCGGGCGGAGCCTCAAAGGTCCCCGCCTATTCCGCGTCGGGCGCTTTCTCCTTCAGCTTGGAGAACACCGAGTTGACGTCGATCCTCTCCTCGGCCGGCTTGGGCTTCGCGGTCGGAACGCCGAACACCTCGAGCTGGCTCGCGGGAGCCGGCGCCGGCCGGGCGGTGGTGATCTCCGCCGACACCAGCGTCTGGCTGCGGTCGTCTTCCACCTTGGGCCGTTCCTTCGCGGCGCGATTGACCTCGAAGTCGAGGTCGATCTGCGAGCACAAGCCCAGCGTCACCGGGTCCATCGGTTGCAGATTGGCCGAGTTCCAATGGGTGCGCTCGCGGATGGCCTGAAGCGTATGCTTGGTCGTGCCCACGAGCCGCATGATCTGCGCGTCCTTGAGCTCGGGATGGTTGCGCAAGAGCCACAGAACCGCGTTCGGGCGGTCATGCCGGCGGGACAAGGGCGTGTAGCGCGCGCCGCGCGGTTTCTTGAATTCGGGCGTGCGCACCTTCGAGGTCGAAAGATGCAGGCGGCGGTTCTCATCCTGCTCGCCGGCGGCGATCTCCTCGCGCGTCAGCTGGCCGGTCGAGATCGGATCATAACCCTTGATGCCTGTCGCCACTTCGCCGTCGGCGATCCCCTTCACCTCAAGAGGGTGCAGTTTGCAGAACTCCGCGATCTGATCGAAGGTCAGGGACGTGTTCTCGACCAGCCAGACGGCAGTCGCCTTCGGCATCAACGGCGCGTCGCTCATGAACGGTAAGCTCCTTGATGATCGCTGAGCGCCCGCTCGCCGGTTCCGCCGGCAAACGCAGCCTCAAAGGATCAAACTTGAGAGGAAAAGCGTTGTATAGGCGCGGACGTGCCGGATTGCAACGTTTTATGGGCAGCGCAAGCGCGCGTCAGCACAGCAAAATGCGTCCTTGGACCCCTTGCCGGGGGTTCGGGCGGGAACCAAGTTCAGGCGTCG
Source organism: uncultured Alphaproteobacteria bacterium (assembly GCA_963820095.1). Lineage (GTDB taxonomy): Bacteria > Pseudomonadota > Alphaproteobacteria > Rhizobiales > Beijerinckiaceae > Roseiarcus. The sequence continues at coordinate 12,255 of CAWFZA010000020.1, forward strand.
CGTTCGCCATCGGGGCTTCAGCCGCAAAACGGAAACCGATCATGAAATATGCACTGTTCGCCGCCACCGCTCTGGCGCTGGCGTCCGCCGCGGCGCCGGCGCCCGCCGAGGCCAAGGGCTGTCTCAAGGGCGCGGTCGTGGGCGGGGTCGCGGGTCATTACGCGGGCCATCACGGGGTCATGGGCGCGATCGGCGGCTGCATCGTCGGCCATCACATGGCGAACGAAAAGGCGAAGGCGCAAGCCGCCCCGCCCGCCGAACCCCAGCCGGCGCCTAAGCCTAACGGCTAAAAGGCGCGCTCGCCGGCGCTTTTCACGCGTCCGGCCTCATCGCGCCGCCGCTCTTCGGGACTCTTAGTACCGGTAGGTTTCCGCCTTGAACGGGCCGGCCTCCGGAACGCCGAGATATTTCGACTGCTCCGGCGTCATCTTGGTCAGCTTGGCGCCGATCTTGGCGAGATGCAGCGAAGCGACCTTCTCGTCGAGATGCTTGGGCAGCGTGTAAACCTGCTTTTCGTACTGGCCGGGCTTGGTGAAGAGCTCGATCTGCGCCAGCGTCTGGTTGGTGAACGAGGCCGACATCACGAACGAGGGATGGCCCATCGCGTTGCCGAGATTGACCAGGCGGCCTTCCGACAAAAGGATGATCTTCTTGCCGTCGGGAAACTCGACCTCGTCGACCTGCGGCTTGACGTTGCTCCATTTCATGTTGCGCAGCGCCCCGACCTGGATCTCCGAATCGAAGTGGCCGATGTTGCAGACGATGGCGCGGTCGTGCATCGCGCGCATGTGGTCGAGCGTGATGACGTCGACATTGCCGGTGGCGGTGACGAAAATGTCGGCGCGCGGCGCGGCGTCGTCCATCGTCGTGACCTCGTAGCCCTCCATCGCCGCCTGAAGGGCGCAGATCGGATCGACCTCGGAAACCATCACCCGGCAGCCGGCGTTGCGCAAGGATGCGGCCGAGCCCTTGCCGACGTCGCCGAAGCCCGCGACCATCGCGACCTTGCCCGCCATCATCACGTCGGTGCCGCGGCGAATGCCGTCGACCAGCGACTCGCGGCAGCCGTAGAGATTGTCGAACTTCGACTTGGTCACGCTGTCGTTGACGTTGATCGCCGGCCAAAGCAGCTTGCCTTCCTTGGCCATGATGTAGAGGCGATGGACGCCGGTCGTCGTCTCTTCGGTCACGCCGCGGATCGACTTGGCGTTCTGCGCGTACCAGCCGGGATGGCTCTTCAGCCGCGCCTTGATGGCGGCGTAAAGCACTTCCTCTTCCTCGTTCGACGCGGTGTCGAGGAATTTCGTGTCGCCCTTCTCGGCGCGCTGACCAAGGTGGATCAGCATGGTGGCGTCGCCGCCGTCGTCGAGGATCATGTTGGGCGCGCCGCCGTCCGCCCATTCGAAAATGCGGTGGGTATAGTCCCAATAGTCCTTGAGGCCCTCGCCCTTGATCGCGAAGACGGGCGTGCCGCCGGCCGCGATCGCCGCCGCCGCGTGATCCTGAGTCGAATAAATGTTGCACGAGGCCCAGCGCACGTCGGCGCCGAGGGCCTTCAACGTCTCGATCAGGACCGCGGTCTGAATGGTCATGTGGAGCGAGCCGGCGATACGCGCGCCCTTCAGCGGTTGGCTCGCGGCATATTCGGCCCGCGTCGCCATGAGACCCGGCATTTCGGTCTCGGCAATGGCGATCTCCTTGCGGCCGTAGTCCGCGAGCTTGATGTCGGCGATGGCGTAGTCGTGAGCGTTGCTCACGAGCGTGGCGGAGGGCTTGGTCATGGGCGGCGAATGTCCTTTTTTGTAACGGCCGGTCTCTTATCAGCGGTCGCGAAAACGCGCAATAAACATATAAGCAACTCTTTATATCAATTTTGGGTCCGCACATTGTCGAGCACTGGGCACTCGTTAACCCATCTGTGACATGTGACACTTGCCGCCGCTTCGGAGCGGATGGTCCAATTAAGGCGGCGGCGCGATTCTTGCTTGAGACAACGGTCGAGAAGCTGCTAAGAAAGCCCGCTGCAGACAAAAGAACCCAGATGTGATGCGGTGAAGGGCTGGTTTTAGGAATGGCGCTCTCGGCCAGATTAGCGCTGCGGCAGAGTCAGGCGATGGTTCTGACCCCGCAGCTTCTGCAGGCGATCAAGCTGTTGCAGATGCCGAATCTGGAGTTGACCCAGTTCATCGAAAACGAATTGGCCAGCAACCCGCTGCTGGAGCGCGCGGAGGAGCATGACGAGCCGAGCCTCGAGCAATTCGCGCCGCCAGGCGACGGCTTTGCCGAGGCGCCCGCCGAACCGGGCGATTGGGCGGGGGACGCGCTGGAGACGGACGCGGGCCATCTCGCCGCCAATCTCGGAACGGAAGTCGATAACGCCTTTGACGCGGACCGGACCGCGCCGGCATCCCCATCCGCGCCTGCCGACGGCTTGAGCGCTCATTCCTGGACGGGCGTCGGCGCTGGACATGAGGTTGGGGAGGGCCCGGACCTCGAGGCTTACGTCGCGGAATCGCTGTCGCTCCGGAACCATCTTGAACGTCAGGCCGCGATCATGCTTGCCGATCCGGCCGAAGGCATGATCGGAGCAGCGCTCATCGACGCGCTGGACGAAGCCGGATATTTTGTCGGCTCGGTTGCGGAGATCGCCGACCGGCTTGGCGCCGACGTCGAGCAGGTCGAGGGCGTGCTTCTGCGCATGCAGACGCTCGAGCCGACCGGCGTGTTCGCGCGCTCGCTCAGCGAATGCCTGGCCCTTCAGCTCAAGGAACGCGACCGCTTCGACCCGGCCATGCAGGCCTTTGTCGAAAATTTGCCGGCGCTGGCAAGGCGGGACTTTCCGCTGTTGCGTCGGGTCTGCAAGGTCGACGACGAGGATCTGCGCGACATGCTGGCCGAGATCCGCCGCCTCGAGCCCAAGCCTGGGCGCGCCTTCGGCGACCCGCCGGCCGCGCCGGCGATCCCCGACGTCCATGTCACGGCGGCGCCGGATCTCGGCTGGCGGGTGGAACTCAATAGTCGCGCCTTGCCGCGGGTGCTCGTCAACGAGGTCTATGCGGCCGAAATCCGACGTGGCGCGAAGCGGGACGAGGACCGCCAATATGTCTCCACCCATCTGCAGGCGGCGAACTGGCTGACCAAGAGCCTCGAACAGCGCGCCCGCACCATCCTCAATGTGGCGAGCGAGATCGTGCGCCGGCAGGATTCCTTTCTGCTCGAGGGTGTATCGGGCTTGAGGCCGCTCAATTTGAGGATGATCGCCGAAGCCATCGGCGTGCACGAATCGACGGTCTCGCGCGCCACCGCGCATAAATTCATTCAGACGCCGCGCGGCCTGTTCGAGATGAAATACTTCTTCACCGCGGCGATCGCCTCGAGCGAGGCGGGACAGTCCCATTCGGCTGAATCCGTGCGCCAGCGCATCAAGCGGATGATCGACGACGAGGACCATGACGAGGTGTTGTCTGACGACGTGATTGTCGAACGCCTGCGCAAGCTTGATATCCTTCTGGCCCGGCGCACGGTCGCTAAATATCGGGACAGCCTGAGAATTCCCTCATCAATCGAACGGCGCAAAATAAAGGTGACGCCGGCGTGCGCTCCCGTGCGCCGACATAATTCCCTTTCGGTTGAAGCATAATATTGATTTTAGTATTAAAATGAAGCATTTATCATGACGATTGACATGCGCGGGGCAGGCTCCTTACCCTAGCCGCAACTCGGCTGGCGGGGATCCGGCCGAGGCGAAACGGAGGGGAAGACGGTAACGCGCCCGGCGGCGCGGAGGAGCGACGGGTCCGCGGGCCCCGGCGCCGGAAAGGTAGGGCCAGCGTTCGATGAGCTTGAGGGTATCGGGTAAGAACCTCGACATCGGGGAAGCTTTGCGTCAGCACGTCCTGGAAAAAATTGAGGCGACTGTCGCCCACTATTTCAGCGGCTCCGTCGACGGCCACGTTGTGATGACGCGCGAAGGCTCCGGCTATCGTTCGGACTGCGCCTTGCGTTTGAGCTCGGGGCTCAGCTTGCACGCCGAAGGGCGAGCGCACGAACCTTATCTCTGCTTCGATCAGGCGGCCGGCAAGATCGAAAGCCGACTGCGCCGCTACAAGACCCGCCTCAAGGGCCACGCCGCGTCCGCCGCGAATGCGCGGGGCAAGGTTGCCAATTATCTTATCGAGCAGCCGGGTGAGGAAGAGGAAGAGCCGTTGGGCGGCTTCGATCCCGTCGTCGTAGCGGAAGGAACGGAAGACCTCAAATCCCTGTCGGTCGCTTCAGCCGTCGCGGAACTCGATCTGACTGGCGCTCCAGTCATTGTCTTTCATCATGCCGGCAGTGGCCGGGTCAATGTTGTCTATCGTCGCCCCGACGGCGCGATCGGCTGGCTCGACCCCCAGGCCCCTCGCGAATCGCCGCACGCTGCATAACCAGGACGAACATGTCATTATCGCAACTCCTTAGGCCGGACGCCGTGCTGGCTGCTCTGAGAGTAAACGGCAAGAAGCAGGCGCTGCAGGAGATGAGCGAGCGCGCCGCGCTGGTCTCGGGGCTGTCCGCCCGCGAGATCCTGGATGCGATCTTGCAACGCGAGCGCCTCGGCTCGACCGGGGTCGGCGACGGGGTCGCCATCCCGCATGGCAAGCCGGCCAAATGCACGCAGATTTTCGCCGTCTTCGCGCGGCTTGAGCGCCCGATCGATTTCGAGGCGCCGGACGGTCTGCCCGTCGATCTCATTCTTATGCTGGTCGCCCCGGAAGCTGCAGGAGCAGACCACCTCAAGGCGCTGGCGATGGGCGCCCGCTTGCTTCGCAACGGGGGGATCGCGCCTCAATTGCGCGCGACCAAGGACCCAGTGGCGCTTTATGCGCTTCTGACCATGGCGCCGACGTCGAACGCGGCCTGACCAGCCGGGAGCTTTGGCCCCATGAAAGCGCGTGTGATCGTAACGTTGAAGTCTGGCGTCCTGGATCCCCAGGGCAAGGCGATTGAGGGCGCCCTCAAGGGCCTGTCGGTCGACGGCCTCAAGAGCGTGCGTCAGGGCAAGGTTTTCGACATCGAGCTCGATGGCGAGGACCGCGCAGCCGCTCGCAGCAGGCTGAGCGAGGCTTGCGAGCGTCTGCTCGCCAACACGATCGTCGAGAATTACGCCATCGAGATTGCGTGAGGACGATGCGGGCGGCCATCATCCTCTTTCCTGGCGTGAATCGCGAAGGCGACATCGCGCGCGCGCTTCGGAAAGCCACCGGCGCGGAGCCTGCGATCGTCTGGCACGCCGAACGTGAATTGCCGCCGGGCCTGGATCTGGTCGTTTTGCCAGGCGGCTTTTCCTATGGCGACTATCTGCGCTGCGGCGCCATCGCCGCGAGGGCGTCGATCATGCGGGCGGTCGGCGATCACGCGGCGCGCGGCGGGCTGGTGCTGGGTGTCTGCAATGGCTTCCAGATCCTGTGCGAGGCCGGCCTTCTGCCCGGCGTTTTGATGCGCAACGCGGACCGGCGCTTCGTCTGCAAGATGCAGCATGTGCGGGTCGAGAACGCACAGACTCCATTCACCCGCCGCTACGCGCCGGGGCAGGTGGTCAAATTCGCCATCGCCCATGGCGAGGGAAACTTCGTCGCCGATGATGACGCCGTCCGCAGAATCGAGGCTGAAGGCCGGGTCGCGTTTCGCTATTGTGACGCGGAGGGCAGAGTTGGCGCCCCGTCGAGCCCCAACGGAGCCATCAACTCCATAGCGGGCGTGTTCAACGACCGGTTCAATGTGCTGGGTTTGATGCCGCACCCGGAAAACCTGATCGACCCCTTGGTCGGCGGCACGGACGGACGAGCGCTTTTCGCCTCCCTCGCAGCATAAAAAGGCTTGTTGCGCCCGGCGCGGCAGCCTCGCAGACTGTCCGAAGCGACGCCATCCACAACTGGGGTGTTCCGCTTTCGCCGAGTCTCCTTTTCCGCCGCAATTCGACCTCGGCGGGGGGTTAACTTCGCGCTTGTTGTATTATCTTAGGCTAGAGTTCGGAACCGTTGGCGAAGGGCGGCGTTGTTTGTCGCTTCACATGGAGGTCTTGATGCGCGTTTCACACATCGCCCTCATTGCAGCCGTCCTGACGATCCCATCGGTGGGTTATGCGCAGCAGGACGGACCGGTGGGCGGCAAGGTCGGCGCCGATCTCAGCATCGCTCCCACGCAGGCAAGCCCTTCCGCTGCGGCGCGAGGCTATTCCGCTCCCCCAACCGTCGGCCATCCGGCCGGTTACACGGGCGCGATTACGCCGGGGCAGGTGTTGCCGGAGGATGTGCGGGTCTTGCCTCGGCCCGGTGGAATGGGCTCTGCGTTCATCGACGGTCACCGCGTGCTCGTCGACCCTTCGAATCGTATCGTGCGAGTCATCAATTAGCGCAGCCGGCGCTGGTCGCATATTTTGTCGGCGCGACCACTCGCGGGTGTGTTATCGTTAAACTTCTTTTAAGAGAGCCATCGATCAATCGCGCAGCATCAGGCTTTTCGTTCCCATGAGTCACGACCCCCGTTCAAGCCAGGAGCCGTCCATGGACCGGGACTCAGACACCGATATTGTCTATCCATCGACCATACCGTTTTTGATTGTGCATCTGGCCTGCCTGGCGGCGATCTGGACTGGGGTCACCGTGGAAGCGTTGGCGATTGGCGTCGGCCTTTATTGGCTGAGGATTTTCGCCATTGGCGCAGGCTATCATCGCTATTTTTCCCATCGGGCCTATGACACCAGCCGGACTTTCCAGTTCGTTCTCGCAGTGCTTGCGCAATCGACGGCGCAGAAGAGCGTGTTGTGGTGGGCGGCCAACCACCGTGACCACCACCTCCATTCCGACACCGAGCTCGACGTTCATTCGCCGCGGCGCATGGGCTTTCTCTATAGCCATGTGGGGTGGATTTTCTCGCGCGGTCAAAACACGACGAACTTCAGCCGGGTGGAGGATTTCGCCAAGTATCCCGAATTGATGTGGCTCCATCGCCTGGAACTGGCGCCCCCTCTTGCGCTCGCCGTCCTCTGCTTCGCCCTCGCCGGTTGGCCGGGGCTGATCGTCGGCTTCTTCTGGAGCACGGTTGCGGTCTATCACGGGACCTTCTGCATCAATTCGCTCGCCCATCTCGTCGGGCGCCGGCGCTACATCACCGGGGACGATTCCCGCAACAATTGGCTTCTCGCCATCATCACCATGGGCGAGGGCTGGCACAACAACCATCATGCCTACCAGAGCAGCGCCCGCCAGGGCTTCCGCTGGTGGGAATACGACCCGACCTTCTATCTGCTCAAGCTTCTCGAGCGCATCGGGCTCGTGTGGAATTTGAAGCGCCCGACCGACGAGGTCCTGCAAAACCAGCACAAGCTCGGCAGCCGCGTGATCAGCCGCGCCGCCTCTCTGGTCGCGGACAGCTATCTACCCCGAGCGGATCGCCGCCGCTGTGGCCGCCGCGCTCGGAAAGAGCGGCCTGGCCGATCTCCGCGCCCGGCTTCGCCCAGGCCGCAACCGTTCGCCGTCATGGACGTCTTCAGCGAATTTAATCTGCCTCACATTCCGACCAAGGCGGAGATCGTGGGCCGGGCCCGGTCGCTGCTCGCCAACTCGCCATCGATGGAGGATATCGCCGCGAAGGCCCATGAACTGCTCCTGGAGGCGGTCGGCGCGCGACTCGCGACAATCGCGGCGCAAACCGCCAACTGACTTCCGCGGCCATCGGCGGCGCGGCAACGGATTAGGAAAGCGCATGGGGCAGTCCGCGTCCTCGATCAATTACCGGCTTGGCAGCCTCTATTCGGTCATCACCGCCTTCCTCTATGCGACGCAGGAGCCGTTTTCCTTTCCGGCCGCCAGGCATCTCAACACCCTGCAGTTCGTGGCGCTGACCCAGGTCTCCCTGCTCGTGTCCATTCCGCTGCTTGACGAGCCCGCCGGCCAGTCGCCGGGATTTCATCGCCCTGTTCCGAAAGCCCGCGAATTACGGCTATCTCGCGGTCATCTTCGCCATCGGAATGAGCGGCCTCCTGCTCTACAATTTCGGCCTCAGCAACGCTCATCCGATCATCATCTCGGCGATCCTGAACCTTTCGCCGTTCTGGGCCGCGCTGGTGGCGCTCGTGCTGGCCGGAGTTCCGATTCCGATTTCGCGGGCGACCTTTTTCGGCTGCTTCGCGGGCGCGTTCATCGGCGCGATGGCGGTCGCCTGGAGCCAGCTCGGCGACACGGGCATGTCGACCATCAGCGAATTGGCGGACAACTTTGTTCACGGCAGCTGGGTCTACGCGATTCCCGTGCCGCTTGTCTCGGCCCTGGGGGGGACGCTGGTCGGCAAATGGTTCGCGTACTACGACGAATTGGCGGCGATCGCGGCCAATTTCCTCGCCGCGAACGTCATCCTGATTCCCGGGTGCCTCGCCCTTCTCTATTGGCGGAACGAGCTGCAATTTCGAGCAGCTGCGGCCGATCTTGCTGATGATCTTCGGCACGATCGTCGCCGCGTCGCTCGGCCGCGTCATCTATCAGATCGCGCTGACCGTCACCGGCGGCGACAACGGCTTTGTCACCATGTTCCTCAATCTGGTCCCGGCGCTGACCGCCCTCATCTCGCTCGCGCTGTCGCACTGGATCGCCGACCTGCACTTTGTCATCGACTCGACGTTCTTTCTCGGTTCGGCGGTGATCGCGGCGTCGCTCGTGCTGTTTTCGCTGAAATCGTGGCGCGCAGCCCGCTTCGCGAGCAGGAACGTCCTAAAGGAGCGCGTTCAGCCGCCGAGCGAAGGGCTTGATGGCTTCCTCGATGCGCTGGCCCCATCGGTCAAGAAATCCCCTCTGACGCTCCGCCAGAAGATATTCGGCCCGCCAGCGCCACTCGTCCCGGTCCTCGCGCAGGGCCTCATGATCCTCCTTGAGGTCGGCAAACAGGATCTTCAGGGCTTGGAGTTCGGTCTCGATAAGGCGCACGCGCGTGAAGAGCGAGGGCTGTGGCTTAAGCTCGCGCGTTGCCGTTGCGTCCGACATGGCGGGATCATGGCGCCCAAAGGTTATCGGAGCGCTAAGTTTCATGATCGGGCTCGACGGCCGAGATCTGCGCGTGACTGACGACGCTGCTCCAGTCGCGCTTGTCTTATGGCTTTACTGCCGCCCCGTAACTCGGTGCGTGGGCGTAATTGCCAGGCGAGGCAGGCTAATCTAGCTTCCGAAAGTATGGTGCTGCAAGAGAGGTTAGAACGCTCGATCTCTTCCTTACCAAGAGTGTGAGAACCCAGAGATCGACGGGTATTTATGCACGGGGCAGCACGAATACCATTGTATTAATTGGAATTTATCGCATGTGAGGGGTGACCTACGCATTAGAACGCATAGGTTTTCGTGCTGCCTCGGTGCTGCCCAAGGAACGCGCTTCGATGGCCACCAGCACATCGTGGCAAAGGCGCCGCGGATCCGCATCGTCGGTTGTCCAGTCGTCGGGACGCACCGATCGGGCTTAACACCCTCCATGGTCCCGGCCCCGCGAAATGCTCACGCGGGACCGTCGCGAAGGCTTCGACGACCGCGAGCGATCGGACATGGGCGGTATGCCGCAGCTCCTCGGCGAACCAGCGCCGGGCCTTGCGCGATGTCATCGGCCTCATCGGACGGCATCTGTTCTCCGTCGAAATGTATCGGAATTCTCTCCTGGCCATCCGACCAGGCTAGCCGTTTCGCGGAAGGCCGCCCGCCTCGGCGATCAGCTCGATCGAGCGCAGCCGCTGGACATGCTCGTAGACATCGGAAACGACGATGAGCTCGTCGGCTCGGGTTTCCTCGACCAGCGCGGCCATGCCTTTGCGGACCGTGTCAAGCGAGCCGACAATGGAGCGCGCCAGCATGCGCATCGCCTGCGCCTTCTCCATCGGCGTCCAATAGGTTTCGATGTCGTCGATCGGCGGCTGACTTAAGCCCCGCGCGCCACGAAACATGTTGGTGAACGACATCTGCTGCGTTGTCGCGAGCCGCCGCGCCTTCTCGTCGCTTTCGGCCGCGATGATGTTGACGCCGACGATCGCATGAGGACGGTCGAGTTGCTCCGAAGGCTTGAACCGGCTCCGGTAGATCTCGAGCGCCGCGATCAGATGATCGGGCGCGAAATGCGACGCGAACGCATAAGGCAGGCCCAATTCGGCGGCCAGCATCGCGCCGAAATGGCTTGATCCCAGGATATAGAGCGGCACTTCCGTCCCAGCCGCGGGCACCGCCTGGATGCGCTGGCCGGGGGCCGCCGGCGCAAGGAACGCCTGCAGCTCGAGAACGTCCTGGGGGAAATTCTCCGCGGCTTCCGGCGTGCGCCGTAGAGCGCGCAGAGTGAGTTGATCCGTGCCGGGGGCGCGGCCCAGGCCGAGGTCGACCCGGCCTGGAAAGAGCCGCGCCAGCGTTCCGAACTGCTCGGCGATAACGTAGGGCGCATGGTTCGGGAGCATGATGCCGCCAGCCCCGACCCGGATGGTCGTGGTTCCAGCGGCGAGATGAGCAAGCACAACCGACGTCGCGGCGCTGGCGATGCCGGCCATGTTGTGATGCTCCGCCACCCAGATGCGGCGATAGCCCAGTCTCTCGGCGTGAGCGGCGAGATCGCGAGCATTGTCGAGCGCGCCGCGCGCGTCGATCTCCTCGGTCACCCGAACAAGCTCGAGAATGGAGAGAGGCGTCATAAGGCGCCTGGGACCGGGCGCCGGATCGTCAGAGCTTCTTCAGTCTCACGATCACGTCGATCGCCGCGATGCTCGTGCCGTCGGGAGTCGGAATCTCGAACTCGGGCAAGAAGTCCTCGGGGATGTCGGACAGCTCTTCGGTGTCCTCGTGATAGAAGTGATAGTGCGGCCCGGTCTTGGTGTCGTACCAGAGCTTGGCGTCGTAGATCGCAATCTCACGGAGCAGGCCACAGCGGGAAAACTCGTTGAGCGTGTTGTAGATGGTGCCAAGCGTCGGCGCGAACTGGATCGACCGCGTCTCATGATAGATCATCTCGGCGGTGAAGTGCCGGTTTCCGGCGCCGAAGATCGCGCGCGCGAGGTCGAGCCTTTGCCGCGTCGGGCGTACGCCAGCGGAACCAAGCTTCCGGACCAGCACGCCGTAGCAAACATCCGGATTCGGGGCGCTCTTCGTTTCCATCGACATCGCATGCTGCTTGCGTATGGCCGGAGCCATCGCCAGCGAAAGAACCTGGCTGGACTGTCTTCTTAATCCGGCTTGGCCGCGTCCGCAACCTCCAACCTTGGAGGATGTCGCTAGCAGCACGATATGTCCGGTTTACGGTAGCGCACGATCTGTCCGGTAGGTCCGGCTCTTTTGGAGGGCTGGATGCGCCGGACTGGAAGCCCGAGAGGCTGTGCGCATGGCGAGGTTTTTGACGCTGCTTCACCGACTTGGGATCATTTGGCGGAGCTGATCCAGGGGAGGCGGCGGAGCCTGCTCGGCGTGAGCGAGCGGACGTTCCGGCGGCTGGACGCGCGGCTTCATGAGGAGTGACGGCGAGGCCGGCTCGCTCGACTCGCAGGCGATCGGCAAGGCGATCGGCCGACGGGTCGGGCGATGGAAGGGAGCGGCTCGATTACCGCGAGCGCTACCAGGGCTTCACGGTCAAGCATTTCCGACGAGCATCTGGTGACGGATCACTGGCTTCGGCTGGGGCTACACCTGGCTGCAAGCTGCACCTGCTTTACGGCCTGGGTCGCGGCAGACGCGGCCGGAAGCAGCCGCGAGCCGCGGCCCTCGACGGGCATGATGCTGCTCAGCATGGCCACGACCGCTGCCGAGGGCATGCCGCCCCTGCATCTGAGTCTGGCCTACGCCGACGACGCGACGGGTTGTGCTGGGGCATCTATGGCGGTGCTCGTCGAGAGCAACGAACGACCGCGATCCCCGGCGCTGCTCGAGCTGTCTGGCCAGGGAGGGCGGCCTCGATAGCGCGGCTTGTCAACATCGACGCCGGCGGCCGCATTACGGCCACGATCGCCCAAAGCCGGCGGCGAGATCGACCGCGGCCATCCGACCCAGGTCGTGAAGGGCGCGTCAAGGCCAATCGGGCGTCGACGCTACATCGGGCGCGTACTCGGCCCAGGCTCTCGGCGAGCCGTTCCGAGCGGGACGTTCCAGACGCTGCAGGATCGGTTGCCGAAGGAACTGAGGCTCGCTCGGCGTCACGCGACGTCGAGGCGGCCAACGCCTTCCTCCGCGACCGCTATCTGCCGGAACACAACGCCCGCTTCGCGGTCGAGCCGGCCGGCGCGGGCTCGGCCTTCACGCCCATTCCCGGCGTCGACCTCGACGACGATCCTGTGCGTCGAGGAGGAGCGCGCAGGTCGAGCCAGCGACAATTGCGTCTCCTACCGGACGCTCAACCGCCCAGATGCGCCGGAAAGGCCGATGCGGCCCCATTTCGTGCGCGCGCGGGTCAAGGTGCACGTCTATCCCGACGCGCTCGCACGCCGTCTTCCACGGGACCCAGCTGCATCGGCCGCTACGACGAGCAAGGACGGCTCAGGACGACCGATGACGCTCGTCGCGCCGCTTAAATCCGCTCAGCGGCGCAACGCTGTGGACGGCCTGGACAAGCCTCCGGCTTGGCCACCCCGCCCACGAGCAGAACAGAACCAGAAGAAGCGGACATTTGATGGGCTACCAAAACCGGACAACTTCATTCGCTATCGACACCTCCAACCTTGGAGGAGGAAGCCGGGCCGAGCGTGAGCCCGCCCTCTGGCCGGCGCAGCCGACTTCGCCTTATGGCGTGGAGTTGGCTTCACGGGGATGACCTTGGCGATCGCGGGCGGCTGTTTGTGCGGGGCGGTGCGGTACGAGGTCAGGGCGGAGGCGCCGCTCGGTGCGCGCTATTGCTGGTGCCGGGTCTGCCAATATCTCGGCTGCGGGACCGGCGCGGTCGGCGCGCTTTTCCGCAAGGAGGATGTGACCGTTTCGGGTCCGCTGAGCGACTACGTTTGCCAGGCCGACAGCGGCGCGACGATGCACCGGCGCTTCTGCGCCCGATGCGGCACGCAGGTTTTCAGCGAAGCGGAAGAGCGTCCCGTGGTCACCTTCATTCGGGCCGGAACGCTCGACGACCCCAATCTCGCGGCGCCCACCGCGACCATCTGGGCTCATTCCGCGCCGAAATGGGCCTGCTTCGACCCTGATCTGCCCCAGATCGAGGGACAGCCGCCGCCGCTGAACGTTTGATGGCGGGCGGCGAGCGTCCTCCCTCGCCGCTCGTGGGCGCTACCGGCGATTCTTGCTGTTCCTGGGTCGCGATCTTCGAGGACCGGGATCTGGCTTCCTGTGTCGGTGGTCGACGCGAATCATGACGTCCTCGCGGCGCTCGCTCGGTGGTCGCGCGGAACTGCGCCAGAAAAGCTGATCGCGACCAAGTATCAGGGCGACGACCCGACGAAGCCGATTGTCATGCAGCGTCCCCCGCCTGCCCTATCCGAAAGTGGCGCGCTAAACGGGCGCCGGCGACACCAACGCAGCGTCGAGCTTCGTCTGCGAATTGCGGACGTCGAGATGAAGATGCGAAGGACGGGAAGGGCGCCGTCCTTCCCGCGCCGCGGCCTGTGGCTTGCCCCGGCGCCTCTTCACCCCTTGCTGATCTCGCCGATCACGCCGAAATCGGCGGACTTTGTCTTTCCGTCCGAAATGTCAAAGCCTTCCGTCGCCAGACCCCGGCGCAACAATTCGCGAATTGCCGCCGCCCGGCTAGGCATGTGACGGCTGAATCGCCACTGATCGAGAGCCGTAAGCTCGTCTGCCGTCAGCATGATCTGAAGACGTTCACCGCGAAGCTCTGTCGACATGGGTCCTTTCCTTTGGAATGGTCCACTGCTCAGACTGCGCCAGTTACTCATAATTAGCACATTTTGTCAAGTGTGCAGACTGAGTGGTTGCAGATAGAATAGCCGATTGTATATCTAGCCAATACTGAGGAGTTTGCTGGCTTGGCTTAAGTTGACGACGAAATATTGCTTGCTATATCGTAAATTTTAGGGTAACAATGGAAAGTCATGGGTGAAGTCATATCACTGAGCGAGGCGGCTACTTCCTCGTCCGAGCGCTTCCCAGCTTATCGGCAGGAAGCCGAACACCGGATTGCGAATAGCCTACAATTGATCAGCGCTCTGGTTCGTCAGCGTGCAAGAGCGCCTCATGTACAGGATCCCCAGACATTTCTCTTGGAAGTCGCCGACCGGATAGAAACGGTAGGTAGACTTCATCGTTTCTTGAGTAAATCGACGACGGGTACAATCGATTTATACGCCTATCTAGAAGAACTTTGTACGCGACTTACCGGCGCTGTCGCCCCCGAAGCGACATCACTTCATTTTGACTGTCCGCCGGCTTGTCATCTGCCGGCGAAAACTGCGCTGCCGCTCGCGCTCATCACCGCGGAACTCGTCTCCAATTCGTTAAAATACGCTCATCCGACAGGCTTGCCGACAAGGATGTCTCTTTCCTGCGCTCGTGAGCGCGAGGGGCGCCTCATGATTGCTTACGAGGATGACGGGGTCGGATTTCCCGAGGGCTTTGACGCTTCCGAGGCCGGCCACATGGGAATGAACTTCATTCGTCTTCTCAGCGCAGGCCTCGGCGCTCATCATGAATGGCGCAGCGATCCCCTGGGGATTCGCTTTGAGCTCGTGCTGCCGACAGGCGCTTAAGCCTGATCAGCCCCGCGACCTAGCGCGCCGCTATCCTTCGCCATTGATCGGCCAGGCGGACATTGCCCACCGCCACGACAGGTCTCAGCTCCGCCGGACCAGCGCCGTCCCGCGCCTGCACCGCCATCCCTTCCCCAGTGGAATTGGACGTTCAGCCCACATTTCGCTAGGCCCGCGCGGGTTGTCACCGCAACGGGCTCGGGCGGTAATCTTTCTCCATTTAGGCACATAAGTTTTCCGTATTACAACTTATGAGGTAGTAGTGCCAACAATACACGCAGATGTTGACAAGCTCAGGGTTGTTGGCCTAGGTTGTCAACACGCAAGGATTGCCACTGCGACCTAGAGGTAAAGGGACGCATTACAGGTCGCGGGAAGCAGCCCTTTGAAATGCCGTTATGGGGGGCGCGCTCATTGCCATGACAACGTTCCGGCAGAGACACTTTTTTAACCGGCTCCACGAGGCCGGTAGAATACGGATCAGTCCTCCGTGGCGCGGAATATTAGCGCCACCTCCATACCGCAAGAATGCGTCGGTCCCCAATCTAACCAAGGAAACCCGCATATTATTTAGAATAGCCGGTATTATCGCAGGTTTATATGCGTGCTCGTCCTCTGTTTTGGCCAAAATTGAGGAGGAAGGTCGCCATGAGTTAGGTGCTTCTAACTCCATCACAGCCACCTTAACTCGTGATAGTGCGACAATTTTATTTATTAATGATTTTGCGTATGATGCAGTCGACCGAATACAGCTCACATGTTGATTTTTCTCATGAGGGTCTTGAGGCTGTACTCCATGGCGCGGAGGCAACCGCCGACCATTATCCCAAGTTCCGTCCTTCCAAAGATCGGAAGGGATTTAGCGAAGTCCTTATTCCCGAGACTGTCTGGAGTCTCGACGTCAACACCGGCGCTCACCTGAGCCATGTTTCAGACGAGCTGGACTTTGAAATCTATACGACCTTCGCCGGTCACGCGGAAACAACTGACTTATGGATTAGGGCGATTTTTGGTGTTTTGAGCAAAAAAAACACAGATAAGACTTCGGGTTCACTGCTAGCGCCTTTAGAGTTCCAAGTTGCTAGCTGCGGAGGAAACTCTGCTTTGAATAGTGAATTGACTTCTTGCAGCGACGTTGAGTTCTATAGACGGCCAAAGCAAAAAACGGAGAGACTCAGGAGAGTGGACATCAACAACAATACATCTGAACAAGTCAATGAAAACAACGCGAGTTTGACAAATAGCCCTTTATCCACCAGAGTCTAGTCCCCAGACTAATTCAGCGTTCATAATAATAACCGCAAATATCGACAATGGTCCACCGCAATGTGGTTCAACTCTTCTATGGCCATGTAACGGCGTTCCAGTATCCTGCGTGACTCCTCAGATAGACGCTTTGGAGAGCCCGATCCCACCGCCGCCACCTGACCCTACCCTCTTAACCGGGCCGAGTGACGATCTCACGCCTCTAATCGACCCGCCGCCACCGGAAGATTCAACTCCCGCTCCGATAACTTACGTTGATGACCCGCCGCCCGCCCCCGGTCTGCCAATTTTCACGCCTCAACCCCTCAAGCCGATTCCAGAAACATCGACTTGGGTCATGACCGTAATTGGTTTCGGTGCCATGACTTTCGTCTTTCGGAAGAAGAGGCGACCTCGTGTGAATCCAATATCAATCGTAGATGTTTGCTAGGCTTGTTTGGAAGATACTATTCTCTGAGGTCGGCAATAATACTATCATGCGACGACGACGTAGGCACTAAGATGCTAAGTTCAAGCTACCGGTTTCCACGCTTCAGCGGTCTCGCCCGCATGATTATACTCTCTCTCCGGGTCCTATGGATAGCGACCGGGGCAGCGATTGTTCAGTTGGCGCCCGCGTTCGCCTTGGACGGTTCTGGCGCGGGCTCAGGAAAAAGTGCGCCGCTGACAACCTTCTCTAGCGGTCAAGAGGCGCTTCGAGTGGGCGAGCAGGACTTACGGGCCGGCAAAATGGAAGCTTCGGCCGCCGCGCTGACCTACGCTGCTGAGAACGGACAGGCTATCGCGCGTTGGAAGCTTGGCCAGATGTACGCCAAAGGCGACGGGGTGCCACATGACGATTTGAAGGCGTACCACTACTTCAACGAGATCGTCGAAGATTACGATGAAGACCAGTCCGACCGAAAGGATATGGGGGCAGTTTCAGATGCCTTCGTCGCTGTTGGCGTCTACTGCCTCAGCGGCATACCTAACAGCGACGTGAGGCCGGACCCACGACGCGCACACGAATTGTTCCAATATGCGGCGACGGCTTTAGCCGATCCAAATGCGCAGTACAATCTCGCACACATGTATATGATCGGCGCGGGCGGGCTTACAAAGGACCCAGTTGCCGCGCTTCGCTGGCTGGCGCTCGCCGCCAAGAAGGGTCACCCCCCGTCGCAAGCGTTACTGGGACACATGCTGTTCGTCGGCAATGGCGTCATGGACCAGCGCGCGCGGGGGTTAATGTGGCTCAAGTTTGCGAACGATGGCGCGGCGAGTCAAAAAGGGCAGTGGATTCGCGACCTCTATCAACGCGACTTCCGCAACGCGAGTGACACTGAACGGCTATCGGCTGCAAGCATGCGCGATGCGCTCGCTAAAGGGACGCCATCGCCCGCCGCGCGGAGCAGCATCACATCATTCTTGCAGCCATTTGGCGTGGCCCCTGCTGATCGATGACGGGCGTCTGTTCGATTGCTCAGTCTCGCTTACCGAAAGAGGTAAATAGGGGATGCTTGCCCGTTGGTGCTTAGCCACATCTGCAGTGGACCAAATTGGAGGAGGATGAGAATCTGGGGGAGATCTGAGTGGTTTTAAGAAACGTGCGCTCTGAGAGACCGCATATGCGGAGAAGGGGTTCTAGTAGCGACCGTCGACGGAAGATGCCCCCGTTTGCCTGCATATCTGGCCAATCGGGGGGTCAAAACCGAGATTTGTTTCCGATCTCCTCAGGAATTGACCCCGAGGTATCTAAGAGCGTCCGAAGTAAGCATGCAACTGACTGGTAGTAATAACGACGTAGCGCCACAAAATGTTTAAATTCTTGGGTAAAATTACACTAGACAAAGGGCAGAAAAGCTGGTAATTCTTGAGAACGATCAGATATGCGATCTTAGGGGATGAAATGAGGGCCACCGTGAGTAAGGCAGTAGAAACGAAGACAGAAAAGTCGCAATTGTCGGAGCGCGACGTGCGTCTTTTGTTAATTGTATGCACCGAACTGGTTAATTTTTGCGCAAGTGTCACGGGCAAGATCGACCCTGCGGCTGCCGCAATGTTGGCATATGTGAGAGACGACATTTTGTCTGAAAGTAACGCTGGGTTGCCATATTCATAATAAGAAGCTTATTTTGTGGGCGCATGATTTGGTTTCTGCGTCCATGGGCATGGGCTGGGGGGAGAACTATTCTTCGTGTGATGTCATAACCTTACCCAATTAAATCGATCTAACTATATGATACCGACTAGGTGACGGTGAAAATATTGATAGAACTTTTTTGGCTGAGCAATATGTGCTTGCAGCGCAAAAGTGCCAATATTACACAAATATAGAGCGACTTGATCAGCCATTACTTGGCGACTCTGCACCCACCTGATCTCGAAACAGAGCCCATGCGGGCTCACTTTTTCAAAAAGATGTTTCCCAAACGGAATACCGCAGTTCCGGTCCACTCCTGACATAAAGTCAACACATTCCCTATCCAAGGTTGAAAATTATCAATAGAGCAACCTTAGGGAGTGTTGCCAATGACGAGCGTGAGCACCCCAATTGATGATGGGTTCGCCGAAGCCCTCGACAGTAGATTGAGCACAACATTACCGTGATAAAACCGGCTGAGGCCCTCGATGTCCGTCGTTGCCAGCGCGGGTCCTGGAAAGGATAGGGAGAAAATTTTTAAAGTTTGCGCGAAGGCGCAACTCAAGCCATTGAAATCATTCGCGCGCGTAACTTGTGCGCCAGGGTTGGAAGCGTCCCGGGCCGGGGCCCGCACTTGTTGACGGGGCTCAGCCGGTCGACCGAACGGCTGCCCGCGCCATCGCCGCGAAGGCTTCGACGCCGGCCTCCTCCGCTCGCAGGGTCGGCTCGAGGCCGGCAGCCGCGAGGAGCGCGGCAAGGTCGAGCCCGCGCGCGGCGGCGAGGCCCTTCAGCGACTGGCGCAGCATCTTCCGCCGCTGCCCGAAGGCCGCCTGGGTGAGCGCCGACAAGGTCTCCGCGCTGCATGGGCTGGGGCTCGCGCGGGGAACGAGCTCGACCACGCTCGACGTGACTTTCGGCGATGGCGTGAAAGCCGCGGGGGGAATGTCGAACAGGATGCGCGCTTCCGTCCGCCATCCCGCCAGCACCGCGAGGCGCCCGTAATCCGCGCGGTTCGCGGGGGTGGCGACGATGCGCAGAGCCACCTCGCGCTGGAACATGAGGATGAGGCGATCGTAGAACGGCGGCCACGGCTCGGCCTCGAGCCATTGGGTCAGGAGCGCGGTCGCGATGTTGTAGGGGAGATTGGCGACGATGCGGATCGGCATCGCCCCGGCCTTGGCGACGAGAGTTCTGAGGCGCGACACGGAGTGCGTCGCCTTCAACGATCTCGAGCCGTCCCGGCCAATGCGCGGCGATCTCGGCGAGCGCCCCGAGAGCGCGCGCGTCGCGCTCGATGGCGATCACCTTCCCAGCGCCCTCCGAGAGCAGCGCGCGCGTCAGCCCGCCAGGACCGGGACCGACCTCGATCACGGCGGCGCCTGCGAGCGGGCCTGCGGCGCGAGCGATCTTCCGGGTCAGGTTGAGGTCGAAGAGGAAGTTCTGGCCGAGCGCCTTGCGCGGTTCAAGCCCGTGCGCCGCGACCACGTCGCGGAGCGGCGGGAGACCGTCCGCGGCAAGGGTCATCGCGTCAATCGGTCGGCGAGCTTGATAGCCGCGATGAGGCTCGCCGGATTGGCGAGGCCCTTTGCCGGCAATGTCGAACGCCGTGCCATGATCGGGAGACGTGCGCACGAACGGCAGGCCAAGCGTGACATTGACGCCTTCGTCGAAGGCGAGGGTCTTGACCGGAATCAGGCCCTGGTCGTGATACATCGTGAGCGCCACGTCGTAGCGCGCCCGCGCCTTTGGATGGAACATCGTGTCGGCGGGGAGCGGCCCGACGACGTCGATTCCTTCGGCCTTAAGCGCCTCGATCGCGGGCCTTATGATCGTGATCTCCTCCTGGCCCATCGCCCCGCCCTCGCCGGCATGGGGATTGAGGCCGGCGACCGCCAGCCGGGGCCGCGGCACGCGAAAGCGGTCGCTAAGGTCGCGAGCGACGATGCGCGCCGTCCTGATGATGAGTTCGGTCGTCAGCGCCCTTGGCGCGTCGGCGAGCGGGATATGAATGGTTACGGGCGCGACCTTGAGCGTCTCCGACCAGATCATCATCACCGGAAAGGCCGGGGCGCCCCACGCCTCGGCGAGCGCGCCGAGATATTCAGTGTGGCCGGGGTATTTGAATCCGGCCTGATAGAGCGTCGCCTTGGCGATCGGGTTGGTCACCACCGCGCGCGCCTCGCCTTGGCGGACAGCTTCGACGGCGCGCTCGATCAATTCGACAATCGCCGCGGCGTTGGCGGCGCTGGGGCGGCCGGGGGTGTCTTCAACCGCGTTTCTCAAGGGGACGACCGGCAGGCCGTTTGCGAAGGCGGCTCGAGCCCCTGCCGGATCGGTTTCGATGATCGGCGCGTTGACGCCAGCGCGCTTTGCCGCGGCGGCCAGCACGCCGGGCGGCGCGAAAAGGACGAAAGGCGCGTCCGGCGTCCGGTCGCGCCAGGCCGCCAGGGCGAGTTCAGGGCCGATCCCCGCCGGATCGCCCATGGTCATCGCCAGCGGCGGCATGTCGCCGGTCATGCTCGAGACTCCAAGGACGGCGACGGTTGGCGGACAACCGGGCGTTTACAGGCCGACGTTCGTCCTCACATCGCCGAGCGTGCGCAGCACAAGCTGGATCATCAGCGTCTGGTTGCGCGTCGCCGGGTTCAAAATGACCGGACCGCCCGGGAAGGTCGATGAAGACGGCCGGCTGGCTGACATTGGACGAGTAGGTGAAGGAAAGCGTCGTGCAATCGTCCTTGTAGCCGAGACCGAACGAATAGCCGACGGGATAGAAGATCGGCGTCGTTTGTCCCAGCGTATCGTAATAGTGACGCGACATGTCGACCACGAGCGATCCGTTGAGCGACCAGCGATTCTGGAAACTGTAGCCGACACTCCCGGTGACGCCTTCGCGAGGGAATTCGAATCCCAGCGCAGGCTGCGCAGCGTAGAGGGCGTAATCGACAGCGCCGTTGACGCCGCCGTAGCTTGCCTTGGCGATCCCATCGAAGCGCTCAAGTTGCAGCGTCGAGCTGTCGAACTGCTGTTTGCTCATGAGCGTGATGGGGGTCGAGAACGGCTGCAGCGTCTCGCCGAACACGAAGTTCGAATACTTCTTGTCGAGGCCGGATTCGAGCCCGGCGTTGGTGGGATCATAAAGGGTGTAGGAATTCTGTCCGGCGACCTGGATAAACTCCCCGCCGACGAAGTTGGCGTGGCCCCCGTTGGCGAAGTCCGCCGTGTATTGGAACCCGTAATTGAGACGCGTGCCGCCCTCGACCCGATCGTAGCCGGAGAACTTGTTCCAGGCGAACAGGTTCGTGTCGTCGAAAACGAGGCTCTGCGAATCTTCGTTGGGCTGGATTCGCGGAATGATCTCGCTCGGCCGGGCGATGAACTGGGCGATCGGCGTAATCGTCTGCGTCCCCCAGGAGGCCGAGGACGTGAACGGAAAGCGATACTCGAGGCCGGCGCCAGCCATGCCGCGCGCGAAGGCGCCCTGATTGGAGCCGGAAAAGAACGCCGCCTGGCTCGAATTGGCGACCGTGCTCGTCCCCAGCACGCTGGCGTAGGTGATCGATCCGGTTTCATTGAGCTCGGTCGCCTCGCCGTCGAGGCGTGCGAACAGGAACGGCTTCCACACCTCGCCGATGGGATCGATGAAGCCGCGCTGCCAGGAGACCTGCCCCGACGCGCGCGTATAGTTGCCGGCGACGCCTCTCAGCATGCACTTGCCAGGGAAATACGTGTTCAGGACCGCAGCTCCGACCTGCGTCTCACAGACGTTATAGAGGTGATACGCGTTATCGAAGGTGGGGAAGCCGGTGGCTTGAAACGCCGCGTTGGTCTGGTTGATATTGGCGACGTTGGCGTCGACAGTCAGTTCGCCTCCGAGCCCGTTGGTGCGGTCGGCGGGAACGTTGATCACGCGGTTGTAGTCGAAGACCGGCGCAACCGCGGTCGGCAGGGTGCGATTGTCGTCGTTCGCCGTCGTGCCCTCGAAATGATAGGCGCTGAGGTCGAAGTAGCTCTGCGCCGCTTGGCCGCGCAGATAGACCGTCGAGATGACGTCCTGGAAGTAGAAATTGTCGAAGTTGATGCCTTGAAGCCGGTAGTCATTGAGGAAGAACTTATCGCTCATCCATGTGCCGTTCCATCCGAACTGCCACATGTCGTTGAGGAAAAAGCTCCCGTTGCTTTCGATCGCGCCGCGCAGACGCGTGTCTCCGGCGCCATAGGGAAAGGCCGGGAAGGCTCCGGGCTGGGCTTGGTCGATTCCAATCGCACGAATGCTGTACGCGCCGTTCGACAGGCGCTGACGCCAGTCGGCCTCCCCCAACAATCCCTGCTTTGAGAGGAAGGTTGGCGTGAGAGTCAGGTCGTAGTTCGGCGCGAGGTCGATGAAATAGGGGAGGCTGAAGCCATAGCCCAGGTCCGCGCCGGAAACGAGCGCCGGCGCCAAGAAGCCAGTCTTCTTGTTGACGGTCGCGTCAGGAGACGAGAAATAGGGCATGTAGAAGACGGGGAAGCCCCAGAACTGAAGCTGCGCGTTCTCGTAGTAGATCGTGTGCGTCGTCTGGTTCTCGATGATCTTCGTCGCCTTCACCTGCCAGAAGGGCGGCCGTTCCGGATGGTCTTTGCACGGTTCGCAAGCGGTGTAGGCTCCCTTGTCGAGCACCGTGACATCGCCGTTCGAGCGCTCGACCCGGGGTGAGCTGAAGCGCGTCTTGTCGGCCGTCAGGACCTGCACGCTATCGATGAAACCGTCACGAAAATCGTCGCTAAGCGCGAACCGGCTTCCGTAGACGACATTGCCATGCTCATCCGTCATCTTGGCGTGGCCTTCCGCGTAGACCCGCTTGCTGGCGCGGTCGTAGGTTACGCGGTCGGCTTGAAGCACCCGGCCTTGATAGAAGAGCTGAACCGAGCCCACGGCCGAGACCGTGTTCTTGTCCTTGTCGTAGACAAGTTCATCCGCATCGATGACCAGCTTGTCCTGCGGCTTGGCTTGCGCCGATTGAGCGGCGGGAGGCGTTTGGGCGGCGCCCGGTCCAGGGGACAATTGCGCCCAGGCCACAACCGCCACGATTGCGAGCCACAGCACGATTCTCGCGGCCCGCATGCGGCCGGGAGTGAACTCAAAGGGAAAGCTGACGGCGAAACCCATCAACCATCCTCTTGTTGCAGCAGCACATACACGCCAAACATGCAACCGACGATCCCGGGCGACCACCCAGCTACGGAAGCGCTGAGGAAGCCTGCTCCGCCGAGATCGCTAACCACTTTGGTCGCGACATAAAGCACGAACCCCGCCACGACGCCACCGGAAACCATATATTCGATCCCACCAATTCGGAAGAATCTTAACGAAAAGCATGCGGCCACCAGCACCATCGACGCCAGCATCAGCGGGCGCGCGAGAAGCTCCTGATATTTCAAGAGATAAGCGGTCGGATCCAATCCCGCTCGCGCGGTCTGCTCCGCGAGGCCCGGCAGGCGCCAGAAGGATACGGTTTCAGGCGCGACGAAAGCCTGGGCAACCTCGCCGCGATCGAGATTCGTCGCCAACAGATAGGTCGAAACCCGGAGGGCTTCGAAACCCGGAGTCACCACCACAACATCGTGCAACACCCAGTAGCCCTCACGCAACTCGCCCGAGGCCGCTTCCAGTCGTTCGACGAAATTGCCCTTATCGTCAAAGTTGAAGATCTCGATCCCGTTGAACTGCGCTCCGCCGCCGCTCCTTCCGGCGGCCCGAATGATCGCCTGGCCATCGACGCTCTTCTGTCGAATCCACATCCCCATCGAGCCCATAGCGGGGCCGTTGAACACACTGCTTTCGATCTGGTCCGATTTCTCTTTCATCCATGTCGAGGCTGGATTGTAGGCGATGACCGAGAACACCCCGATGAGAATAATCACAGCGAGTGGCGGCATGAGGAGTTGCCAGACCGATAGGCCGGCCGCGCGCGCCACGACCAGCTCCATCTTGCGCGACAGATTCAGGAACGCGATCATCGATCCGAACAGAACCGCGAACGGCAACGCCTGCTCAGCCACGGTAGGGGTCCGCAGGAACGATAGGCCAGCCATCAGGATCCCGGAGGCGCGCTTGGAGTCGCCCGAGCGTCTGAGCAGCTCCACCAGGTCGACAGCGTAGATCAAGACGAAGACCACCATAAACGCGGCGATGACTGTGCGAGCAAAACGGCCGGCAAGGTACAGCGACAGGGTCCGGCCGATCACGCCGGGACCCTTGCCAGAGACTGGAAGAGCGCCAGAATGGCCCGCCGGAAGATCATCGCCAAAGCGCCTAGACAGGCGGCGACCGGCACCGTCCACACGAAGACAGCCGCGGACGGCGCGCCGACTGCGAGAGTGGTGGCTGCAATCCCGAGCATACGCACGCCAGCAAACGCGAGAATCGCTCCCGCGATCGCGACGCCTCGCCCCTGCCGGGTGGTGCGCGCCTCCCCTAGCGCCGCAAAGGCAATGAGACCGCCGGCGACGGCATAGAGGGGACTGGCCAGGCGGTCCAGCAGTTCACTGCGAATATGGCCGGCCAGGACCGGATCCGCTCGATCCTTCGCGTCCGGCGCGATCAACTGCGCGGTGGACCGTTCGCGCGGCCTTTTCATCGCGCTGACCGCGTGCATGAACTGCGACAAGTCTATCGTGTAGTCGTCGAAAGTCACCATCGCCGAATCGCCGGCGGACTGGGGTCGTAACAAGACGCCCTTGGACAGCTGAAGATAGCTCACTCCGTCTCGATCGACCGCTTTTCCAGCTTCAGCGATATACGTCGTGACGCGCGTCGGATCACGTAAGTCCTGCATAAACACTCCGTGAAGAGCTCCATCGGGCGTCCGCTCGCGAAAATGAAATATGAACCCCGCTTCCAGCGGGGAGAATGCGCCCGGGCGGGCGAAGTTGGCGATGAAATCGGCGTGAACAAAGGCCGTCAGAAGTCTCGATCGCGCCGAAACTCCAAGGTTGAACCTGGATATAGAGGACGGCCACGACCGCACATACAACCCCTGAGAGGAGTGCGAACGGGCGCAACAGCCGAGTGGGCGACATGCCCGAAGCGGCCATGACGACCAGCTCGCTGTCGCCGTTGAGCTTGTTGAGGGTATAAAGAATGCCGGCAAACAGCGCCACGGGCGCGATAAAGGCCACCAGCGCGGGGAGCGCTAGCGCGGTGATCCAGAGAAACAGCAGAATGGTCTGGCCCTTGCTGGTGATCAGATCGATCTGCCGTAGGGCCTGGGTCACCCATACGACGCCGGTCAGAACCACCAGACCGGCGACACAGGCTGTCGTCGCCGTCCTGAAGAGATAGCGCTCAATCTTGATCATCGCCGGCGTATCGCATGGATCGTTCGCGAGCTCCGCGTCAGGGCGCGGCCGTCCGCCCGTTGCGCTTGCCCCATGCGCGGTTCCGTTGCAAGGCGACTTGCTCCCCGTCACTGCCTAACCGACTGAATATGTCCGGCAATCGCGGCGGCTTATTGACGAGCGCAGCAAACCCCCTGATATGTCGGCGTCCGCCAGCGACGCCGCGTCGGTTGGTCTGAAGTCCTTAAATCCGAACATGGGATAGGCGTTGGGTATGAGCGGAGCCGTCAAGATCTCCTTTGGATCTCTATCCCCGGCGCCGAAAGGCAGCGCGGCGGTGATTTTTGTCGGGGCCGACATGAAGCCCGCCGCGGCCGTGACGTCCCACTTCGGCGATCTCGAGCCGCTGATCCGCGGCGCCGCCCGGGCGTCCAATTTTCGCGCCGCTCCGCGCACGGCGCTCGACATTCTGGCCCCCGCCGGGATCGACGCTTCTCGGCTGGTGGTTATCGGCGTTGGTCCCGGCAAGGATGGGGCGCCGGTCGATTTCCTCACGCTTGGCGGTTTCACCTTCGGCAAGGTCACGGGCGCGAAGCGCGTGGAGGTCGCGTTTGAGGCGCCGTCAGGAACGTGGGACGCCGCAGCGGCCGCCGATTTTGCGCTTGGCCTTCGCCTCCGCGGCTACCGATTCGATAAATACAAGACGCGCAAGGGGGACTCGGAAGACAACGGCGCCGAGGCGCCCGATTTTCTCATCGGCTCGAGCCACGCCGCCGCCGCGCGCGTGGCGGCCCAGGAACGCTTCGCCGTCGCCGAGGGCGTCGAGCTGGCGCGCAACCTGGTCAATGAGCCGCCCAACGTCCTCTTTCCCGTCGAGTTCGCCGATCGCGCCAAAGCGCTGGAGAAACTCGGCGTCCACGTGGACATCCTTGACGAGAAGGCGATGGGCAAACTGGGGATGAACGCCCTCATCGCGGTCGGACGAGGTTCGGCTCAGGAGAGCCGGCTGGTCGCGATGCGATGGAACGGCGCCCGTTCGAAGCGGACGAAGCCGATCGCGGTGGTGGGCAAGGGGGTCTGTTTCGATTCCGGCGGGATCTCGATCAAGCCCTCGGCCGGCATGGAGGACATGAAGGGCGACATGGGCGGCGCGGCCTGCGTCGTCGGGCTCATGCATGCGCTCGCCGCCCGCAAGGCGAAAGTCAACGTGGTCGGCATCATCGGCCTGGTCGAGAACATGCCGGATGGCGACGCGATGCGGCCAGGCGACATCATCACCTCCTTGTCGGGCCAGACGATCGAGATCGTCAACACGGACGCGGAAGGCCGGCTGGTTCTCGCCGACGCGCTCTTCTACGCCCAGGAGACCTATGCGCCTCGCGCGATCATCGACCTTGCGACGCTGACCGGAGCCATCATTGTCGCGCTCGGGAACGACGCGGCCGGCCTCTTCTCCAACAATGACGAGCTCGCCCAGCGGCTGACGGCGGCGGGCGAGGCTTCCGGCGAGAAGGTCTGGCGCATGCCTCTCGGCCCGGCCTATGACAAGCTGATCGACTCCAAATTCGCTGATATGAAGAATACCGGGGGCCGGCACGGGGGCTCGATCACCGCCGCGCAGTTCCTGCAGCAATTCGTCAAGGAGACGCCGTGGGCGCATCTCGATATCGCGGGCACGGCGATGGGGTCGCCGCCCTCGGATATCAATCAGTCCTGGGGCTCGGGCTGGGGCGTGCGTCTTCTCAATCGTCTCATGGCCAACTCCTACGAAGATTAGGTTCTCCTTGACGAGTTGATTCGAGAATCGGGCTTGAGGGGTCAGGATGCGGATTCGGTCCACGATCTTCGCGCTTGCCGCGGCCTGGATCGCCTCGGTCGAGCCTGCGTGGGCGATCGCCGGATGTGACGCCTTTTCCAACGCGCTGCGGACCGAAGCCAGCGACATGCAGGTCGAGTTCGGGCGCGCTGTCGTCGTGTCCCGCACGCGCTCCGATTCGAACGTGTTCGACATCACGACGAGGGTGGACGTGGACGCGACGCTTGCTTGTCGCGGCGATCAATTCGTCCGCTTCGAGGCGCGCATCGGCGAACCCGCCAACGCCCGCACGACCACGAATTTCGAGCGCTTTCAGTCGGCCGCCCTGAAGGCCGCGCTGGGCTGGGACGGGGCCAAGAGTCGCGGCGTCCTCAAGGGCATGAGCGCGGATGCGGTTGAGTATCTCGCCGCGTCGCGCCAGCGCGGCGACGTCTATGTCGCGGGCAAGACCGAAGAGCACGAACCCGGCGGCGTGAGCCTCGGGCTGATCGCGACCGGCTCCGACCGCACCTTCGTCATCGTCGGCCCGGCGGGCCAGTGACCGAGACCCGTTTTTATCATCTCGAGAGGCGACGCTTGGACCAGGCGCTGCCGTCCCTGCTCGAGGCTGCGCTGGAGGACGGGCGGCGCGTTCTCGTCCGCGCCTCGTCCGATGAAATGGTCGCCGCTCTCAATGAGCGGCTGTGGACCTACGACGACGCGAGCTTTCTGCCGCATGGCGCGGCTGGCGACGGCGATCCGATGACCCAGCCGGTCTTTCTCACGAGCGAGCTCGAGAACCCGAACGCCGCCACCCTGCTGGTCAGGCTTTCCGGCGCCGAAATCGCCGACAGCGACGACGCGTTCGAGCTCGTCGCCATCCTGTTCGAGGGGCGCGACGAGGCGGCGCTCGCCGAAGCGCGGGGCGAATGGCGGCGGCTCAAGGACCAAGGCGGCGCGATCAGCTATTGGCGCGAGGGCGACGAGGGCGCCTGGGAGCGGGCGCGCTAGGTTTACGCGCGCAAGGCCGAGCATGACGGCCAAGGCGGTTCCAACAGGGATCGCCATAAGAGCCGCGAATCTCCAACATCCCATATGTTCACTATATGTTCCCACCGGAATCTCGTTCCCGCTCGCTGATCGACCGGCGGGAGAAGAGAAGCCGTGGCCCCGCTTTGGTTGCATCCGCGGCTGGAGGAGGTCCGCAAGGACCCTACTTCACCGCCTCCACCGCCGGCTCCGCTCTGCGACGGGGCCGCGGGCGTGTTTGTGCTCCTCGATGCGCTTGGCCTTCGCGGCGGCCTGCCGCGTCGCGTCGGAGAGCTGGTACATCTCCTGATGGTCGAAGTCGTCCGAGGTCCGAAGCGCCTCGTCGGTGTAGGCCTTGGCGCTCGGATCGCGCTCGAGCCGCCGCGTCCAGAAGTGGATCTTGGCGAACATCGCCAAAATCCTGCCGTAGGTCACGACCTGCCCGCCCCAGTGGCGGACGTAAAAGACAAGCGGGTTCTCGAGCGGCATGCCGGGCCTGCGGTCGCGGCGATAGCGTCGGCGGATCATGCCGGTTTCGAGCGGGTAGATGTTGTAGAAGTGGAAGCTCGCCCAGAACCAGGTGAGCAGGTAGGCGACCGTGTCCGGGCGCGGGCCCCCGGCCACCGCGCGGCGGATCACCGTCTTGATGTGCTCGGGCGTGTAATAGGTGCGCCACGCGAGGCGGTAGGCCTCCTGCCATTCCTCGCGTGTCATGCGCGGGTGGTCGGTCGTGACATGCTCGAGGTCGAACTTGTTGAGGTCGGGGTCGATGTCGATCCCCTTCGCCACCGCCTTGGCGTGATCCTCGCTGCCCGGAAGCGGCGTCAGGATCGAGAATTCGAGGATGTCGAGCGGCAGCTCGCGCTGGATGATCTGGATGCGCTTGACCAGCGATTCCGGCGTGTCGTTGGGGAAGCCGATGATATAGCCGCAATAGGTGATGACCCGGCGCTTCCGCCATTCGAGCAGAAGCTCGCGATAGTCGGAGATGTGGTTCTGCTTCTTCTTCGCCGCCGCGAGGTTGTCGGGGTCGATGTTCTCGAGCCCGATGAACACCCGCTTGACGCCGGCGGCAACCGCCTTCTCGATGAAACGCGGAATCTTGTGGCAGGCCGTGTCGACCTGGATGATGAAGCGCGAATGGATGCCCTGCTGGCGCAATTCGATCAGCCGGTCGAAGATCAATTCCCAGTTGCGGTTGCGGGCGAGGTTGTCGTCGGTGATGAAGAAGTAGCGGACGCCAGTGGCGACGTTGATCCGCACCAGCGCTTCGACGTCGTCGGCGGTGCGATAACGCGACTTGCGCCCCTGAACGTTGATGATGGTGCAGAACGAGCAGAGGAACGGACAGCCCCGCCCTGCGTCGAAACTCGAGATCATGCCGAGCGTGCGCCCCACGCGCTCGGGCGGCATGTAGGGACCGGTCGCGCCTTCGAGCCCCGGCAGATCGTGGAGGTAATTGTAGATCGGCTTGAGCTTGCCCGCCGCGGCGTCGCGCAAGACCTCGTCGAACCGCCCTTCCGCTTCGCCCGCATAGAGCGAAATCCCGAGGTCGAGCGCTTCTTTGAGCGAATCAGGCGTCTCCGGCAACATGGAGAGGCAGCCCGAGACATGGAACCCGCCGATCACCACCGGCACGCCTGCGGCCCGCAGGGGCTTTGCGCAGTCCATCACGCGGGGGAACTGATTCGACTGGACGCCGACAAAGCCGACCATGCCGAAACCGCCGTTGTCCTTTATCTGGCGGGCGATGCGGTCAGGCCGGACGCGCGTGTTGGTCTCGTCGACGGGAAAGATCTCGATATCCACGTCCTCGCCAAGGACCTGATCTTCCATGCATTTCTGCGCGATGCCGAACAGACAGGCGAGCGAATTGGAGGGCAGCGCCGACTTCCACCACTGGATGATGTAGCCCTCGTCGTCGTAGTGCGACGGCTTGACAAGAAAAAGCAGAAATCGTCGACGCGTGGCGATATCCGGCATGTCACGTTCCCCACGGGCGCGATGGCCCGCCGAATCTGGCCCTGCTCTAGTCCCCTATCGCGACCGTTACCAGTCCTCGCCCGAATGCGCAATCGGCCCCGTCTGGAGGCGGCGACGCGCCGTTTAGCGAGCGATTGTCACGCGCAGGTAGGTCGCGGGGATCAGGGTCGCGCCGGCGACGGCGCTCTTGTTTTCTCTGATGAAGAGATCGTCCAGTTCCTTTTTGAGGTCTTCGCTGCGGCCGTTCCTCTCCGCGGCCTCGAAGGCGTTCATCGTCGGCCCATAATATTTTCTGAAGGCGTCGACCAGCTCCGTGGGCGGAGAGGCAAAGCGGAAGGTATACGTGTCTCGAACGAACGCGAGGCTGTCTTTCGGGATGCCGGCGGCGGCAAACCTTTCGATCACGTGGCTCTCGATCCCCCAAGTCATGGGGCTGACGAAGCCCTCAGGCGGCGGCGGCGAATAGGCGGAGCTGATCTTCAGGATTTGCGCGACCAGCGTCGGGTCATTCGGAATCCAGTTGCCCATCACGATCCGGCCGCCGGGGCGCGTGACGCGGGTCATCTCTCTGGCGACGTCGAACGGTTTTGGCGCGAACATCGCGCCGAAGATGCTCACGACGAGATCGAAGGCGCCGTCCTTGAGATCGCGCAGGTCGGTGGCGTCGCCTTCCTGGAATTTGCAGTTCGCAAGTCCGGCTGCCTTCGCGCGCCTGTTGCCGGCCTCGACGAGATTCGCGGCGATATCCATCCCGAGGACATCCGCCCCCAATCGGGCCTCCGGCAACGCTGTCGTGCCATCGCCGCAGCCGAGATCCAGAATCTTCATGCCGGTCGTGACGCCGAGGTTCTGAACGAGCTTCTCTCCGCTTTCCCTCATGCTCTCGGCAATGCGGGTGAAGTCGCCCTTTTCCCACAGCGCCTTGTTCGGATTCATGGATTTCCTCCCGCACCCGACTGTGCCACTGCGTGGCTAGATGGGACAACGAAAACATGCAACGGACTAACTCGACAATTCGTCAAGCAGCATCTTCGCCTCTCTCAGATCGTGCATCGCACCACCTTGGGTGAACCGATTGTAGATCGGCGCAAGGAGATCGGTCGCATCCGCTCGACGCCCGAATTTGGCGCGCAACCGGGCAAGGGTGGTCGCCGCTCTAAGCTCCCAGAACCTGGCCTCCTGTCGCTGCGCAATCGCGATGGCTGCTGTCAGAAATTCGTCGGCCTCCGAACGGCTAGCGCCCGGCGACGCCAAAAGCATTTCCGCCCTAAATCTGAGCAGTTCGGATTCGTACCACCGCTCGCCTGTCGTCGTCGCCGCGTGGAGGGCGGAATCAAAAAGGCTCAGCGCGCCTTCGACGTCACCCGCGGCCGCCCTGGTCCGGCCCACGATTGCGATCCGGATTGGCAAATGAAAGCGCCGCGACGGAAATGATTTCAGCGTTTCCAAGGCCGCTTCGGCCTGACGAACGCCCGCGGCCTCCCCTCGCATTGCTCTCACCCACCCGAGCATGATGTTGTCGGCGGCGATATAGCCCGCCAACGAGTATTTCTCGGCGATCGACATACTCGCGTGCAGATGGCCTTCGGCGTCGCCCGGACGATCGAGGATGGTGCAGAATTCCGCGCGAAACATGTGCGAGTGTGAAATGCTCGGCTTGTGGTCGAGGCGCTCGCTCAGTTCGAGAGACTTCAGGCTCTCGGCCTCGGCTTGATCAAGATCGCCCAACATCATCAGGCTCAGAGCGCGCATGCCGAGCGAGCAGCAGCCGGGGTCATGGGCGCCATAGAACAACGCGAGATTCCCATGGACGTCCATTCGGTAGTTCGCCAACAACTGATCGATGTGGGCCATCGCCGCGAGCGGAGCGCCTTCCGCAACCATTTGTGACCCGCCAGCGTGATGGGCCTGAACGATATATTCGGGCTCGTTCGTGTCCTTGAGCAGGCCGAAAATCTCATGATAAAGGGCATGCGCGCGGACGTGGTGACCGTTGGAGTGCGCTCCCATCCACTGTCCCCAAACGGATCGGAACAACTCCGTCGGGCGACCAAGCCTTTCTGCCACCGCGCGCGACGCTTCATAAATACGCGATGCAGAAGGACTGTCCCACCCGTCGAGCGCCATTCGTGAGACGCCCTCGATTGAAAGGAAGGTGAGCTCCCACTCATCGCGTTCAACCCCCGGCGCCAAGTTCGAAATGACCTTCATCGCCCTTTCGACGTGGCCAAGCGCTTCAATATAGGCTAACCGCGCTGCGGCTCGTTCTGCGGCGCGGCGCCAATATTCAAGCGCGCGCTCGCTCGCTTCCGCCTCGGTGTAATGGTGGGCCAGCAACTCGGGTTCGCGCTCGGCGACCTCCGAGAAGCGGTCAGCCAACACGTCGCCGATGCGCCTATGCAGCTCTCGCCGCTTCGCCCTTAAGACGGTGTGAAACGCGGCGTCCTGGATCAAAGCGTGCTTAAAGATATAGCGGGAATTCGGCGGCGCGCCCTGTCGACCCAGGAGGTCAGAGCGCACAAGGCTTTCCAGGTCGGCCTCCAGGTTTGCGCGAGAGGTCGGACTTATCGCCGCGATGAGTTCATAAGGAAACTCTCGGCCAATAATCGACGCGGTAAGAGCAACCTCCTTCGCCGTTCCCAATCGGTCGAGTCGCGCTACAAGAGAATCCTGAAGGGTTGACGGTATGGCGAATTCGCGATTCGATCGCCGCAAAACATAGCGGTCGCTCAGCTCTTCCAAGTCGCCAGATTCCACTAAGGATCGCGTGATCTCCTCGATGAAAAGAGGGACTCCTTGCGACTTCGCGGAAATCTGCTGGACAACGGGATCGGGCAACGCCTTGCCGCCGGCCGCTTTGTGAATAAGCTCGGCAACTTCGCTCTGCCCCAAGTGGCTCAGCTTAAGTTCCGTCACGTGGCCCGATTCGAGCCATGACGGCGAGAATTCCGGGCGGTAGGCGACGACGCTCATTGCCGGCAGATTTACCGCTCGATGAATGATGTTGCTTACCAATTCCAGCGATGTGGGATCGAACCAGTGCACGTCCTCGAACACAAGGAGCAACGGACCGCGACTTGATAGCGCCGCTAGCTGCTCGGCCAGCGTCTCCATCGTGCGTTGCTTCTGAACCTGCTCATTGATTTGCAGCACCGCATAGCGTCGCGCAAATGGGATCGACAAGAGGGTCGCCAAAAGCGGAGCAGCGTCTGCCTTGCTCTCAGGCGAGCCCTCGATCGCCGCCTCCAACTTGTCCAGCTTCGCGTCAGTGGTGTCAGCACCGGTAATGCCCGCAGCCCATTCGAGCTGACGAATGAACGGATAAAGTGGGCTGCTGGTGTGAAAGGGCGAGCCGAAATAGTGCAGGCACGCGATTGACGAATCATCCAGGCTCTCCCGGAAAGCCTCGATTATGCGTGACTTTCCCAAGCCTGCAGGGCCAGATAGAAGCACGATCTGCTGCTCGCCACGCTTCGCCTGGTCCCAGCGGTGGCGCAACAAGCCAATTTCTTCGTTGCGCCCGACGAACGGCGTGAGACCCCTGACAATGCGGGCGTCAAACCGTCCGCGCGTGTTGCTTTCGCCGAGAACCCGCCACAGCGCGACAGGGCGAGAAATGCCTTTGAGTTCGTGCTGGCCGAGGTCGCGATAGCTAAACACGGCGCCGGCCAGATGATGAGTTGAATCCGCGATAACCACTGAATTGGGGGACGCCGCTGCTTGAATCCTTGCGGCAAGATTCAAGGTCTCACCGACCGCCACTCTTTCCTGGGCGCCGCCTTCGCCAATCAGTTCGCCAACGACGACCAATCCCGTGGCGACGCCGATCCGAACTTGCAGTATTAGCCCCGGCTGGACGTCGATCGCGCCGACCGAGTCGATAAGCGCCAATCCAGTTCGAAGCGCGCGTTCCGCGTCGTCTTCGTGCGCCTCTGGGTAGCCGAAATAGGCCAGAACTCCATCACCCAGGTATTTGGCGATCGAACCGCCGAATCTGCCGACGGCGGTGGCGCAAGTCCGCTGGAAAGCCCTAATGACCTCGGCGAAATCCTCCGGATCCAAATTCGCGGAGAGCGCGGTCGAATCGACGAGGTCGATAAACATTACCGATAGCTGTCGACGCTCTGCGGCCTCGTTGAGATGCGGTGCAGCCGCGACTTGAGGTCCGGGTTTCTCAGCCGTCTCGAGATCGCGGATGGCCCGCAAAATCTTTTTTCGGTCTCCGAGAACGACCCCGAGCCCCTCCAGATCTTGATCAGTCAGATCGCGGAGAACGCCAAAATCAATTCGATTCTCTGCGAAGCGCCCAGCGTACTCGGCCAAACCAAGCGAAGCGAGCCAATCTCCGACGGTCGCCATCGGACACCTCCACGGCGAGCCAGCCATAGCCGAAACTTCGGCCCACGACCAGCAGCATGCTGGCCTGCCCACGAGCGAAGGCCGACGCGAGACCCTGGCCTTTCGCCAAGTATCTGGAAGCCTAGGCGTCGATCCGCTTGATGAACCAGTTGAGGATTCGCGCCCAGATCTCGTCCTTGCCGATCAGGTCCTCGACCCCGTGTTCGAGGTTCGGGTTGTCGTTGACCTCGATGACGACGATTTCCCCGTCAGTTTCCTTGATGTCGACACCGTAAAGGCCGGGGCCGACCGCGCGCACGGCCCTCAGCGCAGCGTCGATGACGGGCGGCGGCGCGTCGCCGATGGGAAGCGTCTTCGATCCGCCCTCCCGCGCCCCGTTCGGCCCATGCTTGATGATCTGCCAGTGTCCGCGCGCCATCTGGTACTGGCAGACAAACAGCGGCTCGCCGTCGAGCACGCCGACCCGCCAGTCGAACTTGGTCGGCATGAACTTCTGCGCCAGCAGGAGGTCCGTGTCCTCGAACAGTTGGTCGGACAGCTTTTTCAGCTCTTCGGCGTTCTCGACCTTATGCACGCCGCGCGAGAACGAGCCGTCGGGAATCTTGACCACCATTGGCCAGCCGAGCTGGCGTTCAGCCTTGATCAGGTCGGGGTCGTCCGCCAGCATGACCGTGGGGGGCGTCGGGACGCCGTGAGCCTCCAGAAGTTCATTCAGGTAGACCTTGTTGGTGCAGCGGATCATCGCCTGAGGGTCGTCGATGACCGGCATGCCTTCGCTTCTGGCGCGCTGGGCGAAGCGGTAGGTGAAATTGTCGATCGAGGTGGTCGCGCGGATGAACAGGCCGTCGAATTCCGCCAGCTCCGCGAGCTGCCGTCTGGTGATGAGCTCGACCGCCACCGACTGCTTTTCGGCGATCCGCTGGAAATATCGGAGCGTCTCGGGCGAGGACGGGGGCAGCTCTTCTTGCGGATCGTGCAGAACAGCCAGCGAATAGCGGGCGATCGGACGGCCTCGCGGATTGCGCCAGTCGCGCTGGGTGTGCCGATGCAGACTCGCGCGGAAGAATTCCGTCTCTTCCCGCCCGAGCTTGGCGAGCGGGCGGGCGCGCAGCCGTTCGATTCTCCAGCGTTTGCCGGGCGTGATCGTGACCTCAATCGCTGGGCAACGGTACCAGTCGAACAATAGACGGCCGAAGGCCTCGAAACGTTGATCCTGGGCGAAGCCGAAGCAGAACAGAAGGTCGAAGGTTGTGTCCTCCGTCGCGCGCGCCTTGGTCGCGGCCGCGGTCAGCGCCTCCTGCAATTCCGGCAGCGACTGCTCGTAGAGTTTCAATTCGCGCAAGTCGAGCATGGTCTCGACGGTCGGGATCACCCGATGCCCGCGCGCTTCGGCAAGCAAAGAGGCGTAATAGCCCTTCGATTGATAATTATAGGAACGCGACAGATTGATGATCTTCGCCCGCCCAAGGCCCGCAAATAGTTTTGGGCGCGCCAGATAGTCGCCCGTGGTGATGACTTTGTGCGGGGTGTCGGCGTTGGGAAAATCCCTCGCCTGATCGACCAGGATGACCCAGCCGTTCATGCCGCGCGCCAGTCGGGCCGTGCGGGAAGTCGCGACAGCTTTAGCATGATGACGGGCGGAAGCGGTCCTGATGTTCCGGGTAGAAGGTTCGACGACGACCGGCGCAACTCAGTTCCGCGCTTCTCTCGCCTCCCCCTAGCGCGGGCGCGATGCGCGGCGCAATGGTCGAACGCGCTCGGCCAGGGGATTGTTCCGTGTTTCCCGTTGCGGAGTGGAAAGCAGCAACTTCTCATACCGCAGCGCGGTCGCCCCGTCGGCGTAGTAATGCGCGTGCTCGCCGAATAGGCGGAAGCCGCAACTTTCGTAGAGCGCGATCGCCGCGGAATTGTCGTAGCGGACTTCGAGGGTCATCGCCTCGCGGCGATGACGGAGCGCGTAAGCCTCGCAGACTTGCAGCAGCGCCCTGCCGACGCCGCGCCGGGCGAATCGCGCGTCGACTGCGAGGGAATAGATCCGCAAAGCCCGGGCGCCCTTGCGCAGCGACACCAGTACGTAGCCCGCCAGCTCATCGTCGATCGTCGCCGCGATCACCGGGCGATGAGGCGCCCGAAGGAATTCGCGCAAGGACCGCCGCGAAACTCGGTCGGTTTCAAACGATTCAGTCTCAAGCCGCGCAATCGAATCGAGATCGCGAGGGCGCGCCTCGCGGATGGCGATGCTGCCTTGGCGCCAGTTATTCATGCGGAAAAACCGGCGCCTTGTTCGGCGACCTCAATGCCATGAGCCGCGACTCAAATTGGCGGGCCGATACACCTGTCGGTCCCGGTGGCTGATGCAATAGCCAGGCTGGAGAGCCAGCGGCAACTCGATCAGGCGGCGTGGCTCTAAGCCAGGTATTGGCCGCCATTGGCCGAGAGCGTCGAGCCCGTGATGAAACCTGCTTCGTCGGAAGCGAGGAAGACGACGCAGCGAGCGACCTCCTCGGGCTGGCCCAGGCGGCGAACCGGGATCTGAGGCAGAATCGACTTTTCCAGCACGTCCTTGGGAACGGCCAAGACCATTTCGGTCGCGATGTAGCCGGGACAGATGGCGTTGACGGTGACGCCCTTATTAGCGTTCTCCTGCGCCAGCGCCTTGGTGAAGCCGATGTCGCCGGCCTTTGAGGCCGAATAGTTCGCCTGACCCATTTGGCCTTTCTGACCATTGATCGAGGAGATGTTGATGATGCGACCGAAACCGCGCTCCCGCATGCCTTCGATCACCGGGCGGCACATGTTGAACAGGGAGTTGAGGTTGGTGTTGATGACGTCGTACCATTGCTCCGGCGTCATCTTGTGGAACATCCCGTCCTTGGTGATCCCGGCGTTGTTGACGAGAATGTCGACCGGGCCAAGGTCCTTGGCGACCTGGGCTAGGCCAGCGACGCAGTCTTCGTATTTCCCCACGCTCCACTTGTAGACGTGAACGCCGGTGTCGGCCTTGAACTTGGCGGCGGCGTCGTCGTTGGAATGGTAGGTCGCGGCGACCTCGCATCCAGTCGCTTTCAACGCCTTGGAAACAGCCGCGCCAATCCCTCGCGTGCCGCCCGTGACCACTGCGACCCTCGCCATTTTTTCCTCCCAGATTTTTGCCGCGCGCCGTTGAGCCCGGTGCGGGCGGACTACCGTTCGACAGCCATCGCAATCCCCATGCCGCCGCCGATGCAAAGCGTGGCGAGACCTTTTTTGGCGTTGCGGCGCGCCATTTCATGCAGCAGCGTCGTCAGCACTCGCGCGCCTGAAGCGCCGATCGGATGGCCGAGCGCGATCGCGCCGCCATTGACGTTGACGATCGCCGGATCCCAACCCAGGTCCTTGTTCACCGCCAGCGCCTGCGCAGCGAAAGCTTCGTTCGCTTCAACGAGCTCGAGATCCTTCACCGACCAGCCGGCCTTTTCCAGCGCCTTGCGGGTCGCCGGAATCGGGCCCGTGCCCATGATCGCCGGATCGACGCCCGCGGTTGCCCAGGAAACGATGCGCGCCATCGGCGTCAGCCCACGCTTCTTGGCCTCGGCGGCGGTCATGATCACCAATGCGGCCGCGCCGTCGTTGAGACCCGAGGCGTTGGCGGCGGTTACCGATCCGTCCTTGGAAAAGGCGGGCTTGAGTTTCGCCATCGCCTCGTAGGTGGCGCCGTGGCGCGGATATTCATCGGCGTCGACGACGATGTCGCCCTTGCGGGACGATACTGTCACGGGCGCGATTTCATCCTTGAACCGCCCGGCCTTCTGCGCCGCTTCGGCCTTGTTTTGCGAGCCGACGGCGAAACGATCCTGTTCCTCGCGGGTGATCTGCCATTTCTTGGCGATGTTCTCGGCCGTATTGCCCATGTGATAGCCGTGAAAAGCGTCGATCAGTCCGTCCTGCAGCATGGTGTCGACGAGCTTCATTTCCCCCATCTTCACGCCGCTCCGCAGATAGGCGGCGTGGGGGGCGATCGACATCGATTCCTGGCCGCCCGCCACAATGATATGGGCGTCGCCATTCGCGATCTGTTGGAGGCCGAGAGCGACCGCGCGCAGGCCGCTGCCGCACAGCTGATTGACTCCGAAAGCGGTCTTTTCCTGCGGAACCCCGGCCTTCATCGCCGCCTGCCGGGCCGGGTTTTGCCCTTCGGCCGCGGTGAGGATCTGGCCCAGAATCACCTCGTCAACCTCGCCCGCATCGACCTTGGCGGCCTCAAGAGCGCTCTTGATCGCGACGGCGCCGAGATCGTGCGCAGGCGTCGATCCGAAGGCGCCGTTGAAAGAGCCCACGGCGGTTCGCTTTGCGCTTGCGATGACAATCTCAGAGGCGGGCATGTGAGTCTCCTTGGAGAGAATTGGCGGAGCTGAGTGGTCGGATGAGTTGTACACGATCCGACACCGAGGGCGCTATCCTTCTATATAGGCGCTGCGGCGCGCCAGCGGTAGCCGAAGTCGATCGCAATGCGGCATTCTCGCTTAGGCTCCCAAGTCAAGGCTTGCGGCGAGAGCGGCGGCTCGAATGGTGGATGAAGACACCCGATTCAACAAAATGGTCAGCGTAGACGTAGCGACGGCCGGGGAAAACCCTGCGCCGCGACTTGACGTGAACACGCGTTCGGCGCGATCCGTCGCGCTCCACGAAATCATAGCGAGGGCGCCGGAATGAATATGGCGAAAGCAACCGATACGGAGACGCCCGCGGTGAGCGCGGTCAACCCCGGCCATCTTCGCGCATTCATCGAGCGGATCGAGCGGCTCGAAGAAGAGAAGAAGGCGCTGGCTGGCGACATCAAGGATGTCTATGGCGAAGCGAAGGCGAATGGTTTCGATGTGAAAATCATGCGCAAGATCGTGTCGATCCGAAAGCAGGACCGCGACAGCCGGATCGAGGAGGAGACGGTGCTCGATCTTTATCTGGCGGCGCTGGGGATGAATTGAAGGGTGAAGGCGCCGGGCTGGCCCAGGCCGCCAATCTCGCCGAGCAAGGGCCCCTCGATGGCGATCGCCTGAGTTCCACGTGACGCCCGGCTTGCCACGGCGCTGATCCATGCCACAATGATTTGACCTTGCGGGGCATGGCGGACGCATTCATCCAGCGAGAAATACAATGGTTGCGCGATATGCAAATGGCGGTTTTGGAGCAGCAATCGCCCTGTTGATCGGTTCGGCGGTCTTTGCCGCCGGGTTGTTTTCCGCGACCGCCAATTGCCGCGCTGACGAAGTCGCGCCGCTCACGATCGAGCGACCCTCGAAACAAACCGTCGCGCTTACCCAAGGGTTCTCAACGACAGTTCACAGCGAGCGTCCCTTTGCCAAGATCTCGATAACCGATCCGGATATCGTAGATCTTGTCCTCCGCAGCGACAAGACCGCTGTCCTTATCCCGCAACGTCTGGGAAGGACGAACGTTGATTTCCTTGACGACCACGGAAGTCTGATGGGCAGCCTGGATGTCCGGGTCGTCAGACAATCCATAGGCGATCGCGTGGTTGTCTACGATCGTCCATCCCTGGGAGCCTATTCGGCGTTCCATTGTGGGCCAAATGGATGCGAGCACTTCGAGGAGATCCCCAACAAGGAGGAAGCCCTTACGCCAGGGGCCCCGCAGGCTCGCATCCCGATGGGGATGCCTCAGTAAGGATAGGCGCACTCGACACGGAGGGCGGGCGCGCCAAGTCCCTCTAGGCTCGACGGATGAGCGCGAACACGACTCCGACGATCACAATGATGACCGCGAGCCAAATCAGGAGGTGAGCCCCGCTCATGGCGGTGCCGGCCACGCCGCCAAATCCCAACAGCGCCGCGACCACCGCGATCACGATCAGGACAAGCGCATAATAGACGAGATTTCCGGGCATATAAGTCGATCCTCCAGCGGCTGGACACGCATGTCCGCAAGCCGAAGGACTGAACTCGGATGGGCTGCGTTTGGTTCCGTTGCGTTTGAGCAGAGTGGGAATCGCGGGGACCCCTGGGCCTGGCCAGGATCAAGTCTGGGACGGTCCTGACGACCTCGCTCCAAGGCGCATGCCTCGAGCACCGGGCGATAGCCAACGCTAGAACCGCAAATCTTCTGCGAATTTGGCCTTTGCAGCGAGATTTCGTGGAAAGCGCCTTTCGTGAACCCGAACCATCGCTCTCGGCCGTCACGGCCGGGCTTGACGCACGGCTGTCCGGTTCATGTCGCCGCCCAGCTCCGTTCGAGGTTGGCGGGAGTCGATCTTTGGCGTGGGGAGGATCTTGCGGAGGCGGGAGACCGTGATCTCATTCCGGAGACCAATACCGAAGGGCCTGAAGGCGGTTGCGTCAGAGGTCTTCGAGCGTCAGCTCCCGTCTCATGACGATATTGCCCGACATCAAGCCGCAGTCTACGGGCAAGGCCACGCCGGTGATCGCCGAGGCGGCGTCGGACGCCAGAAAGCCAACGGCTCTCGCGACATCGACAGGCTCGACGATGCGCCCAAGGGGATACCAGCGCCTGAGCGTCTCCAGGACCTTGGCATCCTTGGCGGCGCGCTTCTCCCAGACGGGCGTGCGTATCGTCCCCGGCAGCACGATATTGGCGCGGACGCCGTAAGGTCCATATTCCTGCGCCAACGACCGGGTGAGCGAGATCATCGCCGCCTTGCCGGCGCTGTAGGCTGGATCGCCAAGCGCGCTTAAGCCGTTGACCGAACCGATATTGATGATGACGCCCGAATGTTTCGCCACCATGCCAGGGATCACGGCCTGAGCGCAGAAATAGGCGCTGTCCAAGTTGAGCTTGATCTCGTGGCGCCATCCGGCCGCATCGGTGCGGGCCAAGGTTCCATGGCTCGATCCGCCGGCGTTGTTGACGAGAATGTCGACTGGCCCCAACGCGCCGGCCAGCGAAGCGAATGCGCGCTCGACCTCCGGAGGTTCGCTGATATCCGCCGCAACCGCGGCGAACGTCGCGGGGCTCGCTTCAAGGTCGGATCGAAGGCTCTCGACAGTCGCCTTCTTATCGATGGCGGCGACCTTAGCCCCCTCGTCAATGAAGTAACGGCACAGGCTCAGCCCGACGCCGCCTGCGGCGCCGGTGATTGCGACAACTTTGCCTTTGAATGTTCCGCCGTGCCCCGCCGTCGTCACCCTTTCAACGCCCCTTCCATAAGCCCCTTGAAGAACAGCCGCTGCGCCAAAGTGAACGCGATGATGCCCGGAGTCACGACGATGACGTACACCGCCGCAAGATTGGGCCAGGCCCACTGCCCTTGTCCCGCTTGGGCGGCGGCGAGAACCACCGGCATGGTGCGTTTTGCCTCGTCATCGATGAGCGTCAAGCAGAATAGATATTCGCCCCAAGCCGCGACAAAATTGACGATGAAGATAACGACCAGGCCGTTGCGCACCATTGGCAGGCCAACCTCCCACAGCGCCCGCCAATGGCCGGCCCCGTCGATCCTCGCCGATTCGAACATCTCGTGCGGCACGAGCTGGAACATGCTGCGCATGATCAGGATGCTGATCGCCAGCTGCAGGGTGACGTAGGGCAGTATGAGGCCGCTCGTGTTGTTGATCAGGCCTAGCATATGCTGCGTTTGGTAAATGCTGATGATCGAGACGACGCGAACGGGGAAATAGAGGGAAATGAGGAGCGCCGTCACAACGAGCCCGGAACCGAGCGGACGGATGTGGACCAGCGCGTACCCCGCTAGCACGGCGCAGACCGTCGTGATGAGAACGGTCGCCGCCGTCACATAGATGCTGTTGAACAGATTCACCGGCAGCGTCGCGATGTGCTGAAAGACGAAGCTATAGTGCGTGAAATCGAAACGCTTCGGCCAGAAATTGCCTTGCATCGCGTCGGGAAGCGACTTCACCGACATGATCAGCACCCAGGCGAGCGGCAGCAGGATGATGAGATTGAACAGGTTGATCACCACATGGCGAAGCGTCACGGTCCCGACAGACGCAGCGACCTCGTCTCTCAATCCGTTGACAGGGCCATGATCGGCTTCGAGCGTCATCGTCAGCCTTTCGGACGGAAGATCCAGATGAGTCCCGCCATGACGAACATCATGGCGGTGGCGCCGATCATCCCAATGGCGGCGGCATAGCCTTGACGCCAGAGCCCGGTGTGGAACGCTTGGTCGTACATGAAAACGGTCCAAGTGTAGGTCGGCGAAGCCCGGTTGAAGCCGCCGAAGATGAGATATTCGTCGATCACCGCCATCGCCGAGCCGAAGCGCAAGACCACCAGAATCATCATGATCGGCGCGAGCTGCGGCCGCGTCACATGCCAGAACACCTGCCACTCGTTTGCGCCGTCGATGCGCGCTGCGTCCGGCAATTCCTTGGGAATGGCGGCGAGGCCGGCGATAAAGAAGATCGTGTGATAGCCGAGGCCCCACCAGACTTCCATAATCGCAATCGCCGGAAGCGTGAGCACGGTGCCTCCGAGCCATTGCGGCGCATTTTGCAGGGTGAACAGCCCGAATGTATTGACCAGCAGATGATTGATCGGGCCGCTCTGATAATTGTACATCCACTTCCACAAGACGAAGATCAGGGTGCTCGGAATGACTGCCGGGATGAGCAGGATCACGCGATAGAGCGTGGCGAGACGCTGGTTTCCGACTCGGTCGACGAGGATCGCGAGAAGCAGGGGAAGGATGATCGTTCCGGGCAGGAACATCATCGTGAACACGGCCGCCCGCCATAGGCTCGACCACATCAGCGGGTCGCGAAGCGCCTGCGCATAATTGGCGAACCAGACCCACTGCGCCGGCTTGTCCGAGAGGAGCTGGAAGTTCGTGAAGCTCAGCCACAGAACGCGAACGATCGGCCAGACCTGATAGCCGATGAAAAAGAGAAGGGCGGGAACAAGAAACAGCCACTCCGCGACGCCCTTCCGCAGAAGAGGAGCGGGACCACCCGAAGCCCGTGCGCCGAGTTCAACTTCGTCGTCAACAATCGCTTGCGCCATTCACCCCATTCCAGCCGATCCAACTGCGCAGCGCGCCGCGGTTGCGACGCGGCGGCTCTCCGCCGCCGCGTCCTAGCGATCAGCCCTTCTTGATTTCGGCCTGCACCGCCTCCTTCACTTTGGTCATCGCCACCTTCGGGTCCGGTTCCTCGCCCTTGAGGTAGGTCTCCCAGATCGGCTTGCCGATGACGAACTGTTGCAGCCCGAAGAGGTTGTTGTCGATCGCCTTGGCCTTGTCGAG
Organism: uncultured Alphaproteobacteria bacterium; assembly: GCA_963820095.1. Classification (GTDB taxonomy): domain Bacteria; phylum Pseudomonadota; class Alphaproteobacteria; order Rhizobiales; family Beijerinckiaceae; genus Roseiarcus. The sequence goes on from CAWFZA010000020.1 coordinate 56,029, forward strand.
TTGCCCGCGAATCAAGGCCGACGGCCGGAGGCAGCCAATCTGGCTTATTGGCGGCCCATTCCGTGTAGAACGACTTGTATGGCGGCAGCTGGAAGGGATGGACGCCCGGCGTGCCGACGATCGAATCCTTCCAGATCTGCGGATCGTAGGTCAACGCCTTGATGTATTCGGCGGCTTTCTCCTTGTTCTGGCCGTATTTGAACAAAGCGCAGCCGGTCGTCCAGAACACGGTTGAGCCCTCGCCATTGGTGAACTTGGGCAAGGGGCCGACACCCAGGAGCTTAGGATCGTCCCAGCTCGCTGCAAAGCGGAACGGCGAGTTGAAGTATTTGAAATAGAGGCCGACGCGCTGCGCAGCCCAGGCGACTTCGTCCGGGGTCGAATTCACGCCTGCGTCGGAGCGAGCCTTCCAGCAGGATGTCGGGATTCGAATAGGCCATGATCTGCTTCATCATCTTCAAGGCCTCGATCGCCGGCTCGCTCGTGAAGTCGAACAAACCGTCTGGCGTGTAGACCTTCGTGCTCATGCTGTGCGTAACGGGCACGAGGGAACGCCAGCCGTGCGAGTCGAAACGTCGCGCCCCACGGCGCCGCCTTCGAATCCACGATCTTCTTCGAGCTTGCGAGGAACTCGTCCCAGGTGGCGGGCGCGGCATTGGGCAGGCCGGCCTTGCTGGTGATGCCCGAATGCCAAGCCGAGCCGATCACGTCGAGGAGGAACGGCCAGCTGTATAACTTGCCATCGACCGTGCATTCCTCCCGGATCGACGGAATGATGTCGTCGATCACTTCCTTCGGAATGTAATTGTCCCACGGCTCGATGACGCCGGCCTTGATGAAGGCCGACATCTCGACGAACGGCGTCTGGCCGACATAGACGTCCCACGTGCTTTGCTTGTTCTTGGCCTCGGCGACGAAACGCTCGATTCCGAAGCCTTCGACTGGAGCAATCTGGTAGTTGATTCCGGGGAACTTGGCGTTCACCGCCGGAATGCCGGGATGCAGGTCCTGAATCCACTGGTAGAAAGTTGGGGTCAATGGGCGGTCCGCTGCAAACGCCGGCTGGACGCCAGACTTCGCGACGGCTCCGACGCCGGCCAGGCCAAGGCCCGTGAGCAGGCTGCGAGTTAGGAAGTCTCGCCTGTCGATGCGACCTCCGGCGAGCTCCCGGCGCGCCGCTTCCCGAAAGAGGTATTCCTGTTCGTTGCGTCCACTCATTACCGACCTCCCAATGTTTCCCGGTCCCGAACGTCACTCGCAAAAAGCGCGCCATGCTGCTGTTCGACCGGCGGTTCGTTAGCGACCGCGATACGAGCCTAATTGGCGCCGAAACGGTGCATAAGTCAAAGCCCCCATTGCGACGCCTGATGCTTTTCAGTCCAGCGCCAACCGATAAGATGAGTGAGCGGCAAAGAAGATAAGGGATCGCGTCATGAGCGTGCTCGACAAATTCAGGCTGGACGGCAAATGCATTCTTGTCACCGGCGGCAGCCGCGGGTTCGGCCGAGCGATTGCGCTGGCTGCGGCGGATGCGGGAGCCGACGTGATGCTTGTCGCGCGTGATCCCGACGCACTCGCCCGAACGGCTGACGAGGTGCGGCAACGCAATCGAAAGGTCTGGACCTTCCCGGCGGATATCGCCGATCCCGCGGTCTGCGAGGAGCTGTGCCGAAAGGCGCTCGCCGAGGCCCGGCCGATCGACATTCTTGTCAACAATGTCGGGGGCCGCAATGTCGACGTCGCAATCGAGACGTCCGACCTCGCCACCTGGCGGAAATTCGTCGATCTCAATCTCACCCATTGCTTCATTTGCACGAAGATGATCGGCGGCGCGATGCTCGCGCGCGGTCAGGGCCGGGTGATCAATATCGCCTCGATCAGCGGTCTCATCGCCAATCGCGGCATTGGCGGGCGCCACTATGAAACGGCGAAGGCCGCGGTCATCCATTTCACTCGCGCCGCCGCCGCCGACTGGGCGACGCGCGGCGTGACCGTGAACGCCATCTGTCCGGGCCTTTTCATGACCGAGCCCAACAAGGAATGGGCCAGGAAAAATCCGCAGGTGATCGAGACGTTCGTACACTCGATCCCGATGGGCCGCGCCGGAGACCCTGACGAAATTGGTCCCCTCGCGGTCTATCTCGCTTCGCCAGCCTCGAGCTACGTCACCGGGGCCGCCTTCGTGATCGACGGCGGTTATACATTGTGGTGAGAGCCGCGGAGTTCGCTTTCCCAAGCGCTTGCTGATTCAGCCTGAACCCTTGGCCATCACGGAGCGGATCAAGGCTTGAGAGGTGTCGAGCCGATCATACTCCGGGGGTCTGAGCTCTCCGCCCATGAACACATGCGGACGGCGAAACCGCATGCCGCTTTCGACCGAATCGAGCGCGGCGAAATGCATCTCGCGCGGCTTTGCCGCAGCGACAATCCGCTCGACATTGCGCGCCGTGATCCCGCCGCCCGGCATGATGATGATACGGTCGCCTGCGCGCTTCATCAGCTCGACAATGAGCGGCAGGCCTTCGAGCACGCTCGGCTCCTGCCCGGAGGTCAGCACGCGATCGACGCCAAGCTCGATCAGCGTCTCGAGCGCGCGAAACGGATCGGCGGCGACATCGAACGCGCGGTGGAACGTCACCGAGAGGGGGCGCGCAAGCGCAACCAGCTCGCGCGTTCGGCCGATGTCGATTTCGCCCTCCGCCGCCAGGAGGCCGATGACGACGCCGTCGACGCCTTCGGCCTTGGCGGCTTCGATATCCGCCCGCATCGAGGCGAACTCATCGTCATTGAACAGGAAGTCCCCGCCGCGCGGCCTGATGATCACGTTGACGGCGATGCCGGAGACCTTCCGCGCCTGACGGATCATGCCGAGGCTCGGCGTAATGCCGCCCTCGAGAAGATTGGCGCAGAGTTCGACGCGTTGAGCGCCCGCCTCCTTGGCGGCGCGGACGCCGGCGACGGAATCCACGCATATCTCGTAGATCATGGCGGCTGTTCGTCTCGCGCTAGGCCCTAACCTGCAGAATGGCCTCGATCTCGACCATGATGCCGTTGGGCAGCGAACCCATGCCAACGGCCGAACGCGCATGGCGCCCGACGTCGCCGAACACTTCGACCAGGAGGTCGGAGCAGCCGTTGATCACTTTGGGATGATCTCCGAACGCCGGCTCGGCGTTGACCATGCCAAGCAGCTTGACCACGGCCTCGACGCGCGAAAGCTCGCCGAGCGCGGTCTTGGCGACCGCCAGCAACTGCAGGCCGGTGAGTTTCGCCGCTTCGTAGCCTTGCTCGACCGAGGCGTCCTTGCCGAGACGTCCGACCAGGAAACTGCCGTCCGGGCGCTTCGGCCCCTGCCCGGAGAGGTATAGGAAATTGCCCGCCAGCCGATAGGGCACATAGTTGGCCATCGGCGCGGGAACGGCGGGAAGCGTGAGGCCGAGCGCGGCGAGCCGCTCTTCCGGCGTTTTTGTCGTCATGGCGCGGTCATCCTCAAAGATAGGGGAAATAAAGACAGGCTCAAACTTTAACCAATTGCCCGTTCATGACAACGCCCCGCGCGGCAAGGCGCGTCTGGCCAGCCAGATGCTCGCCGGTCGAGTCGACATAGTCGAAGTCGCCCGTCACCAGCTCGAGCAGCGACGCGTCGCCCGCAGCGCCCGGCTTCAACGTTCCAAGATCGCTGCGGCGCAAAGCTCTCGCGGGCGCGTCCGTCGCCGCCCGCACCGTGTCCACGAGCGAATGGCCTAGGCACAGAAACTTCGACATCGTCGTGAGGAGATCGAACGCCGGGCCATCGATGCAGAGCGCGTGCACGTCGCTCGATATGCAGTCAGGGGCGAAACCGTTGGCGAGCATCGTGCGCGCGGTCTTGAACGCGAACGACCCCATGCCGTGGCCGATGTCGAAGATGACCCCGCGCTTGCGCGCCTCGACGACGGCGGGGCGCACCCCACCCTCCGCGGTCGTCGGATTGTTGGGGAACGGGCGGAAGCAGTGGGTGAGAATGTCGCCCGGCCTCAAACGCTCCAGCACCTCCTCGAGCGTCGGCGGGGGCACGTCGATATGCGCCATGAGCGGCAAGCCAGCTTCTTCAGCGACTCTGAGCGCGATATCGAGCGGCACGGTTCCCGAATTCTGCGACGCATGGAAGCCGACCCTGACCTTGATCCCCCCGATCGTGTCGCGGTTCGCGCGCGCGACCTCGACCGCATCGATCGGCGCCATCAGTCTCAGATCGCCGCTTTCTCCCACCATCACCCGCCTGGAAAAGCCGTAGATGCCGGCGAAGGAGACGTTGAGAAGCGCGATGATCCGGACCGGCGACGGCCTGATCACATGCTCGAGAAAACCGGGATAATTCCCTGGCCCGGCGCTGCCTGTATCAACGAGCGTCGTGCAGCCCCGACGCGCGAGAATCAGCGGATCGACACCGAGCGACGTGCCGCCCCAATAGACATGGGTGTGAAGATCGATCAGCCCCGGCGTGACGATCAGCCCCGTGACATCGCGAAACGCTTTGCCTTCAAGGCCCGCTCCAAGCTCGGCCACGCGACCATCGCGGAAACCGACATCCATGACGGAATCGATTCCCTGGGACGGATCGATCACGCGTCCACCACGCAGGATGAGATCAAGGGACATGCCGGATACTTCTCGCTTGCGTTGATCTTCGCGGCCTATCGGAACGATTGGCCCGCGTCAAAGAAGGGCGACGCCGGTCACGCCGCGCTCTCGAGCGCGCGCTAGTCCTTCCGCGATCCACTCGAGGTTCGCGTCTCTCACATGACCCCAATTGTAGAAAGCGATCTCGTTGACGCCGCCCGCGGCGAGCGCGCGGATTGCGGCGAGGAATTCGCCTTTCGATTCGAGATCGGGATAGGCCGGACGCAGGATGCCGCGCAGGCGGCCCTTGCCGCGCAGGCGGCGCTTGACGTCAAACAGGTCGGCTTTGATCCGTTCGCTCCCGTGTTCGTAGAAGCAGGCCTCGACAATTCCCGCCGCCTCGGCGAGCGCCATGAGATCGCTGCCTTCATACCAGGCGCCCGCGGTTGGGCGGGCGACCGAGGGGATCACCGCAACGGTCGCGTCCTTGCGCACCTTGTCCCGAATTTCGCGCACCAGCGACGTGACGACCGAGCATCGCCAATCCAGATAGGCCCTGAGGTCGCCGTCGCTGCGGACGTCCGCGAGCCAGAAGGCTTCCCCCATGTCGGCGGGGAAGTCGGCGTCGCTCGCGAGATAGGCTTCGACATCGGCCGCCACTTGCCGCTTGAGCGCCTCGACGCGAATGCCCGCGCTTTTCGCGCCCGCCATGCAATGGGCGCAGAAGCAGAGGCCGAGCTGACTGTCGAGCCAGCGATTGGGCCGGTTGAGCGCGAACTCGTGATGGTAGCCGTGCGCGTAAGGAAGGAAGCCTGGCGTCTCCAGCGACAGGCCGCTGACGGGATAGGATTCGGTGACGTCGCGTGCGAGGCCGATCGCATAGGCGCGCGCCTCGGGCGCCGAGGGGCAGAGATTGTAGATCAAGCGGTCGCCGAAGGCGTTGGCGACGACGGAATCGGGATGAGCCAGGCCGAGCCGCGTGTTGTGCATGAGCACGAGCCAGACGTTGGTCGCGATCCGGCTTTGCCCGACAAGCTCGCGCATGACGTCCTTGCCGGATGAAAGGAGCGAGTTTTCAACCGGCTTGATTGCGCCGTAGCGGCTGAGATCCGGCTTGAAATAGATCGTGCCGTCCTCGGGAAAATAGACCTTGCCGCTCTTGCCATGCGGTCTCAGGAACTTGCCCGCATGGTAGCTGCCGACGATCGTCACCGTGTCGAGGCCAAGGCCGAGAAACCGGTCGACCGCCGCGCTGACGCCGATCTCTGCGACATCCCAGGCGTAGGCGTATATGGCTTTGTAGCTCACCGCATGTTTTCCCCGTCGGACCCTGAGGCGCCGAATGCCCAATTTTTCGTCTCGACCCGCATCCGGACAATTGCGGTCGCAATGCGAGCCGTCGTTCGAGTTCGCGCGGCCTTGATTTTCCTCAGGCGCGTAGCCGGGCCTACTTGTAATAGCCCACGCCGCAGCCGAGAACATCGTCGGCCCTGGCGACGAGGCTTACCTTCCCGGCGAGCGTATCATCGGCGCCCGGCGTTGGGCTCACGTAGCTGACCTCGCTAATTTGACCTTCCGGCTTCTGCATCGCCGCGTAGACCTCCTCGCCAAACGCCTGGCCCGTAGAATTCTCGCCGGCGCGTATGTCCGTGCCGAGAGCTTGCTTGAGGTTGGGATTGCCAATGGCAACGAGCGTGCCGTCGCTGGCGTTTGCGCAAAACACATAGAGGTCCCGGTCTCGGAATCCGCCTTCTCCCTTGTTGAACATGTCGAGCGCCTTGGCCTTATCCGCTTTCACAGCGGCGATGGCTTTGATCAGCATGGCCTTGGCTTCGTCGGCCGTGCCCCGGGTTTGCTGGGCGAAAGCCGGAGGCGAGAGCGCGATGGCCGCGGCCACCAACGCCGCGGCGATCCCGAATTTGCCGACCATGGCGTTCCTCCTGTCGCGAGTTCGACGAAGGGGCTGTCCATGCCACTATCAAAACCCACGGACGCGTGCACGCGGACGCGCGGCCCGACGAACCCTAGCTCCTTTTTGTTGCTTCGCCGAATTCAAAGTGAGCGCGGGACTGTGGGCCACCAAAGCGCCCGCCAATTCCGAATGCGGTGCGGGCTACACCCGCGTGGCGGACGGGTCGCGGCGAAAGCGATCGCCTCGGCAAGCTCAGGCGGAATCCTGGATGTCGAAGCGAGCCACCTTCCCCTCTCGAAAATGAAAAACGTGTCCGACCGTCTTGTCCTTGAGCCCGTGCGTCTGGCCTTCGATCGGCCTGCCTTCGAGATCGCGGATGGTCTGCCGCACCTCTGCGACGACCGAGCCATCAGTGGTCCGGTGAAAGCCCACCGGCTCGACATGCGGACTGATCATGGCCCATTGGCGCGTCCAGTACCCGCGCGCTGCCTCGCGGCCATGGACGTGGCCGCCATCCATCCCATTGGCCCAGGCGACATCATCGGTGAGCGCCGCCAGCACGCCATCGATGTCCCGTGCATTGAAGCGATCGTAGATGCCCTTGAGGAGTTCGACATCGCCATCCATCGGGGCTCTCCGTGCAATGTGCGGGTATTTGAAAAAAGTTACATATGCACGTATATATCCGGCCCGCGGCATGGCGCAAGGGGGGCGTAATGGACCTGGATGTGCTTTCGACGCCCGGGCACCTGATCTCTCTCGCGGCGCGCGGCTTCGCCCGCCTCAGCGAAGCGCGGCTCAAGCCGCTGGGCTTCGGCGTCGGACATCTGCCGGTCTTGGTCGCGCTTCAGGATGGCCGGGCAAGCACGCAACGGGATCTCGCCCAATTCGCCAAGATCGAGCAGCCGCCGATGGCGCAGATGCTCGCCCGCATGGAGCGCGACGGGCTCATTCGGCGAACGCCCGACCCGGCCGATGGGCGCATGAGCCGCATAACGCTCACGGAGGTCGCAGAGGCGCGGCTGCCGGACGCGGTTCAAGTCTTGCTTCGCGGCAATCAGGAGGCGCTGAGCGACTTCACGGACGAGGAGGCCCGGCTGCTCATCGCCCTGCTCACGCGCCTGATCGCCAATCTCGATCAGCTCGCCGGGGTCGCCGCGTCAACGGCGGATCCGAAAATCGGTTGAACCATTCGAAGCCACCGCTTGCGGGATTTGTCATTCCCGGCGGACCGCAGGTCTGACCGGGAATCCAGGCGCCCCAAGCCCAGCGCATGCGGCCTGAATTCCCGATCGGCCGCCACGCGGCCGGGGAATGACAACGGAAGATCACATATCGCGAAGTCGGAAGGGGAAAGTGGAGGCTTCTGTTGCCAGGCGCCTCCGGACCCCGCCTAGAAGTGCAAACCCCTAGGACTTGATTCCCAGTACCAGCGCTGCATTACGCAGCGAGGGCCACCGGAGCATAGTTGTCATTCGCAACTATAGGTTTGACCCGATAACGGCGGTATCATGCCGAGCAAAAGATCACCCTTTGGGTCCCCCGTCGAACCTATTTCGCCCCCGCCGAAACCCGCTTCTCTAGGCGGGCTTGGGTGGAGGCGCCGGGTACCGCCCCCGGGTCCGAAAGACTTATTCCGATGCCCATTTATCGCCATAGCCGTCCTTGCGGGCGGCGTTTGATATATAGGGCTAAAAGCGCGGGCTGGGAAGAGGCGTTTCACGGTGAAAGCAGGGCAGCAAACTCTGGTGAAACCCTCGCGCATCCGTTTCAGGGAGCTAGAGCAGTGTTAGTGTTGAAAGATAAATCCCTATTTGTGGCCGATTCCAAAACTTCTTATCTGCTCCATCAACGTGGTGAGCGTCAGAATCTCCTCAGAAGACAAAACCGTCAAGCCTGGATAATCTCTCATATAAGCAAGCATCGATTGTATTCCTTTAGCATAATTTGTAGCATAATTTGTTATTTTGAGTTTGCCGTCAGTCGGAAGTCCATGTTTTTGGAAAGCTGCGGAATATTGCACGAAAACTGATCCAGCCGATATTTTAACTACGCGATAAGTAAATGCATATTCTCCTAGCCATCGGTCAATTTTAAAATAATTAGGTGAATCATCCCTCCATTCTATAAATCTGTTTTTGTAATCATTGATCAAGCTTGGTGAATCATTTCCTGTCGGTATTATAGCATAAAATCCTTCTGTTGCTCTAGAAAAATCGTCGATTAATAAATTTACAGAATCGGGACGAATAATCTTTGGAACATATCCCGAGGTCGAAAATATTGAAATATGATTTTCGTCAATAAATGAGCCAGGAACTACTATGTCCGTTTTATTTTCTTCTGATACTTTGAACCCAAGTCTTAACATTTGCTCAAAGGAAGCTACGCGTTGCTCTGGTTGAGCGACCGGTGCCGATACCGGGATCAAAACGGAGGTTTCTAAGCTCACTCTCGCGATGTCTGCCAGATTGCTTGCGACACCTTCGTCCTCGGCAACCTTCTTTATTTCAACTGCATCTTTGCGCGCAAACGCGTGCTTGAATTGATCTGAAAGCGAATCAAGGCCTCTCTTCACAACTTCTGTCGAACCTGCTTTCAACAGCGCCGCAATCACGATATCTAGTGGATCGACCATCTTAATACCCCAATAAATAGTTTACTTACCAACCAAAGCAAACTGCTAGGGCGCGCGAGGCCACGAAGCCACAATGAATAAGGCAGGCTGCGCGGCATTAGCAAGACAGGCAGTATTGTTGATCAAAAACAGAAATACAAGAGTTCTGCAGGCGCGACGCGGCCGCAATCGATCTGCTTCAGGAACCGAATGCGCGTTGCAGGCCAACGAACCGTCGATCAAACTCTGATCCATATGCGCCAGCGTTATATATGGAGCCATGTCTGGTCCAAACTTGTCGGTGGCTCGTAGGCGCGGGCGTGGATCGTTGTCTGCTGCCTCCAAAATCCGTCGGCGCGACGAGGCCTAGAGAGCCGATGGGAAGCGGCGGCCGGGCTGTCCCGGCGGAAAGCGCGACGCAAAACCGTCATTGTTCTCCGACATGCTCGGCAGCCTCGACGAACCGGGGGAGGCGCACTTGGCGACAAAATCCGACTTTACTGCGGATGAATGGAAGCTCCTCCTGCAAAGTCCGCTGATCGCCGGCGTCGCCGTCTCGGCCGCCGAGCCGAGCGGCCTCATCGGCATGATGAGGGAAAGCATGGCGAGCGCGCGGGCCCTCATCCAGGCCACAACCGATCCGAACGCCGATGCGCTGGTCAAGGCGGTCGCCAGCGAGTTTGAGACGTCGGAAGGGCGCGGCCTCGCGCAGGAGGGCGTGAAAGCGGCGATTTCTGGCGCAAAGACCCCCGCCGAAATCGTCTCGAAGGCGCTCGACGCCTTGAAGGCCGCCGCTTCCGTGCTGGATGCAAAAGGCGGCGCGGACGCCATGCCATTCAAGACCTGGCTTGCCGGAGTCGCCAAGTCGGTCGCCGAGGCCGCGCCGGAAGGCGGCTTTCTTGGCTTCGGCGGGACGCAGGTCAGCGAGACGGAAAAGGCGACGGTCGCTCAGATCGCCGCGGCGCTTGGCGTGCCCGCGCCGGCGGTGTAGGCCGCCTTAGGCGTTGGCTGAGTGGTGACCCGGCTCGGAACTTCTTCCGAGCTTCCGCGCTTTCTTAAGAGCGCCTTTAGCGGGGAGGTTGAAACATGGCGGGACCAGATCCTGACAAGCCGGCCGGCGAGGACTTTTCCAAGTCGCTGAAGCAATTGGAGGAGGAGTCGAGCGAGCTCAAGGCCAAGATCGAGCAAGAAAGACGGGCCCACGACATGCCCATCAACTCGAAGCTTGGCGATCCCAAATGGGAGGAGAAGGCCAAGGACGGTCGCTTCGATCGGCCTGAGGAGGAGGACGAGGAATAGGCCCGCGCGAGGCGCGGCCTCGACACCGGCCACATTCCGCCGATGCACTGTTTGCGAAAACCGGGGGACCAATGCGCCGCCTTCGGGGGGTCGGACCAGTAAGGTCAGGCCGCCAGCAAGGTTAGGAAAAACAATCGCTTCCTGGAATCCGAAATCTGGGGTAGAATGGGTCTCAGATGAAGGAGGCCAGAAACATCGCGCTCGGGATCGGGCGGAAGCGGGACGAGGAATGACACCCGCGCATGGCGCGGCGGGGCGGAGGGCCAAGAAATTTTTTTTATTTTTTCGCCCGCAACCCTTTGAAAAGCCCCGAATCCACCAAAGAAAACCAAGCAAATAAAAGCAAATAAAAGCTTTTTTATTTGGTTTTATTTGGACAAATTTGTAATGGGCTATGCGTAAACCGCAGATTGCCCGCCGCCGAGGCCACCCGCGGCGCTCAACGCGACGGCGGGTCCCCGACAGGCTCGGTTGGAGCCTCGCCGATCGCGCGGATGGTCGGCTGAGCCCATGGGCCGGCGATCTCGACGGTCAGATGGGCCGCGTCCTGGGACTCCTCGCCGGCCGCATCCGTCTGGACCGCCTTGAGATGCAAAGCCCAACTTCGGTCAACGAGATCGATGAGCCCGCTCAGTTCCGCGGTCACGCCATGACTGGTCATCACGGCGCGTCCGACCTGGGCGCGGCCGCCTTCCAGCGCCAGCGAAGCGTCGACCTTGTCGAACGCGGTTCCCCCGGCGCGCAGGTCTCGCTCCACGTCGATCGGGCGGCGACGGCTGCGGCGCAGCGCCTCCTCCAGGTTCACGCCCAGAATGGAGCCGTCGGTCGCTTCCAGCGAAGCCGTTCCGGCGAGGCTCCCCACCATGGCCGCCGGCGAGGCGCCGGAGGCCTCAAGGGCGAATTGCGCCCGGCCGTTCCCCGTCATCACCGGCTCGCCGAAGTCGGCGATCGCCGCGCCAAGGTCGCCGCCGGCGAACTCGCCACGCGCCCTTGCCTTGAGGTCCTGCCCGGCGTAGCCCGCATCCACTTCGCCCTGGAGGCGGCCGCCGTAGGCCGTAGCCTCGATCAGAGTCATCGTCAGCTTCCCGTCCGCGACGATTACGGACGCCGCCGCGTCGGCGACCGGCAAGCCGTAGACGTCGAGATGCGCCGCGGACAAACGCAGGTCGAGGTCGAAGGCCAGCGGCGGCGAGACCGCGAAGGGCGTCGTGCTCCATCCGCCCGTCGGGTCGAAGACGCGTTCCGGCGGTCCCAGAAGCGGCTTGAGCGCCAGGGTTTCGGCAGCGAGCGTGCCGGAGACCACTGGACGGCCGTTGGCGTTGCTGATCGCGAGCGCGCCTTCCAGCGTCTGACCGGCGCTGGTCAGCGTCGCGTCACCTAGGGTCAAGGAGTCCGGCGCTCCCTTGACCTTCGCGGTGATGGCGATGTCGTTGGCGGCGAAAGCGGGGGGCGCCGGAGTGTCGAGAAAGGTAGCCAGGGCCGCGATCGACGGGATGGAAGCGGTCAAATCGCCCCCGGCGCTAAACTCGTCGCCAAGCGCGAGCAGGCCGCGGAACGCCAGCTTGGCCAATGGCGAATCGAGCGCGAATACGACCGGACTCGGCGCGCCCTTGGCGGCGCTCTCAGGATCGTTGAGCGCGCCGGCGACCGTAATCGGCGTATTCCGCCACGTGGCGGACAGGCTGAAGCGCAGTTGATCGCCGATCGTCAGTCCATCGAAGCGGCCGTGAACATTGTCGATCGTCGTGTCGACGCCGCGCTTCGCGCTGATCACGCGTAAGGAGCCCGTCCGATAGCCTTAAGCTGGCCAAAGGCGCGAGCGCGCTCCTGGCGACGGTCGCAGGCCCCGCCGATCCGCCCGTTCCGGCAAACGGAGGTCGGTCGAGATCGACGGTAACCGTCGGGCTCACAAGAATGACCCCCGTGGGGATCAGACGTCCGAGCAGGAGGTCGATCAGCGACAGGTTCAGGCGCGCCACTGGCGCCGAGAGAAGGTTGACGCCATAGGCGTCGTCCAGCCGGGCGTTCGCGACGCGCACGCTCGGCCACGGCAGGGCGGAGAAAGACGCCGTCGAGGGAATGGCCCAATGGAGGCGCGGAGAAGCGCCGAACGCGGCATTGAGACTGTCGCCGACCTTGGCGGCGGACAACCGCCAGGGCATGAATCCGCACGCGGCCAGCGCGACGATCAAAGCGAGGGCTAGGCCCGCCGTCACGCCCCGGCGCATGCTCCCAATCGTCTCCCTGCAAGCCCCGATCTACGGGAACGTCCCCAACTCATAGCTCCAACCGGCCGGCAACGCGACAGCAGTTCGTGATTCTGGTTCGCTGTTCCCGGTGGAGCGTCAGGGGGTGGCGCGAAACTCATTCACAAATCGGTGACGGCCGGCGCTTTGTGGTCGAAATACGGCCTCTCGCGGGCGGATCCCGTTGGAAATCACGAGCACGCCATTAATTCGCTATTAAGCCCTTTCACTCACCCTCATCTTAGCAGGGCGTTGCCCTGAGCTTACGAGTGGCGGAGTTCAATCACCTCATGGGCGACGAGCGTTTTCAGTTTATCCCCGACGCGGGCGCCGAACGTAGGGCCAGCAGCGTTCTTGCCCGCATCTATCGCGATATTGGTCTAGCCGCGGTCGCCGATGCTTTGAGTGTGCCGGCGGAAGGCTTTGAGCCGGAGATGATCGAATCGCTTGAGCGAGGCGAGTTCTATCTGCTTCCGCCGACCGGCGAGCGTCCGATCGCCGGATCCCGCGCGTAAAGCGCCGAGTGACGGCCCACTCGCGTCAGCCTATTCGAACAGAATTGGCGCGATCGAGGCGACCAGCAACGCCGCCATCGTCCAATTGAAAGGCCGGATCACCCGCGGATCCTTGAGTAGGCGGCTGAGCGAAGCGCCGAACAGCAACCAGACGCCGCTGCACGGGATCGCGATCAAGGCGCAGAGCGCGGCGATGAAAAAGACGCTGCTCGTGTAGCCGTCGACGACGCCGGCATAAGCCGCGAGCGCGCTTAACGCCATAACCCAAGCCTTGGGATTGATCCACTGAAAGCCGGCCGCGGCGAGAAACCCGATTGGACGTCCGCGGGCCTCAACCTCGCTCGGAGGCTTGGCAAGCGCGATTTTGAGCGCCAGCCAGACCATGTAGATCGAGCCCGCGACCCTCATAATCGGCAGGATTTGCGGAAAGCGCTGGAACAGGATGTCGAGCCCAAGGCCGACGAGCGCGATCATGAGCCCAAAGCCTAAGATTACGCCGGCCAGATGCGGCAGGGTGCGTCCGAAGCCATATTTCACGCCCGATGTCATCAACATCAGGTTGTTCGGGCCGGGCGTCACCCCGGCAACCAAAGCGAACGTGGCCAACGCCCAAAGGACTTCGGGATGAATATTCAGCGCTTAATCTCCGCCAAAACCGCGCTCCGCGCTCAGAGCGCGGTCACGTCCTCATCGCCGGGATCGCTGCTTGCGCGGCGGGCGGCTCCCGCCTCGCCGCGCCCTGCGGCCGACGTCGAAGGCCGCTTTCGCCATCGCGCCAAACGGAGTCGCCAGCGCGCTCACCCGGTCGAGCCCGGCGACGGCCCGCTCGCCCCGCGTCAGCACGCGGTCCAATTCGGCCATCGTCTTGGAGAGCGTGGGTTCGTCATCGTCGAGCCAAACTCTGAAGCAGCCGCGCCCAAGCGAGCGCCAGGCCCTGAAGCTTGATGGCGCCCGATGCGCCCTCCGCTTCGATCCCGGCCGCTTCGAGCATGAAGCGCATCGAGGATAAGGTGACCTGGTTCATCGCCAATGCCGCGGCGGGCTCGCGCCGGAGCCATGAGATGACTTCGCGCAAGCCTTCGCGATAGGGAGCCATCGCCTCCAGACGGCGCATCAGGACGTCGAACAGCCGCTCGCGCGAATTTTCTTCGGAAATACCCGCGTCGTCCTGCGCGAGCACAATGCGGTCGATGCGGCGCGTGAAACCGGCGAGCACGGCCCCTTTGGAAGGAAAGGCGTCCCGGAAGTCGGCTAGAGAGACGCCGGCAGCCTTACAAATGTCGCGCACGGAAATGTCCTCGAAGCGACGCTCTGCGGCGAGCTCCATCAATGCGTCGACGATTTTGCCGCGGGTGTCGGTCGAGGCGGGTCGGATCTCGCTTTTCGGTGTCGTCGCCATGGCGCTCCTCCGTGCTCATGCGCCGTCAATGTAAGCGCTTAGCCGTCCGCCGCCAAGGAAACTTGCTTCACCTCCAGCGACCCGGCGAGGCCGCGGATCGTGGGGCGAGCGAGGCTCGATTACCGCCCAAAGCCTCGGGCTCCCTGGCAAAGCCGCTCTCGTCTTGAGAGAATCGAGTTATTTCAAGTTGTTAGGAAACGCGCCGGAGCCACACATCATCTTTTGGCTGCTGGGCTCCGGTGGGTTGCCGGGTCGCCCCGGACCCGATGCGGGGGAATGCCTGGGGGTCATGGCGGCCAAGAGCGAGGATTCGGGCTTAGGAAGGCGTTCCAACAGGGATCGCGCTCAAGCGACGCCGCCGTTACAGCTGGCCGCGAAACCGACAGGCGAGCGGAGTGACACGCGGGGCGCAATCGAGGCGGCGCGCCAAGCCGCCAACCCGCGCCTGTGGCGCGCCATTCGCGTCACCATGAATGAAAACGTCATGCCGCGGCGGCCGCTCTTTTCATGGCCCGCTCTTTTCATGGCGGGTTGGCGTTGGCGGACCCTACGCAAAGCGGCTTAGCCCGCCATCTCCGCGGCGCGGGCGCGGGCCGCGGCCGTTGCTCGGATCATGAGATCGTCGAGGGCGCCCGCGCCTTGAAGCACCCCGAGGGCGGCGGCGGTCGTCCCGCCGGGAGAGGTGACGTTCTGGCGCAATGTCGCGGGCGAGGTCAAGCTTTCGCGGCGCATGAGCTCCCCCGCGCCTTCGACCGTGCCCCTCGCCAGCTTCATCGACAGGTCCGGCGAAAACCCAAGTCTTTCCGCCGCCGCCGCAAGCGCCTCGGTCAGGGCAAATACATAGGCGGGTCCCGACCCGGAGATCGCCGTCACCGCGTCGATCGCCTCCTCATCATCCAGCCAGAAGAACGCTCCGACCGCCCCGAGGAGGCGCTCGCACCAGCCCCGTTGATCCGCATCGACCTGCGGGTTGGCGAAGGCCCCGGTGACGCCCCGGCCAATGGCGGCGGGCGTGTTGGGCATCGCTCGCACAATGGCGCGCGCCTGGGGAAGGCGCGCGAGAAGATTGGCGATGGTCTTGCCCGCAATGATGGAGAGAACAAGCGTTCGCCCGCCGGCAAGCGCGGCGATCTGCGGGGCGACCTGATCGAGGCTCTGCGGTTTGACGGCGAGCACCAACATGTCAGGCGGGGTCGTGGTTCTAGGATTAAGGACGATGCCCTGTTCGGAAAGCGAGGTCATTTCCTCGGACGGATTGGGCTCTAGAATGGTCAGTGAGGACGGGCGGAGTCCGGCCGCAAGCCAGCCCCGGGCCATTGCCCCTCCCATCTTGCCCGCCCCAACCAGGACGAGGCGCGCAGGCCATTCGGTCATTTGTCCCTTCCTTAGGGTTATCAAAGTAGCGGGAACTTTTATTCCATTGTCGCATTTTTGCCTCGGTCGGTAGTTTTCGGCAAACGACGACACAACTATCGCTTGGAACTCAACCGGCAGCTTTCGCTAATAGGGTTTATGGCGAAACCTGGACGGGGGACCACCCAGGCCGCCCTCGCGGTTTTGTGAATAGCGCCCAGGCTTACGCTTGGTAACTTTCGTGAAACTGTCGCGTTTTATGGTAAGGAAATCCTTAGCAATCGGGTTGGTGGGGCAGCGATGAAAGCGAATGTGGTCGTTGTGGGGCTGGTGCTGGGCCTGGCGGCGCTGGTGAGCGGCTGTACGCCCGTCATTCAATCTGGGCTCCCCGATCCACAGCTCACCGCGCGCGACAAGCAGATGATGGCGCTTGCGGAACCTGACGAGTGGAAAATCCCCACCCGCCGGAGCATCGTCCAGTACCAAACTCCCGAGAAGCCGGGCACCATCATCGTCGATACGAACAACAATTATCTTTATTACATTCTGCCTCACGGCCAGGCGGTCCAATACCGCATCGCAAGCGGCGCCGAATATATGGGATGGACGGGCCGCGCCGAAGTCGGAGCGATGAAAGAATGGCCGACTTGGATGCCGACGGCCTCGATCATGGAGCGCTGGCCGCAGTTCCAGGTCTATAAGCAGCATGGCCCCCTCGAAGGCCGGTGGGACAACCCGCTCGGCGCTCGCGCGCTCTATCTCTTCCAGAATAACCGTGACACCCTGATCCGCATCCACGGCACGAACGAGCCGTCGGAAATCGGGGGGCACGTGTCCTCAGGCTGCATCCGCATGCGCGACATGGATGCAATCGACCTCTATGGCCGGGTGCATGTCGGCACTCCAGTGGTGGTGATCAGCTAGCCTCACCGGAACGGTGGTTCGTCGAAGCTTCTGAGCTTGCGTGAGTGCAGGGTGTCGTCCTGGCTCTGCAAGAGGCCGATCGCCGCGATGCCGATCTGCAGGTGCTCGGCGATGGCGCGCTCATAAAAGGCGTTGGCGGCGCCCGGCAGCTTGATCTCGCCGTGCAAGGGCTTGTCGGAGACGCAGAGCAGCGTGCCGTAGGGCACGCGCATTCGGAAGCCTTGGGTGGCGACGGTCGCCGATTCCATGTCGACGGCGATGGCGCGCGAGATGTTGATGATGCGGCGCTCCTTGGACCAGCGCAATTCCCAGTTGCGGTCGTCATCGGTGACCACCGTGCCGGTGCGCAAGCGGCGCTTCAGCGCTTCGCCGCGATCGCCGGTGATCTTGGCCACCGCCTCCTGCAGCGCGACCTGAACTTCGGCGAGCGCTGGAATCGGCGTCTCCAGCGGCACCGCCTCGTCGAGGATGTTGTCACGCCGAAGATAGGCATGCGCGAGGACATAGTCGCCGATCACCTGTGACTGCCGAAGCCCGGCGCAATGGCCCACCATCAGCCAGCAATGCGGCCTCAGGACCGCGATATGGTCGGTGATGGTCTTGGCGTTCGAGGGCCCGACGCCGATGTTGACCAGAGAGATCCCGCGCCCGTCGGCGCGCACGCAATGATAGGCGGGCATCTGGAACCGATGCCAGGCGACGGCCGCCACGCGCGCTTCCGCTTCGGCCGGCGAAATCGACGCGTCGATGATGACATTGCCCGGCAGAACGACCTTCTCGACGCCTGTTCCGGCATGCAGCTGCTTCAAGCCCCATTGCACGAACTGATCGACGTAGCGGTGATAGTTCGTGAGCAGCACCCAGGGCTGCATCGCTCGCCAGTCCGAGCCGGTATAGTGCACGAGGCGGCGCAGCGAATAATCGGTGCGGGGCGCGTCGAACAGCGCAAGCGGCCGCTCGGGGCCGAAGTCGAACTCCCCGTCTGCGGTCTCGTCGCCGATATTGGCCAGCGAAGGCACCGGAAAGAATCGCGCGAGCTCCGCGGCGTCGGCGCCGCCGCCCCGCGTCAGCTCGTCGCCGCTCTCGATCACATACGGGTAGGGAATCTCCTGCGCTCCAACGCCGACCTCGATCGTGGCGCCGTATTCCGTGACCAGCGGCTCGAGCTGCGCAAGAAGGTAGCCGCGAAACTCGGCTGGCTGCGTGACCGTCGTCACGTAGACTCCAGCGTCGCTGAATTTGGCGAAGGCGCGCGCGCTTGAGAGCGCTGGTCCATTCGGCGCATACGTCAGGCGGAGTTCGGGATAGCGGAACAAGGCGCGGGTCGCCGCCGACGGCGGCTCGCCATCCTTGAGAAAGCGCTCGACCGCGCCGCGCAACGCGTCGGTCGCTTCATCATAGAGGCGAGCGAGCCGATCGACCGCTTCGTCGGGCGACGTCACGCGCTCGAACGGGCCCCTTGCGTTGTCGATCGACGGGACAATCACCAAAAACGGTTTCCTCGATAGGCGCGTGAGCCTGGGGTCCAGGAGGAAGCGGCGCCGCGCAGCTTAGCTCGTCGCGGCGATGCAGGCGATCTCCACCGTATAGGCCGGCGCCGCAAGCTTTGCCTCGACGGTTGCGCGCGCGGGCGCGTGGCCAGACGGGACCCACGCATCCCAAACCGCGTTCATTTCCGCGAATGTGCCGATGTCGGCGAGATAAATGCTGGTCGATAAAATCTTGGTCTTGTCCGATCCGGCTTCGGCAAGCAGACGGTCGATCGTGGCGAGGATTTCTTTGGTCTGATCGCCGACGCTCTTACCCTTCGCCTGATCGGCGACCTGGCCGGCAAGATAAATCGTCGCGCCTTGAATGACGGCCTGCGACATGCGCGGGCCGGTGTGCAGTCTCTTGATTGACATGATCGATGCTCCCGAAGCGAGGCTTAGACACGAACAAGGTTCGGGACGGCGCCCATGAAGTCCCGCTTGCCGATCTCGACCCCGCTCGCGCGCAAGATGTCGTAAGCGGTCGTCAAATGAAAATAGAAGTTCGGCATGGCGAAATGTAGGAGATAGTCGGCGCCTGGAAGCTTCAGTTTGTTGGCCCCGGCGGGGATGACGATCTCCCGCGTCTCGCCGCCTTCCATCGCCTTCGCGTCGATCGATTTGAGCATGTCGAGGGTCGCCTGGATGCGCGCGCGCAGTTCGGCGATGGTCGTCTCCTTGTCTTCCTTGACGGGCGGGTCCTTGGCGGCCAGCCGGAACGACGAGTTCTTGGCGTGATCGCAGAAGCCCTGGACCTGGCGGACGAGTGGCCACATGTCGGGGCTGAGGCGCATGGCGAGATAGCTGTTCGGGTCAAACTTGCGCGCCGCGCATGCTCCTCGGCCTTATCGAGAATGGCGAGGAACGCCTTGAGCCCGCGTTCATAGACCGGCACGCTGCTCTGATAGAGCGAAAGGGACATAGGCTTCAATCTCCTCCCGAATTCCCCGCGCCTCAGCACGGCGAGCGATGGATGCACCCAAAATGTGACGTTATCAACTTCTTGCCGCGGCCGGTTTCTCCGGACTGCTTCCCGGCGGCTCGAAATGAGGCTCGACGACCGCCCGCGTCTCGGCGCTCGTGACGACGGGAACGATTTCGAAGGTCATGCCGGAGCCGCGCCATTCAAGACTCCACGCCTGGATCAGCCTCGGATCATCACATCGCATAAGCTGAAAGCAGCGCGAAAAGTTCGCTTCGACCCAGCTCTCGAGATATTCGAAGCCCCTCAGGCAGCGACCGGCCGGCTTGTCGCAGGCGCTGGTAGACAGGGACCCTGTCGTTGTCGCGAAAATGCTCGAGGACCATGAAGCATAAACGCCTCCGCTCATCCGCCATTGCCGCCGCTCGGCGCGCTCAAGCCTACGCCCTCGTTTCGACCAGGCTCGCAGAGCAGGAGTAGGCTACAACCAGCGCGGGAATCTAGACAAATAAACGAAGGCGAGCGCCTCTCCGGCGCCTGCCGCTCGCCACGAAAGTGGCGCCGAGCATGCTAAGATGGCTCCATGTCCAGCTTCACGGCGCGCGTCGTTCCGTCCATCGCCACAATTGACGCCGCAGCGTGGGACGCCTGCGCCAATCCGCAGAACCGTCCCTTCGAAGAGACCGAAGGCGAACGCTTCAACCCATTCCTGACCCACGCGTTCTTGCATGCGCTCGAGGCCTCGGGCTCGGTTGGCGGCCGCTCCGGCTGGGCGCCCGCGCATCTCACAGTCGAAGACGCGGGCGGGCGCATGGTCGCCGCCGCGCCCTGCTATCTCAAGAGCCACAGCCAGGGCGAATATGTGTTCGACCATGCCTGGGCCGACGCCTACGAGCGGGCGGGCGGAAGCTATTATCCCAAGCTTCAAGTGGCCGTGCCGTTCACGCCGGTGACGGGACGGCGCCTTCTTGTCGCCGCCGACGCGCCCGACGGCGCTCGCGAGGCGCTGATCGGGGCCTTGCGCGCATTGCGCAAAGAGACCAAGACCTCGTCGATTCATCTCACCTTCCCGACCGCCGAGGACAGCGAGCGGCTATCTCAAGCCGGATTTCTGATCCGCACCGGCGAGCAGTTCCATTTCTCCTGCAACGGGTTTGCGACTTTCGACGATTTCTTAGGCGCGCTCGCCTCACGGAAGCGCAAGGCGATCAAACGCGAGCGGCGCGACGCCCTGGACAACGGAATTAAGGTCGAATGGCTGACGGGACCATCGATCAGGTCCGAGCACTTGGACGCCTTCTTCAAGTTTTACATTCATACGGGCTCGCGCAAGTGGGGGCGCCCCTATCTCACCCGCGCTTTCTTCGATTTGATTGGCGGAGCGCTCGCCGACCGCGTGCTCCTGGTGATGGCGCGCCGCGCCGGGCGGTATATCGCGGGCGCGATCAATTTCATTGGCGACGACGCGCTCTACGGCCGCAACTGGGGCGCGATCGAGCATCACCCGTTTCTGCATTTCGAGGTCTGCTACTATCAGGCGATCGACTTCGCGCTCGCCCGCGGATTGCGCCGCATCGAGGCCGGCGCCCAGGGCGAGCACAAGCTGGCCCGCGGCTACCGGCCAGCCCTCACGTATTCCGCGCATGAGTTCGCCGACGCGCGCTTGAGCCGGGCGATCGCCGACTATCTCGGACACGAAAGAGAAGCGGTCGAGCGCACGATCGCCCATTATGAGGAATACGCGCCCTTCCGCCGCGGCGCTGGCGGCGGTCAAGAGGCGCAAGAAATGGGAGAAGCCTTTGACGCCGAAGTATGAGCCCGACAACATCTTCGCCAAGATCCTTCGCGGCGAAATGCCTTGCGTCAAAGTCTATGAGGACGATGTCTCGCTCGCCTTCATGGACGTGATGCCGCGCGCCGAGGGACACACCCTGGTCATTCCCAAGGCGCCCGCGCGCACGCTCTTTGACCTCGATCCCGAAGAGTTGGCGCGCCTCATGCCCTCGGTGCAGAAGGTCGGCCGCGCCGTCATGGCGGGCCTGAAGGCCGAGGGACTCTTGCTCCAGCAGTTCAACGAGCCGGCGAGCGGCCAGCAGGTCTTCCACCTGCATTTCCATCTTCTGCCATGCTGGACGGGCGTCGCGATCCGTCCGCCAGGCGGACCCTTCCAAAGCGCCGAGAAGCTCAAACCCTACGCTGACAAAATCATAGGCGCTCTGGCCGGCGCATAAGCTTCACCCGCCGCCTCAACGGCGAGCCAACCCGGACGCCGCCCGTGGCCCACATGCATTACTTCCCCCTCGGCGTCGGCGGCGCGACCCTCTTCTTCGCGATTCTCGTCGGCCTTGTGATTTTCATTCAGCTCCGGCTCCTGGGCCACGCCTATTCCGCGCTCGGCCTCGATCCGCGGGTCGCGGCGCTGGTGCTGCTCGCCTCGCTTCTCGGCTCGTACGTCAACCTGCCCTTGGCGCGACTGCCCGAGCAGCGCGTCGTCTCGCGGGAGGTGGTGGAGATTTTCGGCGTTCCGTTTCTGGCCCCGGTCGCCATCGATTGGCCAGGCACAATCCTCGCGATCAACGTCGGCGGAGCGGTAATTCCTATTCTATTGTCGTTCTATCTCCTCATGCGCTACGACCTTTGGATGGCGGGCGCCGTGGCGACGGCAATCGTCGCCTTTGTGGTCCATCGGATGGCGACGCCCGTGCCGGGCGTAGGCATATCGGTGCCGACGATCGCGCCGCCACTGTTAGCGGCGGGCTTGGCCCTGGTTTTGTCGCGGCGTTTCGCGGCGCCGATCGCCTATGTCGGCGGCAGCCTCGGCGTCTTGATCGGCGCCGATCTCGCCAATCTCGACCGCCTGCGCACCCTCGGCGCTCCGGTGGCCTCGATCGGCGGCGCAGGCACATTCGACGGCATTTTCCTTACCGGAGTTATTGCTGTGCTGCTCGCGAGTTTGGTCATGGAGCGAAGATAAACAAGTCGTTACCAGCATGTGGCGATTTTGCCACATTGGTCGACAAACATCTGTCGATGTCGAATGTCAGATGGACTCCTATGGCAGCGAATCCTATAGTGCTCTCATTGTTATTGGCGGCGGGGCGCGAGCGTGTTGCGTAAGAGCGTCGCGTAACATCAACGGAGACAAAAAGATGATGAATCGCTGGCTAAAGGGTGTCGCCATAGCGGCGCTGACCGCTCTGGGGACGGTGGCTGCCCAGGCGGCGGACCTTCCGACAAGAAAAGAGGCGCCCGCGCCGATATTCGTGCCGCCTCCGTTCACCTGGACCGGATTTTACATCGGTGTGAACGCCGGCGGCATCTGGCCCAGCGGCAGCCGTGAGGCGTCGATCTTCGACCCGAACTCGGGCACCGATTTCGGCTTCATCAATGCTGGGTTCCCTGGCGGACTCGGATCGCAAAGCGCCGGATTCATCGGCGGCGGCCAGGCGGGCTACAATTGGCAAACGGGCGCTTTCGTGCTCGGCATCGAAACCGACTTTGATGGGACGACTGTCAGCAAGTCGTTTAATAACACTGGCGCTCCCTTTGCCGGCCCCGGTGCTATTGCGGCAGGCCTTCTGGGCGACACTTTAACCGTGAACGGCAAGGCCAGCTTGAGCTGGCTGGGCACCACCCGCGGCCGCGTTGGCTTCGTCGCCACGCCTGACAATCGCTTGATGGTCTACGCCACGGGCGGCGTCGCTTACGGCGGCGGCAGCGCGAACTTCAGCGCCTTTGACGCGATGACCGAACTCTTTCTGGACCGGCAATCCCAGCTCCACGCGGGTCGGCTGGACGATCGGCGGCGGTGTCGAATATGCGATCACCAACAACATCACGATCAAGGGCGAATATCTGTACGCCGATCTCGGCAGCGACAGCTTCAAAGCGTGGGCAACGCCTTCTGCGGCGGTGAACTTCCCAGGCGCCGTCGTGAGCGGCAAGATCAACTACAATGCCTCGATCTTCCGCGCGGGCTTAAACTACAAGTTCTGAGCCTTCGTAGCTTCGAACTCCAAGATCTTGGCCGGAGGAAGGGCAACCTTCTTCCGGCTTTTTTGCGCCTGATGCGGACTTGGCGTCGCGGCGTCGCGTTCGCCCCGCCAAATGGGCAGCCGCCTGAGCGAGCCTGCCGGCCTCTGGCCCGACCATTCTTCTCCAGATTGAAGGGGCGATCTTAAGGCCCGATCAAGGACAGGCCTCTACTCTCGGTTGCATTCCTTGCTTGGCCGAGATTGCCGTATGCCCGCCCCCAACGCGCCAGCCCTTGTCCTCAGGCGCCTGACCAAGAGCTTTGGCCGGCCGGCGGTCGACCGGCTCGACCTTACGATCGCTGCCGGAGAATTCTATGCGCTGCTCGGTCCGAACGGGGCCGGAAAGACGACGACCTTGCGTCTGGTCGCAGGACTCTTGCCGGCCGACGATGGCGACATCGAGATCTTCGGAATCGACGCCCGCCGTTTCCCCGTCGAGGCCAAGCGCATCGTCGCGTGGCTCCCCGACGAGCCGATGCTGTACGACAAGCTCGACCCGCTGGAATATCTCGAATTCGTCGCCGGCCTCTGGTCGGTCGAAGCGCGGCGGGCGAAGCGGCTGGCGGAAGAGTTGTTGGAAAGCCTGGGCCTATGGCCGCATCGGCGTGAACGCTGCGAAGGGTTTTCGCGTGGGCTGCGCCAGAAGCTTGCTCTCGCCGGCGCGCTCATCCACGAGCCGCGGCTCCTGATGCTCGATGAGCCGCTGACCGGCCTCGACGCCGCCGCCGCCCGGCAGGTCAAGGATATTCTGACAGATCGCGTGCGCGCCGGCGCAACCATCATCATGACCACGCATATCCTCGAGGTCGCGGAGCGGCTCGCGGACCGCATCGGCATCATCGCGCATGGGCGGATGATCGCCGAAGGCACGCTCGACGAGTTGCGCGCCAACATCGGCGGAGGTCAAGCAACGCTGGAGACTTTGTTCCTCGATTTGATCTCCGAGGCCGGCCGGGCTGCATGATCCAGCGGTTGATTCGGTCCTTGGCCGCTTTTCCTCGTTTCGTCCTGCACGATTTGCGTCTGAGCGCGCGGACGCTTGCCTCGATGTTCGGCGCAGTGTCGCTGCGGAAACTGGCGGTTCTTGTCGTTCTTATGTTCTTGGCGCTCCACGTCGCAGCCTATCCCGTCGCAGGCTGGCTCATCCGCATTGAAGACGGCCCTGATGGTGCTGAGCGCATCATGGCGATTCTCGCCGGCGGCGCCGCGCTGGTTCTTCCCTGGATCGTCGGGCAGTCGATTGCGGACTTCACCCGGACGCTGTTCGGGCGCTCGGATCTCGAGCTGATCCTCGCCTCGCCTGTCGATGCTCGCTCACTGCTCGCCGCCCGGGCTTTGTCGATTTCGGTCGGGGCCGTCGCATCGGTGGGGCTTATGTTGGCCCCGCTCGCCGACGTCGCCGCCTTGCGCGGCCACGGCCATTGGCTGGCGCTCTATCCGGCCTTGATTGCCGCGGGGCTCGCAGGGACCGGCTTAGGGGTCATTGTGGCGATGGGGCTCTTCTTGGCGGCGGGCCCGCGGCGCGCGCGCCTCTGCGGCCAGATCGCCGCGACCGCGGTCGGCGCGTCCGCTGTTCTCGGGGCGCAGATCGTCGCCATGCTGCCCGATGGGCTGCGAGCGACGATTCTCGGGGCCTTGGCGCCCTCCGCGAAGGCGGCGAGCGCAGCGCCAAGCCTCCTCATGGCGCCGGTGCGCGCGGCGGCGGGCGACCCGCGCGCGATTCTCGTCTGGGCAGCTTTTGGCGTGGTCGTCTTCACGCTCGCCTGCGCGCTGTTCGGCGAGCGCTTCGCGCTTGCGGCGATCGCCTCCGCCGGGGCGCCTGCGCAGGCAACCGCCGCCGCGAAGCGACAAGCGCGGTTTGGCGCGAGCGCCAGCGCCGCCTTGCGCGTCAAGGAGCGGCGCGTCGTTTGGCGTGATCCTTGGCTCATGTCGCAACTTCTTCTGCAGGCCGCCTACACGACGCCGCTCGCCGTCATTCTCTGGCGCGGCGGCGGCCCGACCGGCACGGTCGGGATCGCCTTCACCCCCGCGCTCGTGGTCATCGCCGCGCAACTTGCGGGCGCGCTCTCCTGGATCGCGCTCTCGGCGGAGGACGCGCCGGATTTTCTCACGACCGCTCCCCTGTCGCGCGCCGTCATCGAACGGGCCAAGATCACGGCGATCGGCCAGCCGATCGCGCTCATCCTCGCCTTGCCGCTTGCCGCCTTGGCTTTCGCCTCGCCCTGGGCCGGGCTGTGCGCCCTTCTATGCGGCGCCGGAGCGATCGGCTCCGCCGCGCTGATCAATCTGTGGCGGCAAGCCCCGTCCCGTCGCGGGCTGGTGCTCCGGCGTCATTCGCAGTCAAAGCTCGTCGGCATGATGGAGCACCTCGTCTCGATCCTGTGGGCGGTGGCGACGACGACCGCCGTGATCGGCTCATGGGTGACCGTGATCCCTCTCGCCGCCGTCGCCGCGGTCTTGGCGCTCAACCGGAAGTGGGCGGCCGCCGGGTCGCCCGCGCGCGCGTGACGAAGGCTCGGGCGGCCGCGATGCCGGTCGAACCGTTTGGGTTTCCTTGGTTCGCGGCTGCTTCGTTGCAAGGGGCCCGATTCTGAGGGTTGGATTGCCTTGGATTTCCTTGGATTCTCTCGTCCGAATCTAGACTTATCAATGGGTTACGCGGATTTTCGGCGGAAAGAAATTTTCGAGGGCCTGTTCCCCCTGCGTTGAAGCGACGCGGCGACGGAGCCTGCCGTCGAGACGATCGGAAGCGCAGGATCGTTCATGGGACCGAGCTTATCCATGTTTCTGATTTTCTGCAACAAAT